>NZ_BAABAS010000004.1:345678-547573 GCF_039537545.1 Actinomadura meridiana
GGGGGGGGGTGCAGGGCGGCGACGACGTCGAGGACGGACCGGTCGGCGGTGAGGCGGCCGCGGACGGGGGAGGCGAGGTGGGTGAGGTTGGGGAGGGTGAGGAGTTCGGGTTCGGCGGGGACGGTGAGGTGGTGGCAGAGGGGGGTGAGGGCGTCGCGGACCATGTCGGCGGCGTAGCGGTGTTCTTCGCGGTCTTTGGCGGAGGTGAACAGGCGGGTGGCGCGGGCGTGGTCGTCGGCGGGGTCGGTGCCGCGGGCGGTGGTGCCGGCGAGGACGAGGGATTCGATGTCGCCGCCGGTGCGGCGGATGAGGAGTTCGGGGGTGGCGCCGACCATGCCGTCGCAGGAGAAGGTGTAGCAGCGGGGGAAGCGGTGGGCGAGGCGGCGGAGCAGGACGCGGGTGTCGATGGGGGCGTCGGCGTGGGCGGTGAGGTCGCGGGCGAGGACGACTTTGCCGAGGTGGCCATGGTGGATGTGGTCGACGGCGGTGGCGACGGCCTGCTTCCAGGCGTGTTCGGGGAGGGCGCCGTCGTCCCAGCGCAGGCCGGTGGGGGTGCGGGGCGGGGTGGTGCGGGTGTGGGGGCCTGGGGTGTCGGCGGCGTGGGGGCCGATGGTGGTGAGCCAGGCGGTGCCGTCGCGGCGGCCGAGGACGCGGCGGGGCACGATGAGGGTGGACCCGGTGGAGGCGGGGTCGAAGGTGAAGGTGCCGAACGCGACGGGTCCGGTGCCGGGCGCGGCGATGGGGTCGTGGACGTCGGCGGCGTCGAACAGGTCGCGCAGGATGTGGGCGGCGGCGGCGATGCGGTCGGGCCCGGCGGGCAGGGTGACGCGGGTGGCCTCGCCCCAGCCGACGAGACCGTCGCCGTGGCGGATCCAGGCGAGCGCGTCGGGGTGGGGGAGGTGCGCGATGAGGTCGCCTGGGTCGGGAACCGGGACGGTGCGGACGGTGAGGTGGTCCTGTGCGGTCGCGGCGAGCTTCACGGCCCCACTGTACGACAGATTTGAACCTGTTCAAACGGTGGGGGGTGACGTGGACGCTGAGGCGTTCACCACAGGGGCGGTGTGCCCGCCCGTCCCGGTCCTATGCGGGTCAGCGGTCCCGGGTGCTGCCGGTTCCGGTGCCGGTGAGTTTCCACGCGGCGGGCAGCACGCAGGCGGCCAGCAGGACCTTCAGGGCGTCGCCCGCCAGGAACGGGGTCATCCCGAGTTCGACGGCGCGGCCCAGGCTGACGTGCAGGGACGCCATCAGGTAGGGGACGCCGACCGCGTAGATGATCACGGTTCCGGCGAGCATGGTCACGCCCGTGCGGGCCGGGGTGCGGTCGCCGCCGCGTTGCGCGAGACGCCCGACGACGGCGGCGGCGACGACGAAGCCGATGACGTAGCCGAGGGTGTGGATGCCGGTCCCGGACTCGCCGTCGGTGTACCAGGAGACGCCCGCGGCCCCGGCGAGCAGGTACAGCAGCATGCCGAGGGCGGCGCGGACGGGTCCGAGCGCGGCCCCGGCGAGCAGGACCGCGAAGGTCTGCCCGGTGACGGGCACGGGGGTGCCGGGCACGGGGACCGACAGTTGCGCGGCCAGGCCGGTGAACGCGGCGGCGCCGACGATGAGCGCGACGTCGCGGGCGAGGGCCCCGGGCAGCAGGTCGCCCAGGACGGCGGGACGCCGGGTTGCGTGGGCAGTGGCCACAGATCCTCCCAAACATGGTGTGTCAGGCCAAAAGGTAGCGAACGGCGCTCGTGGGGAGGATCAGGTGGGTGACAGAAACGGGCGACCCGGTTTTGCCGGGTCCGTCCCTTGACGTCCTCAGCGGGGGTCGGGTTCGCGGGCGAGGTAGATGACGTCGGGCTCGCCGCGCGGCACCGGCACGGCCCGCACCTCGACCCACCCGAACCGTCGCCGCAACAACGTCTCGAACTCCGGCGCCGCGTTCGCGCTCCACACCGCCAGCACCCCGCCCGGCGCGAGGCGCGCGGTCACCAGGTCGAGCCCGGAAGGGTCGTAGAGGCGGGCGTTGCCGGGCGTGACGGTCCAGCCGGGCCCGTTGTCGATGTCCAGGCACACCGCGTCGTACCGTTCCCCGTCGGGACGGGCGAGGACGTCGAGCAGGTCGGCGACCTCGACGGTGACACGGGAATCATCGACCGCCCCCCGCGACCAGGGCCGCAGAACAGTACGGTGCCAGCCGACCACCGCCGGTTCACGCTCCACCACAGTCACACGGTCGACGCGCGGCAGGGCGAGAGCCTCGGCCAGCGAGAACCCGACACCCAACCCACCGATCAACACCCGCACCGCCCCACCGGCCCCGCCCACCGCGGCGTCGCCGCCCGTGTCGACCGGCGTGTCGACCGGCGTGTCGACCGCTGTGTCGACCGCCGTGCGGACCAGGAGCCGTTCGGACTCGCCGTTGCGGGTGTCCATGAGGAACACCCCGTTGCTGATGATCTCGTAGTCGGCGCCGTCGCGGCGCAGTACCAGCTCGCCGCCGACACCGTCCGCGCGTTCCACCACCACGGGCCCGGCGGCCGTCCCAGAAACCCCACGCATGCCCCGCACCCTACGGCGTCCCGGGCGGTACCGCCGTCGCGGCACATCGGCGGCAGATCGGTGGCGGGCGGGAGCGGCCCGGACCTACCGTGGCCCCGTGGACGATCATGTGGAGTTGCGCGCGATGGCCGAGGCGGACCTCCCGTTCGTCGAGCGGCTGCGCACCGACCCGGACCTGGCCGGGCCGTTCCTGTGGGACGGCTGGCGCGACCCCCGGCGGTTCCGCCGCCGCTGGGAGCAGGACGGCTGGCTCGGCGCCGACACCGCCACGCTCGTGGTGACCGCCGACACCGACCCGATCGGTGTCGTGTCGTACCGGCGGATCACGATGGCCGGGGTCGCGTGGTGCTGGAGCATCGGGATCTCGCTGATGCCCGAGGCGCGCGGCCGGGGGATCGGCGCGCGGGCGCAGCGGACGCTGGTGGAGTACCTGTTCGTCTACACCCTGGCGCACCGGGTCCAGGCCGAGACCGACGTCGACAACATCGCCGAGCAGCGCGCCCTGGAGAAGGCGGGGTTCACGCGGGAGGGCGTCATCCGCGGCTACGCGTTCCTGGGCGGCGGGTACCGCGACGAGGTCCTGTACAGCGTCCTGCGGCACGAGATGCCACCGGGCGGGAACACCTTCCCCCCACCCGGGGTTACCGTGTAATGGTGTAATCATTCGGGAGGTGTCATGGTCTCCGACCCCCAGGACGGCGCGCCGCTGGACGCCTACTCCCGTGTCGTGTCCGCCGTCGCGCGGGAGCTGACCCCGCGGGTGGCGGCGCTGCGGGTGCGGCACCGGCGCGGCGAGGGCGCCGGGTCGGCGGTGTCGTTCACCGGCGACGGGTTCCTGCTCACCAACGCGCACGTGGTGGGCGACGCGTCGGGCGGGCAGGTCGCGTTCGCCGACGGGGCGAGCGCCGCGTTCACCGTCGTCGGCACCGACCCGCTGTCGGACCTGGCGGTGGTCCGCGCCGACGGGCCCGTCCCCGACCCGGTCACCCTCGGCGACAGCGACGCCCTGGTCGTCGGGCAACTGGTCGTGGCCGTCGGGAACCCGCTCGGCCTGTCGGGGTCGGTGACGGCGGGCGTGGTGTCGGCGCTCGGCCGGTCCCTGCCCGCCTCGCAGCCCACCCGCACCGGCACCGTCGCCCGCGTCATCGAGGACGTCATCCAGACCGACGCGGCCCTCAACCCGGGCAACTCCGGGGGCGCGCTCGCCGACTCCCACGGCCGGGTCGTCGGCGTCAACACCGCCGTCGCCGGGTTCGGGCTGGGCCTGGCGGTGCCGATCAACGCGACGACGCGCCGCATCATCGGCGCGCTGATCCGCGACGGCCGGGTCCGCCGCGCGTTCCTCGGGCTGGTCGCCGCGCCGGTCCCGGTCCCGGCGGCGCTGCGGCCGAGGGTCGGGCAGGACGAGGCGTTGCGGGTGGCCGAGGTCGTGCCGGGCAGCCCCGCCGACCGGGCCGGGCTGCGCCGCGGCGACCTGGTGCTGACGGCGGGCGGCGCGCCGGTGTCGACCGCGCAGTCGGTGCAGCGGCTGATGTTCGCCGAGGCGATCGGTCGTCCGCTGCCCATCACGGTGCTGCGCAACGACGCGATGGTCGACGTGATCGCCGCGCCCGTCGAACTGAACGCCGAACGCGCCTGACCGTCAGGCGTTCAGCTTTGCGGGCGCAGGGCGGTGAACGCGCGGTCGAGCAGTTCGGCGTGGTCGAGGGCGCCGTCCGAGCGCAGCCACGCGCGGTTGGCGGCGTCCAGCGCCGCGCCCGCCGCGCCGGTCAGCAGGTCGGCGGTGAAGGCGTCCAGCCCGCCGCGGGCCAGCAGCGCCGCCGCGATCCGCTCGCGCATCTGCTCCCGTTTGACGTGCAGCCGTGCCCGCAGCGCCGGGGTCGTCTCGATCAGCCGTAGCAGCGCCGGGTCGGGGTGCGCGGCGCGGATCGGTTCCCGCCAGTCGTGCAGGACCGCGCGCAGGCACTCCCACGGCGGTTCGCCCGCCGGGCGGGCGGTGACGGCGTCGGCGACACGACCGGCGACGTCCTCGGCGTCGCCGAACACAGCGTCCTCCTTGGACGGGAAGTAGCGGAAGAAGCTGCGCCGTGACACGCCCGCCGCGGCGGCGATGTCGTCGACGGTCGTGTCGTCGAAGCCCCGTTCGACGAACAGGCCGATCGCCGTGGCCGCCAGTTCGGCCCGTACCGCGCGCCGGGTCCGTGCCCGCAGCCCCGATCCGTCCCCATTCGTCACGCATCGAGGATACGTTACGGCACCTGGTACTGTTTGTGGCACTGAGTGCCATTTAGGAGGTCGGCGGTGGAGTTGCGGGGCAGGACGGCGCTGGTGACGGGCGGCACCGGCGGGATCGGCAAGGAGACGGCGCGGGGCCTGGCCGCGCTCGGCGCCCACGTGATCGTGGTCGGCCGCGACCCCGCCCGCGCCGAGGCCGCCGTCCACGACCTGACCCGCGACTCGACGGCGACGGCGACCCCGGGGGCGGGGGTCACGGCCCTCACCGCCGACCTGACCACCCTGGACGGCGCGCGCGTCCTGGCCGAGCGGGTCGCCGCCGACCACGACCGGCTCGACGTCCTGGTCAACAACCTCGGCGGCGCGCACCCCCGCCGCGTCCTCACCGCCGACGGCGTCGAGGCCACCTTCGCCACCAACGTTCTGGCCCCCTACGCCCTGACCTGCCGGCTTCTGCCGCTGTTGCGCGCCGCCGGGACGGCCCGCGTCGTCAACCTGACCGGCGGCATCCCCGGCGGCCCCCTGGACCTGGGCAACCTCCAGGGCGAGAAGACCTACCTCGGGTGGAGGTTCTCCCAGTACAACCACGCCAAGACCGCCCTGATGGCGATGAGCCGCCACCTGGCCGCGTCCCTGGCCAGCAACGGTTCACCCGGCGTCACGGTGAACGTCGCTTACCCCGGCCACGCCTACACCCCCGGCAACCGGACCCTGCCCATGTCCGCGTTCCCCTACGTGTACCGCCCGCTGGTGCCGCTGCTGCGCCTGCTCGGCCCCCGCCTGATGGGCGACGCCGCCCGAGCCACCCGCTCCTCCCTCTACCTGGCCGCCGACCCCGCCATGGACGGCGTCACCGGCGTCTACGTCAACGCCCAGACCCGCCGCGTCCCCTGGCCCGCCTCCGTCCTGGACGAACGCGCCTGCGACACCGTCTGGGACCTGTGCCACCACCTCTCCACCCTCACCCCCTGACCCCTCCGCCCGCCGCGCACCCCCGTCGGGCGGGCGGAGGGCCACGGACCCGGCGGAGAGGCCACGAACCTGGAAGAGCCCCCCCGCGCGGGTCCCGCGCGGGATCACGACCGGGGTCACGGCGCGGGGTCACAGCAGTGACAGCTGCCGTGGGGGTTCGGGCGGCGGCTCGGGAGTGGGGCGCGCGAGGGTGGGACGGCGGGCGGCGCGGTCGGCGACGCCGTAACGGGACGCCAGGTCGGCGACCTGCTGGGAGATGCCGTCCTGGTACTCCTTGGGCGCGTAGGCGCCGTTCCCGTACAGGCGCGCGTAGGGGACGACGAGGTGCGGGTGGTGCGCGCGCAGCCACCCCAGGAACCATTCGCGGGCGCCGGGCCGCAGGTGCAGCGTGATCGGCGACACCCAGGTCGCGCCCGCCTCGGCGATCGCCCGGACGGCCGCGTCGAGCTGGGCGGGGGAGTCCGACAGGTACGGGATGACCGGGCCCATCAGGACACCGCAGTCGATGCCCGCCGCGTTCAGCGTCGCGCACACCCCCAGCCGGCGCCGCGGCGCCCCGCTCGATCAGCGGCGGCGCCGGGCCGGGGTCGCCGTCCAGCCGCAGATGGTCCCAGCGCACCCCCGACCTCCTTCGAACATGTGAGCGATGAATCGCCCGGCCAGTATGGAACGCATGTTCGAAGATCGCAAGGTGGGGGCAGGTGAAACGGGACGAAAGGGGAGGACACGGGTGTCCTGGGTGTGGTGGCGTTTCGTACGTGGCATCGCAACGGGTGCGTAACAATGGGCCGCTATGGCATCGCGATCCAGGATCCGGACGGTGGCCGCCGCCCTGCTGGCGGGAATCTCGGCGGGCGCGGTCGCCGGCTGCGGCATCAGCGCGCTCGGCGGCGAGGGCGGCCGCCGCTCGGGCGGGCCCGTCCCGCCCGGCGCCAAGGCCGAGTGCCCGGGTGTGGCGGCGCCGGGCGGCGAGCGGGACCGGCAGGTGCGCGCGATGTGGATCGCCACCGTCGCCGGGATCGACTGGCCCAAGGACACCGACGACACCGCCGCCGAGCAGCGCGCCCAGTTCGTCCGGCTCCTCGACACCGCCACCAGGATGAACATGAACGCGGTGGTCGTCCAGATCCGCCCCAACTCCGACGCCTTCTACCCGTCCCCGTACGAGCCGTGGTCACAGTGGATCACCGGGACGCAGGGCAAGGACCCCGGCTACGACGTCCTGGCGTTCATGCTCAAGGAGGCCCACGCCCGGAACCTGGAGTTCCACGCCTGGTTCAACCCCTACCGCGTCTCCCGCCAGGACGACCTGAAGAAGCTCGCCCCCACCAGCCCCGCCCGCCAGCACCCCGACTGGGTCCGCAAGTACGGCACCGGCCTGTGGTACGACCCGGGCCTCCCGCAGGTCCGTGACCTGGCCACCCGCGCCGTCATGGACGTCGTCGACAAGTACGACGTCGACGCCGTCCACTTCGACGACTACTTCTACCCCTACCCCGAGGGCGGCGAGTTCCCCGACAAGGCCACCTACAAGGCCCACGGCGGCGGCCTGGACAAGGGCGACTGGCGCCGCCGCAACGTCGACACCCTCGTCCAGTCCCTGTCGGAGAAGATCCACGCCGCCAAACCGTGGGTGCGGTTCGGGATCAGCCCCTTCGGCGTGTGGCGCAACGCCAGCACCGACCCCGCAGGGTCACCCACCCGGGCCCTCCAGAGCTACGACGACATCTACGCCGACACCCGCGGCTGGATCAAGAAGGGCTGGATCGACTACGTCACCCCCCAGCTGTACTGGCCGATCGGCGACCCCCGCGCCGACTACGCCGAACTCGTCCGCTGGTGGGCCGACCAGGTCAAGGGCACCAGCGTGCACCTGACCATCGGGCAGGGCGCCTACCGCGTCGGCACCGGCGGCCCGTGGAACAAACCCGCCGAACTGTCCCGCCACCTCACCCTGAACGCCAAATACCCGCAGGTCCGTGGTGACGTGTTCTTCAGCGCGTCCGACCTCGCCAAGAACCGCCGCGGGTTCGCCGACCGGCTCCGCAAGGACCACTACGCCCACCCCGCCATCCCGCCCGCCGCCGACCCCGCCGGGACGAAGGGCGACCCGTCCACCGGCGCGCCACCCGCCGTCCAGAACACCGCCGCCACCGCTTCTGGCGGCGGCGTGAAGGTCACCTGGCGGCCCGCGCAGGGCGCCGCGTCCTACGCGGTGTACCGGGTGGACGGCGAACACCCCGGCTGCGCAGCCCCCGACCCCGACCGGCTCGTCACCGGCGCCCGCGGCCCCGGCGTCGTCGACACCGCCGCCGAACCCGGCCGCACCTACACCTACTACGTCACCGCCCTGGACCGCCTCCACCACCAGAGCGGACCCGGACGCGGCGCCACCGTCACCGCCCCCCAGCGATAGGGATAATGATCATGCTCAGCGGGGAGGATGCAGACATCTGACCCCCGGAGGTATCAGCATGGCGCTGTCGATGGAGGAGCAGCGGATCCTCACGCAGATCGAGGTCCGCCTGAGCGAGGACGAACCACGGCTGGCCCATCGCCTCGCCCGACTCGGCGCCCCCCGCCGCCGAACACGCACCATCATCCTCGCGGCGGCCGCCATCATCATCGTCCTCGCCGCGATCGGCGCCGCCACCGCCGCGGCCGTCCTATGACCCGCCGCCTCTAGATCCTGGACACGGCGGCCCTGGTTGGTTCTTTCCGTGCCTCGGCCCAGGTGACGCCACGGTTGTCGGTCGTTTCTTCGGTGGACGGTGCCGCCCGCCATGCCCGCGTGTGCGGGCGGCGCCGTTCCCGTCTTGAGTTGTTGGTGTGGGTCGTCCGGCGGTCGGTCTCGGTGTGACGCCCTGGGGCGTGGTTGTCGTGTTTCGTCGTGGTCGGGGAGCGGGTTTGGGTGGCGGGATGATTTCTCGCTAATTTTTCGTCCCGGGTGTCGAAAACGTGGTGTCGGCTCCGTCCCAGGGGCATCAGCGGCCACGACCGGCCGCCACGACGAAGGAGAACCACGATGAAATACCTGCTGCTGAAGCACTACCGAGGCGGCCCGGCCCCGACCGTCGACTTCGGGACGATGGACCAGTGGACGCCCGACGAGATCGACGCGCACATGCGGTTCATGCGCGACTTCGCCGCCCGCCTCGAAGAGACCGGTGAGTTCGTCGACGGCCAGGCCCTGGCACCCGAGGGCGCGTTCGTCCGGTACGACGGCGAGGGACGCCCACCCGTGACCGACGGCCCCTTCGCCGAGACCAAGGACCTCATCGCCGGGTGGTTCGCCATCGACGTCGAGTCCTGGGACCGCGCCGTCCAACTCGCCGGGGAACTGTCGGCCGCGCCCGGGCCGCGCGGCGAACCCATCTACGAATGGCTCGAGGTCCGGCCGTTCCTCACCGAGCCGCCCACGGTCACCGAGTGAACGAGCCACCGCTGCGGGAACTGGTGCCCGCGGTGATCGGCGTCCTCGTCCGCCGCGGAGCCGACTTCGCGTCGGCCGAGGACGCCGTGCAGGAAGCCCTCATCCGAGCCCTGGACACCTGGCCGGACGACCCGCCCCGCGACCCCAAGGCGTGGCTCGTCGCCGTCGCGTGGCGCCGGTTCCTCGACGCCGCCCGCGCCGACACCGCGCGGGCCGGACGCGAACTCGCCGTGCACGCCGAACCGCCCGCCGGAACGGCGCCCGCCGCCGACGACACGCTGCGGCTCTACTTCCTGTGCGCGCACCCCACCCTGCCGCCCGCCGCCGCCGTCGCGCTGACACTGCGGGCGGTCGGCGGACTGACCACACGGCAGATCGCGGCGGCGCACCTGGTCCCCGACGCGACGATGGCGCAGCGGATCAGCCGCGCCAAACGGCGGATCGCGGGCCTGCCCCTCGACCAGCCCGGCGACCTCGCGACGGTGCTGCGCGTCCTCTACCTCGTCTTCAACGAGGGATACGGCGGAGACGTCGACCTGGCCGCCGAGGCGATCCGCCTCACCCGCCAGCTCGTCGCCCTCACCGACGAACCCGAGGTCACCGGGCTGCTCGCGCTCATGCTGCTGCACCACGCGCGGCGCGCCTCCCGCACCGGCCCGGACGGGCGGCTGATCCCGCTCGGCGAGCAGGACCGGTCCCGTTGGGACACCGCCCTGATCGCCGAGGGTGTCATGATCCTTCAGGCCACGCTGGCCCGCGACCGGCTCGGCGAATACCAGGCGCAGGCCGCGATCGCCGCCTTGCACGCCGACGCCCGCACCGCCGCCGAGACCGACTGGGTGCAGATCGTCGAATGGTACGACGAACTGCTGGCCCTCACCGGCAGCCCCGTCGTGCGACTCAACCGCGCGGTCGCCGTCGGAGAGGCCGACGGGCCACGCGCCGGGCTCGCCGCGCTCACCGGCGTCGACCCCGACCTGCCCCGCCACACCGCGGTGACCGCGTACCTGCGGGAACGCGCCGGTGACCTGGAACAGGCCGCCGACCTCTACGCCGACGCGGCCCGTGTCGCCACCAGCGTCCCCGAGCGCAACCACCTCACGCGGGAGGCGGCGCGGATCCGGCAACTGCTGCGCGCGTGAGGTGGTTGTTGTCCGTGGGGACGCGAACGCCGATGCCCCGGCGAGGACATCCTCGCCGGGGCATCGGCGTTCAAGCCGGTGTGGTGGTCGCCTCACGGCGAAAGGCACAACGAAGCTCCAGCCCGGACCGCATGGGACCGGCGGTATTCCCCGAAGGCGTCAGGTAGAGCCCGGGGGACACATGCCACACCGACGTATCCACTGTAACGTCTCCGCGGCGGTGTTCCCGCCCACCCCCACCCGGACACGCCGGTCAGGCCTGCAACGGGCAGCGATCCACCACCCACATCTCCTCATCATCCCCCGGCGGGGACGGCGGCGGCTCGTCGGTCAACCGGTCCAGATGCCACTCGATGTGCGCCAGCGGGCCCCGCCACCCCGCCAGCAGATCCGCCAGCGGACGCGGCGGCCCCGGCGGCCCGTACAGGCGCGGGTCGGGCAGCTCGTCCTCCCACAGCGCGTCGTCGCAGTCGGCCGCCCAGTGCGCCACCGACGACAGCACGTCCTCCAGATCACGGGCCACCTCGCCCAGCGACCGCAGCGCCATCGCGTCCTGGATCATCCGCTCCCGCGCGTCGTAGGGCAGCTCCCGGTCGAACTCGGGCGGGAACCACGGGCGGCGCCCCGCCAGCACCGGCTCCTCCCCGGTCGCCGCCGACCGGACCGCCGCCGCCTGCCACCGCGTCCACTCCGCCAGATGCCCCAGCACCCCGCGCAACGCCGCCGCACCCGACCCGGACGGGACGGCCTCGGCCGCCGCGTCCCGCAGCCGCGACCGCACATGCGCCAACCGGTCCAACGTCCACAACCGCGCCCGCGCCGCGCCCGCCGGGCCCCGCGGCCCTGCCCCGCCTCCCGGTCCGGCGGTGGGACGCGGGGTCGGCACCCGCAACGCCGCCATCAGGTCGTCCAGGTCACGGACGTGCGCGGAGCGGCCCGACAGGAACGCCGCGCCGATCCGGTCCAGCCGGAACATTCGCGGCCCGTCCCGCATCCGGCACCACCCCACCAGGTACTCGCCGTAGGGGGCGACGACCAGGCCGTGGGCCTCCACGTCGCGGACGCTGCGCGCCCCCGCCTGGTCGGTGTAGGACAACCGCACCACGCGGCGCGTCCGGACGGCCTCGGTGAGGGTGTCGCGGACCGGGCCCGTCAACGACTCCGCCTCGGTCAACGGCGCGGGCCCGGGAGCGGCCTCGGGTAGCGCGTACCCGCGTCCCGGCCGCGACCGCACCGGCAACCCGCCGTGCGTCAGTAACTCCACGTCACGGCGGACCGTCCGTTCGCTGACCCCGAGCCGCCCCGCCAGCGCCGCCGCGTCCAGCGGGTCGGGTGAGGCCGCGCGGAGCTCGGCGACGAGCGCCAGCAACCGGTCGACACGATCCACGTGTCCATCGTGACCGCGCCCACCGACATTCCGGCGTCCCGCCGGGGGCCCAAATCCCCTACGGGCAAGGGGAATCGGGCCCCACGGAAACCCCGCCGCCGCCCTTGGTTCAGCGGCCCGCCAGCTCGGCGGCCAGGCCCTCGAAGTCGGCGGCCGTCAGCGACAACGCGCTCCCGATCGCCTGCGTCGCCTCCGCGCTGCCCAGATGCCGCGTCGCCGCCCGGTCCAGATACGCCTCCACCAGCCGCGCGCCGGTCAGGCGGCCCCGCGGGCGCAACGTCCCCACCTCGCGGTTCACCACCGTCCAGGCGTCCGACCCCAGCCGCAGCCGCCGCTCCTCGGCCAGCAGACCCACCAGCGCCGACCGCGCCGCCGCCTCACCCAGGTCCGGCAGCCGCACCGCCCGCAGATCGGTCACCAGCTCCGGGGACGCCGCCGACAACTCACCCACCCGGTCCGGCTCGCACGTGCCCAGCAGCGCCGTGTCGTTGACGCCCTCCAACCGCGTCCGGTACAGCGCCGACGCGTACGACGGGCCCTGCGCCTCGTCCAGGATCAGGCTGTCCAGGCCGTCCAGCAGCAGGACGTGCCCGGCGTGCTCGTCCAGCACCGCGCGCAGCCCCTCCGGGCCGCCCTCGCGCAGGTCCTCGGCGTGGGCGGCGTGCACCTCGCCGCTGGAGGCCTCCACCTCCGCCAACGCGGCCGCGACCATCCGCGCCAGCCGCCGCTGACCGCTGGACGGCGTCCCGATCAGCAGCAACGCGGGCGCCGACGCGCTGGACACCTGCTGCCCGCGCAACCGCCGCGCCCACTTGCCGCGCCGCCGCACCTCCGTCACGACCCGTTCGATGTCGTCGGCGCCGCACAGGAACCGGATCCCGTACGCCTCGGCGACCTGCGGGCTGTGCTCGCGGGCGGGCGCGGGCGGCAGCGGGGGAAGCGGCTCGGGCACCGGCGCGGGCGGCGGCGGCAAGTCCGCGTGCGGAACCGGCTCAGGCCCGGGCGGCACGAGCGGGGCAGCGGCCGGGACGGAGGGCGGAGCCGGGGGAGGTGGCGGGGGTGGCGCGTCCGCGCCGGGCCAGGCCGGGCCCCGGTCGAGCTGGGTCTTGAACGCGTCGGTGTCCAGCTGCGTCCGCCGCGCGTCGTCGGGCCACACCGGCTCCTCCACCGGACGCGACGGCTCGGGCACCGGCGCCGGGGGAGGAGGCGGCGGTGGCGGGGGAGGCGCGGACTGCGCGGCTGGCTGTGCCGCTGGCTGCGCGGCGGGTCGCGCGGGGGGCGGCTCGTACGGCGGCTGGACGGGCGGCGGTTCCGGTGCCACCGGCGGCGGCACCGGCACGGCGGGCGGCGGAGCCGACGGCGGCGGGGCGGGCGCGACGGCGGGCGGCGGGCCAGGCGTGTCCCGCTTCGGCTCGGGCACCGGAGCCACCGGCTGGTCGGCGCCGCCGCCCGCGGCGCGCTCGGCCGCCAGATGCTCGCGGGCCGCCTTGATGATGTCCCACGCCGACAGCTCGTCCGTCGACGGCGGCGTGTGCAGCGCCGGGGACATCAGCTCCGCCGCCACCGCCTGCGGCACCACGAACCCCGTCGACGGCGGCGGGACCTGCGCCAACCGGCACCACGTCAACCCCAACGTGTACGTGGTCGCCAGGAGCGCGGCCAGCGCGTCGGCGTCGTCGCCGCGCAACGCGTCCGGCAACCGCCCGTCGCGGGGCCACAGCGACCGCAGCGGGTTCGCCGGGTCGGCCAGCACCGCCTGCAACGTGCGGGCGCTGTCGGGGTCCAGCCACCGTTGCAGCGCCGGGACCGCGCCCGGCGCGACCTGGAGGTCGGCGGCCAGCACCGCGATCCCGGCGCGGCGGACCTCGTCGTGCCCGCGTCCCGGCACCGCCGGACGCGGCCCCGTCAACCCCGCCACCGCCTGTTGCAGGTCGTACAGGGCCAGCCGCAGGAACTCCCCGGGCGCGGTGTCACGCACCATCGTCGTGGCGTACTCGGCGGGGCAGCGGCGCCGCCACTCCTGCACGATCGCGCCCGGCCCGTACCGGACGGTCGCCATGTCCTGGTTCACCATCCGCAGCGACGCCGCCGTCACCGCCGCCAGCGCGTCCGCGCCGGGACGGAACCGCGGGTCGGCCTGCAACCCGGCGGCGACCTCGTACATCACGCGGGCGATGTGGGCGGCGCCGCCGCCGTCGCCCGCGCCGAGCCGGTGAATGTAGTACCCGGCCAGCGTCGCGAAGTCGGGCGGCATCATCCAGTGCAGCTGCTCGGCCGACGTCGTCAGGAACGGGATGAACGACTCGATCAGCGGATGCTCGGTCAACGCCACCGGCGACCCCGCGCACCACAGCAGCGCGCCCCACGCGGCGGCGACCGTCGACGGGGTGCCCGGCTGGAACATCGGGTCGCGTTGCGTGAACTGCTGCGGGTCGACGGCCAGCGCGGTCGTGAGGGCCTGGGCGATGCGCGCCACGACCGCGGTGTCGGGGACGGGCCCGAGGAACCCCAGCGGCGCGACCCGCCCGGCCGACAGGTCCGGGCCGGTCGGGTACATCTGCGGCGGGACGGGCGGCGTCCCCGCCCCGCGCGGCGCGGGCACCGCGACCCGGCGGTCCTCGGGGTCGGCGGGCGGCGGGCACGGATGCCACGCGCCGTCCAGCCCGCACCGGTACCAGCGGCCCCACGCCCCGTACAGCCACCACTCCCCGGCGCCCCACAGCATCCGCGCGGCGATCTGGGCGGCGCGGTCGGCGGGCGGCGCGGTCTGCCACCAGGGGGAGGCGACCAGCTCGCGCACATTGCCCTCGACCGACGCGAACAGGTCCCCGCTCGGGCCGCCTCCGGTTGCGCCGGGCCCCGCCCCGGCCGCCTGCCAGCTCATCCGGCGATAGTAGTCGCCCAAGGCGAACCGACCGGCACGTACCGACACAACCCCGGCCCCCGCCTGGGCGCCGTCCCGGGCGGAGTGGCCGACGCCACCGGAAAAGGGGTGTCCGGGCCGCCGCGGAGATTTCTACACTCCATGATTGCGGAGGCGAATCATGGACACCCCCACACTGCTCACCCATCTGCGGACCCACGACACCGCCCTCGCCCTGCCACGGGGAGGGTCCCTGCGGTGGGACGACGCCGACGTGCACCGCGCCGCCCACACCACCGACGCCGAGGGGTACGCGCTGCTGTGCCTGGCGCCCGGCGTGCGGCACTGGCAGCGCGCCCGCGTGCTGCTGCAGATCCTGGCCGCCTCCCAGGCCGGGCTGGACGCCCCCACCCGCGACGTGCTGGCCCGGTCCGCCCGCGTCCTGACGCTGGGCGTGCCGCCCGCGCACGTCATCACCGCGCTGCTCGCGCTGCGGCGGTTGCGCGCCAACCACAAGCACACCACCCGCGCTGTGCTGCGGTTCGTCCTGGAACATCCCGCCGCCGACACGCTCATCGCCGCGCGCCGCCGCCCACTGCTGGACTGCTTCGAGCACGCCCTGGGCACCGCCACCGCCCGCGGCTGCGCCCGCCGCATCAACGACGGCGACGTCGCCTCGGACTACCTGCGGCGCCGCCTGCTGCGGTTCCTCACCGCGCCCGCCGACGAGCCCGACGCCCTGTCGGCAGCCGTGTCCGCCCGCGTCCGCGCTCTCTACACCGCCGAATCGACCGAGGCCACCGCCGGGGGACTGCCGGACGAACCCGTCCTGCCGGTGGACGCCGCCCCCGCCCCGGACGGCCACGCCGAACCGCCGCCGCCCTGGACGTTCGGGCACAACGGCACCCCGTGGCCGCGCGCCGTCCTTCGCGCCCACCTGGACGCCCTCGACCGGCAGGCCGACGGCCTGACCACCGACGTAGCCGCCTGACCCCCACACGGCCGCCTGGCCACGGACAGGGCCGCCTGCCCCCCGCACGCCGTCCCGCCCGTGGATAGAGTGGGCGTTCGCCCACCCGGATGCCCCGATCGGAGGACACACGGGACGGGCTGGACGGGAAGGGACGCGACGGTGCCGACCGGGGTGCACATCCGCGACGCGCGCGAGCAACTGTTCGCTGCCGCCGAGCGCGTCCTGCTACGGGACGGGCCCAGCGCCCTGACCAGCCGGGCCGTCACCACCGAGGCGGGCTGCGCCAAAGGCGTCCTGCACCGGCACTTCCCCGACTTCGACGCCTTCCTCACCGACCTCGTCCTGGACCGCATCCACCGGATGGACGCGCAGGCCGCCGAGCTGCGCGCCGCCGCCGGGACCGGCACCGTCACCGGCAACCTCACCGACGCGCTCACCATCGTGTTCGAGTCGGTCGCCGTCGCGATCGTCGCGCTCGTCACCTTCCGCGACGAGTTGCGCGTCCGGCTGCGGCAGGCCAGGACCACCGGCGGCGTGCCCGTCGTGACCGAGGCCGCCGACATGATCGCCCGCTATCTGGACGCCGAACGCGACCTCGGCCGCATCGCCGCGGACGCCGACGTCGCCACCCTCGCCGCCACGCTGATCGGGGCCGGGCACCTGCTGTTCGCCGACCGCGGGTCCGGGCCGCCCGACGCCGCGTCCGTCCACCGGACGGTCACCACCGTCATCGCCGGAGCCCTGCCCCACTGACCCCGGGCCGGTCCATAACTGTGGGTTCTGGGTCTGAGCAGAAACATCTCTTGGACTTCTCGTAATAGGGCGTTCACCATGGAAGGGACAGCGACCGCGACGCAGGGGGGACGACCATGACAGGCCACGAGAGGGCCATGCGGCCCGAGGACATCACCCGGCTGTTCGTCGAACGCTCCAACGCCGGAGACGCCGCCGGAGTCGCCGCGCTCTACGAACCCGACGCGGTCCTCGCCTACCCGCCCGGCTCCCAGACCGTGGGACGCGCCGCGATCCAGGCGCTGTGGGAGAAGGTGCTGGCCGACCGCCCCCACTTCGAACCCGAGGAACCGCTGCCCACCCTCGTCAACGGCGACCTCGCCCTCACCTCCACCCCGCCCCGCGACGGCGCCGGAGCCCGCGCGCAGGTCGTGCGCCGCCAACCCGACGGCAGCTGGCTCCGCGCCCTGGACCAGCCCGAGTTCACCGCCCCGACCAGCGGCGGAGACGCCTGAACCCCGCCCGGTCATGCCGGTAGGCTGCCCATAGTCGGCTCATCGACGCTCGTGGCGTTCCCGTCGGATCCCCGGCCCGCCTCCCCTTCTCGCCGTTCATCGCCATCACCACGACGCAGACGGATCGCGACGAGGAAAGGTGACCGATGGACGAGCACGGCGCCCCGGCCGACGAGCTGGCCGAGCAGTTCGAGACGCACCGCGCGCGGCTGCGCGGGGCGGCCTACCGCATGCTGGGCTCGGCCGGTGAGGCCGACGACGCCGTCCAGGAGGCCTGGCTGCGGCTGACCCGCACCGACCCCGGCGGCATCGACAACCTGGAGGCGTGGCTGCGGACCGTCGTGTCCCGCCTGTGCCTGGACATGCTGCGCTCCCGCGCGTCCCGCCGCGAGGACCCCTACGACGCGCACGCGCCCCTGGTGGCCCGCGACGGCGATCCCGAACACGAGACCGAACTCCTCGACCAGGTCGGCCGCGCCATGCTCGTCGTCCTGGACACCCTCGGCCCCGCCGAACGTGTCGCGTTCGTCCTGCACGACGTGTTCGCCGTCCCGTTCGCCGAGATCGCCGCGATCCTCGACCGGACGCCCGTCGCCGCCAAGAAACTCGCCAGCCGCGCCCGCCGCCGCGTCCACGGCCGCGCCGGTGGCGCCCCCGCCCTTCCCGCCGCCGAACTCGCCCGCCGTCGCCGCGCCGTCGAGGCGTTCCTGGCCGCCGCCCGCGACGGCGACCTCGACGCGCTGCTGGCCGTGCTGGCGCCCGACGTCATCCGCCGCGCCGACCCCGCGTTCCTGCCCCCGGGCGGCGCCGCCGTCGCGCGCGGCGCCGACACCGTCGCGCGGGAGGTGCGGCTGTTCGGCCGCGGCGCCCGCCACGCCGCGCTCGCCCTGATCGACGGCACGGTCGGCGCCGTCGTCGCGCCCCACGGCAGGCTCCGGGTCGCGCTGGCCATCACCGTCGGCGACGACGGCCGCGTCACCGCCTACGAGGTGATCGGCGACCCCGCCCGCCTGGCCCGCCTCGACCTCGCCGTGCTGGACCCCGTCGTCCCGGACTCCGCCGACTCGGACCCGGCCGTCCCGATGGCCTGAGCAGGGGCGACCGTGCATGATGCTGGGACGATGATGCACTTCGCCGACGCCGCCCACTGGGAGACCTGGCTCGCCGACAACCACGACACCAGCGACGGCGCCTGGCTGAAGATCGCCAAGAAGGGCGCCCCCGTCACGTCCCTCACCATCGTGGACGCGCTGGAGGTCGCGTTGTGCTACGGCTGGATCGACAGCCAGCGCAAAGCCCTGGACGCCCACTTCTACCTCCAGCGGTACTCGCGGCGCCGCAGGGGCGGCCCCTGGTCGCGGATCAACGTCGAACGCGCCGAGACGCTGATCGCCGCCGGGCGGATGCGGCCGCCCGGCCTCGCCGAGATCACCGCCGCCCGCGCCGACGGACGCTGGGACGCCGCCTACGCCGCGCAACGCGACGTGACCGTCCCACCCGACCTCGTCGAGGCGCTCGCCGCGCACCCCGAGGCCGCCGCCCGGTTCGACCGCCTCGACAAGACCGCCCGCTACCAGATCATCCTGCCGCTGCTGAAGACCCGCACCCCCGCCGGACGCGCGGCCCGCGTCACCAGGACCATCACCGACCTGCTGGACGCCCCGCCCCCTGATCGAGCACGCTGACCGAACCCGCTGACCCGATCATGACTGTCGGTGCGCCGCCCTACGGTGTGGCGGCATGGACGAGGACACCCTGACGATCCCGGCGCCCTGGCGGCGCCGCCTGCACCCGCGGCGCGGCGGAACCCCCGGCCCCGCCACCGCGATCGACCCGGCCGCCGCCACCACACTGCGCCGCAGGCTCGACGACCAGGCCCGCGACGTCCAGGACGTCATCGGCCACCCCCGAAGCGACCCGCGGCTGGCCACGGCCGCGCGCCGGTACCTGGACGGGCACGACGACCCGCTCGGCGCGACGGTGACCGGGCTGATCGCCGTCCGCCGCGACCGCGACCAACCCGACTCGCTGGCCGGGCTCGTGGACGCCTGGTGCGCCCGGCACGGCGCCGCGTTCACCGCCGCCGCCGTCGCCGGGCTCGGGCACGCCGAGGCCACCTGGGAATGGATCGAGCCCGGCAGGGTCAGCGAGGCGTGGCTGCGGCCCCGCGACCCCGGCGAGCCCTACGGGCCCTGGTGGGCGATACGGGACACGCTGCGCCGGACGCGGGCCGTCCTCGCCGCCGCCGACGACACCGAATACCGGCGGGCCGCCGACCTGCTGGGGGAGTACCGCGAGGACCCCTTGACTCGGCTCCTCGCCGCCTACCTGATGCCCACCCGCCAGGACTGGGTGGACGAATGCGTCACCGAAGCCCTGGACGGTGTCCAACCCGGCAGATCCTGGATGCTGTGGTGCTGCGTCCAGACCCCCGACCAAGCCGTGGCCCTGAGCGACGCGGACCGGGTCCCGACCGACGCCGCCGTGGCCACCACCGCCGTCGAGGCGGTCGGCGCCGCGATGGCGCCGCTGCTGGCCCGCGCCTACGACGCCGCGCACCGCGCGGAGGCACGCAGGGTGTCCGCCGAACTGCTGGCGATCCTGCCGACCGACGAGGCGTTCCAAGCCCTCCTCGACCGCACCGGAAAGGACGGCGCGGCAAACGGCAAGGCGGCAAACGGCAAGGCGGGCAGGTCTGGCAAGGACAGGGTGCGGCCCGCGTTGGCGGCGGCCATGCGACGGTTCCCCGACCGCGCCGCCCGGCTGCTCGGCGACGCCGCGTCCGGGACGGGCCCCACCGCCACGATCGCCGCCGAGCTCCTGAAAGACCACCGGGCCGTCCACGCGACCCCGCCGTCGCCGAGCGCCCCGAAGGCGATACCGGCCGCGGCGCCGCGGGACGTGCCCGCCTCACTCATCGACCCGCCGTGGAGCAGCGACACCCGCCCGCCCGGACCCGTCATCGACGGGCTGGTCGCACCCGACGGCGACGCGGTGCGGTGGGCCGACGGCGAACGCGAACTGTGGAGGGGACGCCCCTACCCGCCGCCGGACCGGGAATGGGACCAGCAGATCGCCGCCCACCAGACCGGACGCCTCAGCTCCTGGGAGACCGTCGAACTGTTCCGCGACGGGCCCCTGGAACAGGTGCGGCCACTGTTCGCCGCATGGGCCGCCACCGACCCGGGATGCGGTTTCGCGCTGCAACCCCTGGCCGCCCGGTACGAACTGGACGCCGTCCCGATGATCGCCGACGCCGCCGCCACGGCCCCCGCCGAGTTCGGCGAGACCCTCCTGCCGTTCCTGACCGAACGGGTCGCCGCGCTGATGGCCGACTGGGCTGTCCGCCTCAAAACGGCGCGGCCCATCGCCCACGACTGGTTCGCGCGGCACCGCATCGGCGCCGCCGTGCAACTCGTCCCCACCGCGCTCGGCCCGCACTGCCGCGCCCGGAGCGCCGCCGAGTTCGCGCTCCTGCACATCGCCGACAACGAAGGCGACGCGGCGGTCGTCGGCGCCGCCCACATCTACGGCGCCGACGCCGCGGCCGCCGTCACCAAGCTCCTGGAACCCGGCGCGGACCGGCTGCCGCCCGTCCGCGTCCCCACCATCGGCGCCTGGGCAGACCCGGCGCTCCTGCCGCGCGTGCTGCTCGAAGGCCGCGATCGGGCACTGCCCGCCGACGCCGTCCACACGCTGCTGACCACCCTGGCGCTGCCGCTGCCCGGCGGCGCGCGCCCCGACGTGTCCGACGTCGTGCGCGCCTGCGACGCCGAATCGCTCGCCGCGTTCTCCTGGGACGTGTTCCAGCGGTGGGACGCCGCCGGGCATCCCGCCAAGGACGGCTGGGCCCTCACCCAACTCGGCCTGCTCGGCGGCGACCCCGCCGCCCGCCGCCTCACCCCGCTCATCAAGGCGTGGCCGGGACACGGCCGCCACGCCAACGCCGCCACCGGACTCGACGTCCTCACCGAGATCGGCACCGACCTCGCCCTCACCCACCTGCACGCCATCTCCCGCACCCGCCGCTACCCGGCGCTGCGGCGACGGGCCCGCGCCGCGATCCGGCAGGTCGCCGACGACCTCGGACTCACCCGCGACGAACTCGCCGACCGGCTCGTCCCCGACTTCGGCCTCGACGCCCACGGCACCCTCGTCCTGGACTACGGGCCACGCCGGTTCACCGCCGGGTTCGACGAACTCCTCCGCCCCGTCGTCCGCGACCAACACGGCAAACCCCGGAAGACACTCCCGAAACCCGGCGCCGCCGACGACCCCGCCCTCGCGCCCGCCGCGTACCGGCGGTTCGCGGCGCTGCGCACCGACGTCCGGACCGTCGCGACCGACCAGCTCGGACGCCTGGAGTCCGCGATGACCGAACGCCGCACCTGGTCCGCCGCCGACTTCCGCCGGTACCTCGCAGCCCACCCGCTGATGCGACACCTGGCCCGCCGTCTCGTCTGGGCCACCGGCGACGACACCACGTTCCGCGTCGCCGAGGACGGCACGTTCGCCGACTCGAACGACGACGTCTACGACCTGCCCGACACCGCGCGGGTCCGCATCGTCCACCCCCTGGACCCGCCCGGCGCGCTCACCCCGTGGGCGCCGGTGTTCGCCGACTACGAGATCGCGCAACCGTTCCCGCAGCTCGAGCGGCCCGTCGACGCCCTCACCGCCGACGAACACCGCACCGAGAACCTGGACCGCCACGAGGGCGCCACCGTCCCGCTCGGGCGGCTCCTCGGCCTGGAACGGCGCGGCTGGGAACCCGAACACGTCGGCGACGCAGGGATCGTCGGCGGCATGACCCGCGGCCTGCCCGGCGGCGCCGCCGCCCACATCGCGTTCGACCCCGGCGTCCCGATCGGCCACCGCGACGCCGCCGAGCGGATCACCGTGTCCGTCTGGATCCAGGGCACCGAGATCCTGGGCCCGGTCGGCGTCTCCGAACTGCTCACCGAACTCGCCGCCGCCCTCACCCCCTGACCCGGCCGCCCCGCCCCGCCGCCGTCCGGGCCCCGCCGGTCGGTGGCGGCGGCGAGTCTCGTGGGCGGGTGAAGTCTCGGCAAAAGTCCGGCGCGGGCCGGTGCGCGCACTCGCGGACCGGCCGCCCGGCGCGGTTACCGTGCGGAAATGCCGCAGACGCCGGGCGACAGCGCCGCCTACGCGCCCGCCGACCTCCCGCCCGACGCCGCCGCCGAACCCCCCGGCACGCGACGGCCCGGCACCAACGGAGAACCCAACGGCGGGACGCGGGACGGCGCCACGACGCACCCGATGCCGCGCTGGCTGCCCAAGGCGTTCCTGCTCGCGGGCGCGATCGTCCTGCTGTTCCTGGGCGGACTGTGGCTCCTGCGCCAGCTCAGGGAACTGCTGCTGCTCCTGCTCATCTCCCTGTTCCTGGCGTTCGCGATCGAACCCGCCGTCAACTGGCTGGCCCGGCGCGGCTGGCGGCGCGGCCCCGCCACCGCGCTGATGTTCCTGGTCGTCGGCGCCCTCGCGGGCGGGTTCCTCGGCGGCATCGGGTCGCTGCTGGCCACCCAGACCACCAACGTCATCGACGGGTTCCCCGGCTACGTCCAGCACCTCATCGGATGGATCAACTCCACCTTCGGGACGAACCTGTCACAGGACACCCTGTTCCAACGGCTGCCCACCGTCACCGACACCCTGTCGCGGCACCTGTCCGACGTCGCCCAGAACGCCTGGGGCATCGGCGCCACCGCCTTCGGCGTCATCTTCAAAGGGCTCGGGGTGCTGCTGTTCACCTTCTACCTGTCCGCCGAAGGCCCCCAGTTCCGCCGCACCATGTGCTCCCTGCTGCCCCCGCGGCGGCAACGGCAGGTCCTGTGGGCGTGGGAGATCGCCGTCGACAAGACCGGCGGCTACATCTACTCCCGCGCGCTGCTCGCCCTCATCTCCGGCATCGCCCACTACGCCGCGATGGCGCTGCTCGGCGTCCCCAACGCCGCGACGCTCGCCCTGTGGGTCGGCGTGGTGTCCCAGTTCATCCCCGCCGTCGGGACGTACCTGGCGGGCGCGGTGCCCGTCCTCATCGCGCTGACCGTCGCGCCGTCCACCGCCCTGTGGATGCTGCTGTTCGTCGTCGGCTACCAGCAGCTCGAGAACCTCCTGCTGCAACCCCGCATCACCGCCCGCACCCTGGACATGCATCCTGCCGTCGCGTTCGGGCTGATCCTGGCCGGAGCCGCCGTCGTCGGCCCCATCGGGGTCGTGCTCGCCCTCCCCGCGGGCGCCAGCATCCAGGCGTTCGCGTCCGCGTACGTGCGGCGCTACGAGATCGAGGAACACCCCCTCACCCGGCCCGACGCCCCCGCCGGAGCGATCTGGCGGCGGCTGAGCCGCAAATGACCACCACCGCCCGTGGACGGCCCCGTCCCACGGCGCTAACGTCCGGACAAGGAACCCCAATCGCCGGGACGACATTCGGGGGCGGAAGGGAACCCACATGCACCGCCCCCACAAACCCCACCCCAGGCCCCACCTCAAGCCGCATTTCAAGCCGCACCGTCGGCCAGGGCTCGCGGCGCTCACCGCGACCTGCCTGACCGCCGCCTGCCTGACCGCGCTCACCGCACCCGCCCACGGTGACGCGCCCGCCGACGGGCACGGCAAGGACCCACGGCTCATGCGCGTCCTGCGGTCGATGACGCTGCGGGACAAGGCCGCGCAACTGTTCGTCCTACAGATCCACGGCACCAGCGCCGACACCACCGACCCCGCCGCCGTCGCAGCCAACCGGGGGCTGTACGGCGCCGACAACGCCGCGCAGGTCATGGCCCGCTGGCACCCCGGCGGTTTCATCTACTACGGCGAGAACGTCACCGACCCCCACCAGCTCGCCGCGTTCTCCAACGGCATCCAGCGCGCCGCGATGGCCACCCCGCACCGGATCCCCGCGACGATCGCCGTCGACCAGGAAGGCGGCATCGTCGCCCGCGTCCAACCACCCGCCACCCAGTCGCCCGGCGCGATGGCGCTGGCCGCCGGACGCCGCACCGGCGACGCCCGCGCCCTCGCCCGCGTCACCGGTTCAGAGTTGCGCGCCATCGGCGTCAACCAGGACTACGCGCCCGACGCCGACGTCAATGTCGACCCCGCCAATCCCGTCATCGGCGTCCGGTCCTTCGGATCCGACCCCGCCCTGGTCGCGTCCATGGTCACCGCGCAGATCGGCGGCTACCGCGCGGGCGGCGTCACCCCGACCGTCAAACATTTCCCCGGTCACGGCGACACCACCACCGACAGCCACACCGGCGTCCCCGAGATCGACCACACCCGCGCGGAATGGGAGCGCCTCGACCTGCCGCCGTTCCGCGCCGCCATCGCCCACGGCGCCGAATCGATCATGACCGCGCACATCGTCGTGAAATCGCTGGACCCCTCCGGCGACCCCGCCACCCTGTCCCGGCCCATCCTCACCGGCATCCTGCGCGACCGGCTGCACTACCGGGGCGTCGTCGTCACCGACGCCCTCGACATGGCCGGAGTCCGCGCCAAGTACGGCGACGAACGCATCCCCGTCCTGGCCCTGAAGGCGGGCGCGGACGTCCTGCTCAAACCGCCCGTGGACGACGACGGGACCGGCGTGTTCCCCCGGCAGCTCGCCGCCGTGGTCGCCGCCGTCCAATCCGGGGAACTCACCGAGGAACGCCTCGACGAGTCGGTCTACCGGATCCTGGAGCTCAAACAGCGGCGCGGCCTGTTCCGCGACCCCTACGCCGACGAATCCAAGATCGGGGACGTGGTCGGGACGGCGCCGCACCTGGCCGCCGCGCAACGCGCCACCGACCGCACCACCACGCTGGTGAAGAACGCCGCCGGAGTCCTGCCGCTGCGACCCGGACCCCGCAAGGTGCTGGTCACCGGCTGGGGCGCCGCCACCACCGCGATACTCGGCACCGAGATCGCCCGCCGCGGCGGCACCGCCACCGTCCGGCAGACCGGACTCAGCCCCGGCCGCGCCCAGATCGACCAGGCCGTCGCCGCCGCCCGCGACCAGGACCTCGTCGTCGCCGTCACCAACCGCGCCTGGGACGTCAAGGACGAACCCGGCCACAACGGGCCCGGTCAGGCCGCCCTCGTCAACGCGCTCGTCGCGACCGGAACCCCCGTCATCGTCGTCGCCGCCCGCGACCCCTACGACATCGCCTGGTTCCCCGACGCCACCACCTACCTGGCGACCTACTCCGCCACCGCCGAGGCGGTGCGGTCGGCCGCCAAGGTCCTGTTCGGCGAGGTGAACCCGCGCGGGCGGCTCCCCGTCACCATCCCCGCCCGCGACGACCCCGGCACCGTCCTCTACCCGTTCGGACACGGCCTCCGCTACCACCCCTGACCGGCGGCGTCCCCCCCCCCGCTGTCGTCTCGCGTCAGGCGGGGGCCGACAGCTCGTCCAGGAGCGCGGCCAGGTCACGCGGCCGCGACAGCATCGGCCAGTGCCCGGTCGGCAGCTCCCGGTAGGTCCAGCCGGGCCCGGCCATCAGCGCGAACATCGGGTCACCGGCCTCGGCGGCCTGCCGGACCACCCCCAACGGGATCGTGCTGGCGATCAGCGCGCGCGGCGTGTCCGGGATCGGGACGGGACGCGCCGCCCGCTGCGTCGCCGTGCCGAACGGCTGCGGCGTGCCGCGCCTCCGCATGGCGGCCAACTGCTCCGGCGACAGCCCCTCCAGGTTGACCGGGTCGGCGGACGGGTCGAACGGCGGCACCGGGATCATCCACCCGTCACCGTCCTCGGCGACCCGCCGCTCCAGCGCCGCCCGCGTCTCCGGATCATGGAAGTCGATGCCCGCCAGCCCCGTCGGCATCGGCCCCGAGTCGACGTACACGACGCGGGCGATCCGCCCGGGTACACGGTCGGCCGCCGCCGTGGCCGCCATGTTCCCGCCGCTGTGCACGACCAGCACCACGTCGGTCAGGTCCCCGTCCTCGATGACCCGGACGGTGTCGTCGGCGTGGGTGTCGACGTCCACGTCCGGTGACGCCTCACCGGCCCGCTCCGCCACCCCCGTCAACGACACCGCGTGCACGTCGTGACCCGCCGCGCGCAGCGGCGCGGCCACCTCGTCCCACACCCACGCGCCCAGCCAATGCCCGGGGACCAGCACGAACGTCGCCATGTCAACCGTCCTTCCACCGTCGAAGCGCCCTCACACTACGACCCGTTCAGGACAGAACCTGTCCGCATGAACGGCGGCGCGCCGTGCCACCGTCTTCGCCGCCGCGCCCGGGGGTTGAAGGTCGCCGGGACGTGGGTGACACTGACGGCAGGTGCCGGGTGGGTCTTCCCGGCGAAGAGTTGGAGGCGCTGCTGGTGAACACCGCAGCCATGCGGTGCGCCTCGGTATGCGCACCAGACGCCGACCCCTTCGCCTCGCCCACCCGCTGACCTCCCGGCCCGCGGTGGGATCGACAAAGGACCGCGTGCCGAACATGACCGAAACTGTCCTTTCCGGCCTCGTGGCCGGGTACGCGCTCGCCATGCCCATCGGGGCCATCGCCGCGTTGATGGTGAGCATCGCCGCACACACCTCACTCCGCGTGGGCATCGCCGCAGCCCTGGGCATCGCCACCGCCGACGGCCTGTACGCGGTCGTGGCCGTGCTCGGCGGCGCGGCCGCCGCCGACCTCGTCGAGCCCTTCACCCGACCCCTGCGATGGCTGGCCGCGCTCGTGCTCGCCGTCCTGGCCGCCCGCATCGCCCTCACCACGATCCGGCGCCGCCGGGCGGACGACGACCCGGCCTCCGCGCACCCGCGTGTCCTGACCCGTTCGGCGGGCGCCTACACCGGGTTTCTTGGGATGACCCTGCTCAACCCGTACACGATCCTCTACTTCACCAGCCTCGTGCTCAGCCGCCAGGACACCACCGACGTCACCGCCACCACCAACGGCGGCTACATCGCGGCCATCTTCACCGCGTCGGTGAGCTGGTTCGTCCTGCTGGCGATCGGCGGCGCCACGCTGGGACGGTTCGTCACGGGACGCCGCGGGCGACTCGCGACCGGACTCGTGTCCAGCCTGATCGTCGGGGGGTTGGCCGTGAACGCGGCGCTGTCGGCGTGACGCGCTGGTCAGGTGCCGGGTCAGGGGCGGGGTTGGGGGCGGGCGTCCCACTCGTGGCGCAGCATGGCGTAGATGACCTCGTCGCTCCACTCGCCCTTGACGATCTCGTTCTGGACGAGGTGCGCCTCACGGCGCATGCCCAGGCGTTCCAGGACGCGGGCGGACGCGGCGTTGCGGCCGTCCAACCGTCCGCACACCCGGTGCAGGCCGAGGCCGTCGAACCCGAGCCGCAGGACCACCTCGGCGGCCTCGGTCGCGAAGCCCTTGCCGTGGTAGGCCGGGTTGAAGATGTAGCCGATCTCGCCCTGCTGGTGCTCCCTGCTGCGCCACTGCAAGTTCACCTCGCCGATCAGGTCGCCCGTCTCGCGCCAGATCACCGCCAGGACGAGCCAGTCGCCCTCCTTCTCCACGGTGGACGCGCTGATCTTCTCCTTCAGGAAGGCCCGCGACTCCTCCAGATTCCGGGGCTCCCAGTACAGGAAACGCGCCACCTCGGGCAACGACTGGTAGGCGTACAGGCCGCCCAGGTCACTGTCGCGGAACCCCCGCAGGGTCAACCGCTCGGTCTCGATCGGGTAAGCGGGACGGAGCATACGGTGAGCCTATCCACCATGTCCGGAATTGGGCGACCATTTATGCGGCCCGTCTCAGCCGCCGCCGTCGTTCTTGTCGTCGAATCCGCGGGTGTCGCGGGGCTCCACGTACGGTTCGTCGTCGGGACGGTGACCCGCCTCGATCGCGCGGCCGCGTTCCAGTTCGGCGTTCAGTTCCGCGCCCAGCAGGATCGCCAGGTTCGTGATCCACAACCACACCAGGAACACCACGATCCCGGCCAGGCTGCCGTAGGTCTTGTTGTAGGAGGAGAACCCCGACACGTACAACGCGAACAGGCCCGACGCCACCAACCACAACACGATCGCCAGGACACCGCCGGGCGTGACCCACCGGAACTTGCGCCTGGCGTTGGGACCCGCCCAGTACAGCAGCGAGAACACGAACGCCACGACCAGGAACATCACCGGCCACTTGGCGATGTTCCAGACGGTCACCGCCTGGGACCCGAGACCGAGCAGGTCACCGGCCTCGCGCGCCAACGAGCCCGACACCACCACCGCGA
Organism: Actinomadura meridiana; assembly: GCF_039537545.1. NCBI lineage: Bacteria > Bacillati > Actinomycetota > Actinomycetes > Streptosporangiales > Thermomonosporaceae > Actinomadura > Actinomadura meridiana. The sequence continues at coordinate 373,690 of NZ_BAABAS010000004.1, forward strand.
TCACCGACGCCGACATCAGCGTCAACGTCACCAACGTGAGCAGGACCCGCAACGGCAGGGTCGTCCAGAACGGGCGGCCCTCCTGGACGTCGTACACGACGTTGGACGCGCGCATGAACGCCCCCACGTACCCCGACGACGACCAGATCGCGCCCGCCAGGCCCAGCAGCGCGACGACTCCCGCGCCGCCCCGGCTGCCCTGCAACTCGGTGAGGGAGCTGACGAGGAGGTGCTTCACCGACCCGGGCGCGACGTCGGCGACGCTGTCGATCAGGTCCTGCGTCGCCGACTGGCCCGCCAAGCCCACCAGCGACACCACCACCAGCATCGCCGGGAAGATCGACAGGATCGAGTAGTACGTCAGCGCGGCGGCCCAGTCCGACAGGTTGTCGCGCTGGTATCCGCCGACCGCGCGTTTGAGGGCCTGCCACCACGAGGACGGTGTCAGATCGGTGGGTGCGGCGGGGGCGGCCACGATCGTCCCTTCACAGGAACGTGCGGCGGCGGCCCCGGCTGGTGCGCCGCTGCCATGGACGCGTCCGGCCTCGCGCGGGCACCATCGTGGCCCACCGTGACTTGCCCCGTCGTGACCTGCCATGCCGCGACCAGCCATGCCGGGACTTGCCGCGCCAGGGCGTGCTGTGCCGGGACGTGCTGTGCCGTGACGCGGGGGACGGCATCCGCGTCTTCATGCCCTGCCGCAACCCCGTCCCGGAGCTGGAGGAGTGATGGCGCCATACCACCAGAGCGCCCAGTGCGAGGGCGCCCACCGACGCGACCGCGACACCGCCCCGTTTGGCCTGTTCGGCGGAGCCGTCGCCGCGGGCGCGCGCGGCCGCGTCCCGGGTCGACGACGCGGTCTCCCGCGCCCTGCCCCGAACCCGCGCGATCTTCTCCTTGGCCATGGCCTTCACGTCGGCCTTGGCCGCGAGCTGCTCCACCGTGTCGCCCAGGTCGTGACGCGCCCGGTCGACCTCCTGACGCAACTCCTCGGTACCCGCGTCGGCGCCGTGCTTGCCCTGCGTCGTCATCGGTGCGTCGCCCTCTCCTTCAACTCGGCCACGGTCTGCTTGGCCCCCACCATGGCCCGCTCCGGTTTGGGCGGCGTGGCGCGCCGGACCTGCGCGCGTCCCAGCATCGCCAGGACGCCCGCCACCAGCATCAGGAACCCGCCGATGATCAGCGCGGCGGCCCAGACCGGCAGGGTCACCGCGATCCCGGCGACCGCCGCCGCCAGCAGCACCGCCACCCCGTACAGCGCCACCAGCGCGGCGCCGCCGAACATCCCGGCGCCGGTACCGGCGTGGCGGGCCTTGTCCTTCAGCTCGGCGACCGCCAGCCGCAACTCGGCGCGCATCAGCCCCGACGCCTGCTGCGCCGCCTGCTTGACCAGCTCACCCGTCCCGGCCTCGTGGCGTCGCCCGTCGAACTCGGGGGCGCGCCCCTGGTCGTGCCGGTGGGCGCCCATGGTCCCGGCTCCGGCGTCGGTCTCGCCGTCATGTGTCGGCCGCACGATGCTCATAGCCTCGGGCTCCCTCCGCGAGTCATGCTTCATCGAAGCCTGCTCAAAGCCGTTCCCTCAGTTCGCCGCCTAAACGTTGCCGCGTCCCGGCGACGGCGCGGGGACGGCGCCGGGACGAGCCAGGTCAGGGCCAGCGCGGCCACCCACAGCGCGACACTCACCCAGGCCAGCGCGTGCAGCCCGGAGGCGAACCGCTCGGGCCGCAGCGCCGACCCCGCCACCGACCCGTACACCGCGACGCCGAGAGCCGTGCCGACCTGGCGGGCGGTGTTGTTGAACCCACCCGCCAGACCCGCGCGGCCGGGCGGGGCCGTGCGCATCGCGGCGGCGACCACCGCCGTGACGATCAGCCCGTCACCGATCCCGATGGCCGCCAGCGTGGGCAGCAGCGCCCCGTACGAGGTGGCGTGGGACGCGGCTCCGACCCGCAGGAGCGACAGGCATCCGGCGGCGGCGATCGCGGTGCCCGCCACCAGCGGGAGGCGGGGGCCGAAGCGAGCGGTCAGACGGCCCCCGACGGGCGCCAGCAACGCCAGCGGGACCGCCATCGGCAGCAGCATCGCCCCGGCCGTGAACGCCGACCGGCCGCCCGCCTGCTGGAGCAGCAGCGTCGCGACGAACAACACCCCGTTGGTGACCAGATTCATGATCAACGCGATGCCGTTGGCGCCGAGGAACGCCGGGGCCCGCAACAGCCCGCCCGGCAGCATCGGCGCCGCCGCCCGTCGCTCCGCCACCGCGAACGCCGCACCCGCCGCCACCGCCACGACGGCCGCGACCGTGGCCGTGCGGGCGTGGCCGTGACCTGCGGCGATGACCGTCCACACCAGGCCGCCCAAGGCGAGGGGCGCCAGCATCATCCCGGCCCGGTCCAACGGCGCCCCACCGCGGCGCGTCCCGGGATCGCGGACCAGCACCAGCACACCGGCGACCGCCGCCGCCACGATCGGCGCGTTCAACAGGAAGATCCACCGCCACCCGGCCGAGTCGACCAGCGCCCCGCCCAGCAGCGGCCCGGCGGGCAACGCGGTCGAGGACACGCCCGCCCACATCCCCAGCGCCCGCGCCTGCTCGGCCCGCCCCGGATACATCGCGGCGATGAGCGCGAGGCTGCCGGGCAGGAACAGCGCCGCGCCCGCGCCCTGCACCGCCCGCGCCGCGATCAACGCCCCCGCGCCCGGCGCCGCCCCGCACGCCAGGGACGCCACCCCGAACAGGCCGAGGCCCAGGAGCGTCGTCGCGCGGTGCCCGACCCGGTCGGCGAGGGCACCGCCGCCGAGTAGCAGCCCGGCGATGGCGACGGCGTATCCGTCCACGACGCCCTGCAACCCGGCCGGTCCGGCGCCCAGGGCCCTGCCGATGCCGGGGAGCGCGACGTTGACGATCGTGACGTCCAGCAGCACCAGGAACATCCCGGCGCACAGCACCGCGAGCGTCACGGCCCGCCGAGGCACCGGCCCGGCGGCGTTCCGGGTCTCGGGGGACACGTGCGATTCGCGGGTTGGCGGCTTCATGCCTCCACGGTGCTGCCGGAACGTTTCGATCTGGCTCGAACGATCGCGGGGAAGCGCCTGGGGGTCGGACGTTCGGCAGCCGGGCTAACGCAACCGGTGTTCCGGGCGAGCGGAAAACAGCGGATACCGTCGAGGCATGCACGTCGACGAGGGCCGGGACCGCACTCCGCGCGCCGACGCGGCGGGCCTGCGCAGCGGCCAGGTCGCGGACGCCGCCGGGGTCAACCGGCAGACCCTGCGGTACTACGAACGGCGCGGGCTCCTCGACGACCCCGCCCGCACGCCTGGCGGACACCGCGTGTACCCGCCGGAGGCCGTCACCCGGATCCACATGATCAAGGCGGCGCAGCGGCTCGGCTTCACCCTCGACGAGACGGCCGCCCTGCTGACCAGCGCCCAGCACGGCCCCCCGTCACGCGGTGGGACGGAGACGGGCCTCGCCGACCAGGCGCGCGCCAAGCTCACCGACATCGAAACGAGAATCGACGAGCTGAACACCGTCGCCGCCACGCTGCGAGCCGCACTGGCCGCAGGCTGCGACGACCTGGAGATCTGCGCGGCCGAGCCCACCTGCCCACTTCCCTTCACCAGGGGTTAGACGCTTATCCCATCTGGGCGGCGGAGGCATCCGGGACGCGGGGAAATCCGTTTGCGCGACGCGCGTCCCAGTCATGATCATGAGCGGTATGAACGCGGCGCGGATCAGGCTCATGACCGAGGACGACCTGCACGATGCCGAACGCGCCTCGACGGTGACGTTCCTGGACAGCGACCGCCTCGCCATGCGCGTAGGGGACCCCGAACCCGAACCGCCCACTCCGGATGTCTCGCGACGTTGGATTGACCGGATGCGGTTCTTCCTCACCGTCGACCCCGAAGGCTGCTGGGTGGCCGAGGACAACGACGACAACGACCTGGAGTGGATGGACCGCTTGGACGCCGACCTGCGCGGCGCGGGCCACGGCCCCGACCACCGCTACATGCTGAACACCCTGCGACTGGTCGTCCACGACTCGCGCGATCGTCCCGGATACGTCTACATCAACGACACCGCGGGCTGGGCCCCGCTCCTGGCCGCCGCTCACCCCGAAACCGCCCGGCTCCTGCTGTGGGAGGCCCTCGCCTCCACCCAGGACGAGACGCTCGTGAACTGCATCACCACCCCCAACCACTGGGCCGTGGACGTCGGACTCGCCGCCCGTCTCCACCTCGCCTAGGAGGGCTTCCTGGCAGTCCGCGGCATAGACCCACCCGCCCCCTACCTGGCCAGCGGCCACTTCCTGTGACCACGTCCCGCCGCCACCACACCGGGAACACCGCCCCTTCTGGTGCGGCGGAGGCCCACGCCATCTCGACGCGACCTCGTTCGGCCCCCGGTGGGGGAGCCTGGCTCGCCGTGCTCGTTGGCGTGGACGTCAGCGATAGATTGCTGATCTGGCAAAGAGGTTTGCCTGTCTGAGGCGAGGCCGCGCATGGTGGGCCGTGGAGGTGGTCACGGTGACAGACCAGCTGAGAGACGGCTATGACGTGGTGGTGGTCGGCGGCGGTGCCGCCGGGTTGAACGGGGCGCTGATGCTGGCACGGTCACGGCGCTCGGTCGTCGTGATCGACGCCGGTGAGCCGCGCAACGCGCCTGCGGCGGGCGTGCACGGGCTCCTCGGCCGGGAGGGGACCAGCCCGGCGGAGTTGCTGGAGCGCGGCCGGGCCGAGGTCCGCCACTACGGCGGACACGTGGTGACCGGGCAGGTCACCGATGCCGTCCGCGACGACGACGGGTTCACCGTGACGCTGTCGGACGGCGCCCGCGTCCGTGGGCGGCGGATTCTGGTGACCACCGGACTGGTCGACGAGCTGCCCGACGTGCCCGCTCTGCGGGACAGGTGGGGCCATGAAGTCCTCCACTGCCCGTACTGCCACGGCTGGGAGGTCCGCGACCAGACCATCGGAGTGCTGGCGAGCGGCCCGATGTCGGTGCACCAAGCGTTGCTGTTCCGGCAGTTGAGCGACGACGTCGTGTTCCTCTCCCACACCGCGCCGCCGCCGACCGGGGAGGACGCCGAGAACCTGGCCGCTCGCGGCATCCGGGTGCTGGACGGTGAGGTCACGTCCCTGGAGATCACCGACGGCCGTCTCACGGGAGCGCGGCTGAACGACGGCACGACGATCGCCCTTGAGGCGCTGGTGGTCGCGCCGCGCGCGACGGTACGCGCCGCCTTCTTCGACGGGCTCGGACTGCGTGCCGCCGAACATCCCGCCGGCGTCGGCGAGCACGTCCCCTCCGATGCGACCGGGTGCACCGACGTCCCCGGCGTCTGGGTCGCGGGCAACGTCACCGACCCGTCCGCCCAGGTCGGCACGGCCGCCGCCGCGGGCGCCGTCGCTGCGGCCCAGATCAACGCCGACCTGATCGCCGAGGAAACCCGCCAAGCGGTCGCGGTCAGACGTTGAGGTGACGCAGGGGGAGGGCGGGGGAAGGGGACAATCGGGACATGCAAAGTCCCGATTATGCGCATGAGCGAGGGCGTGGAGTGGGGGTTGCACTGCTGCGTCCTGCTGGGCTGGCTGGACGACCAGGCCCCGGTGTCGATCCGCCGGTTGGCCGCCTGGTTCGAACTTCCGCAGGAGTACCTCAAAAAGCGTCTCCAGGCATTGAGCAGGGCCGGAATCCTGACGTCGAGTCCGGGTGCGCGGGGCGGCTGGTCGCTGGCCCGTCCACCCGAGCGGATCACCACGATGGAGGTGGTCGCGGCACTTGAGGACGGCCTCGACCTCTTCTCCTGCACCGAGGTCCGCCAACACGGAGTGGGCAGCGAAGGCGCGGGGTCGGAGTTCGCCCGTCCCTGCGGGATCTCCGCGGTGATGCGTCGCGCCGAACTGGCCTGGCGGCGCGAGTTGGCCGCCCACACCATCGCCGATCTGATGGCACGCAGCCCCGAGGGCGCCGAACGCGCCCGCCGCAACTACCAGCGCATGGCCAGCTGACGCCCCTCATCTGATCCAGCGCCGAACCCTCCCCTCCCTCCTCTGAACGCTTCCCTGATCAGGTTCTTCCAGGAAAGGAACAGGGATGAAGAACATCCCGATAGCTCGTGAGTCAAATGCTGGGGGACCCGCCCGTGACCGGCCGGAGGCGGCGCCGCGTGGGCTGGGCGCCACCGGGATCCTGGCGCTGGGCACCTTCGCGGTGGGCACCGACGCCTACGTGGTGGCCGGTTTCCTGCCCGCGATGGCACGTTCGCTGCACATCTCGGAGACCGCCGCCGGGCAGTCGGCCACGGTGTTCGCCATCACCTACGCCCTGCTTTCCCCGGTCCTGGCGACGGTGCTGGCCCGGGTGCCGCGCCGGGCGCTGCTGGTCGGCGCGCTGGTCATACTGGCCGTGGCCAATCTGGGCTCGGCGCTCGCCCCGAACTTCACCACGTTGATGGCGACCCGCGTGGTGGCCGCCGCGGGCGCGGCCGCCTTCACCCCGAACGCCGGAGCGGTCGCCTCCGCCCTGGTCGCGCCCGCCCAACGGGCCCGTGCCCTGGCCATGGTGGTCGGCGGGCATGGGCGTGCACTGGTCGCCGTTGACCGCGCTGCTGATGGTGGCCTGGGGCGCCGCCACCTGGTTCCAGACCCCGGCCCAGCAGGTCCGGCTGATCAACGCTGCTCCCGAGGACACCGCCGTGGTCATCGGCCTGAACGCCGCCGCTCTGTACGGCGGGATCGCGTTGGGCACCGCGCTCGGCGGTCTCCTCCTGTCCCTCAGCGCGGCTCTGGCACTGAGGGCCTGCGCCGGACTCGCCATGCTTTGCGTTGTCTACCTGAAAGCCACCCGCCGCTACGGCTGATACCGATCGATGCGTCGTCCGCCGTGCGCGGACGACGTCCGGCAATTCCGCTCCGCGCCCAGCGTGATGGCTGCGGCAATGGCGATTGCGGCTGCGGTGATCGCCGTTGTAGCAGACCATCCGAACTGTTCGACGGCTGAAGCTCCGAATGCCGTTCCGAGGCTTCCGCCGACGAAGTAGACGAGCATGCAGGCGCTGTTGAACCGCGCGGGTGCCGCGGGATCGATCGCGAGGACGGTGCTTTGATTCGCGACTTGGGCGGCGAACAATCCCGCGTCGAATAGTGCTAGACAGGCCAAGGCCGCGGCAGCGCTTGGGAGGGCGAACCCGACTAGTGCCGCTGCGGCTCCGGCGATCAACAGACCTGCGAGGATCACGCGGTGCGCGCCTACGCGGTCGGTATACGCGCCGGAGACGCGGGTGGCGGGAATGCCGAGGAGCCCAGCGAATGCGTACATGCCGATTCGCTCTGCCGAAAATGAGTAGGGCGGCTCCGAGAGCGCCACCGCCAGCCCAGCCCACAGCGCACAGAACGCGAAGAACCACAGGGCGCCACGGGCAGCCGCCAACCGCAGCGCCGGATAGCGGACGAACAGGCCCGGAAGCGATCGCAGCGTGTCGAGATAACCGCGCTCGGCGCGTCCCCGAGTCTTCGGAACCACCAGTGGCAAGGCCACCGCGACAACCGCGCAGGCCACGGCGAACACCATGAGCATGCCACGCCAGCCGATCACCTCGGCGAGCCAGCCGCCGACGATCCGACCGAGGAGAATTCCCGCCGAGATCCCGGCCGTCACGATTCCCAGTGTCGCCGCTCGCCGATCAGGTGACGCCAGCCGACCGACCACCGAACTGAGTCCCGCGCCTACCGCCGAACAGGCCCCGATCACGCCGGTCGCCGCGCCCAACGTCCACGCGTCACCGACAACAGCGCTCAAGAACAGGGCAGCCGACAGAATACCGACCTGGATCGACAGTACCCGCCCCGGATAAAATCGATCCACCAAAGGGACAAGCACGCCGAGCCCGACCATGTACCCCAGTGGCCCGCCCGCGAGCGCTACTCCGACGGCGGCCAGCGAGGCGTCCAACGAATTCGCCACATCGGCGATCGCAGGCTGCAACGGATAGATCGTCGCCGTCCCGAGCGCAGCAGCAAGCGACATGAACCAGACGACAGGATCAGACAATTCATGGCGCCGACCGACAACCGCAGGATCAGTTTTCACGCATTAACCGTAGAAAGCATCGGCGCGGCGATGCTGGCAGGAATCAGACGTTGACGTCACCACGGCGGAGGCGGACAGTCCGGACCATGAACTTACGCGCGTCCCAGGTCCTGGGGGATGGTGGATGAGGCTGAGGGATCAGGGCTCGGCCGGAAGGTCGATCCACTCCAGGGCCCACTGGTTGAGGTCGAGGAGGACCTTGCCCAGCGCGGCGCCCTTCTCGGTCAGCCGGTAGTCGATCCGCACGGGAGTGGTGGGCTCCACGCTGCGCTCGATGAGCCCGTCGGCCTCAAGGTCCTTCAACCGTTGCGACAGGAGCTTGTGCGTCATGGTCGAACGGTTTCCCGGGGTGCTGGTTCACGCCACCGAGGGCACCATCCGGCTCATGCGCGCCTCGGCGACCGGGCGACGGAAGGCGTTCTGGGACGACCTGTTCCCGGGGCAGCTCCCCGACATCCAGGTGTCCGCCCAAGTGCTCCCGGACGACGGGATCACCCTGGAGGGGCACCCGCTGCATGCGATCGAGGTCGGACACAGCGACTGCGATGACTCCACGGTGCTGCACGTACCGGCGCTCGGACTGGTCGTCGCCGGAGACGTCGCCTACAACAACGTCCACCAGTACCTCGCCGACGGAGGGCTCGACGGCGGCATCGACGCCTGGCTCCGCGCCATCGACGCGGTGCGGGCCCTGCGGCCGGACGCCGTGGTCGCTGGCCACAAGGACGTGACCCGCGACGACGATCCACGCATCCTCGACGAGACCGCCGAATACCTGCGCACCGCACGCCAAGTGCTCGCCGAAAAGCCCACGCCGCAAACGTTCTTCGACGAGATGACCCGCCGCTATCCGGACCGGGTCAACCCCGGCACCGTCTGGCTGAACGCGCAAAGGCTGGCCTGATGCGCGCCATACGCTTTCGAGGGTCCCGGCGCGTCCGGGCATGCGGTCGGTGCGCGCGTCCTGCTGTGCGGTTGGGGCTACGGGACGACACGCGACGGCACGTGGCGGGAGCTGGCGGCCGTCCCGCCGGGCCACCCCCACGAACTGGCAACCTCGCGGTGGTTGACCTGGAGCAGGAAACGCTCAGCGCCGGGGTCACGCGGTTGACGGACGGCGCAGGAGCGGACGTCGTCCTCGACGGCCTGGGCGGCGACCTCACCGGACCTGCACTCGGCACACTCAAGCGCGGGGGAGTCCTGGTCAGCATCGGCTACACCGCCGGAACGAAGGCCGCCATCGATGTCACCGACCTCATCTGGAAAACCGCGCGGATGGAGGGCTTCCTGTTCGCCGCTTTCACCCAGGAGGAACTCGCCGACGCCTACCGCACCCTGCTGGGACATCTCGCCGTCCACACCCGCGACAGACCGCGTCTATCCGCTGGACCAAGCCGCCGAGGCCCAAAGGCGCGTCGTCGAAGACCGGCCTCTCGGGAGAGTATTCCTCGATCCCCAAACCTGAGCCCACCTCATCACCGAGCCCAGCGGCGGCATGTGACACCGCAGGATTAAGAGATCTGCGCGCTTATCGGTGAGACCTTCCACTGTCCGGCTGCGACGTCCTGCGGGACGCATCACAATCCTAAGCACGTTTCCTTGTCGGCTAGGTTGCCGACTACATGTGCACAGGGGAGGGCGCTCGTGCCGAATGAGATTCGAGTCAGTGTCGCCGACGCGGAAACCGGTGTCCGTTCGTTCTGGCAGTGGCCACGGGACGAGCCGGACGTCCGAGACAACGAGAGCGATGCCGAAGCCGTCGCCCGAATCATGTGCGCTTGAAGAATGAGTACCGTCCCTGACCCGTCCGCGTCTCGCCTGGTGCTCATCGGGACCAGCGAGTACTCCGGTTCCCTGGACGACCTTCCCGCGGTCGCGACGAATCTCGCAGCGCTCGCTGAGACCTTCGGCATGTCGGACGTGTGGGGCCTGCCCACGCGCAACTGCGCCGTCATCCACAATCCGACCAGCATCACGGAAATGATCGAACCGATCGTCCAAGCCGCTGCCGAGGCCACGGACACCCTGCTGGTGTACTACGCCGGGCACGGGCTGATCTCGCGGCAGGCGGGGGAGCTGCATCTGGCCCTTTCAGGCTCCGAGATGCTGACCGCCTACTACACCGCTGTTCCCTACGATCTGATCCGGGAAGCACTGAACGGCGGGCGCGCTAAACGGCACATCGTCATTCTGGACTGCTGTTATGGCGGCCGCGCGCTGGGCCGCATGAGCGGTGGCGGCGCGGCAGGAGCCGTAGCCGACGAAGCGGTGACCGAGGGCACCTATCTGATCGCGGCGGCCGCCGAGACCAAGACTGCGCTCTCCGTTCCTGGCGAACCCCACACCGCGTTCACCGCTGAACTCCTCACCGTTCTCCGCGAAGGGCTCGCCGGGCGAGGACCCCACCTCGATCTCGACAGCATCTATCACGAGGTGGAGGCATCCCTGCGCGCCAAGCGACGACCGCTGCCTCAACGCAGAATCCGTAACACCGCAGGTCAGCTCGTCCTCGTCTACAACCGAGCATTCGGCGTCAGTTCCGAGGAGCCTGTACAGGCGCCTCCGGTCTCCTTGACCGGACGACACCTGCGAACGCTGACGAAAGAGGCCTTCGTCTACGCGGTGACCTTCATCGAGGATGGCACCGGACTCGCGATCGCCTGCGGGAAACGCGTCGAACTGTTGAGCCTCACCGGTTGGGTGAACGCCAGGGTTCAACAGCGCAGAGGCAGACTCTTCTCCGGCCCCTTCATCCGCGACCTGGCTGTCGCATCAGATGGTCGTCGTCTCGCGTCTGCCACTGACCAGGGCACCTGGATCTGGGACGTTCGCGAAGGGCAACCCGAGCCCACCGAAACGGGCCTTAACGGCGCTGGTAGCGTGGCATTCAGCCCCGACGGGCAATGGCTCGCTTTTGGCCGCTATGACGCCGTACACATCTGGGACAGCCGAGTCGGGGCCGAACTGTTGGCGCTGCCCCACAGCGGTTACATCAGCGGCCTGGTGTTCAGCGCCGACGGAACGCGGCTCGCGACGGCCGACCACACGGGCACGGCACGGATCTGGGACACCGCGACCGGCTCTGAAATCCTCACCATCACCCATAGTGATCGCGTCAACGCCGTTGCCCTCAGCCCGGACGGGACTCTGCTCACCACCGGGGGACGAGACCGCTCCGCACGAATATGGGACACAACAACCGGTAACAACATTCTCACCGTCGTCCACGAATGGGACCCCGGCCTACCCGAAATACACAAGCCCTACATCTCCCCAGGTGACGATGTCGGAGACAAACCCGTATACGCCACAACAGGCGGTGGTCGCGGCGAACTCGTCTACGACTACGGTCCGTCGGAGCAGTTCAGCAACAGAGGAATGGTGAGAGATGTGGCCTTCAGCCCGGACGGCCGGTTGCTCGCCACTGCCAGCGAGGACAACACGGCACGGGTGTGGGACCTCAGAACGGGAACCGAGCTCCTCAAGATCGTCCACACTCCCGCATTGAACGGGGTGGGCAGCGTGGCGTTCAGCCCAGATGGAAAGCTGCTGGCCAGCGCCGGATACGCCAAGGCCATCCAACTCTGGCAGCTGGAGATCGAAGACAACCCATGACCTGATCGGCCTGAAAATCTCCTCTGGAGTGGCGCTGGTCAGGAGGATCGGTGGGCTCGAGCGCGGACAAGCCAACCTCTCCGAACCCGCCTGGTGCTCTATCCGCCGTCGAAACACCGAAGACGAGGTGTTCCTGGACGAACCGGCTACCGGCTACGGCGGCGGCCGTTTCAGTAGCCACGAGCCAGAAACCTTCGGATTGGGCGATTGCGCACTGGGGTTCCAGCATGGGAGCGGCGATATCGCGTGAGTGTCAGGCTGCCAGAGGCACGCGGTCGCGGAATTCAGGTGGACGTCGACAACCAAACAAGAAGGCCAGCCCCCAGCGGTGCGGGTTATGGGGCGTCAGGTTTGTTTGTGGCTAGTTCGGCGGCGATGGCGCGTTCGCGTTGGGCGGTGGCGTCGGCTCGGGCGGTGTCGCGGTCGCGGGCCAGTTCTGTGGAGCGGGCCTGCTCGGCGCGCAGGTCCAGGCGGGCCTCGGCGAGTTGCTCACGGAGCCGTTCGCTGTCGGCGCGTAGTGCGGCTGCCTCATCGCGTGCCGCCTCGGCCAGCTCCTGAGCCTGGTCAGCGGCCTGGCGGTATCGCTCGTTCTCGGACCGGGCGGCCTCCAGCGCGGTGACCGCCTCGGCGCGGGACTGCCGCGCCGCGTAGGCCCGGTGGTCGGCGCGTTCGCGGGACTGCTCGGCGGCCTGGGCGCGTGCCTCCTCGGCCGCCCGCTGTCCTTCGGCCCGGGACTGGGCCTCCCGTGCTTCGGTGGCCTCCGCGCGGGCCTGCTGCGCGTCGTGGCGGGCGGTCTCGGCGGCACGGCGGGCCTCGGCGGCCTGTGATCGGGCGTCCTGGGCGTCCAGGCGGGCCTGCTCGGCCTGCGCGCGTGCTTCGGCGATCACGCGGTCTGCCTCCAGCCGGGCCTGCTGGACGAGTTGGTCCGCCTCCGCGCGCACAGCCTGGATCGTGTGCTCCGCCTCGTCCTGGACGGTCCGCACGGCGGCGTCCGCTTCGGAACGGGCCTGTTCGGCGGCGTGGACGGCGTCGTCGCGTTCACGCTCGGCCTCCCGGGCGCGGCGACGGGCCGAGCGAGCGTCTTCGGCGGCCTTCTCCGCGGACTGCTCGGCGCGGGCGGCGCGTCCCGTCGCGTCCTCGCGGTCGGCGAGGGCGGCGGCCACGGCCTGCTGGGCCTCCGCGCGGACGGCGCTGATCCGCGCCTCGACGCCGCGAGGGGACAGCTCGGAGTCCAGCGCCTGTGCGAGCGGGGCCAGTGCGGCGGTCAGGCCCTGTTCCATGCGCTCGTAGAGGTCCTCGGCGCGCGCGAGTGCGCCTTCCAGGCCGGGTGTGCCGCGTCTGAGTTCCCGTTCCCGTTTGGCGCGTGCCTGGCAGTCGCCGTCCAGGCAGTACTCGCGGGGACGGCCGCGCCCCTCGCGCTGGGGCACGGGACGTCCGCAGTACCGGCAGGCGCGTTCGGCGGCCACCGCCACCTCTTCACTCATGGTCACCCCACCAGCCTAGACTTTTAGATTTTTTATTTCCAGAAAACGAGAGCTTCTAAAAAACATTGATCCTAACTAACGACAATGCTGATTCTCAGAAGCTGGCTCCGCTACGCTGCCGTCCCATGGACGATCTCCAGCCGCGCGCCGCGACGCCCGCGGTGCGGCGCACCGCACCGGCCGACCGCAGCCCGTTCCTGGTCTACGTCGCGTCGCTGGAGAGTCCGCGGTCGCGGCGGTCGATGAGCGCGTGCCTGCACCGCCTGGCCGCGATGCTCCACACGGCGGCGGGCCGCGAACCCGGCCCGGCGCCGGGGGAGGACTTCCCATGGGCGCAGCTGCGCACCGAACACACGACCGCGCTGCGCGCACTGGTCGACCGTCAGGTGACCGACGGACCGCAGGGACAGCCAGAGCCGTGGTCGCCCTCCTACCGGAACCTGCACCTGTCCGCGCTGCGCGGCGTTCTGCGGACGGCATGGCGGCTGGGCGAGATGACCACCGACGACTACCAGCGGGCCGCGGCGGTGCGGAACTTCCGTGGGACGCGGTTGCCCGCCGGACGCAGCGTCCACGCCGCCGAGTTCACCGCGCTGCTCCGGGTCTGCGCCGCCGACCGGTCACCGGCGGGCATCCGGGACGCGGCGCTGCTCGCCGTCCTCTACACCACGGGCGCCCGCCGCGCCGAGGTCGCCGGGCTGCGCCGCGAGGACTACGACCCGGGGGAGCGGTCGCTGCGGATCACCGGCAAGGGCGACAAGGAGCGGCTGGAGTACGTCCACGAGGGCGCCGCCGTGCTGCTGGGCGCGTGGCTGGCGCTGGACGACCGCCCGTCCGGTCCGCTGTTCAAGCCGGTGCACCGCTCGGGCGCCGTCCAGCAACGTCCGATGAGCGACGCGGCCGTGCGCAACGCGGTCGTCAAGCGTCGCAGGCAGGCGGCGCTCCCGTCGATGACGCCGCACGACTTCCGCCGCACGTTCATCGGCGACCTTCTCGACCAGGGCGTCGACCTGGCGACGGTGCAGCAGCTGGTCGGGCACGCCTCCCCGGCCACCACGGCCCGCTACGACCGGCGTCCCGAACGGCGCCGCCGCAACGCCGTCGACAAACTCCCGTTCCCGTCCACCGACGACGTCCCGGCACAAGACGTTTCGGTACCGGGTATGCGCCTCCGCTGAACGGGCCTACCGCTCCGCGCCTGTCCAGTGGCCTGGCCCGTCCGTTGTAGGGGGCTTGTCGGTTAGAGCGCCAGGGCGGGTGGTTCGCCGGGGAGGGTGCTCGGGTCGGGGGTGCGCAGGCCGTCCAGGACGACCTGGAGGTTGCGGTCCCACTGGCTCGCGCCCGCCTGGAGGCCCAGGGTGTGGGACATGCTGGACGACGCGGCGACCATGAGGAACGCCACGTCCTCCCAGGTCACGTCCTCGCGCATGACTCCGGCGCGCTGGGCTCGCTCCACCAGGAGCCGGATCCGGTCGCGCAGTTCGGCGCGGGACGGGCCCAGAACGTCGCCGAGCCGCCTGTTGACGTCGCACAGCTCGTTGCGCAGGCGAATGTAGGACTGGGCGAACCGCGCGAAGCCCGACCAGGGGTCGGGATCGGCCATGCCCTCGTCGCCCTTGACGGTGATCTCTCCCAGCACCTCGCCGAGGACCGCCTCCAGCAGGGCCTCCAGGGAGCCGACCCGGCGGTAGAACGTGCCGATGCCCACACCGGCGCGGCGCGCGATGTCGTGGGCGGTGATCTCGCCGCCCTCGGCGGTGGCCTGACGGGCGGCGACGACGAGCCGTTCCACGTTGCGCCGTGCGTCGGCGCGCGGGCGTCGGCCCGAACCGTCGTCCAGGAGCCGGTCCACCGCGGGTGCTGTCGCCGTCATGGGCCCACCCTAGCAATAAGCGGACGGTTCCAGTCCGATTTAAGTGGACGCAAGGCGTCCGATTGCACTAGCGTCTTGATCCGGACGTGCTGCGTCCGGTTGGCGGGGGAGCGGAGGTCGATCATGTCCCAGGCAGCGTCCGGCAGGTTGAAGATCATGGCGCTGGCCACCGGGTTCGCCATGGCGAGCCTGGACACCACGGTGATGCAGGTCGCCGGAGCCACGATCCAGGAACGCCTGCACGCCTCCCTCTCGCAGCTCACCTGGGCCGTGGACGGCTACGTCCTCACCTTCGCCGCACTGCTGATGCTGGCCGGCGGCCTGGCGAACCGGGTCGGCGCCAAACGGGTCTACATGTGGGGCATGGCGATCTTCGGCGGCGCGTCGCTGGCGTGCGCGCTGGCACCGGGCGTCGGGATCCTGATCGGGGCGCGGCTCCTCCAGGGGGTCGGGGCGGCGCTGTTCATGCCGAGCTCGCTCGCGTTGCTGGTGCGCTCCTTCCCGGACGCGCGCGAACGCACCAGGGCACTGGGCGTCTGGTCGGCGATCGTCACCCCGTCCATGGCCCTCGGCCCGACGGTCGGCGGCATCATGGTCGGCGCGTTCGGCTGGCCGAGCGTCTTCCTGATCAACCTGCCGATCTGCGTCGCGGGCATGCTCCTGACCCGCCGGTACATCACCGGGACGGCCGGCGACGGCAGGCCGCTGGCGGTCTCCGGACACGCCGCCGTCATCGTCGGGCTGGCCGGGCTCAGCTTCGCGCTGATCGAGGGCCCGCAGCTCGGCTGGACCTCGGCCCCGATGATCGGCGTCGTCACCGCCGCGGGCCTGGCCGCCGTGCTGCTCGTCGTCCGCGAGCGCCGTACCGACAACCAGGTGATGCCCTGGGCGCTGTTCCGCGGCGCCCGATTCGCCGGTGCCAACGCCGTGGGGTTCCTGTTCAACGCCGCGTTCTACGGCGCGCTGTTCATGATCGGCCTGTACGTCCAGCACGCCCGTGGCGCGAGCCCGGTCCGGGCGGGGCTGGAGATCATGCCTTTGACGATCTTCCTTCCGGTCAGCAACATCGTCTTCGCCCGCGTCTCCGGGCGCGTCGCGGTCGGTCCGCTGCTCACCGTCTCGCTCCTGGTCTCGGGGGCGGCGTCGCTGGCCCTGGTCGGGCTGTCGCCGTCCACCCCGTACTGGATGTTCGCCGTCGCCCTCGGCCTGACCAGCATCGCGGGCGGCCTCATCGCGCCCGCCATGACGGCCGCCACGGTGAACTCGGCGGGCGCCCGGCACGCCAACACCGCCGGTTCGGTCCTCAACGCCAACAGGCAGGTCGGTTCCCTGGTCGGCATCGGCTCGATCGGCGCCGTCCTGGCCGTCACCTCCGACTGGACGAGCGGCGCGGCCCTCTCGTTCCTCCTGGTCGGGGCCGCCTACATCGCCGGGGCCGCGATCGCCTGGCGCCTCATCCACCTGCCGGACCGCCGCCAGACCGCTGCCGCGACCGCCCCGACCCCCAACCACGCGCCGGACCGCGTCCGACAAATGTCCCGGCCGAGCCCCCCGAGCCCCTGACGAGAGGCGCGCCAACCCCAGACGAAACACCTGCAAACCCTCGAACGCGCCGGAGCCGCCACCTCCCAGCGCACGGTCAACACCGCCTCTACACGCTCCAGCCCGGCCCCCTGTAGGACCTGGCAGCGACCAGCTCGCCGACACCGCGGACCGGCCCGGCGGCCCACGCGAGACCCACGCCCGTCATGCGGCCAGCCTCGACGCGGAACGGCGCGCCGCCGAAGCGTTCGGGATGCGGGGTCGAGGAATCCAGGAACAGCCGTTGGCGCTGAGAATGATCTTGATGGTGGATGTGGTTCGATCTTCTGGCGCGGTGGTGCCGTGCGGTCAGCCTGTCGGGGTATCGGCATCGGCCAGGGCGCGGTAAAGCGTGGACCGGCCGACGCCCAGGTGCCGAGCGATCGAGGTCACTGACTCCCCGCGGGCCTGCCGGGCGCGGGCGATGGCCAGGGTGTCCTCGTCGACCGAGGGAGGCCGGCCGCCGTAGCGGCCTTGCGCGTTTGCCGCGGCCAGGCCGTCCATCGTGCGCTCGTGGATGAGGTCGCGTTCCATCTCAGCGGCCATCGCGGCCACCGTGAACAACATCTTGTCTGCGATGGTCTGCCCGTTCGGTTTGTGCATCCCCGCGCAGATCCCGGTCAGGATCTCCAGGTTGACCTTCCGAGCGTGCAGTTCGTCTTCCAGGAGCACCAGGAGCTCCTTCATGGACCGGGCGATCCGGTCCGGCTTGTAGATCACCAGCGTGTCGCCCGGCTTGAGCGCGTCCACGACGGCCCGCAGCTTCGGCCGGACTCCGCGTGTACTGGCGGTCTCCACGAGTACCGTGCAGCCCGGCGCGGCGCTGCCCGAACGGGCGCCCCTGGACGGTGGCGGTTCCGGCCGTGGGCCGGTTCAGGCCCAAGATCATGCGCATCGTGGTGCTCTTGCCCGCGCCGTTGGGGCCCAGGAATCCGGTGACCTGACCGGGCGGCACCGTGAAGGACAGGTCGTTGACGGCCAGGACGTCCCCGTAGCGCTTGGTCAATCCGTTGACTTCGATCACCCGGCCCACGCTGCCCGAGCACCGGAGTGCGCCACATCGGTCTGGTGGCGGGAATCGCCGGCGCCGGATCTGCCTGCGGGCATACGCCTGTGGGGATATGCCTCAGGGCTGACGCGCGGTGCCCACTCCGGCTTCTACGATCACGCCTGTGGATCAGACCGCGCCCACTGCCTTCCCCCCGCTTCCGCAACGCCTGCCCCTCCTCGCCCGGGCAGCACTGGCCGGGTGCGGCGTGGCCGCTCTGGCACTGGCGCTGTGCGCCACGCTCACCAGCGGTAACGGGCATGGCACTACTGGGGAGCGATGGGGCGGGCTCTTGGTCCCGATGGCCGTGGCCCTGGCATCGCCTGTCGCGTGGGCGCGCCACCGGCCGTGGCCGGTCTTGGCGGTGCTGCTGGCCGAGATGACCGTCGCCGCAGCGGCGCTGGGGTCGGGGCTGGAACAGCTCTGGCCGCTCCTGCTGGTGGCGGGCCTGCTGGTCGCGCTCATCACCGCCACCCGCACACCCCGGGCGGGAGTCGCTGCGGCGGCCCTCACCCTCACCGTCCAGCAGATCGCCTGGCAGGCGAGCCTGTTCGCCGAGGGCGGCTGGAGGCGCGTGCTGGCCCCGGGGTTCCTCGAGCTGACGGTGCTCCTGGCGTTGAGCGTCCTGGCGGCCTGGCTGGCCGGGACGCTGATCCGCCAGCGCCGCGAGTACGAGCAGGCCCTGCACGGGCACGCCACCGCCGAGGCGGTGACCGCCGAGCGCCTGCGCATCGCCCGCGACCTGCACGACATGATCGCCCACAGCATCGGCGTGATCGCGATCCAGGCCGGCGCGGGCAGCCGGGTCATCGACACCGCACCCGAGCAGACCCGGGACGCGCTGGACGCTATCGAGGACACCAGCCGCCGGACACTGTCGGAACTGCGGCGCATGCTCGGCATCCTCCGCCAGGCCGAACCAGACCCGGCAACACCAGCGGGCACAGAACCGCTCGCCGGACTGGCCGCCCTTGATCGGCTGGCCGCGTCCACGGCCGACGCCGGTGTCCAGATGCCAGGTGCGCCGGCGCGGAACCCCGGCCCCGCTGCCACCGACCATCGACCACGCCGCGTTCCGGATCGTCCAGGAATCGGTGACCAACGTGGTCCGCCACGCCGGCACCTCCCGCTGCCAGGTGACGATCGAGCACCGGCCCGGCGAACTGCTCGTCCAGATCACCGACGACGGCCCGGGCAGCGCGTCCGCCACCGGACTCGGTTACGGCATCTCCGGCATGCGTGAACGCGTCGCGCTGCTGAACGGGCACCTTACCGCCGGCCCCCGTCCCGACTGCGGCTTCGCGGTCAGCGCACGGCTCCCGATCCCCGCCACCGCCCCCGGCCCGTCCCAGTCGATCAGGGCACGATGACGATCCGCGTCGTCCTCGCCGACGACCAGGAACTCATCCGCACCGGGCTGCGCATGGTCATCGACGCGGCCCCGGACCTCCAAGTCGTCGGCGAGGCCGAAACCGGAACGCAGGCGGTCCGGCTGGTCCGCCGCCTGCGTCCCGAGGTGGTCGTCATGGACATCCGGATGCCCGGCATGGACGGAATCGAGGCCACCCAGATGATCGCCGCCGAGGCGACGGCACGCGTCGTCATGCTCACCACCTACGACGACGACACCAACGTCTACGCCTCGCTCCGCGCCGGAGCCAGCGGCTTCCTGGTCAAGGACATGGCCCTGGACGACATGATCACCGCCATTCGGGTCGTCGTCGCCGCCGGGGACGCGCTGATCGCCCCCGGCGTCACGCGCCGGCTGATCGCCGAATTCGCCAGTCGCCCCGAGCCCGCTCTGACACCCGCGAGTCTTCCGGGCGTCACCGATCGCGAACGCCAGGTCCTCACCCTGGTCGGACGGGGCCTGTCCAACGCCGAACTGGCCGCCGAACTCCACATCAGCCCGGGCACCGCCAAGACCCACGTCGCCAACCTGCTCACCAAGCTCGGCGCCCGCGACCGCGTCCAACTCGTCATCCTCGCCTACGAACACCGACTCATCACACCGTCCCGCTAAACCGACACCCCAACCATCACAGTTCCGATTCACCCCGGCCCCGGCCCCGAGAAGGGAAACCCTGGGCGTGCTGGCTGTCGAGATCCCGCGACTGTGCGATCACATCCCGATCGAACGCATCGAGGAAGAAGAACTTCTCCAGGTCCCCACCAGTAACCAACCCGCAGCGATCGACAAGTTACAAAGCGAACGTTCCAACCGCCCACAACCACCCAAGATCATTCTCAGCGCCAACGGCTGTTCCTGGATTCCTCAACCCCGGGAACGGCGCGCCGCCGAAGCGTTCGGGATGGGCCGACGGCCGCTCGTTCGAGTTCCACCGGTCGCTGGTGGGACGTCCCGACACGGTCTCTGGCGGCATCTGACCGAGCCCACCCTGCTGTCCCACTGGTGGACGCCCGCCGACCTGCCCGATGGCATCGGCCCCGGCTACGGCCCGCTAGAGGTGATCGCCCGCAACAAGATCAACCGCCACAGGATCCACACACCCGGTGGGCGGACATGACCCGGGTCGCCGGATCACTGATCACCAACCAGGTCCGCGGCTACGACCTCGGCCACGGGAACATCGGTACAGCGGTTAACGCTAAGCCGGTGATCATGGCGCCCACCACAGGTGACAGGGCCCGGCGGCGAGGTTCGGCGGAAGATCTCGGAGCAGCTGCGGGCGCCGATAGCGTCGCGTCCATGCCAGTGGAATTCCTGACCGATGAGCAGGCGGCGTCGTACGGCAAGTTCAACGAGGAGCCGACCCGGCCGGAGCTGGAGCGGTTCTTCTTTCTGGACGATACCCCGACAGGGGGCGCCGTCCGGGCCGGGTGTCGATCACGGCGTCTCGATCGTCGGCCTCGGCCGGGGTCCTCCAGCCGTCCAGGCTGGAGCGCCTGGAGGTATCGGCTCAAGTCTTCCCGAACAACTGGTGTCAGCTGGGCAGCCAGGGGCCGGGGGGCCAGGACTGCGGGTCGCCCGGCCAGGCCGTGGCCGGGATGAGCAGGAGGAGGTCGATGAGCCCGTCGGCGATGTCGAGCGTCTTCTGGGGGTCGACGCGTCCGCGCGACTGGTGGTTGAGGACGCCCTCGTTGAACGAGACCGGCGGGATGATCTTCGGTCGCGGCCGGCGGTCATGGTCGATTGCCTTGAGGAACTCCGCGGTGAGGACGGCCTTGGACTGCTGGGGGTCCGCCGAGTAGACCATGATGTTCGGCGCGTGGTCGGGGACGAACATCGGCATGTCCGGCCGGATGAGCTGCTCGTATACCTGCTGGACCTGCTGGGTGTAGGGCAGTACCCGGGTCTCGGGCACCCACGGCGTGCGCACCTGCACGAGGTAGTTCCAGCCCTTGGACGAGAACGGGCCCGACTTCTGCTCGCAACTGAAGGCGACGACCTGGCAGCCCCGGTGGGTCACCGCGAACCACTCGGCGGGCGTCTCGATCGCCCCCGTGTAGGGCCCGGTGAGCGTTCCGAACGGGGGCCGGGTGCCCGTCTCTCCCACCTGAGCACCCAACTCGCTGGCGGCCCATTCCAGCCCTCGCTTGCGTCCAAAGCCCAACATCACGACCACCGCCTCCGCCGAACCAGCAAGATCCATCGACCATACAGACACCGACCAGGACAATGTGCTGACGCTGTGAGAGGGCCAGGCGCGGGAGAACCCGGCCGCCTCGCCGCCGTCCGTCTGGCCAGGGCCTGGCTGGACGAGCGGCCGGCCTCCCCTGTCGCTGCCGATATCGCCGAGGTCGCCCGGGCGCTGGCGACCCCGCACCGGGCGGACTGACCACGCCCCCCAGGGGCGGGCAACTCGTCCTCGGGGGGCGCGCGACCGGGCTGCCTGGGGCGGGGTCGCGAACGCGTTGCAGTTGTGGTCGCGGACGCCCCGGCGGGACGCCGCCGCGACGGTCGCGGTGTCCGTTGGGGGGTCCCCAGACGGAACACCATCGCAAGATCATTCTCAGCGTTGACGGCTGTCCGCTGGTTCCTCAAGCCCGGAACTCGACAACACCACGACACCACGACCTTCCCGTCGGGCATGGTCCGCTTCTGCTACCAGCCCACCCCGACCACCACCAGCTGACCGTCGTCCGAGGATGACGATCAAGGCGTCCGTGTCGGTTGATCACTGGCTGCGCGCGGTGACGACGACCGCCGGGACGATGGCCAGCGCCAGGATTCCGCCGCCGATGGCCAGGAGCGGGTAGCTGGCTGCGGCGACGACGAGGCCCGAAGCCATGCCGCCGGTGGCGCCAGCGATGGAGATGGCGACGTCCACCATGCCCTGGGTCTTGGCACGGGTGGCCAGCGGGACGGCGTCGGTGGTGATCGCGGTGCCGGTGATCAGTCCGAAGTTCCAGCCCAGGCCCAGCAGCGCGAGGGCCACCACGAGCGGGGCGACGGAGTCGGCGGGGGCGCTGGCGGCGATGATCCCGGAGGCGAGCAGCGTCAGCCCGGACGTGGCGGCGATCGTGAGGCGGCCATAGCGGTCGACGAGCCAGCCGGTCAGGGGCGAGGGCAGGTACATCGCGCCGATATGGACGGCTATGACGAAGCCGGACGCGCCGGTGCCGTGGCCGTGATCGTGCATGTGGACGGGCGTCATCGTCATGATCGCGACCATGACCAGCTGGATGAGCACCATGACCAGCGCACCGACCACCAGGCGGGACCGATTCCCTTCGACCGCCGCGTCCGGTCGCCCGGTGGCGTCCCCCGGCTGCGCGTTCACCACAGCGGTGCGTTCGGCTTCCAGCGCACTGGCCAGCAGCAACGGGTCAGGACGCAGCCAGATGGCCAGGATCAAGGCGGCCATCGCGTAGGCGGCGCCCGCCAGCAGGAACGGCCCGGCCAGATGGGGGACGCCGAGGGCATGAGCAAGATCGCCGGTGGGGGCGGCGAGATTGGGTCCGACCACACCGCCCAGGGTCGTCGCGACGAGCACGGTGGACACAGCGCTGGCTCGGCGCGCCGGAGACGCCAGATCGGCTCCGGCATAGCGCGCTTGCAGGTTCGTGGCCGTCCCGGCGCCATAGATGAACAGCGAGAGGAAAAGCAGGACGGCGTTGCCGACGACGGCCGCAGCGATAACACCCGCGCTGCCGACGGCACCGGTCAGATACCCGGCGGCAAGACCGGGACGGCGGCCGCGAGCCTGCGAGACGCGCCCAACCGCCAGTGCCGCCAGCGCGGAACCGGCCGTGCCCAGCGCGCTGGGCAGACCGGCGAGGCTGGTGGAGCTGAGCATGTCCTGCGCGAGCAGGGCACCGACGGTCACCCCGGCCGCCAGTCCGGCACCGCTGAGGACCTGGGCGCCGACCAGGACGATCAGGATGCGACGCTGAACCTCGGCACGCGAGGGGCCCTCGGTCCGGGCGGACACGGTTTTCGTCACGAGAGAGTTCTTTCGATAGGCGCGGACCGCCCGAACAGCCCCATCGGCGCAGCTTCAACGAGCGCGGACAACAGTAGACAAGCACCGAAGTGCGAGGTCATCCCAGGGGTGGGCCCGGGTCCGGTCGGCGTCAACGGACCGAGCCCCCGGGCTCAAGGCCCCGTGATCGTCTGGCGCGGCAGGCCGAACCCGTCGCGGCTGCGAACCGGCTGACCGGACAGGCCCGCGTCCGGTCTGCGCGATCTGCGCGGTCAGTTGAGGCCGCCGAAGTCCAGGCGGTCGACCAGCCCGGCGTCGGTGAAGGCGGCCACCAGGTCGTCGCGGCCCTCGGTGAAGTGCCCCCAGCCGTCGTAGTGGACGGGAACCACCCGGCGGGCGCCGAGGATCCCGGCGGCCTCGGCGGCCTGGACGCTGTCCAGGACGATGGGCGCGTTGTCGAACAGGACGGCGATGCGGGGCGCCCCGGCGAACAGGATCGCGGTGTCCACCGGGCCGAAGCGTTCGGCGATCTGCCTGACCAGGTCGAGTGAGGCGTTGTCGCCGCTGACGTAGATCGTCGGCAGGCCCTCTCCGGTCAGGACGAAACCGACGACCGGCCCGGTGACCGGTTCGACGTCCTCGCGCGCGCCGGGCCCGTGGATGGCGGGGACGCCCGTCACGGTGATCGTGCCGCCGCCGGGCCGGTCCAGTTCGATCGACTCCCAGTCGGCCAGTCCCTTGGCCCCGTTCCCCAGACGCTGCTCGCCACCGGGCGTGGTGAGGGTGAGCGGCACGTCGGCGAGCAGCGCCCGGCCGGACTCGTCGAGGTTGTCCGGGTGCTCGTCGTGAGAGAGCAACACCACGTCGATACGTCCGAGGTCGTCCGGTGCGGCGGTGGAGGGCGTCAGCTTGGTCAACTGACCGCCCGGCACGACGTACTCGCGGGGAGAGTCGAACGTCGGGTCGGTCAGGATCCGCACACCTCCGTACTCGAAGAACGCGGTCGGCCCGCCGAGGACGCGGACGGGGATCTGCTCGATGGTCGCTCTGCTGCCGGACATCCAGCCACCTCACGGATGAGTAGTGATTTATCCGTGAACGACGGTAGCGATTTCTCACGGAAGAGCGCAAGTCGTACCATGAGAGCCATGAGTGAGACCCTGGCCACCGAGTCCGCGCTTCCGCCCGCGCCGGGGGCGGCGGACTATCTCGCCCTCGACTTCGTGAACAGCGCCATCGCGCTCCCCGGGGGGCACCTCGTCGATCTCCTCAGCACCCCCGCGTCGGCGAACGAGTGGCTCACCGAACGCGGCCTCGCCCTGGCCGACGCCGGAGTCCGCGAGATGTGCGCGGCGCAGCTGCGTTCGCTGCGCGAACACCTCAAGTCGTTGTTCGACGCCCATGTCGCCGGGCTGCCCGCCTTGCCCGCGGCCCTGTCCGCCGTCAACGACGCGTTGAGCGGCGCTCCCACGGCCGCCCTCCTGCAATGGGACGACAAGAACGGCCCCTACCGCGCGACCCCGTGCCCCACCAACGAGATCCTCGACCGCGCCCTCGCCACCCTCGCGGCCAACGCGGCCGACCTCCTGACCGGGCCCGATGCCGAGCGCCTCACCGCCTGCGGTTCGACCCCTTGCAACCGCTACCTCCTCCGCCACGGCCGCCGCCACTGGTGCTCCACCCGCTGCGGCGACCGAGCCCGCGCCGCCCGCGCCTACGCCCGCCGCACCCAACCCGACACGGCCTGACAACCCGCAGGCCCAGCACCCGTCGCAGCCACGCAAGCCTGGCTGCGGCCAAGCTTGCGTCCCCGCCCCGGATATCCGGAGTGCGTCCACGGCTGCGCCCACCTCCGGACGTTGGAGGAGCTGACCGACGCGGAGCAGGAGGTCGGACGGCCCGACGCCCGCGACCAGTTGGAATCGGCGATTCACGCCGGACTCGTCGGGGCCTTCGTGCTCTGATCCCGCTCTGATCCCGCGGATCAGGTCGTGGTCACAGCAGGCGGTCGACCAGCCCGTCGACGTAGTCCGGGGTGAGCGGGTCCAGGCCGAGCAGGACGCGGACGTACATCGGCGCCAGCACGTGATCCAGCACGTCGGACGCGTCGGGCGCGTTCTCGCCGCGTTCGCTGGCGCGATCGAGCATGGACTGTAGTTGCCGGGCGCGTTCGGCGAGGAGGTCGTCCCGCGCCCGAAGTCCCTGCTGACCGTTGCTCGACAGGGCGACGGCCAGGCGCAGCAACGCCAGGCCGTCGGGTCCGGTGATCTCTCGGGCCACGGTCGCCGCGTAAGTGCGCAGGTCGCCGGCCAGACTCCCGGTGTCCGGCATCGGTGACCGCGCGTTGAGGCGGGTGAGCGCCACGTCGGTGAGCAGGGTTTCCAGGCTGCCCCACCGGCGGTAGATGCTGCTGTCGGCCACGCCCGCGCGGTCCGCGACGTCGCCGACGGAGAACTTGCCGTAGCCGCGTTCGCTGATCAGGTCGGTGACGGCCTGGTGCACCGCCGCGCCGACACGGGCGCCGCGCCCGCCGGGTCGCCGGGCTCGCTGCCGTTCGTCCATGCCCTCACCTTAACGCAGTAGCGACTTGCGTTTATGGAACGAACCTCCTTACAGTCGATTAACGCAGTCGATGACTGCATTAGGGTGCCCGGAGGCTGACCGCGTCGGCCATGAAGCGGCGCCACCACTGATCGAGAGGAACCCCCATGGCCGCATCGCCTGCGGACGTAGGCAGCCGAGCGAACCGGGCCGTGCTGCTCGCGGTGACCTGCGTGGGCCAGTTCATGGTGCTGCTCGACAACACGGTTGTTGGAGCGGCACTGCCCGACATGCAGCACCGGCTGCACACTCAGCTGACCGGTCTCCAGTGGATCGTCGACGCGTACGTCCTGCTGGTCGCCATGCTGCTGCTGTCGGGCGGCATCTTCGCCGACCGGTTCGGCCGCAAGCGGGTGTACCTGTCCGGCGTGGCGGTGTTCACCGCCGCATCGGTGCTGTGCAGCCTCGCGCCCTCGGTCGGCTGGTTGATCGCTGGCCGGGTGCTGCAAGGCATCGGAGCCGCTGCGCTGAGCCCCGCCTCGCTGGCCCTGCTCGTCGCCGCCTATCCCGTCCCGCACGAACGAATCAAGGCGATCGGGTTGTGGGCCGGATTCAGCGGAATCGGTGTGGCCGCGGGTCCCGTCGCGGGCGGCGTGCTGACGGATGCCTTCGGCTGGCCCGCCATCTTCCTGGTCAATCTGCCCATCGGTGTGGTTCTTCTGCTGGTCGGTCTGCGCGTCCTGGGGGATTCCCGCAATCCGAACGCTCCCGCGATCGACACGCCGGGGACGGTTCTGTCCGTTCTGGGGGTGGGGGCGCTGACCTACGGGCTGATCGAGGGTGGCGCGCGTGGCTGGACGTCGCCGTTGATCCTGGGCAGCTTCACTGTCGCCGTAATTCTTCTCGCGGCCTTCGTCGCCGTCGAAGCGCGCCGTTCCGCACCGATGCTGCCGCTGCGGCTGTTCCGGCAGCGGCTGTTCACCGTGTCCAACACCGCGATGGTCGTGGTGGGGTTCGCGCTCATGGGTTCGTCGTTCTTCTTCTCCCAGTTCTTCGTGTACATCCAGGGCAGCTCGATCCTGCGTGCCGGACTACAGACCCTGCCCGCGTCCCTCGCCATGGTGGTCGTCAGCCCGTACGCGGCTCGGCTCGCCGCCCGGTACGGCTTCCGAATCGTGGTCACCACCGGCCTGACCTTGGCCGGTCTGGGACTGCTGGCGCTCGGCATGGTCCACGCCGACACCGGCTACGCGAACGTGTGGTGGCGGCTGGGAGTGATCGGCGTCGGCTTCGCCCTGACCATGTCCCCGCTGACGGGAGCCGCCATCCAGGCGGTCAGCTCGCAGGAAGGCGGCCTCGCGTCGGGCATCAGCAGCACCACCCGGCAGATCGGCGCGGTGCTCGGCGTGGCGATACTCGGAGCCATCGTCCGCACCCGGCAGTCCGGCGGCGCCTCCTTCGAGAACGGCCTCAACAGCGCCTTCGTCGCGGCCGGCGTCATCACCTTGGCCACCGCCGTGCTCACCGGCCTGTGGCTGGCGACGTCCAAGCCAGCGACGCCGCGCCGTTCCACCGATCCAGACGCGACCACCCCTTCAAACGAAGTGCCCGCGAACAACGGCTGACAGCGACACTGACCTCGTCCAGGGACGTCCCGCCGGATGATCCTCACCCGACACCGACGCGGACGACACCTTCGCCCCCCATCTTCCGCAGGCGCATCAGCCACAACGACCTTACGAACGAGCACGCCGAGAAGCTCGCGTCCACAGCGTTCGACGGGCTTAGGCACTTCACCGTCCGAGACTTCCCGCATGCCGCACCACAGCCCCGACCACCGTGACACGATGACCAACGTGCTGCGTTTCGGGTACCGGGTCACCAAATACGACCCGGCGGACCGTGACGAGCAGGGCCGCTACATCGGCGACCAGGACAGCACCAGCGACCACGGACCGATCGAGGCCGCCTACCTGGAGGCGGTAGCCACCTTCGCCGCCGAAACCGGCGTCCAGCGGCTGTGCATTCGCGAGCCCGAGCTGTCGGTCATCAACTTCGGATTGGAGCCGACGGTCCCCGGCCACGGCTTGACCGGACTGTTCCCGGACGACCTGTCCGGCTATCACGACGGCGCAGAAGTCCCGATGAAGGTTTGGCTTGAGCTCGTGCGCGCGATGCTGCGCGACAACGGCGCCTGGTGCCGACTGGAAGCCGAGCACCGCTTCTCCGTGCACGTCGGCTACGACCAGTACCTCTACATCGGTAGCGACCAACGGTGTGAACGCGCGGTGACCCATACCCGGGCGCTGGGCCTGTTCCCGGAACGAATTGACCGATCGCCCTACGGCGCCGAAACCAACGAGCCCGGCCAGCGCACACCCGCCGACGACACGTTCTGGGGAAAGGTGACCGCGCTCGTCGCCACCGGCCGCGCCGGACTCCTGGAGGAGAACCCGATAGAGGGCGTGTCCCGTTGGCACCGGCTCGATGACGGCGGGATCGATCGGGTCCGGGAACGACTGACCCCCCGTGCCCGGGTCGCGGTCTGGCCAAGCCTGTCAGGCGACCCTGTGACGGTGCTCGCCTCGCTGTCCGCCCATCACCTCGTCCAACTGGTCTGGGAAGACCAGGACGGCCATGTCCGCGCGACCATCACCGACGCGCCCAGTCCCAGGGTGCTCGATGGCGCCCGCGCGGCAACGGCCATCTCCTGCGTCGCAGGGGAACAACCTCCCCTGCTGGCCGCCGTCCTCCCTGACCAGGACGGCGTCCTCCGCGCACGATGGGGAACCGAACCCGACCAGGAACACCACCGCCCCGTCCCGCCAACCCCTTAACCCGGCGTTGGGCGCTCAGCGCTTGGTTTCGTACCTGGTCAGGAGTACTCCGTCGGGGAACGTCCGGGTCTCCACCAGGTTCAGGTTCACCCAGTTGTCCAGGGCCGTGAAGAACGGCGTGCCGCCGCCCACCAAGACCGGCGCGGTGGCCAGCACGTACTCGTCGATCAGCCCGGCCCGCATGGCCGCCGCGGCGAGTGTGGCGCCGCCGATGTCCATGGGGCCACCGTCCTCGGCCTTGAGCCGGGCGATCTCGGTGACCGCGTCGCCGGTGACCAGGCGGGTGTTCCAGTCGACCGTGCTGGTCGTCGAGGAGAACACCACCTTCGGCATGTCCCGCCAGCGGCGGGCGAACTCGATCTCCGCCGGTGTGACGCCAGGCTGCTGGTCGGCGGTCGGCCAGTGGGAGCTCATCGTCTCCCACAGCCTGCGCCCGTACAGCGCCAGGTCCGTCGCCCCCACCCGGTCGGACCACCACTGGAACAGCTCGTCGCTCGGCACGCTCCAGCCGAGGTCGTCGCCTGGCGCGGCGACGTAGCCGTCCAGGCTCAGGTTCATCCCGAAGGTCAGTTTCCGCACGGCGTCAGCCTTCCCATAGGTTGGTCCTCCGCATATGCAGACCAGAACGGCGCAGAAAAGTCATCGGTCACCGAGGGCCGCGGCCGCGCTGGCCTCACGCAGGCTCTGGCCGCCGTTTGGGACGGGTCGGAGTTCATTGTCACCGAATTCGATCGGCTTGCCCGGGACATGGCAGAGGCCGACCAGATCCTTACCGGCCCGTCCGGTCGCGGCGTCCTGTTCGGACTGGTCAGGGGAGCTTGACCGCCAGGACGTCGAGGGGACGGATCTCAGGTGCTTCGCTGAGCATGGTCTCCGCGGCGTCCATCAGCGCGGCGGCGATCCTGCCCTCCAGGTGCTTCTGGCGCCCCTGCTCGTCGTCGAAGGTGTCGAAGACGCCGAAAGTCGTGGCGCTCAGCCGGAACGCGAACCAGGCGACGGTGTTGTCCTCCCGCAGCGCGAGTTGCAGCGCGTCGTGCAGCAGGGCTTCGACCTTGTCGGCGTACTCGGGCTTGGCCTCGATCTTTGCCAGCAGTCCGAGTTTGCTCATGATGCACTCCTGTGATGTGGTTTCGTGGAACGGGCGGTGCCGGTACAAGGCACCGGATCTCGCCTGGACAACGAAGAATCTAGGCCGCCCGAGCCGCCCCACCCAGTGGCGGAAACGACCTGATCGATATCGTTTCCGTCATGCATGTCGCTGTTCTCGCATACGACGGCGTTTTCGACTCCGGGCTCGCGGCCCTTCTCGATGTGCTGGCGGGGGCGAACGACATGCGGGGCGAGCTTCCGGAACCGCCGCCGCCCTGGAAGGCCACCACGATCGGCTTCCGCCGACGCGTCCGGACGGGTGCCGGGCACGTGGTCGAGACCACCCCCGTCAGTGCGGCCGAGAACGCGCACCTGCTACTGGTGCCCGCTGTGGCCGAGCGGCGCCCCGATGCTCTGATCGCGCACGTTTCGGGGTCGGACGCCGCGCCCCTGCGGCAGTTGGTGGTCACCACACGCGAACGCCGCACACCCATCGCGTCCGCCTGCACTGGGACGTTCCTGCTGGCCGAGTCAGGAATCCTCGAAGGGCTGCGCGCCACTACGAGTTGGTGGCTCGCACCGTACTTCCGCACGCGCTACCCGGAGGTCACAGTCGACGAGACCCGCATGGTCACCACGTCGGACGGTGTGACCACTGCCGGGGCGGCCTTCGCACACGTCGACCTCGCACTCGCGATCGTCCGGCTGAACAGCCCGGCGCTCGCGGATCTGGTCGCCCGATATCTGGTCGTCGACGAGCGCCCGTCCCAGGCGTCGTACACCATTGCCGCGGCACTCGCGCAGAGCGACCCGATGCTCGCGGCCTTCGAGCGCTGGGCTCGGATCCACCTCGATCAACCGATCTCGATCACCGACGCGGCGCGGGCCATCGGCGTCAGCGAACGCACGCTCCAGCGAACCATGCGCCGGACGCTCGGCACGTCACCCGTCCGCTTCGTCCAGGACCTGCGCATCGAACGCGCCTCGCACCTGCTGAGAACCACAGATCTTCCCTTGGAGATCGTCGCTCGGAAGGTCGGCTACGAGCATGCCAATACGCTCCGGATCCTCTTGCGTGAGCGCACGGGTGCGACGGCGGGCGCTCTGCGACGATGACCTGGCGGGATCCGTGTGATGGCCCGACGGTCAGATCGTCTCGTCCGGCCTCTGACGGGACCTTGCCACTGAGCTGCGTGGGCTGGTGTTCGAGGTGCTTGGTCTGGCCCTCTGGACGAGTGACCCCGTGGGCGTCCGGTCCACGGAAACTCCGCAAAAAGCTGTTGGTGGACCACGGCGACCACTGCTAGTTTTCTGGAAGCCGTGCCAGAGAACGAGGAGGTGGTACCCGTGAGCAAAGTATCGACATGGGTGCTCCCTTCTGGGGCCACGGTCGGGCGGTAGGTCGTCCGGGAGCGCCGTTCAAGAGCACTCCCGAAGGACACGACCATGCAATTCACTTCTGAGCAGCGCCTCGACGACGGCGTCCTCGAACGCAAATTCACCGTCGACGAGGTCCCCGGCATCCTGTGGACGCCCGCAGCCGCGTCCGCACCGGTGCCGCTGATTCTGATCGGCCACCCCGGCGGAGTGGACAGGATGTACCCCCGGCTGGCGGCCCGTGCCCGGCACTCCGTCGCGGACGGCTTCGCCGCGGTCACCATCGAGCTTCCCGGAAGTGGTGATCGTCCTCGCTTGGCTGTGGCTGAGCAGGCTCGCACCGACCTGCGCCGGGTGCTGCAGGCCGGTGAGCCGGTGCCCGAGGAGATCGTCGACCGGCTCGTCCTCCCGCTGGTCGAAAAGGCGGTCCCGGAATGGCGGGCCACCCTGGACGCTCTCCTTTCGCTGCCCGAGATCGGCGGCCCGGTCGGGTATTCGGGGGGAGTGATCGCGATCGGCGTCCGGCTGGCGGTGGTCGAGCCCCGCGTGTCGGCCGCCGTTCTGTTCGCCGGGAGTTTCGTCCCTCGCGTAACGTTCGAGGAAGCTCGTCAGGTCACCATCCCGCTGCACGTCCTATTGCAATGGGACGACGAGGGGAACGACCGGCAAGCGGCCCTGGACCTGTTCGACGCCTTCAGCACCAAGGAGAAGACGCTGCACGCCAACATGGGCGGACACACCGGCGTCCCCCAATTCGAGGGGGAACCTGCGGCCCGCTTCTTCACCCGGCACCTGAAGTAGAGCCGGGCGGACAGGCCAGCAACACGCAGTAGGAAATGTCGGCCAGGATGCCGCTTGTCGAGGAGATTTCCCAGCTCTCCTCGATAACGGCTTCCGGCAGATGCTCGACCGCCCCGATCGCGTCAGTACCGGCCATTGGCGGCACCGACCGGTCGGGGCGGCGCTCAGCCATCGGTGCCTCCATCGAGCTGGCCCCGCGCCGTGGCGTACTCGGCCCGTACTTTGGCGATCGCGATCGACCTGACCGCCACCGCCAGGCCGAGCCCAGATTGGCGCTCACCCCACCAGCCGTCCGCGAACCAAGCGCACAACGAGCACCACACTGACTCCCACTGGCGCGGTTGGGTTGGGCGTTACTTCTCGTCCGCGTCGGTTTCGGCGGTGATGGATGCCTGGTAGACATCCGCGTAGGTAGGGGAGTCCTTGACCAGGTCGTCGCAGAACGCGGCGACGTCGGTGCCGATGAGTTCCACAACTCCCTTGCCTGCGGCGACGCCCTCTTCGAAGAAGTCGACGATCCCGGGGAGCAGGGGCCCGTCAGGCAAGCTGATCGGTCCGATCTTGAACAGGTACTTCTGCATCTCGTTGTAGACGATCTGGTAGTCCGGCGGGAGTGCCTTGACCCGAGCCACGTGCGCTCGCCATTGTTTCTTGCCTTCGATGATGTCCTGGATGCTCACGTCAGCCTCCCAGCCGGCTCAATTTCTTCGCGACGTTCCTGTTCAGCTGCTCGCGCCACCGGTCGCGATAAGTCCGGGCCCCTGCTCCGCCGGCCAGCGCGGTGCAGAAGCCTTGGATGTCCTCGCCGAGCACCTCGTGGACGCTCTGGCCGTCCGCCGCTGCCACTTCGAGCAGCCCCAGGGCCGAGTCGAGGATCGGCATCAGGTTGCGGCCGGTGAAGTCCCCGTAGGGGAAGAGCTGGGCGATGATCTGCCCCCACGCCGCCCGGTAGTCGTCCGGCAGGACCTCGGCCCGGGCCTCGAACGCCTTCCATTCCCTGGTGAGATCGCTGCCTGTGACCTTCTCCCAGAAGTTCATCTCACGCCCTCCTTGAGCTTGTCGATGCGTGATGAGAGGTACTGCCATTTCGCCCAGAACTTCGCGAGTTCCTCGCGTCCGGTGTCGTTGAGCGCGTAGAACTTGCGTGGGGGACCAACCCCGGAGGGCCGTTTCGTCACCTGGACGAGCCCGTTCCTCTCCAGCCGCAGCAAAATGGTGTACACCGTCCCCTCGATGACATCGGCGAAGCCGAGCTCGTTCAGTTGGCGGGTGATGGCGTACCCGTAGGTTTCCTCGCTGCCGATGATTTCGAGCACGCACCCTTCGAGCGTGCCTTTCAACATCTCCGTCAGGTCGTCCATCGCCGATGCTCCTCAGCCCTGTCGGTACTGCGTGCTACCGAATACCACTATACGGTATCACCGAGTAGTGGAGGGCGGTGGTATCTCCGGTAGGCGTGAACCCGGGGCCGTCGGCGAGGACCAGGGCTTCACAACGGCGGCCAAGGTCGCGGACTTGCTCCACGCGGCCGACCTGGAGCTCGCCGAGCGGGCCGCGCTCGACGAGGGCGTGACTGTTCGGAGCGGCCAGGGCTACGCCTTGCGCGTCAGCGCCGTCCCAGCCGTGCACCGCCAGCTCCTCGCCCGCTGCCAGTCGTTCGACACCGGCCAGGGCGTCCCGGCGGTCTCGGCCCAGCGCAAGGCCCGCCGCGAACACGAGAACCGCGCCAGTGCGCTCACACCGGCCGGACCATGATCACCGGCTTAGGGTCAACCGCTGTACCCATGTTCTCTGAGGCCGGAGATGGCCGACGGGTGTTGTTTGAGCTTGGCCGCGCTCATTTGTTCTTTGTGGTGTCGTCAAGCCGGGTGACCAGGGCGCGCAGGGCGGCCAGTTCCTCGGCGAGGGCGCGGGATCCCTCGGTGGTCAGGCTGAGCCAGGTGCGGGGACGGCGTCCGTGGTAGCCCTTGTGGATCTCGATGTAGCCGGCCTGTTCCAGCGTGCGCAGGTGGCGGGAGAGATTGCCGTCCGTGAGGTTCAGGGCGTCGCGCAGGTAGCCGAACTCGGCGCGGTCGGTCTCGTGCAGCACCGCCATGATGCCGAGCCTGGTGCGGTGGTGGACGGTGTCGTTGAGAGCCTGGGTGGGGTGCGGGGTCTCCGGCGCGCCGGCGGTGTCGGTCATGCCGGGTTCTGGGCCGCGGCCATGGCCAAACGCGGCCGGGCCCGTGCCCGAAGATGGACGGCCAGCGCGCCGAACAGCAGGACGCAGGCCAGCGGGATCAGGTTCAGCGCCGGGTTGAACAGCCCATCGATCATGCCACCGTACGGCGGCACGATCCACGGGGGGATCTGGCCGAGGCCGTAGCCGTTCATGATGACGCAGAGGCCGCCGTAGGCGACGGCGGTGACCGCGACGCCAGGGCTACGCTCGACCCTGGCCAGGATCAGCAGCCCGACCGCGATCGCCAGCAGTGGGCTGATCACGGAGCCTTCGGTGAAGCCGGACGGGTGCGCATCGCCCAGGCCGTGGTCCTGGGCGAACACGGCGAACACGAACACGGCGAACAGCGCCGTGCCCACGTACGCCCAGGGCTGCCATCGCATGGTGAGGCCGACCCGCGCGGCCCGCCGCCGGAACCACCAGGCGCACGCCAGGTAGCTCAGCGGCCCGGTGACCAGCCAGAACGCGATCGAGAGGGCCCCCGACCGGTCGTTTCCGTTCAGCCCCGCGTAGCCGCTGATCGAGCCCGGCTTGCTGAAGCCGCTGCCGTCCGGCTGCCACTGCATGGCGTCGAACGGGTTGGAGTACAGCGGGATCGAGGCCAGCGTCAGTAACCCGAAGATCGCCAGTGGGACGGCCGCCGCCCCGCGCGACCGAGCGCGGGTGAGCCGCCGCAGTCTGTCCACTTCATCGAGCATCCCGCCGGGTGATTGTGGGTCCATGGCTCCTCCAGAGTCTCGCGTCTGGAAATAACTTTGCATTAGCGAGTACTCTCTCGTCAAGAGGGTCGATGCCCGCCCAGAGTGTCACGGACGAGGGGGCCGCGCACACCAACATTGCGGCAAGCGCGAGACGCCCCCACGAAAGGGAGAAAGCATCCCCGCAGCCCAGGTTCCGGGGTTTTGCTCACCGGGACTGTTGGTGACCTGAGTTGGCGTGCGCCGTCATGACGGTAGAAAGATGGCGGTCGCCTCGTCGGTGAGGACGGCGGAGTGCGGGGCGCCCGGGTCGGTTTGCGCCAGGTGCATCAGTCCGAGGATGGCCGCGTAGGCGACTCGTGCCCGAGACTCCGCGCGGTCCGGTGGTAGGCCGAGCTCGCGGTAGGTGCGAGTCAGGAGTTCCAACCGGGCCTGGTCCACCTGACGGACCGCGTCCCGGACCCTGGGGTCGTTGCGGTCGCTGAGCAGGCTGAGGTGCACCGACGGGGCCAGTGGCTGGACGGACTGCACAACAACGGTGAGCAGATCGCGGAGCCGTTGGGCCGGATCGGCGATCGCGGCGAATTCGGCGAGCCCTTCGTCGCCGTGACCTCGGACCCACTCCGCGAGCGCCGCCGTGACCAGCTCGTTCCGGTTGCTGTAGTGCGCGTAGAAACTGCCCTTGGTCACGCCGAGCGTCCGCGCCAGCGGTTCGACCGCGACTGCCGCCAGCCCGCCGTCCGCGATCGCTCTGAGGGCGGCCCGCGCCCAGTCCTGGGCGGACAACCGGGTCGACTCGTTCACCACGCCACACAGGATACGCCAGCGTATTGACGGGTCTCGAAACCGAGGATACGGTAGCGTATCAATACGCATCCGTATCCGACGTCTCGGTGGCAAGGAGCAGCGCATGAAGCGTACGAAGGTTCGCCGCGTGGTCACCGGACACGACGCCGAGGGCAAGGCCCGCGTGGTCGACGATCGGGATGTCGAGCCCATCACGTCCGAGCTGATGCCCGGCTGCGCGTTCTTCCGGCTGTGGGGCCGCGACGATCGACCCGCGTTCCCCGACGACGGCTCGCCGCCCCACGTCGAGGCGTGGTATCCGCCCCGAGACGGATCGCGTTTCATGATCAACACGGTTCCGCCGGGGGAGTTGCTGCCGCCTCCGGATCTGGACGCGGCCGCGGCTCTGGAAGAGCTGGAATGGCAGATGCCGGGCGCGATGGCGGCGAATGATCCTGACGCCCCTGGGATGCACACCACCGACAGCATCGACTACGTCCTGGTGGTCGTGGGCGAGGCCACACTGGAGCTGGACGACGGCGAGCAGACGGTGTTGCGGGCAGGTGACGTGGTCGTCCAGAACGGCACCCGGCACGCCTGGCACAACCACGGCACCGAGCCCTGCACGATCGTCGGCGTCGCCATCGGCGCGGACCGCACCCGGCCCACGTGATCCAGGCCGGTCATCCGAAACACTGAAGCGCCTCGCGGGCGGCGTGGACGAGTAGGGCGTATCTGGCCTGGTGCGCTAGCGGATTCGCTGGCGGTTCGCAGAGGGGCGTTCGGACGATGACGTTTGGTCGTCGGCGGACGGCAGCATCCGATGCAGCTGGTCGAAAGCGCGCTGGGCGGTTGGGGTGATGTCATCGCGGATCGACTTTTTCGGCTCGCCGTTGGCCGTGCGGTCCAGGATCTCGTGCATCAGAACCCGCTGAAGCGTGACGATCTGGGCGGACGCCAGTCGACACGCCAGATCGTCCCACCGCAGCCCGTGGGCGAGGGCTGAGGCAAGTGCGTCCTCGCGCTCCTCGTGGATCTCCCGGAGCCGGGCACGCAGCGCCGGACTGCCGAGCACCATCGCGGCGAACTCTCGATCGGAGAACCCCAGCGTCGGATCGCACCGCTCCAGCGCCGCGAGGAAGTCACCGCGTAGGGCAGCGAGCACGGACTCACCCGGGGCGCGGGCCGCGACGACGCGGGCGGGCCCGGCGATGAGTTCGTCGGCGATGTCCAGGACCAGGTCTTCCTTGCGCGGGAAGTGGTTGGTGACCGTCATCTTGGCCACCCCCGCGGCCGCAGCCACGTCGGCGATGGTGACCTTGTCGAAGACGACCAGGACTGGGGCGAGCCGGTGGACGTGGTCCTCGACGGAGTCGGCGGCGACCTCGTCCAACGCGGGGTCGACGCGCTCCGGCCCCACGGTCGGCTGGTGGCCTTCAGCGCTGGTGGCGGCAGCGTCGACACGGGGAGCCTGCTCGGCGGGCTGAAGACCGTCAGCGGTTTCTCGATCGGCCTGGTCAGCCGCGAGCAGCCCGAGCTGGTCGATCAGATGAGGGCCGAACTGTGGCGGCTCCTAGCCGCAGGCGACCTGCATCCCGCCCACACCGAGTTGTCCTTCGAGCACGTAGGCGAGGCCGTCGCCCTTGTCGCCGAGCGCCGCAACCTCGGCCGCGTCCTGCTCAGACCGGGCAACTGATCGGCGCTCTCCCACTCCCGCCCGAAGCATCGCTTGCGCACGGCCTGAACACAGGCTCGCCCACACCAGCAGCGACGACCTTCTCAACTACGGCCGATCGACCTGAGACAGCGGCGATGCTCTCGTGCCCGGCGGTCAGGATGGCTGGACTTCGTCGAAGAGGGCGAGGGCTTCGGAGGGGTCCGGGCTCACGAGTCGTTCTAGACCGGCCGCCGTGATCTTCGCCCACCGCCCGGCCCGGGCCCACATCTGCTCCTCGAAGGCGCGGACGCCTTCGTCCAGATCACCGGGACCGGCGACGGACTCGGCGAGTTCGGCGCCTTCCAGCATCGCGAGGTTCGCGCCCACCCCCAACGGAGGCATCAGGTGTGCGGCGTCGCCCAGGAGCGTCACCCCGGGCACGTGCTCCCACGTGTGGGACACGGGCAGGACGTAGAGGGAGCGGTGGACGAAAGAAGTGCCGTGGCGGAGAAGGTCGAGGACGGGAGCAGCCCAGCCGTCGAACAGAGCCAGCAGGCTTGACCGAACGGCCTCAACGTCGGCCAGGTCCAAGCGCCCACACCCGGTCAGGCCCAGGTGCAGTTCCAGGTTCGTGTGCCAGTCCAGCGGCGCGCGGAACTGGGCGTACACCTTGACGTGGCCGCCACTGTTGCGCTGGGCGACGAGTGCGCGGTTCACGCCATACACCGCCACGGAACCGTCCCCGATCAGTCGTGCCAGGTCCGGGTGGCGGGTGTCGACGTCGTCCACCGAGGTCTCGACATAGGTGACGCCGGTGTAGCGCGGTGTCGCGGACGAGACCGCCGCGCGAACCCGGGACCAGGCGCCATCCGCGCCGACCACGAGGTCGAACGTCTCCTGTCGCCCGTCTGCGAAACGGACCAGAGCACCGTCCTGGGTCCCTGGCACGACCTCCGTCACATCTCGCCCCCACTGGACGTCGAGGGGGCCGAGCAGCAGGTCACGAAGTTGTCCACGGTCGATCTCGGGATTGGCTTGTTCGTCTGGACGGGCTTGCCAGTCGCGGAGGACGGCCCCGTCCGTGTCCAGAATCCGCATGGCCTGCCCCTCGGGACGAGACAGCGCCTGGAACTCCTCCAGCAGCCCCGCCTTGTCCAGCGCGAGCTGACCCAGTCGTTGATGCAGGTCCAACGTGCCACCGGGAGGACGGGAGTCGGGAGCGGGATCGCGTTCGAAAACGGTGACGCGATGACCATGACGGTGCAGGACGCGGGCGAAGGTAAGGCCGGCGGGACCGCCCCCGACCACGGCGATACGATGTCTCATGACGATAAACTGTATTTTCTTAATACGGTGTATCGCAACAGTACGATGTACCCATGACTGTGTGGGACCGGCCAGACCCGCCGACTCGCCCCGCGCCGCTCGACCGGGAACGGATCGTCGCCGCCGCCGTCGCGCTGGCCGACGAGGGCGGGCTGGCGGCCGTGTCGCTGCGCAAGGTCGCGGCCC
Source organism: Actinomadura meridiana (assembly GCF_039537545.1). Lineage (NCBI taxonomy): Bacteria > Bacillati > Actinomycetota > Actinomycetes > Streptosporangiales > Thermomonosporaceae > Actinomadura > Actinomadura meridiana. The sequence goes on from NZ_BAABAS010000004.1 coordinate 412,295, forward strand.
GGCTGGACGTCGGCCCGATGCGGCTCTACGGATACATCTCCACCAAGGAGGAGCTGTTCGACCTCATGGTGGACGAGGTCCACGCCGAGATCGTCCCCGACGAGCGGCCCGGCGACTGGCGGGAGGTGCTGCGTGTCCGTGCCGACCGCACCAGGCAGGCGACCCTCCGTCACGAGTGGCTGGCCGACCTGCTGGGCGGCCGCCCGTACCTGGGGCCGAACGCCCTGGCCGTGGCCGAGGCCGCGCTGGCCGCCCTCGACGGTCTCGCCGACGTCGACACCGTCATGCGCGCCGTGGAGACCGTCAGCGCCTACACCACCGGCGCGCTCAGGCGTGAGATCGCGAACCTGCGGGCCGAACGCGCCACGGGCCTGTCCAAGCGCGAGTGGCAGCGCGCCTCCGGTCCGCATGTGACGAAGATGCTGGCCACGGGCCGTTTCCCGGCGCTGGCCAAGGCCGTGTACGACGGCACGGAGGTGGACGCCGAGACGTCCTTCGCGACCGGCCTGGACTGGGTTCTGGACGCCGTCGCCGCCAAACTCACCCCGCCACCGACCTGAAACCCAAATCTCCAGGCGCCCCAGCAACCAGCGCGGACATGGCTCCCAAGGCTGACCAGTCACGGGCCCGCGGCGGCGCGGTTTCGATCGCCTCAGAAACCTCTGTCAAATGAGATGTTTTAGGATCGCCTCGGCGAAATTGGTGGCCAGAACGGGGGCGGACGGCCCAGGGGCGTCCTCCGAGAAGGGCACGACCATGAGCCGGAACGACTGACCGGAACCGGCGGAGACGAACGCGATGCAGGTGCCTTTGGGACGCTTCGTGGGAGTGCCGAGCAGGGCCCGGTGTCCGGAGATCTTCTTGCGAGTGAGGTTCTGGAGGCTTTTGTCCTTGGTCTTGTCGGCCGACGGATAAGGAGTGAAGTCCACCAGGCCGCCTCGGGCTCCCCATTGGCATGACGTGGGGTTGTTCCGGGCGTGCTCTTCCCGTCCCTCCATCACAGTCTCGCTCGGTCCGCGTCCGAACTGAAGGTTGCGCGTCAGCGCTAAGCCTTCATGGTGGCTTTGGACGGTGCTGTGTCGCTGGGCGACGGCGGAGTCTGGCGGCCGGGCAGAAGGAGGCACAGCGGAATGGCGGCGGCGGCGAAGGCCGTCGACCACCAGAAGGCGTCGCCGAAGCCGTTGGCCAGGGCGGCCGGGGTACGGGCGCTGGAGGCGGTGTGCTGGACGATCACGGCGAGGACGGCGGTGCCCACCGAGCCGCCGATCTGCTGGGCGACGCGGGTGAGGATGCTGGCGTGGGGGATCTCCCGGTGTTCCAGGCCGACGTAGGCGGCGCTGGTGAGGGCGATCCTGGCGGTGCCGAGGCCCGCGCCGAGGAAGAGCAGCGCGACCATGAGCGCCGCGTCGGTGGTGTCGGGGGTGACGAAGGCGAACGGCACGGTGGCCGCGGCGACGACGGTGAAGCCGATGAGGGCGACCCGGCGGGAGCCGACGAGGTCGATGTACCGGCCGGCCAGGGGGCGGGACAGCAGCAGCCCGACGCCCTGGGGGATGAGCAGCAGTCCGGTGGTGAGCGGGTCCTCGCCGCGGGCCTGCTGGAAGTACAGCGGGAGCAGCAGCATCCCCCCGTACAGGGTGACGCCGGACAGGAAGCCGAGGACGGTGCCGGACGCCAGCGCGCGGTGCCGCAGGAGCCGCAGGTCGACCAGGGCGCCGGCGGCGCGGGGCAGGGCCCAGGCGGCGAAGCCGCCGACCAGGGCGAGGCCGCCGAGGAACGGGACGAGGACGGCGCCGCTGGTGAAGCCCGCGCTTCCCTCGACCTGGGCGAGGCCGTAGATGATGGCGGCGACGCCGGGGGACAGCAGGAGCAGGCCGACGACGTCCAGCCGAGCGCGGGGGGCGTCCGCCGCGGGCCGGTCACTGGCCAGGTTGCGCTGGGCGAGCCAGCCTCCGATGACGCAGAAGGGGATGTTGACCAGGAACAGCCAGCGCCAGTCGGCCACGTGCAGGATGATTCCGCCCAGCACGGGGCCGAGGATCGGGCCGAGCGCGGCGGGCAGGGTGATGGTGGCCATGACCTTGCCGATGTTGCGGCCCTTGGCGGCCTGCATGACCAGCGTGATGGTGAGCGGCATGATGATGCCGCCGCCGATGCCCTGGACGACGCGGAAGGCGATGAGGCTGGTCACGTCCCACGCCACCGAGCACAGGACCGAGCCGAGCAGGAACATGCCGAGCGAGGCGATCCACAGGTGTTTGCCGCCGAGGCGGGACTGGGCCCATCCGGCGAGCGGGATGGTGACGAACATGGCCAGCAGGTAGCCCGTGCTGACCCATTGGATCGTGGACAGCGGGGCGTCGAGCTGGTGTGCCAGGTCGTCGATGGCGACGCTGATGATCGTGGTGTCGAAGACGACGGCGAGCGTGCCGACGATGATGGTGAACGCCGTGCGCCACACGGCGGGGTCGACACGGTCGGGGTCCGGCGCGGGGGGCGCGGTGGGATGGGGAGTGCTCACGAACGACCACCTAAGATATAGAGTCCTATCTTACGGTGGTCAGCGTAGGGCCCGAGATTAAGATAGGCAAGTCTATCCAACGGAGGTGTGGATGTCCGAGCGGCGCCGCGGGGCGGCACTGGAGAAGGCACTCCTGGACGCGGCCTGGGAGGAACTGGCCGACGGCGGCTACGTCAAGTTCACGATGGACGCCGTCGTGCAACGCGCGGGCACCAGCCCTCCGGTGCTCTACCGGCGCTGGTCCAACCGTGAGGAGCTCGTCCGGGCGACCCTCCTGCACGTCCTGCGGGAGAACCGCCTCGGCCTCCCCGACACCGGGAGCCTGCGGGAGGACGTCCTCACCCTCATGCGGGACATCAACAAGACCCGGGTGGAGCTCCTCACCGTGATGAGCGTGCACCTGGCCGGTTTCTACCAGGAGACCGGGACCAGCCCGAGCGAGCTGCGCAACCCCCTGTCATCGGGACGCAAGCAGCTCGTCGACGTGATGTTCGCCCGTGCCGTCGAGCGGGGCGAGGTCGACCCGGAACGTCTCACCGACCGCATCAAGTCGCTCCCCTTCGACCTGCTGCGCCACGAGATCCTCCTGACCTTCGCCCCCGTGCCCGACCAGAACCTCGAAGAGATCGTCGACACCGTCCTCCTCCCCTTGGTGCGCTGACCACCGGCCGGGCCGCCGCCGGAGGAGGCGACCGACGAGGACGCGGGCGTCTCCATTGATAATCTCAACGTTGAGATTGTGGATGGAGGAGGGGCCATGGCCGACGCGGTGGACGCGATCCTGGCGCAGTGGGGGAGGGAGCGGCCCGACCTGGACGTGTCGCCGATGGGCGTGGTCGGGCGGATCTCACGGGCGAACCTGCTGCTGCGCCGGGGGTTGAAGGAGTTCTTCGACGAGCATGGCCTGGAGACCTGGGAGTTCGACGTGCTGGCGACGCTGCGCCGCCACGGCGCCCCGCACGAGTTGACGGCGGGCGAGTTGTTGCGCGCCGCGATGGTGACGTCCGGCGCGATCACCAACCGGATCGACCGGATGGAGGCCAAGGGGCTGGTCGAGCGGGTCCGTGACGGCGGTGACCGGCGGTCGGTGCGGATCCGGCTGACGCCGGAGGGACTGCGGGTCGTGGACGACCTGGTCGGCCTGCACGCCGCCAACGAGGACCGAATGCTCGCGGCGCTGGACCCCGCCGACCGGGAACGTCTCGCCGACACCCTGCGCACCCTCCTGGAGTCCCTGGGCGACACGTCCCTCGACTAACAACCGGGCCCCGAATGGCCGCCGGGGCCCCGAACCCCAGGGCCCCGAACCCGGGGCCCGGCCTCCAACAAGCGCCGGGCCCCGCACAACGTCCCCCACGGGCGGCGGGCTAGCCCGCGTGGGCCGGGGTCTCGACGGCCCCGGCGTCACGGTCACGACCCGCGTCCCCGGTCGTCTCGGCGCCTGGAGCGTCCTGCGCGCGGGTTTTGCCGTTGATGAGGACGCCCGCGACCACCGCGGCCGCCAGCATGACGGCGGCGGAGATCCACGTCGCCACCGAGTAGCCGTGCACCGTGGCCTCCGCCAGCGCCGCCCGCACCTGCGGCGTGTGCTGGGCGGGGTTCACCCGGTGGTTCGCCAGCCAGTCGGTGGTCGCGCCGGCCGCGATGGTGTTGAGCAGCGCGGTCCCGACCGACCCGCCCACCTGCTGCATGGTGTTGAGGGTCGCCGACGCGGCGCCCTGTTCGTGGGGGGCGACGCGGCTGGTGGCGGTGGAGATCGCGGCCATGAACGTGACGCCCAGCCCGAGGCCCATCAGGCAGATGCCGGGCAGGACCCGGCCCAGGTAGGAGGCGTCGACGTCCATGGACGCCAGGACGGCCAGACCACCGGACGCCAGCGTGACGCCCGGCATGATCAGGGTCCGGGCCGAGACCCGGTGCAGCAGCCGCGCCGAGATCTGCGTCGACCCGATGATCATGGCGGCGGTCATCGGGAGGTAGGCGACGCCGGTCTTCAGCGGCGACCAGCCCTTGATGCCCTGGAGGTAGTACGTCAGGAACAGGAAGACGCCGAACAGCGCGATGGTGACCAGCGCCATCGTCAGGAACGCGCCCGCCCGCTGCCGGTCCTTGACGATGTGCAGGGGCAGCAGCGGGGTGCGGGCGCGGGACTGCCACAGCGCGAACAGTCCGAGGATCGCGACGCCGCCGACCAGCAGGGTCAGCACCCGCGCGTCGCCCCAGTCGCGGGACTCGGCCTGGCTGAACCCGTACACGATCGACAGGACGCCCGCAGTGCCGAGCACGGCACCGACGATGTCCAGCTGGGCGCCGGGCCTGCGGCCCGTGTCCTTCAGGGTGACGACCGCTCCGATGACCGCGATGACGGCGACGGGGGCGTTGACGTACAGGCACCAGCGCCAGTCGAGGTATTCGGTGAGGGATCCGCCGACGAGCATGCCGATGGCGCTGCCCGCTCCGGCGATGGCGCCGAACACGCCGAACGCCTTGCCGCGTTCGCGGGGGTCGGTGAACGTCGTGGTCATCAGGGACAGCGCGGCGGGGGCCAGCAGCGCGGCGAACACGCCTTGCAGGGCGCGGGCGCCGAACAGCATGCCGGGGCTGGTGGCGGCGCCGCCGAGCGCGGACGCCGCGGCGAACCCGACCAGGCCGATGATGAAGCTGCGTTTGCGTCCGAACAGGTCGCCGAGGCGGCCGCCGAGCAGCAGCAGCCCGCCGAAGGCCAGGGTGTAGGCGGTGATGGCCCACTGCCGGTTCCCGTCGGTCATGCCGAGGTCGCGTTGCGCGGACGGCAGCGCGATGTTGACGATCGTCATGTCCAGCACGACGACGAGTTGGGCGAGGGCGATGACCACCAGCCCCCACCACCGCCGGGGGTCGGACGCCTGAGCGCCTCCCTCGGCCAGGGGGACGTCGGGCTTGTGCGGGCCCGTGTCGGGCCCTGTCTTCTCAACCATGTGTCGGTCTTCCTTCCGTGTGCGTCCCGGGTGAACACGACGCCGCTGAACAGGAGACGCCTCCGACACGTGCCCTGTGACAGCGCGGCCCTGTGATGTGAACCACCGGCCGGGGTTGTCACAAACCGGTGGGGACCTGCGTCTTGTGCGTGAGGAAGCATGGTGGGACGCGCAGGGGGGAGCGGGAATGGACGGCCGCCACGAACCGGACGAGGACACGACCGGCCCGGCCGGAGCACATGCCCCAGGGCACACCGGAGACAGGGCCACGGCCGCGTTCGTCGCGCACCGCAACCTGCTGTTCACCGTCGCCTACGAGATGCTCGGTTCGGCCGCCGACGCCGAGGACGTCTTGCAGGAGACGTGACTGCGGTGGGCGGGCGTCGACCTGGCCACCGTGCGGGAGGAACGCGCCTACCTGGTGCGGATCGTCACCCGGCAGGCGCTGGACCGGCTGCGGGTGCTGGGGCGCCGCAAGGAGTCCTATGTCGGGCCGTGGCTGCCCGAGCCGTTGCTGACGGCGCCGGACGTGGCCGAGGACGTGGAGCTCGCCGAGAGCGTCTCGACGGCGATGCTGCTGGTGTCGGAGACGCTGGCGCCGATCGAACGCGCGGTGTTCGTACTGCGCGAGGTCTTCGACCTGGACTACGAAGAGATCGCCGCCGCGGTCGGGAAGTCGGCGGCGGCGGTGCGGCAGATCGCGCACCGGGCGCGGGGGCACGTCGCCGCGCGCCGTCCCCGTGGCGTCACGTCTCCGGCCGAGACCCGCGCGGTGATCGAGGCGTTCCAGCGGGCGGTGGAGACCGGCGATCTGCAAGCGCTCCTGGACATCCTCGCGCCGGACGTGGTGGCCCTGAGCGACGGCGGCGGGGTGCGGCACGCGCTGCTGCGACCGGTCGTGGGCGCGGCCGTGGTGGCCCGGCTGCTGACGTCGGGGTGGACGCGACGCGGCGTCGACAGGTCGTTCGAGCTGATCCAGGTGAACGGTTCCCCGGGGCTGCTGGTGTGGTTGAACGGGGAGTTGGACGGTGTCCTGACGGCGCGGGTCGAGAACGGCCGGGTGATGGGCATCTACCACGTCCGCAACCCCGAGAGGCTGTCACGCGCCGGACACGAGACGACCATGAGCCGCTGACCCGGCCCCCGGCCCCGGTGGAGGCGAAGCTGACGAACTGGAAGAACGTGTTCGCCTTCTTCCGGGACGTGCGCTACGAGCTTCGCGACGTGGCGGTGACGGTGGGCGACGACGTCGCGTTCGGGCACGGCTTCGGTCGTCTCAGCGGGACGTCGGGCGACGGGACGGCGACCGACGGCATGTGGGTCCGGGTCACGTTCGGTCCGCGCAGGGACGGCGACGGCGGTTGGCTGATCGCGCACGACCAGGTGTCGGTCCCGGTCGACGTGCTGACCGGCAAGGCGGTGACCGACCTGCGGCCCTGACCGGGTGACGTGACCCGGTGGCGTGACCCGGTGGCCGGACGGCGGCCTGTCACAACGGTGTGAGTTGTGTCTCTCGCCATGCCGGTACGTCACATCGGAGGGGTGTCGGGGCCTCTTACTTATATGGGAGCCTTCGCGATTCAGCCGCGCGACACGACCTGCCACACCATTCTGCACGCCGCGCACGACGCCTTCCGCCGGGACCTGGACCGGCTGGTGGCGGCCGCGACGGCGGGCAAGGGCCGGAACGTGCACGTCCGCGCGGGCTGGGAGAACTTCAAGGACCTGTTCGTCGTGCACCACGAGTTGAAGGACCGGATGCTGTGGCCCCGGGTGGAACGGGCGGTCGGTGGCCGTCGCGCCGAGCGGGCGGTGCTGGCCGAGGTCCGCGCCGACCACGCCCGGATCGGGCCGCTGATCGGCCGGGTCGACGCCGTCATGCGGGACGGCGGTGACCTGCTGCCGGTCGTGCGGGAGCTGCGCGGCGCGCTGGAGGTGCATCTGCGGCACGAGGCGGTCAGCGCGTGGCCGTTGGCGGAGTCGGTGCTGGCGGCCGAGGAGTGGGAGGCGTTCGCCGCCGAGGCGAGTCGCCGGTGCGAGGAGCGGACGCCGCTGTTCGTCCCGTGGGTGGTGGACGGGATCGCGCCGATCGAGCGGAGCCGTTTCCTGACGTCGCTTCCGGCGCCGGTCCGGGAGCTGAACCGGGTGATGTGGGAGCCCACCTACCGCAAACGCCGCCTGTGGAGCGTGTGACCTCGAGGGGACGGCCAAGGGGTCAGAACCGGGTGGTGAGGACGGCCAGGACGGCGACGCCGACGGTCAGCCAGGCCGCGTAGTCGCCGATGTGGCCCGAGTGCAGGGCGTGCAGGCGTCCGGCGGCGGCCCGGGCGACCGGCACCAGACCCGACAGGGGCGGCCGAACCGGACGCCGGTGGACGGCGAGGAACGCCACGGCGACGGCCAGCAGCACCGTGAGGGCGGCCCCGGCCAGGCCGGGCAGGGTCCACGGGTCGGCGGGCGTCGGCCGCGGATGCGCGAGGTGCCCGCCCAGCACCAGCGCGGCGTAGTGGTCGCGGTCGGCGAACGTCGCGGCGGCGCGGGCGACGGGCCCGCCGGGCATCAGCCCGGCCAGCAGCCCCGCGGCGAGCAGTCCGATGCCGGGGGCGAGCATCGTCCACGGGAGGGTCCGCAGCGTGACGCGCGTCTCGGGATCCTCGTGCCCGGTCCCGGGTTCGGCTCCCGTCCGGTCGGCCCGTTCGGAACGTTCGGAACGTTCGGCGGCCTGCCCGGCGGTGACGACCGTGGCGGGCCCGGTCGCGGCCAGCAACACGGCGATGACGGCGAGTTTGGCGACGTCGTGCCACGACGACCACGGCCGCACCGCCACCCCGGCGATGAGCAGCGGCGCCGCCAGCGCGGTGACGGGCGCGACGGTGTGCAGGCGCGCGGCGGCGCCCCGGGTGAACGGCAACCGCAGCGCGGCGGCCACCGCCACAGCGGTGCCCGCCCAAATCAGCACGTCGGCGATCAGGTCGGCGGTCATCGGCGCCCGCTCACAGCGTCCGGCTGAGGAACCGCGCGAACACCAGCGACCCGGCGAACGACAGCAGCGCCAGCAGCAACGCGACGTCCAGGTAGGCGGGACGCCCGTACGCGGCGGCCAGCAGCACCAGGACCAGGGTGACCAGCGGTCCCGTCGCGATCAGCCCGGCGAGCCGCCCGGCGGGACGTCCCCGCAACATCGCCAGCAGCACCGGGACCAGCGCGCCCACCATGACGGCCAGCGCGGGCAGCGCCGTTCCCGCCACATCGGGGGTCACGACGTCCTCCCGTCCCGCGCGGGTTCGGTGACCAGCCCGGCATCGGCCAGGCGCCGTTCGAACGCCGACGGGCCGGACGCGAGCCGGTGCACGCGCAGCACCCCCCGCTCGGGGTCGACGCCACCGACGTAGGCGCCGGGGGAGGTGGACACCAGCAGCGTCGCGGCGGCACGCGCGCCGGTCCCGGCCGCGACGCCCAACGGCACCCAGGACCCGCCGCCCGCGCCGCGCACCACGACGCGGGCGGTGTCGGCGACGATCTGGGACGGCAACCACACCAACGGCAGCGACCGCCCGGGAACCCGGACGGCGCCGGACGCGGGTTCACCGCCGCGCCCGGTGTCACCGGAGAACAGCGCGCGGCGCCCGGCGACCGCCACGGCCGCGCCCACGGCGGCCGCCCCCGCCCCCACGGCGATCTCAAGGACGGAAACAGCGGACACCAGCGCCAGATACACGGCCAGCAGCACCGTCCACCACGCCAACGGTTCGGTGATACGGCGCCACAGTTCGGGGCGTACGGATTGGTCGGCGGACATGACCTCCGCCATGCCCGGCGACACGATTCCAACCGCGCCCCACCCGCGCCCCGGGCCGCGCACCGCCCCTGACCAGCGCGGGAACCACGCGTCCACCCACCCCCCGGCACCCCGCCGAGCCTTGACCGGACGCTGACCAAAAACCGGGAACCCGTTTAGCGAAAACGACGCGGGTACACCGCACAACCAATGAACGCCCCCGGAAACAAGGAGTGGATGACATGACTGGGCCGATCGCCCAGCAGACCTCGGGCGGTACGAGCGTTCAACGCGGCGGATCGAGCAGCAGCCTCGCCGACGTTGTCGACCTCATCCTGGAAAAGGGACTGGTCATCGACCTGTACGCCCGCGTGTCACTGGTCGGAATCGAGATCCTCACCATCGACGTGCGGATCGTCATCGCCAGCGTCGACACCTACCTGCGGTTCGCCGAGGCCGTCAACCGCCTCGACATCGCCCACGACGGCACCTCGCAGGGACTCCCGCAGTTCGTGGAGGGCATGCAGGAATCCGGCGCGAAGAAGAAGACCCGCGGCGCCCTGGAAGGCGCGGGGGAACGACTCAAGGAAACCTTCGGCGGCTCCGGAGACTCCGGAGACTCCGACAAGGGCGAGCAGGGCACGCGACGCCGCTCGTCCCGGAAGAAGGAGGACGAGTGACGATGACCACGCCCTCGTCAGGGCCCACGCCCAGACCCGAAACCCCCGGGCGACCCGGCCACGGCCCCCAGTACATCTACGGGGTGACACGCCCCGGCGCGGCACTGCCCGCCGACGTCACCGGCCTGGACGGGCACCCGGTCACCCTCGTGGAGAACGGCGGCGCCTGCGCCGCGATCGTCAGTGACCTGCCCCGCGACCGCGCCCTCGGCGAACGCGACGACCTGGTCGCGCACCAGCGGGTCCTGAACGCCCTGGTGGAGGCCGGGACCGCCGTCCTGCCGTTCCGGTTCGGCGCCGCGCTCGCCGACCGCGACGCCGTCGCCAAGGAACTCCTGGCCGACAACGCCGCCCGCTTCGGCGCCGTCCTGGACCGGCTGCAGGACCGGGTCGAGCTGCGGCTGAAGGCCACCTACGTCCAGGACACCGTCCTACGGGAGATCATGGAGGCCGAACCCGAGATCGCCGAACTCGCCCGGCGGCTCCGGGAGGTGCCGCCCGACATCGCCGACGCCGTCTACTACGACCGCGTCCGGCTCGGCGAACTCATCGCCCAGGCCATCCAGGCGCGCCGCGACACCGACGGGCAGCTCCTGCTCGACGGCGCCGCCACCGCCGCCGAAGCGGTCGCACCCAAACCACCGGTCCGCGAGGAGGACGTGCTGGACGCCTCCTTCCTGGTCGCCGTCGACCGCCGCGCCGAGTTCGAGGACGCCGTCGACGCCCTCGGCCGCGCCCACGCCGACCGGATCAGGGTCCGGCTGATCGGACCGCTGCCGCCCTACGACTTCGTCCCCGAGGCGTAGGCACGATGGGACTGTTCACCGGGCTGCTCACCCTCCCGCTGGCGCCTGTCCGCGGCGTGACCTGGCTGGCGGAGGTCCTCACCGAGCAGGCCGAAGCGCACCTGTACGACCCGGGCCGGATCGCCGCCGAACTCCAGGACGTCGCCGACCAGGCCGCGGCCGGGCAGCTCACCGAACAGGAGGCCGCGGCCCGCGAGGAGGACCTCATCGCGCGGCTCAACGAGGGCCGCGCCCGCCGCGGCGGCACGGCCCCGGGAGCACCGTGATGATGTCGGCGTCGCAGGCCGCCGAACGGGCCGTCGCCCACGTCACCGCGCTGACCGGCCGGTCCGCCGAGAGCGTCGTCGGGCTGGAACGCGCCGACGACGGCGGCTGGCGCGTCCGGGTCGAGGTCGTGGAGACCCACCGCATCCCCGACTCGGCCGACATCCTCGCGGTCTACGACACCGAGGTCGACGCGGACGGCGACCTGGTCGCCTACCGCCGCGCCCGCCGCTACCCGCGCGGACGAGTGGAAAGGGACTGAACGGCGTGAACGAGACCTCCTGGACCGGTGCCCGGTCCCCGGCCCGGACCATGGCCGGTGACCGGCAACCCGCGGGGCAGTCCGCCAACTTGGCGGACCTGCTGGAACGCATCCTCGACAAGGGCATCGTGATCGTCGGTGACATCCGGGTGAACCTCCTGGACATCGAACTGCTGACGATCAAACTGCGGCTGCTGGTCGCGTCGGTGGACCGCGCCAAGGAGATGGGCATCGACTGGTGGGAACACGACCCGTCCCTGTCGTCCAAGGCCCGCGCCGGCCGCCCCACCGAGGACGGCGACCACGATCTCGCCGAGGAGAACCGGCGGCTCCGCGAACGCCTGACCGCCCTGGAAAAGGCCCTGGAAACCGGTCCACCCCAAGAAGAGGCCACCAACCAGGACAAGCAACGAAAGACAGCACAGCGGAAACAGACGAAGGACAGCGGACCATGACCGGCACACCGCTCGCCGACGACCGGCGCGACGGCACCGCCGTCTACCTCTACGGCGTCGCACGCGACCTGGACCCCACCGCCCTGCGCGGCGCCTCCGGCGTCGCGGGCACCCCCGTCCGCGGCATCACCGCCGCCCGACTGACCGCCCTGGTCAGCACCGTCCGCCTCGACGAATACGGCGAGGGGGCCCTGCGCGCCAACCTCGAAGACCTCACCTGGCTGGAGAGCACCGCCCGCGCCCACCACGCCGTCGTGGCCCACGCCGCGCACACCGCGCCGACCGCACCCGTCCGCATCGCGACGATCTACCGCGACGACACGCGGGTCGCCGAAGTCCTCACGACCCAGGGCACACGGTTCGACGACGTCCTGGACCGCATCACCGGCCGCACCGAATGGGGCGTCAAGGCCTACACCACCCCCGGCCCCGGTACCGGCCCCGAAGACACCGGTGGGGGTCTCGCGCCGAACGCCGAGCCCCCCACCGGCCCCAACCCCGCGCCCACCCCCGACCCCGCCCCGGGGGCGGGCGCGGCGTACCTGCGGCGACGGCGACGAGAACGCGACACCCGCGAGGACGCCGCACGCCGCGACGCCGAACGCGCCGCCGACGTCCACGCCGAACTCGCCGACCACGCGGTCGCGTCCCGCCACCACTCGCCGCAGGACCCGCGCCTGTCCGGACGACCCGGCGTCCAGATCCTCAACGCCGCCTACCTCCTGGACGACGACCAGACCGCCGGGTTCCTCGCCGTCACCCGGACGGCGGGGGAGCGGCTGCCCGGCGTCGACCTCGAAGTCACCGGCCCATGGCCCCCGTACTCCTTCATCGACCCCGTCGACTCCACCGAACCCCAGGACCGATGACCGCCACCCTCGACCACGCCACCGACGCCCCCGTCCAACGGATCGCGCTGGTCGACCTGCTCGACCGGCTCCTGGCAGGCGGCGTCGTCATCACCGGAGACCTGGTCATCTCCATCGCGGGCGTCGACCTCGTACGCGTGTCGCTCCGCGCACTGATCACCACCATCCACGACGAACTCCAGGAGGGGCCACCATGACCCCACCACACCCCGCACCGTCTCCGACCCCGTCTCCGACCCCGTCATCGACCCGGTCGCCGACCAAGTCACCGACGATGCGACGCCTGCACACCGACCCCGAAACAGTCGAACGAGACCTGGTGAAACTCGTCCTGACCCTGGTCGAACTCGTCCGCCAACTCATGGAACGGCAGGCGCTACGCCGCGCCGACGGCGGCGACCTGACCCCCGAGCAGACCGAGGACCTCGGCCTCGCCCTCATGCGCCTGGACGAGGCCATGACCCGCCTCAAAGACCACTTCGACCTGGCCGACGACGACCTCAACCTCGACCTCGGCCCCCTGGGCCCCCTCCTCCCACCAACCTGAGTCCACGGTGAGGAACCGGGCCTGGAACGACGTCAGCGCACTGCGAGGGCCCGCGCCGTGTCGCGATAGGCGTCCAGGTGCTCGGCGTGGGACAACCGGTAGTGCCCGCCGACATCGGAGTGGAAATAGCACACCCACCGCAGCGGCTTGCCGTGCGCCGCGCGGGCACGACCCCAGTCGGTGACCGACCGAAGCCACCGCTCCGACTTGCGCACGTCCCAGGAGACGTCCACGCCGTACTCGGCCAGCCCCAGCGGAACCCCGCGCGCGTCGGCGAACTGGCACACCCGCCGCGTCCGGACGTCCATCGGCGTGGCGTCCCCGTTCGAGGTGATCTCGCCGATCGGGTACTCGTCGATCGCGACGAAGTCGACCAGCCCTTCGCCCGGCCAGTAGTGCCGCAGCGCCGACCGCGGATCGGAGTAGGGCAGGTTGCACGACCAGTTGGTGAAGCACACCCCGACCGGCACCCCGGCCCTCCGGAACGGCGGCGCGCTGCGCCGGTACAGGCGGACGAACGCCTGCCCGGACATGTCGTCGACCGGCTCGTGAAAAATGATCACATCACAGTCGTGGCCCCGCTCGACGATGTCCGCCGCGAGACCCTCCAACGTCGCGATCGGCGTCCGCATCGTCGGCTTGAAGCTGTACACGCTCTTGCGGGCACCAACGTCGTACCGAAGCTGCCCCCCACCCACCGACGCGGGCGGCGCGCCGTCATAACACCGCCGCACCGGTAACGCCCGCCCGGTGAGCGACTCGAACGCCCCGATCGCGTCGCCCCACCCCTGCCCCCTCACCGGCGTGACAGCCGCACCCACAAGCGTCACGACCCGCCGCCCCTACGCTCGCCCAAGGCGGTGACCGCACGTTCGGGGTCCTCGGTCAGATGGACCCGGTTGATCGTCACGCGACTCATGCGAACGTCACCCCTCCGGACACCCCGGCCAACTGCCACGCCGCGTCGTCGCAGGCGGTCAAGCAGCCCTTGTTAGCGGCGTCCAAAATGATGCTGCCACCACCGACGACCAGGATGTACTTGCCGGTAGACGACAACCCTCACACCCGACGGTGACCATATGACCCCTCTAAGTCACCACCAAAGCACGTGAAAGCCGCTGGTTGGGGTTCCCCAAGACGGGGGCGAGCCAGGGTGGTGGACGGGGTCAGATGGCGGACCGGCCTCCGTCGGCGGCGACGGTCGCGCCGGTCATGAAGCTGGCCCGGTCACTGGCCACGAAGGCGACCACCTCGGCGACCTCGGCCGGTCGGCGGTGCGGGCGATCGGCACCGTTTCGCCGAGGTCTGCGCCCAGCGCGGCGACCGCCTTCGACGAGTGCATGGCCCCGGGCGAAACGGCGTTGACGCGCACCTTCTATGCGGCGGGGGTGTCGTCGTCGAGGGTGACGCGACCGTCCCCAGCGTCAGCGGGTAGGACGGGTCGGCGTACTCACGGACCGGTGAGGGCAGTTCGCGACCGAGCGCCACCTTACCTGAGCCGAGCAACGGCTCAGAATGTTGGGCTGACTGCCGTTCCCTTGAAGAACGTGTAGTGGAACGTGCCGTCCTTCTCGGCGGCGCGACGTAGGTCGGCGATGCCACGGTCCCAGTCGGCGGGTGTCGTCAGGCCCGCTGCGACCGCCTCGTCACGGACTCCCGCGACCATCGCCGTGAACGTTCCGATGGTGAACTGCCGCGCCAATCCCGGACGGGAACGGTCGGCATACACCGTCCGTGGGTCCACCCGCACCTGGTCATACCCGGCGGCTGACAACAGCGGCTCCACTCGGCGTCCGACCAGCGCGTCCCCGCCTGTCGCCGCCTGCAACGTGATCTGATGCGCGATCACCGCGCGGGCGTGGGGGCTGTCCGGGTGGAAGAACGCCGAACCGTGATCGCCCTCGATGACCGTGATCGTCCCACCTGGACGCAGCACGCGGCGCAGCTCCACCAGCGCACCGAGTGGGTCCACGAGATGCTCCAACACGAAACACGCGAACACATGGTCGAACGCGCCGTCCGGGAACGGCAGGCCACGCAGGTCACCGTGTCGCCACTCCACCGACGCACCCGGACACTCCGACTCCACCCGCGCCCGCGCCCGACCCAACGACGCCCGCGACACGTCCAACGCCGTCAACCGCACACCGGGGGAGCGGGACACCAGATGCACCGTCTGCGCCCCCACCCCGCACCCCGCCTCCAACACCCGGCTCCCCGCCGCATACCGCGTCCCCTCGTGCAACAGCTCCACCAACGCGTTCGCCTGCTCGCCCAGCCGCCGCGTCTCGCGTCCTGAGTATCCATGCACATAGCCGCCGTCGGGCGGCGCCACCGTCGTCGACGAGTTCACCGTATCCATGAGGCCCAGCGTGGCCCCACAATGGCCTTGTGGACAGGTCCAATGCCAGCCAATCTGACCAGGCCATAACCAGGGGAGCGGACTTTCTGCAACTCGACCCCGCCGACGCGCCACCCGGCGGGCTGTCCGACTGGCTCGCCGCCCACCTCCGCACCGCCATCGCCGACGGACGGCTCCCCATCGGCAGCCGCCTCCCCGCCACCCGAACCCTCGCCACCGACCTCCACGTCTCACGCGGCGTCATCACCGAGGCCTACCAACGCCTCATCGACGACGGCCACCTCGCCGGACGCGGCCGCGCCGGCACCATCGTCGTCGCCGCGCCGCTCGCCACCCCGCCCACCGTCCACGCTGGGGCCCCTGCGGTGACCGCCTCATTCGCCGGGGCGCCCGGGGACGACGTCTTCGACACGCTCCGCGTCGCCCCCGCTCGCATTGACTTCACCCCGGGCCTCCCTGATCTGTCCGCCTTCCCGCGCGCCGCGTGGCAACGCGCCGAACGCACTGTTCTGCGCGACATCCCCGCCGCTGCCCTCGGCTACGGCGACCCCCGTGGCGCCCCCGCCCTCCGCGCCGCCGCAGCCCACTGGCTCGCCCGCAACCGCGGCATCCGTACCGACCCCGACGCCATCGTCATCGTCGCCGGGACCGCCCAGGCCCTCGCCCTCATCGCCCGCGTCCTCACCCACGACGGCATCCACACCATCGCCGTCGAAGACCCTGGCTCCCTCGGCGTCCGCCAACACCTTCAGCACTGGGGCATCACGACCCCGCCTGTCCCCGTCGACGACGACGGCATCCGCGTCGACGCCCTCCACACCACCAACGCGCCCGCCGCCCTCCTCACCCCCGCCCACCAGTTCCCGACCGGCGTCGTCCTCGCACCCCACCGCCGCCGCGACCTCATGCACTGGGCCGCCGACGGCAGGTTCCTCATCGAAGACGACTACGACGCCGAACACCGCTACGGCCGCCCCCCAGTCCCCGCACTCCGCGCCATGCTCACCGACCGCGTCTTCTACACCGGCAGCGTCTCCAAACTCCTCGCCCCGAGCCTCCGCACCGGCTGGCTCCTCCCACCACCCAGCTACCTCGACGCCATCATCAACGAAAAACGCTTCGCCGACCTCGGCAACGCCGCACTCCCACAACTCGTCCTCGCCGAACTCATGAACACCGGCGAAATGGAACGCACCCTGCGCCTCCTACGCCGCCGCCATCGGCGCCGCCGCGACACCATGATCACCGCCCTCGGCGCGCACCTGACCAACGCCGCCGTCCACGGCACCGCCGCCGGACTCCACCTCACCATCACCTTCACCGGACGATTCCGCGACACCGACCTCGCCGCCGCAGCCCTCCACCACGGCGTCAAAACCCACCCCCTGTCCTGGCACACCCAACGGCCACGCCCACCCGGCCTCGTCCTCGGCTACGCCGCCGCACCCACCTCCGACATCACCGACGGCATCGCCACCATCGCCCAAGCCCTCCACAGCCTCGTCTAACCTCCGTCGCCTGGGCCGTACGACCGCCTGCGCCCACCGCCAGCACCGGAACCAACCAGCGCAGCCCACGGCCCGCCATCCAACCACCGGCCGCATCACCCACTGTCACCACCAACACCAACAACGGCACCGCCACCACCGCCACACCCGTCGACCGCACCAGGAACGGCACGTACTCGTCCAGCGACAACATTCCCTCCACCACCATCACCAGCACCAACGACCCGTCAGTAGGGGAGCGGCAACCAACAACAACTTGCGCGAAAACACGTCCGCCCACACACCGGACGGCACCTCAAGCGCGACCGTCGTCACCGACCAGATCACGAACAGCGACGACACTGCGGCGACAGACAACCCGGCATCGGCGAACAACACCGCATATACCGGATACAGAAGAACGAAATCCTCGAAGAACGCGTAGGCATAGACCCTGCGCGCCAGCCCCGCCTCAGGTGAAGATCAATGTCGCCACGTCATGCACCGCACCCTAACCGCAGCACACCCATCGGGACCAGGGAATATGGGGGAGCGGCCCGCTCAGATCAACCAGCCAACGGAACGCGACCGAAGAGCGCCAACAACCGCGTTTGATCATCGGCCCCGTCCCGCACCACACGCTCCGGACCCACCACGCCCACCTCACGCCCACGCGGCACGAAGCCCCGCGCCGTCTCCAGCGCCTCCGGACCCAACGCCGCCGTCATCCGTGCCCGCACCGCCTGCCAACTCGCCAATGGATCCGGGCCCGCCACCTGACGCCAATCGGGATCGTCCTGGGGGAGTGGCGCCCCTACGGCCCGCAGCTCCACCACCAACAACCCCGCCGTCACATGCCCGGCCACGTCCACCGCGCACCATCCCTCACACGGCGACGGCGACAACCACCGATCCGGAGGCGTCGCGGCGAGCACCGCCTCGAACCCGTCCAACGCACGAACAAAACGCTCAGGAATCACGACACACCACCCGGCAAACGAGATCGGCTACTGGTGACGTCGATGATCGCCGGACTCGCCTCAGATGGCACCTCATTTGAAGTTACTTAACATAATGTACATTATCGACCAACAATCAGAGGGCCCGGAAGCAGGCAAACTCCGACGAACCACAAGGCTGCGCGGCGACGCGGCGCGCAGCGTCAGCGATCGCGTCCCGCCTCGTCCAGCGTGATCCAGTAACGGTCCTCACCGCGAATCCGACCGTCGTGGACGCCGCCGTTCGCGATGATCACTCGGCGTGACGGTTCATTACCCGCCGCGCACGTCAGCAGAACGCGCCGCAGACCTAGCCGACGGCACTCCACCAGGCCCGCCGCCAGCATCCGCGTCGCGTGTCCCCGCCGCCGCCACGGCGTCACCACGTGATAACCGACATGACCACCGACTTCGGTCAACTCCGGGGTTAGCCGGTGCCGAAGGATCAACGTGCCCAGATAGTTCTCCCCCGACACGTACCAGAACGTCGTACACGGCACACCCCACCGGCGCCGCACCCCGCGCCGCTGCGCGATGAACGCGCCGAAATCACGGTGCGCCTCCTCCAGCCGTCCCGCGTCGAGACCGTCCGCCAGCTGGTCAGCCTGCTCCCCGGCCAGGAACGACGCGCGCACCGACGTCGTCGGGGCGACCAGTCGCGGCGGCGGAACAAGTTCATCCATGCACCCATTATCGGGTGAAACCGAAATGGCGGTGCGGGAGTCTCACCCCATTCCATGATCCGCTCAACGGAAAGGTGATCGTGAGCGAACACCTCGACCAGGTCTTCGGTCGGCTCGTGAACCGCAGCTGGCAGCGTTTCAACGAAGAGCTCCACACCAGCCAGATGGACGACCTGCTCGTCGGCGCCGTCATCACCGCGGCGGTCGCGCAGGGCAACACCCTCATCGACCTGAACTCCGACAGCAACCACCACTACCTGCGGTTCCAGCACCGGGAGCGCAAGTACCGGCTGATGTTCCAGCTGACGCACCTGGCGGGCACCGTCACCGCGGCCAAGACGCTGGGGCAGCACGCGGCCGTGACGATGGCCTACGGCGAGCATGTCCAGGACGCGCGGACGGTGTGGCAGGCGCTGAAGTCGGAGGTGAAGAGCGGTTTTCTGGACGTCGGTGAGCCCGGTGTGTTCACCGTCGACGCCGACCTCGCCACCGGGTACGTGTACGTCCAGGTCCCCTTGCTGTTGGACCTGGAGCGACCGCAAGACCGGTGACGGGGTGTTGCAGCAGGCGGTGCTGGGCAGCAAGGCGACGCTGATGTTCGTGGCCGAGGTCAAGAACCACATCGCCGACCCCGACGACCTGGTCGCGATGTTCCGCACCGACATGGCGAACATGCTGCGCAGCCCGTGGTTCGGTGACATCAGGCTCGACCATCAGCTCAACTCGATCACCGCGACGAAGAAGCAGCTGATCGACATCGACGACTACGCGGACGCCGACGGCCCGGACCGTGACCGCCTCCGTCAGCTGCTCCAGGGCTCGATGCGGGAGTTGCGCGAGAAGCTGGCGCCGTACAAGAAGTGACTCCGTCCCCGCCGCCCCTCCCCTGCGCACTGGTCCCCGTTTCAATAGGAGAAACCGGACAGAAGCCAAATTCTGTATGGTGTACGGAATTTAGCTTCCCGGGGCGGGGATGCGGCCGGATGACACCTCATCGACTGGTCGCATGGGTCTTACGGCATCGCCTCTCCCCCGGTCGGTGGTCGTGTCCTGGCGGGGTGGGTTGGGCGGGTGGGTTCTGTCAGGGGTGGCGGGTAGCGTCGGGGGGTGCGTCCTCCCGAGGTTCAGCGTTTGAGCGTTGCCGAGTCTGCCGATCGTTACGCGGAGATGGTGCGTGCGAAGACGTCGACGGGTGCGCTGACGCCGCGGACTGCTGAGGTGTATGTGCGGGACGTGTTGACGTTCGCGGACCTGGCGGGTGGCGACCGGGTGTTGGACGATCTGGCGGGCCGCGACGTTGACGAGGTGCTGTTGGCGTTCGCGCGTAAGCCGGATGCGCGGCGGCGTCCGGGGTCGGTGTCCGGGGCGGGGCGGCCGATGGTGGGTCCGGTGCAGAGTGCGGCGTCGCAGGCGCGGTTTCGGCGGTCGGTGTCGGCGTTCTTCAAGTACGCGGCGGTGGTGGGGTGGGTGCAGTTGGATCCGATGCGGGCGGTGACGGTGCGTCCGGTGCAGCGGGGTGGGCTGCGGGCGGAGCGGCGGGCGTTGACGGTGGAGCAGGCGGAGGGGTTGTTGGGCGCGGCGCGGGGTTTGGCGGCGGGTCCGGTGCCGCGGGGGCGTGTGGATCAGCGGACGGAGTTGCGGGACGGTTTGATCGTGTTGTTGCTGGCGGCGGTGGGCCCGCGGGTGTCGGAGTTGACGGCGGCGAACGCGGAGGACTTCTTCGTCAACGGTGGGACGCGGTACTGGCGCATTTTCGGTAAGGGCGGGCGGACGCGGGACGTCCCGTTGCCGGGCCCGGTGGCGGAAGTGCTGGACGCCTACTTGGCGGAGGGGCGCGCCCGGCTGGATCGAGGTGTGGAGGCGAAGGCGCTGCTGTTGTCGTGGCGGGGACGGCGGTTGGCGCGGGGTGATGTGCAGGGGGTGATCGACCGGGTGTTGGCGCGGGTGGAGCCGGGACGGCGGCGGAGTGTGACGCCGCACGGGTTGCGGCACACGACGGCGACGCATCTGCTCGCGGCGGCGACGGACATGGACGCGGTGCGCCGGGTCCTCGGGCACGCCGACCTGTCGACGCTGGGTCGTTACCGGGATGAGCTGCCGGGTGAGTTGGAGGCGGCGATGCGCGTCCATCCGCTGCTGGGCGGGTTGGAGGGCCGCCGGGGCGGCTGAGTCAGACCCAGCCGAGGTCGGAGGGCTGGGGGAAGCCGTGGTGCCAGATGCCGTAGCCGATGAGCATGACGATGGCGGGCGCGAACGCGGGGATGAGGACGCGGCCGAGGGTGCGGCGGGTGTGCAGGCCGTAGGCGGTGAACGCGGTGGCGACGGCGAGCCCCATGATGGGGGTTCCGCCTTCGAGTGAGTTGCTGGTCCAGGTGAAGGCGACGCCGAGGGCCGGGATGAGAGCGAGACGCAGCGGCGGGGCGGGCAGGTGCGCGAGTGCGGCGACCAGGGCGGCGGCGACGAGAGCGGTCCCGGCATACCAGAAGTAGTGGCCGACGACTTCGTCCCACAGGTGGGCGACGTGGCCGGGAGCGTCGTTGCCGACCGAGTTGGCGGCGAGGTGGATCCCGTGGCCTTCGACGTAGGTAATGGCGCCGATGAGGTAGAGGGCCCAGGTGCGGCGCCCCGCTCCCCCGGCGTGGAGCGCGGCGGCGGTGGTGAGCAGGACGGCGTAGGGCGTGAGGATGTCGACCCAGTCGGCCCACCGGGTGCGGTCGACGGTGCCGAGCCCGGCGAGGCCGAACCCGACGTGGTGGGTGAGGACGTAGAGGACGACGCACGCGGTGAGCCAAGGCAGCGGGCGCCCCTGAACCGGCTGGGGCGTCCCGTCGATCGCGGGTGCTGGGGCCTGCGCGGGTGGGTCGTGCGGTGTTAGCGGAGGGGTGGAGGTCATCTGGGCTCCCGTTCAGCGGCGGGTGTCCATCATGACGCGGTCACCGGCTGGCCGCAGATGGGTGGCGGGTGATTTCGAGGTTGGCGGTGGTGCCGGTGAGGAGGTGCCGTCCATGTCGAAGATGTGCAGGTGTCCCAGGGTGTGCAGTGTGCTGGACGCTGGTGCCGGGACGCGGACGGTTCCGTGGTGGGGCAGGGCCTGGAGGCCGTCCGCTCCCCCGGCGTGGCGCGGGCCTCGGTGGTGGGGCCCCTGCCGGAAGTCGGGGGTGAAAGGTGGACTTTCGACGGATCCGCTGGGGGGTGGTCTTTCTCTAACGTCGTGTCCATGGACGAGTTGATGGGTTTGCTGGACACGGCGGTGACGTCGCCCTGGTTCTACCTGGCGTTGTTCGCGGTGGCGGCGTTGGACGGGTTCTTCCCGGTGGTGCCGAGCGAGAGCATGGTGATCACGGGGGGTGTGTACGCGGCGTCGGGGCAGCCGAAGCTGGTGCTGGTGGTGGTGTTGGCCGCGCTCGGGGCGTTCATCGGTGATCACGTGTCGTATTTCATCGGGCGGGGCTCGGGTGGCCGGGTGCTGCGGAGGTTGCGTCCGGGGACGCGGCGTCACACGGCGTTCGAGTGGGCGCGGCGTCAGATGCTGGCGCGCGGTGGGCTGATCTTGGTGGTGGCGCGGTATGTGCCGGGTGGGCGGACGGCGGTGACGTTGACGATGGGCGCGGTGGGGTTCCGGCTGCGGTCGTTCTCGTTGTTCACCGGGGTGGCCGCGGTGTCGTGGGGGTTGTACGGGGGGTTGCTGGGTTATGTGGGTGGGGTGGCGTTCGAGGACGATCCGTTGAAGGGCGTGGCGGTCGGGATCGGGTTGGCGTTGGCGGTGACGGCGGCGGTGGAGGGCATGCGGTTCGTCCGGCATCGCCGCAATGGTCGTGCGGTGGCGGCCGAGGGCGAGGAGGACGCCGATCGGGTGGGTTCGATGTCGCGGCGGTGATTGCCCGGGTTCCGCGATGGTGACGTTCTGGTGCCTCTAGGGTGAACGGGAGCGGTCCACACGATGTCTGGGAGATGTCGGGCGGGGGGCGCTTCGGTCGTCGTGGGAAGCAAGGGAGAGCATGGGAGCGCCGGAGATCAGCGTCGATCTGTACCGGGACATCACCGAGTTCGCGGACGGGACGCCGTCGTGGGTGCATTCGGTGGCGGACGTCGGTACGAACGCGGGGTTGCTGTTGTTCGCCGTGTTGTTCGTGGCGGGCTGGTGGCGGGCGCGGGGCCGGGACGCGCGGGCGATGGGGTTGGCGTTGGCGGCGCCGTTCGCGGTGGTGGCGGCGTATCTGGTGAGTGAGGTGTCGAAGGACGCGATCAAGGAGGAGCGGCCGTGCCGGGCGGTGTCGGGGGCGGTGCACATCGCGGCGTGTCCGTCGCCGGGTGACTGGTCGTTCCCGAGTAATCACGCGACGATCGCGGCGGCGTCGGCGGCGGTGATCGTGGTGGCGTGGCGGGCGTTGGCGGGGCTGGTGTTGCCGTTGGCGGCGCTGATGGCGTTCTCGCGGGTGTTCGTCGGCGTCCACTATCCGCATGACGTGGCGGCGGGGTTCCTGGTCGGGGTGGTGGTCGCTCCCCTGGCGGTGATGCTGCTCGCGGTGGTACTACGGCCACTTGTGGTGGCGGTGCGGGGCGCGGCGGTGGGCGCGGCCCTGCTGGGTGCGGGCCCGGCGACCGGCGGTATCCCAATGACGAACCTCGGCGCGGGGACGGGCCCGCCTGACCCCGAGCGGCGGGTGGCGGCGCGGGCGGGGGCGGGTCAGGGGGCGGAGGTGACGGCGGCGGAGGTGACGATGCCGGATGTCATGGGCGGTGTGGCCGGACGGCGCGGTCCGCTCCCCTAGCGTGTCGGTGAGGCCGGGCCGTGGGTGTCGTCGATGCCGTCGACGAGTCCGGCCTCGTAGGCGATGACGGCGGCTTGGACGCGGTTGCGGACGTCCAGGCGGGTGAGGATGGTGCTGACGTAGGCCTTGACGGTGCCCTCGACGACGTGGAGACGCGTGGCGATCTCGGCGTTGGACAGCCCGGCGCCGAGCAGGGCGAGGACGTCGCGTTCGCGGGGCGTGAGGCCGGAGGTGCGGCGGCGGGCGCGGGTGCCGCCGGTGAGACGGCCGCCGCCGAGTTCGGTGATGACCCGGTGGGCGACCTTGGGCGACAGGTAGGCGGCCCCGTCGGCGACGGCGCGGACACCGGCGATGAGCTCGTGGGGGTCCCCGGACTTGAGGAGGAAGCCGCTGGCGCCGCCGGACAGGGCGCGGGCGATGTAGTCGTCCTCCCCGAACGTGGTGAGCATGAGGACGGCGGTGTCCGGGGCGACACGGCGCAGTTCCGCGGCGGCGGCCAGGCCGTCCAGGCGCGGCAT
Organism: Actinomadura meridiana; assembly: GCF_039537545.1. Taxonomy (NCBI): domain Bacteria; kingdom Bacillati; phylum Actinomycetota; class Actinomycetes; order Streptosporangiales; family Thermomonosporaceae; genus Actinomadura; species Actinomadura meridiana. The sequence continues at coordinate 436,254 of NZ_BAABAS010000004.1, forward strand.
GCGGATGTCGAGGAGGGTGACCTGGGGGCGGTGCCGGAGGGTGAGGTCGATGGCCTGGTGGCCGTCGGCGGCCTCGGCGACCACGTCGATGCCGGGGTCGGCGGTCAGGATCGCGCGGACGCCCGCGCGGATCATGGCCTCGTCGTCGGCGAGCAGGACCCGGATCACTGGGCGTTCCTCCGCTGGTCGGTGTCGTTGGGGTGGTCGGAGCTGAGCCGGTTGGTGTCGTAGGAGTCTTTGTGGGTGAGGCGGCCGTCGGTGAAGCAGAGCCGGTAGTAGCGGTTGACGCCGATGAGGCTGGCGTCGGGCCGGTAGTAGCGGCAGTCGGCGTGCGGGGGTTCGGTGACGGAGGTGCGGACGACGTCGGCGCCCATGGCCTCCATGCGCGGCAGGGCGTCCTCGACGGTCGTCTGGGGGGCGCCGACGCGCAGGGCGGCGTAGTCGCCGGGTGGCAGGACGGAGTTGAGGGTGGCGAAGATGTAGTAACCCGCCATGATGGCGCCGAGAACCGCCATGAGCCCGGTCGGGACGGCGATGGCGGTGATGAGCCCGCGGCGGACCTGGCGGCGTTTGTGGTCGAGTCGGCGCGCCGACTCGGACGGCCAGTGTCCCGGGGCGGGGGTGGTGAGGCCGAGGGCGGTCCGCAGCGCGGTCCGGGCGGTGGGCGCGGGCGTGGCGGTGGGCAGGTCGGCGGTGACGGTGAAGCCGCCATCGGAGGTCGGCCCCGCGCGCAGGGTCCCGCCGAGGAGCCGGACCCGTTCGGTGAGGCCGGTGAGCCCGTGCCCGCCGGACGTGGCCGGGGCGGGTTCCCTGGACGGCGGTTCGTTGGTGACCGTCACGGTGATCATGCCGGGCTGGTCGGGGGCGGGTTCCCGGTGGGCGAGGTGGACGGTGATGGCGGCTCCCGGGGCGTGTTTGGCGGCGTTGGTGACGGCTTCCTGGACGATCCGGTGCGCGGCCAACGCGACCATCGGCGCCAGACCGTCCGGCAACCCGGACGCACTCGGCAACCCGGACGCATTGGACAGGCCGGACGCACTCGACGGGCCGGGCTCGCCGGACCCGTCGCAGGGCGCGGAATCGTCGGTGAGGCGGACGGGAACGCCCGAGGCCCGGGCGCGTTCGACGAGTTCGGGAATGCTCTCGCGGGCGGGCCGCACCGGCGACACCCCGTCCGGGGACGTCCCGTCGAGGTCCAGCGCGTGGAGGGTCGGGCCGTCCGGGGCGGGCCCGGTGTCCTCGTGGAGAACGCCGATGATCTCCCGGAGCTGCTCGGTGGCCTCGGCGGCGCCCGCGCGGAGCTGCGCGGCGGCGGCGCGGTGCGGGTCGTCGAGACCGGCCGCGACCTGGAGGGCCCCGGCGCGGACGGCGATGAGGGCGAGTTCGTGGCCGAGGGAGTCGTGCATGTCCTGGGCGATGCGGGCGCGTTCGCGGAGCCGTTCACGTTCGGCGGTGATCCGCTGCTCGTGTTCGAGGTGCTCGGCACGCTCCCACCCGGCGCGCAGCAGTTCCTGGTACTGGCGCCAGTACCGGCCGACGAGCCAGGGCAGGACCCCGAGCAGGACCAGCCACACGGTGGACGGGAACCAGGTCGTGACGTCCATCCCCCGGACGATGGCCAGGCCGGCGCCCCCGAGGGACACGGCCGCGAACCCCCACAACAGCGGCTGCGCACGGTTGGTGCGCCGTCCCGTCAGGTAGGCCAGGACGGGCATCGCGAAGGTGAAGTTGCCGTGGACGCTGATCAGGACGATCGCCGTGAGCAGCGCGGCGGTGGGCCACGTCCGTGACACCGCGATCGCGGCGCCCAGGACGACGAGACCACCCAACGGCAACCACCAGGACAGGTGCCCGGGGTCGGCCGGTGAGATCGTTCCGCTCGCGACGGGAAACGCCAGGACCACGTACAGGACGAGGTCTTTGATCAGCGCGGACCGGGAGGGTCGGCGGACGGCGCGGCGCAGCGCGCCGGGCATACCGGTGCGCGGGGAGGTGGTCGCCGGGACGTTCACCCGTTCTACGCTACAAGCCGGTGAACTGCGGTGTTACTGCCGAAAGTCAGGGGTGTGGGCCGGTTCGCTGAACTACGGTGGGGCGCGTGACCACGCCCCCGCGCCGCCGCCCCCGCCTGCCGGGTGCGTTGCGGGCGCCGAGGTGGTGGCCGCGCGGTTGGGTCGCGGACGTGGTGTTCGCGGTGGCGATGTTGGCGGGCACGCTGGTCATGAGCGCCGTGGCCGAGAAGCCCGAGGACCGCGCGTTGTGGCCGGGCGGGTTCGCGGTGATCGTGGTGGCGACGGCGGCGCTGGCGGTACGGCGCCGGTATCCGGTGCTGGTGCTGGTGGTGGCGACGGTGGCGCCGCCGCTGTACTACCCGCTGGGGTATCCGGACGGCCCGCTCGGGCTGGTGTTGTGGGTGGCGTTGTTCACGGCGGCGGTGGAGTGCCGGTTGGCGGTGTCGCTGGGCGCCGTGATCGTCGTGAACGCGGGGTTCCTGACGGTGTCGCTGGCGCGCGGCGGCGGCGACGGCGGTGACCCGCAGGCGGTCGTGGACGCGCGGGGCGTGGTGGCGCTGTCGCTGGTGCTGCTGCTGACGATCGGGCTCGGGCAGTACGTGCGGAGCCGCCGTGACCGGGCCGAGGCCGCCGAGCGGCGCGCGGCGGAGGCCGAACGGAGCCGCGAGGAGGAGGCGCGGCGCCGCGCGATCGCCGAACGCCTGCGGATCGCCCGGGAGCTGCACGACGTCCTGGCCCACCAGATCTCGCTGATCAACGTGCAGGCCGGGGCGGCGTTGCACCGCCGCGACGACCCGGACCGCGCGTACGCGGCACTGGAGGCGATCAAGGCGGCCAGCAAGGACACCCTGCGGGAGCTGCGCGGCGTGCTGGGCGTCCTGCGCCACGTCGACGCCGACACCGGCGGCCCGGACGGGACGGGAGTGGCGGCGCCACAACCGTCCCTGGCACGGGTGGACGATCTTCTGGCGCAGACCGCGGCGTCCGGGCTGAGCGTGCGCCGCGCCGGTGAGGCCGCGGACACGGCGGAGCTTGCGGAACTGCCCGCGCCGGTCGGACTGGCCGGATACCGGATCGTGCAGGAAGCGTTGACCAACGTCGTCCGGCACGCGGCCGCCACGGTCGTGACCGTCGAGGTCCGCCGAGTACCGGACGCGGTGATCGTGCAGGTCGACGACGACGGACACGGCCCCACCGACACGGACGGAACGGACGGGAACGGGCTGCGGGGCATGCGCGAACGGGCCGCGTCCGTCGGCGGGGAACTCGCCACGGGGCCGGGCCCGGAGGGCGGATTCCGGGTGTGGGCACGACTCCCCCTGGACGCCCCCGACGAATACAGCGCGCACGAATACAGCCCGCACGAACACGATCCGCACGAACACGGTGGCGAACGGGACGGGGAACCGGTGGCGATGGAGGGGGACGTGTGATCCGGGTGATGCTGGCCGACGACCAGACGCTGGTCCGGGCGGGGTTCCGGTCGATCCTGGAGGGCGAGGACGACATCGAGATCGTCGCCGAGGCCGGGGACGGGGAACAGGCCGTGCGGGAGGCGTCCCGGACACTGCCCGACGTGGTGCTGATGGACGTGCGCATGCCGGTCCTGGACGGGTTGGCGGCCACCCGCCAGATCATGTCCGACCCGCGGCTGACCGCCGTCCGGGTGGTGATCCTGACGACGTTCGACCTGGACGACTACGTGTACGGGGCGATCAAGGCGGGCGCCAGCGGGTTCCTGGTGAAGGACACCGAGCCGTCCGAGCTGATCCACGGGGTGCGGGTGGTGGCGCGGGGCGACGCGCTGCTGGCGCCGACGGTGACGCGTAGGCTGATCGCCGAGTTCGCGTCCCGGATCACCGCCCCACCGCCCCCCACCGGCCGGCTGGACGTGCTGACGGGCCGGGAACGGGAGGTGCTGGAGCTGGTCGCGGCGGGCCTGTCGAACGAGGAGATCGCGGGGCGGCTGGTGCTGTCCCCCGCGACCGCCAAGACGCATGTGAGCCGGATCCTGGCCAAGGTCGGGGTGCGGGACCGGGCGCAGCTGGTGGTGCTGGCCTACGAGACGGGCATGATCCGTCCAGGATGGCTCGCCTGACCGCCCGCGCCCGCCGATCGTGGCGCGGCTGCAACGCGGCCGGTCGTGCCGGTGTTGAACGGATGTGACGGTTACGGACGAGACTGCGCCCCCCGCCCCGCCCGGCCCGGACGGTGGTCGGGAGGGTGACGCGGCGGCCGCGCGGGTCGTCGCGGCGCTGTCGCGGGACCTGGACGCCGGGTTCGAGGCCCTGTACGAGGCGTACCGGGGCGCGGTGTTCTCCACGGCGCTGCGGTTGTGCGGGCGGTGGGCCGAGGCGGAGGACCTGTCGGCCGAGGCGTTCCTGCGCGCCTACCGGGCGTTGTGCGGGTACGGGCCGGAGCGGGTCGCGGAGCTGCGTCCCCGGGCGTGGCTGTTGACGATCCTGGCGAACGTGTGGCGCAACACCCTGCGGTCGGCGGCGCGCCGCCCGCAGCCGGGCCCGTTGGACGACGCCCCGGACCCGCCGGACCCGGGCGAGGACGTCGAGGACACCGCCGCCCGCCACGAGACGGGCCGTGAACTGGCCGGGCTGCTCGCCGAACTCCCCGACGCCCAACGCGCGGCGGTGGTCCTGCGCCACGTCACCGACCTGCCCGTCGCGGAGATCTCCGTGGTCTTGGGCATACCGGAGGGCACCGTCAAATCGCACATCTCCCGGGGCCTGTCCCGCCTGCGCACCCTCCGCGCCGCCCGCGGCGCAGACCACGGCGCAGACCACGGCGCAGACCACGGCACGGACGGCCGCACCGACCAGAATGCCGAGGGCGGCGCGTCCGTGCGGGCCGAGTCCGGCCCGCACCACCTCGAAGGGGGTACCAGATGACTCGCACCGATCCCACCCACGGGGCACCCGACCCCCTGACCCACGACCTCACCAATGACCTCACCAATGATCTGACCGGAGAGCTGGCCGGGCTGGTCGCCGACGCTCCCCCGACCCTGTTGGACCGTGTCGCCGCCCGCCGCGTCCACGTCGCTGGCCCGCTGGACGGCGTGCGGGTCGCGTTCACCGACCACGGTGTCGCCTACCTGCGCGCCGGGATGGACGACGCGGAGTTCACGGCGGCGTTCCGTGCCCGGTTCGCGCGGCCGCTGCTGCCCGCCGCGCGTCCACCCGCCGGGCTGGTTCCGGCGCTGCGGACCGGGCGGCTGGGTGCGCTGCCGCTGGACCTGCGGGGCCTGTCGGAGTTCGAGGCGGCCGTGTTGCGGGCGGCGGCGCGGATCCCACGCGGCCAGACCCGCCCGTACGCGTGGGTGGCGCGGGAGGCGGGTCGGCCGAAGGCGGTCCGGGCGGTGGGGTCGGCGCTGGGCCGCAACCCGGTCCCGCTGCTGATCCCCTGCCACCGCGTGACCCGTTCGGACGGGACGCTCGGCGACTACGTGTTCGGCGGCCCGGCCAAGGAGCGGCTGCTGCGCGGCGAGGACGTCGACGTGGACGAGGCGGTGGACCTGGCGCGGCGCGGCGTCCGGCTGGTCGGCAGCGACACCACCGGCATCGTGTGCTACCCGACGTGCGGTGACGCCCGGCGGATCACGGCGGCGCACCGGCGCGGGTTCGGGACCCTGGCCGCCGCGCGCGCCGCCGGATACCGGCCGTGCCTGCACTGCCGCCCCGACGGCACCCAACCCGCCTGACCCGCCTGACCCCGAGAAGGCCCCCACGCCCCCTCCCCCGGCCCGCTTCCCGGCCGGGGGCGCATAGATCGGCGGGAGGCGGGAATGGGGCGATCCCGTCCACCTCGCGCGGGGGGCGGCCCCGCGGGACGGCCGACGAGGGGGGATCGGCATGCGCGTCGTCGTCACCGGCGCCACCGGCAACATCGGCACCAACACGGTCCGCGCGCTCGCCGCGGACCCGGCCGTCACGGCCATCACGGGCCTGGCGCGCCGCGCGCCGGACCCGAACACCAGCCTGGACGACCACGGAAAGGTCGAGTGGGCCGAGGCCGACGTCACCGACACCGACCTGGTGCCGCTGCTGCGCGGCGCCGACGTCGTGGTGCACCTGGCGTGGCTGTTCCAGCCCACGCACCGTCCGGCGGTGACCTGGGACACCAACGCCGTCGGCAGCGCCCGCGTGTTCGACGCCGCCGCCCGCGCCGGGGTCGGGGCGCTGGTGTACGCGTCGTCGATCGGCGCGTACTCGCCCGGCCCCAAGGACCGGGCGGTCGACGAGACGTGGCCGACGCACGGCTGGCCCGGCGCCGCCTACAGCCGCGAGAAGGCCTACGTGGAGCGGCTCCTGGACGCGTTCGAGGCCGCGCACCCGGGGTGCCGCGTCGTGCGGATCCGGCCGGGGTTCATCTTCGAGCGGCGGTCGGCGGCGCAGCAACGCCGCCTGTTCGCCGGTCCCCTCCTACCGGGCCGTCTCGCGCGCCCGGGGCTCATCCCCGCCGTCCCGGATCTGGCGGGGCTGCGGCTCCAGGCGCTGCATTCGGCGGACGCGGGCGAAGCGTTCCGGCTCGCGACCGTCGGTGAGGCGCGCGGCGCGTTCAACATCGCCGCCGACCCCGTCCTGGACGCCGCCGAACTCGCCGACCTCCTGGACGCCCGCACCGTGCGGGTCCCGGTCGGCGGGGTGCGGGCGGCGCTGGCGGCGGCGTGGGCGCTGCACCTGGTGCCCGCCTCCCCCGGCCTGCTCGACCTGGCGTTGCGGGTCCCGCTGATGGACGTGTCGCGGGCCCGTGAGGTGCTCGGGTGGACGCCGCGGCACACTGCCCGGGACGCGATCGCCGAGTTCCTGGAGGGGCTGCGGACCGGCGCGGGCCGCGGCACGCCGCCGCTGTCGCCGCGCGCCGGTGGCCGGGGCCGCGCCCGGGAGTTCGCCACCGGTGTCGGCCGCCGACCCTGACCGCAGCGACCGGCCGGGCGCCACCGCCGACCGGGTGAGGACGACATCTGGAGGTCACCGCATGCCGACGATCACTGCCGAGCACCTGCACGCCCTGCTGGCCTCCGCGCACCGCGACGCGGCGCTGGTGGTGGTCGCGGGACGGGCCGCCGTCGTCCCCGACGATCCCGGCCGCGGCGACGACCCCGAGGACGCCCTGGTCGTCACGACCCGCAGCGCGGTGATCGCCGAGTTCGACACCGGCGCGAACGAGGAACAACTCGAAACCCTCGCGCAGCGCCTGGACGTCGCCCTGGAAAGCCTCGGCAGCTAGCCCAGCACCCGCCCAGGCGCCCAGAGCCCGGGGGTCGGGTTCGGCGGGGGCGGGTGGCCCGGGGTCAGGGGGTGACGGGGACCTCGATGTAGCCGGGGGCGCCGCGGCGCAGGGTCGCGCGGCCTGCGGTGACCTGCGCGGCCCAAGCCTCGAACTCCTCCAGCTCCGCGGCCGGGACGGCGACGTCGGTCTCCACGTCCCGCCCGTAGTGGACCTCGCCGGGCCGGACACCGCGGGCGTGCAGGTCGCCGAGGAACCGTCCCGTCAACGCGTGCTCCACGGTGACCGTGACCGTCACCACCGGGCACAGTTCGACCACGCCGACGGCGTCGACGGTGGTGGCGACGGCGTGCCCGTAGGCGCGGGCCAGGCCGCCCGCGCCGAGTTTCACGCCGCCGAAGTAGCGGGTGACGACCGCGACGGTGCCGGTCAGGCCGCGGCGCAGCAGCACCTCCAGCATCGGGACGCCCGCCGTCCCGGCGGGTTCGCCGTCGTCGCTGCTGCGGGTGATCTCGCCGTGCTCGCCGACGACGTAGGCGGTGCAGTTGTGGGTGGCGTCGCGGTGGGCGCGGCGGTGCCCGGCCAGGAACTCGGCGGCCTCGTCGGGTCCGGCGGCGCGGGTGAGGGTGCACACGAACCGGGACCGGCGGACCTCCAGCTCGCGGGTGCCCGCCTGACGGATCGTGCGCACGCGGTTCCCCGGGCCGGTCAGACCAGGTCGACGAGGTCGGCGACGGACGCGACGACGCTGTGCGGGCGGAACGGGAACCGGGCGATCTGGTCCTTGCGGGTCACGCCCGTCAGCACCAGGAACGTCCGCAGCCCGGCCTCGACGCCCGCGACGATGTCGGTGTCCATCCGGTCGCCGACCATCGCGGTGCGTTCGCTGTGCCCGCCGACGACGTTCAGCGCGGTCCGCATCATCAGCGGGTTGGGTTTCCCGACGAAGTAGGGTTCCACGCCCGTCGCGCGGGTGATCAGCGCGGCGACCGCGCCGCAGGCGGGCAGTGAGCCCTCCGGGGACGGGCCGACCGGGTCGGGGTTGGTGGCGACGAACCGGGCGCCGCCCTCGATCAGCCGGATCGCGCGGGTGATCTGGGAGAAGCTGTAGGTGCGGGTCTCGCCGAGGACGACGTAGTCGGGGTCGATGTCGGTGAGGACGAAGTCCGCCTCGTGCAGCGCCGTGGTCAGGCCCGCCTCCCCGATCACGTACGCCGACCCTTCGGGGCGCTGGTCGGCGAGGAACCGGGCGGTGGCAAGCGCGGACGTCCAGATCGACTCGGCGGGGACGCGCAGGCCCGCCGTCGCGAGCCGCGCCGACAGGTCCCGGCGGGTGTAGATCGAGTTGTTGGTGAGGACGAGGAACGGTTTGCCCGAGGCCGACAGGCGGCCGATGAACTCCGCGGCGCCGGGGACGGGTCGTCCCTCGTGCACCAGCACCCCGTCCATGTCCGACAGCCAGTAGTCGATGGGCCCGCGCTCGGTCATGCCCTCATTGTCGCAGGATCACCGGAGGCGGAAGACCGTCCCCCGCCCGCCCCGCGCGAAGGCCGCCTGCCCGAACGCGTGGATGGGCTGCTGGACGCCGCGGCCGGACGTGCGAGCGGGGCGCCCCCGGGGGACGGGCCCGGGACGCCCCGCCGCTCACGCCGACACGCCGGTCCGCGACGCCGAAGGTCAGACGTTGACGCCGAAGTCGGACGCGATACCGGCCAGGCCGGAGGCGTACCCCTGGCCCACGGCGCGGAACTTCCACTCCTCGCCGTTGCGGTACAGCTCGCCGAACACCATCGCGGTCTCGGTCGAGGCGTCCTCCGACAGGTCGTAACGGGCGAGTTCGCTGTTGTCGGCCTGGTTCACCACGCGGATGAAGGCGTTGCGGACCTGACCGAAGTTCTGCTGGCGGCCGTCGGCGTCGTAGATGGACACCGGGAAAACGATCTTGGTGATCTCGGCGGGGACGGTGCTCAACCCCACCTTGATCTGCTCGTCGTCGCCCTCGCCCTCACCGGTGAGGTTGTCGCCGGTGTGCTCGACGGATCCGTCGGGGCTCTTGAGGTTGTTGAAGAACACGAAGTGCTGGTCCGACAGGACCTTGTTCTCCGCCGAGCACAGCAGCGCGCTGGCGTCCAGGTCGAAGTCGGTGCCGGTCGTGGTCCGCACGTCCCAACCCAGTCCGACCACGACGGCGGTCAGTCCTGGAGCCTCCTTGGTCAGCGAGACGTTGCCGCCCTTGCTCAGACTGACTCCCACTGTGTCTACCTCCCGTATCGGCCTTTGCGGGCCGGTTGTCACCCGCTCGTGTTCATCTGTCTTACGAGAACGGTAGCCATCTCACACTGGTTCCCCCGCATCCTTGGCAAATTCGCGGCGTGGCGTGCGGTTTTCCCCGTCCTACCCCTCCCCCCGAGCCTCACCCGGGGGCCCACGCCAAGGCTTGCCGGGTCAGATGTCGGCGAGGAACGCGGTCGGGGCGGTGATCGGCGCGGGCAGGTCGAACGCGGCGGCCAGGTCGGCGGCGTGGGGCGCCAGGTCGTCGCAGACGCGGCGCCGCGCGGCCCCCAGCCCGTCCAGGCCCCCGGGCGGCAGGACGCCCTCGTTGAGCAGGTCGGCGGCGCGGCGGCCGAGCAGGTTGAGGGCGTGCAGGCCCAGGACGGGGCGCAGCGCGGCGGGCCCGGTGTCGGCGGCGGCGCGCAGGATCTCCAGGACGATCCGGTCGGCGCAGGCCGTGGCGGTCCGCGCGGCCAGGGCGAGGTTGTCGTTCCAGGCGGTGAACGGGTCGTCGCCGGACCGGCGGGCGGCCTCGACCCGCGCGGCGAGCCGGTCGCGCATCCGCCGTTCCGTGGCCGCGGCCAGGCCCAGACACCCGTCCAGAGACGCCAGATCCCCGCCCCCGGGCGCGGCGCCGGGGTCGGGTGGGGTGTAGCGGTCCAGGTCGGCCATGGCGCGGGCGGTGTCGTAGAGGATCAGTTCGTTGTCGCCGCCCGCGGTGGCGTAGGCGTGGGTGAGGCCACGGTAGGCGTTGAGGCGTTCGGTGGCGGCGAAGCCGGGCGCGCCGCAGTGCGTGCGGCACGCCGTCACGGTGCGGTCCGCCTGGACGGTCGCGGCGGTCTTCAGCAGCGCCAGGTCGCGGTCGACGGCCGACCACGGCGCCCACGCGGTGTCGGGCCCGGCACCGGCCGGGGCGGCGGCGGGCGCGGAGGCGACGTGGTGGGCGACGGCGGTGAGCGCGTAACCGGCGGCCACCGCGCCCAGGACGGCCTCGCGCTGGTTGCGGTAGTCGGTCAGCGGCCGCCGGGGCGCGAGCCGTCCGAGGGTGCCGCGGCCCGCCGAGTGCGCCAGCAGGATCCCGGCCGACGCCCGGGCGATCGCGGCCGACGCGCAGATGACGCCCCGCCACACCGGCGGGGCGATGCCCATCGAGCGGGTGAGCCGCGCGGCCGCCGTCCCGGCCGGGTCGCGGAAGGCGCCGTCGGCGGTGATGGACGCGCCGTCGCGCAGCCACGCCTCGTAGGGGACGGTCAGGTCGTCCAGCCGGACGGCGGCGTAGTCGACGGGCAGGCCGCTGGTCTCGGGGGCCGCCAGAATCCTTACGCCGGGCGCGGGTGTGCCGCCGGGGCCGCGCAGCGGCGCGACGAACACGAACACGCCGCGTTCGGCGCCGTCGTGGACGAGGGTGGCGTAGACGGCGGCGGTCTTGGGGAGGTCGGGGTGGGCGGTGCTGGTGGGGAACTTGGCGGCGGGCCCGTCGGGGGTGCTGAGCACGAACCCGCCGGACGCGGGGTCGTGGCGGGCGACGGTGCGGGGCGACAGGTGGCTGTTGCTGCGGCCGACCTCGGTCATCAGCAGCGTCCCGAACGAGTCCATGCCGGTCAGGGCGTCGCGGGCGGCGCGGGGGCCGTCCTGCGCGGCGCCGAACCGCAGGATGGGGCCGAGCGCCAGGGTGTAGTGCAGCAGCATCACGTGGAACAGGGCGGGGTCGGCGACGGCGGCGCGTGCCAGCAGCGCGCACAGCGCCGGGGGGTCGTCCAGCAGCCGGTCGGCGGGCGGCGCGGCACGGCCAGCGGCGCGCAGCCGCTGGTAGGTGAGGGCCTGCCGTTCCCGGACGGTGAGCCCGTCGGGGTAGGTGAAGTACTCGTCGGGGACGGCGGCGTCCAGACGCGCCCGGACCTCGGCGTCCAGGAACGCCCCGCGCACGAACCGGACGAGCCCCCGATCGGCGGCGGCGGCGGGATTGACGGCGGTGTCCACGGCTCTCCATTCCTCGGAACGTTCCCCCGAACGGTTCCGTGCGGCTGTCAGGTCAGGGGCGGGTGCGCAGCGGGGTCAGGGTCCGCGCGCCGGGGACGGTCAGCCGCGCGCACCGGCACAGCGCCTCACCGGCGCCCGCCTCGGCGAACACGGTCGCGCCCGCCTCGTGGACGGCGCGCAGCGCGGCGGGCAGCCGCACCGGTCTGACGATGCAGTCGGCCAGGGCGCGGTGCAGGTCGTCGCCGTCCCGGTAGGCGCGGCCCCGCACCGGCGAGTGCACCGGCGTCTCCAGGGGCCGTTGCGGGAACCGGCGGATGAGGGCGTACCACTCGTCGTCGGCACCGGCCATGGCCGGATGGTGCGACAGGTAGGGGACGGCGAGCCGCACCGCCCGCACTCCCCTGCCGCGCGCGACCTCCAGCACCCGTTCCAGGGGCCCCTGCGGCCCGGACACGACCGTCGCCGACGGCGCGTTCAGGCACGCCACCACGACCTGCGGGGCGGCGGCGGCGCGGATGCACGCCTGCGCGCCGTCCTCACCGGACTCCAGCAGGCCCATCCCGCCGCCCCGGCCGCGCCGCCCCAGGACGTCGACGAGGCTGACGGCCATGCGGGCGCCGTCGGCGATGGTGAACGCGCCCGCGGCGACGAGCGCGGCGATCTCCCCGAAGCTCTGCCCGACCGCGTAGGCGGGGTGGACGCCGCTGGCGCGCAGGGCCCGGTCGACGGCGAGGGACGCGGCGTATCCGGCGAGCTGCGCGACGCCGGGGACGCGGGCGGCGGCGGCGCGGTAGGAGGCGGGGTCGTCGAGCAGGACGGCGCGCAGCGACGGCCACCGGGTGCGGGGCAGCCCTTCCTGGACGGCGTCCAGCACGTCGGCGACGGCCCGCGCGACCCCGTCCCCGGCGCCGTGCCCACTGCCGTGCCAATCGCCGTGTCCGTTGCCGTGCCCATGCCCGCCTCCGGAGAAGCGCCCGTTGCGGGTCAGCGCGGGCAGGTCGGGGACGGCGGTCGCGCCGGTCCCGGCGAAAAGGAAGGCGCAGGAGTCACCGGAATGGAGCAGTCCGGAATTGATGATGATGGTCCGCAAGTCGGTCGCAGGGGTGTCGGTATGGGGGGTTTCGGCCGGACGCGGAGCAGAGAACACCCGGGGTCTCCTTACCTGGAAGGAAGACTCACATTGCCTTTCGGATAAAGCCTACTTAGCTCACAGGTATGGCACATAAACGGTGAAATGGGATTATTCACACGAGGGATCGGCCTGGCAACCCTCAGTGGTATGAGCACGTCACGCGCGCCCGTGGAGAGGCGGGACCGCGCGGGGGTCGCGGACGACGGGCCGACCGTTATCACCGGCGGGAACGCCGGACGAGGGGAGCGTGAAATGATCGGGCCCGAGCACAGATCGCGGCATGACCGACCCAATTCCGGACGGCTCGACAACGGGGAAAGGTCGTGGGCGATTCGGGGTACGGGCGCGTATCTCCCGTCCCGGCGCGTGCGAAGCGAGGACGTTTCGCGTTCCCTCGGCCTCGACCCGTCGTGGATCGAGCGCCGCACCGGCATCCGCCACCGGCACGTCGCCGCGCCCGAGCAGGCCGCCTCCGACCTGGCCGCGGCCGCCGCCGGACGGGCCCTGCGGGCGGCGGGCCTGGAGGCCGCCGACATCGGCCTGATCGTGCTCGGCACCTCCACCCCCGACGAGCTCGGCCCGTCCACCGCGTGCCGCGTCCAGGCGCTGCTGGGCGCCCGCGACGCCGCCGCGTTCGACATCGCCGCCGCGTGCGCCGGGTTCGTCTACGGGTTACAGACCGCGGTCGGGTGGCTGGCCGCCCAGCCGGTGGCCGCGCCGCACGCGCTGGTTATCGGCGTCGAGGTGTACTCGCGGTTCCTGGACCCCGCCGACAGGGGCACCACCGCGCTGTTCGGGGACGGCGCCGCCGCCGCCGTCCTCGGCCCGTCCGCCCCGCCCTACGGGCTCGGCCCGGTCACGCTCGGCGCGGACGGTTCGCAGGCCGGGGACGTCCTGATCCCCGCGGGCGGCAGCCGCCGTCCCGCCAGCGCCGACACCCTGGCCGACCGGGGACACACCATCCACATGAACGGCCGCGCCACCCGCGACTTCATCGCCGGGATCTTCCCCCGGCTGGTGGCCGAGGCGACCGAGGCCGCCGGGGTCAAGCCCGCCGACCTGGCGCTGGTCGTCCCGCACCAGCCCAACCCGCGACTGGTCGCCTCGCTGGCGCCCGACGCGGGGCTCGACCCGGCGCAGCTGGCGATCTCCGGGTACGACGTGGGGAACATCGGCGCGGCCAGCCTCCCCTACGCGCTGGACCGGGCCCTGCGGGCGGGCCGGGTCGCGCCCGGCGACCTGGTCCTGATCGCCGGTTTCGGCGCGGGCCTCACCTGGGGGCACACCCTCATCACCTGGCCGCCGTCCTGACCCGCGCCGGGTGAACACGGGGCCAGGACGGGTGAGGACGGTCCGTCCGGCGACCGATCCGCCGGGTCGTCGCGCGGATGTCGCCGGACGGACCGGGCGGCGGACCGTCCGGCGGATCATCGGCCCGGGGTCAGGGGGTGCGGGACGGGGCGCGGCGCAGCGAGCGCAGCACCTGGCGGGACTCGGCGCGCCGGTCCCACGCGACCGCCGCGAACACGACCGCGAACACGGCGGGCAGCAGGCTCCACACCGGCTCCAGGACCAGCAGCTGGGTGAGGACGGCGCCGCCCATCAGGCCGATCAGCCCGGTCGCGGCCAGCCCGGCCAGCCGGGGCACGACCAGGCCGATCGCCCCGGCGGCCTCGACGGTCCCGGTCACGTACCGCAGCCACTGGCCCCAGCCGATATCGGTGAAGGTCCGCACGGCGTCGGACTGTCCGGCGAACTTCGGCAGCGCCGAGCCGATCAGCAGGAACGCCGCCAGCAGGATCTGCGCGGCCCACAGCACCCGGCGCAGGGAACCGCCGCCACCCGCGGCGGACGTGGCGGGGGCGGTGGTGGGGTGGGTGTTCAGGGTGGTCATGGCTGGGGTCCTTCCGTGCGGTGTCTCATCGGCTCTTTCACCGGTGCGTCGCACGGCCCCGCCCCGGATCGACATCTCTCCAGAAGAATTTTTCAGGAGGGGTGTCGCGGCGGGGTGAACTCGGCCGCGGCGGTGGTCGCGGCCCGCACGAACGCCGCCAGCGGACGGGACCGGGACGTCTCGGGCCACGCCAGCACCAGCGTCGTCGGGTCGGCGTCGCGGACCGGGATCGCCGTCAGGTCGTCGCGCAGCAGCCCCCGCCACGACGCGGGCAGCACCGCCACCGCGCGGCCGAGCGCGATGAGCTGCATGAGGTGCCCGGCGTCCTGGATCCGCGGGCCGTCCCCGGGGCGCCGCGCGCCGGTGAGGCGGGGGCGGGGCTCACCGTCCAGGTCGCGGGTCGACAACTCGGTGCGGCCCGCCAGCCGGTGCCCGCGCGGCAGGACCGCGATCTGGTCCTCCTCCAGCAGCGGCTCGGTGGCCAGGCCCGTGACGTCCTGCCGGGGCGTGTACAGCAACGCGGCGTCGGCGCGGCCGTCGCGCAGCGCCTGCGCCGCCCCGTACCCGAACAGCATCTCCACCGGGACCGCGGCGGGGTCGTGTTCGTAGGCGGCCAGGATCTCCGGGAGGAGCCCGCCGCCGTCCCCGCCGGGTTTCATCGCCAGCACCAGGCGCGGCCCGTCGGGGCCGTCGTGTCCGGCGCGGCGGGTCCGGCGGACCCAGCACCCGCCCCGGCACCCCAGGCGTCGCCCACGGTGGCCTTGGTGACGGGGGCGAACAAGGGCATCGGCCGCGCCGTCGCCGAAGGGCTCGCCGCGCGCGGCATGACCGTGCTGATCGGCGCCCGCGACCCCCGCCAGGGCGAGGACACGGCCGCCGCGCTGCGCGCCGACGGGTATGACGCCCGCGCCGTCGTCGTGGACGTCACCTCCCCCGCCACGGTCACCGCCGCCGCCCACACCGTCACCACGACGGCCGGGCGCCTGGACGTGCTGGTCAACAACGCGGGCATCTCCGGCGGGACGCCCCACCTGCCCGACGAGGCCGACCTGGACGTCGTGCGGCAGGTGTTCGACACCAACCTGTTCGGGGTGATCCGGGTGACCAACGCGATGCTGCCGCTGCTGCGCCGGTCGTCGTCGGCGCGGATCGTGAACATCTCCAGCGGCACGTCCTCTATGACCGCGATGACCGACCCGGACCACTACTTCGCCGGGATGGAGGCGTCGGTCGCCTACCCGGCGTCCAAGACGGCGCTGAACATGCTGACCGTCCAGTACGCCAAACGGCTGCGCCCCGAGGGGATCCTGGTCAACGCCGCCGCGCCCGGCGCGTGCGCGACCGACTTCACCGTCCCCTACACCCGCGCCACCGGCCGGACGGTCACCCGGACCGCCGCGCAGGGCGGCGCCGATGAGTTCACGCGCCGAGCGCCGTCTACATTCGCGACGGCCCCACCCGCCCGTGGAGGGCCCGGACGAGGAAGGCAGGCGAGGACGATGACCGACCGTGAGCCCGTGGAGGCCCGTAACCTCGACATCTACGGCGGCGGGGAACTGGCGTGGGAGACCGTCAGGGACGCGCTGGTCGCGGCGCTGCCGAAGATGGAGACGCCGGTGTTCCTGGGCACCGCCCGCCCCGACGGCCGCCCGCACGCCGCGGGCGTCGGCGCGCAGTGGTACGAGGGCGACCTGTACTGCACCAGCGGGCCCGGCACCCGCAAGTCCGGTGACCTGGCGGCCAACCCGGCGTGCACGTTCTCGATCCGGACCCCGGTCGCGGACGTGGTCCTGGAGGGCGACGCGCGGCGCGTCACCGACCCGGCCGTGCTGGAGCCGGTCGCCGCCGGATACCGCGAGGGCGGCTGGCCCGCGCAGGTCGACGGGGACGCGCTCACCGCGCCGTTCAGCGCGCAGAGCGCGGGCCCGCCGCCCTGGCACGTGTTCCGCTTCACCTTCCACACCGTCGTCGCGGTCGGGATCACCGAGCCGTTCGGCGCGACCCGGTGGCGCTTCGCCTGAGTCCCCGGGGGGCGTCGACTTTGGTCTACCGGGCGTGGCCGCCCGGCCGTTTCCCCCCGATCCTGGTCGCGGTGGTCGTCGCCGCACGCGAGACGCGCCGCCGCAGGACGTCCACCAAAACCGACACCCACCCCGACACCGCAACGGGCGACCCGCCGGGCGACGCGTCCGGCGAAGGACGGCCCCAGCCCGGCCGGTGACGCCCCTCTAAACTGTGCGGCCATGAGCGATCACCGGTCACCCACCGCGTATCTGGCCGAGTTGTTCTCGCTGGAGGGCAGGGTCGCGGTGGTGACGGGCGGCAGCTCGGGCATCGGCCGGGCGATCGCCGAGGCGTTGGGCCGGGCGGGCGCGTCGGTGGTGGTGATCGCGCGGCGGGAGGCGGAGCTGGCCTCGACCGTCGCCGAGTTGGAGGGTCACGGGTGCCGGGCGGCGTGGGTCGCCGCCGACCTGGGGTCGCGGGACGGGGTCGCGCGCGCCGCCGAGGACGTGGCGGCCGCGTTCGGGGAGCCGGACATCGTGGTGAACGCGGCCGGGGTGAACCTGCGGCCGCCGATGGACGAGCTCGGCGAGGACGTGTGGGACACCACGATGGCGGTGAACCTGGACGCCCCGTTCCTGCTCGGGCAGCGGTTCGGTCCGGCGATGGCGGCGCGGGGGTTCGGGCGGCTGATCCACATCGCGTCCCAGCAGGCGTTCCGCGCGTCGGTGACCAGCGGCGCCTACGGGGTGTCCAAGGCGGGGCTGGTGGCGTTGGCCCGGTCGCAGGCCGAGGCGTGGTCGGGTCGTGGGGTGACCGCGAACGCGCTGGTGCCGGGGTTCGTGATGACGCCGCTGAACGCGCGGCTGTCCTCGGACCCGGCGATGGTGCGGGCGTTGGCGCAGCGGACGCTGACGGGCCGCAACGGTCTGGCCGCGGACTTCGCGGGCGCGGCGGTGTTCCTGGCGTCGGCGTCGGCCGCCTACGTCACCGGGCAGGCGATCTTCGTGGACGGCGGTTTCTCCGCCCACTGACCCCGCGCCGGAACCGTCCGTCCCCTATTCGGCGTCGTGGCGGGCGGTGATCTGGTCGATGGTGGCGGCGAGGTCGAAGTCCTTGCCGGTGAGGCCGCCGGCGCTGTGGGTGGTGAGCGTGAACACCAGGGTGCGCCAGCGGATGTCGATGTCGGGGTGGTGGTCGGCGTCCTCGGCGGCGCGGGCGACGTCGGTGACCACGTCGATCCCGGCGAGGAACGACGGCGCGGTCACCTCCCGCCGGATCTGGTCGCCGTCGCGGCTCCAGGCGGGCAGGTCACGCAGCCGGTCGGTGACGGCGGCGTCGTCGAGCGTGTCGGCCATCGGTTCTCCCTCGGTGTCGGTGAGGGGACGGCCCGCCCCGGTGTCAGGAGGGCCCGCCGTCCCCGGCGGTGTCCTTACTGGTGTCTCCACTGATGTCCCCCGTGGCGGCGGCCCACACGTCCGTGGGAGGTTCCACGGGAGGTTCCACGGTCGCCTGGATCACCACGGTCCCCGTGACAGGTTCCGGAACGGGCACGGTGACCGGTTGGACGGTGGCCGGGCGGGTGGCGGTGGTCCAGGTGGTCTTGGCGGTGTCGACGACGACGTCGCGGGCGACGCCGACGATCATGCCGCGCAGGGTGTCCTTCAGGGCGAGTTTGAGGGCGTCGCGGATCAGTTCGCGCAGGACGGCCTCGATCGCGGCGGACGCGGCGCGCGACACGGTCCGCAGCGCCAGTTCGCGGGCGGTGCGGGCGACGGCGCTGCCCGTGGCGGCGGCGAGCAGCCCCCCGGCGGCGCGGGCCGCGGTCTGGGCGGCGGGACGGGCGGCGTCGGTGAGCGGGGCGAGTTCGGCGGCGACCCCGCTGTCGCGGGCGCGGTCGCGGAGCGCGGCGGCCAGGTCGCGGGCGGCCTGTTCGGCGGTCTCGCGGACGACGCGGGCGACGACGTCCCGTCCGACGATCATGGCGGCGTCGGCGGCGGCGCCCGCGACGGTGTCGACGGCGGCGTCCACGACGACCCTGGTCGCGGCCTGCACGACCGGCGAGGACCCGGTGACCGACACCGTGGCGGACACGGTGGCGGACACTCCGGCCGAGATGGTCGCCGAGACGGTGCGGGCCAGGGGGCTGTCCTTGGCCAGGCGGCGCGCGGCGACCGCCATGGGGTGCCGGGCGGCCTGTTCGGCGTAGGTCATCGCGGTGGTGGCGGCCTCGAACGCCCCGGCGGTGGCGGGGTTGGTCGCGGCGGCGGCGCGGGCCTCGGTGACGGCGCGTTCGGCGACCGCTCTGGCGGCGCTGACGGCGGCGTCGCGGGCGGCCTGCTCGATCGCGGTCATCGCGGGCGTCCCCGACAGCTGTTCCAGGACGCGGGACGCGGCGAGCGCGGCGGCGTCGCGGGCGGCGGAGGTGACGGGTTCGGCGGCTCCGGCGGCCGTGCGCGCGGCGGTCGCGGCGGCGGGGCCCAGCCCGCCCCAGACCTGTTCCAGCAGGTCGGCGGCGGCCCGGTCGGCCCGTCCGGCGCGCGCGCCGAACCCGGTGCCCGCGGTGAACCCGGTGACCCCGGAAGGTTCGGTGGGCCCGTCCGGCGTGCCGTCGCCCTCGGTGCCCTTGTCGTCGATGTCGTTCACGTCTCACGACCCCTCATCGCGACCCGCCCCACAAATCACCATAACTTCCGAACACCGCCGCTGGTTCCGGCGCGCCCCGCCGAATCCGTCCCGGCCGGTAATTCGGTTGGCGCGGCGGCGTGGCCGGGGGTAAGGTCGCGGATGAACCCGTGAGGAGGTGAGGACGCATGGCCGTCGTTGCGATGGTTGCCGTACACGGCACCAGGCCCGTCCTCATGTCCCGGGCCTCCGGCTGACAGGTTCCCGCACCCTTTTCTTCTGTGTGTGCGACGCGTCCGCGCCGGGGCCCCTTCACACGAAGGTTCCACCGTTGTCTTCATCCTTTTCAGCGGGGTCGTCGCCCCTGGCCGCCTATGGCTGGGACACGTCCCTGGAGAACGAGTTCACTTCCCACCGCGCCGCCGGGCTGATCCCGGGTCGGGTCGCGGCGGTCGACCGCGGCTTGTGCGACGTGGTCACCGACACCGGCCCGACCCGCGCCTCCACCGGAGCCACCGGATCCATCACATCGGATCCGCCGTGCACGGGCGACTGGGCGGCGTTGCGTCCGGACGGCCCGGACGGGCGCCCGGCGATCGCGGCGCTGCTGCCGCGCCGGACCGCGATCGTGCGGTCGTCGGCGGCGCGGGACTCACGCGGCCAGGTGCTGGCCGCCAACGTCGACACCGTGGCGATCGCGGTGTCGCTGGCCGTCGCCGTGGACCTGGGCCGCGCCGAGCGGCTGCTGGCGCTGGCCTGGGAGAGCGGCGCGCGGCCGGTGGTCGTGCTCACCCAGTCCGACCTGGCCCGGTCCGCCGCGGACGCCGACCAGGCGCGGGACCGGGTCGCCGGGGCCGCGCCGGGCGTGGACGTGGCGATGTGCAGCGCCGCGACCGGTGACGGCGTCGACGCCGTCCGCGCCGTACTGGCCGGGACGGTCGTACTGGTCGGCCCGTCCGGCGCGGGCAAGTCCACGCTCGGCAACGCGCTGCTGGGCGCCGAGGTCCTGGCGACCGGCGCGGTCCGCGCCGGGGACGGCAAGGGCCGCCACACCACCGTGCGGCGGGAGCTGCTGCCGCTGCCGGGCGGCGGCGTGCTGATCGACACGCCGGGGCTGCGCGGCGTGGGCCTGTTCGAGGCGTCCACGGGCCTGGAACGCGCGTTCGCCGACGTCGAGGACCTGGCCGCCGGGTGCAGGTTCGGTGACTGCGCGCACGACACCGAACCGGGCTGCGCGGTGCTGGCCGCGGTCGAGGACGGCGCGTTGCCTCGCCGCCGCCTGGACAGCTACCGCAAGCTTCAGCGCGAGAACGAGTGGGCGGCGGCGCGGACCGACGCGCGGCTGCACGCCGAACTCCAGAACCGCCGCAGGGCCATCACCCTGCTGCAACGGCAGAAATATCAGCAGGACCGGCGGGAGGGGCGAGACCGATGAGGTGGACGACCAGGCCGGAGACGGCCGGTGACCGCGACGCGGTCCGCGCGACGGTGGCGGCGGCGTTCCCGACTCCCGCCGAGGCGGACCTGGTGGACGCGCTGCGCGCCGACCCGGCGTGGATCCCGGACCTGTCGATCGTCGCCGAGCCCGCGGAACCCGCGGAGTCCGCAGGTCCGGCGGAAGGTGGTGTCGCCGCGTACGCGCTGGTCACCCGCTGCCGGGTCGGTGGGGACGCGGCGCTGGCGTTGGCGCCGGTGGCGGTGCTGCCGCGCTGGCAGCGGCGCGGCGGGGGCGGCGCGGCGGTCCGCGCCGCCCTGGACGCGGCGGCGGCCCGCGCGGCCACGGGCCGGGGCGAGCGGCTGGTGGTGGTGCTGGGCCATCCGGAGTACTACCCGCGGTTCGGGTTCGTCCGGGCGTCGTCGCTGGGGGTGTCGGTGCGGTTCCCGGTGCCGGACGAGGCGCTGATGGCGCTGGTCCTGGACGGCCCGGGTGAGGTCCCGTCCGGGACGGTGGAGTACCCGGCTCCGTTCGGGGTGTGAGCACCGGACCGCGACCCGTCCGCCCCCGTCACCGGGGGTCGCGGCGGGTCGCGGTCCGGCGTCACCGTCCGCGCCGCTGGTAGGTCCGCACCGACAGCGGCACGAACACCGCCAGCAGCAGCACCGACCAGCCGAGCGTGGCGGTGACGGGGTGCGCGAGCGGCCAGGCGGCGTCGGCGGCGGGCGCGCCGGGGTTGCCGAACAGGTCGCGGCACGCGGCGGTGAGGGCGCTGACGGGGTTCCAGTCGGCGACGACGCGCAGCACGGTCGGCATCCCGCCGGTCGGGACGAACGAGTTGGACAGCATCGTGACCGGGAACACCAGCGGCACGAGCTGGTCGGCGACCTGCTCGTTCTTCACCACCAGCCCGAGGTAGCAGCCCGCCCAGCTCAGCGCGTACCGCGTCAGCGCCAGCAACGCGAACGCCTCGGCGGTGGGGACGATGCCGCGGTGGGCGCGCCACCCGACGACCAGCCCGGCGGCGGCCATGATGACCAGGGCGAGGACGCCGTGCAGGGCGTCGGCGCCGGTCTGCCCGAACGGGACCGCCGACCGCGCCACGGGCATGGACCGGAACCGGTCCATGACGCCGCGGGAGGCGTCGGTGGCCACCCGCAGCGTCACGGCCACGGTGGAGGTGAAGGTGACCATGGCGAACAGGCCGGGCATCAGGTACTCGCGGTAGTTGCCGCCGCCGGGGACCGCGATGGCGCTGCCGAACACGTACCCGAACAGCACGACCATGATGGCGGGGAAGATCAGGGCGGCGATGAGTTCGCCGGGTTCCTGCCGCAGCCGGCCGAACTCGCGTCCGATGAGGGTGACGCCGTCGGTGAGCGCCCACCGCGCCCGCGCGGCGCGGGTCGCGGGCGCGGTGATCGTCGTGGTGGTCGCCGGGGTCGTCGCTGGGGTCATCGCACGGCCTCCTCGCGTGGCTGCTCGGCTGAGGTCTGTTCGGCGGCGGTGATGGGGTCGCGGGTGCGGTCGCCGGTGAGGCGGAGGAACACCTCGTCGAGGGTGGGTCGGCGCACCGCGACGTCGGCGGTGGTGACGCCCGCGCGGTCCAGTTCCCGGACGACGTCGGCGAGGCGGACCGTCCCGGCGGCCAGCGGCACCGTCAGCCGGGCGCCGTCCAGGGCCGGGTAGGTGCCGGTGAGGGTGTGCAGCGTGTCGGCGGCGGCGCCCGCCGTGGCGGGGTCGGCCAGGACGACGTCGAGGCGGTCGCCGATCGAGGCCTTGAGCCCGTCGGGGGTGCCGGTGGCGATGACGCGGCCGTGGTCGACGACGGCGATGTTGTCGGCGAGCCGGTCGGCCTCGTCCAGGTACTGGGTGGTGAGCAGGACGGTGGTGCCGTCGGCGACCAGCTCGCGGATGCTGTCCCAGATCTCGCCGCGGCTGCGGGGGTCCAGGCCGGTGGTGGGTTCGTCCAGGAACAGCACCTGGGGCCGCAGGATCAGGCTGGCGACCAGGTCGAGGCGGCGGCGCATCCCACCGGAGTAGCCGGACACGGGACGGTCGGCGGCGTCGGCGAGGTCGAAGCGGTCCAGCAGCTCGTCGGCGCGGGCGCGGGCGGCGCGCCGCGACAGGTGGTAGAGGCGGCCGAACATGCGCAGGTTGCCGCGGCCGGTGAGTTTCTCGTCGACGGCGGCGTACTGCCCGGCCAGCCCGATCCGGGCCCGCACCTGGTCGGGTCGGCCCGCCACGTCGAACCCGGCGACGCGGGCGCTGCCGGAGTCGGCGTCGGCCAGCGTCGCCAGGATCCGCACGCCGGTTGTCTTTCCCGCGCCGTTGGGGCCGAGGATGCCGCAGACCGTCCCGGCGGGGACGGCGAGGTCCAGGCCGTCGAGGGCCTGGGTGTCGCCGTAGCGCTTGCGCAGCGCCTCGGCGACCACGATCGGTTCGTCCGTCACGGACACTCCTCTGAGTACGATGTACGCAACTGCTGGGAGTGCCAGGGTAAACAACTGGGTACGACGTACGCAACTAGGATTCTGGGACGACGACGAGGAGGCCCGTTTGAGCGGCGACGACGTGAGCATCTGGGCGGTGCCCGAACGACAGGGACGCGGCCCACGGCCCGCCTACAGCCGCACCCAGATCACCGAGGCCGCGATCCGCATCGCCGACGCCGACGGCCTGGACGCCGCGTCCATGCGCCGCATCGCCGCCGACCTCGGCACCGGCGCGATGTCGCTGTACCGCTACGTCCCCTCCCGCGACGACCTCCTCGACCTGATGACCGACCACGTCCTCGGCGAGATGAACGTCCCCGACCGTCCCTCCGGCGACTGGCGCGCCGACCTCACCCTGATCGCCGAACGCACCCGCGCGGTGTGGCGCGCGCACCCCTGGATGGCGGCCCTGCACCGCCCCCGCGCGTCCCTGGGCCCCCAGCGGCTCCGGCTGATGGAGTTCGCGTTCGGCGCCCTGGACGTCGGCGTCCCCATCGACGCCATGTTCGCGCTGCTGGACATGCTGACCGGCTACGTCGAGCGAGTCGTCCGCGACGAGATCGAATGGAAGCGCGAGATCGCGCACAGCGGCCTGACCCCCGAACGCTGGATGGCGCGGAGCGCCCCCTACGTCACCGACCTCCTCAAAACCGGCGACTACCCGATGTTCGAACGCATCGTCATGGACGCGCAGCTCCCGCACATGTCCCCCGACGACCAGTTCCGCTACGGCCTGGACCGCGTCCTGGACTGCATCGCCAGCGCCCTCCCCACCCCCGACCACCCCACCCCCGACCCACCCGACGCCCTGCCCGACCGCCCCTGAGGCCCGGTCGTGGTTTCCAGCGAAACGACCCGGGTCGGCGGGTCAGCGGTGGTCCGCGACGGACACTGAGACGACGACCAGACCGTCCTGTCACGCGACGGACCCCGCCCCCAGGGTGACAGCGGGGGCGGGGCGGTGATCCCGGCGGGAATCGGACCCGCGGCGACCGGCGCGGCGTGCCGGACCTCTGACCACAGAGCGACGAGATCGTTATCTGCGACGGGCATGCTGTCCGTCCGATGCGTTTCCCAGGGTGCTCCCGCCGCGCCGCCGCCGCAACGCAATATCGGCGACGCCGGGCGTTTCCACTGAGTGGAACGGTGAAGTTCCCGCGCGCCACCCGCACCATGAGGGTGGTAACCGGGGATCTGCGTGCCGCACGCGGGGGGACCCCGCGCGAGGAGGAACCGATGGCGCTGCTCGACCCCGCCCCGTGGACGGGGAAGCTCTTCGACGGCGGCTGGGCCGCGGCCGACGGCGGCGTCCACACCGTCACCGAACCCGCCACCGGCGCGACCCTGGCCATCGTCGGCCTCGCCGCCGACACCGACGTCCAGCACGCCGCCGAAGCCGCCGCGTCCGCGCAACGCGACTGGGCCACCCGCACCTACGAGGAACGCGCCGCCGTCATGCGCCGCGCCGGACGGATCCTCGAAGACCACGCCGCCGAGGTCCAGGGCTGGATCGTGCGGGAATCGGGATCGATCCCCCCCAAGGCCGAGGTCGAGGTCCGCTACGCCGCCGACCTGTGCCACGAGGCCGCCGCCCTCGCCGCCCACCCCCAGGGACTGGTCCTGCCGTCGACGCAGCCCCGGTGGAGCCTGTCGCGGCGCCGCCCCTCCGGCGTCGTCAGCGTCATCGCCCCCTTCAACTTCCCGCTCCTGCTCGCGATGCGGTCGGTCGCCCCCGCCCTGGCCCTCGGCAACGCCGTCCTCCTCAAACCCGACCCGCGCACCGCCGTGTGCGGCGGCGTCGCCATCGCCCGGATCCTCCAGGAGGCCGGACTCCCCGAAGGGCTCCTGCACCTGCTGCCCGGCGGCCGCGCCACCGGCGAGGCCGTCGTCGCCGCACCCGAGGTGCGGGTCGTGTCGTTCACCGGCTCCACCGCCGCCGGACGCACCATCGGCGAGGTCTGCGGACGCCACCTCAAACGCGCCCACCTGGAACTCGGCGCCAACAACGCCCTCATCGTCCTGCCCGGCGCCAACGTCGCCGACGCCGTGTCCGCGGGCGCCTGGAGCTCGTTCCTGCACCAGGGACAGGTGTGCCTCACCGCCGGACGGCACCTCGTCCACCACAGCATCCACGACGAGTACGTCGCCGCCCTCGCCGACCACGCCGACAAACTCCCCGTCGGCAACCCCGCCACCGGACCCGTCGCGCTCGGCCCCATCATCGACGCCACCCAGCTCGCCCGCGTCGACGACCTCGTCCGCGGCACCGTCGCCGCCGGTGCGCGCCTCGCCGCGGGCGGCACCCACGAGGGCCTGTTCTACCGGCCGACCGTCCTGGCCGACGTCACCCCCGGCATGCCCGCCTACGCCCGCGAGGTGTTCGGGCCCGTCGCGCCCGTCGTGCCGTTCACCACCACGCAGGAGGCCATAGCGCTGGCCTCCGCCACCGAGTACGGCCTGTCGCTCGGCATCCTCGGCGACGTCGGGCAGGCCATGCGGATCGCCGACGCCGTCCCCACCGGCATGGTCCACATCAACGACCAGACCATCAGCGACGAACCCAACGTCCCGTTCGGCGGCGTCGGCGCCTCCGGCAACGGATCACGGTTCGGCGGGCCCGACGCCAACATCGAGGCGTTCACCGAGTCGCAGTGGGTCACCGTCCGCGACACCATCCCCACCTACCCCTTCTGACTCCCGGCTCCCTTCTGACTCACCGCCCCCACCGGTTCCACCAAGCCGGGCATGACCGGACGTTAAAGCCCGATGTCCATCCCGTTTAACCGCCTTGACGTGGGCAATGACAAAACCCACAACCCCCGGTAGCCGGAACCCGCCGAGGTCAAGGAGGACCCATCGTGTTCCGAACGCACGAGATGCGGAAGACCCGGACCGAGGAGTCCGGGCGAGAGGAGTGGGCCTGCCCCACCTGCGGCCGCCGGATCCTCCTGCGCTGGCCCCCGAACTACGAGAAACAGATCGTCGAACCCGGCGACCAGCGCGCCTGCCACGTCGGCAGCTCCGCCGACGACACACCCGCCGAACCTCCCGACACACCGCTCCCCGCCCAGGACGTCAGCGACGAGCAGCGGTGGCACAGCGCGCGCCGCTGGCTCCGCGAGACCGGCGTCGACTCCCTGCCCTCGTCCCCACCCGCATCCCCGCCGGCACCGCCAACGCCAACGCCCGTGAACGTGAAGCGGCCTGTGCCACCGCCGCCCGCCGGGACCCGGCTCGGGCCCTCCGGAGCAGTGTGACCCGCCCCGCCGTGTGACCCGCCGTCCGAGCCGCCGTCTGGTGGTCTGCCGGGCGGGTCAGGGGCGGGCCAGTTCGGTGCGGAGCAGGTCCAGGCCCATCGGTCCGAGGTCCAGGGCTCGGCGGTGGAAGTCCTTCAGGTTGAACGCCGCGCCGTCGCGGCGCCGGGATTCCTCTCGTGCTTCCAGCCAGATCTTCTCGCCCAGTTTGTACGCGATCGCCTGCCCTGGACGGCCCAGGTAACGGTCGATCTCGAACGCCACGTCCGCGTCAGGGACCGGGCCACTGTGCGCCCGCAGGAACTCGAACCCCAGCTCCGGCGTCCACCGCTCACCCTCGTGGAAGCCCGTGCCCGCCGGGATCTCCAACTCCAGATGCATCCCGATGTCCAGGATCACCCGGGCGGCGCGGAACTGCTGCCCGCCCGCGAGCATCCCCAGACGGTGCGCCGGGTCCTCGTAGTGGCCCAGCTCGTCCATCAACCGCTCCGCGTACAGGCCCCAGCCCTCGCAGTGCCCCGGGTGCAACTCACTCGACACCCGCTGGAACCGGTTCAACACCGGGTTCAACGTCGTCACACCCAGCTGAAGATGGTGGCCCGGCACACCCTCGTGGAACATCGTCGCCGGGACGCTCCACGTCACGATGTCACCGGACGGGTCGTCGACCGTCCACCACACCGTCCCCGGACGCGACAAGTCCTCCGCCGGAGCCAGATAGTAGACACCCGACTCCACCGGCGGGATCCGGCAGTCGATCCGCCGCAACGCCTCCGGAATGTCGAAATGCACCCCGTCCAGATCCGCGATCGCCCGATCCGCCAACTCCTGGATCCACGCCTGGAACGCCTCCGCGCCCTTCACCCGGTACGCTGGATCGGAGTCCAACGCCGCCAGCACCACCGGCAACGGCTCACCCGGCATCACCCGCTCCGCCGCGTCCGCCATCTCCGCCCGGATCCGCGCCAGCTCCTCCCACCCCCACGCGTACGTCTCCAGCGGATCCAGCTCCGTCCCCAGAAAGTCACGCACCCCCGCCCGGTACCGTTCCACGCCGAGCGCGTCCCGCTCCGGGGCCCGGCCCGCCAGCGCGCCCGTCAGGAACGACGCGAACTCCACCAACGCCGCCGACGCCTCCCGCGCCGCCGCGTCCAACCCGGACCGCAACGGCCCGTCCCCGTACCGTCCCGCCAACCCCACCAGATACGCGGGCACCTCCCGGCACTCCCGCGCGTTCCGCACCACCTGCCGCCGCGCCGCCACCCGCCCCCGCCCGCACTCCCGCTCCAGACTCACCCGCAACCCCGCCAGCACCCCCGGCACCGCCGCCACCCGCGACCGCACCGACTCCCAGTCGGTCTCCGGCCCCTGATCCAGCAGCTCAACCGCCGTCCGCAACCGCTGCACCGGACCGTCGATCGTCTCCAACGACCACTCCCGCACCCCCGACTCCTCCGCCGCCACGTCCACCTCAAGACGCTCCCGCAACATCGCCGCCGCGGCCCGCTCCGCGTCACCCACAACCGGCGTCGCCGCCAACTCCGCCAACATCCGCCGCGCCAACCCCGCCCGCGCCGCCGCCCCGTCCGGACCGAAATCGGTCAACCGCGCGTCCTGCCCGGCGATCCCCATCATCGCCGCGAGACACGGGTCCAGCGCGGCGAACTCGTCCACATACCGGTCTGCGAGGCCATCCAGTGCGGTCACCGACCCAGGCTACGGCCAGCCAACCCGATAGGCGATCATGAAAATGTGCCAAAGCGGCGGCCCCATCAACGTGTTTCGGCCGCCAACCGCACACCCAACCCCACCAGCACCACACCCGACACCTGGTCCAACCGGCGCCGCACCACCGGCCGCTCCAACACCCGCCGCGCCGCCCCCACCAGCCACACCACCACCCCGTACCAGGCCAGGTCGATCAACGCCCACACCACCGAGAACCCCACCAGCGCCGCCGCGACCGGCCACCCCTCCGGGACGAACTGCGGCAGGAACGACACCGCGAACACCCCGGCTTTCGGATTGGCGAAATTCGTCACCAGACCCAACCGATAGGACCGCGTCCACGACCACCCGCAAAGCCATTTCCCACCCGGCCCTGTCGCGCGTCGTAATCGCGCGTCCTACAGCGGCGGGCCGTCACCACCGCCACCACCCGGGCCCGTCGGCGGCGGGACCGGAGTCGGCTGACCAGGCGGCACCGGCGTCGGCGACCGCCCCGGCGGAACCGGAGACGGCGACGTCGGCGGCCTGGACGGCTGCGGAAACGACGGCGTCGGCTCCGGTGGCGGAGGCGGCGGATCCTTCGCCTCCGGCTGACACGCGAACAACACCCCCATCAACACCGCCAGCAGCGCCAACACCGCCAACAAACCCACAACCGTCCGCACCAAACTCCGATCCGGCGGACGCTCCCCCACCGGGCCCACCAGATCCGGCGGAGGCATCGGACGCTCCAACGCCGGCTCCGCCGACCCCAACCAGTACGGCTGAAACTGCGGACCCCGCCGCCGACCGCCCCACCACGACCGCCCCGCCCCCTGGAACTCCACCGGCTCCAAGAACCGCTCCGCACCCACCCGATCCGCCTCATACGACGTCGCCACCCACGGCGCCGGACCATCCGGCTGCGCCGCCACCACCGGCGCCACCCCACCCGTCCCGCCGCCCGACGCCCCCGAAGACGGGGACGGAGACCCGCCCCGGCCCGGAACCGCCTCATTGATCGCCGCACGAAACCTGTCCCGCGCCGCCGCGTCACCCGCCGCACCACGGTTCAACACCGCCACACTCGCCCGCCGCCCCGCCTCATCCACCCCCAGGAACACGATCCCGGCCGCGGACTCCGACAAACGCGCCGACAAACGAAACGGCCCCAACCGATCAGGATCACCCGGGGGCAACGGCCTCGACATGGCCGCAACACTAACAACCAGCCCCTACGATCAGCCCCGACACGCCCCGAACCGATCACCCCAGCCACGCACGTATCCCCAGCGAACGGGTACAAGCGATCGCGTAGGGTCGAAACGCGCCCAGCCCGGCACCAAGGCACTAGTGAGGGAAACCCACATGACCATCGCCGCCACCGACATCGACGAAGCCGCGGCGCTCCTCCAGAACACCCTCGCCGAAGTCAAAAAAGTCATCGTCGGCCAAGACCACATGGTCGAACGAATGATCGTCGCGCTCCTCGCCCAGGGCCACTGCCTCGTCGAAGGCGTCCCCGGCGTCGCCAAGACACTCGCCGTCGACACCCTCGCCCACGTCGTCGGCGGCACCTTCGCCCGCCTCCAGTTCACCCCCGACCTCGTCCCCTCCGACATCGTCGGCACCCGCATCTACCACCCCTCCACCGAACAGTTCGACGTCGAACTCGGCCCCGTCTTCGTCAACTTCGTCCTCGCCGACGAAATCAACCGCGCCCCCGCCAAAGTCCAGTCCGCCCTCCTCGAAGTCATGGCCGAACACCAGGTCTCCCTCGGCGGCAACACCTACCCCCTCCCCACCCCCTTCATCGTCCTCGCCACCCAGAACCCCATCGAATCCGAAGGCGTCTACCCCCTCCCCGAAGCCCAACGCGACCGCTTCCTCATGAAAATCGACGTCCACCACCCCGCCGCCCACGAAGAACTCCAAATCCTCCAACGCATGAGCGTCGACCCACCCGCCGCCACCCAGATCCTCAACACCCACCGCCTCGCCGGCCTCCAACGCGCCGCCGAAGAAGTCTCCGTCCACGAACTCATCGCCGACTACATCGTCCGCCTCGTCATGGCCACCCGCGAACCCGACCAGTACCGCCTCCCCGACCTACGCGGCGTCATCGACATCGGCGCCAGCCCCCGCGCCACCCTCGGCCTCGCAGCCACCGCCCGCGCCCTCGCCCTCCTGTCCGGACGCGACTACGTCCTCCCCGACGACGTCCGCGCCGTCGCCCGCGACGTCATCGCCCACCGCCTCGTCCTCACCTTCGACGCCCTCGCCGACGGCGTCGACGCCGCCGACGTCGTCGCCCAGATCCTCGCCGCCGTCCCACCACCCCGCGTCGTCTGGAACCACGGCGCCGCCGCGGTGACCACCGCATGACACCCCGCGGCCCCGCCCCCCGCCCCCGGCGCAGACACGGCGGCAAACTCGCCCACCTCGCCCCCGAACGCACCCTGCGCCGCCTCGAACTCCAGGTCACCCGCCGCCTCGACGGACTCCTCAACGGCGAACACCTCGGCCTCCTCCCCGGCCCCGGCACCGAACTCGCCGAAGCCCGCCTCTACCAACCCGGCGAGGACGACGTCCGCCACATGGACTGGGCCGTCACCGCCCGCACCACCACCCCCCACGTCCGCGACCTCATCGCCGACCACGAACTCGAAGCCTGGACCCTCCTCGACCTCACCCCCAGCATGGACTTCGGCACCGCCACCATGACCAAACGCGACCTCGCCGTCGCCGCACTCGCCGCCGTCGGATTCCTCACCATCCGCCTCGGCGACCGCGCCGGCGCCTACCTCCTACACACCGACGGCACCCGCCGCTGGCCCGCCCGCACCGGCAAAGCCGCCCTCTACGCCCTCCTCCAAGCCGCCCTCGACGCCCAGTCCGTCGACCACGGCACCCCCCGCACCGCGCCCCCCACCAACGCCACGCACCGCACCGGCCCCCCCGACCTCGCCACCGCCATCGACTCCCTCGGCCGCGGCCAGACCCGCCGCGGCCTGCGCGTCGTCATCTCCGACTTCCTCGCCCCCGACGGCACCCACCCCGTCCTCGCTCCCCGCGACTCCCACGACCGGCCCGACTGGGAACGCCCCCTCCGCCGCCTCACCGCCCGCCACCAGGTCCTCGCCATCGAGATCATCGACCCCCGCGAACTCGACCTCCCCGACGTCGGCCTCGTCGAGATGACCGACCCCGAGACCGGCACCGCCCACGAGATCGTCCTCAGCCGCCGCGTCCGCGAACAGTACGCCGCGGCCGCCGCCGCCCAACGCGACCACACCCGCACCGCCCTCCGCCGCAGCGGCGCCCACCACCTCGTCCTGCGCACCGACCGCGACTGGATCGCCGACATCGCCCGCTTCGCGCTACGCCAACGCCGCGCCGCCGGCCGAACCGTCACCACCGCGGGAGTGCGCCCATGACCTTCCTGTCACCCGAACGGCTCTGGCTCCTCGGCCTGCTGCCCCTCCTGGCAACCGTCTACGTCATCCTCCAGATGCGCCGCGGCCACTACGCCGTCCGGTTCACCAACCTCGCCCTGCTGTCCCAGGTCGCCCCCAAACGACCCGGCTGGCGCCGCCACGTCGCCGCCACGCTCTTCCTCATCATGATCACCCTGATGATGGTCGGGTTCGCGCGGCCCGCCGACTCCGTCAAGGTCCCCCGCGACCGCGCCACCATCATGGTCGCCATCGACGTCTCCCTGTCCATGATGGCCAGGGACGTCCCGCCCAGCCGCCTCGACGCCGCCAAGTCCGCCGCCAAGAAGTTCATCGACGAACTCCCCGCCCGCTTCAACGTCGGCGTCGTCGCCTTCGCCGGAAGCGCCAACCTCATCGCCGCCCCCTCCGCCGACCGCGACGCCGCCACCACCTCCATCGACCAGCTCGTCCTCGCCAAACGCACCGCCATCGGCGAAGCCGTCTTCACCAGCCTCCAGGCCGTCCGGTCCTTCGACGCCCAGGCCAGTCAGAACCCGCCGCCCGCCCACATCGTGCTGCTCTCCGACGGCGACAACACCACCGGACGCACCGTCCAGGAGGCCATCGACGCCAGCCGCGCCGCGCACGTCCCGGTCTCCACCATCGCGTTCGGCACCCCCTACGGCACCGTCGACATCGAGGGCGAGACCACCAGCGTCTCCGTCAACAAGGAGACCCTGCGCGCCCTCGCCGACAGCACCGAGGGCAAGGCCTACGAGGCCGCCGACTCCGAGCAGCTCCGCGACGTCTACGCCAACATCGGCACCAGCCTCGGCTTCCGCACCGAACACCGCGACGTCGCCGCCCGCTACACCGGCATCGCGCTGCTGTTCGGGCTCGCCGCCGCGGGCGCCTCCCTGGCCTGGTTCTCCCGCCTGCCCTGACCGTCCAGCCACGACGGCCCGCACGGTCGGCCCCGCCGTGGCGGACGCGGAACCCACCGAACGCTGATACGGTCGGCCGACGTGGGGGAACACTACTTCGCCGCGCGGCCCGGCGCCGCCACCAGCCGCCGCACCATCGACCTCGTCCTGCCCGACCTGCACCTGCGGCTCGACACCGACAGCGGCGTGTTCTCCCCCGACCGCGTCGACCTCGGCACCCGCGTCCTGCTGGAGACCGCTCCCCCACCGCCACCCGACGGCGACCTCCTCGACCTCGGCTGCGGATACGGACCCATCGCCCTCACCCTGGCCAAGCGTTCGCCGCAGGCGAGGGTCTGGGGCGTGGATGTTAATGAGCGGGCCCTGGCACTGGCTGAGAGTAATGCTCACGCCGCCCACCTTGACAATGTAAGGTTCAGTTTGATCGACGACCTCGACCCCGGGCTCCGCTTCGCCACGATCTGGTCCAACCCACCGATCCGCATCGGCAAGAACGCCCTGCACGACCTCCTCCTCACCTGGCTCTCCCGCCTCACCCCCACCGGGCTCGCGTACCTCGTCGTGCAGAAACACCTCGGCTCCGACTCCCTGCAACGTTGGCTGGACGGTCAGGGCCACCCCACCGAACGGATCGCGTCGCGATCGGCGTACCGCGTCCTGCGCGTCGCCCCTCGCATGGAAGGCAGTTCCCGATGAACGGCTCGCAGCCGACCACGCAAGGACGCAGGCAGCTGCGCGGCACCGACGTCAAACGCCTCAACCGCGACTGGCGGCGCCGCACCGACGCCCGCCTCGGCCTTCTGGTGGAGTCGGTGACCCAGCCGTTCAACATGGGCTCCATCATCCGCAGCGCCGCCGCGTTCGGCGTCGAGCACCTGTGGCTCGCCGGGAACGCCACGCCCCCCACCCAGAAGGGCGTCGACAAGACCGCCCTCGGCACCACCCGCCTCGTGCCCTGGGAACACGCCGGAAGCGTCACCGACGCCGCCGCGGCCGTCCGCGCGAAGGGGCTGCGCCTGGTCGCCGTCGAGCTCACCTCCGACGCCGTCCCGCTGCATGAGGCGCCCCTGGACGGCGACGTCTGCCTCGCCGTCGGCGGCGAGGACCACGGCTGCTCCCCCGCCCTGCTGGCCGCCGCCGACGCCGTCGCCTACATCCCGCAGGTCGGACGGGTCGGCTCCCTCAACGTCGCCGTCGCCACCGCCATCGCGCTCGCCGAGGCCCGCCGCCGCGACTGGACCGCCTGACCCACACCGCGCGCGATCACACCGACTTGTGCCGCTGGTAGTGGCGCCAAGCTCATCGAAGGCTGGCGACCGCTGCGTCCCACCACCGTCAACGAGACCGGCACCACCTTCATGCTGAACCATGATCACCACGGGTGGTGTGATGGATCGCCCGTTTACGCCGCGAGGGCGGCTACCACCTTGTCTGCGAGCCGTTCCAGGCGAGCCGGGTCGGCGGGGGCTTGGCGAATGGTGGTGCTCCAGTAGAGGGGTCCCGCCAGCAGGTCCAGGCCGAGTTCGAAGTCGGTGCCGGGAGCGAGTTCTCCGCGTTCCACCGCCCGCCGCAGGACGTTGACCGCTTTCTCGCGTCGGGCTCCGCCGACCCTGTCGCCCAGGGAGGCGGCGATGTTGGGGTGGTGGACGCCTGCGGCGAAAAGGTCGGGCAGAATTCGCGACACCAGCGGATGCCGGAGCGCTGCGTCGACTGCGGTCAGGAAGGCCAGGACGTCGCCGCGCAGGGTCCCGGTGTCGGGGGTGTCGGTTGCGGCGATGGAGACTTGGGTGATCAGGTCGATGGTCATGGCTTCCTTGGACGGCCAGCGCCGGTAGATGGCGGCTTTGCCCGAACCGGCACGCCGGGCCACGGCCTCCAACGACAACCGCCCGTAGCCGACCTCGGCGAGCTCTTCGAAGAAGGCGGTGCGGATCGCGTCGGTGACGGCGTCCTGAAGTATGGGCCCGCCGGGCGGGCGGACTGCTGGCGATCGGCTCATGCCGCCGAGCATACCCGAGACGGAACGGTTGCGTCTCGTCTTAGGGTTGGGCTAGTGTGCGGGCAATGTCGAGACGGTCCCGTTCCGTCTCGGTTAGTGACGGGAGTCTGCCATGAAGTTCCTCTTCGAGGACGAGTCCTTATCGACCGGGCCATCGACAGGACCGCGGCCATCGTCAACGGCATCGCCGAAGACCACCTCGCCGCCCCCACGCCCTGCCAGGGATGGGACGTGCGCACCGAACTCAACCACCTGGTCGGCGGCATGCACATCTTCGCCGCCGAGCTCACCGGCACCGACCCCGGCGGCGAGCACGAGGACGACTGGCTGGGCACCGACCCGCAGGCCGCCTTCGCCGACGCCGCCCGACTCGACCGCGCGGCCTGGCACCGCCCGGGCGCCCTGGAAACCACCGTACGGCTGGGATTCGGCGCCGTCCCCGGGCCGATGGCCGCAGTCATCCATCTCACCGAGGTCCTGGTGCACGGCGCAGACCTGGCGATCGCCACCGCCCAGGAGAGGCTCGTCGACGAGCAGGACTGCGATGCACTACTCACCACCATGCGTGGCATGGACTTCGACGCTTTCCGCCGCCCCGGAATGTTCGGCCCCGAACTCCACCAGCCCACAGACGCACCCGCACACCGGCGGCTGCTGGCCTTCCTCGGCCGCGGCCTCTCCCCACGCCGGGACATGTGACGCGCCGGCAAACGCGGGGACGTCGGCGTCGAGCCGCCGGGCTCGTGCTCCCCTACGGGCCACAGAGTGCCCCAACCGCCCCAGCGATCAACCGTCTGGCCCGCCTGGCCTTTCGACCGCTGGTGACATCATGAGCTCCTGCCCCTTGGTGGAACAGCGCGCGTACCCGATCCGGATCGGCTCGGCGGCCGGGCCCGGGTCGGCGGCCACCACCGGCGCCAACGCCTGCCACGGCCGCCCGGGGAGCAGGTCAGGCCACTATCCGTTGGATTTTCGGCGGTTGCTATCGGGATCCCGATGAGAACCTCGTCCACCGGACGGCGCGCGTGCGCCAGGCCGTCACCGATCCGGGCGGCTGACGGGTTCAGGCGGCGGACAGGATGGCGTTGGCGCGGTCCAGGACGACGCCCAGCACGCGGCCCGCCGTGGCGAGGTCTCCGTCCGGCAGGCCGGACCACAGCTCGCGGGTGATCGGGGCGAGGGCGGCGCGGACGTCCGACCACCGGGCCTGGCCCTCGCCGGTGACCTCGACGCGGCCATCGTTCTCGCGCAGGAAACCCGAGGTGGCCAGCTCGGCGATGCGCGTCTCCGCCGACTCCCGGCTGATCCGCGCGGCGCCGATGACCCGGCGGATCAGGTCGTCGCGTTCGTTTGTCCCGCCGCTGGCCGCAGCGAGGGTGAGGGTGACCCACTGGGGCTCGGAGATGCCGGTCCCGGCGAGGTGCCGGTCCAGGATCGCGTTGAGCGCCTTCTCGGTCTGGCCGATGAGCGCGGTGCCGAAGGGACGTGCGTCGGTCGTCATGATGACCCCTAACCGTTTGTCTCACAAACGTTTATGACACTAATGAAACTATGTCGTTAGTCGGACTAACGCAAGGGGTGTAAGTGTGGGGTGGGTCTCATGGAGGCGCGGGCGTAGCTGATCCGCGTCTGCCCGGCCGGTCCGGCGCCGACGGCCGACGGACGCGGCAGCTCGACCCACCCGCCCCGGGCTTCCGCACTGCCGGGGTGGGTAGGTTCAGCGCCTTGGCCAAATGGGTTCTCTGGTACGTCTGACCCAAACGGTCGGAACCTGACAGGGTGCACATGCCCCGCGCCGCCGAATTTGCGTCGGAGCGCACTCCAGCTCCTAGGTTCCGGAGCATGCGATACATCAAACTCGGAATGACCGGACTGGAAGTCTCCGCCGTCGCCCTCGGCTGCATGAGCTTCGGCGAGCCAGACCGGGGCGGCGAGCCCTGGTCGCTGGGCGCGGACGCCAGCCGGGACATCATCAAGCAGGCCCTCAATGGCGGCGTCAACTTCCTCGACACGGCCAATGGGTACAGCGCCGGAAGCAGCGAGGAGATCGTCGGCCAGGCGGTCAAGGACTTCACCCGGCGAGAGGAGGTCGTTCTTTCCACCAAGGTCTGGATGCGGATGCGCCCCGGCCCGAACGGCGCCGGGCTGTCCCGCAAGGCGATCTTCGCCGAGCTCGACGCCTCCCTGAAGCGACTGGGGACCGACTACATCGACCTGTACCAGATCCACCGCTGGGACTACGGCACCCCGATCGAGGAAACCCTCGAGGCGCTGCACGACGCGGTCAAGTCCGGGAAGGTCCGCTACATCGGAGCCTCTTCCATGTACGCCTGGCAGTTCGCCAAAGCCCTGTATCTGGCTGACCTGAACGGCTGGACCCGGTTCGTGTCGATGCAGGACCACTACAACCTCATTCACCGAGAAGCAGAACGGGAGATGTTCCCGCTCTGCGCCGACCAGGGCATTGGCGTGATCCCGTGGAGCCCGCTGGCGCGGGGCAAGCTGACTCGGGTCCAGGACACCGCCACGGCGCGTGCCGAGACGGACGAGGGCGGCAAGATCCTCTACCGCGACGAGGACCAGGCAGTGGCCGAGCGCGTCCACGAGATCGCGGGCAAGCGGGGTCTGTCCCCGGCCCAGGTCGCCCTGGCCTGGGTCATGCGCAACCCGGCGGTGACCTCGCCCATCGTCGGGGTCACCAAGCCGGCCCAGCTGGCCGACGCGGTCGCCGCCGTGGACGTCGAACTCGACGATGACGAGGCCGCCTACCTGGAGGAGCCCTACCAGCCGCACGAGGCCGCCTACCTGGAGGAGTCCTTCTACAAGCAGCGGCATGGGGCGGGCTCCCGGTAGTCCGGGCTACCGCCGGGCCTTCGAGGAGTCCTTGGCCTCGGCCTTCACAGCCCAAGCCTCGCCGCCGGGCTCCGCCCACCGCCACGTTCCAGTTTGTCGACAACGGGCGTACCGGGATCAGCACGAACCGTGACGCTGGAGATCGTAGCCCGTCTTGAGAACCCGAAAATCCCACCTCAAAGGCGGGTTCGTTGGATCTTCCGCGACTGCTGCCGGGGTTCGGGTTTGCTGGAACGGCAACGAGGTTCGCTGGGGGGCGGTGGGAGGGGGCACCATCGGGGCATGGACGAAACCAGCACTGGCCAGGCGTTCTGGGACGGGCGCTACTCCGAGCACGACCACCTGTGGAGCGGCGAACCCAACGCCGTCCTCGTCCGGGAGATCACCGACCTGGAACCCGGGACCGCCCTGGACCTCGGCTGCGGCGAAGGCGGCGACGCCATCTGGCTCGCCCGGCGCGGCTGGGGCGTCACCGCAGCAGACATCTCCGGTGTCGCGCTCGATCGCGCCGCCCACCACGCCAAGGCCGCGGGAGTCGCCGACCGGATCGAGTTCCAGCGGCACGACCTTGCCGCGTCCTTCCCCGAAGGGACCTACGACCTGGTCTCCGCCGCGTTCCTGCACTCCCCCGAGGAGGGCATGCCGCGCGAGGCGATCCTGCGCGCCGCCGCCGCGGCCGTCGCGCCCGGCGGCGTCCTGCTGGTCGTCGGGCACGCCGGGCCACCGCCGTGGGATCCCGACGCGCACCCGGGCGTGCACCTGCCCACGGCCGACGAGGTCCTGGCGTCGCTGCGGCTCCCCGACGACGTGTGGGAGGTGCTGGTCAGCGACGAGCACGAGCGGATCCAGACCGCCCCGGACGGGCGCACCATGACCCGCACCGACAACGCGCTCAAGCTCCGCCGCAGGGGCTGAGCCAGGGGCGGGCCGTCAGCGACCGGCGGTCCGCTCCATCAGCGCCGTGAACTCCTCCAGGGAGATCCGGCCGTCACGGTTGGCGTCGGCGGCCACGACCACCTCGACCGCGCGGGTCTCGGTGATGTCCTGCCCGAGCTTGGTCATCAGGTTCTTCAGCTCGGCCGTGGAGATGTACCCGTCGCCGTCCACGTCCACGAGCTCGAACGTCGCCCGGTAGTCGTTCACGTCCGCCACTGGCCTGCTCCCTCGTTGATCGGTTGCCGGGCTGACGGTAGCACTGGGGTGTTCCCGCCCGTCGCCTTTACGTAGTAAGGTCAAGGCTGGGTTCGGGGTCCGCCATAATCGGACGGGTGCGCCGCACGTACGAGTTCCTCGACCATCCGGGCCCGATCCCCTTCGCCCATCGCGGCGGCGCGGGCGGGCGGCCCGAGAACTCCATGGCCGCCTTCCAGCGCGCCGTCGACCTCGGCTACCGCTATCTGGAGACCGACGCGCACGCCACCGCCGACGGTGTCGTCGTCGCCTTCCACGACCGCACCCTCGACCGCGTGACCGACCGCGCCGGGACCATCGCCGAGCTGCCGTACTCCGAGGTCGCCAAGGCCCGCATCGGCGGCACCGAGCCGATCCCCCGCCTGGAGGAACTCCTCGGCTCCTTCCCGGACGCGCGGGTCAACATCGACCTCAAGGACGCCCCCGTCATCGGCCCGCTCGCCGCCGCGCTGCACCGCACGAAGGCCTGGCACCGGGTGTGCCTCACCTCGTTCTCCACCCGCAGGCTGGCGCAGATGCGCGCCCGACTCCCCCTGTTCACCGACGGCGGCGTGTGCACGGCGCTCGGCCCGCGCGGCGTGATGGCGCTGCGGGCCCGGTCGTACGGCGGCCCGGCCGCCAAGCTGATCCGCCTGGCCGCCACCGGCGTCGCCTGCGCCCAGGTCCCCTACGGGCTCGGGCCGCTGCCGTTCGTCACCGAGTCGTTCATCGCCCGCGCCCACGAACTCGGGCTCCAGGTCCACGCCTGGACGGTCAACGACCGTCCCGACATGGAACGGCTCCTGGACCTCGGCGTCGACGGAATCATGACCGACGAGCTGCTGACGCTCCGGGACGTCATGGCGTCCCGCGGCCACTGGCCCGGCGCCGGGCTCGCGCGGGATCAGCGGCCGAAGCCGGGGCGCTGACCGCCGGGCGGACGGTACCGCGCCGCGACCGGCAGCGGAGCCTCCTCGGACAGGCCGCGCGGCCGCTCCTCCGACACGGGCAGGTCGGCGCGCGTCAGGTCGAGTCGCGCCGCCCTGATCTGCCGCAACAGCTCCAGGTCCGCCGCTGAGACGAGCCCGGCGACCGTCTTGCCGTGCCGGGTGAGGACGACCTCCTCGCCGCCGTAGACGACCCGGTTGACCAGCTCCGCGAAGATCTTCCGGGCCTTTGTCACCGCGATTTCCACATCATTCATCCTATAGCGAACACCTGGAAATCCGACTCGGTGGTCATACACTCAAAACGTACGTTTTATACATAGCGGTCAAGGGAGGGTTCATGGAACCGGCGGAGACGCTCGTGGGCAGGACGCGGGCCGTGGCGACCGAGGTACCGCAGCTGGCGCAGGCGCAGCTGTACGAGCGGCTGCTCGCCCAGCGGATCGTGTTCCTCGGGACCGAGATCGACGACCAGGTCGCCAACCGGGTCAACGGGCAGTTGCTGCTCCTCGCGGCGCAGGACGCCCGGCGCGACATCACGATCTACATCAACTCGCCCGGCGGGGTCGTGGACGCCGGGATGGCGATCTACGACATGATGCAGTTCGTCCCGAACGACATATCCACGGTCGCGATGGGCATGGCGGCGTCCATGGGACAGACGCTGCTGTGCGCCGGGACGCGGGGCAAGCGGTACGCGCTGAGGCACGCGCGGGTGATGATGCACCAGCCGCACGGCGGGATCGGCGGGACCGCGTCCGACATCAGGATCCAGGCCGAGCAGTCCCTCTACCTCAAGCGGACCCTGGCGGAGCGGACGGCGTTCCACACCGGGCGGACGCTCGAGCAGATCGAGGCCGACGGGGACCGCGACGCCTGGTTCACAGCCGAGCAGGCACGCGACTACGGTTTCGTGGACCACGTCATCGACAACACCGACCGGGTGGGCACATGACCGGGAACGGCACGCGGGACGAGCGGCGCTACCTCGTCCCCCAGTTCGAGGAGCAGACGACCTACGGGCGCAAGGACACCGACCCCTACAACAAGCTGTTCGAGGACCGGATCGTGTTCCTCGGCGCGCCGGTGGACGACATCAGCGCCAACGACGTCACCGCGCAGATCCTGGCGCTGGAGGGCATGGACCCCGACCGGCCCATCGCCCTGTACATCAACTCGCCGGGCGGGTCGCTGACGGCGATGCTGGCGATCTGCGACACCATGCGCTATGTCCGTCCGCCGATCGAGACGACGTGCGTGGGGCAGGCCGGGTCGGCGGCGGCGGTCCTGCTGGCGACGGGGTCGCCTGGACGCCGCGCGGCGCTGACCGGAGCGCGGATCCTGCTGCACGAGCCCGCGATCGAGGTGTCCAGCGGCTACGCCACCGATCTGGACATCCAGGCGCGGGAGGTGCTGCGGCTGCGGCGGCAGACCGAGGAGATCGTGGCGGAGGCGACCGGGCGCGACCCCGAGACCGTCCGCCGTGACCTGGACCGGGAACGCTACTTCACCGCCGCTGAGGCCAAGGACTACGGCCTGATCGACGAGGTGCTCACGGCCCGCCGCTGACGTCCCGCACCGGAAAATCTCACCGGCACGGCGTGGCATGACCGGAAACGACAGGGTTGGATCATGCCGCCCCGGGGAATCTTGTCACCGGATTCAGCGTTGGCAAGGGCAAGACCGCAAGCCGTCTGGGAGGCACGTGACGATGGCCGAGCGCGCACTTCGCGGCACCCGACTCGGAGCGACGAGCTACGAGAACGATCGCAACACCGATCTGGCCCCTCGGCAAGAGGTGGACTACACCTGCACCAAGGGCCACAGGTTCACCGTGACGCTCGCAGCCGAGGCCGAGGTGCCGATGACCTGGGAATGCCGCAACTGCGGCGCCACGGCCCTGCGGGTCGACGGGGAGTTGCCACAGGCGAAGAAGGGCAAACCACCGCGCACGCACTGGGACATGCTCATGGAACGCAGGACGCTCGAAGACCTCGAAGAGGTCCTGGCCGAACGGCTGGAGATCCTGCGCGCGGGACGCAAGAAGTCCGCGTGAGTTCCTGAGCGACCGAAGGGGGAACCAAACGTCGACGCCACTGTCGGCCACATCCGGCCGCCAGTGGCGTTCGCGCTTTCCGGGGGGTCTCAGTTCTCGCGCGTCCAGGCGGGCGGGCAGGTCGTTAGTTGGACTAACGCAACGGGGTAGGGTCGGCGTCATGAGCAGTAGAGCCGATGCCGCGGACATGCCCGTCGACGGCGAGACGAGGACGCCGGACAGGCTGCGACGGACCAGCCGCCTTCTGTCGCTGATGTCCGCGCAGTCGGATCGGCTGATCAACGAGGGCCTGGCCCGGGCGGACGCGCGCAAGTGGCACTACGCCGTGCTCGCCTCGTTGCTGGAGTACGGGCCGGGCAGCCAGGCGACGCTGAGCCGGCGCACCGGCATCTACCGCAGCGACATGGTCGGCGTCCTCAACGAGCTGTCCGAACGCGACCTCGTCGAGCGGGCGCCCGATCCCGACGACCGGCGCCGCAACGTCATCACGATCACCGAGCAGGGCCGCCGGCAGCTGCGGCGCCTCGACACGGTCCTGGACGAGCTGCACGACGAGCTGCTCGCCCCACTGCTCCCCGCCGAACGCGACCAGTTCGTGCGGCTCCTCACCCGCCTCCTGGACCACCACGCGCAGCAGGCCTGAGTGGCTGGGGTCAGCGGCCCGAGCGGGGACGGATCAGGCCGCTCTCGTAGGCGGTGACGACGGCCTGGACGCGGTCGCGCAGCCCCAGTTTGCGCAGGACGCGGCTGACGTGCGTCTTGACCGTCTCCTCCCCCACGGTGAGCCGGGCGGCGATCTCGGCGTTGTTGAGGCCCTCGGCGACCAGGCGCAGGACGTCGGTCTCGCGGGGGGTCA
Organism: Actinomadura meridiana; assembly: GCF_039537545.1. Lineage (NCBI taxonomy): Bacteria > Bacillati > Actinomycetota > Actinomycetes > Streptosporangiales > Thermomonosporaceae > Actinomadura > Actinomadura meridiana. Next base: position 478,566 of record NZ_BAABAS010000004.1, read on the forward strand.
GCGCGTCCATGCCGTCCGGCCGGTGCGACGGCGGACGCGGACGGAGCCGGGCGAACTCACCGATGAGGCGGCGCGTCACGGCGGGCGCCAGCAGCGCCTCCCCCGCCGCGACGACCCGGACGGCGTCGAACAGCCGCTCGGCCGTGACGTCCTTGAGCAGGAACCCGCTGGCCCCGGCGACCAGCGCGTCGTACACGTGCTCGTCGAGGTCGAACGTGGTGAGCATCAGGATCCGCGGGGCGTCGGGGGCGGCGGCGATGCGGCGGGTGGCCTCGATGCCGTCCATCAGGGGCATCCGAACGTCCATCAGCACGACGTCGGGCCGGTGCTCGCCGCAGACCCGGACGGCGGCGGCTCCGTCGGCGGCGGTCGCGACGACGGCCAGGTCCGGCTGGGTGCCGAGCAGCGCCCCGAATCCGGCGCGGACGACCTCCTGGTCGTCGGCCACCACGACGCGCACGCTCACGGCCGCCTACCCATCGGCCTACTCATCGGGGGCACCCACCGGCAGCGTCGCCTCCACCAGGAAACCGCCGACCGGGCCGGGGCCGGTGCGCAGGTCACCGCCGACGGCGGCCGCGCGTTCCCGCATGCCGAGCAGCCCGTGCCCGGCCGTCCGGGTGTCCGGGTCGGGCAGGGGGCCGGGGCCGTTGTCGCGGACGCTGACGCGCAGCTCCCCCGGCGCGTAGTCGAGGTCAACGTCGACGGCGGCGCCGGGCGCGTGCCGCCGGGCGTTGGTGAGGGCCTCCTGCACGATCCGGTAGGCGGCCAGCTCGACGCCCGGGTCCAGGACGGCGACACCGCCGCGCACGATCAGCCGGACTCCCGACGCGCCCGACTCGCGGGTCTCGTCGATCAGGTCCAGGAGCTGCTGTAGACCCGGCTGGGGACGGCGCGTCGGCTCGGCCCCGGCGTCCTCACGCAGCACGCCGAGCAGCCGCCGCATCTCGGTGAGCGCCGTCCGCGCGGTGTCGCCGATGGCCAGCAGCCGCGTGGCGCCCTCGGCGGGCATGCCGGGGACGGCCAGCCGCGCGGTCTCGGCCTGCACGGAGATCATCGAGATGTGGTGCGCGACGACGTCGTGCAGCTCGCGGGCGATGCGGGCCCGCTCGCCCCGCGCGGTGTGCTCCAGCAGCGTGTGCTCGAACCGGCGGCGGGAGGCGTCCCGCTCGGCGGCGTCGGCGCGGCGCCGCAGCATCCGCCGCCGCAGCAGCACCGACCACACGGTGACCAGCGCGACGACCGCCGCGACGGCCACTCCCTGGTGCAACACACACGCGGCTGCGGTCGCCACGGTGACGATCGCGGCGGCGGCGGTGATCCGGTCGCGGGCCAGGACGAGCGGGAGCGTCGCGCACACGTCCACCACGATGGCCAGGGACAGGAACGCCCCGGACCCGCCGGTCCGCCACACCGCCTCGCCGGTCCCCGCCACGGCCAGCGCGGCGCCGATGGCGGGCCACAGCCCCCACCCCGTGATCGTCCCGCTCCGCCGCACGCCTGTCATTGTGGCGTGAACGGCGGCGCGGCGGCGTCCCCCCGGGGAGGGACGGGGCCTCCCCCGACGCCCGCCGCCGGAAACGGCTCCGCAGCGGGACGACGCCGGGCCGCGACGGTCCGTAATCTCCCTGGCCATGGACGCAACCATCGAAGTGCGGGGCCTCCGCAAACGGTACGGGCCGACCGTCGCCGTGGACGACCTGTCGTTCACCGTCGGCCCCGGCCGGGTCACGGGCTTCGTCGGCCCCAACGGCGCCGGCAAGTCCACCACCATGCGGATGATCATGGGGTTGGACCGGCCCGACGGGGGCACCGCCCTGGTCGGCGGGAAGCCGTACCGGTCGCTGCGGACGCCGCTGTGCCGTCTCGGCGCGATGCTGGACGCGGCGGCCCTGCACCCGGCGCGCCGGGCCCGCGACCACCTGCTGTGGCTCGCGCACGCGGGTGGGATCCCGGCCCGCCGCGTCGACACGGTGATCGAGCTGACGGGCCTGACCGGCGCGGCCCGGCGCCGCGCGGGCGGGTTCTCGCTCGGCATGCGGCAGCGGCTCGGGATCGCGGCGGCGCTGCTCGGCGACCCGCCGGTGCTGATGTTCGACGAGCCGGTGAACGGCCTGGACCCCGAGGGCATCACGTGGATCCGGGGCCTGCTGCGGTCGCTGGCCGCCGAGGGCCGCGCGGTGCTGGTGTCCAGCCATCTGATGAGCGAGCTGGAGGGCGGCGCCGACCATCTCGTCGTGATCGGCCGGGGCCGGTTGATCGCCGACACCGGCGTCGGGGAGCTGCTGGACGCCGCGTCCGGCGGCCGCGTCGAGCTGCGCACCGCGCGACGGCAGGAGGCGATGACGGTGCTGGCCCACGCGGGCGCGACCGTCACGGCGAACGGCCGGGACGCGGTCACCGTCGCGGGCCTCGGCTCCGAACGGATCATCACGCTCCTCACGGGTGCGGGCGTGGCGTTCAGCGGCATCTCCGAGCACCGCGCGACACTGGAGGAGGCCTACATGGAGCTCACCCGCGACGCCGTCGAATTCCGCGCCGTGGCCGGACGGGAGGCACCGTGACCGCGCCCTCGGGTTCCACTGCGGTGACCCCGTACCGCAGCACCGTCGAGCAGGACGCGAGCGACGGGTTCGGGCGGCTGCTGCTGTCGGAGTGGACGAAGCTGCGGACCGTCCCCCGCTGGATGCTGGCGTTGCTGCTGGCGGTGGCGTTGACCGTGCTGGTGGCGCTGCTGACCGCGACGTCCACCCAGTCGAGCGGGTCCGGGGAAGGGACCGCCGACCCCGACCGCGTGCAGATCTACGACCTCGGGCAGTACACCTACCAGCCGCTCGCCGGGGACGGCGCGGTCGTCGCGCGGGTCACGTCCCAGCAGGGCGGGGGCGCGTGGGCGAAGGCCGGGCTGATGATCCGGGGCAGCGCGGAGCGCGCCACCCCGTACGCGGCGCTGATGGTGACGCCCGGTCACGGCGTCCGCCTCCAGACCGGCTACAAGGGCGACGGGCAGGGCCGCGCGAACCCCGGGGTGGCGACCACGCCGCGCTGGCTGCGGCTGACCCGCTCGGGCACGACCGTGACCGGCTACGAGTCCGCGGACGGACGCGACTGGCGGCGCGTCGGGTCGGTGACTCTGGACGGCCTGCCCCGGTCCGCGCTGGCGGGGGTGTTCGTGGCCGCGCCGGACGCCGCGAAGGTCGAGCGGCAGTTCGGCGGCGAGAGCGTCAGCACCGAACCCGCCGACACGCGGGCCGCGTTCGACAACGTGTCGCTGTCCCCGGCACAGCCCGGCGCGGCGTGGCGCGACCGTGGCGCCCTCGGCGGGCCCGCCGTCCAGGGCGACGCGGGCGAGACCACCCGGTCCGGCGGGACGTTCACGCTGACCGGGACCGGCGACATCGGCCACAACGCCTTCGTCGACGACACCACCCGCATGACCCTCACCGGCGTGCTGGTCGGGCAGGCCGCGATCATCGCGCTGGCGGTGCTGTTCGTGACGTCCGAGCACCGGCGCGGGATGCTCCGCACGACGTTCGCGGCGAGCCCCCGGCGCGGCCGGGTCCTCGCGGCCAAGGCGATCGTGGCGGGGACGGCGGCGCTGGTCGCGGGCCTGGTCGCGGCGTTCGGGTCGATGGGGCTGGCGTCGCCGCTGCTGCGCTCGTCCGGGGTGTCGCCGCCGCCGCTGGCGGACCCGGCGGTGCTGCGCGCGATGGTCGGCACGGCCGCGCTGCTCGGCGTCATCGCGGTGTTCGCCGTGGCGGTCGCGTCGATCGTGCGGCGCAGCGCGCCCGCGATCACGATCGTGCTGCTGCTCCTGCTGCTTCCGCAGATCGTCGCGACGGGGCTGCCGCTGTCGGCAGCGCGGTGGCTGGAGCGGATCACCCCGGCGGCGGGGTTCGCCGTCCAGCAGACCGTCCACCGGTTCGACCGGGCCATCGACCCGTGGGCCGGGTTCGGTGTGCTGTGCGCCTACACGGCGGTGGCGCTGGCCGCCGCGCTGTGGCTGAACGGGCGGCGCGACCCGTGAGGGCCGGGACGGTCCACGCGGAGTGGACGAAGCTGCGCACGCTGCCGAGCACCGGGTGGCTGCTGCTGGCCCTGGCCGGGCTCACCGTCGCGGTCGGCGTGGCGATGGCCGGGTCGGTCGACACCGCGCACTGCCCGACGCCCGCCGGATGCCAGGAGGACACCCCGAAGCTGGTGCTGTCGGGAGTGCGGCTCGGGCAGGTCGCCGCGATCGTGCTCGGCGTCGTCGCGGTCGGCGGCGAGTACGCCACCGGGACGATCACCGCGACGCTGGCGGCGGTCCCGCGCCGCGGCCGGGTCCTGGCCGCCAAGGCCGCCGTGGTCGCGGCCGCCGTCGCCGCCGCGGGCACGGTCGGGGTGCTGGCGTCGCTGGCGGCGGGCCGGGGCATCCTGCCCCGCAACGGGTTCACCGCCGCCAACGGGTACCCGCCGCTGTCGCCGCTGGACGGCGCCACGGCCCGCGCGGCGGGCGGGACCGTCCTGTACCTGGTGCTGGTGGCGCTGCTGTCCCTGGGCGTCGCCGTGGCGGTGCGGGAGCAGGCGACGGCGATCACGTCGGTGCTGGGGCTGCTGTGGATCGTGCCGATCATCGTCCAGTTCGTGGGGGACGAGACCTGGCGGGAAAGGCTGAACAAGGTCGCGCCGATGTCGGCGGGCCTGGCCGTGCAGTCGACGCGGGGCCTGGAACGGCTTCCGATCGGGCCGTGGCCGGGCCTCGCGGTCCTCGCCGGGTACACGGCGGCGGCGCTGCTGGTCGGCGCGGTGTTGTTCGCCGTCCGCGATGCCTGACCGTGTCAGGCGTCTCGCCCCGTGAGGCGCCTGGCGCGGTCAGTCGACGACCTCGCCGCGGACCACCGGTCCCGGCGGGGTCTCGTCGCGGTCTGGACCAGAACCGGGACCAGAACCGGGCCCGGGTCCGGGGCCGCGACCAGGGCCGGGGCCGAAGCCCGGCGGGAAGATCGCGTAGGCCTCGCGGTCGGCGGCCGCCCGCATCCGCCGCGACGCCCACCCCGACAGGGCGCGGCGCACCAGCGGACGGGTGAACGGCAGGATGAACAGCAGCCCGAACACGTCGGTGACGAACCCGGGCGTCAGCAGCAGCACGCCACCCGCCATGATCAGCGCGGCGTCGGCGAGTTCCCGGTCGGGCATCACGCCGCGGCCCACCGCGTCCTGGAGGGCCCGCCACGCGCGGCGGCCCTCCCGGCGCACGATCCAGGCGCCGAGCAGGAACTCGGCGGCCAGCAGCCCGACCGTGGGCCAGGCACCGATCGCCCCGCCCAACTGAATGATCACGAAGATCTCCAGGACGGGCATTCCCAGCAGCACCAGGACCAGTAGCAGCGGCAGCATGACTCCAGCTTCGGGTCGGGAAAATCCCTCTCCCCTGGTACAACGCCAGGACCCCCCCGAACGTTTCCCCAAGGGCGAGGGTTCGGCGGCGCAAGCTCATCGTGCGCGGGTTCAGCGTGCGCGGGTTCGGGGGGACGGGTTCAGCGGGGCGGGCGGAGCTTACGGGCGCGGTCCGACACGCCCCACTGGGTGATTCGCAGCGCCGCCTCGGCCATGACGTCCCGGCTCATCTTGCTGGTGCCGTGGACGCGCTCGACGAACGTGATCGGCACCTCCACGACCCGCAGGCCCTGCCGCAGCGCGCGCAACGCCAGGTCGATCTGGAAGCAGTAGCCGCGCGAGTCGACGCCGTCCAACCCGATCTTGTCGAGGGTCGCGGCGCGGAACGCGCGGTAGCCGCCGGTGGCGTCGTGTAGGGGGATGCCGAGCATCAGCCGGGCGTAGGTGTTGGCGCCGCGCGACAGCGCCTCGCGCCGCTTCGGCCAGTTCTCAACCTTGCCACCGGGCACCCAGCGGGCCCCGATGACCAGGTCGGCGTCCTGTAGCGCGGTCAGCAGCCGGGGCAGTTCCTCGGGCTGGTGGGAGCCGTCGGCGTCCATCTCGACCATGACGTCGTAGCCGTGCTCGGCCGCCCACCGGAACCCGGCGATGTAGGCGGGGCCGAGGCCGTCCTTCCCGGCGCGGTGCAGGACCCTGATCTGCTCGTCCCGGTCGGCCATGGCGTCGGCGACGTCACCCGTGCCGTCGGGGCTGGCGTCGTCGACCACCAGGACGTCCACGGCCGGGACGGCCTCGCGCACCCGCCCGGCGATGCGCTCGATGTTGTCCCGCTCGTTGTACGTCGGGATGATCACGAGCACCCGGCCGAGGTCGGCTGGGATCTCCATCGTCGTCAGTTCCCCTCGTCGTTCCCGGCCCGACGGCGGGCCGGGGTCCATGCCGCCGCGCAGAGCGCGCCGAGCCCGAGCGCCGCGAGCGCCCATTCGGGCACGGCGCCGACCCGGTCGGCCACCGTCCGCGACGTCCGCGCCTGGACGGTCGCGACCTGCAAATCCGGGACGAACTCCCGGGACTTGTCGATCATCCGGCCGTCCGGGGCGACGATCGCGCTGATGCCGCTCGTCGCGGCAACCAAGATCGTACGGCCATGTTCGACCGCGCGCAGCCGGGACATCGCGATCTGCTGGGGCGGCAGACTGGTGCGGCCGTAGGTGGCGTTGTTGGTCTGCACGACCAGCAGGCTGCCGTCCGCGACGTCGCGGACCTCCCGGTCGTAGGCGACCTCGAAGCAGATCACGTCGCCGATGGTGACCGGGCCGAGCCGCATGACTCCGGAGCGTTCGCCCTTGGCGAAGTCGCGGGGGACGCGGTTGAACCGGGTGATCAGTTTGGTGAGGACGTCGCGGAACGGGAGGTACTCCCCGAACGGGACGGGATGCCGTTTGACGTAGTAGTCGCCGGGCCCGATCCGCGGGTCCCACACGATGCCGCGGTTCTCGACCTTCTTGCCGTCGGGGGTGTCGGTGAGCGCGCCGACCAGGACGGGGACGCCGATGTCCTTCACCGCGCCGTCGATGGAGGCGTAGGCGTCGGGCACGGCGTAGGGGTCCAGGTCGCTGGCGTTCTCGGGCCACACGACCAGCGCGGGCCGGGCGACCTTGCCCGCCCGGACCTGCTCGGCGAGCTTGTGGGTCTCGTTGACGTGGTTGTTCAGGACGGCCTTGCGCTGCCCGAGGTAGTCCAGGCCGAGACGCGGCACGTTGCCCTGGATGACGGCGACGGTCACCGGACGCCCCGACGTGGGCGTCGGGATCAGCGCGCCGCCCCCGACGAGCGCGCCCGTCACGGCGAGCGCGACCCCACCGGGCACCAGCACGCGCCACGGGATTCGCCGCCCGTCGTCACCCTCGGCCTCGGAACCGGCCGCGCGGGCGCGCTGGGCGCGGCGGACGGTGACGGCGGCGTAGGCGAGGAGCCCGCCGATCAGGGCGGTCAGGAACGTGACAAGGGGCGCGCCGCCGTACGCGACGTAGGGCGTCAGGGGCGTGGCGGTCTGGCTGAACGCCAGCCGCGCCCACGGGAACCCGCCGAACGGGACGTGCCCGCGGATCAGTTCCTCCCCGATCCACAGCGCGGCCGTCCACACCGGCCAGCCGCGCAGCCGGGTGACCAGGGAGATCCCGGCGCCGAGCGGCACGAAGTACAGGGCCTGGACCAGGCTGAGCGCGATCCACCCGTCCGCGCCGATGGCGGAGATGCCGTCCAGGACGGGCAGGAAGAACGCGGCGCCGCCGACGAAGCCGAGCCAGGCGCCGGTCCGGGCGGGACGTCCGCGCAGCGCGAGGGTGAACATGGCGACGCCGACCGGCGCGCAGGGCGTGAGGTCGTGGGGCGGGAACGCCAGCCACATGACCAGCCCGGACGCGACGGCGAGCAGCGTGCGGGGCCAGCCCGCGCGGCCGCCACGCCGAAGCCAGCCGGACGCGCGGCCGAGCCGTCCCGGGCGGGCCGCACCCGGTTCGCCGCCCGGTTCGCCGCCTGGGCCCTCGTCCGGGCCCTTCGCGGGCGACCGGTCGGGAAGGGTCTCCTGGGCCACGTCCCACCTCGTTCGCTCGGTCCGATGGCTGGAACGCTACCGGCCCACAGCGACCACGGCGACCGCACCGCCTCGCGCGTACACGGAAGAGGGCCCGCGACATCCATCGGGCCGGAGTCGTCCCACAGGCGGTGGGAGCGAGGCTCCGTTTTCTACTGGATGTCGGGGCCCTTCCCGGGTCCAACCCCCCGCCCGATCGGGCGGCTCCGCCCAGGGCACGGCCTCGGAACACCGTGCTGGCTCGGGCGGACACGGCAGTCGACCACTCGCATGATCCCCGTCCCGTCGCGTGCGCGGTGCCCGGCGGCGCCTCGGGCAGCCGATCGGTGAGTCCCGTGCTGGACTGGAGCAAAACTACCGGCTTCCGCCACCTTGTCAACCGCCTCATGTTCTGCGGCGACTCCGTGTTTTCCCAGCTCAACACCATGATCGCAAGGAGGGTCGAATTGGCCCCCGGAGCTGGGCGATCATGATATGCGACCGGGTGGTCAGTTGGCCGGCGGGGGCACGACGACGGTACCGGTCGCGGTGACCGCGACGATCGGTTCGGGCAGCGCCTCGGCCGCCGATCCGGACCCGCCGGGACGGCTTCGGCACACCACCCGGGCCTCGAAGTCCATGACGCGGCTGCGGGTCCCGGCGCGGACGAGGACGGCGCTGGTCTCCAGGACGTCCCCGGCCCGGACGGGGGCGCGGAACTGCACGTCGGAGTAGGAGGCGAACAGCCCCTCGTCGCCGTCGGTGCGGACGCACAGCTCGGTCGCGGCGTCCCCGAACAGCCCGAGGACGTAGGCGCCGTCGACCAGGTCGCCCGCGTAGTGGGCGTGGGAGTAGGGGATGTACCGGCGGTGCGTGACGGTCAGCCCCTCGCGCGGATCGCTCACTGGCCCGCGTCCTCCTCGTTCTCCTCGTCCTCGCGCGGCTCGCTGGGCAGCAGGGCGTGCACGAGGTAGCTGGCGACCTCGGCGGGCGTGGTGCCCCGGCCGAAGATCCGGTCGACGCCGAGGTCGGCCTCGGTGACGGTGTCGAAGCGGGGGCCGCCGACGACCAGGAGCGGCCGTCCCATCCCCCCGGCGACGGCGGTCGGGTATTCGGCGTGGAACGCGGCGGCCATCTGCTTGGTGTTGTGCAGGTGCGCGTTGCGTTGCGTGACGACCTGCGACACCAGGACGGCGTCGGCGTTCTCGGCCTTCGCGCGTTCCACCAGTTCCGCGACGGTCACCTGCGCGCCCATGTTCACCACCTGGATCTCGCGGTAGTACTCCAGGCCCTTCTCCCCCGCGAATCCTTTGACGTTGAGGATCGCGTCGATCCCGACGGTGTGCGCGTCGGTGCCGATGCAGGCGCCCACGACGACCAGCCGCCGGTTCAGGGCGCCGCGGATGGCCAGGTTCACCTCCTGGGACGTCAGCAGCGGGTAGGCGCGCTCCGGTGGGACGGGGATGGACGCGTAGTCGATGAGGTGCCCGGCCTTCCCGTACACGATGAAGAACGTGTAGTCGGGGCCCATCGGCTTGCTGTGGACGACGCTGGCGGGTTCCAGGCCCATCTTCCCGGCGAGTTGCAGCGCGGCGGCCTCGGCGCGTTTCCCGGCAGGGACGGGCAGGGTGAACGACATCTGCACCATGCCGTCGCCGGTGGTGTCGCCGTAGGGGCGGATCACCTGCCGCGCGTCGGCCGGTTCGGTGGGTGCGGCCGGGTCGGCGGGGGCCTTCGTCCCGGTGCCGAGGCCGGGCCCGGGGCTCTCGATGGTCATACGGGCACCTCCTGGTCGGCGGCGGTCGGGCGGGCGGCGTGCGGGTCCTCGGTGTCGAGGATCTCGATCGCGGGGTTGACGTACCCGTCGGCGCGGGGGACGACGCCGTCCAGGCCCTTGCCGCCGTCCGGGGGACGGCGGGTGATGCCGAACGTGCCCTCGGCGATGGCGTTCAGCAGGCCGTCGTCGGCGACGCGGCCGAGCAGGTCCACCGACTCGGCCAGCACCCGCTTCGCGCGTTGGACGAGCATGCCGTCCGGGCGGGGCATGAAGTCCTCGGCGAGGTCGCCGCAGGCGCCGCGGACGTACCGGACGTTCTCCAGCGCCAGGTCGCGGTCCGACAGCCACGGGGTGTGGATGCCCTCGGTCATCATCCCGATCAGGATGATCGACTGCCCGGTCAGCACCCCGGCCAGGTTGAAGAAGGCGTCCAGCAGGTACCCGGCGAAGATGTTGCCGGTCATGTGCTTGGTCGGCGGCATGTACTTCAGCGGCGCGGCGGGGAAAAGCTCCCGGACGAGTTGGGCGTGCGCGAGTTCCAGCCGGAACGACTCGGGCACCGCGGGGTCGATCTCGAAGGCGTGACCGAGGCCGAGCTGCGCGTCCGACAGGCCCGCCTCGTGGCCGAACCGTTCGTTGAGCAACTGGCTGACGACGACGGTGTGCGCGGCGTCGACGGCGTCGGCGGTGGTGAGGTAGTTGTCCTCGCCGGTGTTGATGACGATCCCGGCGCGAGCGTGGATCTGCCGCGAGAACCGCTGGTCGATGAACGTCCGGCGCGGGTTGATGTCGCGGAAGATGATCCCGTACATGCAGTCGTTCAGCATCATGTCGAGGCGTTCGAGACCGGCGAGCGTCGCGATCTCCGGCATGCACAGCCCGGACGCGTAGTTCGTCAGCCGCACGTAGCGGCCGAGTTCGCGGGACACCTCGTCCAGCGCGGCCCGCATCAGCCGGAAGTTCTCCCGGGTCGCGTAGGTGCCCGCGTAGCCCTCGCGGGTGGCGCCCTCGGGGACGAAGTCGAGCAGCGACTGGCCGGTGGAGCGGATCACCGCGACGACGTCGGCGCCCTCGCGGGCGGCGGCCTGCGCCTGCGGGATGTCCTCGTAGATGTCGCCGGTCGCCACGATCAGGTAGATCAGCGGCCGGGGCGGGTCGGCGGCGTCGGGCGGCGGCAGTTCGCGCAGCAGGCGGTCGCGTTCGGCGCGGCGGCGGTCGATGCGGCCGATCCCGGCCCGCGCCGCCCCGGTCGCCGCCGTGTGGGCGCGCGTCGCGTCGGATCCGGTGGGCAGGCGGAACGACACGCGGCCCCGGGCGGCGGCTCCGGCCAGGTCGCCGAGGGTGCGGTGCGGGCCGGTGAGCAGCGCGTCCCAGACGGGCAGGGCGACGCCGTGCTCCAGGCCGACCTGGTCGCGGACGGCGTCGGCGAGGTGGTTGGCCCAGGGGCGTCCGGCGTCGTCGGCGCCGGTGAGCCCGGCCAGGCGCAGCAGGGCCCGTTCGACGGACACGGTGGTGTGGGTGCGGGCCATCTCGATGATGGGCTCGGCGGCGCGGGCGGCCAGCCGCCGGGCGGTGCGCACCGCCTCCGGATCGAGGTCCAGCTTTCCCTGGGGCGTCATCGCCGTCTCCCCTCACACGGCCGCCCGTAACGGGCGGGATCCGTCAATCATCCGCCATATCGAGATCTCTACCGAAGATTTTCCGGCATGAACCCAGTATTTAACAAGAACTATCAGTTGGTCCCCCGTTACAGCCAACAGGGGCCAGATCCCCCTTTCCTGACTGACCGGTCACCTCACCTGTTGGTGAGTAACGCACCGAAGCGCCCTCCGCGACCATAAGTAAAACTACAATCACGCGAAGTAATGGCGGGTCCGCCCAGGGAGAGCAATGATCATCTATTTAGCGGCCGCTACCTGCGCCGTCGGCGTCGTACTCACGGCGAGCGTGCTGCTGCGCAGGGCCCGCGCGGGCATCGCCGACGGCGACCCCGACGGCCCCACCACCGGCCACACCGGCGCGATGCTGTCGGCGCTCTTCCTGCTCGCCATCGCCATCGCCGTCATCGTGCCGTGGACGACGGCCGACGCCGCGTCGTCCAACACCTACACCGAGAGCCAGGCGGTCTCCGAGGCGTACTGGGCCGCCGCGCGGCTGCCTCCGGCCGACGCCCAGCGCGTCCGGCTGGAACTGCGCGAGTACGTCGACCTCGTCCGCGGCCCCGAGTGGAAGCTGATGCGCTCCGACGGGAAGCTGAGCCCCGAGGGCTGGGCGCGGCTGGACGGGCTGCGCCGCGACGTCATCGCCATCCAGCCGAGCGGCGACGACGAGATCAAGGACGCGCGCGGCACCGTCCTGATCCACCTCGGCGAGATCTCCGCGGCACGCCGCCAGCGCGCCGTGGACGCCGACACCTCCCCGCCCGCGGGGCTGCTCGTCGTCACGATCGCCACCGGCGTCGTGGTCATGCTGCTGCCGTTCTTCTCCGGGGCCCGGCCGCGCGGGATGACGCTGGTGCCGCTGTCGCTGATGGCCGCGCTGCTGGCCGCCGGGACGTACCTGACGGTCGACATCTCGCACGTGTTCAACGGGGCCCTCGCCGTGGGCCCGGACGCCTTCACGAGCCTGCACACCGACCTGCAACGCATCCAGGCGGGAGGCTGACCGTGCGCCGCGCCCGCGCCCGTGCCCTCACCCTGGCGATGCTGACGGTCCTGCCCGCCGCCGCGCTGGCGCTCCCCGCGCCCGCGCTCGCCACCGACGCGCACCCACACCCGCGACCGGAGCCGATCCCGCACCCGCGGATCAGCATCTGCGTCCACGTCGAGATCGACCTGGGAATCGGCGTCCACCTCGGGCATCCCGACCATCCCGGGCACCCCTGCGTCCCGCCCCCGCCACAACACCCGCCGCCGCCGCCACCTCCCCCACCGACAACGCCGATCCCTCCACCACCACCGCCGCCGCCGACCGTGACGCCGAGCGTGACGAAGCCGCCGCCACCGCCACCGACCGAACCGCAGCCCACCACGCGGCCCACACCGACCCGGCGGGCCGTGGCCGTGACGCCCGCTCCCCCACGGCCGACGCCGACGCGGCAACGGCCGTCCCCGCCCGCCACGACCGCGGCGCACACGATGCCGCAGGCCCACAGCAAACCGCCGCAACGCCGTGATCCGCTGCGCACGACGCTGGTCGTGGTGGTCATCGCGATCGTCATCAGCGCGGGCGCCGCCGTCGCGTTCGCCCGCTGACCCCGACCACGGCGCGATGATCACCGGCGGAACGCCATGAGCGCGGCGCGGCCCATCGCGGGGCTGACGGCGGGGCTAGCGGCGGGCCGTGCCGCCGAGCATCAGGAACCGCTCCGGCTCGGCCACCGACTCGCCGTCGTCCGGGCGCCACAGCGGGACGTACACCAGGCCGGGGTCGAGCAGGTCCCAGCCGTCGAAGAACCGCAGGATCTCCTCGTGGGAACGCGACACCGCCGGGGAGCTGGCCCGGTCGTAGAGCTTCCCGATCGCCGCGGCCTTCCCCGGCCGCGCCTCGTGCGTGATGTGCGAGATGACCAGATGGCTGCCAGGCGCGCAGGCGTCCCGCAGGGTGGCGACGACCGCGCCGGGATCGTCGGCGTCGGTGAGCAGGTGCAGTGCCGCGACCAGCAGGAACGCGACCGGCTCGGACAGGTCGAGCAGGCCCCGCAGGGCGGGGTCGGCCAGGATGCCGGCCGGGCGCCGCATGTCGGCGCGCAGCACCGTGGCCCGGTCGTTGCCCGTCAGGATCACGCGGCTGTGCGCGACGGCCACGTCGTCGTTGTCGACGTACACCACCCGCGCGGACGGGTCGACGCCCTGCGCGACCTCGTGCACGTTGCCCTGCGTGGGGATGCCCGACCCGATGTCGACGAACTGGCGGACGCCCGCCTCGGCGGCGACGCGGACGGCGCGCCGCAGGAACGCCCGGTTCGCCAGCGCCAGCTCCCGCGCCTGCGGTTCGACGCGCAGCAGACCGGTGGCCAGTTCGCGGTCGGACACGAAATTGTGGTCACCGCCGAGCAGGAAGTCGTACACCCGTGCGACGCTGGGTCTCTGACCGTCGACTTCGGGTGGAATCCACTCAGAGCCCATGCATCCGTCTCCCTTTGACCGAGGGGCACCGTTCGCGGGAGGGACCCAGCGTACGCGGTTCCGCCCGGACGGGCCCGGCCTACCGGAACGGTGAACACCGATGTCCGAACGACTCCTCCGGCAGGCCGCGCCGGTGACCGTGCTGCTGACCCCGCAGGGCCGGATCACCGGATGGAGCGAGGGCGCCGCCCGCTTGTTCGGCCGTAGCCCCGGCGAGGCCGTCGGGACGCCGTTCACCGACCTGCTGGCCGAACTGCCGTGCGGGCCCGCCGCCGCCGGGCCGCTCCTTGACGCGCTCGGCCGGGCCGCGCGGGGCCGCCCCTGGACGGGCGTGCTGCCCCCGGACGACGGCGACGCGCCGGACGGCCGCGCGAACGGCGGCGCGGCGGGCACACCCGGACGCGCCGCCGAGGGCGTGACGGTGGCGTGCGAGCCGATGACCGTCGAGGGCGGCGACGTCGCCGTCGCGCTGACCGTGACCCCGCCGTGGGCCGGGGGCCTGGAACTGCTGACCGAGGCGGGCCGCCGCATCGGCTCCACCCTGGAACTCGACCTGACGGCCCGCGAGACGGTCGCGGTGACCGTCCCCCGGTTCGCCGACGCCTGCGCCGTGTACGTGCTGGAACGGCTCCTCGCCGACGACGACGGGCCCGCGCCCGAGGCGGACGGGTCGGCCGTCGTGCGCCGCATCGCGGTGACCTTCGCCGACGACGACCCGCGCGGCTGGGCCCGCGAGTTCCCCGTCAACGAGGTGATCGTCTACCCGCCGTCCACGCCGTACGCGCGGTGCCTGGCCACCGGCCGGATGGTCGAGTTCGGCGGCGACGCCGTCCAGGACACCCTCGCGCACCGCACCGGCCGCCTCATCGACGGGCTCCTCGACCATGTGTCGCTGCTGGCGGTGCCGCTGGTGGCGCGGGGGCGGCCACTGGGGTTCGCGGTGTTCAGCCGCAAACGCGGCCGCCCGCCGTTCACCGGGGCCGACACCGCGCTGGCCGCCGAGCTCGCCGCGCGCGTCGCGACGTGCATCGACAACGCCTGCCTGTTCCGGCGCGAGCACCGCACCGCGACGGCGTTGAAGGCGAGCCTGGTGCCCACCGCGATCGCCGCGCCGCCCGGGCTGGAGATCGCGCACCGCTACCTGCCCGCGGGCAGCGGCGTCGGCGGCGACTGGTACGACGTGGTGGCGCTGCCCGGCGGCCGGATCTCCGTGGTGGTCGGCGACTCGGTCGGGCACGGGGTCACCGCCGCCGCGGCGATGGGCCAGCTGCGGGTCGCCGCGCACACCCTGGTCGGCTGCCGGTTCCCGCCCGCCGAGGTGCTGGAGCGCCTCGACGCGATCGCGCAGGATCTGCGCGCCGCCCAGTTCGCGACCTGCCTGTGCCTGGTGTGCGATCCGGCGAACCGGCGCTGCGAGGTGGCGTCCGCCGGGCATCCGCCGCCGCTGCTGGCCCTCCCGGACGGGACGGTGCGGCACTTCGCCGTCCCGCACGGCCTCCCGCTCGGCGTGTCCGACCCGGCGCACCCGCCCGCGTACCAGCAGGTCCCGGCGGCGGTCCCGCCCGGCGCGACCCTCGCCCTCTACACCGACGGGCTGGTCGAGAGCCGCCGCCGCAGCGTCGACGAGGGCATCGCGCGCCTGGCGTCGGCGCTGGTCGCCTCGCAGTCGGCCGAGCTGGAGGACACCGCCGACGGCGTCCTGGCCCTGCTGTCCGACCAGCAGGGCCGGGACGACATCGCGCTGCTGCTCATCCGCCCCGTCTGACCCGGCGGGACGGACTGGCCCGGCGCCCTGGTGGCGCGGGACGGCCCGATGGCCTGGCGGCGCGGGACGGCGCGCCTGGGCTACAGGCCGGTGATCTCGTGATTCCTAAAACTGTCGACGAAAAACGCATGGTCGTCGCGGACGATGTCGGCGTAGCCGGTGCCGAACGCGACCATGGCCTCGACGAACGCCGACTCGTCCGGCCCGATGACGGCGTCGATGGCGTCCTCGACCTGGAAGCCGACCAGGGTGTGGTCGGAGTCGCTGTCGGACACGCAGTGCACCTTCGCGGTGGCGCGGCCGAGGTCGTCCAGGACCGACAGCATCTCGTCCGGCTCGGTGAGGCCGCCCCAGTCCAGGTCCTCCTCGTAGGGGGACAGTTCCTGGACGACGTAGCCGACGCCGTCGATCTGGGTGTGGCCGAGCCACGGGTCACTGTTGGCCTGCAACGCGCGGCGCGACACGGCCGTGCGGTGGCCGTGGTGCTGGAAGTACTCGGCGATGCGCGGGTCGTCGACGACTCGGCTGGGCGCGGCGACGTTGCCCTGCTTCATCGACAGCACGACGTCGTTCTCCAGCGCCTGCGTGTTGCCCTCGACCAGGATGTTGTACGCCGACAGCCCGGCCGACCCGATCCCGAACCCGGACGCGCCGACGATGTCCTTGATCTCGTAGGTGAGGCTGCCGAACCGCTTCTCGGCGGGGATGGTCGCCAGGTACTCCCGGTAGGCGGCCTCGACCTTGGCGCGTTCCTCGTCGCCGAGACGGCGGACACCGGCCCGGTCACGGAAGCGGCGGTCGGGGCCGTCCACGACCGTCATGCCCTCCAGCAGCCCGATGCGGGTGCCGCCCATCGCGGCGACCAGCACGTCCCGGACGTACCCGTCGGTGGTGTCGAGCGTCAACGCGAACTTCTCGTCGGTCCTGTCGTCCTCACCGTGCGCCGCGAACTTGCGGACCTGGTCGACATAGGCGCGCACGTAGGTCTCGATGAGCCGCCGGATGTCGGCGTCGGAGATCGCCTTCTGCCACGCCAGCAGCGCCAGGCTCGCCACGAGCCGCTTGACGTCCCAGGTGAAGTGCCCGACGTAGGCCTCGTCGTAGTCGTTGACGTCGAAGACGAACACGCCGTCGTCGTTCATGTAGGTGCCGAAGTTCTGCGCGTGCAGGTCGCCCTGGATCCACACGCGGGACGTGCGCTCGTCGGCCCACGGGTCGTCGTCGTGGACGATGTCGGCGTAGAACAGGCAGGCGCTGCCCCGGTAGAACGCGAACGGGTCGGAGGCCATCTTGCGGAAGCGGCGGCGGAACTCGGCGGGGCTGCGTTCCATCAGGTCCGAGAACGTCTCGACCAGGACGTCGACGATCTGCTTCTGCCGCGCCTTCGCGTCACGGCCGCGCAGATCCTCGATGATGCTCCCCATGCTGTCTCCCTCATGATCGTGCACCCCGCCGCTTCCGGGGCGTTCCCGATCATTGTGCCGAATCGCCGCCGGTCCGGGAGGTGAACAGCGCACGGACGCCCGGTTCCGACCGGACCAGGTCGAGCGCGGCGGCGGCGTGCCCGGGGACGTAGCCGTTCCCGATGAGCATCGTGACGTCGGCGGCCAGCCCCTCGGCGCCGAGCGCGGCGGCCGGGAACGACGTCGCCATCGAGAAGAACACGACGGTCCCGCCGGGCGCGGTCGCCAGGATCGCGCCGTGCTCGCAGCCCGGCACGTCGACGCAGACGACGGTCACGTCCACCGGTTCCCCGATGGCGGCGGCGACGGCGACGGGGTCGCGGGCGTCGGCGCGCACGACCGTGTCGGCGAGGCCGGTCGCGGCGAGCCGCTCCTCCTCCGCCGCGGTGGGCACCAGCCCGATCAGGCGGGACGCTCCGGCGCGGCGGGCGGCGGCCAGCGACAGGCAGCCGCTCTTGCCCGCCGCGCCCAGCACCGCGACGACGGGCCCGCCTTCATGGGACGCGACGACCCGGTGGGTGAGGGCGGGCGCGCCGCACACGTCCATCACGGCGAGGGCCAGCGGGACGGGCAGGTCATCCGGCAGCACGGCCGCGATGGACCGGGCGAACAGGATGGCGTGGCCCTCGGCGGGCACCTGCTCGGACCGGCCGTCCCAGCGGGCCAGCCCGTCGGTGATCGCGAGGGGCGTGAGGGTGAGGGAGACCAGGGTGGCGATCCGGTCGCCGGGCGCTAGGCCGAGCGGCGAGTCCGGGCCGACCGCGTCGACGACGCCGACGAGCATGCCGCCCGACCCGGTCACCGGGTTGTGCATCTTGCCGCGCTCGGTGACGATCCGCAGCACCTCGGCGCGGATCGCGTCCGGGTCGCCGCCGTGCGCGGTGTGCAACTGCCGGTAGGACGCGGCGTCCAGGTTGAGGCGCTCGACCGCGACGCGGACCTCGTCCGGACGGATCGCCGGGTCGGTGTCCAGCCGCAGCGCGGCCTGCGGCAGCACCCCCTGGGGCTCCAGTACCCGGTGCAGGCCCACGGCGGAGCCGTCACGCATCCCCATCCCCCACCCCTCCTTACGTAAGATATTCTGGATGCTACTGGTTTCAGCGAAAGTCTTCCCGTAACGTCGGCCTTATACAAGATTTTTATGCGACCTAGTGAGGCGAGGAGACGGTCGACCATGGCCACTGCTCTGCATCCGGACGCGGGCACCGCCCCGTCCGACGGGACCGAACCCCAGCCCTACGTCTACCGGCGGCGCCCCCTGGAGGAGCCCGACTGGCGGCGCCTGCCCGGATGGCGCGACGTCACCCGCGACGAGTGGGAGTCGGCGCAGTGGCAGCGCGCCCACTGCGTGAAGAACCTGCGGCAGCTCCGCCAGCTCATGGGCGACCTGCTGGACGAGCGGTTCTACGCCGACCTGGAACGCGACCAGGCCGAACGCGCCACGATGTCGATGCTGCTGCCCCCGCAGATGCTGAACACGATGGACGTCTCGTCCACCGACGCCTTCTACGCCGACCCCGTCCGCCGCTACATGCTGCCGGTGTTCAGCGACCGGCGCACCGACTGGCCGTCCCACCCGCACGCCGCCCGCGACTCGCTGCACGAGGCCGAGATGTGGGCGGTCGAGGGCCTCACCCACCGCTACCCCACCAAGGTGCTCGCCGAGATCCTGCCGACCTGCCCGCAGTACTGCGGCCACTGCACCCGCATGGACCTCGTCGGCAACTCCACCGCCAACGTCGACAAGCACAAGTTCACCGTCCGGCCGCCGGACCGGCTCGGCGCGATGCTCGACTACCTGCGCCGCACACCCGGCGTCCGCGACGTGGTCGTGTCCGGCGGCGACGTCGCCAACATGCCGTGGCCCCGGCTGGAGTCGTTCGTCGCGTCCCTGCTGGACATCGACAACATCCGCGACATCCGGCTGGCCAGCAAGGCGCTCATGGGCCTGCCGCAGCACTGGCTCCAGGACGACGTCCGCGCCGGAATGGAACGCCTCGCCACCAAGGCCCACGAGCGCGGCGCCCAGATCGCGATCCACACCCACGTCAACGCCGCGCAGTCGGTGACGCCGCTCGTCGCGAAGGCCGCGCGCGCGATGCTCGACACCGGGATCCGGGACGTCCGCAACCAGGGCGTGCTGCTGCGCGGGGTGAACGACTCCCCCGCCGCGCTGCTCGACCTGTCGTTCGCGCTGCTCGACGAGGCCGCGATCATGCCGTACTACCTGTACATGTGCGACATGATCCCCTACAGCGAGCACTGGCGGCTCGCGGTCTGGGAGGCCCAGGAACTCCAGCACGCGATCATGGGTTACCTGCCCGGCTTCGCCACCCCGCGGATCGTGTGCGACGTCCCCTACGTTGGCAAACGCTGGGTGCACCAGCTCGCCGGGTACGACCGCGAACGTGGCGTCTCCTACTGGACGAAGAACTACCGCACTGGCCTGGAGGCCTCCGACCCGGACGCGCTGACCCGCCGGTACGAGTACCACGACCCGATCTACACGCTTCCGGAGCGCGGTCAGGAGTGGTGGCGGGACCAGACCCAGGCCGCGTGAGATCGCGCCCACCGCCCGATGCCTTTACATTGTAGATCATTAAGCGGGACGCCTATGCTCGGACCGGTGACCTCCGATCTGACCTGCCGGTTCCCGCTCGGCGCGGCCGTCACCGCCGCCGCACTGGAGGACGACCCGCACCCCCATCTGGCGCGGCTGCGGGCCCGCGAACCGGTCTCCTGGCTCCCCGCGCTCGGCGGCTGGCTGGTGACCTCCCACGCGCTGGCGCTGCGCGTGCTCCGCGACGCCGAGACGTTCACCGTGGACGACCCCCGCTTCTCCACCGCGCAGGTCGTCGGGCCGAGCATGCTGTCGCTGGACGGGCCCGTCCACGCCCGGCACCGCGACCCGTTCGCCCGCCCGCTGCGTCCCGCCAGGACCCGCGAACGGTTCACCGCGTTCGTCGAGGCCGAGACGGCGCGGCTCGTCGACGGCCTCGCCCCGGCGGGCCGCGCCGAGCTGCGCGGCGAGCTGGCGGGGCCACTGGCCGTCGCGGTCGTCACCGAGGCCCTCGGGCTGGACGGGGTGGACGCGGCGACCGTCCGGGCCTGGTACGGCGCGTTCGTCGACGCCGTCTCGGCGATCACCGCCGGTGGCACGGCACCGCCCGCGGCGGGCGAGGCGTACGAGCTGCTCACCGCCGCCGTGGAGGACGCGATCCGCGCGTCCCGTCCCGACTCGCCGCTGGCCGGGGCCGCGCGGGACGAGGCGGGCCTGACCACGGCGGAGGTCGTCGCGAACGCCGCGATCCTGATGTTCGGCGGCATCGACACCACCGAGGGCATGATCGCCAACGCGGTGCTGCACCTGCTCGAACATCCCGACCAGCTGCGGCTCGTGCTGGCCGACCGCGAGCTGCTGCCCGCCGCGATCGAGGAGTCGCTGCGGATCGAGCCGTCCGCGTCGGTCCTCGACCGGTACGCCACCCGTGACGCGGACCTCGGCGGGACGGCCGTGCGCACCGGTGACCTCGTCCGCGTGTCGATCGCCGGGGCGAACCGCGACCCGGCGGTGTTCGCCGACCCCGACCGCTTCGACGTGCGGCGGAGCAATGTCGCCGACCATCTGGCGTTCGCGCACGGCCCGCACTTCTGCTTCGGCGCTCCCCTGGCCCGGCTGGAGGCGCGCACCGCCCTCACCGCGTTGCTGGACCGGCTGCCCGGCCTCCGGCTCGACCCGTCCCGCCCGGCGCGCCCGCACGGCCTCGTCTTCCGCAAGCCGATGTATCTGCATGTCCGGTGGGACACCTGACCCTCCCCGTTATGGGAGCATTTGCGAATGATCGTGGAACGCCAGGTCGAACTGCGCTTCGGAGTCGAGAGCCGGGAAGCGGAGACGCACACCAATCTGTCCGCCGTACGCCAGGACGGCCGCTGCCTGTGGGTGGCGGGCGACGAGACCGCCACCATCGAGCGGCTCACCGCCACCGTCGACGCCGACGGCCGCGTCACCGGCTACGACGCCCAGGCCACGATCGCGCTGGCCGACCTGGTGCCGCTGCCCGCCGGGGCGGACGAGGAGGCCGACATCGAGGGCCTCGGCCGGTCCAACGGCTGGCTGTGGGCGGTCGGCTCGCACAGCCTCAAGCGCAAGAAGATCAAGCCGGGGCAGAGCGACGCCAAGTCCCGCAAGCGCCTGGCCACGGTCGTCCGCGAGGACAACCGGTACATCCTGGCGCGGCTCCCCCTGGTGACCGGCGACGACGGGCTGCCCCGCGTCGTCCGCGAGGACGGCGACCGCACCGCCGCCGTCCTCGGCCTGGACGGCGACTCCATCACCGACCTGCTCGCCGACGACCCGCACCTGGCGCCGTTCCTGTCGATCCCGAGCAAGGACAACGGCATCGACATCGAGGGCGTCGCCGCGCACGGCGACCGCCTCTACATCGGGCTGCGCGGGCCGGTGCTGCGCGGCTGGGCGGTGCTGGTCGAGATCCGTCCCGGTGCGGATCCGAGCGACCCGCGGAAACTGCGGCCCCTGCCCGTCGGCGACGGCAGGGACCTGTACCGGACGCACTTTCTCGACCTGCGCGGCCTCGGCATCCGCGACCTGTGCCCGCACGGCGACGACCTGCTCGTCCTCACCGGCCCCAGCATGGACCTGGACGGCCCGGTGCGGGTCGTGCGGTGGCGGAACGCGGCCAGGACCGACGCGGCCGAGATCGTCCCCGCCGGCGAGCTGGAGGTGCTGGGCGACCTGCCGCACGGCGACGGCGACGACCACGCCGAGGGCATCGCCGTCCTGGACGAGGGCCCCGGCACCCGCGTCCTGATCGTCTACGACAGCCCGTCGCCGAAGCGGCTCACCACCGGCGGCGGTGTCCTCGCCGACGTCGTGACCCTCCCCGGGTAGTCGCGCCGAGTGGTCGTGGCGCGAACTTTCGGGTCGCGTCCGGCGTCGAAGAGGTGGAGGGCGGGCGGAGAGCCCGCGCGCCCCCATGCCACGGCCATTTCTGGACAGCCGACGATGGGGACTGGATACTCACGACTATGGACGGTCAGCCCTCATTCCCGGTGAGAGCGTCCGACACGGAACGGGATCGCGCGCTGCGCGCCCTCAGCGACCGCGTCGCCGAGGGCCGGATGTCGGACGAGACGTTCGAGCGCCGCGTCGACCAGGTGTTGCGGGCCCGCAGCCAGGCCGAGCTGGCCGACATCGTCCACGACCTGCCGCCCGGCAACCGGGTGATCAACCGGCTGACCGGCATCGTGTCGTCGTTGTCGCAGGTGACGGCGCGGATCGAGGCGGCCTGGCGGGCGCCGCGGCTGCCCCGCTTCACGCTGCCGCCCGGTGACCTCCGGCGCATCGTCGTGGGCCGCGCCCCCGGCTGCCAGTTCGTCCTCACCGACCTCACCGTCTCCCGGTTCCACGCCGAGATCTACCGCGCCGACGAGGGCTGGATGATCTCCGACCTCGGGTCGATGAACGGCACCCGCGTGAACGGGTGGCGGCTGACCGGCCCGTCGCGCGTGCGGCCCGGCGACGAGGTCGGATTCGGCAACTCCAGCTTCATCGTCACCGCGCCCTGATTCGGCCGCGGGTGTTGACGTGATCGTTAAGAGTCCTTACTTTTGCCCTCCATAGTTAGGAAACCTTCTTAACGCGGACTCTCATCACGGAGGCGCCGTGCCGGCACCCGTCCCGGGGACGCCCAGCCTGCTGCGGGCGATCAACGACCGCGCGGCGCTGGAGGCGCTGCTGGACCGGGGGCCGCTGACCCGGCCGCAGATCTCCGACCTCACCGGGATCTCCAAGCCGACCGCCTCGCAGCTGCTGGTGCGGCTGGAGGCGGCGGGGCTCGTCGTCCGGGACGGCATCCGGGAGGGCCTCCCGGGACGCACCGCCGGGCTGTACCGGATCAACGGGTCCGCCGCGCACGTAGCGGGCGCCGACGTCACCCCGGCGCGGATCCGCGTCAGCGTCGCCGACCTGGAGGGGACCGTCGTCGGCGAGTACACCCTCCCGACCCCGGAGCGCACCGGCGTGGACGTCGTCGCCCGGATGGCCGCCGCGCTCGACGGCGCCGCCGCCGCGGCCGGGCTGGACCGGACCGGCCTCGGCCGCGCCGTGATCGGCATCCAGGGCGCCGTCGACCCCGCCACGGGACGGCTCGGCTACGCCTCCCACATCCCCGGCTGGCACATCCCCGACCTGGTCGCGACGCTCGGCGGCGGCCTCGGCGTGCGGATCGCGATCGAGAACGACGTCAACCTCGCCGCGCTCGCGGAACGCGCGCGGGGGCAGGCCGCCGGGGCCGGGGACTTCGTGCTGCTGTGGGTCGCCGACGGCGTCGGCATGGCCATCGTGCTGAACGGCGCCCTGCACCGCGGCGCGACGGGCGGCGCGGGCGAGATCGGCTACATGCCCGCCGTCGGCGCCCCGCTGATGCGGGACGTGCGCCGCACCCACACCGGCGCCGTGCACAGCCTCACCGGCGGCGCCGCCGTCCTGAAGCTGATGCGCGAGCACGGGTTCCGCGGCCGCGACGCCGCCACCGCGCTCGGCCGCGCCGCCGCCGACGTCGGCACCACATCTACCGGGGCGCGGCGCACCGCCACTGACGCGGGGGCCCGCGCCGAACGGGCCCTCACCGAACTGGCCACGCGGCTCGGCGTCACGCTCGCCACCGTCGTGGGCGTCCTCGACCCCGCCCTCGTCGTGCTCACCGGAGACGTCCTGCTCGCGGGGGGTGAACCGCTCCGGGACCGCGTCGAGCAGCACCTGCACAGCCTGACGATCCCCCGCCCCGGGGTGCGGCTCAGCACCGTCCGGGGCAACCCGGTCCTGGCCGGGGCGCTGCAACAGGCGCTCCGGGAGACCCGCGACGAGATGTTCTCCAGCACCGTCCCCTAGAGCCCCCGTCCCCTGACGACCGCGACGGCCGTCCCACCCCTGAAGGAGAACCGGAGTGCCTCCCACCACCATCACGCGCCGGGTCACGGCGGCACTGGCCGCCGTGACGCTCGGCCTCACCGCCGCCTGTACGGCGGGCAGCGACGACTCCTCCAGCGGGGGGCCGAAGGCCGACGAGAAGCAGACCATCGAGGTCTGGCACGGCTGGAACGCCCCCCACGAGGTCAAGGCGTTCGAGGACGCCGTCGCCGGGTTCAACAAGATCCACCCCAACATCACCGTCAAGCTCGTCAAGGGCCAGACCGACGAGCGCATCACCAACGCCATCCGCGGCGGGAACCCGCCGGACGTGGTGTCGTCGTTCACCACCGACAGCGTCGGGCAGTGGTGCAAGAGCGGCGCCTGGCAGAACCTCGGCCCCTACATCGCCAAGTCGAAACTGGACCTGAACCAGTTCCCGCAGGCCGTCCAGCAGTACACCGAGTACAAGGGCACCCGGTGCGCGATGCCGCTGCTCGCCGACGCCTACGGCCTCTACTACAACAAGGCGCTGATGAAGGGCGAGCAGCCGCCGAAGACGATGAGCGAGCTGACCGCGCTGGCCAAGAAGCTCACCGTCCGCAACCCCGACGGCACCATCAAGGTCGCCGGGTTCATGCCGTCCGCGCAGTACTACGAGCACCAGGCGCAGCACCTCGCGTCCCAGTTCGGCGTGACGTGGCTGGACGGTCAGGGCAAGGCGAACTTCGCCAACGACCCCGCCTTCACCGAGTACCTGAAGTGGAACAAGGAGCTCATCGACTGGTACGGCTACGACAACGTCAAGAAGTTCCTGCGGTCGCTGGGCCAGGAGTTCGAGGCGTCCAACCCCTTCCAGAAGGGGAAGGTCGCGATGGCCGTCGACGGTGAGTGGCGCACCAAGTTCATCCAGGAGGAGGCGCCCAAGCTGGACTACGGCACCGCGCCCGCGCCGGTCTCCGACTCCCGCGCCACCGCGTACGGGGGCGGGTTCGTCATCGGCACCGTCATCGGGATCCCGCGCGGCGCCAAGCACGCGCAGGCCGCCTGGGAGTTCCTCAACTACCTCACGACCAACACCGACGCGCTGGTCACGTTCGCCAACGCGCTGGGCAACGTCCCGTCCACGATCGCGTCGCTGTCGTCGCCGAAGCTGACGCTGCCGCCGCAGTTCAAGACGTTCCTGGACGTGTTCAAGCACCAGGCGAGCACCACCACCCCGCCCACGCCGAACGGCAACGACTACGTGGTGCGGTTCCAGAAGTTCGTCCAGGAGGAATGGGAGCCCGGCAAGGTCGGCGACCTCAAGCCCGCGCTCACCAAGCTCGACGGCGAGGTCGACGACGCGCTGAAGCTCGCCGGGGGCTGATCCGTGACACCCGGCTCACTGCGCCTCCCCTTCACCGGCGGGACGCGGACCGGGACGGCGGCGGCGCGGGCGCGCCGCCGCCGGCGGCTCCGCGTGCTGGCGTTCCTGTCTCCGTGGCTGGTCGGTTTCGGGTTGTTCTTCGCCTACCCGCTGGCCGCCACCGTCTACTTCTCCTTCACCCGCTACAACCTGTTCACGCTGGAGTACGTCGGGTGGGACAACTACTCCTACCTGCTGCGCGACGACCAGGCGTGGGAGGGAATGCGGAACACGCTGTGGCTGGTCGTGGTGCTGGTGCCGCTGCGGGTCCTGTTCGGGCTCGGCGTCGCGCAGCTCCTCACCAAGATCAAGGCGGGTGGGGGCGTGCTGCGCTCCATCCTGTACCTGCCGTACCTGATCCCGCCGGTGTCGGCGACCGTCGTGTTCGTGTTCCTGCTGAACCCCGGCACCGGCCCGGCGCAGACGATCACCGACCGGCTCGGGATCTCGCTGCCCGACTTCTTCAACGAGGCGGCCTGGGCCAAACCGGGGCTGGCCCTCCTCGCGGTCTGGGCGGTCGGCGACGTCATGATCATCATGCTGGCGGCGCTGCTGAACGTGCCGCGCTCGCTGTACGAGGCGGCCTCGATCGACGGCGCGGGCGCGTGGCACCGGTTCCGGCACATCACTCTGCCGACCATCTCGCCCGTGCTGGCGTTCTCCGCCGTCACCGGCGTCATAGAGACGTTGCAGTACTTCACGCAGCCGATGGTGGCGGGGAAGGTCGCGTCCGGGCGCGCGGACCTGCCCGGCACCCAGTACGCGCCCGGCTACCCGGACGGGTCCACGCTGACCCTCCCCCAGACCCTGTACGACCAGGGGTTCCGGCAGTTCAACATGGGCTACGCCTGCGTCCAGGCACTGGTGATCTTCGCTGTCGCGATGGTGTTCACCCTTTTCCTGCTCCGTAGGTTCCGTGCCTTTGCTGGTGAGGAGGCCCGATGAGCCACTCAGCCTCGTTGAGGGCGGGCGGCAGGGGCCGCCGGATGTTGTTGTGGGTCGCGGTGCACGCGACCGCCGTCGCCATCGCCGTGATGTTCCTGGCGCCGCTGGTGTTCATGGCGTTGACGGCCGTGATGAGCGACCGGCAGGCGCTGAGCGACGACCTGTGGCCGCGTGAGTGGCACTTCGGGAACTTCGTCGACGTGTTCAGCGGCGACATGGTCCGCTGGACGGTCAACAGCCTCGTGTACGCGAGCCTGTCGACGGTGTTCATGCTGGTGTCCAGCGTCCCGGTCGCGTACGCGCTGGCCCGGTTCCGGTTCCGCGGCCGCAACGCGGCGTTCGTCGTGGTGATCTCGGCGATGATGCTCCCGCCGCAGGTCACGATGGTGCCGCTGTACATCGTGTGGGCGCGGCTCGACCTGACCGGCACGCTGTGGCCGCTGATCATCCCGCAGCTGTTCGGGGACGCGTTCTCCATCTTCCTGCTCCGCCAGTTCCTCGTGACGATCCCCGGCGAGTACGCCGACGCGGCCCGCGTCGACGGCTGCGGGGAGCTGCGCACGATGCTGCGGGTCGTCCTGCCGATGGCGAAACCGGCGCTGGCGGCGGTCGCGCTGTTCCAGTTCTTCTACTGCTGGAACGACTACTTCCGGCCGCTCGTCTACGCCGACCCCGACCACTGGACCCTCGCGATCGGCGTCGCCACGTTCCGCCAGGCGCACCGCGTCGAGTGGAACCTCACCATGGCGGCGACGCTCCTGACGATCCTGCCGGTGCTGATCGTGTTCTTCCTCGCCCAGCGCGTGTTCATCCAGGGTGTGACCTTGACGGGAGTGAAGGGTTGAAGCTGACTGTCATCGGGGGTGGGTCCACCTACACCCCGGAACTCGTCGACGGGCTCGCGCGGGCGCACACCGCGTTGCCGGTGTCGGAGCTGGTGCTGCACGACCCGGACGCCGAACGGCTCGGGCTCGTCGGCGGCGTCGCGGCCCGGATGCTGGCCCGCGCGGGGCATCCCGCGACCGTGACGACCACGTCCGACCTCGACAAGGCCGTCGCCGACGCGACGCTGGTGCTGGTGCAGTTGCGCGTCGGCGGGCAGGCCGCCCGCCACGTCGACGAGACGCTCCCCCTGGAGTGCGGCTGCGTCGGGCAGGAGACGACCGGAGCCGGCGGGCTCGCCAAGGCCCTGCGGACCGTCCCGGTCGTCCTGGACATCGCCGCCCGCGTCGCCGACCTCGCCCCGAACGCCTGGATCGTCGACTTCACCAACCCGGTCGGCATCGTCACCCGCGCGCTGCTGGACGCGGGCCACCGCGCGGTCGGGCTGTGCAACGTCGCGATCGGGTTCCAGCGGCGCGCGGCCGCGTTGCTGGACGTCCCGGCCGACCGGGTGAGCCTCGGCCACGCCGGCCTCAACCACCTCACGTGGGTGCGGTCGGTGCTGCTGGACGGTCAGGACGTCCTGCCGCACATCCTCGCCGACCATCCCGACGACCTGGCGAAGCTGTCCGGGATGCCCGCGCAGTTCCTGCGGGGGCTGGGCGCCGTCCCGTCGTACTACCTGCGGTACTTCTACCAGCACGACCGTGTGGTGGAGGAGCAGCGGGGCGCGCCGTCGCGGGCCGAGCAGGTCGCCGCGCTCGAACGCGACCTGCTCACCCTGTACGCCGACCCGGCGCTGGACACCAAGCCCGCGCGGCTGGAGGAACGCGGCGGCGCGTTCTACTCCGAGGCCGCCGTGCAGCTCGCCGCGTCCCTGCTGACGGGACGCGGGGACGCGCAGGTCGTGAACGTCCGCAACCGGGGCACGCTCCCCTTCCTGGACGACCGCGCGGTCATCGAGGTCCCGGCGCGGATCACCGCGTCGGGGGCGGTGCCGCTGCCCGTCCCGCCCATCGAGCCGCTGTTCGCGGGGCTGATCGCGCACGTGTCCGCCTACGAGGAGCTGGCGCTGGACGCGGCCCTGCGCGGCGGCGTGGACCGTGTCGCCGCGGCGCTCCTCGCGCACCCCCTGATCGGGCAGACCGACGTCGCCGACCGTCTCGCCCGCGACCTGGTGGCCGCCAACCGCGCCCACCTCCCCTGGGCCGTGTGATGGACGTCGACGAGAAGACGCCGGGCGGCGTGCTGGTCGCCGTCGACGGCGGCAACAGCAAGACCGACGCGGCCGTCGTCGGGTCCGGCGGGGAGCTGCTCGCCACCGTCCGCGGCGACGGGTTCCGCCCGCAGACCACCGGGCTGGACGCCGCGCTCGACGCGCTGTCGGCCGTCATCGACGCCGCGCTGCGCCGCGCGGGCGCCCTGCCCGGAGAGGTGACGCACCTGGCCGCCTACATGGCCAACGTGGACCTGCCCGGCGAGGAGGAACGTCTCCAGAAACTGCTGCTCAGCCGGGGCGCGGCGGCGAACGTCGCCGTCGGCAACGACACGTTCGCGTTGCTGCGCAGCGCCGTCACGGCGGGCTGGGGCGTCGCCGTCGTGTGCGGGGCGGGCATCAACTGCGCGGGCGTCGGGCCCGACGGCCGCACCGCCCGTTTCCCGTCGCTCGGGCACCACACCGGCGACTGGGGCGGCGGCGGTTCGCTGGGCCGCGCGGCGCTGTGGCACGGCATCCGCGGAGAGGACGGACGCGGCCCCGAGACGGCGCTGACCGGCGCGGTCGCCGCCTATTTCGGTGTCGCCCGCGCCATCGACGTCGGTCTCGGCATCCATCTCGGCGAGTTCGACGAGGGCCGCCTCACCGAACTCGCGCCCGTCCTGCTCGACGTCGCCGAGGACGGCGACGCCGTGGCGCGCGAGGTGGTGTCCCGGCTCGCCGACGAGGTCGCGGTGCTCGGGTCGGTGGCGCTGCGCCGCCTGGACCTGCTGGACGAACCGGCCGACGTCGTCCTCGGCGGCGGGGTGCTGGCCGCGCGCCGTCCGCTGCTGATGGACGCCGTCGCCGCCCGCTACGCCGACCTCGCGCCCCGTGCCCGGCTCCTCGTCCCCGAAGACCCCCCGCTGCTCGGCGCCGCGCTCCTCGCCCTGGACCACACCGGCGCCCCGCCCGCCGCCCACGACACGCTCCGCACC
Source organism: Actinomadura meridiana (assembly GCF_039537545.1). NCBI lineage: Bacteria > Bacillati > Actinomycetota > Actinomycetes > Streptosporangiales > Thermomonosporaceae > Actinomadura > Actinomadura meridiana. The sequence goes on from NZ_BAABAS010000004.1 coordinate 508,011, forward strand.
GGATTCCGCCGGCCCGGCTGACGTTCTTCAGAGCGGGGGGCGGCGCGACTCCCAGGGCGTACTGAGGACGACCGTCGTCCGCGTCGCGACGTTCGCGGCGGCGCGGATCTTCTGCAGGAGGTCCTCCAGCTCGTTGGGGGACGCCACGCGCACCTTGAGGATGTAGCTCTCGTCCCCCGCCACCGAATGGCACGCCTCGATCGCCCGCAGATGGGCGAGGCGGTCGGGCGCGTCGTCCGGCGCCGCCGGGTCGATCGGTTTGATCGAGATGAACGCGGTCAGCGGCAGCCCGATCCGGGTACTGTCGAGCTGGGCGGCGAACCCGGTGATGACCCCGCGCTTCTGTAGCCGCCGCACGCGCTGGTGGACCGCCGACACCGACAGGCCCGTCTCCTTGGCCAGATCGGTGAAGCTCATCCGCCCGTCGTCGGCCAGCAGCGCCATGATCTGACGATCGATCTCCTCCACGCGGGAAATCTAGCGCGCCGGGGTCGCTGCCCGGGCCCACTCAGGTCACGGATCGGCCTTATCTGCGCGCTTCGGGCCGATTCAGCGGCGCTGGGCGCGCGGGGGCCCGCAGCTGCCGCGCACGACCAGCTCGGTCGGCAGCAGCACCGGGCCCGCCCGGCCGCGCCGTCCCGGCTCGCGCAGCAGCAGCTCGCAGGCCCGGTAGCCGATGTCGCGGCCCGGCCGGGCGACGGCGGTCAGCGGCGGGTCGCACAGCTCCGCCCACGCCACGTCGTCGACCATCGCGATGGACACGTCCGCGGGCACCCGAAGGTCCAGCTCGCGGGCCACCAGGACGGCGGCCTCGCCGAGCAGGTGCCCGGCGGCCAGGACGGCGGTCACGTCGGCGCGGCGCTGGAGCAGCCCGGCGGCGGCCGCGTAGGCGGCGTCGCGGGCGGGCCGGGCCGCGACGACCAGGTCCTCCTCCACCGGCACGCCGAGCTGGGCGAGGGTGTCGCGGAACGCGCGCTCGCGCACCCGCGCGGAACCGCCGGGCGCGGCGCCCAGGAACCCGATGCGGCGGTGCCCGAGCCCGGCGAGGTACTCGGTGAGGGACCGGACGCCGCCCGCGTCGTCGGCCAGGACGGACGGCACCCCCGGCACCCTCGGTGGCCCCGCCAGGGCGCGTCCGGCGAACACGACGCTGGAGCAGACCCGGGCGGCGGCGCGCCAGTCGGCCTCGTCCCCGGCGGGCATCGCGATGATGCCGTCCACCCGCTGCTCGGTGAGCCGCTCGACGATCTCGGCCTCGCGGGCCGGGTCGCCGCCCGCGGCGTCCACGATGACGTGCTCGCCGAGGGTCCGGGCGCAGGCCAGCACGCCCGCGACCAGCTCCGCGCAGAACGGGTCGGTGACGTCGGGGACGACCAGCCCGATCCCGCCGCTGCCGCCCGTCTTGAGGCCGCGGCCGAGGGCGCTCGGCCGGTAGTCCAGCGCACGGGCCGCGGCGAGCACGCGCTCGCGGGTGGCGGCGCTGACCGAGCCCGCCCCGGAGAACACGCGTGACACCGTCGCGATGCCGACGCCCGCCGAGGCCGCCACGTCCTTGATCGTCGCGGGTCGCCCGTCCGTCATGCCCCGATTCGCCCCCTCTGTTGATCTTCTTCCGATCCTAGCTGCCATGAAAACGTTTCCATGATGTTTACTCCACTTATTGGGCAAAACCCCTGCTCGACAGGGGCTACTGGAAACGTTTCCATGAGAGGTTCCGATGGCGAAGATCGTGCTGGACCGGGTCGACAAGGTGTACGCCGGCGGCGTCAAGGCCGTGGACGGCCTCAACCTGGAGATCCGCGACGGCGAGTTCATGGTGCTGGTCGGCCCGTCCGGCTGCGGCAAGTCCACCGCGCTGCGCATGATCGCCGGGCTGGAGGAGATCACCGACGGGAAGATCTCCATCGGCGACCAGATCGTCAACGACCTGGCCCCCAAGGACCGCGACATCGCCATGGTCTTCCAGAACTACGCCCTCTACCCGCACATGACCGTCGAGCAGAACCTCGCGTTCGGCCTCAAACTGCGCGGCACGCCCAAGTCCGAGATCAAGCAGAAGGTCCACGAGGCCGCCAAGATGCTCGGCCTTGAGCAGTTCCTGTCCCGCAAGCCCGCCGCGCTGTCCGGCGGCCAGCGCCAGCGCGTCGCGATGGGCCGCGCGATCGTCCGGCAGCCGCAGGCGTTCCTCATGGACGAGCCGCTGTCCAACCTGGACGCCAAACTCCGCGTGTCCATGCGCGCCTCCCTCAGCCAGCTGCACGAACGGCTCGGCGTCACCACCGTCTACGTCACCCACGACCAGGTCGAGGCGATGACGCTCGGCTCCCGCGTCTGCGTCCTGCGCGAGGGACGCCTCCAGCAGGTCGACACGCCGCAGCGGCTGTTCGACAACCCCGTCAACCTGTTCGTCGCGGGCTTCATCGGCTCCCCCGCCATGAACTTCGTCTACGCCGACCTCGTCACCGGCGACGGCGGCGTGCACGTCGCGTTCGCCGGATACAAGATGCCCGTGCCCGTCCCGGTCCTGAAGGAGAAGCCGGGCCTGCGCGACTACGTCGGCCGCAAGCTCATCCTCGGCATCCGCCCGTCCGACTTCGAGGACGCCTCCCACGCCGCCGCCGACTGGGCGCCGATGTCGGTCCGCAGCACCGTCACCGAGGAACTCGGCAGCGAGATCAACGTCATCTTCACCATCGACGCCCCGCCCGTCGACCACAAGGACACCGCCGACCTCGCCGACGACGCCGCCGACGGCGACGGCGACATGGCCATCCCCCTCACCGACAACCGCGCCCTCTGGACGGCCCGCGTCAACTCCCGCTCCCGCGTCCGCCCCGGCCAGCAGGTCGACCTGGGGGTCGACACCCGCCGCCTGCACTTCTTCGACCCCAACAGCGGGCTAGCGCTGTAACACCCAGGGGGGCGACCCCCTGGAACCCCCGTCGCGACGCAGGCGATCCTCACGCCGTTGTCACGCTTCTTGGGGCCTGTCGCGGTTCGTTTGCGTCGCTGCGGTCGCCTGCGTCGACGGGTTGGGCGGTTCCGGCGCTGGGGCGCCGGAACCGCCCAACCCGTGCCGCCGGTCACGGTTAACCCCACGGTGGCTGGGCTCGACGCCACGGTGGTTGAGGTTCAACCCCTCATGGTGGTTGCGGCTTGACCAGGGGTGCTGGAGGCTCGGTCACCTGGTGGTTGCGGTTCAATCTCCTTGGTGGTCGGGGCTCTGTGGTGGGTGGGTTAGCTGATGATGGTCAGGGTGTGGTGGGTTGTGTTCATTGGTTCGTGGCCGTCCTTGGTGCAGACGACTATGTCTTCGATTCGGGCGCCGTGGGGGCCTGGGTAGATACCTGGTTCGATGGAGAAGGCCATGCCCGGCTCCAGGGGTTCCAGGTTGCCCTCGACGATGTAGGGGTCCTCGTGGGACTCCAGGCCGATGCCGTGGCCGGTGCGGTGGAAGAAGTGTTCGCCGTAGCCGGCGGCCGCGATGACGTCGCGGGCCGCCGCGTCCACCGCCTCGGGCGTCGTGCCAGGTCGGACGGCCTCGCACGACGCCCGTTGCGCCGCCTCCAGCACCTCGTAGTACGCGCGGTAGGCCGCGGGCGGCTCACCGACGCAGTAGTTGCGGGTGGAGTCGGAGCAGTAGCCGCTGGGCATCGTCCCGCCGATGTCGACGACGACGGGCTCGCCCGGACGGATGACGCGGTCGGTCAGCTCGGCGTGCGGGTTGGCGCCGTTCGGGCCCGATCCGACGATGACGAAGTCGACCTGGGCGTGGCCCTCGGCGGTGATCGCCTCGGCGATGTCGCGGCCGACCTCGCGTTCGGTGCGTCCGGCCTTGAGGTAGTCGGGGACGCGGCGGTGCACCCGGTCGATGGCCGCGCCCGCCTCGCGCAGCGCCGCCACCTCCGCCGGGCTCTTGCGCATCCGCAGGTCGCGCAGCACTCCCCCGGCCGCGATCTGTTCGGCGCCGGGCAGCGCGGCGCGGAAGCGCAGCGCCATCACCGCCCACATCCGGTCCGCCACGCCGACCTTGGCGACGCCCTTCGGGAGCCGGGACGCGACCAGCGCGTACGGGTCGTCGGTCTCATCGCACGCGACCATCTCCACGCCGAGCGCCCCCGCCGGGGACGCCTGCGCGGCGGGCAGCTCCAGCCGTGGGACGACCAGGAACGCCTCGCCGTCCGACGGGACCACCAGGCAGGTGAGCCGCTCCAGCTCCTGGGCGTCGTAGCCGGTGACATACCGCAGGTCGGCGCCGGGTGTCAGCAGGACCGCCCCGAGGCCCGCCCGCGCCGTCGCGTCCCGCACCAGGCCGAGCCGCTCGCGCGGATACAACTCCATCGTCACATCCGTCTCCGTTCTACCGATCATTTCGCGGGTACCAGGATCGCAGGAACGTTCCCGCGTCGCCTCCCCTGCCCGCGTGACACCATGTGGCACATGAGCGGGCTGATGCTGCTGGACACGCCGTCGTTGTATTTTCGCGCCTTCTTCGGCGTGCCCGAGTCGGTCACCGCGCCGGACGGGACGCCGGTGAACGCGGTCCGCGGGCTCGTCGACATGATCGCGCGGCTCGTCCAGGACCGGGGGCCCGAGCGGCTCGTTTGCTGCATGGACGCCGACTGGCGGCCCGAGTTCCGGGTGGCGGCGCTGCCGTCCTACAAGGCGCACCGGGTGGCCGACGACGGCGGCGACCAGACGCCTGACACGCTGGAGGCGCAGCTGCCGATCATCGACGCGGTGCTGGACGCGGTCGGGCTGGCGCGGGTGGGCGTCCCCGGGTACGAGGCCGACGACGTCATCGGGACGCTGGCGGTGCGGGGCGCGGCCGACGGCGCCGTCGACATCGTGACCGGCGACCGCGACCTGTTCCAGTTGGTCGACGACGGCGGCCCGGTCGCCGTCCTGTACACGGCGCGGGGCATCAGGAACCTCCAGGTGATGGGTGAGAAGGAGGTCGCGGCCAAGTACGGCATCCCCGGCCGCGCCTACGGCGACTACGCGACGCTGCGCGGCGACCCGAGCGACGGGCTGCCCGGCGTTCCCGGCGTCGGCGACAAGACGGCGGCGGCGCTCGTCACCCGGTTCGGGTCGGTGCCGGGGATCCTCGCGGCGCTCGACGCGGGCACCGACGAGGGCTTCCCGGCGGGGGCGCGGCGCCGGATGGAGGCGGCACGGGAGTACCTCGCCTCCGCCGAGACGGTCGTGCGGGTCGTCACCGACATCGACGCGCCGGAGCTGGCGGCGCTGGACGACCGGCTCCCCACCGGCGCCCGCGACCCGGAGGCCCTCGTGGCGCTCGCGGACCAGTGGAACCTGTCGAGCCCCGTCAACCGGTTGCTGAACGCCCTGGCCCGCTGAACGCGATGCAATTTTCGTCAAAAGTGTCAGGTGACACAGACACGGGGGTCTTCGGCGTGCAGCATCACTCCCAGTGAGGGGTTCTCATTGGGATGAAGGCAGTGCGCCGCCGCGGGACGGGTTGATGACGCCCGTTCTCGTGGCGGCCGCATGAGCGACCGGTACCCGTGGCGCTGGGCCTCACCGCCCCACTCCTCCCAACTGCCGCGGGTGCCGGTTCACCCCAGCCCGCGAACCGGAGACCCGCGACGTGACCGAGCCGACCATCCGCCCCACGTCGTCGGCCGCGCGTCCCCCAGACCCCGGCGACGCGTTCTGGGACGCGCTGAACACCACCGAACGCGCGGCGCTGCGGGCGGTCGCGCGTCCCCGCAGGTACGCGCCCCGGACGCCGCTGTGCTACCAGGGCGACGACTCCGACCACATCATCATCATCGAGTCGGGGTGGACGAAGGTGACGTCCGCCAGCGAGGACGGCCGCGAGGTGGTGCTGGCCGTGCGCGGCCCCGGCGACCTGGTGTGCGAGAGCGCGGTGCTGGGGCGCCGGGAGCGGTCGGCGACGGTGACGGCGCTCACCCCGCTGCGCGCGCTGGTGGTGCCCGCCGCGCGCTTCACCGGCTTCCTGGACGCCCATCCGGGGGTGTGGCGGCTGGTCAGCGGCACGTTCGTGCGCAGGCTGGACGACGCCTCGCGCAGGCTCCAGGCGCACGTGTCGGCGCACGGGGCGCGGCGGCTGGCGATCCTGCTGTCCGATCTCGCGGACCTGTCGGCGCGGCACGGGGCGCGGGACGCGGGCGGCGGCGTCCCGATCGGTCCCCCGCTGTCGCAGGAGGAACTCGGCAGCTGGATGGACGCCTCGCGGGAGACCGTCGCACGCGCCCTCGGGACGCTGCGCGCGGAGGGCCTGGTCCGGACCGGCCGCCGCAAGATCGTCGTGATGGACCGGGCGGGACTGCGGGAGTTCACGCGTCCCCCGGCCGACGCCTTTACATTGTAGATCACGTAAAGACGGCGGCGACCTCGGGGATGCGGTCGACGTAGCCGTCCAGGAGCCGCCGTCCGGTCGACACCGAGTCGACCAGGGGGTGCAGCGCGAACGCTTTCGCGGCGTCGGCGCGTGAGCCCGTGAGCGCGGCGTTGATCGTGAGGCGTTCGACGGCCTTGACCTGCTGCATCAGCCCCGTCTGGTGCAGGTCGGGTTGGGTGGGCGGGAGCGGGTGGACGCCGCGCGCGTCGACCAGCGTCGGCACCTCGATCACCGCGTCGGCGGGCAGCGCGGGCACGGTCGTGCCGTTGCCGACGTTGAGGATCATGGTGGCGGGTTCGTCGCGGGCGATGGCGGCCATGGCGCGTACGGCGACGCCCGCGTAGCCCTGGTCGAGCGGGTCGACGCTCTGGTGCTCGGCCTGGTCGTCGTCCCTCATTTCGGCCATGTAGGTGGCGTTGCGGGATGCGACGGCCTCGCGCCACCGTTCCATCGCCGCCCGGCCCGATGTCCGGTCGGTCTGTTCGTAGAACGTTGTCTGCTGGGCGGCCAGGTACTCTCCCCTGGTTTGTGGGGCGTCCAGGGTGGCGCGTACCGCCTCGCGGTTGAAGTAGTAGTAGTACAGGTATTCGTTGGGGATCGCGCCGAGGTCGCGGAGCCAGTCGGGGCCGAACATCGCGCTCTCCTCCAGGGAGCCGAGCAGGGCGTCGTCGGCGAGGACGGCGGGCAGCACGTCCGTCCCGTCGCGCAGGACGCGGCGCGTCCACCCGAGGTGGTTCAGGCCGACGTAGTCGAGCCGCAGCGCGGCCGGGTCGAGGCCGAGGGCGGCGGCGACGCGGACGCCGAGCCCGGACGGCGTGTCGCACACCCCGAACACCCGGTCGCCGAGGACCCGCCGCATCGCCTCGGTGATCATCCCGGCGGGGTTGGTGAAGTTGATCACGTGCGCGTCCGGCGCGAGGGCCTTGATCCGGTGCGCGACGCGGGTCATGACCGGGACGGTGCGCAGGCCGTAGGCGATGCCGCCGGGCCCGGTGGTCTCCTGGCCGAGGACGCCCAGGTCGAGCGCGATTCGCTCGTCGCTCACCCGGCCCGCGGTGCCGCCGACGCGGATCGCGGCGAACACGAAATCGGCGCCGTCCAGGGCCTGGTCCAGCCCGGTGGCGGTGATCACGGTCGGCGCGTCCCCGGGGCTCTCGTCGGCGAGGGCGCCGAGGATCGCCGCCATGACCCGCAGGCGGCCGGGGTCGGAGTCGTGCAGCCAGACCTCGTCGATCCGCGGGGTGCCCCGGTCGCGCAGCAGCGCCTCGTACACGTGCGGCACCCGGAACCCGCCGCCACCGAGAATGACCAGCTTCATGGGGCAATCGTGCACCATGGAGGGGTGACGCAGGTTGTTGAGGGCGGGTACGCCGGGGAGTTCGGGGCCGGGGCGCGGCTGCGGTCGCTGGCCGAGCTCGTCGCCGAGGGCGACGTGGTGGTGCTGAGCGGCGCGGGGCTGTCCACCGAGTCGGGCATCCCGGACTATCGCGGGGAGACGGGGCGACGGCGGCGGGCCGAGCCGATGACGTACCAGACGTTCACCGGGTCGGCCGTGGCGCGGCGCAGATACTGGGCGCGGAGCCATCTGGGGTGGCGGCACATCACGGCGGCCCACCCGAACACGGGGCACCGCGCGGTCGCGGAGTTGCAGCGGCGCGGGCTGGTCTCGGGGATCATCACCCAGAACGTCGACGGCCTGCACCAGGCCGCCGGGGCACGGGACGTGATCGAGCTGCACGGCGCGCTGTCCCGGGTCGTGTGCCTGGCGTGCGGCGACCGGTCGGCGCGAGAGCGGCTGGACGAGCGGCTCCGGGCCGCGAACCCGGGCTGGGAGGCGCGCGCCGCCGACGCGGGCGCGGTCAATCCCGACGGTGACGTGGTCATCGGCGACGCGGACGCCGAGACGTTCCGGGTCGTGGACTGCGAACGCTGCGGCGGCGTCCTGAAGCCCGATGTGATCTTCTTCGGGGAGAACGTGCCGCCGGGCCGCGTCCAGGACTGCTACGCCCTGACCGAGGGCGCGGGCGCGCTGCTGGTGCTCGGTTCGTCGTTGACGGTGCTGTCGGGGTACCGGTTCGTCCGGCGCGCGGCCGAGCACGGCGTCCCGGTGGGGATCGTCAACCGGGGCGCGACCAGGGGCGACGAGCATGCCCTGGTCACCTTGGACGCCCCGCTCGGCGCGACGCTCCAGGCACTGCTCGGCGAGCTGGACGACCGGGTCAGCTGACCAGGGAGGTCGCGGCGGGCGCGGGCGACGGCGGCCGGTTCCCGGCGCCGGGCGCGGGCGCGCCGGTGACGGCGGGCGGGTCGGGCAGCGTGTCGCCGGTGACGAACCCGGTGCCCTCCAGCAGCGCCAGGTGGCCGTCGACGACGGTCGCGCACTGCCGGGCGAACTGGCGGACGAGGGTGTTGCGGGTGCTGGCGCGGACGGCGGCGATCCGCGCGTAGAGCAGGCCCTGCGCCGTCCGCAGCCGCGCCACGGCCGTCTTGTCGTACTCGGTGCCGGACTTGCCGGTGATCTCCGACGTCCAGGCGTGCTGGTCGGCGGTGGGCTGGTCGGGCAGCGCGACGTTCACCCGCGCGGCGGTCTCCCGGGTCAGGTCGTCGAGCCGGGCGTCGCGGCGGGCGATCTCGGTGAGGGCGCGGCGGGTGGCGGGACGCGCGGCGCGGCGGGCCGCCTCCCGGCCGAGGGGGATCTCCCACAGCACGGCCCGCCGCACGTCGGTGATGAGGAGCCGGTCGGCGGGTCCGAGCGGCCCCCACGGGGTGGTGACGGTGGACTGGGCGGCGTTCTCCGCCGTGACGCCCGGGGGTTGCGCTCCCCCGTCGGTCGACTGGCGGCCGAGGGCGGTACAGCCGCCGAGCAGCAGCGCGGCGGACAGAGCGGCGGACAGAGTACACGCGGCGGTGGGGGTGGGCCGGGGTGTTCGCATCCTCCGCCGTCCTTTCCGGTCGTGGGAGGGGCGTCACCCGGGCTGTACGCGCGTCGCGGCGGCGGGGTTCGACGGCGCCGACGAGGCGGCGCGGGCGGGGTCAGGTCCAGCCGAGGGGGGCGAGGCTGGTCGCCTGGGGTTCGCCGCCCGCCTCGGTGAAGGCGCGCAGCGCGGCGACGAGGGCGTGGCGGTGGGCGGGCGGCATCCGCGCGACGATCTCGGTGATGCGGGCGCGGCGGCGGGCGGTGACGTCGTCGACGATGCAGCGTCCGGCGGCGGTGAGCTCGATGCGGACCTCGCGGCCGCTGTCGGGGCTGGCCTTGCGGTCCACGAGCCCGGTGGCGGCGAGCCGCTCCGCCATCCGCGTCGCGGTGGACGGGTTGACCCCGAGCAGCGCGGCGAGCGTGACGAGCTTGAGCGGCCCCTGCGAGGACAGCACGACCAGCAGCCGGAACTGCGGCAACGTGACGGTGCCCTCCACGGCGGCCAGGGACCGCGCGGAGATCGCCACCAGCAGCCGAGACGCGGTCAGAACCGCCGCGGCGACCTCGTCGACGCCGTGCGCGTCGTCGGCGGGGGCGGCCTGGTCGCTCATGACGACTTTCTACAGCGCCGCGAGCCCCGCGCGCCAATAATCACCAGGCCGCCACCGCCCGTCATGGGGACGGCTCGGGGCGCGGGTCGGGGTCCGGGTCGGGCAGCAGGTCGGCGAGTAGCTCGGCGAGGTGGCGGGGGCGGGCGTCGGTGCCCGCCTCGATCTGCGTGCGGCAGGAGAATCCGTCGGCCAGCACCGGCGTGCCGGGGGCGGTGTCGCGGACGGCGGGCCACACGCCCTGTTCGGCGACGGCGACGGACACCTCGTGGTGGCCGCGTTCGAATCCGAAATTCCCGGCGAGGCCGCAGCATCCGGCGTCGAGGGTCTCCACGTCCACCCCGGCGCGGGCGAGGACCCGTTCGTCGGCGCCGAAGCCCATGATGGCGTGCTGGTGGCAGTGCGGCTGCGCGACGGCGCGCACGTCCGCGGCCCCGTCGAAGATCGTGTCGGGATGGTCGTCGAGCAGTTCGGCGAGTGTCCGGGTCTGGTCACGGAGCCGTTTGATGTCGTCCTCGCAAGCGTCGCCCTCCATCAGTTCGGGGGCGTCGGCGCGGAACACGGCCGTGCAGCTCGGTTCGAGCCCGACGACGGGGACGCCGTCGCGCAGCCGGGGCGCGAGGGCGGCGGCGGTGCGGCGCAGGACGCGGGCGGCGACGCCGAGCTGCCCGGTCGAGATCCAGGTCAGCCCGCAGCACAACGCCACCGGCGGGACCTCGACGCGGTACCCGCTCGCCTCCAGCACCCGCACGGCGGCCTTGGCGATGTGGGGGTGGAAGTTGTTGGTGAACGTGTCGGGCCACAGCACGACCCGGGTGCCGACCTCGCGCGGCGGGCGGCGCTTGAACCAGTCGGTGAACCGCTCGGACGCGAATCGGGGCAGGTCACGGCGCGGGTCGATGCCGCCGATCCGTTTGGCGACGCCGTCCAGGACGGGCGCGTGCAGGGCGGCGTTGGCGGTGCGGGGCGCGAACGCGGCGAACCTCGCCCACAGCGGCAGCCAGCCCATCGTGTAGTGGGCGGGCGGCCGGATGCGGCCCGCGTAGTGGTGGGCGAGGAACTCGGCCTTGTAGGTGGCCATGTCCACGTTGACGGGGCACTCACTCCGGCACGCCTTGCACGCCAGGCACAGGTCGAGGGCGTCCAGGACGTCGGTGGACCGCCATCCGTCGGTGATGACGGTGGCGCTCCCGGGTCCGGGCGCGGGCGGGTTGGAGCCCTGGTCGCCGGGCATGCCGCGCATCATCTCCATCAGGACGCGGGCGCGGCCGCGGGTGGAGTGCTCTTCCTCCCCCGTCGCCCGGTAGCTGGGGCACATGACCCCGCCGGACGAGGAGCGGCAGTTGCCGATCCCGACGCAGCGGGCGGCGGCGTGGGTGAAGCGGTGGTGGTCGTCGGGGTAGGAGAAGTGCGTGTGCGGCTCGGCCGGGGCGTAGCCGAGGTGGTCGAGATCGTCGTCCAGCCGGTTCGGGTGGACGATCTTGCCGGGGTTCATCCGGTCGTCCGGGTCGAACACGGCCTTGAACCGTTCGAACAGCCGCACGACGTCGTCGCCGAACATGATGGGCAGCAGTTCGCCGCGGGCCTGCCCGTCGCCGTGCTCCCCCGACAGGGACCCGCCGTAGCGGGTGACGAGCCGGGCGGCGCGTTCGATGAACCGGCGGTAGTTCCCGGTGCCCTTCTCGTCCTCCAGGTCGAACGGGATGCGGGTGTGGACGCAGCCCTGCCCGAAGTGCCCGTACAGGGCGACGGGCCCGTAGCCGAACTCGTCGACGAGGGCGCGCAGGTCGCGCAGGTAGTCGCCGAGACGGTCGGGTGGGACGGCGGAGTCCTCCCAGCCCTCGTGGGTGTCGGGCCGTCCGGGCGGGTAGGCGGTGGCGCCGAGCCCGGCCTCGCGGACGCGCCAGAGCCGCTCCTCCTCGGCGGGGTCGCGGATGAAGGTGCGGCGGGGCCGCAGCGGCGCGCGTTCCATCCGGTCGACCAGGTCGCGGGCGCGCCGGTCGGCCTCCTCCTTGGTGTCGCCGCCGAACCTGACCATGAGCCAGCCCGCGCCCTCGGGCATCTCCTCCACCTGGTGGGGGGTGGCCAGCCCGAGCCCTTCGGCGAGGTCGAGGAGCCGCGCGTCCATGCCCTCCAGCGCGAGGGGCCGCGACGGCAGGACGCGGGGCACGGCGTCCCCGGCGGCGGCGACGTCCTCGTAGCCGAGGACCGCCAGCGACTGGTGCGGCGGGACGGGCACCAGCTCGATCTCCGCGTGCAGGACGGTGACCAGCGTCGACTCCGACCCGACGAGCGCGCGGGCGACGTGGAAGCCGTTCTCGGGCAGCAGCGAGTCCAGGTTGTAGCCGGACACGCGGCGCGGGATGTCGGGGTAGCGGGTGCGGATCAGCTCCATGCCGTCGTCGCGCAGCTCCCGCAGCGCCCGGTAGATCTCGGCGCGGCGGCCGCCCTCGTCCTGGACGCGGTCGTACTCCGCCGTGGAGGTCTCCCCGACCCAGGTCCGCAGGCCGTCGTAGGTGAGGATCTCCAGCCGCACGACGGAGTCGACCATCTTCCCGTACGCCTGCGCGGACGCGCCGCACGAGTTGTTGCCGATCATCCCGCCGATCGTGCAGGTGTCGTGGGTGGACGGCTTCGGCCCCACCATCAGCCTGTGCTCGGACAGGGCCTCGTTCAGGTCGTCCAGGCACGCGCCGGGTTCCACGACGGCGCGGCGCGCGTCCGGGTCGACGGACACGAGCGCGGTGCAGTACTTCGACCAGTCGATGACGATCGCGGTGTTGACGCACTGCCCGGCGAGGCTCGTCCCGCCGCCGCGCGACAGGACGGGCGCGCCGTGCTCGGCGCAGACCCGGACGGCCTCGGCCCCCGCGTCGACCGTGCGGGGCACGACGACGCCGATGGGCGGCCGCTGGTAGTTGGACGAGTCGTGCGCGTACGCCGCGCGAGACCCGGCATCGAAGCGGACCTCGCCGTCCACCCGTGTTTCCAGGGCACGCCGGAGCGCGTCCTCGTCGTGGGCCGTCGCGCCCCGCGTCCGTTCGTCCCGCCTGGTTCCGTCCGCCGAAACAGCCATGAGGTGTCGGTTACCCGGCATTCCAGGTTCAATCGCGGCACACCGGCCGTCTACGGACAAGAAAAGCTGTCTTGACAAATCTATTGGTCGGTGGCCATGATGGGGGCATGTTGGACGTGACGGTGATCGAGGACCCGGGGGCGGCGGCCGCCTCGCTGGACCCCATCCGGGCGCGACTGCTCGCCGAGCTGGCCGAGCCGATGTCGGCGACCGCCCTCGCCGCCCGGGTCGACCTGCCCCGGCAGAAGGTCAACTACCATCTGCGGGCGCTGGAGCGGCACGGGCTGGTCGAGCTGGTCGGCGAGCGGCGCAAGGGCAACATGACCGAGCGGCTGCTGCGGGCGACGGCGGCGTCCTACGTCATCTCGCCGCTCGCGCTCGCGTCCGTGCAGCCGGACCCGGACCGGCACCGCGACGCGCTGTCGGCGCGGTGGCTGCTGGCGCTCGCGGGGCGGCTGGTCCGCGATGTCGGCGCGCTGATCACCGGCGCGGCGCGGGCCGACCGGCGGGTCGCCACGTTCGCGCTGGACGGGGAGGTCCGGTTCGCCTCGGCGGCCGACCGGGCCGCGTTCGTCGAGGAGCTGGCGGCGGGCGTGAGCGCGCTGGTCCGCAAGTACCACGACCCCGAGTCGGACGGCGGCCGCCCGCACCGCGTCGTCATCGCCGTCCACCCGTCCTTGAAAGAGCAGCCGCCGGGTGAGACCCCGGAGCGGATCGAGTCCTGACGCGGGATGATCGCGCGCACGGAACACACAGACCAACGGGAGCAGTCATGGGCAAGGAATTCGAGATCGTCCGCGAGTACGAGGTCGCCGCGACCCCCGCGCAGGTGTGGGACGCCGTCACCACCGGCTCCGGCGCGTGGCTGTGGCCGATGGAGTTCGAGCCGCGCCTCGGCGGCGTCGTCGCCGGGATCGGCGTGATCACCGCGTGGGACCCGCCGCACCGGCTGACCAGCCGGGCGGAGGACCCGAACGGCCTCCAGGGCCGCCCCCAGACCCTCAACCAGGTCGACCACCTCATCGAGCCCCGGGAGGGCGGCCGGGCCGCGTGGGTGCGGTACGTGCACAGCGGGATCTTCACCGACAACTGGGACGACCAGTACGACGGCGCGGGCCGCCACACCGACTTCTACCTGCACACGCTCCGCCAGTACCTGCTGCACTTCACGGGTCTGCCCGCGGTGCACTCCGACGTGCAGGGCCCGGAGGCGTCCACGAAGCGGGGTTCGTTCGCGGAGGTCGGTCGCGCCCTCGGCGTTGGCGGCGCGACCGTGGGCGACACGGTCCGGGTGGACCTGCCGGGCACGGGCCCGGTGGACGCGGTCCTCGACTACAGCGACGGGCACTTCCTCGGCCTGCGCACCGGCGACGCGATGTACCGGTTCTTCGGCCGCGACGCCTGGGGCGCGCCGGTCGGCCTCGCCCTGCACCGCTTCGCGACGGACGCCGCGTCCTCGCAGGAACAGGCCCGCCAGGCATGGCAGTCCTGGCTCGACGGCCTCTACGCCTGAGAACACGTCTGAGGGCAGGCACGTGTCTGAGGACACGCATGCGTCTGAGGACACGCGAGAGCGCCCGCACGTCTTCCCACGTGCGGACGCCCTCGCGTGCCCCCGGTCAGCCGGCCCGTTCCCGGACGAGCGCGGCCAGGTCGGAGCGGGCGAGGCCGCGCAGGCCGGGCCGCTGCGCGAGCCACGCGACGACGAGCACGGCGAGCGCGGACCACACGAACGTCGCGGGACGGATCTCGGTGTGGAACGCCATCAGGTCGGTGTTGAACGCGCCGAGGAACGCCCCGGTCGCGAGCCATCCGAGGATCAGCCCCGGCACGGCGCCCGCGGTCACGACGAGAAGGTTCTCGGCGGTGACCAGGCGGCCGATGCGTCTGCGTCCGACGCCGGACGCGCGCAGCGTGGCCAGTTCGGTGCCGCGTTCGGCGAGGTTGACCGACAGCGTCGCGAACAGGACGGTGAAGGCGAGCAGCCCGCCGAACGCGAGCATCACCGCGACGAACACGTAGAACAGGTTCATGTAGTCGTCCATCGTCTTCTTCAGCGCCTGCGCGTCGGTGTAGGCGACGACGCCGGGCCGCGACGACAGGGCCCGCTCGACGGCGGCGCGGTCCGCGCCAGGGTCGAACCGGACGAGGACGCTCCCGGGCCGCGCCGCCGGATCCCACGCGGCGACCTGCCCGAGCGTGACGTAGGCGTAGGTGCCAAGAGGTTCGTCGACGAACCCGGCGATGGTCGTGGTGGCGGTGCGACCGTCGGGCAGCCGCAGGCTGACACGGTCACCGGTGTCCACGCCCAACTGATCGCGCAACGCGACACCGACCAGCGCGCCCTGGGCGGGAAGCGCTCGTTCACCGCCGCCAGGCGTGAGGAACTCGTGCATCCGCGTGCCGGCGGGCATCCCCACCACGGTCGTCGAGTACGCCTTGCCGCCCTTGCTGATCGTGACGGGCAGGTGCGTGGACGGCTCGGCGGACCGGACGCCGCGCGTCCCGGCGATGGCCGTCACAGTGGCGTCGTCGGCGGATCCGGCGAGGGCGAGTTCGGCGTCCTGCCGCTGGACCTGGTCGAACTGCCGTGACACGGTCGCCTTGGACGAGTCGAGCATCCCCCACGACACCAGGATCAGCACGAGCGCGAGGATCACGCCGCTCATCGTGTACAGGGTGCGGCGGAACTGGCGGGTGGGGCCGCGCAGCACCAGCCACGCCCCGGCGGGCAGCCGCCCGGCGGCGGGCACGGACCGTTCGACGCGGGCGAGCAGTCCCCCGCCCCTGCTGCTCGGGGCCGTGCCGCGCATGGCCTCGGCGGGCGGGACCCGCGCCGCCGCCAGCGCGGGCGCCAGCGCCGCGAGGGCGCCCGCGACCAGCCCGAACGCCAGCCCCGCCAGGACGGTCGAGACGCGGACGGTGACGGTCGTCTCCGGCAGCCCGATCGCGTCCACGTACACGTGCGTCAAAGACCCTGCCAGCAGCAGCCCCGCGCCGACGCCGAGGACGGATCCGGCGAGGCCCGTCGCGGCGCCCGTCGCCAGGTAGTGCGCGAGGAGCGTGCGGCGGCGGAACCCGCTGGCCCGCAGCGTCCCGATGACGACGCGGTCGCGCGTCACCCGGCGGGTCAGCACCACGTACACGGCGACGCCCGCCGCCGCGAGGAACAGCATCGGGAACATCACGGCGAGCTGGGAGAACCCGGCGATGTCCTGCGCGAGCGCGGCGTTGCTGGGCTGGTCGGCGCGGGTGACGACGGCGCCCGCTCCGTGCGCGCGGGCGGCCGTGGTCAGGTCGGCGTCCAGGCGCGCGGCGTGGTCGCGTCCCGCGCCGGTGTAGTAGACGGCGACCTCGTTGGGGCCGGTCTTCCCGGCGATCTGCCGGGCGAGCGGCTCGGGGACGTACAGGACGCCGAACGTCCCGGGCGCGGGCAGCGCGTCCTGTCGGCTGGCGGCGGGCCACAGGTATTCGGGTGACGACGCGGTGCCCCGCACGGTCACGTTCCGCCAGGCCCGACCGTCCCACACCCCCACGGCCGACCCCGTCTTCAGGTCGGCGTCGTCCGCGACGTGCTTGTCCGCGACGACTCCGGTGGGTGCGGCGGAGTCGAGGTAACGACCGTGGAGGACCTTCACCTTGTTCACGTCGGGCTGCCGCCCGGCGGGGAACCCGATGACGCGGCCGACGAGGGTGTCGCCGTCGGGCATGCGCATCGGGACGTCCGCGACGGTCCGTTCCGTCACGGCCGCGACGCCGGGATTCGACCGGGCGCCCGCCGCGATCGCGGCGGTGTCGCCGCCCGATAGCGTCAGGTCCGCGAACCGGTACTTCTGGAACAGGTCCTGGTAGCCGGAGTCCAGGTTCTTGTAGGCGTCGTAGGACGCGCCGAACAGCGCGACGCCCAGCATCACCAACACCACCGCCGCGACCAACTGCGCGGGACGCCGCCGCAGGTCGCGGCGGAGCTTGACGTTGAGGACGCTCACCACGTCACCTCGTCGGCGGTGGCGGGCTCGGCGGTCGTGGTGACCTCGGTGACCCGGCCGGACCGCATCCGCACGACGCGGTGCGCGACGGCCGCGATGGCCTCGTTGTGGGTGACGGCCAGGATGGTGCGGCCCTGCCGGTTGAGGTCCTGGAGGACGCGCAGGACGCCGCGTCCGGTCTCCAGGTCCAGCGCGCCGGTCGGCTCGTCGCACAGCAGCAGCTCGGGCTCCTTGGCGATGGCGCGGGCGATCGCGACGCGCTGCTGCTCGCCGCCCGACAGCTGCGCGGGGAAGTGCGCGCCGCGCTCGGCGAGCCCGACGGACTCCAGCGCCGCCGCGGACCGTTCCCGGTCGCCGCGTCCGGTGAGCTCGGCGACGAGCCGCACGTTCTCCAGCGCGGTCAGCGACGGCACCAGGTTGAAGAACTGGAACACGAACCCGACGACGTCGCGCCGGTAGGCGGTGCGGGCGTCCTCACCGAGGGCGGAGATGTCACGGCCCCCGGCGGTCACGTCACCGAAGGACGCGGGTTCGATTCCGCCGATCACGTTCAGCAGGGTCGTCTTGCCGGACCCGGACGGGCCGAGCAGCACCACGAACTCGCCCCGCCGGATCTCCAGGTCCACGCCGCGCAGCGCGTGCACTTCCGCGACGCCCTTGCCGTAGGTCTTGCCCACGCCCCGCAACAGCACGGCAGGAGCGTCGCCGCCCTCGCCGGACGTGTCGCCTCCGGTGTCGCGGACGGCGGCCCGTCCCCGCTCATGACGCATGATCATCGTCTTCTCCTCGCTCGTCGTCGTCGTGCTCGTCCGCGCGCGTGTTCGGGGGGCCAACAGGCCCA
This sequence comes from Actinomadura meridiana, assembly GCF_039537545.1. Lineage (NCBI taxonomy): Bacteria > Bacillati > Actinomycetota > Actinomycetes > Streptosporangiales > Thermomonosporaceae > Actinomadura > Actinomadura meridiana. Next base: position 525,830 of record NZ_BAABAS010000004.1, read on the forward strand.
GGAGGGCCGGTGGGGCGCAGCAGGGCGATCAGCCCGGACGCGGAGCCCCCGGCGTCGGTGTCGGGGTCCATGAGCACGTGCAGGAGCAGCCCGTCGATGAGCGCGCCGATCACCACGGCCAGGCCCGCGGGGTCGGCGTCGGCGCGCAGCCGCCCGGCGGCCTGGGCCTCCGCGAGCCGGGCGGCCAGCGCCTCCCGGAACATCCGGACCTGCACCAGGCTCTGCTCGCGCAGCTCGGCGTCGTGGAGGCCCTGCATCAGCGCCTCCACCAGCACCCGCTGCCCGACGGAGCCGGGGCCGCGCTCGACCAGGCCCCGGATGGCCTCCTCGACGCCGTCCAGGACGTCCTCGGCGCGCAGCACGGCCTCGACGGGGCCCTGGAGCTCTTTTTCGACGGCGTGCATCACCGCCGCCCTGCGCAGCGCGTCCACCGACCCGAAGTAGTAGTGCACGAGCGCGTTGTTGGCGCGCGCCCGCTCCGCCACGACCCGCGACGTCACCCCGGCCCAGCCGCTCTCGGCCATCACCTCGACGGCGGCCTCCAGCAGCCGGATCCGGGTGGGAACCTCGTCGTCCGCCATGCCGTCCCCCGAATTTGGTCAAACGTCTTAAGCACTTGCTTAACACTAGCACGCGAAAAGCCGAACGCCCGGCCGGTGGCCGGGCGTTCGACGTTCGAGCAGGTAGCGGGGACGCTAGGCGTCGCGGCGTTTGAGCAGGACGGCGGCGAGCGCGAGCAGCGCGGCCGTCCACAGCGCGAACACCCCGTACCCCTCCCAGGGGGTGAGCAGGTCGTCCTTGCCCTGGTGCGCCTTGGAGATCAGGGTTCCCGCCTCGGTCGGCAGGTAGGCGTGCACGTGGTCGCCGATGCTGCCGGGCAGCAGCGTCGCGAGCGGCGCCAGCACCAGCACGAACCCGATGACGCCGGTGATGCCGCCCGCGGTGTGCCGGACGATCGCGCCGATGGCCAGCGCGAACAGTCCCAGCATCGCCAGGTAGAGGCCGCCGCCGATGACGGCGCGCAGGACGCCGTCGTCGCCGAGCGACACCGACGCCTTGTCTCCCATGAGCGCCGCGCCGATGAAGTACGACACGAACGACACCACGATGCCGAGGACGAGCACGACCAGCCCGAACACCAGCGCCTTGGCCCACAGCATCGGCAGCCGCCGCGGCACCGCGAGGACGCTGGCGCGGATCATGCCGGTGGAGTACTCCGAGGCGATCACCAGGACGCCCAGCACGCAGATGGTCAGCTGGCCGAGGAAGAACCCGCTGCCGAGGATGAAGCTGACCGGGTCGGCGACGATGGAGGCCTGGTCGCCGGGGTCCATGTCGTCCCACTGCGCGACGGTCAGCCCGACGAACAGCGAGGTGAACCCGACGGTGACGATGACCAGCAGGATCAGCGTCCACAGCGTGGACCGCACCGTCCGGATCTTCGTCCACTCGGCGAGCATCAACCGCCGAAACCCGGGCCGGGGATACGAAGGCGGCCCACCCGCGGGCTTGGCGGCGGATTCAGTCGCTGCGGTCATCGGACCTCCTCGGCGGGTAGGGTCTGGGCGCCGCCCGCGCCGTATTCGACGCTTTCGCGGGTGAGTTCCATGAACGCCGCCTCCAGGGACCCGCGTTTCGGGGTCAGTTCGTGCAGGACGACGCCTTCCGCGGCGGCGAGTTCCCCGACGCGGGGCGCCTCCATGTGGGTGACGGTGAGGAACCCGTCGTCGCCGGAGGTGACGCGCGCGCCCTCGTCGACGAGGACGTTGGCGAGCCGCGCCGCGTCGGGGCTGCGCACCGCCACCATCTTCTCGGTGCTGCGCTCGATGAACTCCTCGGTGGAGCAGTCGGCGATGAGCCTGCCGCGCCCGATGACGATCAGGTGCTCGGCGGTGACGGCCATCTCGTTCATGAGGTGGCTGGACACGAACACGGTGCGGCCCTCGGCGGCGAGCCGCTGCATCAGGGTGCGGATCCAGACGATGCCCTCGGGGTCGAGGCCGTTGACGGGCTCGTCCAGGATCAGCACCGACGGGTCGCCGAGCAGCGCGGCGGCGATGCCGAGCCGCTGCCCCATGCCGAGGGAGAACCCCCCGGCGCGTTTGCGGGCGGCGCCGGTGAGCCCGACCAGTTCGACGACCTCGTCGACGCGCTTGCGGCCGATGCCCTGCGTCTGCGCGAGGCACAGCAGGTGGTTGTAGGCGCTGCGTCCGGTGTGGACGGCCCGCGCCTCCAGCAGCGCGCCGACGACCCGCAGCGGGGCGGGCAGGTCGGTGTAGTGGACGCCGCAGATCCGGGCGTCGCCGCGGTGCGGCCGGTCAAGGCCGAGCAGCAGCCGCATGGTGGTCGACTTGCCCGCGCCGTTCGGGCCGAGGAACCCTGTCACCCGCCCGGGGTGGACGGTGAAGGACAGGTCGTCCACGGCGGTCTTGTCGCCGTAGCGCTTGGTGAGGTTCTCCGCCTCGATCATGCACACATCCCGCGTTTCCGGTCGCCGAATCCCGTGATCGTCCTCACAGTATCGGTCCGGGCGCGGGGCCCGGATCCTCCGTACAGGGGATCCGCCTCCGACCTGGGTAGGGTCCCGCCGCCCCCGGGTCGGGGCCCGGGAAACGGAGAGGGGCCCTCCCGCCATCGCGGGAAGGCCCCTGTGCTCCGTTTCGCGTGGTGCTCCGCCTCAGGCGGCGACGCCGTCGGCGGCGTTGACGTCCTTGTGGAACCGCTTGTGGACGTAGAGCTTCTCGCCGAGCGTCTCGCAGCGCCACCACAGGCCCCTCGGCGGGCCGACGCGCGTGTTGCGGGGCAGTTCGCGCAGGACCTCCTTGACCGGCGTGGTCGCCATCCGCCCGGACGCGCACACCAGGATCCGCCGGTCGGTGACGACGATGACGCGGTACCGGTTGGCGATGATGAGGATCCAGAGCGAGATCAGGGCGAGGTACTGGCTGGTGGTCTGGGCGCCGAACACCGCCTGGATGTTCTCGCCCGGCTGTAGAACGTGGGCCGCGTTGGCGCGCATCTTGTCACGGATGGCCACGTGGGGACCTTTCTCTTTCGGTACGTGGGCGGCCGGGGCCGCTCACCCCTGGACCCGACGGCGCCCCCGTGCACCATGCTCCCCACGGCCCTCACCGATGGTGGGGCGTCCCGATTGTGGCATCAAGCACCGAGGTAGGACACCTTTTTCCGACATTGCGATATTCGAAGGTGACAGAGGGCTACGCCACCGACGAGTACGCGACGACGCCGCGGCGCATGGAGTCCATGGCGCGGCGGGCCGTCTTGCGGAGGTGGCTGTTGCGCGGGGCGGCGTCGGCGACCTGGCCGAGCAGGTCGAGGAGCTGCTTGACGGCGCGGACGAAGTCGCCCGCCGTCAGGTCGCTTTCGAGGAGGACCTCGTCGAGGTCGTCGCCCCTCGCCCACCGGTGCGCCGTCCACGCGAACCCCAGGTCGGGTTCGCGGAGGAACGACACGTGGTTGTCGCGTTCGACTGCGTCCAGCTCGCCCCACAGCCGCACCATCGAGGCGAGGGCGTCCTGCGCGGCCCCGGTGGGGGTGCGGGGCGGGGCGGCGTCGTCGGGCTGCCGCGACTCGTAGACCAGCGCGGACACGCACGCGGCGAGCTCGGCGTGGTCGAGTTTGTCCCACAGACCGGCGCGCAGGCTCTCGGCGGTGAGCAGGTCCAGCTCGTTGTAGATCTGCCCGAGGCGACGGCCCTCCTCGGTGACGGAGTCACCGTCCAGGTAGCCGAGCTGTTGCAGGACGCCGCACACCTTGTCGAAGGTGCGGGCGATGACCTGGGAGCGGCCCTCGACGCGGCGGCGCAGCTGCTCGGTCTCCCGGTCGAGGCGGTGGTACCGCTCGGCCCAGCGGGCGTGCTCCTCCCGTTTGTCGCAGCCGTGCACGGGGTGGCGGCGCAGCTCGGCGCGCAGCTCGGCGATCTCCGCGTCGGTGGTGTCGGCGGTGTCGGCGCGGGCCCGCCCGCGGTCGCGGACGTCGTCGGGGACCTTGGTCCGCAGCGTGGACGCCAGGTCGCGGCGGTCCTGCGGGTTGCGGGGGCTGAACGACTTGGGGATGCGGATCCGTTCGACGGGTTCGACGGCGCGCGGGAAGTCCTGGATGGACAGCCGCTGCACCGACCGGTTCACCGTCAGGACCAGCGGCGCGGGCCCGTCGGAGCGGCGGCCGACGCCCGGGTCAAGAACGACGGCGAGCCCGGAACGGCGCCCCGACGGGACGATGATCACGTCCCCGGGCCGCAGGTGCTCCAGGGAGCGGGCGGCCTCGGCGCGGCGCACCCCGGCCCGTTCCCGCGACACCTGCGCCTCGCGGTCGGACAGACGACGCCGCATCCCGGCGTACTCCATGAAGTCGCCGAGGTGGCATTCGGCGGCCTTGGCGTACCCGGCGAGGGCCTCCTCGTTCTTGTGGACCTGCCGGGCCAGCCCGACGACGGCCCGGTCGGCCTGGAACTGCGCGAACGACTCCTCCAGCAGCGTCCGGGCCCGTTCGTTGCCGACGGCGCCGACGAGGTTCACCGCCATGTTGTACGACGGGCGGAAGCTGGAGTTCAGCGGGTAGGTGCGGGCCCCGGCGAGCCCCGCGACGGACGCGGGCTCCACGTTCGGCCCCCACACCACGACGGCGTGGCCCTCCACGTCGATGCCGCGCCGCCCGGCGCGGCCGGTGAGCTGCGTGTACTCGCCGGGCGTCAGGTCGACGTGCGCCTCACCGTTCCACTTGTCGAGCTTCTCGATCACGACGGTGCGGGCGGGCATGTTGATCCCGAGCGCCAGCGTCTCCGTCGCGAACACCGCCTTGATCATCCCGCGGGTGAACAGCTCCTCGACGATCTCCTTGAACGTCGGCAGCATCCCCGCGTGGTGGGCGGCGACGCCGCGTTCCAGGGCGGCGAGGAAGTCGCCGTACCCGAGGATCCGCAGGTCCTCGTCGGCGATGTCGGCGGTGCGCAGCTCGGCGTGCGCGCGGATCTCCTCCGCCTCCTCCTTCGACGTCAACCGGATCCCGGCGTTCAGGCATTGCAGGACGGCGGCGTCGCACCCGGCACGGCTGAAGATGAACGTGATCGCCGGGAGCAGCCCGGCCCGGTCCAGCCGTTCGATGACGTCGGGCCGGACGGGGGGCCGGTACCGCTGCGGGCGTGGCGCGCGGCGCCGCCCGGTGCGGCGGCCCTGGTTGACCTTGGCGCGGCGGACCTCGTCCACCGCCATCCGGGTGAGCTGCGGGTTGAGGCGGGCCTGCCGGTCCTTACCCTTGCCGGTGTCGACGAACAGGTCGTACATGCGGGTCCCGACCATCATGTGCTGGAACAGCGGGACGGGACGGTGCTCGTCCACGATCACGGCCGTGTCGCCGCGCACCGCGTGGAGCCATTCGCCGAACTCCTCGGCGTTGCTGACCGTCGCGGACAGCGCGACGATCCGCACCGAGTCCGGGACGTGGATGATGACCTCTTCCCAGACGGCGCCGCGGAACCGGTCGGCGAGGTAGTGCACCTCGTCCATCACGACGAACGCCAGGCCCGCGAGGGTGTGGGACCCGGCGTACAGCATGTTCCGCAGCACCTCCGTCGTCATCACGACGACGGGCGCCTCCCCGTTGACGCTGTTGTCGCCGGTGAGCAGCCCGACCTTCTCGGGGCCGTAGCGGCGGACGAGGTCGGCGTACTTCTGGTTCGACAGCGCCTTGATCGGCGTGGTGTAGAAGCATTTGCCGCCGCCGGTGAGGGCGAGGTGGGCGGCGAACTCCCCCACCACCGTCTTCCCGGACCCGGTGGGCGCGGCGACCAGGACGCCGCTGCCGTCCTCCAACGCCTGGCACGCCTCGATCTGGAACGGGTCCAGGTCGAAGTCGTACAGGGTGCGGAAGTCCAGCAGGGCCGGGCCGCTCCCCGCGGTGCGCCTGCGATAGGCGGCGTACCGCTGGGCGGGTGTCTCGTCGGCCGACGCCGTGTCGGGGGAGGTCATGTATTCGAGCCTACGGTTTCGACCGGCCCGATTCCCAATCCTGGGCCGATCCGACCCGGTCAGACGGTGCGGTCGCCCTTTTCGAGTTCGGCGTCGATCGCGTCCAGGTCGAGCGGGGACGCCTCGTCGTCGGCGAGCTCCTCGTACGGGTCGGCCTCGCGGGCCTTGCGGCGGTCGTGGAAGTACGCGATCACCTCGGCGACCTCGAACAGCACGATCGTGGGCAGCGCCAGCGCCAGCATGGTGAACGGGTCCTGGCTGGGGGTGGCGACCGCCGCGAACACGAACACGCCGAAGATCAGCAGCCGCCGCGACTTGCGGATCCGCTCCTGGGTGAGGACGCCGACGAAGTTCAGCATGACCACGAACAGCGGCAGCTCGAACGTCAGACCGAAGATGAACAGCATCGCCTGCGCGTAGGACAGATAGTCCTGGACGCCGACGAGGACGTCGGTGTCGCCCGGCGCGAGCCCGATGAAGATCTTCAGGCCCTTGTCCATCGTGACGTAGGCGAGGGCGGCGCCGAGGCCGAACAGCGGCACCGCGGCGGCCATGAACGTGTACGTCCAGCGGCGTTCCCGCTGGTACAGGCCGGGCGCGACGAACGCCCAGATCTGGTACAGCCAGATCGGCGACGACAGCACCGCGCCGACGATCAACGCGACCTTCAGATGGATGAAGAACCCGTCGAAGATCCCGTGCACGACCAGGTCGCACTTGCCGCCGATGCAGTTGTCGGGCGGGACCTGCTCGTACGGTTGTTTGAGGAAGTCCCAGACCGGGTCGAAGAAGATCCACCCGACGATCCCGCCGAGCACCAGCGACAGGATCGCCTTGATCAACCGGTTCCGCAGCTCACGGAGATGCTCCATGAGGGGCATGCGGCCGTCGGGGCCGGCGTCTCGCCTGCTCATCTTCATCGTGGACATTCAGGGCTCGGGGGTGGTGGACGGAATCGGCGCGACGCCGGTCAGCCGCTCTTGCGGGCCTGACTCGGGTCGACCGGGACGCCCTGGATCGGCTCACCCGAACCCAGCGCCCCCCGGGGCCGCTGCGCCGTGGCGCCGTCGGCCTCGTGTTCCAGCCGGCTCGCCTCCTCACGCAGCCGGGCGGCACGGTCCCGCGCGTCGGCGCCCTTGTCCGCGTTCCCGGCGGGCTCCTCGGCTGTGGCCCGCTGGTCGTCGTCCTCGTCGCGCAGACCCTTCGTCTCCGCCTTCAGGATGCGCGCCGACTTGCCCAACGACCGCGCCAACGTCGGCAGTTTCGTCGATCCGAACAGCAGCAACACGACCGCCAGGATGATCAGAATCTCGGTCGAGCCAAGTCCAGCCATCACAAATCCTCTTCAGCAGGGGTCCGCGAAGGACGCGAGGTCTTCATGCCGATGGTACGCCGTCTCCGGACGGTTGTGACCTCCGCCCGTGCTCGGCCCGGCCGAGTTCGTCACGCAGAGCCAACTGTTTCGGCACCAGTCGCCGCCTCGTGCGCTGGAGTTCACGGCCGAAGCGCCGCACCGCCAGCCACAGGCGGAACGCGCAGACCGCGATCACGGCCAGGCCGACCGAGCCCGCCGCGACCGACACCGCCATCCATGCCACGCCGTCACGGTAGCCGATGTCAGCGTCACGGTGGCCGATGTCAGGCGAGGCCGTACCGGGCCAGCGCCCGCGCGGCGTCGGCGCGGATGCCCGCCGCGAGCCGTTCGGGCGCCACGACCCGGCCCTGGTCACCGAGCCGCAACGCCAGGCCACGCACCCATCGGGCGTCCGGGGTCCGCAGCACGACCCGCAGCCGTCCCTCCCCGAGTTCCTCCACCGACTCGCACGGGTGGTAGTCGGCGACCCACCGGCCCCGCGGCGTCAATTCCAGCGTGACCGCCTCGTCGCGGGGGGACGGGCGGAACAGGCCCGCGTCCACGTCGATCGGCTCCGCGTCGTCCGGCACCAGCGCGGCGACGTCCAGTACCGCCAGGTCGGTGATCCGGTCCAGTTTGAACAAGCGCACCGCCTCCGCGCGGCGGCACCAGCCCTCCAGGTAGGTGTTGCCGTCCACGACCAGCAGCCGCATCGGGTCGACGTCCCGTTCGGTGTTCTCGTCGCGCGCCGGGACGTAATAGGCGAGGTGCACGCGGCGGGCGCGGCCGATCGCGTCCCGCAGCAGCGCCAGCGTCGCCCGCTCCGGGTCGGCCGAGCCGCCCCGCACGTCGACCTCCACCGCGACCTGGCTGGACACCGCGGCCGCCGCGCCCGCCGCGCTCTCCAGCTTCGCGATCACCCGGCTGAGCGCGTCCCGGTCGTCCAGGCCGGGGATGCCCGCGAGCATCCGCAGCGCGACCAGCAGCGCGGACGCCTCGTCCACCTTGAGCCGCAGCGGCCGCGCGATCGACTCCGCCTCCGCCACCGTGATCTCGCCGCCCTCGTAGGACAGGTCGATCGGGCAGTACGGGTCGGGGGCGCGCAGCTCCACGCACCACAGCAGGTTCAGGTCGTCGATCAGCTGTTTCTCCGACACCCCGAACGCGGCGGCGGCCTCGTCCAGCGCCACCGAGTCGCGGCTCACCACGTACGGGACGAGCGCCAGCAGCCGTCCCAGCCTGTCGGTCGACGTCGTCGCCGTGGTCCGCACGGTCATCGGCCGTTCACTCCCCCGTCGGTCTCCGCCGCTCCCGCTGGCTCCGTTGGTCCGACCGGCTCCACCGGTTCCACCGGGTGGCCGCCGCACGCCAGTACCGCCTTCAGGTGCTGGATCACCGCGTCCCGCAGGTCGGGCGGGTCGAGCACCACCACGTCGTCGGCGAACCGCGCCAGGTACGGCGCGAACCTGTCCACGTCACGGAACGTCAGGACCGCCTCGTCCCACGTCCCTTGCTCCCACGCGCCGTCGCCCGCGTCCTCGCCGACGGGCCGGACGTCGCGCGCCCACCGGCGCGGGCCCTGCGCCGCGCCCCGCCGCAGCCGCACCGTCGCCGGGCGCGGCTCGTTCACCGGGTCGCCCCAGTCGAACGCGATGCGCCGCACGTCCACCCCGTCCGGGACGGTCACCGACCCGGCCGGGCCGTCCGCCGCGACGTCCCCGGTGATCCGGCTCAACCGGAACACCCGCTGCTCGTCGCGGTCACGGTCGAACCCCACCGCGTACCAGCGGCCCCGCCGCGACACCACGCCCCACGGCTCCAGATGCCGCCGCGACACCGACGTCCGCCCGACGCCCTGGTAGTCGAACGCGACGGGACGCCCGTCGCGCACCGCCTCCCACAACGCAGGGAACGCCGGGTCCTGCGTGTTGACGCGCGGTTCGATGCCGACCGCCGCCGTCACGTCCGTCTCGACCCCGGCCGCGCGCAGCTTCAGCAACGCGCCCGACGCCGCGTCCGCCATGCTCGCCCGCTGCCACACCCGCGCCGCGATGCCGAGCACCGCCGCCTCGTCCGGCGTCAGATGGATGTCGGGCAGCTCGTAGGCCTGCGGCGGGATGCGGTACCCGATCTCCTCGCCGCCGCCGCCCTGCTGGTCGCTGCCGACCTCCAACGGGACACCGAGCTCGCGCAGTTCCTCCTTGTCCCGCTCGAACATCCGCTTGAACGCCTCGTCGGACTCCGGGTAGCCCGGCACCGCCCGCCGGATCTGCTCGGCCGTCAGATAACGCCGGGTGGCGAGCAGGCAGACCACCAGATTGAGCAACCGCTCGGTCTTGCGCCGCGACACTTCGCCATCACCTCTCGCTCCGTCGGCCCCCGGACCGACCCCGGGCGCGCCCGATCCGCACCACACCCGCCCCGGGGAACGCTACCGTTTCCCGGTGTGATCCGATGGCGCAAAGGCACAGTCGAGGGCATCCGCCGCGAATGGCCCGGGGCGGTCGAACTGACCGTCTCGATCGGGGGCGACGGCACCTGCCGCGCCCTGGCCTATCCCGCCCTGGTGGGACGGCCCGAAACGGGCGATACCGTCCTGCTCAACACTACGGCCTTGGCGATGGGCCTCGGCACCGGCGGCTACGCCATGGTCGTCGCGATCCCCGACCGGCTCCCGCCCGACCCGTCCGGACCCGGCCATCTCGTCAAAGCCCGGTACACGCCGCTCCAGGCCACCGTCCTCGGCGCCGACGAGCAGGACTCCCCCCACCACGAGCTGCTCCGGGACGCCGACACCGTCGACGGCATGCCCGTCGTCGTCGCCGACCTGCACTCGGCGTTGCCGCCGATCCTCGCCGCGTTGCTGGCCGAACGTCCGTCGGCGCGGGTCGTCTATGTGATGCCGGACGGGGGCGCGTTGCCGTCGTGGTTCTCGATGTCCATCGCGCGGTTGAAGGACGCCGGTGCCCTCGCCGCGACCGTCACCGTCGGGCAGGCGTTCGGCGGGGACCTGGAGACCGTCACCGTCCACACCGGGCTGCTCGCGGCCAGGCTCGTCCTCGGCGCCGACGTCGCCGTCCTCGCCCAGGGGCCGGGGAACCTCGGGACCGGCACCCGGTGGGGGTTCTCCGGCGTCACGGCGGGCGAGGCCGTGAACGCCGCGTCCGTCCTGGGCGGACGGCCCGTCGGGTCACTGCGCGTCAGCGAGGGCGACAAGCGGGAGCGTCATATCGGTGTCTCCCACCATTCCCTCACCGCGTACGGGCGGGTCGCGCTGGCCGCCGCCGACATTGCCGTGCCCGAGCTGGGCGGGGAGTTCGGGGCCCGGGTCGCGGCGGCCGCTTCCTCTCTTGGTGAGCGGCACCGTCTTGTGCCTGTTCCCGTGGGTGGTTTGCGTGATGTTCTTGATGCGGCGGAGAAGGAGTGGGGCGTCCGGTTCTCCACGATGGGGCGCCGTCTCGACGAGGACCTCGCCTACTTCCTCACCGCCGCCGTCGCTGGACGTCACACCGCGTCCCTGCTCGGCTGAGGGTCAGCTCGTCGACGCCTGCATGGCCTCCTCGGCCGCGTAGGCGGAACTGAACGTGAAGCCCCGCGGGGTGGGGCCGTGCTCGCGGATCAGGGCCAGGCGCTCCATGGCCTCGTCCACCGTCGGGACGTGGCCCGCGGGGATCCACCACATGACCGAATGCGCGTCGACGTGCCGTTTGAACCATTCGCGGCGGCGGCGCAACGGCTCCAGGTGCGGGCTGCGGTAGGCGAAGTCCCACAGCGCCTCGGTCGACTCCCACACCGAGAAGTTGATGATCACGTCCTGGCCCGCCGGGCGGATGCCGGTCGCGTCCGGCATGCCCTCCTCCACCAGCCGCCACACGAAACCGGGCGCCGCGTCGGCCAGGGCGTTCACGGGGTCGAGCAGCGCGACGAAGTCGGCCGTGCGCGGGTCGTCCAGGGGGGCGTGCAGCGTCGCGACGTTGAACTGGGCCAGGTGGTACCGGGTGTCGGCGTGATCGGTCATGAGGGTCACTTCACCATGATGAACACTTCTATGTCAATGATCATTACTTTTAGAAGGTTCGGCCGCCACGCAGCACCAGCCGGGGCGCGGATCCATGCGGACGCGGACCTCGGAGCCCTCCACCAGGCCCTCCAGGAGAGCCAGGTTCATTCCGCAGACCAGGGGCGGGAACAGCTCCGCCACCCCGTTGAACGGGCAGTTGCGCATCCGGATCACGTCGGCATTCTCGTCGCGTACCGGGTCGTAGCCACGGTCTGACAGGACTCTCGCCAGGTCGTCCAGGCCGCCGCATGGTCCGGTGGCGGCGCGCAACATTCTGCCCTTGCGGCGCGCCGCGTCCTGGACGCCCATGTCGAGACCCGCCATCTCCGCCGCCTCCGCCAGCACGCCCGCGGCCGTCCGGTAGTCCCGCGCCGGGACCGACACCTCCCGCTCCACCGCCGACACCCGGTACACCTTCGCCGGACGTCCCGCGCCCGGGCCGGACCTGCCCGTCAACCGCCTGCTGCCGACCTCCAGGAGCCCCGCCCCCACCAGCTTGTCCAGATGGAACGCCGCGAGCGTCCGCGTCACCCCGGCCGCCTCCGCCGCCTCGTTGCGCCCCACCTCACGGCCCCGCCCCGCCACGAACTCGTACAGCCGCCGCCGCACCGGGTCCTGCAACAGCGCGATCGCCTCGATGTCCTCCATCTCATCATTCTAAGAACAACGACGACCCTGGTTAGAGCAGGTGGGGATGTGTTGTGGTGGTGGGCCTTCTCAGTGGGCGCCCAGGAGGTCCACGACGAACACCAGCGTGTCGTCTCCCTTGATCCCGAACCGCGCCAGGCCCTTTGAGCCGTATCCCAGGGACGGGGGCACGACCAGCAGGACTCTGCTCCCCACGCGCTGGCCCACCAGGCCCCGGTCCCAGCCCCGCACGACCTGACCCGTTCCGATCATCACGGCCGACGGCTGACCCGCCGCCCACGACGAGTCGAACACCTTGCCGTCACGCCACAAGAGCCCCGCGTAGTGCAACGCCAGCAGCTGCCCCTCACGGACCTCCGCGCCATCGCCGCGCACCAGCGTCCGCACCCGCAGGCTCTTCGGCGGTGCCGTGCGCGGCACCTTCACGACCGGCGCGCGGCCCGAGCCCGCGTCCCGCACGGACGGCAACCCCGGCTCCGACAGCGGCGCCTGCGCGGCGCCATGCGGGCCCGCCGTGCTCGAATACACCGCCCGCACGTCCAGGACGTACACCAACGTGTCGTCCGCGCCCACGCGATGCTTCGGGTCACCACCCGCGCCGAAACCGTCCTCCGGAGGAATCCGCGCCACCACCCGCGACCCCGGACGCGCCCCCACCAACGCCCGCGTCAAACCCGGAACCAGCCGACCCGTCGGAAACGCCCCCGGACGACCCGCCGCATAGCTGCTCGCCAACAGTGTCCGGCCATCGCCATTCCAGCGGTAACCCACATAATCCGCGACCACCAGATCACCCTTACGCGCCGCCGCCCCATTCCCCGCCACCAATGTGCGCGCCGCGAAAGAATCCGCCGGAGCACCGTCCGGGAAACTCACGTCCGGCAACGTCCCGAACTCGCCCCGCACCGACACGTCGACACCACCGCCGCCGCCCGAACACGCGGCCGACGACACCGCCACCACCGCCACGACGAGCACCGACGACCACCGGACACGACGACGCATACACAGGTCCTTCAACGGCGATGAGCGCTCAGCGCGCTCACCCTACCGCCCCCGTGACCGGCCGATACCACCCGGCGAACAAACGCCCGAAATGCCCGTCACATCCCCGCGATGAGCTTGTCCACCCGCTCATCCACCGACCGGAACGGATCCTTGCACAGCACCGTCCGCTGCGCCTGATCGTTCAACTTCAGATGCACCCAGTCGACCGTGAAATCGCGCCGCTTCTCCTGCGCCTTCCGGATGAACTCCCCACGCAACCGCGCCCGCGTCGTCTGCGGCGGCACCGACTTCGCCTCGAAGATGTCCAGATCACGCGACACCCGATCCACCGCGCCCCGCTTCTCCAACAGGTAGTACAACCCCCGATCACGATGCACATCGTGATACGTCAGATCCAGCTGCGCCACCCGCGGCGACGACAACGGCAGATCGTACTTCCGCCGATACCGCTCGATCAGCTTGTACTTCATCACCCAGTCGATCTCACGCGACACCAGATCCAACTCACCCGTCTCCACCGCACGCAACGTCCGCTCCCACAACTCCAACACACGCTTCGCCGTCGCGTCCCCACCCCGCGCGTCCACGAAATCACGCGCCTTACCGAAATACTCCTTCTGGATCTCCAACGAACTGGCCTCCCGGCCGTTCGCCAACCGCACCTTCCGCCGCCCCGTCATGTCATGGCTGACCTCGCGAATCGCCCGAATCGGGTTCTCCAACGTCAGGTCGCGCATCACCACCCCCGCCTCCACCATCCGCAGGACGAGGTCCGTCGCACCCACCTTCAACAACATCGTCGTCTCACTCATGTTCGAGTCACCGACGATCACATGCAGACGCCGGAACCGCTCCGCGTCCGCATGCGGCTCATCCCGCGTGTTGATGATCGGACGCGACCGCGTCGTCGCCGACGACACGCCCTCCCAGATGTGCTCCGCCCGCTGCGACACGCAGTACACCGCGCCACGCGGCGTCTGCAGCACCTTCCCCGCACCACAGATGATCTGCCGCGTCACCAGATACGGGATCAGCACATCCGCCAGACGCCCGAACTCCCCGTGCCGCCCCACCAGATAATTCTCGTGACAGCCGTACGAGTTCCCCGCCGAATCCGTGTTGTTCTTGAACAGGTAGATGTCGCCGGCGATGCCCTCCTCACGCAACCGCCGCTCGGCATCGACCAGCAGACCCTCCAGGATCCGCTCGCCCGCCTTGTCATGCGTCACCAGATCAACGACGGAGTCGCACTCCGGCGTCGCGTACTCCGGATGACTCCCCACGTCCAGGTACAGTCGCGCCCCATTACGCAGGAACACGTTGCTGCTACGCCCCCACGACACCACCCTCCGGAACAGATAGCGCGCCACCTCGTCCGGTGACAACCGCCGCTGCCCCCGGAAGGTGCAAGTGACGCCGTACTCGTTCTCAAGCCCGAAGATGCGCCTGTCCACACCACGACCCTATGCGGCCCAGCCCCGACTTGGCAGTCTCTCCAGCCGACCGATTCCCCCGAACACCAAACCCGCACCACACGCGACAGGCCCGCCACCACAGGGGCGCAGACCACCACCCCCGGCGACGGGCCCGGACCAGGCAGGACGCCCCACCAACCCCGGCGAAGCGTCCCGCCCTCCGAACTCAGTCCTCAGCCCCCTCAGACTCCCCGTTCGCGGCCGAAGCCGGACCGTCGGCCGCGTCGGCCGCGTCACCCGAACCCGACGCGCCGCCGTCCGCCGCCGACAACAGATCACCGATCCGCGCCGCCGCCAACCGCTTGAACAGACGATGCTCCCGATTCCGGTCCAACACCGCGACCTCCAACGACGTCGCCTCCAGACGCCGCTCCGAATCCTGCGCCTCCAACGCGCGCACCGCCGTCCGCAACGCCGCCGCCAACGACGAACCCTCCCGGTAGCCGTCCTTCAACGACTGCGCCACCGCCTCCGCCTGGCCCCCCATCGCCACATAACCGTGCTCGTCCGCCACCGAACCGTCGAACGTCAACCGGTAGATCTGATCCGTCTCCGCGTCATCGCCCACCTCCGCGACGACCAGCTCCACCTCGTACGGCTTGTTCGTCTCCGTGAAGATCGTCCCCAGCGACTGCGCGTACACGTTCGCCAGACCCCGCGCCGTCACATCCCGACGGTCGTACTGATACCCGTTGATATCCGCATAACGGACACCACCCAGCCGCAGGTTCTCGAACTCGTTGTACTTCCCCACCGCCGCGAACGCGATCCGATCATAGATCTCACTGATCTTGTGCAGCGCTCGTGACGGATTGTCCGCCACGAACAGGATGCCGTCGTCGTACTGCAGCACGACCACGCTGCGGCCACGCGCGATCCCCTTGCGCGCATAGTCCGCCTTGTCCTTCATCTGCTGTTCAGGCGACACGTAGAACGGCATCGACACCGGTCTGGATCCCTTCTAACGCAGCGGGGCGGACGGACCGCCCGGCGACTCGTAACGACCATCGACGACGGTCCGCGCCAACGCGCCCACCTCGTCCTCCCCCAACCGGCGGTACCCGTCCGACGTCACCGACGCCACCACCGGGAAGATCTGGCGCGTCAGATCCGGCCCACCCGTCGCCGAATCATCATCGGCCGCGTCGTACAACGCCTGCACGCACACCAGGCCCGCGTCCTCCACCGACAGATCCGGACGGTACAGCTTCTTCAACGCGCCCCGCGCGAACACCGACCCCGAACCCACCGAGTAGAAGTCACGCTCCTCGTACCGGCCACCCGCCGGGTCGTACGAGAAGATCCGACCCCCGTCACGCTCCTCGTCATACCCCGCGAACAACGGCACCACCGCCAGCCCCTGCATCGCCATGCCCAGGTTCTGCCGCACCATCGTCGCCAGCCGGTTCGCCTTACCCTCCACCGACAGCGTCCGACCCTCACG
This sequence comes from Actinomadura meridiana, assembly GCF_039537545.1. Lineage (NCBI taxonomy): Bacteria > Bacillati > Actinomycetota > Actinomycetes > Streptosporangiales > Thermomonosporaceae > Actinomadura > Actinomadura meridiana. The sequence goes on from NZ_BAABAS010000004.1 coordinate 541,806, forward strand.
CTTCTCGTAATGCTCCAGCTCCACCTGGAACAACCGCACCATCTCGATCCCGATGCCCGCCGTCCCAGCGATCGCGATCGCCGAGAACTCGTCCGCGCGGAACACCTTCTCGATGTCCCGCTGCGCGATCATGTTCCCCGCCGTCGCCCGCCGGTCCCCCGCCATCACCACCCCACCGGGGAAGACCACCGCGACGATCGTCGTCCCGTGCGGGATGTCGTCCCCCACCCGCGAGGCCGGAGGCGTCCGCCTACCGGGCAGCAACTCCGGCGAATAGCCCCCCAGGAACTCCGTGAACGACGACGTGTCCGGGCTCGCGAACAACCCCGGCAGACGCCCGGCATGCGAATCGTGCGACGCCACGCGACTCCCTTCCTCCACCATGACACCGGCTCCCTCTCGGGCCCCACCGGCACGGACCACTACGACCCTACTGTTCAAGGTCGCCCCCGCGCATGCCCCATGATCCCCACCCAGTCCGCCCACGGCGAACCCCAGGTCGGATCTTCCCGTCAACGCCCCGTCCCGTATGTGATCCACAGGGGCTTGCCGAGCTCCGGGTTCGCCTTACGGTGCCGACCGTCGGCCTCCCAGCGGGCTGTCCAGCCGCCAGGGGCCACCTTCGCCGGGTCGACGTCCGGGACCGTGAAGGAGAGCCGGGTCCCGCCGTCCGGTGTCGGGACGGTCTTCACCAGGGCGCCCATGAGGTAGTCCGCCGCACGGCGGAGCGCGATGGGATCGTCCAGAAGCTGCCCCATGCCCGCATTGCAGCCTAGGCAAGCGATACCGCGCACCGCGCCCGTCTTGTGGTCGTGATCGATCTGCTCGGCGGGGAGGTCGAAGCAGACCGCGCATAGCCCGACCTGCGTCTTGCGCAGCCACTCGACGCCTTCGTCATCGATCCCGTAGCGGCCCAGGCGATGTTGCTCGCGCGGCGAGGTCTGCCTCGGCCTCGCCCGCCACTCGCTCTCAGTCAAGTGGGTTCGCCCCACGAAAACAGGGGCGCCCCGTTCGAGCATCAAGCGCCTCGCCTGGGAGCCTTCGAGTTCCAAGTACTCCGCCGCGAGGCGCAGCCGCTCCGGGTTGTCCTCGAACTGGCCGAGGCCCCCGTTGCACTTGAAACACAGGATGCGGCGCACGAGGCCGGTCAGGTGATCGTGATCGACGTGCTTCGGCTCGGCTCGGAGGCAGATGACGCACACACCGCCCTGCTCGGCGATCATCTGGTCGACCCGCCCCTCGGTCAGGCCGTAGCGGCGCTTGAGGAAGAAGTTGCGTTCACTTCCGTGATTGCGCCGTCTGATCTCTGCCATGGCCGCCGAGTGGCACGGACGGCAGTAGCTGGTGAGGCCTGAGCTTTCCGCACGGTTTCGCCCGAACTCGTTGATCGATTTCGTCTCTTTGCACCGTGCGCAGTACTTCATGCCTTTTGGAACGTCCGAGTAGCGGCGATACTCTCGCGTATCTTTGCCGAGGCTTTTCTGTTTCGACCGGTATGAACGACTGTTTCGCAACCCGAAACATGCCTTGCAGTAGTAGGCCAGGCCATCCTTGGAGGACTTGAGCCTCCAGAAAGCCGTCGCAGGCTTGATCTCACCGCAATCGCGGCATCTCTTCGAAAGCATGAGCGAGACTTTATCCATCTCGCCCATGCTTTTCGAGCCGCTTTTAGAATGCGCTACCTACGTCCTGGAATGTCACCTTATCTGGAGGGTGAGCGAATCGGACATATATGGTCACTCTCCCCCTTTTTGGACATAGGCTCTTACGAAGTCTTCTGCGTTCTCTTCTAGTACTTCGTCTATTTCGTCCAGAATTGAGTCCACGTCGTCGGTGAGCTTCTCCTGGCGCTCCTGCACGTCCTCGGTGGTCGTGGCCTCGGTCTCCTCGACCTCTTCCGTGCGCCGCGTGGTCTGCTTCTGACCGCCGGTGTCCTTCGTGGCCATTCCGTACCTCCGCTCTGCCGGTGCTCTCGACCCTATCTCCGATCTTCGACGGCAAGCGGATCTTGAGCGTCCGTTTCGCCGCTTCCGTCCCGGGGGTCGGGGGCATGCTCGGGTTATCGCCCGCGCGCCTGCCGCTGAAACGGGCATACCAGTCACGATACCGAGACCTCTAGCGTTTGCGCTGGTCAGGGCGCTAGCGAACGCTCGATAGTGTGGCTATCTAATAGGTGCGAGCGGCTGAGCCTTGTGTGGCCTTGGGGGGCGGTGGGTCAGCTCTGGCCGGTCAGGGTGGCGACCAGGTCGACCGCGGTGCGGCAGCGGTCCAGGAGGGCGCCCACGTGCTGCCTGGTGCCGCGCAGGGGCTCCAGGGTGGGGACGCGCTGGAGGGACTCGCGGCCCGGGACGTCGAAGATGACGGAGTCCCAGGAGGCGGCGGCGACGGAGTCGGCGTACTGGCGCAGGCAGCGGCCGCGGAAGTAGGCGCGGGTGTCCTCGGGCGGGTCCTCGACGGCGGCCTGGACCTCGGCCTCGGTGACGAGGCGGTCGACGCGGTCGCGGTGGACGAGCCGGTTGTACAGGCCCTTGTCCGGCCGGATGTCGGTGTACTGGAGGTCGACGAGTTGCAGGCGCGGGTGGGACCAGTCGAGGCCGTCGCGGCTGCGGTAGCCCTCCAGGAGGGCGAGTTTGGCGACCCAGTCGAGTTCGCGGGACAGCTGCATGGGGTCGTCGCCGAGGCGGTGCAGGACGGACTCCCAGCGGTCCAGGACGTCCTTGGTCATCTCGTCGACGTCGGCGCCGAAGCGGTCCTCGACGTACTTGCGGGACTGTTCGAGGTACTCCATCTGGAGTTGCACGGCGGTCATCTTGCGGCCGTCGCGGAGGGTGAGGAGGTGTTTGCAGGACGGGTCGTGCGACACGGCCCTGAGCGCGGCGACGGGCATGTCGACGGACAGGTCGACGGTGAGGAACCCGTCCTCGATCATGGCGAGGACGAGGGAGGTCGTGCCGAGCTTGAGGTAGGTGGACAGCTCGGCCATGTTGGCGTCGCCGATGATGACGTGGAGGCGCCGGTACTTCTCGGGGTCGGCGTGGGGTTCGTCGCGGGTGTTGATGATGGGGCGTTTGAGGGTGGTCTCCAGGCCGACCTCGACTTCGAAGAAGTCGGCGCGCTGGCTGATCTGGAAGCCGTCGCCGCGACCGTCGACGCCGATGCCGACCCGTCCGGCGCCGGTGACGACCTGGCGGGAGACGAAGAAGGGCGTGAGGTGGCGGACGATGTCGGCGAAGGGGGTCTCGCGGCGCATGAGGTAGTTCTCATGGCAGCCGTAGGAGGCGCCCTTGTTGTCGGTGTTGTTCTTGTAGAGCTGGATGGGGTGGGTGCCGGGGACCATGGCGGCGCGCTGGGCGGCGTCGGCCATGACGCGTTCTCCGGCCTTGTCCCAGGTGACGGCGTCGCGGGGGTTGGTGCATTCGGGTGCGGAGTATTCGGGGTGGGCGTGGTCGACGTAGAGCCGGGCGCCGTTGGTGAGGATGACGTTGGCGAGGCCGAGATCCTCGTCGGTGAGCTGGGTGGGGTCGGCGACCTCGCGGGCGAGGTCGAAGCCGCGGGCGTCGCGGAGGGGGTTCTCCTCTTCGAAGTCCCAGCGGGCTCTGCGGGCCCGCGCGGCCGATGCCGCGAGGTAGGCGTTGACGACCTGGGAGGAGGTCACCATCGCGTTGGCCCCTGGCTGCCCGGGTACGGAGATGCCGTACTCGGTCTCGATGCCCATCACCCGCCGAACACTCATATCGTCGAGCCTATCGGGGCGGGCGGGGTGGAGCCACGGGGCCGGGTGTTCGGGGGTGGCGCGGCGGGGCATGGCTGCGCGGCGGCCTCGCGGGTGGAGGCCGCCGCGCGTGTCGCGACGTGGGCCGAATCAGAGATATTGGCCGGTGTTGGCGACGGTGTCGATGGATCGTCCGGCTTCGGCGCCCTTGGTTCCGGAGACGAGGGTGCGGATGTAGACGATCCGTTCCCCCTTCTTGCCGGAGATGCGGGCCCAGTCGTCGGGGTTGGTGGTGTTGGGGAGGTCTTCGTTCTCGCTGAACTCGTCGACGCAGGCGGCGAGGAGGTGGGCGACACGCAGGCCTTTCTGCCCGGTGTCGAGGAACTGTTTGATGGCCATCTTCTTGGCGCGGTCGACGATGTTCTGGATCATGGCACCGGAGTTGAAGTCCTTGAAGTAGAGGACTTCCTTGTCACCGTTGGCGTAGGTGACTTCGAGGAAGCGGTTCTCCTCGGTTTCGGTGTACATGCGTTCGACGGTGCGCTGGATCATGGCCTCGACGGTGGCCTCTTCGGAGCTGCCGTGTTCCTTGAGGTCGTCCGGGTGGAGGGGAAGTCCGGTGAGGATGTACTTGGAGAAGATGTCCTTGGCGGCTTCGGCGTCGGGGCGTTCGATCTTGATTTTGACGTCGAGGCGGCCGGGCCGCAGGATCGCGGGGTCGATCATGTCCTCGCGGTTGGAGGCGCCGATGACGATGACGTTCTCGAGGCCTTCGACGCCGTCGATCTCGCTGAGGAGTTGGGGGACGATGGTGTTCTCGACGTCGGAGGAGACTCCGGAGCCGCGGGTGCGGAAGATGGAGTCCATCTCGTCGAAGAAGACGATGACGGGGGTTCCGGCGGAGGCCTTTTCGCGGGCGCGCTGGAAGACGAGGCGGATGTGGCGTTCGGTTTCGCCGACGTATTTGTTGAGGAGTTCGGGGCCCTTGATGTTGAGGAAGAAGCTCTTGCCTTCTTGGCCGGTCTTCTCCGCGACCTGTTTGGCGAGGGAGTTGGCGACGGCCTTGGCGATGAGCGTCTTGCCGCATCCGGGGGGTCCGTAGAGGAGGACGCCCTTGGGTGGCCTGAGTTGGTGTTCGCGGAAGAGGTCGGCGTGCAGGTAGGGCAGTTCGACGGCGTCGCGGATCATTTCGATCTGTGAGCCGAGCCCGCCGATCTCGTCGTAGGAGATGTCGGGGACCTCTTCGAGGACGAGTTCTTCGACCTCCGCCTTGTGGATCTTCTCGTAGGCGTATCCGGAGCGAGGTTCGAGCATCAGGGAGTCGCCGGCGCGGAGCGGTACTCCGCGGAGTGGTTCGGCGAGTTTGACGACGCGTTCCTCGTCGGCGTGCGCTATAACGAGGGCGCGTTCGCCGTCGTCGAAGAGTTCTTTGAGCATGACGACTTCGCCCTGCTCTTCGAACTTGAGTGCTTCGACGACGTTGAGGGCCTCGTTGAGCATGACCTCCTGGCCGCGTTGGAGTTCGTCGACGTCGACGGCGGGGCTGACGTTGACGCGGAGTTTGCGTCCCCCGGTGAAGATGTCGATCGTTCCATCGTCGCGGGCCTCGAGGAAGACGCCGAACCCGGATGGTGGTTGTGCGAGCCTGTCGACCTCCTCCTTGAGCGCCACGATCTGTTCGCGAGCCTCTTTGAGGGTCGCTACGAGTCGCTCATTCTGCCCGGTTACGGCGGCCAGGTTGGCCTGTGCCTCATGGAGGCGTTCTTCCAGAACACGTACTTGGCGCGGGGATTCCGCGAGCTTGCGGCGCAGCACGGAGATCTCCTCCTCCAGGAAGGAGATCTGCGTTTGGAGGTCTCTGACCTCTTTTTCGTGCTGCGCCTTTCGCGCCCCAGCATCATCACGAGCGGCCACGCCCCGTCACCTCCTCACGAAGAGCCGACGACCTACTGAGACCCTACCTATCTGGAGGGCTTCCGTAACCTGCCCATTCGGTGTTCGTGTCGTGCGGGGGGCTTCCGCGGGGGTTGGGAGGGGTGCTGTGGGGGCGGTGTGG
>NZ_BAABAS010000004.1:547607-1089577 GCF_039537545.1 Actinomadura meridiana
GGGGGGGGGGGGGGGGGGGGGGGGGGGGGGGTTACGGGGCTTGGACCTGGGCGTTCGTCGGGGTGAGGGTGTCGTTGCGGTGGGTTTGCGGGGTTCGGATACGGCGGGGGTGGAACTGAGGGTGTCGTACCGGGATGGGGAGTGTCGTCCCAGAAGGTGGACACCGCGGTGTGATCTACGACTCGGTGGGATCTCCGGGCGTGGCGGCGTCGGCCCCGGCGTCGGCGGCATCGGCGGCGGGGTGGGCGGCCTTGGCGGGGCGGCGGCGCCGGGTGGGCGGGGTGACGCCGTCGGCGAGGCGGCGGGCGGTGACGAGGAAGCCGGTGTGGCCGATCATGCGGTGGTCGGGGCGGACGGCGAGGCCGTCGACGTGCCAGGTGCGCAGGAGGGTCTCGGTGGCGGCGGGTTCGGCGAAGGTGCCGTGGGCGCGCAGGTCCTCGACGACGCGGGACATCTGGGTGGTGGTGGCGATGTAGGCGCAGAGGATGCCGCCGGGGATGAGGGCGCGGGCGGCGGCGTCGAGGCATTCCCAGGGGGCGAGCATGTCGAGGACGATGCGGTCGACGCCGGTTTCGGTGAGGTTGTCCTCGAGGGAGCCGATGGTGAGGCGCCAAGCGGGGTGGGGGCCGCCGAAGAAGCGTTCGACGTTGGTGCGGGCGATGTCGGCGAAGTCGGGGCGGCGCTCGTAGGAGGACAGGAGGCCGTGGTCGCCGACGGCGCGCAGCAGGAAGCAGCTGAGGGCGCCGGATCCGGCGCCGGCCTCGACGACGCGGGCGCCGGGGAAGATGTCGGCCATGGCGACGATCTGGGCGGCGTCCTTGGGGTAGACGACGGCGGCGCCGCGGGGCATGCGGAGGGCGAAGTCGGCGAGGAGGGGCCGGAAGGCGAGGTATTCCGTGCCGCCGGTGGAGCGGTAGACGGTGCCTTCGGGGCTGCCGATGATGTCGTCGTGGGCGAGGGAGCCCTTGTGGGTGTGGTACTCCTTGCCCGCCTGGAGGGTGATGGTGTTGATGCGGCCTTTGGGGTCGGTGAGCTGAACCTGGTCTCCGGGCCGGAACGGGCGGTGGGGGGCGCTGCCGGGTGCGGGGTGGGTGGTGGGCGCGGCGCCGTTCGGCTGGGGTTCGCTCATGATTGTCAAGGCTAGCGGCGGGCGCGGGCGCTTCGAGCCGTCCCGTGACCGTCCCGTCAGCGCCCGGGGACGGGTCAGGTTCCGGTGAAGGCGCGGTCGATGTCGGTGGTGGCGAGGACGCCGTAGACGCGCCCGTCGGGTTCGATGAGGAGGTACTCAGGGGCGGGGGCGCGGCGGAGGGCTTCCATGAGGTCCTCGCCGGAGATGTCGACGGGGAGGGTGAGGCCGTCGTCGATGCCGCGGGACAGGTCGCCCGCGGAGACCCAGGGGCGGCGGTGCTCGGGGGTGGCGGTGACGGCCTTCTCATTGACGAGTCCGAGGGGTTTGCCGTCGTGGTCGGCGATGACGATGGCGCCGGCGTGGTCGTCGTGGGCGCGGCGGATGGCCTCGGCGAGGGGGACGTCGGCGGTGACGAGGGTGGCGCGGCGGGCGAGGCGGCGGGCCGACAGGAGGGGGATGCGTTCGCGGACGTGTTCGGCGCGGATGGCGTGGGTGGCGCCGACCCAGATGAATGAGGCGATGAGGGCGGACCAGAGGAGGGCGAGCCAGCCGATGCCGGTGTTCTGGTCGTCGCCGTCGCCGGTGCCGTAGGTGGCGAGGAACGCGCCGGCGACGAGGGTGGCGATGGCGACGCCGCGGCCGACCCAGCCGGCGATGATGGCGCCGCTGCGGCTGCGTCCGGTGATCTTCCAGACGGCGGCGCGGACGAGGCGTCCGCCGTCGAGGGGCAGCCCCGGCAGGAGGTTGAAGACGCCGACGAGGAGGTTGGCGAAGGTGAGGGCGTCGACGAGGAGGACGGCGACGTCGGGCAGCGGGAGCAGGATGTGGGCGAGGAGCCCGAGTCCGGCGAGAACGAGGTTGACGAGGGGCCCGGCGAAGGCGATGAGGAACTCGCGGCCGGGGGTGGGGGCCTCGCGTTCGATGGAGGTCTCGCCGCCGAGGACGTGGAGGGTGACGGACTTGACGGGGAGGCCGAAGACACGGGCGGTGACGGCGTGGCTGACCTCGTGGACGAGGACGGAGCCGTAGAGCAGGACGGCGTAGAGGAACGCGACGAGGTAGCTGGCGGGGCGTTCGACGACGTCGTGGACCTGTCCTTCGAACATGAAGGTGACGAGGACGGCGACCAGGAACCAGCTGGGCGAGACGTAGACGGGGACGCCGAGGAGCCGGCCCATGAGGATGCCGGGCCGGGGTGCGGGTCCCTCGTCGCGGCGGGGGCCGCCGGGAGGCGTCTTGCCCTCGGTCGGGGGCGCGCTGTGAGTCACGTTACCGATGCTACGGCCCCGGTGCCGCGGGCCGGGCGGCGGTCGGGCGCCTGGACGGGCACGGCGGGTGGGCACGACAGCCACGGGGGGTGGGCACGGTAGGCACGACGGATGGCCGCGCCGGGCGCGCCGGGCGCGGGCCGGGTGTGGGGTTTTCGTCGGGGGCGTGGCCTAGTGTGCTGTGCCATGACGGCGACCGAGGCGGGTAGTGGGGTGCCGGTTCCGACCGTGGACGGTGGTGAGGAGCGCGCCGGGGACGCACGTGGGAACGCGGGTGGCGAGGCTGTCGAGGTGGTGGGGTCGCTGTCGCCCTCCCGGGCGAGCGATTTCATGACGTGTCCGCTTCTGTACAGGTTCCGGGTGATCGACCGGCTTCCGCAGAAGCCGAGCCCGGCGGCGGCGCGGGGAACCCTGGTCCACGCGGTCCTGGAACGACTCTTCGATCTTCCGAGGGACGGCCGGACGTCCACGGCGGCCGTGGAGCTGCTCGACCCGGAGTGGGAGCGCCTGCTGGAGGCCGAGCCGGAGTTGGCGGGGTTGTTCGAGCAGGGCGACACGGGCGACGCGGAGCGGGCGACGTGGCTGGAGCAGGCGCGCCGGATGGTGGAGCGGTACTTCACGTTGGAAGACCCGATGCGGTTGGAGCCCGCGGAGCGGGAGCTGTTCGTGGAGACGGTCCTGGATTCGGGGCTGAAGCTGCGCGGCTACATCGACCGGGTGGACGTGGCGCCGAGCGGTGACGTGCGGATCGTCGACTACAAGACGGGGACGGCGCCGCGCGCGGATTTCGAGGCGCGCGCGCTGTTCCAGATGAAGTTCTACGCGCTGGTGGTGTGGCGGTCGCAGGGCCGGGTCCCACGGCTGTTGCAGTTGATGTATCTGGGCAACGGCGAGATCCTGCGCTACGCGCCCGACGAGGCCGATCTCCGGGCGACGCAGCGGAAGGTGGAGGCGTTGTGGCAGGCGATCCGGCGCGCGATGGACTCCGGCGAGTGGCGGCCGCGGCCGGGCCGGTTGTGCGACTGGTGCGACCACCGGGAGCTGTGCCCGGAGTTCGGGGGTACTCCCCCGCCGTTGCCGTCAGCGCCGGTGGGCCGTCCGTCGCCCGCGGATCTGGAGGGCGTGGCGGCGTCGCCGCCGGGCTCGGCGCGGGAGCGCGACGACCTGTGACGTGCGGTCGCGGCGGCGGGGCGTAGTGGGGGATGCGGGTGTGTCCTCCTTGGGGAGGACGGCGGATCGGCGTGCAGGAGGGGTCACGACCTGGCGCGACCTCCTAGGGTGAGAGTCGTGTCACCCCGCATCCGTGGTCTTCTGTCGATACGCGCCTGGCTGAGCGCGCGTCCGCAGGCTGCGGACGCTCTGCTGGCGTTGGGTCTGCTCGCGGTGGGGTTGCCGCAGCTGTTCCTGGAGAAGCTTCCGGCGGACGCCGAGTTCGAGCAGTTCCGTGACCCGGACGTGTTGGGCGCGCTGCTGGTGGCGGCGGTGACGATGGCGTTGACGTGGCGGCGGCGCGCCCCGATGACGGTGTTGATGTTCGTCATCGTCGGTGAGCTGGTCCTGGCGGTGTTGGAGTATCCGCCGGGGGTGTCGGACATCGCGGCATTCCTGCTGGCGGTGTACGGGGTGGCGGCGCATCGGGGGTTGGCGCACAGCGCGCTCGGCGGGCTGGTGGCGTTCGCGTATTTCGTGACGTATCTGGTGTTGCTGCCGGTGTCGTCGTCGCCGGTGACGATGGTCAGTGACGCGGCGCTGGTGGTCGGGGTGTGGGCGCTCGGCCGGAACCTGCGGTTGCGGCGGGCGTACTTCGCCGAGTTGGAGGACCGGGCGGCGCGGTTGGAGCGGGCGCGGGGCACGGACGCGCGGGCGGCGCGGATCGAGGAGCGGTCGCGGATCGCGCGGGAGCTGCACGACGTGGTGGCGCACCATGTGAGCGTGATGACGGTGCAGGCGGGCGCGGCGCGGCGGATCATCGACCGTGATCCGGGCAGCGCGCGGGAGGCGATGTCCACGATCGAGGAGGTCGGCCGGACGGCGCTGAGCGAGATGCGGCGGATCGTCGGGGTGCTGCGGACGGATCGTGATCCGGAGCGCGCGGGCCGCGAGCTGGCGCCGCAGCCGGGCCTCGGGGATCTGGGCGAACTTCTGGACCACGTCCGGGAGACGGGCCTGTCGGTGCAGCTGTGGATCGAGGGTGAGGCGCGGCCGCCGTCGCCGGGGGTGGACGTGGCGGCGTTCCGCCTGATCCAGGAGGCGTTGACGAACACGTTGAAGCACGCGGGTCCGCAGGCGCGGGCGTGGGTGCGGTTGTACTACGGGGACGGTGACCTGACGGTGGAGATCGAGGACGACGGCCGGGGCACGGCGACGTTCATGGGCGACGACGCGGACAACGCGGGCCACGGGCTCGTCGGCATGTACGAGCGGGTGGCGCTGTACGGTGGCGAGTTGAAGATCGGGCCGCGGGTCGGCGGCGGGTTCGGTGTGCGGGCGCGTTTCCCGCTGGAGGCGTGATGGCGGTCGACAGGGCGGCGTCCGGACGGACGGGCGGGTCGTGGCGGGGCCGTAGGGTTGGCAGGAGCGGCGCGAGGCGAGGAGCGGGGACGATGAACGGACCGGTTTTTCGCGGAGGGACGTCCCTCCGCACCCCCGGGAACGGCCGGGCGGGCGGGGCGACGCGATGAGCGCGGTGCGGGTGTTGCTCGTCGACGACCAGCCGCTGCTGCGGACGGGTTTCCGGTTGATCCTGGAGGCCGAGACCGACATCGCGGTGGTCGGTGAGGCGGGTGACGGCGCGGCGGCGGTGGAGCTGACGCGGTCGCTGCTTCCGGACGTGGTGTTGATGGACATCCGGATGCCGGGCGTGGACGGTATCGAGGCGACCCGGCGGATCATCCGGGACGGCGCGGCGTCGCACGACCCGCGCGTGCTGATCCTGACGACGTTCGACCTGGACGAGTACGTGATCGAGGCGGTGCGCGCGGGCGCGAGCGGCTTCCTGCTGAAGGACTCCCCGCCGGAGGATCTCGTCCAGGCGATCCGGATCGTGGCGGCGGGCGACGCGATCGTGGCGCCGAGCGTGACGCGGCGGCTGCTCGACAAGTTCGCGACGCGGCTGCCCGCCGTGCGGGACCAGTCGCCGCCGCCGGGCCTGGACACGTTGACGGAGCGGGAGCGCGAGGTGCTGTCGCACGTGGCGCGGGGTCAGTCGAACGCGGAGATCGCGGCGGAACTGGTCGTCAGCGAGACCACGGTGAAGACGCACGTGGGGAACGTCCTGGCGAAGCTGGGCCTGCGGGACCGGGTGCAGGCGGTCGTGTACGCCTACGAGACGGGCATGAGCAGACCGGGCCAGACCTGACCGCGCCCCCGCACCACCCTCCGCTCCACCCCGGACGTCACCCCCACGTCACCCCTCGGGTCGACGGGTCTCAGGGACGCCCCTGAGACCCGGGGAACCCTGCGTCCGAGCAGGTGAGCGCCCGGACGAGCGGCGCGCCGTCCAGCATGTCGACGGCGGGACCCCTGAGACGCCCCCTGTCTTCCGGGGGGAGGCGCCTACTCCGTTGGGACGACGGGTGGACGGTGTCTCCCACCTCGGGTGGACCGGCAAGTCCGTTCCTGGGGTGCATCACACGGGGTCGTCGGACTTCTACTGTTTTGAACGTCGGGTCGCCGGGGGTTCGTCGCGATCCGACGCAGGTGGCTCATCCACACAACGTTCACTCATACATGGGAGTTTCACGTGACGAACACCGCCCCGTCGACCGCCGGCGCGCAGGGCGCGCCCGGGGCGGGCGACTTCGCCGCACGGACCGAGGAGATCGCGAAGGTGTACGGGCGCGGCGACGCCCAGGTCGTCGCGCTCGACGGGGTCACGGTCGGCATTCCCCGCGGCCGGTTCACCGCGATCATGGGTCCGTCCGGGTCCGGGAAGTCGACCCTCATGCACTGCATGGCGGGCCTGGACTCGGTGGACTCCGGCAAGGTCTTCATCGGCGACACCGAGGTCACCGGGCTGAAGGACAAGCGGCTGACCCGGCTGCGCCGCGACAAGATCGGGTTCGTCTTCCAGGCGTTCAACCTGGTTCCGACGCTGACGGCGCTGGAGAACATCACGCTGCCGATGGACATCGCGGGCCGTAAGCCGGAGAAGGAGTGGCTGGACGCGGTGATCGACACGGTGGGGCTGCGGCCGCGGCTGAAGCACCGTCCGACGGAGCTGTCGGGCGGGCAGCAGCAGCGGGTGGCGTGCGCGCGGGCCCTCGCCGCCCGCCCGGAGATCATCTTCGCGGACGAGCCGACGGGGAACCTGGACTCCAAGTCCGGCGCGGAGGTGCTGGGGTTCCTGCGCGACTCGGTGCGGCGGATGGGCCAGACGATCGTGATGGTGACGCATGACCCGACGGCCGCCGCGTACGCGGACCAGGTGCTGTTCCTGACCGACGGGCAGATCGTCGACACGATGGCGGACCCGACGGCGGAGCGGGTGCTGGAGCGGATGAAGGGCTTCGAGACCGGCGGTGGCCGGCCCGCGCCGTCCGCCCCGTCCGCCACCGGCGCGCACCCCGCACAGGGGCCGGGGGTCGCGGCGCGATGATGGGCAAAGTGACGCTCCGCAACCTCGCGGCGCACAAGATCAGACTGGTGTTGACGGCCGTCGCGGTGATCCTCGGCGTGGCGTTCGTGGCCGGGACGCTGATCTTCACCGACAGCATGAACAAGCAGTTCGACGACCTGTTCAGCCGGGTCGGCAAGAACGTGGCCGTGGACGTGCGGGCCAAGCAGGTCGTGGACGGCGACGACGACGGGACGGCGGCGCAGCCGGTGCCTGCGTCGGTGCTGACGACGCTGCGGGGCATCGACGGGGTGAAGAACCCGCAGGGGAACGTCACCGGGTACGCCGCGGTCGTCGGCAAGGACGGCAAGGTCGTCGGCACCCCGCAGAACGGGCCGCCGCAGATCGGGGCGAACTGGACGAACGGCGGGTCCTATGACCTGTCGGCGGGTCACGCGCCGCAGGGCCCGAGCGAGATCGTCCTCGACGAGAAGACCGCCGAGAAGGGCAAGCTCGGTGTCGGCGACACCGCGCGGGTCCTCACCTCGGGCGCGCCGCGGCAGATGCGGATCGTCGGGCTGATCGACGCCGGGAACCTGATGGGCGCGACCTTCACCGGTTTCGACACGGCGACGGCGCAGAAGCTGCTGCTGAAGCCCGGCTACTTCACCGACATCGAGATGGGGTCGACGGGCCCGTCGCAGACGGAGCTGCGCGACCGGGTCGCGAAGGCGCTGCCCGGCGACCTGGAGGCCGTCACCGGCGAGAAGCTGCGGGAGGAGTCCAAGAGCGACATCGCGACGATGATGAACTTCTTCCGGACGTTCCTGCTCGCGTTCGCGCTGATCTCGATCTTCGTCGGGGCGTTCATCATCTTCAACACGTTCTCGATGCTGGTGGCGCAGCGGACCCGGGAGCTGGCGCTGCTGCGCGCGGTCGGCGCGGCCCGCGCGCAGGTGACGCGGGCGGTGATCGGCGAGGCCGTCGCGGTCGGCGTCGTCGGGTCCACGCTCGGCCTGCTGGCCGGGGCGGGGCTGGCGTCGCTGCTACAGAGCCAGGTCGGTGACGCCGGCGACGGGGGCCTGACGTTCACGGCGACGCCGGTGATCTGGTCGTACGTGGTCGGGATCGTCGTGACGGTCGTGTCGGCGTACTTCCCGGCGCGGCGCGCCGCGAAGATCCCGCCGGTGGCGGCGATGCGCGACGACGTGGCGCTGCCGCAGCGGTCGATGCGGATCAGGATCGCGCTCGGGTCGCTGCTGACCCTGGTGGGCGCGGCGCTGATCGCGGTCGGGCTCGGTGGCGGCGGCGGGAACCCGGTCGTCCCGGTCGGGGCGGGCGCGTTCGCCGTGTTCATCGGCGTCGCGATGCTCGCGCCGGTGATCAGCGTCCCGGTGCTGCGGCTGCTCGGCGCGGCCCCGGCGCGGCTGATGGGGTCGCCGGGACGGCTGGCGCAGCAGAACGCGCTGCGCAACCCGCGCCGCACCGCCGCGACCGCCGCCGCGCTGATGATCGGCCTGGCGTTGATCACGACGGTGAACGTGCTGGGCGCGACGATGCGGGCGTCGATCGACTCGCAGGTCGACGCGCAGTTCGGCGCCGACTACCTGGTGCTGCCGAAGGGCGCGGGCGGTGTCGCCGCCGACGTCGAGCAGAAGGTGAAGGCGGTGCCGGGCGTCCAGTCGGCGTCGTCGACGTACGAGGGCGACGCGAAGATCGCGGGCAAGAAGGTGTCGTACATGTCCGGCGACCCCGCGGTGATCGGGAAGGCCGCCCGGTTGAAGATGGTGTCGGGCGGCACCGACCTCGGCGCGGCCGGGATCATGGTGGACGAGGACACCGCGGACGACAACCACTGGAAGGTCGGATCGGCGGTGCCGGTCACGTTCCCCGACGGGAAGACCGAACGGCTGACCGTCGCGGGCGTCTTCACCAAGAGCGACCTGATCGGCCCCCGGCTGATGTCGACGCAGATGTACCTGCGGCACACGGTGAAGCCGTCCGTGGACGGCGTCGTGGTCGACACGGCGGCGACGAACACGGCGACGAAGACGGCGCTGGAGTCGGCGTTGAAGGACCACCCGGACCTGACGGTGTTCGACCAGTCGGCGCTGAAGGACGAGGCCCGAAAGCAGGTCGACGGGTTCGTGACGTTCCTGACGATCCTGCTGGTCATGTCGGTGATCATCGCGGCGGTCGGGGTCATCAACACCCTGGCCCTGTCGGTGATCGAGCGGACCAGGGAGATCGGGCTGCTGCGCGCGATCGGGATCTCCCGGCGGCAGCTGCGCCGCATGATCCGGCTCGAGTCCATCATGATCGCGGTGTTCGGCGCGGTGCTCGGCATGGCGATCGGGGTCGCGTTCGGCGCGGCGTTGCAGAACGCGCTGGCCGACGAGGGCCTCGGTGTCCTCGCCGTCCCCTACGGGACGCTGGTCGTGTACCTGGTCGTGGCGGCGGTCATCGGTGTGCTGGCGGCGCTGTGGCCAGCGTGGCGGGCGGGACGCATGGACGTCCTGAAGGCCATCGCCACCGAGTAGCGGGCACATGACGGAAGCCCCGGCCCCCTCACACGGAGGGGGCCGGGGCTTCCGTCCTACCCGAAGTCGGCTACCGCGCGGGGCGGGTCACTCGGCGGGCTCGGTGTCGTCCGCCGGGGTCGCGGCCTGCGCCACGGCGGCCTTGGCGACCGCGTCGGTCGCGCTGACCGTCGTGTTCTCCGGGAAGTGGCAGGCGGCCTCGTGGCCCGGGCTGAGCTCCACCAGCGGCGGCTCCACCTGCTTGCAGATGTCCTGCGCCTTCCAGCAGCGGGTGTGGAACCGGCAGGCGGGCGGCGGGTCCAGCGGGCTCGGCACGTCGCCCTGCAACCGGATCCGCTGCCGCCCGCCGCGCTCGGCGGGGTCCGGGACCGGGACCGCCGACAGCAGTGCGTTGGTGTAGGGGTGCATGGGCCGCTCGTACAGGTCGGCCCGGTCCGCCACCTCGACGATCTTGCCGAGGTACATGACGGCGACGCGGTCGGAGATGTGCCGGACCACCGACAGGTCGTGCGCGATCACCACGTAGGTGAGGTCGAGCTCGTCCTGTAGGTCCTCCAGCAGGTTCACGACCTGCGCCTGCACCGACACGTCCAGCGCCGACACCGGCTCGTCCGCGACGATCAGCTTCGGCTTGAGGGCCAGGGTGCGGGCGATGCCGATGCGCTGCCGCTGCCCGCCGGAGAACTCGTGCGGGTACCGGTTGTAGTGCTCGGGGTTGAGGCCGACGAGCTCCAGGATCTCCTGGACGGCCTTCTTGACGCCCTGCTTGGCCTCGATGTTCTGTAGCCGGAACGGCGCCCCGACGATCGAGCCGACCGTCTTGCGCGGGTTCAGCGACGAGTACGGGTCCTGGAAGATCATCTGGAGGTCCCGGCGGAGCGGCCGCATCCGGCCCTGGGACAGCTTGGTGATGTCCCGCCCCTCGAACCTGATCTTCCCGAACGTCGGGTCCAGCAGCCGCATGATCATCCGGCCGGTGGTGGACTTGCCGCAGCCCGACTCCCCCACCAGCCCGAGGGTCTCGCCCTTGCGGACGGAGAAGGACACGCCGTCGACGGCCTTCACGGCCGCGACCTGTCGGCGCAGCAGCCCCGCGGTGACGGGGAAGTGCTTGCCGAGGCCCTCCACCTCCAGCAGCGGCTCACGGTCGCCGGCGGGACGGGCCTGCTCGCCCGCCGAGGTCTTGGATGTGCTCACCACAGTCTCGTTCCCACCCGTGCTCGTCACAGCTTCGGCCTGATCTCGTCGGTCCAGATCTCCTGCCGCTTGTCCAGCGGAAGGTGGCACGCGGCCTTGTGTCCGGGCTTGACCTCGACCAGCTCGGGCCGTTCGGTCGTGCTCTTGTCGCCGTTCAGGTCCCGGTAGGGGCAGCGCGGATGGAACGCGCACCCCGACGGCACGTTGATCAAGCTCGGCGGTGATCCCTCGATCGGCAGCAGCCGCTCGGAGCGCTCCCGGTCCAGCCGGGGCATCGACCCGAGCAGACCCCACGTGTAGGGGTGCAGCGGCTGGTGGAAGGCGTCATCGACGGACGCGTACTCGACGCAGCGGCCCGCGTACATCACCAGGACGTCGTCGGACAGCTCCGCGACCACGCCCAGATCGTGGGTGATCATGATGACGGCGGAGTTGAACTCCTGCTGCAAATCGCGGATCAGGTCGAGGATCTGCGCCTGGACGGTCACGTCCAACGCCGTGGTGGGCTCGTCGGCGATCAGCAGCTCCGGGTCGCACGACAACGCCATCGCGATCATCGCGCGTTGCCGCATGCCGCCGGAGAACTGGTGCGGGTAGTCGTCGACCCGCTTGTCGGGCTTCGGGATGCCGACCTTGCCGAGCATGTCGATCGCGTGTTTGCGGGCGACCGCCTTCGACACGTCGTTGTGCACCCGGTAGGCCTCGATGATCTGGTGGCCGACCGTGTAGAAGGGGTGCATCGACGACAGCGGATCCTGGAAGATCATGGCCATCTCGCGGCCCCGCAGGCGGCGCACGTCGTGCTGCGAGGCGCCGACGATCTCCTTGCCGTTCAGCCAGATCTCGCCGGACACGCTGGAGTTGCGCTTGTTGTGCAGGCCGAGGATGCCGAGGCTCGTGACGCTCTTACCCGACCCGGACTCGCCGACGATGCCGAGGGTGCGGCCGCGTTCCAGCTGGAACGACAGCCCGTCCACCGACTTGACCAGGCCGTCGTCGGTCGGGAAGTGGATCTTCAGATCGCGGACCTCGAGGAACGCCGTGGGAGCGTCGCCCAGGTCCGCGGCGCCGGTGGCGGGGGCGGTGCCGGTCATCAGCCCAGCCTCACTCTCGGGTCGACGACCGCGTACAACACGTCGACGATCAGGTTGATGATCACGATCGAGGTCGAGGTGATCAGCGTGACGCCGAGGACCATCGGCAGGTCACCGCTGCGGATCGAGTCGATCGCGAGACGGCCGAGGCCCGGGATCCCGAAGGTGCTCTCGGTCAGCACCGCGCCGCCGAGCAGCAGCCCGAGGTCCAGGCCGAAGATCGTCATGATCGGGGTCAGGGACGCGCGGAGCGCGTGTTTGGTGACGACGCTCTTCTCCGGAAGGCCCTTGGCGCGGGCCGTGCGTATGTAGTCCTCGTTCATCGTTTCCAGCATGCCCGCTCTGGTGAGCCGCGCGTACATCGCCGCGTAAAGGAACGCGAGCGTCACCCAGGGCAGCACCAACGCCTGGAACCATTTGACCGGATCGGACGTGATGGCCGTGTATTGGCCGCCGCCCGGAAATATCTCAAGACTGTAGGAGAACAGTTGGAGTGAGACGAGGCCGGTGAAGTAGATCGGCAGGGACACACCGGCCAACGCGATGAGCATCGCGCCTCTGTCCCATACCGTCCCTCTTCGCAACGCCGATATGACTCCGACGGTGATGCCGCCGGACAGCCAGATCACCGCGGCGCCCAACGCGAGCGAACCCGTCGCCGGGGCCCGGTCGACCAGTGTCTCCAGGACCGGCTGGCTGCTGCGGAACGAGTAGCCGAGACACGGCGCGGGACAGTGGTCGGTGACCGGTCCCGCCTTGTAGTCCCTGCCGACCACGATGCCCTTGAGATAGTTCCCGTACTGCACGAGCACCGGGTCGCCGAGGCCCAGTCGTTCCTTGGTGTCGGCGATGGCCTCCTTCGTCGGGGCCTTGCCGACGTAACCGGCCGCGATCTGGTCGGTGGTCTGCCCCGCCAGCTTCGGCAGCCAGAAGAAGATGCCGAAGGTCACCAGGCTGACCAGCAGCAGCATGAGCACGGCACCGATGAGGCGCCGGACGATGTATGCGAACACATTGCGCGGCCCCACCCGCCGGCCGGCCGGACCTGTGGGTCCGGAACCGGCCGACGGGCGTCGCCTTCACCTGCCTTCAGAGGGACGCACGGACGAGCGGAGTGGTTACTCCACGCCCATGTTGAGGTAGTCGTACATTCCGCCGTAGGAGTAGGTGATCCCCACGTTGGTGACACGCTTCGGCCGGTACATCAGGGCCTTGGCGTAGACCAGCGGGACTTCCATCGCCGTGTCCATGACGATCTTGTCGATGTCGCCGTAGGCCTTGAGGCGGGCCGCCTCGTCCGGGTTGGAGATCGCGTCCGCGAGCCCCTTGTTGACCCGCGGGTCGTCGAGCTCGGCGAGGTTGTTGCCGCCGGACGGCTTGATCGCCGCACCGTCCACGATCTGCGACAGGAACCCGTAGCCGGTCGGCCAGTCCGCCGCCCACGCCATGATCATCATACCGATGCCGTTGTCGTGGACGTACTTCGGAACGCCGACGTACTTGGTGAAGTAGTCACCGGCCGGGTACTGCACGATCTCGGTCTTGATGCCGACCTTGGTCAGGCTCTGCTGGATCGCCTGCGCCATCGCGACTTCCTTGGAGCGGTCGGACCGGGCCGACAGCTTCGTGGAGAAGCCGCCGGGGTGGCCGCACGCCGCCAGTTCCTGCTTGGCCTTGGCGAGGGTGGCCTGGTCGAGCCCGCCGCCCTCGGCCTGCTTCTGCGGGTACAGGTCGAACTTGGTGTAACCGGCGACCGTCGGGGGCAGCACCGTCGTCGCGACGTCACCGCCGGCCAGCGGGCCTCCGTAGGCCGTCTGCGCGGCGACCTTGTCGGTCGCGTACTGCACCGCCTTGCGGCAGTGGATGTTGTCCAACGGCTTGACGTGCTGGTTCAGCGACATGAACCGCAGGAAACCCTGGACCGGGTTGTCGACGTACGGCTTCTGGTCGTCGGCCAGCACCTTCGGCTGCGAGCCCGACTGGACGCCGACACCGGCGATGTCCATGTCCAGCGACCCGGCCAGCAGCCGCTGGTCGATGTCGTCACCGTTCTGCTTGAGCTGCACCTCGATCTTGTCGGGCAGCGCCTTGCGGATCGGGTCGGTGCTCTTGTTCCAGTTCGGGTTCCGCGACAGCGACATCGACTTGCCACGCTGGTAGCTGTCGATCTTGTACGGGCCGCTGGAGACGATCGCGGTCTCGTACTTCAGGCCGGTGTCCTTGGCCTTCGGCACGGGCATCGTCTGCGACATCGCGATCAGGTAGTCGAACTCCTGGAACGGCGTCTTCAGGTGGAAGACGATCGTCTGGTCGTCCGGCGTCTCGATCGACTTCAGGCCCTCGTCGGACTTGTCCTTGTACGGGCCCTTGTACGCCGGGTCGTTGTCGACCAGGTACGCCTTGAAGTACTTCGGCCCGTTCTGCAACTCGGCGGAGTAGTTACTGCGCTCAACCGCGTACTTCACGTCCTTGGACGTGACGGTGGTGCCGTCGTCGTACTTCACGCCGGTGCGCAGCTTGTAGGTCCAGGTCTTACCGCCGTCGCTGGCCTGCCCGAGGTCGGTCGCCAGGTCCGGGACGACCTTCAGGCTCGCGTCGCCCGCGGCGGGCGCGAACGTCGTCAGGCCACGGCCGTACAAGCGGGCGAAGTTCTGCGCGAATGCGTAGTAGGTGTTGCCAGGGTCCGGCGAGTCCCAGTCGTCTGAGTCGGCGAGCTTGAGCGTGCCGCCCTTCTTGTCCGCCTTGTTGACGACTTCCTTGACGCCGGCGTTGTAACCGGGGCCCGAGCCCGAGCCCCCGTCGTCGGATCCACCGCCACAGGCGGCGAGTCCCGCGGCCGCGACCACCCCGGCCGCGAAGACCGCGATCGGTCTCATCTTGTTCATGTGCAGGCGCACCCCTTCAAATAGACGGGTCGAAATAGGACCCGAGTCACCTGGACCGTGGGTCGAGAGCGTCCCGCAGCCCGTCACCGAAGAGGTTGAAGGCGAGGACGGTGATGAAGATGGCCATACCCGGGATGATCATGTACATCGGGTCCGAGGAGTAGATCGGCACGGCGAGCGTGAGCATGCCGCCCCACGACGGGGTCGGCGGGTTCACGCCGACGCCGAGGAACGACAGGGCCGCCTCGAACAGGATGTTGGTCGGGATCAGCAGCGTCGAGTACACGAGGATCGGCGCGATCAGGTTCGGCAGGATCTCCTTGAACAGGACGTAGGAGTTGCGCGCGCCCATGCTGCGGGCGGCGTCGACGAACTCCCGTTCTCGGAGCGAGAGCGTCTGCCCGCGGATGATCCGGCCGATGTAGGGCCAGTTGAAGAAGCCGATGACGATGACCAGGACGGTGACGCGCAGCCCGTTGCCGCTCAACCCGAAGGCGTCGTCGGCGACGACGCCGACCAGCGCGATCGCGAACAGCAGCAGCGGGAAGGCGAGGAAGGCGTCCATGGCGCGGCTGATGACGTAGTCGACCCAGCCGCCGAAGAACCCGGCGGTGATCCCCATGATCGTCCCGATGGCCACCGACATCAGGGTGGCGAGGAACGACACGAGCAGGGAGATCCGGGCGCCGTGCACGATGCGGGCCAGCATGTCGCGGCCGGTGCCCGGCTCCACGCCGAGCAGGTGGTCGGCACTGATGCCCGAGTGCCACACGCCGGTCTTGGGCCGGTTGTAGGTGGGGTCGATCAGGTTCTGGTGGTACTTCAGCGGGTCCTGGACGAAGTAGGGACCGAAGATCGCGATGAGGATGAGGAGGACCACCACGACGGCACCGGTGAGCGCGACCTTGTCGCGCTTGAGCCGCATCCAGGCGATCTGGCCCAGGGAGCGCCCCTGGATCTTCTTGCGGTCGACGCCGGCCAGGACCGCTTCCGGCTGTGCCTCGGTGTCGGACCCGCTCACCTCTATGGGTGCGGCCACGCTCCATACCTCCTACTGTTCGGCCACTGGTTCGGCCATGCCGCCGGCGTGTGACCGGCGACGACGGAGATCATCCGCTGTCGACGTTCTGATCACGCCGCGTTCGCTGAAGGGAAACGTAGTCCTTCGCGCATGACTGTCCATCCGTGAAGCGACCTTCGCCAGTACCCGTATCTGACTTGTGATCTCGTCGTCATCTCGGGAACATGCGCCCGGACAACACGTCGGACGAATCGCCCGAATAGTACGTACGCCGCTACCCGGGCAGGCAACATCTGACCGGTCTAGACCGGAAAGCTTTATCGTACTGAGTCCGTTCCGAGACCGTTCATCCGCAGGTCAGCACCGGCGTGGCGGCGACCGAACGGCGGCGGGACGGCACGGGCCGCACACACGGCGACGGGCCGGGATGCCCCCGGATCGCGTGGGGACGTCCCGGCCCGTCAGAGCCGCGCCCGGCGCCGCGCGGGCACCGGACAGAAGTTGTCAGTGGGTGTCAGGAGATTCCGTGGTCGCGGAGGATCCGTTCGATCTCCGCCATCTCGGGGTCGCCGCCGCTCTTGGCGGGGCCCTCGATCGCGCTCTTCGCCTTACCGGACCGGCCCGTGGACCGGGGCGCCGCGTCCCCGCCCTCGGCGGCCTTGCGCTTGCCGCCGCCGCCGGAGTCGGCGCGGCGGCTCATCATGGCGCCGGACGTCATGTAGAGGAGCACGGTGACCCCCGCGAGGGCGACGCCCGCCCACTTGACCGGGCTGAACGCGAGGTCGACGAAGAACTCCGTCACGCCCGTCATCGCCGCCGCGAGCGGCACCAGGGACAGCGCGGCTCCGCGCAGGCCCACGCCCGCGCCCCGGCGGCGGTACACGCCCCAGCTGATGACCAGCCCGACCAGGGTCACCCCGAGACTGATCGCGAAAATGGCTGCGTCGCTCATGCCGGCCCCTCATTCCGTGCGCTCGTGCTCACTTCCCATCGTCACACGCCGGACCGCGTTTTCGGTCCTCCCGGCGGACGGTTTGTCGCCGGGGCGACCTCATCCTTTCGCGTGATCCGTCCCCCCGGGACCACCCCGCGGGTATCAGGCGAACGCGGGCAGGGCGCGCAGCGACGCCATGCTCACCTCACGCAACGACGCGACGACCGTGCGTCCCGGCGCGGGCGGGATCGGCAGGACGCCCGGCACCGCGACCGTCACGCAGCCCGCCGCCTCCGCCGCGGCGACGCCGTTCGGGGAGTCCTCCAGGACGACGCAGCGGCCGGGTTCGGCGCCGAGCCGGGCGACGGCGGTCAGGTAGGGCTCGGGGTCGGGCTTGGTGCGCGTCACCTCGTCGCCCGCGACGCTCAGCGCGAAGTGCTCGCGGCCGATCGCGTCCAGCACCGGTTCGAGGAGGCGCCGGTGGCTGGACGACACCAGCGCCGCCGGGACGCCCGCCTCCCGGACCTCGGCCAGCAGGTCCTTCGCGCCGGGCATCATCGGCACGCAGGCGCTCAGCCGCTCGGCCATGCCGTCCAGCATCCGCCGCCCGACCTCCTCCGGGTCGGCGTCGGCGCCGGTCAGCTCCAGCATGTAGTCGACGGCGATGGACAGGGAGCCGCCGACGAGGCGTTCCTGGTGGGCGGGAGTCCACTCGCCGCCCAGCCACGCCATGACCTCCGACTCGACCTCCAGCCAGACGTGCTCGGACTCGATGAGCAGGCCGTCCATGTCGAACAGCACGGCCTGCGGGCCCCCACGGGTCACGATCTTCCCCTCAAGCGACGAATCAGTGTGGTCTCGGAGACATGGTCTCGACGTGTCGGTCTCAGGGACGGTGGTCTCGGAGACACGGTGTGCGATGAAACGGTGACGAACGGGTCACCGTACCGGTACGGTTCCCCCCAAAAGCTACCAGCGGGTAAACCTCGAACATGCAGGGAGCGGCATGAGCGCGTACCGCGTCATCCTCGTCGGCACCGACGGTTCGGACTCCTCGTTCCGCGCGGTCGACCGCGCGGCCCGGCTGGCCGCGGCTACCGGCGCGTCCCTCCTGCTCTCCGCCGCCTACGGGCCGATGCCCGCGCGGGAACGCGCCGCCGCCGCCGACCGGCTCGGGGACCTGGCGTACAAGGTGCAGGGGGCCACGCCCGCCGAGGACGCGCTGCGCGCCGCCCGGGCGCGGGCGGTCGCCGCCGGTGCCGGGGACGTCGACCAGGTCGCCGTCGAGGGCGACGCCGCCGACGTCATCGCGCGGCTGGCCGGGGACCGCGGCGCCGACCTCGTCGTGGTCGGCAACCGGGGCCTGAACACCCTGACGGGACGGATCCTCGGGTCGGTCCCCGCGAACCTGTCGCACCGCTCCCCCTGCGATGTGCTGATCGTCCACACCACCGACGGTAGGTGACGGGGACAAGTGGGGTCGCGTAAGGGTGGGGTACGTCACCGTCAGGACGTAGGCTGACACCCACCGATCATGAGCGGGGTCCCGGCCCCCGGGAATGAGACCCCCGTCGGTGACGCTGTACCTGGGCGTCGGAAGGAGGCAGCGCGTGGTCGAGCTGGAGAGTCTGCCGGAGCTGGTCGATCCGGTGCTCGTGGCGGCGTTCGAGGGGTGGAACGACGCCGGGGAGGCCGCCAGCGGGGTCGTCGCGCATCTGGAGGCCACCTGGGAGGCCGTGCCGATCGCCGAACTCGACCCCGACGACTACTACGACTTCCAGGTCACCCGTCCGATCGTGGAGATGACCGACGGCGAGACCCGCGGCATCACCTGGCCGACGACCCGCGTCTCGTGGGCGCGGCTCCCGTCCGGGAAGGACGTCGTGCTGCTGCACGGCATCGAGCCGAACATGCGGTGGCGGTCGTTCTGCCGAGAGCTGATCGGGCTGATGCTGGAGCTGGAGATCCGCAACGTGGTGCTGCTCGGCGCGCTGCTCGCCGACGCCCCGCACACCCGTCCGGTGCCCGTCACGGGCGCCGCGTCCGAGGCGGGGCTGGCCCGCAGCCTGCACCTGGAGCCCGCGCGGTACGAGGGCCCGACCGGCATCCTCGGCGTCCTACAGGACGCCTGCGCCAAGGCCGACCTCGACACGGTGTCGCTGTGGGCGGCGGTCCCGCACTACGTGGCGCAGCCGCCGTCCCCGAAGGCGACGCTCGCGCTGCTGCGCCGCGTCGAGGACCTCCTGGACGTCGCGATCCCGCTCGGTGAGCTGCCCGAGGAGGCCCGGGCCTGGGAGAACGGCGTCAACGAGCTCGCCGAGGAGGACTCCGAGGTCGCCGAGTACGTCCGGACGCTGGAGGAGCAGAAGGACGCCACCGAGCTGCCCGAGGCGAGCGGCGACGCCATCGCCCGCGAGTTCCAGCGCTATCTGCGGCGCCGCGACCCCGGCTGACCCGTGACTTGAGCGGATTGCCCCGGTAGGCACTACCCTGGCCAGCGGCGGAACCGCACCACGACCCCGATTCTCGCGATCGCGTCCGGCGATCGCCCGCAGTGCCCGACGCAGGGCGCGCCAGCGCCCGGAGGAGGAGGGCACTGCAATGAACTCCGACGCGCACCCGCTGCACCCGCACGACCCCACCCGCCTCGGCCGGTACGAGCTGCTCGGGCGGCTCGGGTCCGGCGCGCAGGGCACGGTCTACCTCGGTGTCGGCCCCGAGGGCGAGCGCGTCGCGGTGAAGCTCCTGCGGGTCCAGTTCGACGACGATGACACGGCGCGGGCCCGGTTCGTCCGGGAGGCGGAGGTCGCCAAGCAGGTCGCCCGGTTCTGCACCGCCCAGTTCCTGGACGCCGAGGTCGCCGGGGACAACCCGTACCTGGTCAGCGAGTACGTGCCCGGCGAGGCGCTGGCGCGGGCCGTGGCGCGGGACGGGCCGCTGACCGGCGGAACGCTCGACCGGCTCGCGGTCAGCACCGCCAGCGCCCTGACCGCCATCCACCGCGCCGGGATCGTGCACCGCGACCTCAAGCCGCACAACGTGCTGCTCGGGCCGGACGGGCCCCGCGTCATCGACTTCGGCCTGTCCCGGGTCCTGGACGCGGCCAGCGCCGTCAGCAGCCGCGCCGTCGGCACCCCCGCCTACATGGCGCCCGAGCAGGTGTCCGGACGGGACGTCGGCGCCGCGGGCGACGTGTTCGCGTGGGGCGCGACGATGACGTTCGCGGCGACGGGACGGCCGCCGTTCGGGTCCGACACCATCCCGGCGGTGATGTACCGGGTCCTGCACCACGAACCCGACCTCGGCGGCCTGGACGGCGAGCTGCGCGACCTGGTCGGCGCGGCGCTCGCGAAGGACCCGGCGGCCCGCCCCACGGCGGCGCAGCTGCTGCTCCGGCTGGTCGGCCACGCGGAGGCCTATGACACGCCTGCCGCGGGCGCCGCATCCCCGGCGCTGCCGGTGCCGGGTGGGGCCGGGGGTGACACACTCCCGCCCACGGCCACCAACCCCGCCCCGAGCCCGCGGGGGCGGCGCCGCAAGGTGCGCTGGGCCGCCGCCACGGCCGCCGGGGCCGCCGTCGTCGCGGCCACCGCCGCGGTCGCCGGTTACACGCTGCTCGACCGATCCGACGATCCGACCGGCGGAGGCGGGCAGGTGACGGCGCCGGAGTCGACGGCCGCGCCGTCGACCGCGCCGACCTCCGCCACGCCGAGTCACACCCGGTCCGGGCGGGGCCCGACGTCGACGGCGCCGGGACGTCCCGTCCCGGGCGGCACCCGTCCCACCGACGACGACGGTCCCCCGCCTAGCAGCGACCCGCCGCCGAAACCCGTCGTGCTCGGCTCACCGTCGCCCGCCAAGTACTGCGCGGCGCGGGAACGCGACGCCGTGTTCCGGACCGGGAAGTGGTACTGCGTGCCCCGGGACGGCGACATCGGCGTCGACACCCCCATCTCCATGACGGCGGTGTGCGCGTCGCAGTACGCGTCCGACGCCGAGGCGCGGCTGCGCGGCGACGCGAGCGTCCCGTCCGACTGGGACTGCTACGTCCTGAAGTGACGGCCTAGAGGGCGACGCCGAAAAGCGCGTCGACGGCGGCCTTGACCTGCGCGGGCGCCGCGGTGTCGGCCCCTTCGGTGGCGGCCCAGGCGTCGACGGCGGCGAGCGCGCCCGGCGCGTCCAGATCGTCGTTCAACCGGTCACGGACGGCGGTGACCACGCCCTCGGCGGACGGGCCCGACGCACGCTCCACGGCGGCGCGCCACCGGCCCAGGCGCGTGACGGCGGCGTCCAGGTCCTTGGGCGTCCACTCCCAGTCGGCACGGTAGTGGTGCGCGAGCAACGCCAGCCGGATCGCCATCGGGTCGACGCCCGCGTCCCGCAGCTTCGACACGAACACCAGGTTGCCGCGCGACTTGGACATCTTCTCGCCGTCCAGCCCGACCATCCCGGCGTGGACGTAGGCGCGGGCATGCGGCCGTTCACCCGTGGCGACCTGGGCGTGGGACGCGCCCATCTCGTGGTGCGGGAACGCCAGGTCGGACCCGCCGCCCTCAACGTCGAACGCCATGCCGAGGTACTCGATGGAGATCGCCGAACACTCCACGTGCCAGCCGGGGCGGCCCTCCCCGAACGGCGACTCCCAGCCGGGCTCGCCCGGACGCCGCGCCATCCACAGCATGGCGTCGAGCGGGTCACGTTTCCCTTCCCGGTCGGGGTCGCCGCCACGCTCGGCGGACAGCGGCGTCATCTCCCCCCGGGTCAGCCCGCTGACCTGCCCGAACGCGGGGTCCGCGGCGACCGGGAAGTACGTGTCGCCGCCCAGCTCGTAGGCGGCGTCCCGGCCGCGCAGCTTCTCGATCATCTCGACGATCAGCGGGATCGCCTCGACCGCGCCGACGTACCGGTCGGGCGGCAGGATCCGCAGCGCCGTCATGTCGTCGCGGAACAGTTGGATCTCCCGGTCGGCGAGGACGCGCCAGTCCTCCCCGGTGTCGCGGGCACGTTCCAGGAGGGGGTCGTCGACGTCGGTGGCGTTCTGCACGTAATGGACCCGGTGCCCGAGGTCGCGCCACACACGGTTGACGAGGTCGAACGCCAGATAGGTGTTGGCGTGGCCGAGGTGGGTGGCGTCGTAGGGGGTGATGCCGCACACGTACATCCGGGCGGTTCCGCCGCGTTCGGCGGGCCCGGAGGGGTGGACCGTCCCGGTTCCCGTGTCGTACAGGCGGAGCGGCCGGGTCGCGGCGGGCAGTCCCGCGTCGGCAAGGTCGGGAACGTCGGAAGCGGGCCACGATCGCATACCGAAAGCTTATCCATGCCGACTTCGTGGGTTTGCGGCGAGATCGGGTCAGGCGAGCCGGACGCGGGGGTCCAGGAACGAGTATCCGACGTCCACCACCAGGTTCGCCGCGATCACGAACAGCGTCACCGTCAGCGTCACCCCGATGACCACGGGGGTATCACCCACCGTGATGGACTGGTAGACGAGCTGCCCCACCCCCTGGAGCCCGAACACCTTCTCCGTCACGATCGTGGAGCCGACCAGGGCGCCGAGATCGACGCCGAACTGGCTGACGACGGGCGTCAGAGCCGACCGCAACCCGTGACGCCACACGACCCGGCGCTCCGGGAGGCCCTTGGCGCGCGCCGTCCGCACATAGTCCTCGCTTAGGACGTCCAGCATCGCGCCGCGTGTCAGCCGCGCGTAGGACGCGAGCATCAGGAACGCCAGCGCCGCCCACGGCAGGACCATCCGCCGGAAGAAGTGCTCCTGCATCGGCGGCCCCGCCTCGAACACGTGCAATCCGGACCCGAAGACGTACAGCAGCGCCAGGGCCACCACGAACGGCGGCGTGGACATGCCGACCAGCACGAACGCCGTTGCGGCCCGGTCCCCCATCGTCCGCGCCCGCGTCGCGCCGAGGACCCCGAGCCCGACACCCCCGACGAACCACACCACCCCGGCGCCCGCGACGAGCCATATCGTCACCGGGAGGCGCTCGGCGATCAACGTCGACACCGGTGCCCCACTGATGTAGGAGTCGCCGAGATCGCCCCGCAGCAGCCGCGTCCCGAACCGCCAGTACTGGACGAGGACGGGCTGGTCCAACCCCAGGTTGGCCCGGATCTGGGCCAGCACCTCACCGCTGGCCCGCGGCCCCCCGATGACACGCTCCACCGGCACGGGCGAGACATGTAGGAACACGAACACCAACGTCGACACCAGCCACAGCACGACCGCCGAGTGCAGCAGCCGACGCGACAGGTAACGGGGCATGGTCACCGCCCCCGGGGGTCGAGCGCGTCCCGGACCCCGTCGCCGATCAGGTTGAACGACAACGTGGTCAGCAACAGCAGGACACCCGGAACGAGCAGCAGCCACCAGGCGGACCCGAACACGTCACCGCCCTCCCCGAGCATGGACCCGAGGCTCGGCGTCGGCGGGCGCACCCCGACACCGAGGAACGACAGCGTCGCCTCGAACACGATGGCCGCCGGGATCTGCAACGACGTCAGCACGGTGACCTGCGCGGCCAGGTTCGGCAGGACGTCCCCGACCATGATCCGGGGCCCGGAGGCCCCCGCGGACCGGGCCGCCTCGACGAACTCCGCCCGCCGCAACACCAGCACCTGCCCCCGCACCACACGCCCCGAAGCCGCCGCCGAGAAGAACGCGATCACCACGACGGTCATGGTGAGCCCGCCCACCGCCGACGACACCGGAAACGTCGTCGCCAGGGTGATCGCGACAAGCAGGTACGGCAGCGCGAGGACGAGATCCATCATCCGCCCGAACAGGGCGTCCACGGCCCCACCCACGAACCCGGCGACCAGCCCGACAGCCGTCCCGACCACAGAAGCGAGCAACGCCGCCCCGACCCCCACCACCAACGACACCCGGGTCCCATAGGCGGCCCGCACAAGCACGTCACGCCCCAACAGATCGGCCCCGAGCAGGAACTCTCCCCCGGGCCCACGCGGCCGTCCCCCGGCGTCCAACCCGGTCCGGGGGAACGTATCGTCATAGGGATGACCAGTGAGATGCGCCCACAACGGCGCCAGCACAGCGAAAACAGCGACTACCGCCAAAACAACCAAAGACGCCACCGCGACTCGATCACGCCGGAACCGACCCCACCCAACCTGAAACGGTGTGCGCGCCTCCACCCGCGTTCCTGCCACCCGCGCTCCCTGCCAAAAGATCGCAACGAGTGGCCAAGCTAACACCGACCGTCATCACGCCGTGGCCGTTTGACGGAGAAGCGGCTACAGCACCCGAGCCCAATCGCCCGGCACGGCACGAAAGTCGTACCGGACACCGCCCGGGGTCAACGCGGCGAGGCTGACCGACGTCGTCCCCCAGACCCGCCCCTCCCCGAGGTCGAGCAGCGGAAGCAGCGCCCGGTGATCGGCACGGTCCAGCCCGCCTCCGCCCACCAACGGCAGCCACTCCCCCCAAGCCTCCTCAAGCGACTCACCAACCCGCGGCGCAGGCCGCGCCGCGGCGACCAACCGAGGACGAAAGTAGGCGAGCCGCGCCCCCATGTAGGCGTCCTCGGTCTCCCCTTCGAGCTGCTCCCCACCCTCCAGCCCGCTGTTGACGATCATGTGCAGCCCCGGCCCGAGCTCCCGCTCGGCGAGCTCGACACCGTCCCAACTCCAGAACCGCACCCGATCGGCTTCCGCCGCGACCAGATGAAACGGGTCATAGACCGTCAGATCAAGCCGCCCGAGCTTCCCATCGGCCGCGACCCGCAACGACAACCCGCCCCGCGACACCCGCCCCGCCTCGGCCGCCATCCGCCCCCGCCCGTTCAACACGGTCACCACACGCGGCGCCCCGGGCTCGACGGCGAACCACGTCCCCCCAGCCCGCAGATCACGCCCCCCGACAACCCCGGGCCACTCCGCCCAGTACCGCCCCGGCCCCTCCCACTCCCGCGCAACGAACTCGTCCCGCACCCCCACAACCAACACCGGAACAGCAGAACCAGGATCAACACTGACAATCGCCGTACACATGCCCCGAGCTTATTGAAGCGCCAATTTCCACAAGGCACCGCCCTCATCAACCGCGGGCCTCAAACCCCGGCCACAGGCTCTGACCTCAGCCACAGGGTTCTAAGCCCAGCCACAGGAGTACGGGTAGTCACGTGGAGCGAGCGCCAGCGAGCGGAGCGGGAATACCCGGCGCGCCGCGTCCCCGCAGCGCAGGGGGCGCCAGCGACCGGAGCGAGGAGACCCGTGCCGCGCAGCCGGGGGTGTGGGGGGTCGCTCCCCCACATTAAAGGGGCGGCCAGGGGATGGCGGGCCAGTCTTCTGGGGGGTAGGGGTGGATTCTGTGTTTGAGCATCAGGTCTACGCGGCGGCGGGTGGCGTCTACCTCGTCGGGGGTGAGGAGGTCGGAGAGGCGGGTGCCCAGGGGGCCCTCGTTCAGGGCTTTCGCTACGCGGTCCAGGGCCTCCAGGGCCTCGGGGGCCAGGGGTTTGCCTCGCCACTGCCAGAGGACCGTGCGGAGTTTGTACTCGATGGAGAAGCAGACGCCGTGGTCGCAGCCGTAGACGCGGCCGTCGCCCGGGGGGAGGAGGTGGCCGATCTTGCGGTCGGCGTTGTTGACGACGGCGTCGAAGACGGCCATGCGGCGGATGGCGTCGTCGTCGGAGCGGGAGAGGGCGACCAGGTCGATGTCGGGGTCGGGTTCGACCCACAGTTGGACCATGCCGACGCCGTAGGGGCCGTCGCGGTGGACGGTGGGCGGGACGGTGCCCCAGCCCATGGTCTTGGAGACCTCGTAGGCGGCGACCTCGCGTTCGGCGAGGGTGCCGTCGGGGAAGTCCCAGAGGGGCCGCTCGCCGGCGACGGGTTTGTAGACGCAGTTGGCGGCGCGGCCCTCGTGTTCGATGGTGCAGTACAGGGTGGCGTTGGACGCCTGGACGAGCCGGCCCTCCACGTTGAGGCGCCCGGCGGTCAGCAGCCGTTCGGCGGCGGCGACGTCGCGGGGGGAGGTCGGGCATCCGGGCGTGCCGCGTCCGGCGGCGTCGTCCGCGGGCGCGCGGTCCCGGGAGGACTGCGTCATGTGTTCATTCTTCCGGGCACGGCGCCCATGATCCAGCACAACGGGCCCATTTCGTCCTCGCCGGGCGAAGGCATCTCAGCCGAGGTATCCGTTCTGGCGGGGGCACACGTGGCCCTCGGTGTCGAGGGGCAGGCCGCACAGGGGGCACGGGGGGCGCCCGGCGGCGACGACCTTCAGGGCGCGTTCGGCGAACGCGCGGGCCTGCGCGGCGCTGATCCGGACCCGCAGGACGGCGATGGCGGGATCGTCCTCGCCGACCTCGGCGTCCTCCTCGGTCTCGGTGACCTCCTGGGCCTCGATGACGACCTGTTCGTCGTCGGGGTCCCAGGCGAGCGCCATCGTGCCGACCTTGAACTCCTCCTCGACGGGCTGGTCGAGGGGGGGCGTCGTCGAGCAGTTCGGACGGGGTGACGGCGGGCACCGGGGCCTCTCCGCCGCTGCGCCGCAGCACCTCGTCCAGCAGTTCCTCCAGGCGTTCGGCCAGCAGGGTGACCTGGAACTTCTCCAGGCCGACGCTGGTCACGCGGCGGCCGGAGCGCGCCTGTAGGTAGAACGCGCGATCGCCTGGCCGTCCGACGGCGCCGGCGACGAACCGCTCCGGCGGGTCGTAGGAGATGACGGGCATGACAACGACCCTACGCGCCGCCGCCGGGCACCGCGTCACCCGGCCGGAGTCCGTTTCCTCCCGCCGTTTCGGCGGTCGGTTCGGGCACGAGTGCGGTGACATCACCGCCGGTGTCGTTGACGCGGACGGCGAACGGGCGCGTTTCGGTGTAGCGGATCGCGGTGAGCGACGCGGGGTCGGCCTGGATCCGCTGGAACTGGTCGAGGTGCAGGCCGAGGGCGTCGGCGACGATCGCCTTGATGATGTCGCCGTGGCTGCACACGGCGTAGAGGGCGTCGGGTCCGTGTTCGGCGGCGATTCGTTCGTTCCAGTCGCGGACGGCGGTGACGGCGCGGTGCTGCGCGGCGGCGAGGGACTCGCCGTCCTCGCCGGGGAACCGGGCGGCGCTCGGGTGGGACTGGACGACGCGCCACAGGGGTTCCTCGGCGAGTTCCTTGAGGGGACGGCCCGTCCAGTCGCCGTAGTGGACCTCGCCGAACCGGTCGTCGGTCTCGACCTTCACGGAGCGGCCCTCCGCGAGGGCGTCGGCGGTCTCGGCGCAGCGTTGCAGGGGGCTGCTCACGATGGCGGCGAGGGGCAGCGGCGCGAGGCGGGCGGCGAGCGCGGCGACCTGCGCGCGGCCGCGGTCGTCGAGGGACACCCCGGGCGTCCACCCCGCGAGGACGGGACCGGTCATCTCGGTCAGGCCATGCCGTACCAGGAGAAGCATCGTCACAGCGGTCACTCTAGGAGATGACCGATCGGTGGGGACGCGGCACCCTCGCGTCCGGGATGCGCGACAATGCGGCCTGTGATCGTGGACAAGGCCATCTACGCCGACGGGACGCGGCGCGACATCGACGGCGACATCAGCGACGCCTTCGACCTGGCTCGCGAGGACGGCGACTGTTTCGTCTGGATCGGGTTGTTCGAACCCAACGTGGACGAGTTCGAGCTGGTCAAAGACGAGTTGCAGCTGCATCCGCTGGCCGCCGAGGACGCCGTGACGGCCCATCAGCGCCCCAAGCTGGAACGCTATGACGACACGCTGCTCGTGGTGTTGAAGACGTTGTCGTACATCGACGAGACGTCCGACATCGAGGTCGGGGAGATCATGGTGTTCCTCGGCCCGGACTATGTCGTCACGGTCCGGCACGGTTCCGGCAACCCGCTCGGGCCCGTCCGGGAGCGGCTGGAGGAGTCGCCGGAGCTGCTGAAGCACGGCGCGACCGCCGTCCTGTACGCGGTGTGCGACGAGATCGTCGACCACTACGGGATCGTCGCGCACGAGGTCGAGATCGACATCATCCAGTTGGAGAAGGCGGTGTTCGATCCCGGCGCGCGGGACGTCACCGAGGCCGTCCACTCCCTGAAGCGGGAGGTGCTGGAGTTCCGCACCGCGGAGGACCCGCTGGTCCCGGTGTTGCAGGAGATCACGCGGGGGCGGATCGCCGAGTGCGGTTCGACCCGCGAGTACTTCCGCGACGTCCTGGACCATCTGCTGCGGGTCGACGAACAGGTCGACGCGCACAACGAGTTGCTGAACAGCGTGCTCACCGCGCATCTGGCGCTGCTCGGCAAGCAGCAGAACGACGACATGCGGAAGATCTCGGCGTGGGCGGCGATCATCGCGGTGCCGACGGCGATCGCCGGCATCTACGGGATGAACTTCGAGCACATGCCGGAGCTGAAATGGAAGTTCGGGTATCCGCTGGCCATCGGGGTGATGTTGGTCATCTGCACGCTGCTGTTCCGGCGGTTGCGCAGGAGCGGGTGGCTGTAGCGGCCCGGCGGCCCGGCACCCTCGACTTCACGTCGGACCGCTACATTGACCGCCTATGAAGGAGCGTCACCTGGGGCGGAGCGGGCTGCTGGTGTCCCGGCTGGGTCTCGGCACCATGACCTGGGGGCAGGACACCGACCCCGAGGAGGCCGCGGCGCAGCTGGCGGCGTTCGTGGACGCGGGCGGCACCCTGGTCGACACCGCCGACGTCTACAACGGCGGGGAGAGCGAACGGATCCTCGGGCGGCTGCTGCGCGAGCGGGTCGACCGGGACGCGCTCGTCGTCGCGACGAAGGCCGCGATCAGGCCGAACGGCCGCTACGACGGGTCGCGGCGGCATCTGCTGCGGGCCCTGGACGCCTCCCTCGACCGGATGGACCTCGACCACGTCGACCTGTGGCAGCTGCACGTGTACGACCCGGGGACGCCGCTGGAGGAGACGCTGTCCGCGCTGGACGAGGCCGTCGCGTCCGGCCGGACCCGGTATGTCGGCGTGTCGAACTACGCGGGCTGGCAGGTCGCGAAGGCGGCGGCGTGGCAGCGGGCCTGGCCGGGCCGCGCGCCCGTCGTGTCGGCGCAGCTGGAGTACTCGCTGCTGAGCCGCGACATCGAACGCGAGGTGGTGCCCGCCGCGCTGGACGCGGGGGCGGGGCTACTGCCGTGGTCGCCGCTCGGCCGGGGCGTGCTGACCGGCAAGTACCGCACCGGGATCCCCGCCGAATCGCGGGCGGCCGCCGCGCACTACTCCGACTTCGTCCTGCCGTACCTGGACGAGGAGTGCGCGCGGATCGTCGAGTCGGTGGTGACGGCCGCCGAGGGCCTCGGCCGGTCGCCGCTGGCGGTGGCGCTGGCCTGGGTGCGGGACCGTCCCGGGGTCGCCGCGCCGGTCGTCGGCGCCCGGACGGCGGCGCAGCTCGGCGCGATACTGGAGAGTGAGGACGTGACGCTGCCGAACGAGATCCGCGCGGCGCTGGACGACGTCTCCGACACCTCGACGGGGAGCCCGTGACCGACACGCCAGACACCGGCACTCCAAACACCGGCACTCCAGAAAACGGCGAGTCCGCGTCCGCGCGCGCGGCGAGAGCCGCCGAGGC
Organism: Actinomadura meridiana; assembly: GCF_039537545.1. Classification (NCBI taxonomy): domain Bacteria; kingdom Bacillati; phylum Actinomycetota; class Actinomycetes; order Streptosporangiales; family Thermomonosporaceae; genus Actinomadura; species Actinomadura meridiana. The sequence continues at coordinate 576,794 of NZ_BAABAS010000004.1, forward strand.
GATGCGCGCCGCCGAGGCCGCGGCCGGGGCCATCGCGGCGGCGCCCGCTCCGGCGCCCAAGCCCGAGCCCGAGCCGTCCGCGCGGGAGGGCGCGCGTGCCGTGGCCGACCTGTTCGCCGAGGCGGGAGTGCCCGCGCCGCTCGCCGCCCGCGCCGCCGCGCGTCTCGGGCCCGAGGCCGCCGGGCGGTTGCGCGCCGACCCGTGGCGGCTGCTGGGCGTCCCCGGCGTCCGGCCCCCGCAGGCCGACCATTTCGCGAAGGCGGTCCTCGGTCCGGACGCCCGGCCCGACGATCCGCGGCGCGGCCGCGCCCTCGTCCTGCATCTGCTGACGGACGCGGCGCGCGGCGGACACACGGTGACGCCCGCCGCCGACGTGCTGTCGGCGTTGGAGCGCGCCGGTGTCGCCGACCCGCGGCGTGCCGTGGAGGCCGCCCTAGACGAGGCGGAGGTCCTGCCGCTCACCGAGGAGCCCGAGTTCGACGAGGAGGCGTTCGACGAGGACGCCGAGCCGCCCGAGCCGGAGGAGACGCTCGGCCCCGCGCGGTGGGCGCTGGCCGAGGAGGCCGCCGCCGAGGGGTTCCGCCGGTTGACGCTCACGGCGGCACCACTGCTGGCCGACGCGGCCATCAAGGGCCTGCGGGACGGGCTTCCCGAGGACCACGCCCTCGCGCTCACCGCCGCGTTGCGCACCGGCGTCAGCGTCGTGCGCGGGACGCCCACGGACCTGGCCGGCGCCGTTGTCGGCATCGCGTCGGCCGCCGCAGGTCAGGGCGTGCGGACCGCCGTCGCGACGCCCACCGACCGCGCCTCGGCCGACGTCGAGTGCGGCGACGAGGCGATCGTCACGAGCCTGCACCGGCTGCTGGAGCCGCGCGACGACCCGTCCGCCGCGCCCGGCGCCGTCGTGTACGGGCGGGGCGAGGAGTGGCCCTTCGACCTCGACCTGGTCATCGTGACGGACGCCGCCGCGTTGGACGTCGAGCTGTGCGCGGTGCTGGTCGAGGCGTGTCCCGACGGCGCGCACCTGGTGCTGTGCGCCGAGCCGGACGCCCCGCCACCCGCCGGTCCCGGACGGCCCCTGGACGACCTGGAGGCGTCGGAGACCGTGCCCGTCGTGGCGCTGGACGCCGCGCCGCCGACGAGCCCGATCGGCGTGCTGACCGAGGCGGTGCGGGCGGGCGACCTCACGACCGTGGACGCGCCGGGCCACGAGGTCGTCATCGTGCCCGCCGAGAGCCCCGGCGAGGCGGTGCACCGCGCGGTGCAGCTCGTCACCGACTCGATTCCCCGCGCGCTCGGCATCCCCGTCGAGGACGTCCAGGTCGTCGCGCCCACCACCGGCGGCGACGCGGGCGTGACCGCGCTGAACACGGCGCTGAAAGCCGCGCTGAACCCCGGGCCGGGACAGTTCGGCGGCATGGACTCCGGCGACCGGGTGGTCGTCGCCGCACCGCTCCCCCACGCCGCTCTCGGCGAGACGGGCGTCGTCACCGGCGGCGGCCCGCACGGGCTCGACGTCGAGTTCCCCGGCGGCGCCGCCGTCATCGCCCCGGCGGACGCGTCCCGGCTGCGGCACGGCTGGGCCGTGACCGTCGCGCAGGCCAGGGGGACGCGACGTCCCGCCGTGGTCGCCGTCCTGTCGCCCGAGGGACTGTCGCGGCCACTGGTCGCCGCCGCGTTCGGGTTGGCCGACCGGCATCTGTCGGTGGTCCAGGCGGCCGGGCCCGCGCTGGCCAGGGCCGTCCGCGAGGAGACGGCCCCGGCGCGCCGGACCAGGCTCGCCAGGCTGGTGACCCAGTGAGCCGCTTCTAGCGGTTCACGGTGTACGTCGTGGTCAGGCCACTCCGCCGATGGCGTGCAGGCCGCCGTCGACGTGGACGATCTCGCCCGTCGTCGCGGGGAACCAGTCCGACAGCAGCGCCGCGCAGGCGCGCGCGGTCGGTTCGCTGTCCTTGATGTCCCAGCCGAGCGGCGCGGCCTTCGGCCACATCTCCGTCATGCCCTCGAAGCCGGGGATGCTCTTGGCCGCCATCGTGGCGAGCGGGCCCGCCGCGACGAGGTTCACGCGGATGCCCTGCGGGCCGAGGTACTTGGCGAGGTAGCGGGCGCACGACTCCAGGCCCGCCTTCGCGACGCCCATCCAGTCGTACACCGGCCACGCCTTGGTGGCGTCGAAGTCGAGGCCGACGACGGAGCCGCCGTCCTTCATCAGCGGCAGGCACGCCATCGTCAGCGACTTCAGCGAGTACGCGGAGGCGTGCACGGCGGTCGCGACGTCCTCCCACGGGGTCTCCAGGAAGGTGCCGCCGAGCGCGGTCTGCGGCGCGAACGCGATGGCGTGGACGACGCCGTCGAGGTGGTCGAAGCCGTGGTCGCGCAGGTTCCCGGCGAGGCCGTCGAGCTGCTCGGCGTTCGTCACGTCCAGCTCGATGACCGGCGGCGGCGAGTCGGGACCGGACGGGAGCCGCTTTGCGGTCCGTTGCGTGAGCGTCGGGCGCGGGTAGGCGGTGAGCGCGACCTCGGCGCCCTGCTCCTGCGCGATACGCGCGATGTGGAAGCCGATCGAGGCGTCGGTGAGGACGCCGGTGACCAGGATCCGCTTGCCTTCGAGAATGCCCATGACGGTCAGTGCCCCATTCCCAGTCCGCCGTCGACCGGGAGCACGGCCCCGGTGATGTAGGCGGCGTCGTCGCTCGCCAGGAACCGGACGGCCTTGGCGACCTCGTCCGGCTGCGCCATGCGGCCGAGGGGGATCGTGGCGGTGATGGCCTTCTGCCGGTCCTCCGACAGCACCGACGTCATGTCGGTGTCGACGAACCCGGGCGTCACCACGTTCACGGTGACGTTCCGCGACCCCAGCTCGCGGGCGAGGGACCGCGCGAACCCGACCATGCCCGCCTTGGACGCCGCGTAGTTCGTCTGCCCGGGCGACCCCATCAGGCCGACCACGGACGAGACCAGCACGATCCGTCCGCCGCGCTTGCGCATCATGCCCTTCACGGCCCGCTTGGCGACGCGGAACGCGCCCGTCAGGTTCGTGTCGAGCACGGACGTGAACGACTCCTCGCTCATGATGGCGAGGAGGGTGTCCTTGGTGATCCCGGCGTTGGCGACGAGCACCTCGACCGGGCCCTGCTCCGCCTCGACCTTGCCGAACGCGGTGTCGACGTCCTCGGCGCTGGTGACGTCGCACCGCACACCGAACAGCCCCTCGGGGGGTTCACCCGACCGGTAGGTCACCGCTACCGCGTCGCCCGCGGTGGCGAGCTCCCGGGCGATGGCCAGGCCGATGCCCCGGCTACCCCCGGTCACGAGGACAGAGCGACTCATCAGGACCCTCTCGTTCGGATGGATGTCGGCTGCGCACGACCCTAGCGGCCTGGGGACCGCCCCACGGATATGCCGAACCGACAAGATCCGCCGACCCCGGTTTGTGCGGTGTCCCGCGCGGCCCCGGCGCGCCGGAAACCGCGGGGGTGCGCGGCGGGGCGCGGGGGTAGGTTGCGGAAGGTGCATTCCATTGATCCCACGTTCACCGCCCTGCCGCTGCGCGCGCTGGCCGACGCGGCCCTCACCCGGGCCCGGGAGCTCGGCGCCGAGCACGCGGACTTCCGCCTGGAACGCATCCGCAGCCAGACCCTCGCCCTGCACGACGCCGCGCTGGAGACCGCGCTGGACGCCGACGACGTCGGCCTGTCGGTGCGGGTCGTCAAGGACGGCACCTGGGGCTTCGCCGCGGGCATCGACCTGACGACCGGCGGCGCCGCCCGGGTCGCCGAGCAGGCCGTGGAGGTCGCGGCCGTCGCGCGTCCCGTCAACCGCGAACCCATCGAGCTGGCCCCCGAACCCGTCCACGGGGAACGGACCTGGGTGTCCGCCTACAAGATCGACCCGTTCGACGTGGCGACCGGGGACAAGGTCGCGCTGCTCGCCGAGTGGAGCCGCCGCCTGCTCGGCGACGACCACGTCGACCACGTGGACGCCACGCTCCTCCAGGTGAAGGAGAACAAGTTCTTCGCCGACCTCGCCGGGACGGTCACCACGCAGCAGCGCGTCCGGCTGCACCCCGTCGTGAACGCCGTCGGCATCGCCGGGTCGCTGTTCGACACGATGCGAACGCTCGCGCCGCCCGCCGGATACGGGTGGGAGTGGCTGACCGGCGACCACTGGGACTGGGACGGCGAGCTGGCCCGCATCCCGGAACTGCTCGCCGAGAAGCTCGCCGCGCCGTCGGTGGAGCCCGGCGCGTACGACGTCGTGGTCGACCCGTCGAACCTGTGGCTGACGATCCACGAGTCGATCGGGCACGCCACCGAACTGGACCGGGCCCTCGGCTACGAGGCGGCGTACGCGGGGACGTCGTTCGCCACGCCCGACAAGCTCGGGAACCTCCAGTACGGCTCGAAGGTCATGAACATCGTCGGTGACCGCACCGCCGAGCACGGCCTGGCCACCATCGGCTACGACGACGAGGGCGTCGCGACGCAGGAGTTCGACATCGTCACCGGCGGCCTGTTCACCGGCTACCAGACCGACCGGCGCATCGCCCGCCTCACCGGCGCCGACCGCTCCAACGGCTGCGCGTTCGCCGACTCGGCGTCCAGCATGCCGATCCAGCGGATGGCGAACGTGTCGCTGCGGCCCGCCGACGGCGGCCCGTCCACCGACGAACTGATCTCCGGCGTCGACCGCGGCATCTACATCGTCGGCGACAAGAGCTGGTCGATCGACATGCAGCGGTACAACTTCCAGTTCACCGGGCAGCGGTTCTACCGCATCGAGAACGGACGGCTGGCGGGGCAGCTCCGCGACGTCGCCTACCAGGCCACCACCACCGACTTCTGGAACTCGATGGAGGCCGTCGGCGGCCCCCAGACCTATGTGCTGGGCGGCGCGTTCAACTGCGGGAAAGGCCAGCCGGGGCAGATCGCGCCGGTCAGCCACGGCTGCCCCGCCGCGCTGTTCCGCGGCGTCAACATCCTCAACGCCCTCAAGGAGGCCGGCAAGTGACCGCGATCAGGCCGCAGGACGCCGTCGAGCGGGCGCTGTCGCTGTCCCGCACCGACGACTGCGTCGTCATCGCCGACGAGGCGAGCACCGCGAACCTGCGGTGGGCGGGCAACACCCTCACCACCAACGGCGTGACCCGGTCGAGCCGCCTCACCGTCATCGCGTTGCGGAACACCGGGGACGGCGTCGCGGCGGGCGTCGTGTCCCGTTCGGCGGTCGACTCCGACGACATCGAGGATCTGGTGCGCGCCGCCGAGGCCGACGCGGCGGGCAACGAGGCCGCCGAGGACGCCGCGCCGCTCGTGCGGACGGCCCCGTCCGGCGGCTGGGACGACGATCCCGCCGAGACCGGCATCGGCGTGTTCGAGGGGTTCGCGCCCGCGCTCGGCGAGGCGTTCGCCGCCGCGCAGGAGGGCGACCGGCGGCTGTACGGGTTCGCCAACCACGCGCTGACCTCGACGTTCGTCGGCAGCTCGGCGGGGCTGCGGCTACGCCACGACCAGCCGACCGGGCTGCTGGAGCTGAACGCCAAGGGGGCGGGCGGCTCCGCGTGGACGGGCGTCGGCACCCGCGACTTCACCGACGTGGACGTCCCCGCGCTGACCGGCGACCTCGCCCGGCGCCTGGAGTGGGGCGAGCGGCGCGTCGACCTGCCCGCCGGGCGGTACGAGACGATCCTGCCGCCGTCCGCCGTCGCCGACCTGATGATCTACCTGTACTGGTCGGCGGGCGCGCAGGACGCCCACGACGGACGCACCGTGTTCAGCGCGCCGGGCGGCGGCACCCGCGTCGGCGAGCGGCTCGCGAGCCTGCCCGTCACGCTGTTCAGCGACCCGGCGGCGCCCGGGCTGGAGTGCGCGCCGTTCGTCGTCGAGCACGCGTCCGGCCGCGAGTCGTCGGTGTTCGACAACGGTCTGGCGCTGGGCCGCACCGACTGGATCGGCGAGGGCGACCTCACCGCGTTGACCCAGACGCGGCGGTCCGCCGAACGCACCGGGCTGCCGCTCACGCCCAGCGTCGACAACCTGGTGATGACCGGACCGGACGGCGGCGCGTCCCTGGACGAGATGGTCGCCCGCACCGAGCGCGGACTGCTGGTCACGTGCCTCTGGTACATCCGCGAGGTCGACCCGCAGCGGCTGCTGCTGACCGGCCTCACCCGCGACGGCGTGTACCTCGTGGAGGGCGGGGAGGTCGTCGGGGCCGTGAACAACTTCCGGTTCAACGAGAGCCCCGTCGACCTGCTGTCACGCCTCACCGAGGTCGGCGCGACCGGGCCGACCCTGCCCCGTGAATGGTCGGACTACTTCACGCGCACCGCCATGCCGCCGCTGCGAGTCCCCGACTTCAACATGTCGACGGTGTCCCAGGCGTCCTGACGGACTGTGCGCACTCGTCCCGGCGGAGCGCGGCGTCCTGACGGGCTGTGTGTGATCGTCCTGGCGGGGCGCGGGTCTCCTGACTCATTGTGCGCAATCGTCCCGACTGGGCGCAGGTGTCCTGACTGGTGGCGCGCGGGCGTCCTGACGGGGGCGCAGGTGTCCTGACTGAGGGGCGCGGGCGTCCTGACGGGCGTCGGTGGCGTTGTGACTGCTGGAGACGGCCGAACTGCGCGGGGCCCGCACCTGTGTGTACGGTGCGGGCCCCGCGCGGCGCTCAGCTGTCCTCGATGCGGAAGCCGACCTTCATGGTCACCTGGAACTGGGCGACCTCGCCGTCCTTGAGCTGGCCCCGGACCTCCATGACCTCGAACCAGTCCAGGTGACGCAGCGTCTGCCCCGCGCGCCTGACCCCGTTGCGGATCGCGGTCTCGACCGATTCCGGCGACGTCCCGACGATCTCCGTCACCCGGTAGGTGTGATCGGCCATCTCATTCCTCCCGATGTCTTGACCCATGCCGCTGTGGCCTGGCGGACTCCTTGGGCTTACCGTGGAAACGTGAGGGTCAATCACCATCGGGAGCCGATGGTCTACACGGTCACCGACGCTCCCCGCCCCATGTCGGAGGACATCGGCCACCGGCAGCGCCGATACCTGATGTCCATGGCCGTGCGGACGGGCTGTTTCGTCGGCGCGATCCTGACGGCGGTGCTGGGCGCGCCCGTGTGGCTTGTGATCCTTTTGGTGGTCGGTGCGCTGTTCCTCCCGTATGTCGCGGTGATCGTCGCGAACAGCGGGCGGGAGCCGACGGCCTCCGCGGCCTTCGACGACCCCGCCCGGCGTGCACAGAACCCCGATTCCGGACAGCGTCCAGAAATCGGGTCGTGACATTCTCTTGACTAACCGCGGGGGGTTTCGGTGTACGATTTGTACCGGCGCTCTGGTCCCCCGTCGGAGCGCCCGTGCCGGTGTTCCGGGCCCCCGTCGGAACACCGATGATGCGGCGCCGGGTGGATTGCCCCCGTATCCACCCGGCGCCGCTTTTCATATCCGGGGGTTTCTCCTGAAGGTTCTCCGGGTCCGGGTTGACCCGTCCTCGACCCCTCCATGACCGTCCTGTCCGGGGCTAGGCGCGTCCAGACGGAAACACAACCCCCGCGCGTGGCCTGGTCCGGCCATGGCCCGAAACCCGGCGGATCCGAACTTTTTCGTGAATCCCCGATCCGAGCCGATCTGAGGCGCGGTGCGTACTCCTGGGCGCGACACCGGCATCCCCGTGCCGGAGGGGAGATCCCGTGGACCCAGGATTCCGGCTGGACGACCGCTACCGCCTGGAAGACCGCCTCACGCGGAATCCGCAGGCGCCCGCGCAGGTGTGGGCGGCGCGCTCGCCCACCCGAACCTCGTGACCACCTACGACTACGGCGAGGCGGACGGCCCCGACGGCGAGGCGCTCACGTACGTGGTGACCGAGCATCTCGACGGCGAGTCCCTCGCGGTGCGCCTGGACCCCGGGCTGCCGGACGCTCAGGACGCCGTAGCCCTGTGCGCACAGCTCGCTGACGCATTGGTGGCCGTCCACGCCTGCGGGGTCGTGCACGGCGATCTGAGAGCCGGACAGGTGATGCTCACCGCAGACGGCGTGAAGCTCCTCGGCCTCGGCGCCATGGCGGCTCTCGGGGACCCGGACGACTCCGACGCGGTGGACGTGCCCGCCGAGCAGTCCGGGGACGTGCTGGAGTTCGGCCGCATCCTCGCCGCGTGCCTGACCGGCGATCCGGAGGCCGCACCGGGCGCCGACGTCCCTGACGGGGCGCCCGGCGACCTGGTCGAGCTCGCGGCTCGCTGCCGCGCCGCCGAGGCCGCCGAACGTCCCGCGTTCATGGACGTGGTCCGCGCGCTGGCCCCGCACGTGACGGACACCGCGCCGCTCCCCGCCGTGGACCGTCCCGAGCCTGCCCCCGTGCCGGGACGGCCGCGCTGGCGCCGCCTCAGGCGAACGCCACGGGCCACGGTGCTGGGCGGCGCGGGCGCGGGCGGTCACCGTGCGGGCGCTGGCCCGGATGCGGCGCGTCATCGACGTGGGCATCGCGGCCGGGGAGGTGGGTCCGCGGTTCGGCGTCGACCTCGCCAGAGAGGTCACCACGCTGCTGAACGAGGTGGACGGCGGCGAGCCGGTGGACCTCGTCCGCCGGGTGGAGCGGTTGCGCGCCGCGATCGACGGGCGCCGTCCGGGCGAGGTGTCCCCCGACCGCGTCGCCGACCTCACCGCTCTGCTCGCCGAAGTGCCCGTCAGCTTCTGAATGTGACGAACGTCACAGCGATTATGGGTCAGTGGACCTTGGCGGCGGCGAGCTGGCGGGCGAGGGTCCGCGGCGCCTCCACCAAGGACGGGCCGTACCAGGTGAGGAACCGGCCGTTGACGAGCGCGACGTCCAGGCCCGGGAACGACTCGGGGCCGTCGTCCTCGGTGAACCGGTAGGGCTCGTCCGGGAGGACGGCCAGGTCCGCGCCCGCCTCGATCAGCTCCCCGAGCGGGATCTTCGGGTAGCGCTCCGAGTGGTGGGCGTAGACGTTGGATACGCCCAGGCGCGACAGGACGTCGCCGGTGAAGGTGTCGCGGCCGACGACCATCCACGGACGCCGCCACACCGGGACGACGGCGGCGCGCGGACGGCCCGGCGTGACGTCCGACCACGCGCGGGACGCCTCGTCCAGCCAACCGGGCACCGGGACCCGGCACGCCTCGGTCAGCATCCACCGCAGGGACGCCAATGCTTCGTCCACGGTGCGGATCTCCGTCATCCACACCGGAATCCCGGCCGCGCGCATCGCCTCGACGTCGGCGGGACGGTTCTCCTCGGTGTTGCCGAGAACGACATCGGGCCGCAACTCCGCGATCCGATCCAGATCAGGGTTCTTGGTGCCCCTGACGCGCGGCACGTCCAGGTCGGCCGGATGGGTGCACCAGTCGGTGGCGCCCACCAGCAACCCCGGCGCGGTCACCGCGACCGTCTCCGTCAAGGACGGCACGATCGACACGACCCGGCGCACCCGCTCCGGTACGGGAACCGGGGCGCCGGTGTCATCGCGAAGACTCACGGCAATCTCATATGCGTTCACCGTGGGGGGCGACCCCCCACACCCCCCGGTTCGCTTCGCTCATACGTTGCGGCGGTACTGGCCGCCTACCTCGAAGAACGCGTCGGTGATTTGTTGGAGGCTGCACACGCGGGCCGCGTCCATCAGGACGGCGAACACGTTCTCGCCCGCGCGGGCCGCGTCCTGGAGGGCGGTGAGGGCCTCACGCGCCTCGTCGCGGTGCGCCTCCTGGTAGGCGTGGACCCGGTCGAGCTGGGAGCGCTTCTCGTCCTCGGTGGCGCGGGCCAGTTCGATGGTGTCGGGTGTGCCGTCGCCCGCGTCCGGGGCCCGGAACGTGTTGACGCCGACGATCGGCAGGGAGCCGTCGTGCTTGCGCTGCTCGTACAGCATCGACTCGTCCTGGATGCGGCCGCGCTGGTAGCCGGTCTCCATGGCGCCGAGGACGCCGCCGCGCTCGCTGATGCGGTCGAACTCGGCGAGCACCGCCGCCTCGACCAGATCGGTCAGTTCGTCGATGATGAACGACCCCTGGAGCGGGTTCTCGTTCATCGCCAGGCCCCACTCGCGGTTGATGATGAGCTGGATCGCCAGGGCGCGCCGCACGGATTCGGCGGTCGGGGTGGTGACGGCCTCGTCGTAGGCGTTGGTGTGGAGGCTGTTGCAGTTGTCGTAAATGGCGATGAGCGCTTGCAGAGTCGTGCGGATGTCGTTGAAGTCCATCTCCTGCGCGTGCAGGGAACGGCCGGACGTCTGCACGTGGTACTTGAGTTTCTGGCTGCGTTCGTTGGCCCCGTACCGGTCGCGCATGGCGACGGCCCAGATTCGGCGCGCGACCCGTCCGAGGACGCTGTACTCGGGGTCCATTCCATTGGAGAAGAAGAACGACAGATTGGGCGCGAAGTCGTCGACGTCCATGCCGCGTGCCAGGTAGGACTCGACGTAGGTGAATCCGTTGGCGAGGGTGAACGCGAGCTGGCTGATGGGGTTCGCGCCCGCCTCGGCGATGTGGTAGCCGGAGATCGACACCGAATAGAAATTGCGGACCTTGTTGGCGATGAACCATTCCTGGATGTCGCCCATCATCCGCAGCGAGAACTCGGTGGAGAAGATGCAGGTGTTCTGCCCCTGGTCCTCTTTCAGGATGTCGGCCTGGACGGTGCCGCGCGTCGTCGCCAGGACGCGCGCGCGGATGTCGGCGGCCTCGGCGGCGGACGGTTCGCGCCCGTTCTCCTCGTAGAAGGCGTCCATCCCCTGGTCGATGGCGGTGTTGAGGAAGAACGCCAGGATCGTGGGCGCGGGCCCGTTGATGGTCATCGACACCGACGTCGTCGGTGACGACAGGTCGAACCCGTCGTAGAGGGCCTTCATGTCGTCCAGCGTCGCGATCGACACGCCCGACGTGCCGACCTTGCCGTACACGTCAGGACGCTCGTCGGGGTCGCGCCCGTACAGGGTGACCGAGTCGAACGCGGTGGACAGGCGGGTCGCGGGCTGCCCTTCCGACAGGAGCTTGAAGCGGCGGTTGGTGCGGAACGGGTCGCCCTCGCCCGCGAACATGCGCGCGGGGTCCTCGTTGTCGCGCTTGAACGGGAACACCCCGGCGGTGAACGGGAACCGGCCCGGCAGGTTCTCGTTGCGCAGGAACCGCAGCAGTTCGCCATGGTCGGTGTAGCGCGGGAGCGCGACGCGCGGGACGCGGCTGCCCGACAGCGACTCGCGGGTCAGCGCGGTGCGCAGTTCCCTGTCGCGGATCTTCACGACCAGCTGGTCGCCGGAGTAGACCTCCACGACCTTCGGCCATTCCTCGATCAGGTCGGCGTTCTCCGGGGCCACGGTGCGGCGGGCGCGCTCCAGGAGACTCTCGACCTCGGTGGCGTCGGTCAGCTCGGCGCGGACCTCGTCCAGCCGCTGGACGCGCCGCACCGCCTCCATCTGCGTCACGGTGTCGGCGTGGTAGCCGCGGACGGTCTCGGCGATGCCGGACAGGTACCGGACCCGTCCCGGCGGGATGACGGTCGCCGCGCTGGTCGACACCTTCGTCGCGGCCTCGGGCAGGACGCCGTCGGCGAGACGCAGGCCGTGCTCGCCGAGCAGCCCGCCGAGATGCTGGTAGAGCGCGGTGACACCGTCGTCGTTGAACGTGGCGGCGCTGGTGCCGTACACGGGCATGTCGTCGGGACGCTGCCCGAACGCCTCCCGGTTGCGGACGAGCTGCCGCGACACGTCCCGCAGCGCGTCGGCGGCTCCGCGCCGCTCGAACTTGTTGATCGCGACCACGTCGGCGAAGTCGAGCATGTCGATCTTCTCCAGCTGGGACGCGGCGCCGAACTCGGGCGTCATCACGTACAGCGACACGTCGACCAGCGGGACGATCGCGGCGTCGCCCTGCCCGATGCCGGGCGTCTCCAGGATGACGAGGTCGTATCCGGCGGCCTTGCAGGCGCCGACGATCTCCTCGATGTTCTCGGGCAGCTCCCGCGCGCCCCGGGTGGCCAGGGAGCGGAAGAACACGTGGTCGCCGTCGAGGGCGTTCATCCGGATCCGGTCGCCGAGCAGCGCGCCGCCGCCGCGCCGCCGCGTCGGGTCGACGGCGAGGACCGCGACGCGCAGGGTGTCCCGCTGGTCAACGCGGAACCGCCGGACGAGTTCGTCGGTGAGGGACGACTTGCCGGAGCCGCCCGTCCCGGTGATGCCGAGCACGGGCACGTCGCGGGCGTCGGCCGCCTCGGCGAGCACCGCCCGGTCGGCGTCGGGAAGCCGCCCGGCCTGGAGGCAGGTGATGGTCCGGGCGAGCGCGCGCCGCTCCCCCGCCAGGACGGCCGCGGCCGGGACGGGCTCGGCGGCGAGGTCGACGTCGCAGTCGCGCACCAGCTCGTTGATCATCCCGGGCAGGCCGAGGCGCTGCCCGTCCTCCGGGGAGAAGATCCGCACCCCGGCGCCGGACAGCCGCGCGATCTCCTCGTGGACGATCACGCCGCCGCCCCCGCCGAACAGCCTGACGTGCTCGGCCCCCGCCTCCTTCAGGCTGCGCGACAGGTACTCGAAGTACTCGACGTGCCCGCCCTGGTAGGAGCTGATGGCCACGCCCTGCGCGTCCTCCTCCAGGACGGCGTCCACCACCTGGTGGACCGAGCGGTCGTGCCCGAGGTGCACCACCTCGGCGCCCTGCGACTGAAGGATGCGCCGCATGATGTTGATCGCCGCGTCGTGGCCGTCGAACAGCGCGGCCGCCGTCACGAACCGCACCGGGTGCACCGGCGCGTGCAGGTCCCCCGCCACCGTCCTCACCTCAACCCTTGGACATCCAATATTTGGAAGTTAAAATAGTTTCCATGCGCCCTCCAGTCAAGACCGCGTCAGTCCGGACCACGTACGATCGGGCGGTGCCCGACACGCCCGACCCGATCGCCGAGGCCCACCGCCAGTGGAGCCTGCGCTGGCCCGAGCACGCCGACCGGATGGCGGCCGTCACCTCGGTCATGCGCGCCCAGCAACTGCTGCTGAGCCGGATCGAGGCCGCCCTCAAGCCGTACGGGCTGACGTTCGCCGCCTACGAGGCGCTGCGGCTACTCGCCTTCACCCGCACCGGGACCCTTCCCATGGGGAAGATGGGCACACGCCTCATGGTTCATCCCGCGTCGGTGACGAACGCGATCGGACGCCTGGAGCAGCGCGGGCTCGTCGGCCGCGCCAACTCCCCCGACGACCGGCGCGTCGTCCTCGCCACGATCACCCCCGCCGGACGCGACCTCGCCGAGGAGGCGACCCGGGCGCTCAACGAGTCCGGCTTCGGCATCGCCGACCTCCCCGCCGACCAGGCCGCCGGGATCACCGCCGCGCTGCGGCCCGTCCGGCTCGCCGCGGGCGACCTCGACTGACGTCGCCCGGCACGGCGGCGCGCCCCGTCCGGCATCGTTCCGGTATGGGTCCGGTATGGGCTTGGACGGGCCGTCAACGCCTTGCTGGGTGGGGGATCCCATATGCTGCGAGTCACATCCGTTGTGTCGCAAGGAGGCGTGATGGCGGAGTCGCCGGCGTTGACGTACGGCGGTTACCTGCGGCTCGATGATCTCCTGTCCTGCCAGGAGCCGCGGACCGGGGCCCACGACGAAATGCTGTTCGTGGTCATCCACCAGGTGTACGAGCTGTGGTTCAAACAGATCCTGCACGAGGCGGCGCTGTTGCAGGCCAGGCTCACCGAGGGCAACACCGCCGGGTCGCTGCACACCGCGCGCCGGATCACCAAGATCCTCAAGACGGTGGTCGGGCAGTTGGACATCCTGGAGACGATGACGCCCCGGCAGTTCGCCGCGTTCCGCGACGTGCTCGGCACGTCCAGCGGGTTCCAGAGCGAGCAGTTCCGCTCGATCGAGGCCGTCCTCGGGCGGCGCTCCTTCCCCGCTTCCGACCTGCGCGGCGACGAGCGGCTCCAAGCGGCGGTGGCGCGTCCGTCGATGTTCGACTCGCTGCTGCGCTACCTCGCCGGTCTCGGCCACGCCGTCCCGCAGGCGGCGCTCGACCGCGACACGTCCCTCCCCTGGGAGCCGGACGCCGGGGTGCAGAAGGCGCTCCTCGCCGTGTACGACGACGAGTCCGGCTCCGCCGCCGAGGTGTGCGAGGCCCTCGTCGACGTGGACGAGGGCATCCAGGAATGGCGGTACCGGCATCTGAAGATGGTCGAGCGGACCATCGGCGCGAAGGTGGGCACCGGCGGGTCCGCGGGCGCCGACTACTTGCGCCGCACCCTGTTCGCGCCCGCGTTCCCCGACCTGTGGGAGGTCCGGTCGCAGACCGGCGCGCCGACCGCGGAGGGCTCCGGGGCCCATGGCGAGTGAGGGCGAGCGGGTCGCGATCGTCGGCGCGGGCCTGGCGGGTTGCCTGCTCGCGGTGCTGCTCGGCCGCAGGGGCGTCCCCGTCACGGTGTACGAGCGGCGCCCCGACCCGCGGATCGCGGGGGCCGAACGCGGCCGCTCGATCAACCTGGCGATCTCGGCGCGCGGGCTGGCGGCGCTGGACCAGGTCGGGCTGCGCGACCAGTCCCTCAAGCAGGCCCTGCCCATGCACGGCCGGATGGTGCATCCCCGGGCCGGTGGGACGAACTTCCAGCCGTACAGCGCGGACGGCGAACGCGCCATCAACTCGATCAGCCGCGCCGAGCTGAACCGGTCGCTGCTGGACGCCGCCGAGGCGACCCCGGGCGTCACGCTGCGGTTCTCCCAGCGTGTCTCCGGCGTCGACGCGGACGCCGGGACGATCCTGCTCGACGACGCCGACTCCGAACCCGCCGACGTCGTGCTGGCCGGAGACGGCGCCTACAGCGCGGTCCGCGGCTCGCTGGCCCTGGACGTCGACGCCGACTTCCTGGAGCACGGGTACCGGGAGCTGACCGTCCCGCCGAAGGACGGCGAGTTCGCGCTCGACCCGGACGCCCTGCACATCTGGCCTCGCGGCACGTCCATGATGATCGCGCTGCCGAACCTCGACCGGTCGTTCACGTGCACGCTGTTCTGGCCGAAGGACGAGTTCCACGCGCTCGACACGCCCGACAAGGTGACCGCGTACTTCGAGGAGCACTATCCCGACGTCGCGTCGCTGATGCCCGACCTGACCGACGACTATGAGCACAACCCGATCGGGTCGCTGGTGACCGTCCGGTGCTGGCCTTGGACACGATACGGGACACGATACGGAACGCGGTACGGCGACGGCGCGGTCGTCGCGCTGGTCGGTGACGCCGCGCACGCGATCGTCCCGTTCTTCGGGCAGGGCGCCAACTGCGCGTTCGAGGACTGCATCGAGATCGACCGCTGCCTGACCGAGACCGACGGCGACTGGTCCCGCGCGCTGTCGCTCTACCAGGAGCGCCGCAAAGCCAACACCGACGTGATCGCCGAGATGGCGCTCGACAACTTCATCGAGATGCGCGACCGCGTGTCGTCGCCGGTCTACCGGGCGAAGCAGGCCACGACGCACGCGCTGGAGCGGCGGCTCGCCGGGCGCTACGTTTCCCGCTACGAACTGGTGTCGTTCTCGACGCTGCCGTACGCGGAGATCCCGGCGCGGATCAGGCGGCAGAACCGCGTTCTCGCCGCAGCCGCCGCCGGGGCGGCGCTGGCGGGGATCGCCGCCGTCGCCCTCACCGGCCGCGCGGTCCGTCGCCGCCCGTGACCAGGTCGATCGCGGCCGCCACCAGCGCCGCGAAGACGAACACCATGATGACGACGAGGCCGTGCCGGAACGCGGCGGCCCAGTCCCCGTGCGACCCGGCGAGGGTCGCGAAGTACACCGATCCGACCGCGGCGATGCCCGTCGCGGTCCCGACCCGCTGACCCGTCTGGAGGACGCCCGCGGCGCTGCCGCCCTCGGTGTGCCGCACCTCCGACAGGGTGATCGTCTGGTTGGGCGCGATGACCAGGCCGCTGCCGAGGCCCGCGACCAGCAGCGGCGCCGCCGTCGCCCACGCCACGCCGCCACCCGGGTGCAGTTCCACCGCCACCCACGCGGCGCCGAGACCGACCAGCACCACGACGAGCCCCACGGCGACGAGCGGGCGGCCGTAGCGGGCGACGATCCGTCCACCGGCGGCGGACGCGACACCCGACCCGACCGCGAACGGGGTGATGGCCAGGCCCGCGCCGAGCGCGCTGTAGCCGAGACCGTTCTGCAAGTAGAGGACGAAGATGAAGAACACGGCGGTGAAGCCCGCGAAGTACAGCAGCGCGATCGCCGAACCCAGCGCGTAGGAGCGGAGCCGGAACAGGCTGAGGTCCACCATCGGCGTCCGCGTGCGGCGTTCCCAGGCGACGAACGCGGCGATCAGGGCGGCGCCAGCGACCATCAGCAGCCATTTCAGGTCGCTGTGCCACTGCCGTTCCTGGACGAGCGGCAGCAGAACGCACACCACGCCCCCGCCGAGCAGCAGGACACCGAGCGGGTCGAGTCCCCGCCGTTCCCCGTAGATCGGCGCGGGCAGCAGCCGCCACGCCAGCACCAGCGCCAGCACTCCGACCGGGATGTTGACGTAGAACACCCACCGCCAGCCCTCGTCGGGACCGGCGATCGCGATGAGCCCGCCGCCGAGCAGCGGCCCGACGGCCGTCGCGACCCCGATCACCGAGCCGAGCGCGCCGAACGCCCGGCCCCGCTCCGCGCCCCGGAACAGCTGTTGGATCAGCCCGGCGACCTGCGGGTTCAGCACGCCGCCCGCGACACCCTGCACCAGCCGCGCCAGCACGAGGAACAGGATCGTCGGCGCCGCCCCCGCCGCCGCGCTCGCCACCGTGAACAGCGCGAGCCCGAACATGAACACAGCCCGGCGGCTGCGGGCGTCGCCGAACCGCCCCGCCGCGACCAGGACGAGGCCGAACGTCAGCGCGTACCCCGACAGGATCCACTGCAACTGCGCCTCGGAGGCGCCCAATCCTTCCCGGATCGACGGGAGCGCCACGTTGACGATGCTGACGTCCAGCAGCGTCATGAACGCGGCGACGAGGCAGACGGAGAGCGCCTTCCACCGGCGGCGCCGCGCCGCCCGGTCCTCGGCGTCCGTGGGCTCGGTCCGCACGGCAGGGTCCTATCCCCCGCCGGACCGGGTGAAACGCGGGCCTGCCGCATCCTCGCCCGCCGGGCTGTGCCAGGGTGGCCGGATGACCGACTCCGCGCCGGGCCCGGGCGACCTCCAGTGCTCCGCCAAGGGCTGCCGCGCCGACGCCGTGTGGGCGCTCCGCTGGAACAACCCGAAGGTCCACACCCCGGACCGGCGGAAGATCTGGTTCGCGTGCGACGAGCACCGCGAGAGCCTGTCGCAGTTCCTCGGGCGCCGCGACTTCCTCAAGGACGTCGTCCCCGTCGCCGACCGCGACGCGCCCCCGCGTCCGGAGGGCACCGGGGGCTAGGCGTCGTCGAGCAGGGTCTCCCCGGCGGGCCCGGCGGGCTCCGGCACCTCGGGGACCTCAGGGGCCTCGGGAACGTCCGGGGTCTCGGGGGCCTTCCAGTCCTCGGCCATCTCCGTCAGCCGGGCGGCGGCGTCCCGCGCGGGCACGCCCCGGCCGACCGCGAGGCCGAGCAGGTACGCCGTCAGCGGCGCGCCGGGCCGCGCGACGCCGTGCGCGACGTCGCGGGCGAGGTCCAGCACCAGGCCCTGGTCGATGTCGCCGCGTTCCAGGCCCAGTTCGAGGCACGCCGCGTTGATCCAGTCCTCAAGCACCGACATGGGTTCCCCTTCTCGCGTGGTCCGCACCGGATCTGCCCGTTTTCCGGCGATCAAAGCAGCCGTTCGGCGGCGGCGAGATCGTCCCGCGTGTCGCAGTCGTACCAGGCGGGACGGTCGCCGTCCGGCACCGCGACCGGCACGGGTTCGAGCGGGCCGAGAAGGCCGCGCAGCGACGAGCCCTGGTAGGCGTCGAGCGCGTCCCGAAGCGTTGCCGTCCGCCAGCATCCGGCGAGCCACTGCTCGCGGCCGTCGCCGTCCACGAGCACGGCCCCGGCCCGGCCCCGCGCCTCGTCCAGCAGCCGCGCGACATGGGCGGGACGCAGAAACGGCAGGTCGGCGGCCAGCAACACCAGCCAGGACGCGCGCACCTGCCCGAGACCGGCCCGTAGCGCGGGCACCGGCCCGCCGCCCGGCGGATCCTCCCGAACCACGACCGCGCCCGGCAGGACGTCCCGTGGCGGGCCCACCACGATCAGCTGAGATGCCCCGGACGCGGCGTCCGCCGCCCATTCGAGCAAAGTCCGGCCGCCGACCGGCGCGGCGGGCTTGTCACCGCCGAACCTACGGGCCCGGCCGCCCGCCAGCAGCACCGCGTCGTACGCCACCGGGTCGAACGCCACCGGATCAGCCGCCGATCGCCGACATCGGCCGCGACGGCTGGAGGAACGACGGATCGTCGATGCCGTGCCCGGCGCGCTTGGCCCGCACCGCCGCCCGCCACCGCTCGACCAGCTCGTCGTCGGTGGCGCCGCCGCGCATCGCGCCCCGCAGATCCGACTCCTCGGTGGCGAACAGGCAGTTGCGGACCTGGCCGTCCGCCGTGAGCCGCACCCGGTCGCACGCGCCGCAGAACGGCCGCGTCACCGAACCGATCACCCCGACGGTCGACGGGCCGCCGTCGACGACGAACGACTCGGCGGGCGCGCTGCCGCGCTCGTGCTCCGCGTCCGGAGCCAGGTCGAAACCCGCCGACAGCCGGTCGAGGATCTCGTCGGCGGTGATCATGTCGCGGCGGGTCCAGCCGTGCTGGGCGTCCAGCGGCATCTGCTCGATGAACCGCAGCCGGTACCCGTGGTCGAGGGCGAACCGCAGCAGCGGGACGGCCTCGTGGTCGTTGACGCCCCGCATCAGCACCGCGTTGATCTTGACGGGTTCCAGGCCCGCCGCCCGCGCCGCCTCAAGCCCGGCGAGCACGTCGTCCAGCCGGTCGCGGTGCGCGAGTCGCTTGAACGTGTCGCGGTCGAGGGTGTCGAGCGAGACGTTGACCCGGTCGAGCCCCGCCTCGGCCAGCGGCCCCGCCAGCCGGTCGAGCCCGATGCCGTTCGTCGTCAACGAGATCCGGGGCCGGGGCGCCAGCTCCGCCGTCCGCCGCACGATGTCGGACAGCCCGCGACGCAGCAGCGGTTCGCCGCCGGTGTACCGGACCTCGGTGACGCCCAACTTCTGGACGGCCAGCCCGACCAGCCGCACCACCTCGTCGTCGGTGAGCAGCTCCGGCTTCGGCAGCCAGTCCAGCCCCTCCGGCGGCATGCAGTACGAGCACCGCAGGTTGCACCGGTCGGTGAGGGAGACCCGCAGGTCCGTCGCGGTACGGCCGAAGGTGTCGACCAGCACGGGCACCCCTTCCAATCGCGGTCCGTCGTTCCAGCCTATTGCGGTGGTTGACGATCCGTCGCATCACGAGAGACGGTTACCTTCCGTCCGGCATCTGGGAGGCCGCGTGACGACCGAACGCAAGTGGGAGTTCGCGGGGACGCGGGGCGCCGTCACGGCCCGGACCTGGGCCGCCGACGACCCCTGGCACGTCGTCGTCCTCGTGCACGGATACGGAGAGCACCTCGGCCGCTACGCCCATGTCGCGGACGCCCTCGTCCGGTACGGCGCCGTCGTCTGCGGCCCCGACCACATGGGCCACGGCGGCTCGGCGGGCGAGCGCGTCCTGATCGAGGACGTCGACGACGTCGTCGCCGACGTCAACACCGTCGCGGACATGGCGCGCCGCGACCATCCACGACTGCCGCTCGTCATGGTCGGCCACTCCATGGGCGGCCTGGTCGCGACGCGCTACGCCCAACTCCACGGCGACACCCTGGCAGCGCTGGTCCTGTCCGGCCCGGTCCTCGGCCACTGGCACGTCGTGGACGCCCTGCTCCCCCTCGACGAGATGCCGGACGAGCCCATCGACACGTCCACGCTGTCCCGCGACCCGGCGGTCGGCAAGGCGTACACCGACGACCCCCTCGTCTGGCACGGCCCGTACAAGAAGCCCACCGTGAAGGCCCTCGACACCGCCCTCAGGCGCGTCAACGCCCACGGCTCCCTGGGCGACCTGCCCACCTTCTACATGCACGGCGCCGCCGACGAACTCGTCCGACCCCGCGACACCCGCACCGGCATCGACCGGGTCCGCGGCACCGACCTCACCGAACGCCTCTACCCCGGCGCCCGCCACGAGATCTTCAACGAGACCAACCACGAGGAGGTCCTCGCCGACGTCACCGCCTTCATCGAAGGCGTCCTCACCTGACCCCGCTCATCTAACCCGGCTCAGCCCTTCACGCAGATGAGTTGGCGGAGGTGGGCGACGACCTCCACCAGGTCGGACTGGGAGTTCATGACGGTCTCCAGGTCCTTGTAGGCGCCGGGGATCTCGTCGATGACGCCGGTGTCCTTGCGGCATTCGACGCCCCTGGTCTGTTCGATCAGGTCGTCGACGGTGAAGGACTTGCGGGCCTTGTTGCGGCTCATCCTGCGGCCCGCGCCGTGGGAGGCGGAGTTGAACGCCGTCTCGTTGCCGAGGCCGCGGACGATGTAGGTGCCCGTCGCCATGGAGCCCGGGATGATGCCGAGGTCGCCCTCGCCCGCGCGGATCGCGCCCTTGCGGGTGACGAGCAGTTCGACGCCGTCGTACTCCTCCTCCGCCACGTAGTTGTGGTGGCAGGAGATGGCCTGCTCCCAGCGGCAGCGCTTGAAGCGGGTCGTCACGACGTTCTGGGCGAGGGCCATCATGACCGCGCGGTTGCGGCGGGCGTAGTCCTGCGCCCAGAACAGGTCGTGGCGGTAGGCGTCCATCTTCGGGGTGCCGCTGATGAACACCGCGAGGTCGGCGTCCGGCAGGTCCTGGTTGTGCGGGAGCCTGCGGGCGGCCTCGATGTGCTGCTCGGCGAGCTCGTTGCCGATGTTGCGGGACCCCGAGTGCAGGACGAGCCAGATCGCGCCGTCGTCGTCCGCGCACAGCTCCAGGAAGTGGTTGCCGCCGCCGAGCGTGCCCATCTGGGCGTGCGCGCGGCCGAGGCGGGAGCGGACGCCCGGGTGCAGGTCCTCGAACGACTGCCAGAACTCGTACCAGCCGCGTTCCCTCAGGTTCGGGAGCGCGGACGGGTCGACGTTCTGCTTGTGGGAGCCGCGGCCGACCGGGATCGCCTTCTCCAGCTTCGCGCGCAGCGTGGACAGGTCGTCGGGCAGGTCCTCGACGGTGAGGGACGACTTGGCGGCGGTCATGCCGCAGCCGATGTCGACGCCGACGGCCGCCGGGGACACCGCGTCGCGCATCGCTATGACGGAGCCCACGGTGGCGCCCTTGCCGTAGTGGACGTCGGGCATCACGGCGAGGCCCTCCACCCACGGCAGGGTCGAGACGTTGCGGAGCTGGTCGAGGGCGACGTCCTCGACCGTGGTCGGGTCGGTCCACATCCGGATGGGAACGCGGCCGCCCTCGATCGTCTGGTACGGCATTGCCTTCTCCTCACGGACGGGAACCGGACCGTGATCTATGAGGCCAGAGTCACGGGTGGCAGTTCAATCGGTTTTTCCCGTATTCCGGCGTTCTGTTCGGCCGAGGGCATCCAAATGGCGGAGGAGGGCGATGGCGATGCGGCGGTCGGTGCAGAGGGCGTCGGCCGCCTGCGCGGGGGTGAACGGCTGAGGGAGGGCGGACAGGACGCGCAGGGCTCTGTCGGCGGCGTCCGGGAGGAGGACGATCTCGCCGTCGTCGTCCGGGATGCGTATGACGGCGCCCGCGTTCTCGGCGGCGGTCAGGGCGTCGTCGGTGAGGCCCAGGGCGGTCAGGCGGTCTGGGGTGGGGGCGTTGAAGGGGGTCGCCGCCAGGTCGGTTTTGATGCGTTCCACGGCGGTGGCCCAGCCGGGGGCGGGGGCAGGTGCCGGGGCGTGGACGCGGCCCGACTCCACGCGCAGGGGCGGGCGGACGAGCGCTTCCACGAGCTGGCGGGCGGGCAGCCCGAGGCGGAGGCGGACGGTTTCGAGGGCGAGACCCGGCGCATAGGGGTTCTGCGCGGCGTGCCGGGCGGTCTCCTCGGACAGGCGCTCGAACAGCGACTCCCAGTGCGCGGGATCGGCGACCCATTCGCCGTTCAGCGCGACCGCGTCCGGTGGTGGTGCGCAGCCCATGGGGGCCAGTTCGGAGCGGCGGAGCACGCCGTGGCGGCGGAGGACGATCGCGCCGTCCGGGCGGTCCGGCCAGGACGCCAGTTCGCGGGCGCGGGCCGCTCCGGCCTCACGCCTGACGAGGGTGGGTGGGCGGACGTCCAGGACGTTGACGCCCGCGATCGAGCCGCGTTCGGGGTCGCGCAGAACGCCGGTGTCGCCGAGGTGCAGCGCGAGCCGGTGGTTCAGCGTGAGGCGGGCCGTGTCGGGGCCGAGGGGACGCAGCCGCACGGCGACGGCGGCGGAGCCGACGTGCAAGGTCATCCGCCGGGCGAGCCGCCCGGACGCCTCGCCGAACCGGGTGCGGACGTCGATGGAGGCGGTGTGGGTCCAGGCGCCGGGGGTGACGAGCGCCATCCCGGCGCCGACCCGTCCCGCCTCGCGCAGGGTGAGCACGACGCGGGACACGCCGCCGACCGACTCGTGCGGCTCCCCGGCGCATCCGATCGTGCGGACGCGGACGCGCCCACCGGCGGGCATCAGGAGCAGTTCGTCGCCGACCGTGACCGTCCCGGCGGCGAGGGTGCCGGTGACCACGGTCTGGCGTCCGGCGGTGAAGGCGCGGTCGATCCACAGCCGCACGGGGGCGTCCGGGTCGGGGACGGGCAGGCGGCCCGCGAGCCGGTCGAGCGCGGCGGCGAGGTCACCGGTCCCGGTGCCGGTGGCGGCGCTGACGGCGACGGCCTCGACGCCGCGCAGCGCGGTCCCCGCGAGCCGGTCCCGGGCCTGCCGCAGCGCGAGCTTGGGGTCGGCGACGTCGGACCGGGTGACGGCGAGGACCCCGAACCGGACGCCGAGCGCGCCGAGGGCGTCCAACTGCTCCTGCGTCCTCGGCGTCCAGCCCTCGTCGGCGGCGACGGCCAGCAGCACGACGGGCGCGGGCGCGGCGGCGGCGAGCAGGGCCGGGACGGCGCGGTCGCCGCCGGGGACGTCCACGAACGCGAGGCGGCGACCCGAGGGCAGCCGCGTCCAGGCGTGCGGCTCCTCCACGTTCCCGCCGACCGAGACGTCCTTGCCGGTCAGCGCGCGGACGAGCGTCGACTTGCCATGACCGCCGTGACCGGCGGTGGTGACGACCTGCATCAGCGTCCTCTCCGGGCGTGAACGCAGCCGGATCGGGCCATGCGGGAAAGAGCCGTGTGAAACGAGGCCGTGTGAAGAAGGGCCGTGCGAGAAACGCGGGGGTTGCGCAGACGAAGGTCCACGAAACGCAACCCTAATCAGTTCCGGGCGGTCTCCGCGTCGCGGGACCCGGAATGGGCCTCGAAGTCGTCGACCATCCGGTGCACGAGCCCGGCGAGCCGCTCGCGGTCGTCCGGCGACCAGTCGGCGAGGGCGTCGGAGATCCACCGCCGCCCGGACGCGCGGATCGACTCGACGGCGTCCGCCCCGGCGCGGCTGAGCGTGACGCGCAGGCAGCGCCGGTCGTCGGGGTCGGGCACCCGTTCGACGTACCCGGCGGCCTCCAGCCGCTGGAGCTGCCGCGTCACGTGCGGGGCCTCGACGGCGAGCCGGGCGGCCATCTCCCCGGGCCGCATCGGGCCCTCCTCGGCGAGGACGCGCAGCAGCGGGACGGCGGCGCGGTCGACCGGGACGCCCGCCGCGACGACCGTGCGGTCGTGCTGGCGGAACCGGGTCAGCATGTGCGCGACCCGGCTGAGCGCCCGCTCGATCTCGGCGATGTCCGGCGGCACCCGTGATGACATGCCGCTCACTCTACCGTCTACAATTGCTTAAGTTAAGTAAGCAAAATCTGGAGGTGTGCATGACCGGCGTCCCGACCTCGGCGCGCGTTACGACCGGGGTCCCGCCCGCGGGTTCGGTGCGCACCGGACCCATCCTGCTGGCGCTCGCGGCGGCCGGGATGGTCGTGTCCGTGCAGCAGACCCTCGTGCTGCCGCTGCTGCCACAACTCATGCGGACGTTCCACGCCCCCGTCACCGACGTGACCTGGGTGTTCACGGCGTCGCTGCTGGCGGGCGCGGTCGCCACGCCGCTGCTGACGCGGTTCGGCGACATGTTCGGCAAGAAGCGGATGATCCTGCTGGCCCTCGGGATGCTGCTGGTCGGCTCGGTGATCTGCGCGGTGGCCGGGTCGCTCGGCGTGCTGATCGTCGGACGGGCGGTGCAGGGCGTGTCGACCGCGCTGATCCCGCTCGCCATCGGGATGATCAGGGACAGCTTCCCGCGCGAGCGGGTCATCACGGCGATCGGAGTGGTCAGCGCCACGATGGGCGTCGGCGGCAGCGCCGGGATGATCGTGACCGGGCTGATCGCGGACCGGACCGCCAGCTTCCATCCCGTGTTCTGGATCACCGCCGTGCTGGCGGCGGGGGTGCTGGCGCTGGCCGCGGTGGCGGCACGCGACGTCGGCGCGCGCACGGGCGGGCGGCCCGACTACGCGGGCGCGGCGGTGCTCGCGGGCATGCTGGTCTGCCTGCTGCTCGCCATCAGCGAGGGCAACGCCTGGGGCTGGACGTCGGCCGGGGTGCTCGGCCTGTTCGCGGCGGCGGTGGCGCTGTCCGCGGCGTGGGTGGCGATCGAGCTGCGGGTCCGCGCGCCGCTGGTGCGGCTGAACCTGCTGGTCGGCGCCCGGTCGCTGTCGGCCAACGTCGTGTCCGCGCTGCTCGGCTTCTCGATGTTCGCGGCGTTCACGCTCATCGCCAACTTCGTCCAGGCCAAGCCGTCGGTGGTCGGGTACGGGCTGGACGGGTCCGTGCTGGACGTCGGCCTCTACATGCTCCCGAGCACGGTCACGATGCTGCTGTTCTCCGCGATGGCCGGGCGGATCGCCGCCAGGATCGGCCCCGCGTTCACCCTCGCGCTGGGATCGGCGTTCGTCGCGCTGTGCTACGTGTGGCTGTTCGCGTCGAACGGGCACGTGTACGACGTCCTGATGTTCAGCCTGTTGCAGGGCACCGGGTTCGGGATCGCGTACGCGGCGCTCGGGACGCTCGCCGTCCAGCACGTCCCGATGGACCAGAGCGGCATCGCCAGCGGGGTCAACTCGCTCGTCCGCGTCGCGGGCGGCAGCGTCGCGGGCGCGGTGACCGCCTCGATCCTGGCCTCGCGGGTCACCTCCGGCACGGGTGAGGCGTCCCTCGGCGCCTACGAGCTGTGCTTCCTGATCTGCGGCGGCGGGGCCGTCGTGGCGGCGGCCGTGGCGGTCGTGCACGGCCTGCGCCACACCGACTGACACGCGGCCGGGACACGCCTGAGACACCTTTGACCTCCCCGGCGACGGCCCGTCCTGGCGGCGCGGGGCCTTGACGAAACGGCCCCGCGCCATGCCCTATAGGGATGACTGCCTATAGGGGTGACTGCCAATTCGTGGGCCGGGCACGGCCTCCGGGAGGACGACATGGGCGCCTATGCGGCCGCGTACGAACGCAGCATCGCCGATCCGACCCGTTTCTGGGGCCTGGCGGCGCGGGACGTCCGCTGGCTCGTCCCGCCGGACCGCGTCCTGGACGACGGCGCGCCCCCGTTCTACCGCTGGTTCACCGGCGGCGAGCTGAACACGTGCGACAACGCGCTGGACCGGCATGTCGAGGAGGGCCGCGGCGACCAGCCCGCGCTGATCTACGACAGCCCCGTCACCGGGACCGTCGAGACCTACACCTACGGCGAGCTGACGCGGATCGTCGCCCGGTTCGCGGGGGCCCTGCGCGCGCAGGGCGTCGACCGGGGCGACCGCGTGGTGATCTACCTGCCGATGGTGCCGGAGGCGGTCGTCGCGATGCTCGCGTGCGCGCGGCTCGGCGCCGTGCACTCGGTGGTGTTCGGCGGGTTCGCGGCGCCGGAGCTGGCCGTCCGCATCGACGACGCGCGGCCCAAGGCGGTCGTGTCGGCGTCGTGCGGGATCGAGGGCGGACGGGTCGTCCCGTACAAGCCGCTGCTGGACCGGGCGCTCGACCTCGCCAGGCACAAGGTCGAACGGTGCGTCATCCGGCAGCGTCCGCAACTGCACGCCGACCTCGTCCGCCCCCGGGACGTGGAGTGGGACGAGGCCGTCGCCGCCGCCGAACCGGCCGAGTGCGTGCCCGCCGCCGCGACCGACCCGCTGTACATCCTGTACACGTCGGGGACGACCGGGCGGCCGAAGGGCGTCGTCCGCGACAACGGCGGGCACGCGGTCGCGTTGCGCTGGTCGATGGAGAACGTGTTCGGCGTCGGTCCGGGCGACGTGTTCTGGGCCGCGTCCGACGTCGGCTGGGTCGTCGGGCACTCCTACATCGTGTACGCGCCGCTGCTCACGGGCTGCACGACCGTTCTGTACGAGGGCAAGCCCGTCGGGACGCCGGACGCGGGCGCGTTCTGGCGTGTCGCCGCGCAGCACCGCGTCAAAGCGTTGTTCACCGCGCCGACCGCGATCCGCGCCATCAAGAAGGAAGACCCGGACGGCGCCCTGCTCGCCGGGCACGACCTGTCAGCTCTGGACACGCTGTTCCTCGCCGGGGAGCGCCTGGACGCCGCCACGTACCGCTGGGCGGCGCGCGTCCTGGACCGCCCGGTCATCGACCACTGGTGGCAGACCGAGACGGGCTGGCCGATCGTGGCGAACCTGCGCGGCCTCGAACCGATGCCGGTCAAGCCCGGGTCGCCTTCGGTGCCGGTGCCCGGCTACGACGTGCGGGTCCTCGGCCCGGACGGCGCGCCCGCCGAGCCCGGCCAGGAGGGCGACATCGCCCTGCGCCTCCCCCTGCCGCCCGGCACGCTCCCGACGCTGTGGCAGGACGACGAGCGCTTCGTGGAGTCGTATCTGACGGCGCGTCCCGGCCACTACCTGACCGGAGACGGCGGCCACGTCGACGAGGACGGCTACGTGTGGGTGATGGGCCGCACCGATGACGTGATCAACGTGGCCGGGCACCGGCTGTCGACCGGGACGATGGAGGAGGTCATCGGCGCCCACCCGGCCGTCGCCGAGTGCGCCGTGATCGGCGTCCCCGACGCGCTGAAGGGGCAGGTGCCGCGCGGCCTGGTCGTGCTGAAGAACGGCGTGCTCGCCGAGCCGGGCGAGGTGTGCGCCGAGTTGGTCGCGATGGTCCGCGACCAGGTCGGGCCGGTCGCCGCGCTCAAGCAGATCAACATCGTGGCCGCCCTCCCCAAGACCCGGTCGGGCAAGATCCTGCGCGGGGTGATGCGGGGCATGGCCGACGGGCGGGAGGTGTCCGTGCCGTCCACCATCGAGGACCCGGCCGTGCTGGACGACCTGCGTCCCGTCCTGCGCGAGACTCTCTAGGGCACCCTGGGCGGCCCCGGACGGCGCGTGACCCGCTTGGGCCAGCACAGCGCCACCGCCGCCACGCCGACCGCCGCCGCGGCGATCTGGAGGATCGTCTCCCAGAGGCTCCAACCACCGTCCCCGACGCCGAACATGTGGGCGAGGCCCGTCCCGGCGAACGCGGCGACGATGCCGACCGCGATCATGCACCACACCGGCATGCTCTCCCGTCCCGGCGCGATCAGCCGTCCCAGCACCCCGACGGCCGCGCCCAGGACGACGGCCGCGGCGAGCCCCCCGATGGTCATGTCCGCTCCTCGGTATCCCAGCCCCCGGTGAAGACCAGGTCATGGGACGACCTACCCGCGTCCACGCGCGCGACACGAACGAGTCTCGCAGGTCAGCGGACTACCAGCGTGCGGCGCCCCCGCGCGACCAGCTCCCCGATGACGGTGCCGCCGGGGATCTCACCGGCGACGAGCAGCCCGCCGGAGACCTGCGCGTCGGCGAGCAGCAGCCGCTCCTCCTCGGAGATCCGGCGGAAGTCGGTGTGCGGCGACACCCACGACAGATTCCGACGCGTACCCACAGGGACAAACCCATGCCGGACGGCCGCGCGCGCGCCGTCCAAGTACCGGACGGCGGCGGCGTCCACGACGGCCGTGACGCCGCTCGCCCTGGCCAGCTTGTACAGGTGGCCGAGCAGCCCGAACCCGGTGACATCAGTACCGCACGCGATCCCACGCTCCAGCGCCGCGAGCCCCGCCTGCGCGTTCAACGCCGTCATCGTCGCCACCGCCTCCGGAAACACCTCACCCGTCGCCTTGTGGCGGGCGTTGAGGACGCCAACCCCCAGCGGCTTGGTCAACGACAGCGGCACACCAGGACGCCCGGTATGCAGCCGCAACAGCCGATCCGGATCAGCGACACCGGTCACCGCCATCCCGTACTTCGGCTCGGGATCGTCAACGCTGTGCCCGCCCGCGATGGCGCACCCCGCGAGCGCGGCAACGTCCCGCCCGCCACGCAGCACCTCCCGGGCCAGCTCGGCGGGCAACGCGTCCCGAGGCCAGCCGAGCAGATTCAGCGCCATCAACGGCTCCCCGCCAATGGCGTAGACGTCCGACAACGCGTTGGCGGCGGCGATACGGCCCCAGTCGTAAGCGTCGTCGACGACAGGCGTCGAGAAGTCGGCGGTGGACACCACGGCCCGGCCGCCCGCGACACGCAGCACGGCCGCGTCGTCACCGTCCGCTCCCCCGGCGACGAGATCCTCCCCGCCGCCGGTGAGCCCGGCGACCACCCGTTCCAGCTCCGCCGGTGGGATCTTGCTCGCGCATCCCGCGCCGTGCGCGTACTGCGTGAGGCGGGCGACGGGGGCGAGGCGTGTCACTGGAAGATTTAACGCACAACTACCGCAAACGATCAACAAACGGACAGTACGGGTGCGGTCACCGAGGGCCGACCTCATCCCCGACCTGCGCGAACACCACCGCCCCGGCCCACGAGCCCAACCCGATTCGCCCCCGACTATGATCAACTCCGGAGGCGTCTGAGCGCCTGGTGGCCTCCCCGGCCTTCAAAGCCGACGGTCCCGAGTACCTCGGGACGGCGGGTTCGATTCCCGCACGCCTCCGCTGAACGACCTGCGACTTCGGGGTACGGTGACCGTTATGGGGCGGATTACCGTGCGGAAACCTGTGCTTCGGCTGAACACGGCCGGGGTTCGGGGGCGTCGGCCTGACACGCTCGCCGTGGAGGAGCCGCTGGAGATCCGGGTGGCGGGGACGCCGCTGACGATCACGATGCGGACGCCGGGGGACGACTTCGACCTCGTCGCGGGGTTCCTTGCCGCGGAGGGCGTGATCGCGGGCGCGGAAGATCTCGCGACGATGCGGTACTGCGCCGACACCGAGGAGCAGAACACCCTGGACGTGGTGCTCGCCCCCGGCGTCGCGCCGCCGGACGACTCGATGACCAGGGCGTTCACGACGACGAGCGCGTGCGGGGTGTGCGGGAAGTCGAGCATCGAGGCGCTGCGCACCGACCGGCCCTACGAGATCGCGGGCGATCCCGTCCGGATCGCGCCGGAACTGCTCGCGGCCCTGCCGGGGCGGCTGCGCAAGGCGCAACGGGTCTTCGACCGGACGGGCGGCCTGCACGCCGCCGGACTGTTCGACGCGGGCGGCGGGCTCCTGGCGATGCGCGAGGACGTCGGGCGGCACAACGCCGTCGACAAGGTCGTTGGCTGGGCGCTGCGGCAGGGGCGGCTGCCGCTCACCGGGACCGTCCTGCTGGTGAGCGGGCGCGCGTCGTTCGAGCTGACGCAGAAGGCGATGGCGGCGGGCGTCCCGGTGCTGGCGGCGGTGTCGGCGCCGTCGTCGCTCGCGGTGGACCTCGCCGAGGACGCGGGCATGACGCTCGTCGGGTTCCTGCGGGGCGAGACGATGAACGTCTACACGGGGGCCGAGCGCATCGACGTCGAGGAGCGCGCCGACACAGGCTGACCCCCCGATCGGGAGGTGTGGCATGGCGGACGCCGTGGTCGTCGGCGCGGGGCCCAACGGGCTCGTGGCGGCGAACGTGCTGGCCGACGCGGGCTGGGACGTGGAGGTCCTCGAAGCGCAGCCGGAGCCGGGCGGCGCCGTCCGCAGCGACCGGGGCGTGCACCCCGACTTCGTCAGCGACCGGTGCAGCGCGTTCTACCCGCTCGGCGTCGCGTCCCCGGCGATGCGGGCCCTTGAATTGGAGCGGCACGGGCTGCGCTGGCGGCGGGCACCCGCCGTCCTCGCGCACCCGCTGCCGGACGGCCGCTGCGCCGTCCTCGAACACGACCGGGACGCGACCGCCGAGGCCCTGGACGGGTTCGGCGCGGGCGACGGCGAGGCGTGGCTGCGGCTGTGCCGGTTGTGGGACGACATCGGCGAAGACGTCCTGCGGGCGCTGCTCAGCCCGTTCCCACCCGTCCGGGCCACGGTGCCGCTGGCGGTGCGGGCGCGGCGAGCGGGCGGGCTCCGGGTGCTGCGCTCACTGCTCGCGCCGGTGCGCACGTTCGGCGAGCAGGAGTTCGCCGGGCCGGGCGGGCCGCTGCTGCTCGCCGGGTCGGCGCTGCACACCGACATGTTCCCCGAGACGACGGCGGGTTCGGTGTTCGGCTGGCTCCTCGCCATGGTCGGCCAGACGTACGGGTGGCCGGTGCCCGAGGGCGGCGCGGGCGAGCTGACGGCCGCCCTGGTGCGGCGGCTGGAGTCGCGGGGCGGACGGGTGCGCTGCGGCGTCCCGGTCGCGTCCGTCGTGGTGCGCGGGGGCCGGGCGCTCGGCGTCCGCACCGCGTCCGGGGAGGCGGTCCGGGCCGTCAAGGGGGTCGTGGCGGACGTGTCCGCGCCCGTGCTCTACGGCGGCCTCGTCGACTGGGCCGACCTGCCCTCCACGCTCCGCGCCGACCTGCGCCGCTTCGAATGGGATCACGCCACGTTCAAGGTCGACTGGGCACTATCCGGCCCCATCCCGTGGGCGTCGCCGGGCGCGCGGCGGGCCGGGACCGTCCACCTGTCCCCCGGCATGGACGCGATGACCCGCTACAGCGCCGACCTCGCCACGGGCCGCGTCCCCGCCGAACCGTTCGCGCTCCTCGGGCAGATGACGACCGCCGACCCCACCCGCTCCCCCGCCGGAACCGAGTCGGTGTGGGCGTACACGCACGTCCCGCACCGGGTGAAGGGCGACGCCGGGCCGGACGGCATCACCGGCCGCTGGGACGAACACGACCGCGCCGCCATGGCCACCCGCCTGGAGGACACCGTGGAACGCCTCGCCCCCGGCTTCCGCGCCCTGATCCTCGACCGGCGGGTCACCGCCCCGCCCGACTTCCAGGACCACAACGCGAGCCTGCCGAACGGCGCCCTCAACGGCGGGACCGCGCTGCTCCACCAGCAGCTCGTGTTCCGGCCCGTCCCCGGGCTCGGCCGCGCCGAGACGCCCGTCGCGGGCCTGTACCTGGCGTCCGCGTCCGCGCACCCCGGCGGCGGCGTCCACGGCGCCTGCGGCGCGAACGCGGCCCGCGCGGCCCTCGCCCACGCCTCCCCCGCCGGACGCCTCCTCACCCCCACCCTGCACGCCCTCACCCGCTTCCTCGCACCCTGACCCGATCTGCGGCTTTCGTCCCGGGTCGCGCCGGGAACGGTTTACCAGCGCGGGGTTCCGCTCGCGGCCGGAACATGCGACCTTGACAGGACAGGACAGGCCCCGCGGCAGGCCCCACCCCTGCGGCCGCCACCGCGCGGGCCCGGAACCGGCACCGGAGCGTGAGGCATGCGGATTCGCGACATCCTGCGGAGGAAGGGAGACACGGTGGCCACGGTCAAGCCCGAGGCCACCGTGCGGCAACTGCTCGCCATCCTGGCGGAGCACAACATCGGAGCGGTGGTCGTCTCGCCGGACGGCACGTCCATCGCGGGCATCGTCTCGGAGCGCGACGTCGTACGTCGGATGCACGAGCGCGGCGCCGCGCTGCTCGACCGTCCCGTCTCCGACATCATGACCGCGGAGGTCCGCAGCTGCGGCCCCGCCGACAAGGTCGAAGACCTGCGCCGCACCATGACCGAACACCGGTTCCGTCACGCCCCGGTCGTCGAGGACGGCCGACTGGCCGGAATCGTCAGCATCGGCGACGTAGTCAAAAGCGCCATCGACGAGTTGGAAAGCGAACGCGAACACCTAGTCGGCTACATCCAGAACGTGCAGTAACCCTTCCGCAACTACGCAGAGACCCCAACCGTTGCGATCGCGTCCGAAGGCAGGTTTCGAGCGCGCGAGAAACCTGATCGCGAAGCGAGCCGCTGGGCGAGTCGAAAGCGATGCAGCGATCGCACGCAGTGCACGACGATGGAGGGCGTTCAACGCCCGAAGGAGGAGTGCACTGCCATTTACACAGTGGGGAGGGGGCGGGGTGGTGGGGCCGTCTCGGCCTGTTGGGAGGCCAGGGCGAGGCGGTCGACCGCCGCGCGTAGCGTGGCGGGTGGGAGGACGTACGGGAGGCGGACGTAGTCTTCCAGGACGCCGTCCACGCCGAACACCGGGCCCGCCACGACCCGGACGCCGAGTCGTTCGGCCGCCTCGGCCAAGGGGGTGGCGACGGGGGCGCCGATGCGGGCCCACAGTGACATGCCGCCCTCGGGCAGGCGGAACTCCCAGCCGGGCAGGCGTTCGCGCAGCGCGGCGGCGAGGGCGTCGCGGTTGCGGCGTAGGGACTGCGCGCGTTCGGTTCGGACCTCGTCCACCCGCAGCAGGAGTTCCCGGACGATCAGCTGGTCGAGCACGGGGCTCGCCATGTCGAACGGCTCGCGGGCGAGGGTCAGGCGGCGGGCCAGGGGCGCGGTGGTCCGGATCCAGCCAATGCGGAGCCCGCCCCACAGCAGCTTGGACGCCGAGCCGATCGTGATGACGCGGCCGCCGGTGTCGTAGGCGGCGAACGGTGGTTCGCGGGGCGCGTCCGGGTCGTGGGCGAGGTCCGCGAACGTCTCGTCGATGATCGTGAAGGTGTCGGCGTGGCGCGTGGCGTCGGCGAGCGCGGCGCGTTCGGCGGCGGGCATCAGCCGTCCGGTCGGGTTCTGGAAATCGGGGATCAGGTAGGCCATCCGGACGGCGGCCTGCCGCATCGCGCCCG
Organism: Actinomadura meridiana; assembly: GCF_039537545.1. NCBI lineage: Bacteria > Bacillati > Actinomycetota > Actinomycetes > Streptosporangiales > Thermomonosporaceae > Actinomadura > Actinomadura meridiana. The sequence continues at coordinate 609,833 of NZ_BAABAS010000004.1, forward strand.
CCGCCTGCTCGACGTCCCAGCCCTCGTTGACGCCGACCGGGACGAGCCGGACGCCGCGGCGGCGCAGCGCCCCGAGCGCGTGCGGGTAGGTCGGCCGCTCCACCAGCACGGCGTCGCCCGGCTGGGCGAGCAGGTGCGTCAGCAGCGTGAACGCCTGTTGCGCGCCGCTGGTGACGACGATCTGGTCCGGGCGGGTCGGGACGCCGCGCGCCGCGTAGCCGTCCGCGACGATCTGCCGGAGGCTCTCCAGCCCGGCGGGCTCGTAGCCGGGGCCCGCGCTGTAGCGGGGCAGCTCGGCGACGGCGGCCGCGACCGCCTCGTCGAAGGACGCGGGCGCGCCGGGGGTGGCGCAGCCGAGGTCGATGAACGACGGGTCGTCGGGCGTGGCACGTGTCCGGCCGAACGTGGCGGGCTGAGGTTCGGCGGACGACATCCGCACCGGCGGCAGCGCCGTCCAACTGCCCGCGCCCTGTCTGCTCTCGACATAGCCCTCGTCGCGCAGCCGGTCGTAGGCGGCGGTGACGGTGGTGCGGCTGACGCCGAGCGCGGTGGCCAGGTCGCGTTCGGCCGGGAGCCGGGTGCGCAGGGCGAGCCGTCCGTCCAGGACGAGGGCGCGCACCGACCGGGCGAGCGCCGCGTAGACGGGACGCTCCCGCGACACGCCGTCCAGCAGCCGGGCCAGATGGGTGCCGCTCACATACCGAGTGCTCACCCCAGCCACTTTCGCATATTGGCCCTACAGAAACCAGGCCACTTTCGGGCAAGGTGGGGCAGGTTGGTTCGTGGATGGAGTTGGAGCGTGACAATGGCCTTGATGGTGCGTCGGCTGGTGCAGCTGTACGTGGGATTGGCCTTCTACGGGCTGGGGATCGCCCTCCAGGTGTCGTCGGGCCTCGGGAACGACCCGTGGGACGTCCTGCACCAGGGCCTGTCCCGGCGGTTCGGCCTGTCCATCGGCACCTGGATCATCATCATGGGCGCGCTGGTCATGCTCGCGTGGATCCCGCTGCGGCAGCGCCCCGGCATCGGGACGGTCAGCAACGTCGTCCTGATCGGCCTGTTCGCCGACCTGTTCCTGTGGCTGCTGCCCGCACCGGACGCACTCGCCGCGCGCTGGGCGTTCCTCGTCGTGGCCGTCCTGGTGGGCGGGTTCGCGACGGGCTGCTACATCGGCGCGGGCCTCGGCCCGGGACCGCGCGACGGCCTGATGACCGGCCTCGCCGCCGGGGGCCGCTCCATCCGCGTGGTCCGGACGGGGATCGAACTGACCGTGCTGGCCGCCGGATGGCTGCTCGGCGGCACGGTGGGGCTCGGGACCGTCCTGTACGCCGTCGCGATCGGCCCGCTGACGCACGTCTTCCTGCCCGTCCTGACCGTCAAGGCGCCGGAGGAGGCGGTCACGCCGGAGCCAACGGTCGAACCCGCCGGTTCGAGCGTCTAGGCGCGCACCGTGTCCGGGCTCAGCGCTCCGCGGCGAGATTGGCCAGGACGGAGGAGAACTCGCGGGGCAGCACCAGCGTGTCGCCCTCGTAGCGGGTTTCGAGGTAGGTCATCTCACCGGCGCGCCACCAGTACAGGTGCGGGCTGAGGGAGCCGGGCCCCTCCTCGTAGGCGCGGTGGGCCTGCGCCTGGAGTTCCGTGGCGGCGGCGACGGCCGTGCGGTACCTGGCCCTCGGGTGGCCCTCGGCGAGCAGCAACGGGTGGGCGACGATGAGGCTGCGGTTGGGGGCGATGACCAGCGCGCCGTACGGGCCGATCGACAGGTACTCCTCCAGCCACGCCAGGTGGGTCGCGACGTAGAACGTCCAGCCGTGCAGGACGGAGACGCGGACGCCGCCGAGGTCCTGCTCGTCGACCTGGAGGGCCCCGTCGCCGCGCACGTTGGCGCGGCCGAGCATGAACAGCGAGTCGCCCGACACCGGCCAGCCGTTCATCTCCTCCAGGCTGAGCGTCCGCACCGACGTGGGCGTGTCGACGACGACGACCTCGATCAGGCCCGGCGCGAACGGCCGGGCGGCGAGCCCGCCGTTGTCGGCCTCGCCCGGATAGATGCGGGTGCGCAGCAGATGCTGGGCGAGGTCGAAGTCGCTGAGGTCGAGCGGCTCCTCCATCGAGGTCACGATGGTGGTGACGTAGTCGGACACCACGGCGGGCCAGTCGGTGCGCGGCACCAGCCGGGCGAGCTGCCGGACGTCGCGCATGTTGACGGGCAGCCGGCGCGGCCCCTCCAGCATCACGATCTCGCCCGGCGCGCTGCGGCAGCTGTAGCCGAGGCTCTCGGCGACGAGAACGAGCAACGAGTCGAGAGTGCCGTCGTCCCAGGGGTCGGGACGGGCACCAGCACGGGCATGGCGGCCGCTCATCGCGAACCTCCCGGGAGCGCATGGAGGGTGAGCGCGCCGACGTCCGGCACGGCGGGGTCCGGGCCTGTCTCGGGGACAGTGATGTGAACCTTATGAACCTTACCTGTATCGAGCACGGCCGGAGCGCCCAGTTCCAGCGTCCGCTGGCGGGGTCCGTGCCCGACGGGGACGCCCGCCAGCATGGGCACACCGAGCGGCCCGAGCCGCGCCGTGAACACCGCGTCGAGTTCGGCCGGGTCGCCGCAGTCGCGCCAGGATCCGAGGGCGATCCCGGCGGCGCCGTCGAACCAGCCGGACTGGACGAGTTGGACGAGCATCCGGTCGACCCGGTAGGGCGCCTCGGTCACGTCCTCCAGGAAGACGATGTGCCCGGCGGCGGGCGGCGGCGCGTACGGGGTGCCGAGCAGGGCGGTCAGCAGCGACAGGGTGCCGCCGGTGAGGGGGCCTTCGGCGCGCCCCGGCCGCAGCACGTGGGTGCCGGGCAGGGTGACCGGGCCGCCGAACAGGGCCGCGCGGAGGCCGTGGAGTCTTTCGTCGGGCATGTCCTGCGATACGGCCGGGGCGAGGTCGGCGATCACTCCGGTGGGCATCGGGCCGAACGAGGTGGTGACGCCGAGCCGGGCCCCGAAGGCGGCGTGCAGGGCGGTGATGTCGCTGGAACCGTGCAGGATCGTCGGGCCGCGCCCGGACTCCTCGTCGGCGGCCGTGGCGGCGGCGAGCAGCTCCCAGTCAAGGTGGTCGAGGACGCGGGTCGCGCCGTAGCCGCCGCGCGCGCAGATCACCGCCTGGACGCGGGGGTCGCACCAGGCGTCCTGCAGGTCAGCGGCCCGGTCGGCGTCGGTTCCCGCGAGCCGGTACCAGTCGTCTCGGACCGTTCCCATGGCGGCGTGGTCCGGGCCCAGGTTGACAAGGTCGAGCGCGTGTTTGGCGACCACGGTGTCAAGTCCGAGGTCGCGGAGGACGGCGCATCCCGTCTCCAGCCGGGCGGCGTCGACGGGGCCGCTGGGCGCCACGACGACGACCCGGTCACCGGGGCGCAACCGCCCGTACCGGCGAGCTTTCCGCGTCCGCGCCGCACCGCCCGCCAGGTCGGCGGTGGACGCGCCGGACGGCCCGTCGGCCGCCTCCGCGCGGGAGCCCCCGCTGTTCAACCCGATCCCTCCTCGCACCACGACGGATAGAGCTTGTCAGGATCCGGACGCCAGTGGAAGGGACGGCCGGTCACGACCCGCCAACAGATCACACCGCTCGTCCCTCCGTGCCGAGCGCGAGCCCGGCGAGGCGTGGGAGCGTCTCGCCGATCGGTCGCCGCAGCACCGCGTCGGCCAGCCCATCGTACGGGGTCTCGGCCGCGTCGATGATCACCAGGAGGGCCCAGACTCCGGCTCCGGTGAGGACGGTGATCGCCTCGGCGGCGGGAGGAACTCGGCGAGCGTCTGGGGAGCGTCCACCTCGATATCCTAGGGCCCGTCGCGCCTCTCGCACCCCTCACGGAGCGTCACGGACCGATCAGAGCTCAAAAGGTGACAAACTTGGCCCTGGTATGAGGTCGACGCCGCACATCCTGGTGGTCAACGGCACCAAGGTCCGCCGCCCGGTGTTCATCCTGGGTGCTCCGCACTCCGGTGCGGAGCTGCTGGCGCGCGCGGTGAAACGGTCCCCCGGCTTCCATCTGACCACCGGGCGTCACGGCGTCCTGCGCGTCACGTACGCGTTCGCCCGGCAGCCGTCGATCGCGGCGGAACGCGGGCGGGGCGCGGCGCGGGTGCTGCGGGACGCCTGCGCCGAGGCGTGGCTGGTGTCGGCCCGCGCCTGCGCCCGCTGCCCGGGCGAGTGCCGCGAGCTGGCCGGGCTGCCGCCGGAGCCGCCCGCGGAGCCCGGTTCCGGCGAGCCGTGCGTGGATCCCGGCGGCATCACGCGGTTCGCCGACGCCTCCCCCGACCTGATCTACAGCGCGGACGTGCTGCTGGACGCCTTCCCGGACGCGCAGTTCGTCCAGGTGATCAGGGACGGCCGGGACGCGGTCGCCGACATGCTCGCCGACGAGCGCTGCCTGGCCTGGTTCAAGCCCGCCATCGCCAACCTCGACACGGTGTTCCCGAACCCGTTCCTCGGCGTCGAGGACCACACCGAGCGGAGCCGCTGGCCGCGCGCCGCGCCCGCCGTCAAGTGCGCGCTGCGGTGGCGGGGCGCGGTGCGGCTCAGCGCCCGGCTCCGCCGTCAGGTCCCGGACGAACAGCTGCTCACCGTCCGGTACGAGGACCTGGTGACGAAGCCGCGGCGGCTCGGCGCCGACCTGGCCCGGTACCTGGACGCCCCGATCTCCCGGACGACGCTGTCCGGCCTCGTCCGCGTCCAGGACGGCGGAGACGAGACCGGGGGCGTCGGGTCGTGGCGGGAGCGGTTGACGTCGCGGCAGCTCGCCCAGGTCGAGAAGGTCGCCGGGACGGAGCTGCGGCGGCTCGGCTACCGCCTGTCCAACGACCTGTGACCGCTCACCGGCTCTGACCGCTCACTCGCCCGTGCCCGCCCACTCGGCGCCGAGCGGTTCGCTCGGACGTTCCCCGAAGTTCGGCTCGTCGTCGCGCTGGTGGGAGAACTGGGTGCGGTACAGCTCGGCGTACAGGCCGCCCTGGAGCAGCAGGTCCTCGTGCCGTCCGCGTTCGGCGACGCGGCCGTCGTCGATCACCAGGATCTGGTCGGCCTCCCGGATCGTGGACAGCCGGTGCGCGATCACCAGGGACGTCCGTCCGGCGAGGGCCGTGCGCAGCGCCCGCTGGACGGCCGCCTCGGACTCGGAGTCCAGGTGCGCGGTCGCCTCGTCCAGCACGACCACCGACGGCGCCTTCAGCAGCAGCCGCCCGATGGCGAGGCGCTGTTTCTCCCCGCCCGACAATCGGTAGCCGCGGTCGCCGACGACGGTGTCGAGCCCCTCGGGCATGTCGGCGATGAGTTCGCCGATGTGCGCGGCCTCCAGCGCGGCGAGGATCTCCGCGTCGGACGCCTCCGGACGGGCGTAGCGCATGTTCTCGCGGATCGTGTCGTGGAACAGGTGCGCGTCCTGGCTGACCACGCCGACCTCGGCGCGCAGCGACTCCAGGGTGGTGTCGCGGACGTCCGCGCCGCCGATCCGCACCGCGCCCTCGGACACGTCGTACAGCCGCGACACCAGGTGCGTGATCGTCGACTTGCCCGCGCCGGACGGCCCGACGAGCGCGACGAGCTGCCCGGGGGCGGCGGTGAAGTCGACGTCGTGCAGCACCTCGCGGCTGGGGGCGGTGTCGACGCGGGCGATCGACTCCAACGAGGCCAGCGACACCTCCTCCGCCGACGGGTAGGCGAACCGGACGTGGTCGAACTGGATCGACGGCGCCTTCGACAGCGAGGTCGAGGGTCCGGTGGAGGACGCGGTGGTGGTCGCGTGGAGCGGGCGGGCATCGTCGCGGTCGCGGATCAGCGGCTTGAGGTCGAGGACCTCGAACACGCGGTCGAAGCTGACGAGCGCGGTCATGACGTCCACGTGGACGTTGGACAGCGCGGTCAGCGGCCCGTACATGCGGGTCAGCAGGGTGGCGAGAGCGACGAGCGTGCCGAGCTGGAAGGCGCCGTCCACGGCCAGGTAGCCGCCGACGCCGTACACCATGGCGGTGGCGAGGGCAGCGACGAGGGTCAGCGCGGTGAAGAACACCCGCCCGTACATGGCGGCGACGATCCCGATGTCGCGGACGCGGGCGGCGCGGCGGGAGAAGTTCTCCTCCTCCTCGGCGGGACGCCCGTACAGCTTGGCCAGCATCGCGCCCGCGACGTTGAACCGCTCGGTCATGAGCGAGCCCATCTCGGCGTCCAGCACCATCTGCTCGCGGCTGACGCGCTGGAGCCGCTTGCCGACCCACTTGGCCGGCAGGATGAAGATCGGCAGCAGGAACAGCGCGACCAGCGTCACCTGCCACGACAGGATCATCATCGTGATCACCACGACGACCAGGCTGATCACGTTGGACACCACCGACGACAGGGTGGTGGTGATCGCGCGCTGCGCGCCGATGACGTCGTTGTTGAGGCGGCTGACGAGCGAGCCCGTCTGCGCGCGCATGAAGAACGCGACGGGCTGCCGCTGGACGTGCCCGAAGACCTGGCTGCGCAGGTCGTAGATCAGCCCCTCGCCGATCTGCGAGGAGTACCACCGCTGCCCGAGGCCGAGCACGGCCTCCACCAGCGCGAGCCCCGCCACCGCGACGGCGAGCCAGATGACCAGGTCCTGCCGTCCCGACACGATGCCCTGGTCGATGATCGCCTTCAGCAGCAGCGGGTTGGCGACGACGATCAACGCGGCCAGCGAGTTCAGGGTGAGGAACAGCACCAGCTCACGGACGTACGGCCGGGCATAACCGGCGATCCGCTTCACCGTGCCGGGCTTCAGCTTCTGCCGCGTGACGGAGCCGTCCTTACGGAACGACGCCATCACCTGCCAGCCGTTGCCCGGCATTCCCGGCATACCCACAAGCGCCTCCGAAGGTCCGCCGCATGCAATCACGCCCAAATGCGATCAAGCCATATGTAATCAAGTAAGCATCTCAACACCCGGCGGTGACAACGCCCGGGGCGCCCGGCGCCTTCCCGCGTCCGCTCCTGGCGAAACCGTTCCCTGTGGTGGGACGACCACCCACTCCTCCCGGAACGGCCCGGTTCCCTCCATGATCACGTTCCGGCGGCGCACGGAGACGCGGTGCTTATGGACTTCACGGCGCCTCCACGAGTTAATGAGGTCCACATTTCAGGCTCACACCTCCCAGGAGCCCCAGTGAAACAACGCCTCCCGCGTGGCGGCGCCGCAGTGGCCACCCTCACGGCCGCGCTGCTGGCCGTCGCCGCGTCACCGGCGGTCGCCGAACCCACAAGGTCAGCGCCGCCCGGTTCCTCCCCCGCCGCGAAGGTCACGGTCCAGAACGGCGAGACGCAACCCGTCTTCTCCCGCGCCGACGCCGTCACACAGACCGTGAGCATCGAGACCCCGGTCGACAGCGACCGCGACGGCGTCCGCGACCGCGTCCAGATGCGGATCATGCGCCCGAAGGAGACCGACACCGCCGGGCTCAAGGTCCCCACGATCATGGAGGCCAGCCCGTACTGGGCCGGCACCCACGACATCCCGCTGCACCCGGTCGACATCGACGACAAGGGCGCGCAGTCCCTGACCTCACCCGCCCGCGACCTGGCCGAGATCTTCCCCGGCTACTACGACAACTACTTCCTGCCCCGCGGCTACGCCATCGCCAACCTGGACAGCATCGGGACGGGCGGCTCGACCGGCTGCCCGACGTCCGGTGACCGCCAGGAACAGGCGGGCGCGAAGGCCGCGGTGGACTGGCTGAACGGCCGCGCCAAGGGCTGGGCGCCGGACGGGACGCCGGTGACCGCGAGCTGGTCCACCGGCAGCGTCGGGATGATCGGCCAGTCCTACAACGGAACGCTCCCGAACATGGCCGCCGCCACCGGGGTCGACGGGCTCAAGGCCATCGTCCCGATCGCCGGGATCTCCAGCTGGTACGACTACTACCGCGCGGGCGGCGGCGTCGTCGCCCCCGGCGGCTTCCAGGGCGAGGACCTGGACGTCCTGGCCAAGGTGGTGCTCACCCGCCAGCACCCCGAGGTCTGCGCGAAGATCATCGACGAGATCGAGGCGACGCAGGACCGCGAGACCGGCGACTACACCAGGATGTGGGCGCAGCGTGACTACGTGGGCCAGGCGCGCAAGGTCCGCGCGGCCGTCATGGTCGTGCACGGCCTGAACGACTGGAACGTCAAGATCAAGAACTCGGTGCAGTGGTGGAACGCGCTCAAGCGGGCGGGCGTGCCGCGCAAGCTGTGGCTGCACCAGGCCAACCACGCCACGCCGTTCCGGTGGCGCGTCGAGGAGTGGCTGCGGCAGATCCACCACTGGTTCGACCGGTACCTGTACGGGATCAGGAACGGCATCGAGCGCGAGCCCAAGGTGGACATCGAGCACCCGGACGGGTCATGGGAGACGGCGCGTGACTGGCCGGTTCCGGGCACCCGCACCGTCCCGGTCAGTCTGAACGCCGGGGAGTCGGGGCAGCCGGGCACGCTCGGGCTCCGGCCGCGCCACGGCCGGACGCAGACGTTCACCGACGCCGGGAAGACCCGCACGGCGAGCGAGCTGCTTCTCAACGAGGACCAGGCCGACCCGAACCGGCTCGCCTACCTGACGGGACCGCTCAGCAAGCCCGTCCGGGTGGACGGCATCCCGTCGATGTCGGTGCGGGCGTCGCTGGACGGCCGGTCGCCGTACCTGACGGCGCTGCTGGTCGACTACGGCACCGACAGCCGTCCGACGGGCAACCGGCTCAACACCACTGAGCAGGTGTGCTTCGGGCAGACGGTGGAGGGCGACGTCGGCTGCACGATCCGGCAGAAGCTCAGCATGCAGACCGCGCCCTACAAGATCATCACGCGGGGCTGGCTGGACGTGCGGAACCGGCACAGCTTCAGCCGCACCGAGCCCATCAAGCCCGGCAGGAGCTACTCGTTCCGGTGGGATCTCGAACCCACCGACTACGTGGTGAAGGCCGGGCACCGGCTGGGCGTGATCCTGCTGTCGACCGACTACCACTTCACGCTGCGGTACCCGGCGGGGACCGAGGTCGGCGTGGCTCCCGGCGTCAGCCGGATCCTGCTGCCACTGGCACGCGGCGGACGCGAGTCACTGGCGGCCGACCAGCAGTAGACCGACCAGCAGCCGGTGTCGGACGATGTGGGCGCTCCGGTCCCGCCCCGCTTGTGCGGGGCGGGGCCGGAACCCGTCCGTCGCCGCGACCGGACCGTGGTGGGCCGGTCGCGGCGGCGGGCCGGGCCGTGCGCTCATCCGGGGGCCGTTGTCCGGTCAGGACTTCTTGCCCCGGGTCGCACCACCGCGACCGCGCAGGTTGACTCCGGACTCGGTCAGAATCCGGTGGATGAAACCGTAGGAGCGGCCGGTGGCGGCTGCCAGGGCGCGGATGCTCTCGCCGGAGTCGTACCTCTTCTTCAGGTCCGCCGCCAGCTTGTCGCGCTCGGCACCGGTCACGCGGGTGCCCTTCTTCAGGGTCTCGGCCACGAGTACCTCCCGTAGTGATGTGGTGACCGCTGCGTTATCCCCCGCCATGATCAGTCATTCCCGGCGGTTCGGCTACCCACTCGGCGAGAAAAGATCCGTTGAAGTCACTCCGCAGGTCACGCGAGTGCCACCAGATCGGCAAACTCGTCACTCCAGATGTCTTCCACCCCATCGGGGAGCAAAATAACCCTTTCCGGTGCCAACGCCTGGACGGCGCCCTCGTCGTGGGTCACCAGGACGATGGCTCCGGCGAACGTCCGCAGCGCCGCGAGGATCTCTCCGCGGCTGGCCGGGTCGAGGTTGTTGGTGGGCTCGTCCAGCAGCAGGACGTTCGCGCTGGACACCACCAGCATCGCCAGCGCCAGCCGGGTCTTCTCGCCGCCGGACAGGACCCCGGCGGGCTTGTCGACGTCGTCGCCGGAGAACAGGAACGAGCCGAGGATCTTGCGGACGTCGACGGGCGCCATCCCGGGCGCGGCCGACTGCATGTTCTCCAGCACGGACCGCTCTACGTCCAGGGTCTCGTGCTCCTGGGCGTAGTAGCCGATCCGCAGGCCGTGTCCGGCCACCACGGCGCCGGTGTCGGGCTCGTCGACGCCCGCCAGCAGGCGCAGCAGGGTCGTCTTGCCCGCGCCGTTGAGGCCGAGGACGACGACGCGGCTGCCCCGGTCGACGGCCAGGTCCACGTCGGTGAATATCTCCAAAGATCCGTACGATTTCGACAAACCCTCCGCGGTGAGGGGAGTCTTACCGCAGGGGGCGGGTTCCGGGAACCGGATCTTGGCGACCTTGTCGGCCTGCCGCTCGCCCTCCACGGACGCCAGCAGCTGCCGGGCCCGCCGGTCCATCTGATGGGCCGCCTTGGCCTTGGTGGCCTTGGCGCGCATCTTGTCGGCCTGCGAGATCAGCGCGGACGCCTGCCGCTGCGCGTTCGCCGACTCGCGCTTGCGGCGCCGTTCGTCGGTCTCGCGCTGGTCGAGGTACTTCTTCCAGCCGACGTTGTAGATGTCGACGACGCAGCGGTTCGCGTCCAGGTGGAACACCCGGTTGACGACGACGTCCAGCAGTTCCACGTCGTGGCTGATCACGACGAGGCCGCCCTGGTGGGACTTCAGGAAGTCGCGCAGCCAGACGACCGAGTCGGCGTCGAGGTGGTTGGTGGGCTCGTCCAGCAGCAGCGTGTCTGCGTCGGAGAACAGGATGCGGGCCAGCTCGACGCGGCGCCGCTGCCCGCCCGACAGCGTCCCGAGCGGCTGGGTCATCACCCGGTCGGGCAGGCCGAGGCTGGAGGCGATCGACGCCGCCTCGGACTCGGCCGCGTAGCCGCCGAGGACGTGCAGCCGCTCCTCAAGGCGCCCGTACCGGCGGACGGCCTTGTCCCGCTCGGCGCCGGTCGCGGCGACCGCCATCGCGTCCTCGGCGGCGCGCAGCTTGCGGATCACCTCGTCCAGGCCGCGGGCGGACAGGATGCGGTCGCGGGCCAGCTCGTCGAGGTCGACGTCGCGGGGGTCCTGCGGCAGGTAGCCGATGGTGCCGGACGACGTCACCGCGCCCTGCGCGGGCGTCGCCTCCCCGGCCAGCACCTTGGTGAGGGTGGTCTTGCCGGCGCCGTTGCGACCGACGAGCCCGACCCGGTCGCCGGGATTGACCCGGAACGTGGCGGCCTCGATCAGCAGCCGGGACCCGGCGCGCAGTTCGATGTCTTTCGCGATGATCACAGTGACAGGGCTCCCCTGACGGACGGCTCGGTGGACAGGCACGAAGAAGCGCGCCACGCGGTCTCGGGACCGGGGCGCGCTGGGGCGCGGCCTGTCAGTTCGGGAGCGGAACCATCGGTCCAGTGTACGTGACGACCCGACTTGTCCCGTCCCGGAGGCCCTGGCGGGCGGCGCGCGGACGCCGATGCGCGAAGACCAATGTGTGAACCTCGCGCGGTGGGCCAGGATGGGGACGGGGGCGTGCGACGACAGCGAGCAGGCGGAGAGCACGGAGGAGTGTGAGCCGAAATGACGCAGGTCACGAGCAACGCACCGGAGGGGACGCCCGACTGGCTCGACCTCGGCGTCCCCGACCTCGACCGGGCCAAGACGTTCTACGGGACGCTGTTCGGCTGGGAGTTCCAGGACGCGGGCGAGGAGGCGGGCCACTACAACCTGTGCCTGCTGCGCGGCGAGCCCGTCGCGGGCATGATGCTCAACCCCGAGGATCAGCCGCACGTGTACTGGTGGAGCCTCTACTTCTCCGCCGACGACTGCGACGCGCTCGTGGAGCGCGCCGCGAGCGCGGGCGGCGAGATCGTCGCCCCGGCGATGGACGTCATGGACCTCGGCCGCATGGCGATCGTCAAGGACCCCGCGGGCGGCCAGTTCGGGCTGTGGCAGGGACGCGCGCACGTGGGCTCCCGGATCGTGAACGAGCCGGGCTCGTTCACCTGGAACGACCTGTTCGTCCCGGGCGACGCCAGGCCCGCGCGCGCCTTCTACCGGACGCTGTTCGGCTACCAGGTCGAGCCGATGGAGGGCGCCGAGGGCATGGACTACACCACCCTGGCGCGCCCGGACGGCCGGTTCATCGGCGGCGTCCTCGGCGGTGAGGGCCTGGTGCTCGGCGGCGGCACGGGCGAGGTGGCGTCCTGGCTCACCTACTTCGCGGTCGAGGACGCCGACGCGGCGGTCGAGGTGGTGCGCGGGGGCGGCGGCACGGTCGACGAGGAGCCGGCCGACACCCCGTACGGCCGTATCGCGACCGTCCGCGACCCGTTCGGCGTGCCGTTCCGGGTGATGAGGCTTCCGGACGAGTCCGCGTGACGAGGCTTCCGGACGCGGCGGAGTCCTGACCGGCGGGCCGGGGGCGGACGCTCCGGCGTCCGCCCCCGGCCGGGTCAGCCGCGTTCGGAGGACAGTCGCTGCGTGATCGTCCGCTGGAGCCGTTGCAGCCCGGACGTGCCGACGAGCCCGATCTGGCCTTCGAGGTCGCGGAGCAGGACGTCCTCGTTCATCACGACCTCCGACGACTGCATCAGCACCATGCCCTGACCGGTGAAGTCGAACTGGTGCTCCTCGCCGGACTGCCCGCCGATCCCGAACACCATCCGCGCCGCGCCGAACGCTCCGCGCATGTAGGAGTGGTCGTAGTGGTGGCACGGGGACGGGCAGTCGGCCCAGCCGAGCAGTGCCTGCGGGTCGATCCTGATGGGCGGTTCCACGAAGTGGACGGGCCCGTTGGAGGCGGCCACGAACCGTCCGGTCCCGATCAGCGTCAGAAACCCGGGGATGATCGACTGCTTGAGTTCCAGGCCCGGCTCGAACGCCAGCAGGTTCCCAGCCCGGACGGTGAGGTTCCCGTTGTCCAGGTCGAACGAGTTGACGTCGAAGCCCCGGTCGGCGAGCAGGAGCTTGCCCTGCCCCTGCGCGACGATCCAGTCCTGCGCGTACAGCGGCGAGTTGAACGTGTGCGCGACGAGCGAGTCGAGCGGGCCCGCCGACAGCGCCTCGAACCTGACCTGCCCGTAGCAGGCGATCATTTTGCCCTTCTGCGCGAACCACTGCCCGTTGAGGTCGACGCTGAAGGCGTAGGGGTTGACGTTGTCGTTGGACGGGAGCGTCCCGGGGTTCCAGGTCCGCGTGCCGAAGCTGCTCACGGTCAGATCTTCCTCTCGCTGGCCTGGACGTAGACGACGCCGGAACCGCTCAGTTCGAGCTGGAACGCCTCACCCGAACCGCGTCCGACCAGGTCGCGCAGCCCCACCGCCGTGGTGAGCTTGTTCTGCACCTGGCCGCGGTGCGCGACGTACGCCTGCGGGTCGACGTGCACGGGACGCTGCGGGCTGATCGGCAGCTCCATCACCCCGCCGTGCGACAGCACCGCGCACGAGCCGTGGCCCATGAGCGTCGAGGTGAACAGGCCCTGCCCGGTGACGGCGCCGCGCACGATGCCGCGCACGCCGCCCTGCTCGCCCATGAACATCGTCCCGACCTGGAGGGTCGCGTCGTGCACCAGCAGCCGGTCGGCCTCCACGTAGAGGGTGTCGGCACCCTGGAGGTCGATGACGGTGACGTACAGGCCGCCGTGCCCGAACATGACGCTGCCCTGGCCGGTGACGTGCATCATCGCGGACCGCTCACCGGCGACGGCGCGTCCGAGGGTGCCGCCGACGCCCTGCCCGGCCGTCGCGGTCGGCGCGAACGACACCGGCCCCACGTAGGCGAGCATCGCGCCGCGCTTGCTGTAGACCTCCTGGCCGGGACCGATCGGCACCTGGAGCATCTTGGAGTTGATCGACTGGTACCCGGGCATCAGACCTCCAAGATCCCGCCGCGCTCGGCGGGCTGCACGTAGACCAGGCCGTGCCCCTGGTAGCGGAACTGCACGCTCTCCCCCGACCCCTGGCCGATCACCGTCCGCCAGTTGACGTCGGTGACGACGTCCTGCTGGAGCTGCCCGTGGTGGCAGACGTAGGCGTGGGGGTCGACGCACAACGGCGTGTGCGGCGTCACCTCCAGCGCGATGGCGGGCCCGTCGGACAGGATCGCGACCGTCCCGTGCCCGTCCACCTTGGTGGTGGCGAGCCCCTGCCCGGTGCCCATGCCCCGCAGCCCGACGAACTGAACGCCCGTCTGGAGGTTCCCGTCGAGGGCGAGCAGGCTCTCCGACTCGACGAACAGGGTGTCGCCGGTCAGCTGGACGAGGGTCACCTCCGTCGCCTCGCTCGCCAGGTACACCGTGCCCTGCCCGCTGATCTCCATGAGGGTCATGCCCTCACCGGCGATCCTGCGTTTCAGTGCGCCCCGCAGCCCCTCGCCGCCCGTCATGCCCTGCCGCTTGAACGACATCTGGCCCTCGTAGGCGACCATGGAGCCGTTCAGCGCCCTGATGGTCTCGCCGCCGAGGTCGACGGCGAGCATCTTGGAGCCGTTCATTCGAAATTGCGCCACGAGGCGGAAAGATACAGCTGTTCTTGCGGGGGGGTGTGGGGGGTCGCCCCCCCACAAAGACACAGCTGTTCTTCTAGGGGGTGTGGGGGGGCGTTCCCCCACAATGGAAACGCTCGGCGCGTTGAAGGAGCGCCCTCGCCGGGATCGGGGAAGGATGGGCACCATGTGGATCGCTCCCGAACGCCGCAGCCTCAGCAGGTGGGCCGTGCCCGGGGTCGTCCTCGGCGCCGGTGTGGTGGTCGGGGCCGTGCTGGCCGCCGACGGGCGGTCCGGGACGGCCCTCGCCGCGCTCGCCGCGCTGGCGGGCTACGCGGCCTACCTCGCCTACCGGCGCAACGAGCCCGCCCTTCCGCTCAGCGAGAGCTTCGGGTCGGGCACCCGGGCGCGCGCCCATCTGCGGGCGGCGGCGATGACGGGCGACGTGCTCACCGTCGCCGTGGTCGGCGGGCTCACCGTCCAGGCGCTGCGCGGCGCCGACATCTCCGCGTACGTGTGGCTCGCCGCCGTCGCGGGCGTCACGTACCTGCTGTCGGCCCTGCTCGGCGGACGCGGGATATGAGTGAACACCGTTTTGGACCGATACGGCCTCTGAACTGCGAATAGTGGGTTAACTTCGGCTGACACATCTGGTTTGGACGATGTGTCGGCGCCATGATGCGGTGTGTGGCAGCCGTCGATGCCCTTGACGCCCTCCTCCCCGCACGAGCGGTGTTCCATCCGGTCGTCGATCTCAGCACCGGGACCGTCGTCGCGGTGGAAGCGCACGCGCCCCCTTCCGCGACGTCCGGTCCGATGCGAATCGACCCGGCCGCCGAGGACATACGCCGTGCGGTCGAGGCCGCCCGCGCCGCCTCCGACCTCGGGACGCCGCTCCCGTTGCAGATCGGCCTGCGCGCCGAGAGCCTCGCCCGCGGCGACGACCTGCTCGCCGAACTGCATCACGGGCTCGGCGACACCGGACGGCGCCCGCAGGAGTTCATCCTGTGCGTGTCGGGCGGGTTCCCGCCCGCGCTGCGCCCGCCCGTCACCGCCGCCCTGTCGGGGCTGCGCCGCGCCGGGTACCTCGTCGGGCTCGCCGGGCTCGGCGCCGCCCACGCGCCGCTCGACCTGCTCGTGGACGGCGCGTCCTACCTGCTGAAGCTCGACTCGGAGCTGGCCCGCCGCGCGGCCGCCGAACCGCGCCGGGCCGCGCTGGTGCGCAGTCTGGTGGAGCTGGCGCACCGGCTGGAGACGCACGTCCTGGCGCCGCAGATGGGGACGCGCGAACAGGTGCTGCACATGCGCGACGCCGGGGTGCGGCTCGTCCAGGGGCCCGCGCTGGCCCCGCCGGAGTGGCGGCCGGGGATGCCGGTCCACATTCCCGTCGCGGCCGCCGAGGAGCCCGCGCGGCCGGACACCTGGCTCGGGCCGCGGGTCTCGGAGTTCACGCTGCCCGCCGTGACCCTGCCGCACACCGCCACCGCCGGGGAGGTGCTGGACGCGCTGAACACCGAGACCGGCATCACCAGCATCGTCCTGGTCGACGAACGGCAACGCCCCCGCTGCACGGTGGACCGGACCCGCTTTCTGCTGCGGCTGTCGGGCGCCTACGGGCACGCCCTGCACGCCCGCAGGCCCGCCGCGCGGCTGGCCGACGAGCCCCGGCCGGTGCCGCGCACCGTCCCGGCGGTCGCGGCGCTGCGGGCCGCCGGGCAGGACGGCGAGCGCGTCTACGACGACCTGGTGGTCGTGGACGAGCTGGGCCGCTGCCTCGGCATCGTCCGCGTCGCCGACCTGATCCGCAGCCTGTCCCGCTGAGACCGTCGCGCTGAGACCGTCGCTGCCGGGCTAGCCCAGTCCGGGTGATCCAAGGTTCGGGTCGGGGCCGGGGAGTTCGGCGGTGGCCGTCTCGCGGGCGAGGATGGCCGCCTGCACGCGGCTGGTCAGCCCCAGTTTGCCCAGGATGCGGCTGACATGGGTTTTGGTGGTCGTCTCCGCCATGTCCAGGCGGGCCGCTATCTGCCCGTTCGACAGGCCCTGCCCCAGGCAGGCGAACACCTCGCGCTCGCGCGGCGTCAGCTCGGCGGGCGCGGAGGCGGCCAGGGCCGGGGCCGTGTGGGTGGCGAAAGCCTCGATGAGCCGCCGGGTGACCCGTGGCGCGATGATCCCCTCGCCCGCCGCCACCGTCCGGACCGCCTCGACGAGCTTGTCGGCGTCCACGTCCTTGAGCAGGAAGCCCGCCGCGCCCGCACGCAGGGCGCCGAACACGTATTCGTCCATGTCGAACGTGGTCAGCACGAGGACGTTCGCGATGTCCGCGATCTGCCGGGTGGCCGCGATGCCGTCGAGCCGGGGCATCCGGACGTCCATCAGCACCACGTCGGGCCGCAGCTCCCGGGCCAGCTCCACCGCGCGCGCCCCGTCCGCCGCCTCCCCGACGACCCGGACGCCGGGCGCCGCGCCCAGGATCAGCACCAGCCCCGCCCGCACCGCCGCCTGGTCGTCGGCGACCAGCACCTCGATCATGGCACCTCCGCGATCATGACACCTCCGCGATCATGACACCTCCGCGTCCGCGAACCGCTGGTCGACGGGCAGCTCGGCGTGCACCCGCCAGTGGTGGTCGCCGTCCGGGCCCGCGTCGAACGTTCCGGCCAGCATCATCGCGCGCTCGCGCATCCCGACCAGCCCGCTCCCGGTGCCGGGCAGCCGGGCCGCGCCCGCGCCGAGCGGGCTCAGCACGTCGATCACCACGCACCGCCGCGTGTACTCGACGCCGACGTCGGCGCGGCCGGGCCCGGCGTGCTTCAGCGCGTTCGTCAGCGCCTCCTGGACGATCCGGTACGCGGCCAGCTCCACGGCGGCGGGCAGCTCCGGCGGCTCCCCCACGACCCGCAGCCGCGCCGACAGGTCGGACCTGCCGGTGTGCCGGACGAGCCGTTCCAGCTCCGCCAGCCGGGGCCGCGCCGCCGGGTCGTCGTCGCCGTCCCGCAGCAGCCCGATCATCCGGCGCATCTCGGCGAGGCCCTGGACGCTGTTCTCCCGGATGACCTCCATGGCCCGCACCACGCCGTCCCGGTCGAGGCCGGGCAGCTTCAGCACGGCCGAGGAGTGCAATGCCACGGCACTCAGATGGTTGGCGATCACGTCGTGCAGCTCGCGGGCCATGCGGGCGCGTTCGGCGGTCACGGCCGCCCGCCGGTCCAGCTCGGCGAGCCGCGCCACCTGCTCGGCCCGCTGCCGCTCCGCCTGCGCCCGGTGCCGGTGCTCCCGGACGGTCATCGCCGTCAGCACCGGCGCGACCCACACCACCCCGGCGACCGACCCGCCGACGACCCCGACGGCGAAGCCGCGCAGCCCGATCCCGGTCGCGGCGGCCACCGCCAGCGACGCCGCCGTGGTCGTGCCGAGCAGCCATTCCGCCGTCCGCCGCCGCCCGTACAGGCTCGCCGCGTACAGCGCGTCCCCGTAGATCATGGCGGTGGCGATGCTCGGGCCCATGACCACGTCGGCGATGTTGAACGGGGTCGCGAGGGCCAGCGCGGCGAGCGGCGCCGTCCGCCGCATCAGCACCGCCGAGCACAGCCCGAGCAGCGGGAACACCCGGAGCCACACCGACGGGTCCCAGTCGTCCGTCCACGTCGAGTAGCCGTGGACCGCGAGCATGACCAGCCCGCCCGCCAGCGCCGCCACGGCGATGAGCGCGTCCTTGCGGGTGGTGAGCCTGTGCACCGTTACCGACAAAGTGAGCGAATGTGAGAATTCGCCATCAGGGTAGCCGCCGCTTGCGCGGTGGCGGTCCCGGTCTGACCCGCGTATGCGGTGCCGGGTTCCTGCTTCGCAGGCGGTCGCCCGGCCAGGCCGGGTCTTACATCGCCTCCACAGGCGTTTTGGCTCTCCGCCCCACTGACGGCGAGGTTGAGCAGGTTACGGGCGGCGTTGACGTCCCGGCCGGTGACCAGGCCGCAGCCGCCACAACGGTAGGTACGCTCGGACAGGGAGAGGTTTGGCTTTGGCCTCCCGCAACCCGAGCATTTCTTGGAGGATGGGAACCAGCGGTCGGCGACCACCAAGCTTCCAGCGTTCCATCCGGTCTTATAAGCGAGCATCTGCCGCGCTCGCCCGAACCCGGCGTCGGCGATTGCGCGGGCCAGCCGCCGGTTGGCCAGCATCCCGGCCACGTTGAGGTCTTCGACCACAACGGTCTCGTACTGGGCGGCCAGCATGGTAGTGGCTTTGTGGAGGGCGTCGGCGCGGACGTGGGTGATGCGGGCGTGGTGGCGGGCCAGCCGCCCAGCCGCCTTGGCCCGGTTCGCCGACCCCGGCTGTGTGCGGGCGTGCGCCCGGCTGAGCCGCGCCAGTGCCCGCAACCCCGCCCGCAGCGCCTTCGGCCCGGCGATCTCGATCACCGAGCCACTGTTGTCGACGGCCGTCAGCAGCGTCGACACGCCCAGATCGACACCCACGGCGCTGCCGGGGCGGGCGTGCCGTTCGGGCACCTCACGGTCGATCCGCACGGTGAACGACACGTGCCAGCGATGCCCCGTCCGCGACACCGTCGCCGACAAGACCCGCGCCGGGCCGCCCTCCAAGCGCCGGGCCAGCTTGCGGGTCGACTCGTGCGTACCGATGGTGCCCAGGCGTGGCAGGGTCACGGTCCGGCCCGCACAGCGCATGACACCGGTGGAGAACCGGAACGAGTCCCGGCACCGGCCCCACTTCTTGAACCGAGGAAACCCCAACCGGCGGCCCTTGCGCTGCCCGTTGCGGGATCGGACGAAGTCGCGCAGCGCCCGGTCCAGGTCGCGGAACGCCTCCTGATACACGCACTTGGAGTTCTGAGCCCACCAGCCCAGCGTGGGGTCGGCCTTCTTGGTCTGGTTCCACAACCGGTGCAGGTCGGTCGCCGACCACCATGTGCCTTCAGCCTGGTGGCGTGTGGTGCAGGCGGCCAGAGCCCAGTTCCACGCGAAGCGCGCCGCACCCGCATGCGAGACCAACGCCCGCCGCTGCGCGGGCGTCGGGTCCAACGCGAACCGGTACGCCTGAGTGACCTGCACATCACACACCGTACCGACACCGCCGACATTCCGCCCCAGCGTTCCCGGACCTGCGCGCAGACACGCACGAACACTCACCCTCACTCACTCCCCAACCAGCAGATGAGAACCCCTCCATCTCAGCATCTCCGCGCCGCCCGCTCCTCCACCTGGGTGAGGACGCCCCGTACATCCTTCGGACGACCACCGGAACCGGCACAGCGGACGACGATCCGCGGCCCGTCCGGCAGGACGATGGAACCGTCGAGAGAGGGGCTCCACGTGCTGATCGCGGTCATCGCCGGTTGTGAGGTCGGTTTCTGGGTCGTGCTCGCGGCCGGGCTCGCCACCCGGTACCTGCTGCGCATGCGCGGGACGGGCGCGGCGCTGCTGCTGGGCGTGCCGCTCGTCGACCTCGTCCTGCTGGCCGCCACCACCATCGACCTGCACGACGGCGGGACGGCCGGGTTCGCGCACGGGTTCGCCGCCGCCTGCCTCGGGTACTCGGTCGCGTTCGGGCACAGCACCGTCCGCTGGGCCGACGAGCGGTTCGCGCACCGCTTCGCGGGCGGTCCGCCGCCGCGCGGCAAGCCCGAGCACGGCGCGGCCCGCGCCCGCTACGAGTGGCGCGAGTTCGGCAAGGCCGCGCTCGCCACCGCCCTCGCCTGCGGCTTCCTGCTCATCATGATCGCGTGGGTGGACGACGCCGACCGCACCGAGGCCCTGCACGGCTGGCTCAGCCGCCTCGGCGTCGTCCTCGCGGTCTGGTCGATCTGGCCGATCACCTACACGCTGTGGCCCGCCAAGCCGAAGGCCCCTAGCCCGCCCGCCGAGCACGGACCGTGAGGGTGACGATCGGCAGGTCGAACTCCCCCTCCGTCTCCGGCGTGGCGCGCAGGTACCCCAGCAGGCGCGCCATGACGGCCGCGCGCTCCGCGTCGTCCAGGACCAGCACGCGCGAGTGCGTCCCGACGGTCGCGGCCATCGACTCGGCCGTCCGGCGCTGCGCGTGCGGGAAGTCGGCCCGTTCGAACCCGGGGAACCACTCCCCGAGGTCGAGCGGCTTCAGCCCGTCCCCCACGGAGGGGACGCCGCTCCGCGACACCCGCCGCATCTCCGCCACCCACGGCACCCGGTCGTCGTCGGTGTTCCACAGTCCGGCGAGCACGCCGCCGTCGGCGAGCACGCGGTGGATCTCCGGCAGCGCCCGGTCGAGGTCGAACCAGTGCATGGCCTGCCCGACGACCACCGCGTCGACGGTGCCGTCGCCCAGCGGGATCCGCTCGGCCGCGCCCTCGACCGCCCGCACCTGCGGCAGGCGGCGCCGCAGCTCCGCCAGCATCGCCGGGTCGGGCTCGACGGCGACGAGGTTCGCCACGTCCACCCCTGACCGGAGCAGCACCCCGGTCAGCTTGCCGGTCCCGGCGGCGAGGTCGAGCACCCGCAACGGCCGGCGGTCCGCGACCGGCTCCAACGCCCACCGCACGGCCGCGACGGGATAGTCGGGCCGCTCCTCCGCGTACGCGGCGGCGTTCCCGCCGAACGAAACCGCCCGCCGTGCCCTCAACTCCGGGTCACCATCAGAGAACTCGTCAACCACAAACCCCACCCTAAGTGGAGAAATCACCAGGTACACGTAAGGCCGCGCCCTCGGCGCGGCCTTTGGTGCGGTGTGGGTCAGACGTGGGTCAGACGTTGAAGCCGAGGGCGCGGAGCTGGTCGCGACCCTCGTCGGTGATCTTGTCGGGGCCCCACGGCGGCAGCCACACCCAGTTGATCTTGACGTCCTTGACCATGCCCTCCAGCGCGCTGTGCGCCTGGTCCTCGATCACGTCGGTGAGCGGACAGGCGGCGCTGGTGAGGGTCATGTCCAGGGTGGCGACCTCGTCGGTCAGGGTGACGCCGTACACCAGACCCAGGTCGACGACGTTGATGCCGAGTTCGGGGTCGACGACGTCCTTGAGGGCTTCGAGGATGTCCTCGTCGGGGACGGCGCCGCCAGCGACCGCACTCTCGGGAACGGCGCTGTCAGGGGCGACGCTGTCGGGAGCGGCGGTCTCGGTCGGTTCGCTCATGATGCTCTACCTCTCTGGGTGGCGACCCCCGGACCCCCGGGCGCTCCGCCCGAAGATCCTCGCTTCGCTGCGGTCATCGGGCCTCGCCCAGGGCGCGGGCTGTCGCGTCCTTCCACGCCATCCAGGCGAGCAGGGCGCACTTGATGCGGGCCGGGTACTTGGAGACCCCGGCGAAGGCGATGGCGTCCTCCAGGACGTCCTCGTCGGGTTCGATGTCCTGGCCGCGCGACTGCATCAGCGTGAGGAACTCCTCGCCGACCGCCATCGCCTCCTTGACGGACTTGCCGATGACCAGGTCGGACATCACCGAGGCGCTGGCCTGGCTGATGGAGCAGCCCATCGCGTCGTAGGACACGTCGGCGACCGTGGCGGCCTGGCCGTCGCCGTCCAGGTGGACGCGCAGCGTCACCTCGTCGCCGCACGTCGGGTTGACGTGGTGCGCCTCGCCCTCGAACGGCTCCCGCAGCCCCTTGTGATGGGGGTTGCGGTAATGATCCAGGATGACCTCCTGGTACATCCCCTCAAGATGCATGGCGTCCTTTCCGAACTCTTTCGCTACAACAGGGCGGTTCCCGGTGCTGTTCCTCAGGTGGTGCCGAAGAACTTCTGGGCCTGCCTGATCCCGTCGGTGAGCGCGTCCACGTCGCCGAGGGTGTTGTAGAGGTAGAACGTCGCGCGGGTCGTCGCCGGGATCGCGAAGCGGCGGCAGATCGGCCACGCGCAGTGCTGGCCGACGCGGACCGCGACGCCCAGGTCGTCCAGGACCTGGCCGACGTCGTGCGGGTGGATGTCCTCCACGGTGAACGACACGGCGCCGCCGCGCGCCTCCGTGGTGCCGGGGCCGATGATCCGCACCCCGGGGATCTCGGCGAGCCGTTCTAGGGAGTAGCCGACGAGGGCCTCCTCGTGGGCGTGGATCCGGTCCATGCCGATCTCGGCGAGGTACTCGCAGGCGGCGCCGAGCCCGATGGCCTGCGCGGTCATCGGCACGCCCGCCTCGAACCGCTGCGGCGGCGGCATGAACGTGGTCTCCTCCATGTGGACGACCTCGATCATGGATCCGCCGGTGATGAACGGCGGCAGCGCGGCCAGCAGCTCACCCCGGCCCCACAGCACGCCGATGCCGGTCGGGCCGAGCATCTTGTGGCCGGAGAACGCCAGGAAGTCGGCGCCGAGCGCGGCGACGTCCACCGGCTGGTGCGGCACGGCCTGCGCGGAGTCGAGCAGCACGAGCGCGCCGACGGCGTGGGCGCGCGCCGCGATCCGCTCGATCGGCGGGACGGTGCCGAGCA
The DNA here is from genome assembly GCF_039537545.1 of Actinomadura meridiana. NCBI lineage: Bacteria > Bacillati > Actinomycetota > Actinomycetes > Streptosporangiales > Thermomonosporaceae > Actinomadura > Actinomadura meridiana. The sequence goes on from NZ_BAABAS010000004.1 coordinate 632,629, forward strand.
CGTTCGACTGGTGCGTCAGCGCCACGATCTTGGTGCGCTCGTTGACGAGGTCGTCGAGGTGCTCCAGGTCGAGACGGCCGTCGTCGGTGATGCCGAACCAGCGCAGCGTCGCCCCGGTCCGCCGGCAGAGCTGCTGCCACGGGACGAGGTTGGCGTGGTGCTCCATCTCCGACACCACGACCTCGTCGCCGGGGCCGACCGCGAACCGCTCGGCCTCGGGGCCCGCGGTCGCGGCGTTGCTCATCGCGTACGCGACCAGGTTGATGGCCTCGGTGGCGTTCTTGGTGAACACGACCTCGGAGGGCGACGCGCCGATGAACCGGGCGATGGACGCGCGGGCGTTCTCGTAGGCCTCCGTGGCCTCCTCGGCGAGCTGGTGCGCGCCCCGGTGCGGTGCCGCGTTGTGCCGCTCGTAGAACTCCCGCTCGGCCTCCAGGACGCGGACGGGCTTCTGCGACGTCGCGCCCGAGTCGAGATACACCAGAGGGCGCCCGCCGCGAACCGTGCGCTGAAGCAGCGGGAAGTCCTTCTTCAGCTCCTCCGGCAGCAGGTTCATAGGGACGCGCCCGCCTTCACATACTTCTCGTACCCCTGGTCCTCAAGCTCGTCGGCGAGTTCGGGGCCGCCCTCGGCGACGACGCGGCCGGCCGCGAACACGTGCACGAAGTCGGGTTTCACGTAGCGCAGGATGCGCGTGTAGTGGGTGATCAGCAGGACGCCGGTGTCACCCGCCGCGAACCGGTTCACGCCCTCGGCGACGACCTTGAGCGCGTCGACGTCGAGGCCGGAGTCGGTCTCGTCCAGCACGGCGACCTTCGGCTTCAGCATCTCCAGCTGGAGGATCTCGTGCCGCTTCTTCTCGCCGCCGGAGAAACCCTCGTTCAGGCTGCGCTGCGCGAACGCCGGGTCGATGGCCAGGGCGTCCATCGCCTGCTTCATCTCCTTGGAGAACTCGCGCAGCTTCGGGGCCTCGCCGCGCACGGCGGTCACGGCGGAGCGCAGGAAGTTGGAGACGGACACGCCGGGCACCTCGACGGGGTACTGCATCGCGAGGAACAGCCCGGCGCGGGCGCGTTCGTCGACGGACATGGCGAGGACGTCCTCGCCGTCGAGGGTGACGGCGCCGGACGTCACCTCGTACTTCGGGTGCCCGGCGACGGCGTAGGCGAGGGTGGACTTGCCGGAGCCGTTCGGGCCCATGATCGCGTGGGTCTCGCCCGCCCGCACGGTGAGGTCGACCCCGCGCAGGATCTCCTTCGACCCGTCGGAGCCGTCGCCGACGGAGACGTGAAGGTCGCGGATCTCAAGGGTGGCCATGGTGCTTCTAGTCCTTAGTCGAATGTATGTGTCAGTCGTCGGCCGCGAGCGAGACGTAGACGTCGCCGTCCTCGACCTTGACCTTGTAGGTGGCGACCGGCTGTGTGGCCGGCGGGTTGGTGGGCTTGCCCGTGCGCAGGTCGAAGCACGACCCGTGCAGCCAGCACTCGATCGTGCCGTCGTAGATCTCCCCCTCGGAGAGGGACACCTCGGCGTGCGAGCAGATGTCGCTGAGGGCGTAGAGGTCCTCGCCGCTGCGCGCGACCGCGACGGGCGTGTCGTCGACCTCGACGGCGATGGCCCCGTCCACCGGGACCTCGTCCAGCGCGCAGACCTTGACGTACGTCATCCACGCGCCCCCGTGTCGGCCGCGCCCGTGTCGAGCTCGGCCTCGATGGCCTCGCGCACCTTCTCGCGCACCTCGGCGACCTCGATGCGCTCGACGAGCTGGCCGAGGAAGCCGCGCACGACCATGCGGCGCGCCTCGTCGAAGGTGATGCCGCGGGCCTGGAGGTAGAACAGGTGCTCGTCGTCGAGGCGACCGGACGCCGAGGCGTGCCCGGCCCCGGCGACCTCACCGGTGAGGATCTCCAGGTTGGGGACGGAGTCGACCCGCGTCCCGTCGGTGAGGACGAGGTTGCGGTTCAGCTCGTAGGTGTCGGTGCCCTCCGCCTCCGCGCGGATGATCACGTCGCCGATCCAGACGGCGTGGGCGTCCTGGTCCTGGAGGGCGCCCCGGTAGTCGACGCGGCTGCGGCAGTTCGGGACGGCGTGGTCGACGAGGAGCCGGTGCTCCAGGTGCTGGCCGCCGTCCGCGAAGTACACCCCGTACAGCTCGGCGTCGCCGCCGGGCCCGTCGTAGGAGATGGACGGCGAGATCCGCACGACGTCGCCGCCGAGCGACACGTTGTGCGACACGAACCGCGCGTCGCGGCCGAGCCGGGCGTGCTGGTGGGAGACGTGCACGCTGCCGTCCGCCCAGTCCTGGAGGCTGATCACCGACAGGCGGGCGCCGTCGCCGACGATGAACTCGACGTTGTCGGCGTAGGTCGCGGCGCCCCGGTGCGCCAGCACGAGGGTGGCCTCGGCGAACGGCTCCACGATCACCGTGGTGTGGCCGTAGGCGGCGGCCCCGCCGGGCGACAGGGCGTCCTCGCCGTGGATCCGCAGCACGGTCGGCGCCGACGCGACGGCCTCCTTCGGCACGGTCACGACGGTCGCGTGCGTGAACGCCGTCCACGCCTGCGCGCTGACCCGGTCGGACGGCACGTGGGCCGTCCCGAGGCGCGGGTCGTCGCGGTCGACGGTCTCGACCGTCACCTCCGGCGCCGCCTCCGCCTCGACCAGCACCTTGCCGCCCTCGTCGGCGGTGCCGTTGTGCAGGCCGCGCAGGCGGCGCAGCGGCGTGAACCGCCACTCCTCCTCGCGGCCCGTCGGCACGTCGAAGTCGCCGAGGTCGAACGACGCCTTCCGGTGCAGCGTCGAGAGAGGCTTGGTGTCGAGCCCCATCAGCCGACGGCTCCTTCCATCTGAAGCTCGATGAGCCGGTTCAGCTCAAGGGCGTACTCCATCGGCAGCTCGCGCGCGATGGGTTCGACGAACCCGCGCACGATCATCGCCATCGCCTCGTCCTCGGTGAGGCCGCGGCTCATCAGGTAGAACAGCTGCTGCTCCGACACCTTGGAGACGGTGGCCTCGTGGCCCATCTCGACGTCGTCCTCGCGGACGTCGACGTAGGGATAGGTGTCGGACCGGCTGATCTGGTCGACGAGCAGCGCGTCGCACTTCACCGTGGACTTGCTGTGCTCGGCGCCCTCCTGGATCTGCACCAGGCCCCGGTAGGACGTGCGGCCGCCGCCGCGCGCCACCGACTTGGAGATGATGCTGGAGGAGGTGTTGGGCGCGGCGTGCACCATCTTGGCGCCCGCGTCCTGGTGCTGGTCGGCGCCCGCGAACGCGATCGACAGGGTCTCGCCCTTGGCGTGCTCGCCGAGCAGGTACACCGCCGGGTACTTCATGGTGACCTTGGAGCCGATGTTGCCGTCGACCCACTCCATGGTGGCGCCCTCGTAGGCGACGGCGCGCTTGGTCACCAGGTTGTAGACGTTGTTGGACCAGTTCTGGATGGTCGTGTAGCGGACGCGGGCGTCCTTCTTCACGACGATCTCGACGACGGCGGAGTGCAGCGAGTCCGACTTGTAGATCGGAGCGGTACAACCCTCGACGTAGTGGACGTACGAGCCCTCGTCGGCGATGATCAGCGTCCGCTCGAACTGCCCCATGTTCTCGGTGTTGATCCGGAAGTAGGCCTGGAGCGGGATCTCCACGTGCACGCCCGGCGGCACGTAGATGAACGAGCCGCCCGACCACACGGAGGTGTTCAGCGCGGCGAACTTGTTGTCGCCGACGGGGATCACCGAGCCGAAGTACTCCTGGAAGATCTCGGGGTGCTCGCGCAGGCCGGTGTCGGTGTCGAGGAACAGGACGCCCTTCTCCTCAAGGTCCTCGCGGATCTTGTGGTAGACGACCTCCGACTCGTACTGCGCGGCGACGCCCGCGACGAGGCGCTGCTTCTCCGCCTCGGGGATGCCGAGCTTGTCGTAGGTGTTCTTGATGTCCTCGGGAAGTTCCTCCCAGGACCCGGCCTGCTGCTCGGTGGACCGGACGAAGTACTTGATGTTGTCGAAGTCGATCTCCGACAGGTCGGACCCCCAGGTGGGCATCGGCTTCTTGCTGAACAGCCGCAGGCCCTTGAGGCGCAGGTCGAGCATCCAGTCGGGCTCGCCCTTCTTGCCCGAGATGTCGCGGACGACGTCCTCGTTCAGACCGCGCCGCGCCGAGGCCCCCGCCTCGTCCGAGTCGGCCCAGCCGAACTTGTACCTGTCGAGCCCTTCCAGCTCAGGGTGGGCTGCCGTAGTCATAGGGAGGTCCCTCCGGACTCCTCGTCATGTGTCTCTGTCTCCTCGTCGCCACCGCCGCACAGGGAGCGGGGGCTGACGTGGGTCGTGCATATCCCGTCGCCGTGGGCGATCGTGGCCAGCCGCTGGACGGTCGTGCCCAGCAGGCGGCTGAACGCCTCGGTCTCGGCCTCGCACAGCTGCGGGAACTCCGCGGCGACGTGCGCGACGGGACAGTGGTGCTGGCACAGCTGCTCGCCGCCGCCCGGCTGGGGCGCCTTGGCCGAGGCGGCCGCGTAGCCGTCGGCCGACAGCGCCTCGGCGAGCGTGCGGGCCCGCTGGTGGGGCGGGGCGTCCTGCACGACGGGCCGGTAGCGGCGCTCCAGGTCGGCGATCTGGCGCCGGGCGAACTCGGCGACCGCGTGGTCGCCCGCCGTCTCGGCGATGAACCGCAGCGCGCTCGTCGCCAGGTCGTCGTAGGCGTGCACGAACGCGCTGCGCCCGGCGTCGGTGATGGCGAACCACTTGGCGGGACGTCCCCGGCCGCGCCGGGTCTGCGGCGTCCGTGCCTTGCGGACCTCGATCATGCCGTCGGCGAGCAGGGCGTCCAGATGGCGGCGGATCGCGGCGGGCGTGAGACCGACGCGCTCCCCCAGTGTGGACGCCGTGACCGGCCCGTGTTCGAGGATCAGCCGGGCGACCCGGGCGCGGGTGTCGCGCTCGGCCCTACCAGGCGTGGAGGGCGTGCCGAAGGGCCGCGCGGTGGCGGCCTCCGTGCTCGTCCGATCCTCGCTCACGTTTTTCACAACATCAGTGTGCCGTAATTCCTTCCCGCCAAACACCGCTTTCCCGATGTCGTGCCTCACGCAGGTAAGCCTTACCTAAGCTTGGCTTCCGCCCGGTGCGACGCCGCGCGGCAGGAGCAGCACCGGGCACGGCGCGGCCCGGACGATCTTGCCGGAGCTCTCCCCGAGGAAGACCGTGCGCAGCGGCCCGTCGTGGCTGGACTGGCAGGCCAGGATCTCGCCGGGCAGCATATCGACGGTGCCGAGGGTCTTCGCGACCCCGGTCCCGACCACCGCCAGCCGCTCCACCGACGTTCCGCCGGGAGACCGCGCCAGAAGCCCGGCGGCATGGTCCAGGTCGGCGTCGGCCTGGGCGACCTGGCGGTCCAGGACGTCGCCCACGTTCCTGAGCTTCGCCGCCAGGCCCGGCGGGCGCAGCACGAGGGTGAGCAGCCGCAGCGGCACACCCAGCGACCCGGCGATCTCGGCGACGGCCGTCAGCGGGCCGTCCGAGGCGCGGCGCCGCCAGTACGCGACCGTCAGGCGGTCGAACCCTCCCGGCGGGTCGTCGGCGTAGCCGCGCGGGGCGAGCAGGACGGGGACGGGCGAGCCGTGCAGGAGTTGGTCGGCGGTGCTGCCGATGGCGATGCGTCCACGCCGCCCGCGCGGCGCCGACCCGGCGACGATGAGGCCCGCGTCGACGTCCCCGGCGACCTCGATGAGGCCCCGCCCGCTGCCCCGGTGGGAGTGGACGCGGAACGTCACGGCGGTCTCGGGGACGCCCGCCTCGGCGAGTTTCGCGGCGGCGTCGTCGAGCGCCGCCCGCGACTCGGCCCGGAGATAGGCGACCCATTCGGCGTCGACCGAGCCGGGTCCGCGCGCGGGCCACGGCGGCGGGTGGACGTTGGTGACCACGAGCCGCGCGTCCAGGACACGCACGAGCAGGGCCGCCAGCGCCAGCGCGTCGGCGCCCCGGTCGTCGGGACAGTAGCCGACCAGGACCCTCATGCCGTCCCCCTTCCCGAGGAGGGAGCGGCCAGGCGTGAGTGGCGGCGACCGTACAGGAAGTAGGCGACCAGACCGACGAGGCTCCACAGGGTGAACACCAGCCAGGTCACGCCGCCGAGGCCGACCATGAGATACACGCAGAACGCGACGCCGAGCAGCGGCGTCACCGGGTACAGCGGGGTGCGGAAGCTGCGCGGCAGGTCGGGCCGGGTCCGGCGCAGGACGATGACGCCAACGCTGACCAGCGCGAACGCGAACAGGGTGCCGATGCTGGTGGCGTCCACGAGACGGCCGAGCGGGATCGCGGCGGCCAGGACCGAGATGAACGCCGCCACGATGATCGTGTTGGCGACGGGCACGCGACGCCTCGGGCTCACCTTCTGGAACACGTCCGGGATGAGCCCGTCGCGGGACATCGCGAACAGGATGCGGGTCTGCCCGTACATGACGGTGAGGACGACGCTGGCGATGGCGACCACCGCGCCGAGCGACAGGATCATCGAGGGCCAGGAGCGTCCGGTCGCCTCGTCCAGCACCTGCGCCAGCGACGCCTCGGCACCGGACAGCGAGAACCGCTCCCAGTGCATGGCGGCGACGGCGGCGAGACCGACCAGCACGTAGACGGCGGTCACGATGGCCAGTGACAGGATGATCGCGAGCGGCAGGTCGCGGCGCGGGTTCTTCGCCTCCTCGCCCGCCGTGGAGGCGGCGTCGAACCCGATGTAGGAGAAGAAGACCTTGGAGCCCGCCGCGCTGATCCCCGCCCAGCCCATCGGCGCGAACGGGCTGAGGTTCCCCGAGTCGAACGCCGTGAACGCGACCGCGCAGAAGAACAGCAGCACGGCGATCTTGAGGAAGACCATGATCGTGTTGGCGGTCGCGCTCTCGGACGTCCCGCGCAGCAGCAGGAACGTCGCGAACAGCACGACGACCACGGCCGGGAGGTTGATCCAGCCGCCGTCGCCCGGCGGGGCGCTCAGCTCGACGGGGATCGTGAACCCGGCCGCGTCGTCGAAGAACTCGTTGAGGTAGGAGCCCCAGCCGACCGCGACGGCCGACACCGACACGGCGTACTCCAGCAGCAGGCACCAGCCGCACACCCACGCGACCAGCTCGCCGAGCGTGGCGTAGGCGTAGGAGTACGACGAGCCGGAGACGGGGATCGTCCCGGCCAGCTCCGCGTACGACAGGGCGGAGAACAGCGCGGTGACGGCGGCGAGGACGAACGACAGCACGACCGCGGGCCCGGCCTTCGGCACCGCCTCGCCGAGCACGACGAAGATCCCGGTGCCGAGGGTGGCGCCGACGCTGAACAGGGTGAGCTGGAGCAGGCTCATCGTCCGCTTCAGCTCGCCGCCCTCGCCGTGCCCGCCCTCCGCGACGATCCGATCGACGGGTTTGGTGCGCAGCAGGCTGCGGGCGAACGAGACCGGCCGGGCCCCCGTCCCGGCGGTCACAGGGTGCTCGCCAGCGGCCAGGTCGCGTTGGGGGTGACGATCGTTCCGGCGGCGCCGTCGAGGATCTCGACGCACTGGTCGAGCCGTCCGATCGCGGCCATGTCGCCGGTGCGCTCGACGAAGCCGGCCACCGCCTCCACCTTCGGGCCCATCGACCCGGCGGGGAACTCCTCGGCGCGCAGCTCGTGCGGGGTCGTGTGGCCGATCTCCTCCTGGTCGGGGGTACCGAAGTTCCGCATGACGCGCGGGACGTCGGTGAGGATCAACAGCGCGTCCGCGTCCATGCTCTCGGCCAGGACGGACGCGGTGAGATCCTTGTCGATCACCGCCTCCACGCCCTGGAGGCGCCCGACGTCGTTGCGGAACACCGGGATGCCGCCGCCGCCCGCGCAGACCACGACCGTGCCGAGCCGGACCAGCTCCCTGATCAACCGGGTCTCGATCACCCGCTGCGGGCGCGGGGACGGGACGACGCGCCGCCAGCCGTCGCCGTCCTGCCGGACCGTCCAGCCGTACTCGGCGGCGAGCTTCTCCGCCTCCTCCTGGTCGTAGACCTGGCCGACGAACTTGGTCGGGTTCTGGAACGCCGGGTCGACCGCCGACACCAGCGTCTGGTTGATCATCGCCATGACCTGGCGGCCGGGCAGCGCGTTCTGCAGCGCTTGGAGCATCCAGTAGCCGATCATGCCCTGGGTCTCGGCGCCGATGGTGTCGAGGGGGTAGGGGCGGGTCAGGTTCGGGTCGTTGACGCTCTCCAGCGCCAGCACCCCGACCTGCGGCCCGTTCCCGTGCGTGACGATCAGCTCGTGCCGTTCGGCGAGCGGCGCCAGCGCCCGCACGGCCCGGTCGACGTTGCCGCGCTGCGGCCCGGCGTCCGGTGTCTCGCCCCGCCTGACCAGTGCGTTTCCGCCGAGTGCGACGACGACCCGCATGTCAGGCGTCCCGTTCGATCGGGCAGCTCATGCAGCGCGGTCCGCCACGTCCGCGGCCGAGTTCGCTGCCCCGGATCGTGATGACCTCGATCCCGTTGCGGGTCAGATGGTTGTTGCTCGTGGCGTTGCGTTCGTAGGCGATGACCACGCCGGGAGAGACCGCGAGGACGTTGGAGCCGTCGTCCCACTGCTCGCGTTCGGCGGCGAACACGTCCTGCGTCGGGGTGAGGACCTTGATGTCGTCCAGGTCGAGCGCCGCCGCGATGGCCCGGTTCATGTCCTCCGGCGGATGGTCGGTGATCTTCAGTTCCTTCTCGGTGTCGCCTGGCTCGATCGTGTAGGACGGCAGCGTCCCCATCCCCGCGTACGTGGTGAACACGCCGTGGTCGACCATCGTCATGACGGTGTCCAGGTGCATGAACGCCCGCTTGCTCGGCATCCGCAGCGCGACGATCCGGTCACAGGCCCCGGCGGCGAACAGCGACTGGGCCAGCATCTCGACGGCCTGCGGCTGCGTCCGCTCGCTCATCCCGACCAGGACGGCGCGGTTCCCGATGACCAGGACGTCGCCGCCCTCCAGCGTCGCCGGGGCCATCTCCATGCCCCGGTTCCAGACGCGGAAGCCGTCCGGGCCCGGCCTGCCGTAGCCCTCCGCGAACAGCGGATGCCACCGGTAGATCGCCTCCATGTTCACCGTCTCGCGCATCCGGGCCTTCATGCGCATCGTGTTGATCGACACGCCGTCGTAGATCCAGCAGGACGTGTCGCGGGTGAACAGGTGGTTCGGCAGCGGCGGCAGGACGAACCCGTCCATCGGCATCGAGTGGAACGCGATCGACGCGGGCTCCGGCATCCGCTCCAGCAGCTCCCGCTTGGTGATGCCGCCGACCAGGAACGAACTCAGCTCCGCCGCGTCCATCGCGTCGAAGCAGTTGCGGATCGGGTCGACGGCGAGCGGCCCGAACCAGTGCGGGTCGACGACCGCGTCGAGGATGTGCACGCGGGCCTCAAGGTTCTCGACCGTCTCTCGCAGCAGGTCGAGCACCAGGTACGTCCGGACGCCCCGCGCGCGCAGCACGTCCTCGAACTCCTCGTGCTCCTCCACGGCCCGCCTGACCCACAACACGTCGTCGAACAGCAGACCGGCGGCGTTCGACGGGGTCAGCCGCTTCAGCGACAGCTCGGGCCGATGCAGCAGCACCCCCCGAAGCCGCCCCACCTCAGAATCGACATGAAACGCCATCCCCCACCTCCTTGGGACCCGGCGACGGTGGCGGGCCCCAGGTCGCCGGGCGCGGCGCGGCGACAGGCCGTCAATTCCCCCGGCCCGCGCGGGCGAAACTAGATCCACTTCCGTCCGGCGTCCCGGCGGGGAGCCGATCGCGGCGCCCCGCCGGACGGGCGGGACCAGGCGCGGAGCCCGTACCCCCACCGGCTTAGACTCGTCCTCATGACGCCCCCCGGAGACGCCGCCGTCGAGCTGGACGCGCTCGTCAAGCGCTACGGTGAGCGGCGGGCCGTGGACGGTCTGTCGCTGCGCGCCGCCCGGGGCGCGGTGACCGCGCTGCTCGGTCCGAACGGCGCGGGCAAGACCACCACGATCGAGATCTGCGAGGGGTTCCGGCGGGCCGACTCCGGGACGGTCCGCGTCCTCGGCCGCGACCCCGCCGCCGACGGCCGGGAGCTGCGACCCCGGGTAGGGGTGATGCCGCAGAGCGGCGGCGTCCCCGGCACGGCCCGCGCCGGGGAGTTCCTGCGCCTGGTCGCCTCGTTCCACGCGACGCCGCTCGACCCGGCCGCGCTGCTGGAGCGGCTCGGGCTCACCGAGCACGCCCGCACCCCGTTCCGCCGCATGTCGGGCGGGCAGCAGCAGCGGCTGTCGCTGGCCGTCGCCGTGATCGGACGGCCCGAGCTGGTCTTCCTGGACGAACCCACCACCGGCCTCGACCCGCAGGCCAGGCACGCCACCTGGGAGCTGATCGAGGAGCTGCGCGCCGCCGGGGCGGCGGTCGTCCTCACCACGCACAACATGGACGAGGCCGAGCGGCTGTCCGACCACGTCGCCATCGTCGACCACGGAAGGCTCGTCGCCGAGGGCGCCCCGGCCGAGCTGACCGGCGCGGAGCGGCAGCTGCGGTTCCGCGCCCGTCCCGGCCTCGGCCTGGAGGAGCTGCTGTCGGCGCTGCCCGCCGGGAGCGCCGCCAAGGAGTCGCCCGCCGGGCACTACCTGATCGAGGCGGACGTGCGGCCCGAGTTGCTCGCCACGGTCACCGCCTGGTGCGCCTCGCACGGCGTCCTCACCGAGGACCTGCGGATCGAGCGCCGCACCCTGGAGGACGTCTTCCTCGAACTGACCGGACGGGAGCTTCGCTCATGACCGCGCCGCTGGACCTGTCCCCGGCGCCCGGTGCCGCGCCGCTGTCGCGGATGGTCCTGGCGCAGGCCGCCTACGAGCTGCGCGGCGTGCTGCGCAACGGCGAGCAGTTGCTGCTGACGTTGATCATCCCGGTGGTGCTGCTCGTCCTTTTCAGCGCCACGTCTCTGGTCGATCTCGGCTCCGGGCGTCGTGTCGACTTCCTCGCGCCCGGCGTCCTGGCGCTGGCGGTGATGTCCACGGCGTTCACCGGGCAGGCGATCGGGACGGGGTTCGAGCGGCGCTACGGCGTCCTGAAACGGCTCGGCGCGACCCCGCTGCCGCGCGGCGGCCTGATCGCCGCCAAGACCCTCAGCGTGCTCGCGGTCGAGGCGGTGCAGGCCGTGGTGATCTGCGCGGTGGCGTTCGCGCTCGGCTGGCACCCGAAGGGCGACCCCGGCTCGGTGCTCGTCCTGCTGCTGCTCGGGACGGCCGCGTTCAGCGGATTCGGGCTGCTCATGGCGGGGACGCTGCGCGCCGAGGCCACGCTCGCCGCCGCGAACCTCGTGTACGTCCTGCTGCTGGCGGTCGGCGGCGTCATCTTCCCGCTGGACGACTTCCCGGACGGGGTGCGGGACGCGCTGGAACTGCTGCCGATCTCGGCCCTGGCCGAGGGGTTGCGCGACGTCCTCCAGGACGGCGCGGCCCTTCCCTGCACGGCCCTGCTCGTCCTCGCCGTGTGGGCGGTCGCCGGGCTCGCGCTGGCCGCGAGGTTCTTCGAATGGGAGTGATGCATGGCGCTGGCTGAGGCGCCGGGATCGTACGGGGGCGAGTCCCGGGCGTCTTGGCCAAAACGTACGCTCTCACTTGGATCGGTCCCACCGCCCGCGCTGATCCTGCTCGGCATCATCTCCGTGCAGCTCGGGGCGGGTATGGCCAAGCACCTCTTCGACCGGATGCCGCCGACCACCGTCGTGACGGTCCGACTGCTGACCTCGGCGATCGTGCTGGGGTTCGTGGGCCGCCGGGCACTGCGGACGGTGCTGCGCGACCACTCCCGCTCCAGCCTCGCCATCGCCGCCGGTTTCGGGCTGGCGCTGGCGCTGATGAACTTCTCGATCTACCAGGCGTTCGCGCGGATCCCGCTCGGCGTCGCGGTGACGATCGAGTTCCTCGGCCCGCTGGCGGTGTCGATCTCCGCGTCGCGGCGTCCACGGGACGCGCTGTGGGCCGTCCTGGCGGGGGCGGGGGTCGTCCTGCTCGCCCGGGGCGGGTCCGGCCACGTCGATCCGGTCGGGATCGCGTGCGCGCTGATCGCCGGGGGCTGCTGGGCGGCCTACATCCTGCTGACCGCCGCGACCGGGCAGCGGTTCTCCGGCTCGACCGGCCTGGCCGTCGCCAGCGTCGTCGGGTCGATCGTCATCCTGCCGGTGGGGATCACGGCCGGGGGCTCGGCGCTGCTCGACCCGACGCTGCTACTCATCGGGCTCGGGGTGGGGCTGCTGTCGTCGGTGATCCCGTACTCGCTGGAGATGGAGGCGCTGCGGCGGATGCCCGCACGCGTGTTCGGGATCCTGATGAGCCTGGAGCCCGCCGTGGCCGCGCTCGTCGGCGTCGCGCTGCTCGGCGAGATCCTCACCGGACGCCAGTGGATCGCGATCTGCTGCGTCATCGTCGCCTGCGCGGGCGCCACGCGCGGCCAGAAGGACCCGCCGGAGGCCCCCGAAGCTTGAGCGACAGCGAACCGGGGGGTGTGGGGGGTCGTCCCCTCACAAGGGACAGGCTTGAGATCGGTGTGGAAGGATCGGGATCCAGGGATCGTCCAGCGGAGGGGAGTCGCCGTGATCGGCCGGACCGAGGACCAGGGGATGCCGCCCGAGTTCTTCGAGGCGGGGTCGGCGTCGTTCGTCGACCTCCTGCGCGTCCACTCCCCCGAGCTGCTGCCCGTCAACCGGGTGCCGGACGGGGACCTCCCGGAGCTGCCGCACGGCACGACCGTCCTGGCGCTGACGTTCCCCGGCGGGGTCATGATGGCGGGCGACCGGCGCGCCACGCAGGGCAACCGCATCGCCTACCGCCGTCTCGACAAGGTGCAGCGCGGCGACGAGTACTCCGCCGTCGCGTTCGCGGGGACGGTCGGGCTGGCGCTGGAGATGGTCCGGCTGTTCCAGGTCGAGCTGGAACACTACGAGAAGATGGAGACGGTCCCGCTGTCGCTGCCGGGCAAGGCCCGCCGCCTCGGCGCCGTCATCCAGGCCAACCTCGCGCAGGCGCTCCAGGGTCTCGCGGTCGTGCCGCTGTTCTGCGGGTACGACCCCGACTCCGGGCAGGGCCGGATCTTCACCTACGACATCACCGGCGCGCCGCAGGAGGCCCGCGAGTTCCACGCCGACGGGTCCGGCTCGCCGTACGCGCGGGGGTCGCTGAAGAAGCTGTACCGGGCCGACCTGTCGATCGAGGACGCGGCGACCGTCTGCGTCCAGGCGCTGTACGACGCGGCCGACGACGACAGCGCCACCGGCGGACCCGACCCGACACGCCGGATCTACCCGACGATCGCGGTCGTCACCGAGGACGGCTACCGGCAGCTGCCGGAGGAGCAGGTGGCCACGATCGCCGACGCGGTCATGCGGGCCCGGCTGGACGAGCCGAACGGGCCGGTCGCGCCGCTGCGCTGAGCCCGTCCGGCGCGGGGAAACGTCGTACCCGGCTCCTAGACTCGGACGCATGGCACGGGCGAACGACGAGGCTGCGGCCCTCATCCAGGAACTGGCCGACCTGCTGTCCATCACGGGCGGCGACGCCTTCAAGATCCGGGCGTACGAGAAGGCGGCGCGGGCGATCGCCGGTCATCCCGACGACATCGCGGGCCTCGACCTGGCCGGGCTGCGCGGAATCCCGGCCGTGGGCGAGGCGATCGCGAAGAAGGTCGTCGACTACAACACCACCGGCACGATCCGGCAGGTCGAGGAGCTGCGCACCCAGATTCCCAGCGGGGTGCGGGCGCTGACCGCGATCCCGACGCTCGGCCCGAAGAAGGCCCTCGCCGTGTACGAGGCGCTCGGCGTCTCCTCGGTGGACGAGCTGGCCACCGCCATCGGCGAGGGGCGGCTGCGCGGTCTGAAGGGGTTCGGCGCCAAGACGGAGGAGAACATCCTGCGCGGCATCGAGCTGATGCGCAGCTCCGGCGAGCGGGTCCTCGTCGACGTCGCGGCGGGCGTCGCCGACGAGATCGTCGCGACGCTGTCGGCGCTGCCGCAGGTGGAGCGGTGTGAACACGCCGGTTCGCTGCGCCGGATGCGGGAGACGATCGGCGACGTGGACGTCCTCGCCGCGTCCCGCGATCCGCATCCGATCATGGAGGCGTTCACGGCGCTGCCGTTCGTCGCGGAGGTCATCGCGAGCGGCGACAAGAAGACCTCGATCCGTACTACCAAGGGCCTCCAGGTCGATCTGCGGGTCGTGCCGCCCGAGTCGTGGGGCGCCGCGCTCCAGTACTTCACCGGCTCGCAGGCGCACAACATCCGCACCCGCGAGATCGCCGTGAAGGCGGGCCTGAAACTGTCGGAGTACGGCCTGTTCCACGCCGAGTCCGACGAGCTGATCGTGTCGGAGACCGAGGAGGAGGTCTACGAGCGGCTCGGCCTCCCCTGGGTCCACCCGACCCTCCGGGAGGACACCGGCGAGATCGAGGCCGCGCTCGCCGGGACGCTGCCCCGGCTCGTCACCGTCGACGACCTGCGCGGCGACCTGCACAGCCACACCGACCTGACCGACGGCGTCGCGTCCCTGGCGGCCATGGTCGCCGCCGCGCGCGACCGCGGCCTGGAGTACTACGCGATCACCGACCACGCGCCGAACCTCGTCATGCAGCGGATGACGGACGAGAAGATGCTCGCCCAGCGCGTCGAGGTCGCCAAGCTCCAGAAGAAGTACCGCGACCTGACACTCCTGCACGGCACCGAACTCAACATCGACCCGGACGGCGGCGTCGACTGGGACGCCGACTTCCTGTCCCGTTTCGACGTGTGCGTGGCGTCCGTCCACTCCCATTTCACGCAGGACGAGGCGACGATGACGCGGCGGCTCATCCGGGCTTGCGAGAACCCGCACGTCCATGTGATCGGGCATCCGACGGCCCGCAGCATCGGCCGCCGCCCGCCGGTAGAGGCCGACTGGGACGAGGTGTTCCGCGCCGCCGCCCGCACGGGCACCGCCATGGAGATCGACTCGTTCCCCGACCGGCTCGACCTGCCCGCCGACCTGGCGCGCCGCGCGAAGCGGCTCGGCGTGAAGTTCTCCATCGACACCGACGCGCACTCGCTCGGCCACCACCGCAACATCCGCTACGGCGTCGGCACCGCGCAGCGCGGCTGGCTGACCCCCGACGACGTGATCAACACCTGGCCGCTGGAACGTCTCCGCGAGTTCCTGCGCAAAAGCTGAGGTCAGGCGGGCTGCGGCGTCTCCACGGCGGGCGCCGGGGCGAGCGGCGCCGCCGGTTCCGCGGCCGGGGCGGGCCCCCGGTCGCGGAGCGCGAAGAACAGCCGGAACGCCGCGATCCACATCAGCACCGCGCCGAGCATGTGCAGCAGCACCAGGCCCTCCGGGACGCCCAGCGCGTACTGGGTGTAGCCGACGGCGCCCTGGACGACGATCAGCCCGGCCAGCTCGTGGGCGCGGCGGCGGGCGGCGGCGGGCCCGCCGGTGCGGTGCAGGACGACGATGGCGACCAGCGTCAGCGCGATCGTGACCCACGCCAGTTCGCCGTGGATCCGGGCGACATCGGTGATGTCGAAGCCGTACCGGCGCGACTCGGCGTCCCCGGCGTGCGGGCCGGTGCCGGTCACGACGGTGCCCGCGACGAGCACGGCGGCGCAGGAGACCAGCAGCGCGGCGGCGAGGCGGCGCGTCCACGGCCCGGCGAGCGGCCGGGGCGGGGCGTCGCCCTCACCGCAGCGGACCCACAGCGCCACGCAGAACACCAGCAGGGCGGGCGAGACGAGGAAGTGCAGCGAGACGGCGGCCGGGTGCAGCTTCGTCAGCACGACGATGCCGCCGATGACGGCCTGCGCGACGACGCTCATCGGCTGCGCCAGCGCCCACCACACCAGCGGCTTCCGGCGGGGACGCAGCCGCAGCGCCGCGACGAACACCAGCACCCCGACCCCGAGGACCACGAACGTGATCAGCCGGTTGCCGAACTCGATCGACATGTTGAGCACGTGGTGCTCGGCGTTGTGCGTCGGGACGAGGCTGTCGCCGGAGCAGCGCGGCCAGTCGGGGCAGCCGAGCCCCGACTGGGTGACCCGGACGGCTCCGCCGCTGACGACGATGAGCACGTTGCCGAGGACGCCGAGCAGCGCGAGCGACCGCAGCGACCCGGGCGTCGGACGCCACACGGCGTTCCAGGCGCGGATCAGGAGGTGGGAAGGGAGTCGCTCAGCCACGGCACCCATCGTATGGCCGGGTCACGGCGCCCCCGATCCGCCCCCCGGTGAGGGTCACCGGGCGTACGGGCCGGGTGGCGGCCCGCCGGGCGCCGGGCCGGGCCAGCCGAATCCGGACGGTCCCTCCCCCGCCCACGGCGGCCCCGGCACCCCGGGACGCGGCGGCGTCCGCAGGAACGCCTGCCGGGCCAGCGCCATCAGGTTCAGCAGGGCGTCCCGGCGGGTGACGAACCAGTTCTGGTCGGCGACGCCCCGGTCGGCGCGCTTGTGCAGCAGCGCCAGCTCGGTCGCGGCGAGCTGGTAGTCGGTCATGGCGCGGGCGGCGCTGGTGCCGCCGACCCTGCGGGCCCAGCGGCGGGCGTAGCGGCGGGACGGCATCGACCGCAGCATCCGCACGTCCTGCGGCGTCACCAGGCCCGTGCTCGCGTACATCGGCAGGTACGCCTCGATGCGCCGGACGGTGCCGCGCCGTTCCACGAACACGACGGTGATCAGCGCGACCAGGACGCAGAAGTCGAGCACGTAGACGACGGCGAGGCCGCCGAGGCCGAGGGAGGCGCCGCCGTTCCACAGCCCGTGCAGGATCATCGCGCCGAGCAGCCCGACGAGCGGCGCGGCGACCTGCCACCGCCGGTGGGTGGCGGCGTACGCGACGCCGAGCCCGGTCATGGACGTGAACAGCGGATGGCTGAGCGGCACGATCAGCCCGCGCAACACGAAGACGGCCGTGAGCTGCTGCGCCCCGCCATCGTCGTACGCCCGCATGTAGTACGTGATGTTCTCCATCATGGCGAAGCCGAGGCCGACCATGCAGGCATAGATGATGCCGTCGGCGAAGCCGTCGATCTCGTTGCGGCGGAACCACAGCAGGCCGAACAGGACGGCGCCCTTCAGCGTCTCCTCGATGACGGGCGCGCCGAACGTGGCGCTGACGAAGTGCCCCTCCGTCTCCCCGAAGATCGGCACGGTGACGTACAGCAGCCCGAGGGTGTTCAGCACGAGCGCGCCGAGCACCGCGACGCCCGCGCCCCACAGGAACGAGAACGCCAGCGCGCGCGGCGGCTCGGGCTCCAGCCGGTCGAGGGTCAGCGAGAGCGCGACCAGCACCGGGATCGGGATGATGGCGAGCAGCACGCCCACCCAGAAGCCGGGCCCGCCGACGGCGGCGGTCAGCCCGAGCGCGACCAGGACGCACACGCCCGAGACGGTCATGCCGATGATCATGCCGACCGGGGGCCGCCCCGGGATCCGGCCCTCGAGCACCGCCTTGGGGTTCACGTGCGCCATGAGGCGAGCGTAACCGCCCGTGATGAGGTGACGCGGCGTGACGGGGCCCGCTAGGACAGTGGCCAGGACAAGATCGGATCGACGGCCACGGCGGTGAACAGCAACGCCAGGTAGACGTTGGACAGGTGGAAGAACCGCATGGGCCGCAGGTGGACGCCGGTCACCCCGGCGCGCACCGCCCGCAGCAGCCGGTGCCCCTCGGCGAGGAACACCAGGCCGAGGACGACGGCGACGGCGCCGTACACCGGGCTCATCCCGCCCACCGGCCACAGCACCAGCGAGCAGGCGACGGTGGCGTAGGTGTAGATGAGGCTCTCGGTGACGACGCGGCGTTCGGTGGCGACGACCGGCAGCATCGGGACCTTGGCGACCGCGTAGTCATCGCGGTAGCGCATCGCGAGCGTCCAGGTGTGCGGCGGCGTCCACAGGAACACGACGCCGAACAAGACGAACGGCGTCCAGGCGAGGTCGCCGGTGACCGCCGCCCACCCGATGAGGACGGGCATGCACCCGGCGATGCCGCCCCACACGACGTTCTGCGACGTCCGCCGCTTCAGCAGCAGCGAGTACACGAAGACGTAGAACAGGATCGCGAACAGCGACCCGGCGGCCGCGACGGGGTTCACCGCGAGCAGGAACCCGACCGTGGACAGCGCCGCGAGGCTGACCCCGAAGATCAGCGCGCGGGCGGGCGTGACCTGGTGGCGGGCCAGTGGGCGGCGCCGGGTGCGGCGCATCTTGGCGTCGATGTCGCGGTCGATGTAGCAGTTGATCGCGTTGGCGGCGCCCGCGGACATCGTCCCGAACGCGAGTGTCAGCAGTACGGTGGACAGTGCGGGCACTCCGCCGTCCGCGAGGAACATCACCGGGATGGTGGTGATCAGAAGCAGTTCGATGACACGCGGCTTGGTCAGCGCGACGTAGGCGCGCACGCTCGCGGCCAGCGTCGGGCGCGCCTCCGGGGCCGGGTCGAGAACCTGGTCCGCCTCGGCGGCCACGGGCTCCAGCGGCGCCCCCGCCACCTGCCCGTCGAGGTCGTCGAGGCCGTCGAGGGAGGCCTCGACTCCGCGCTTGTTACTGAGCACCGTCACAATCGGGTCCACGTCCAACTAGGGATCTGAAATCGCCTACCACCTCGGCGGCGCCCCCGCGATCGGGCCGGCCTCGGCTGGATGCGACTATCCGGCTTCGTTCCTGCCGCGGCCGCTGTCGTCAACCGCGCCCTCACTGTAGTCCGCCCCCTCCGGGGGTCACGCACCGGGTCGCCGATCACCCGCCGGATCGGTCGGCGGATCGGGCGCGGCAGGGGTTAGCGCGCAAGGCGTCCGGGCAAGGGCGCGGTAGGCTCGCGGAGGGCGTGGCGTGATCTTGCCGCCCAAGGGGCGGTGCCGCGCGTGGGGCGGCGGAGATTCGCGCGTGACCGCGGCGGCACAACATCACAGAGTGGATCTGCAGCACCGTTTCGAGAGGAGCCCGGCGTTCCGTGAGCAGGGACAACAGCACGTTTGAATGGTCCGACCAGGACCGGCGCGCGGTGGACGTGATCCGCGCCCTCGCCATGGACGCGGTCGAGGAGGCCGGGTCCGGTCACCCCGGGACGGCGATGAGCCTCGCGCCCGCCGCCTACCTTCTCTTCCAGCGGTTCCTCCGGCACGACCCGACCGATCCGCACTGGGCCGGGCGGGACAGATTCGTGTTGTCCTGCGGCCACTCCAGCCTGACCCTCTACATCCAGCTGTACCTGTCGGGCTACCCGATGACGCTGGACGACCTGAAGTCGCTGCGCAAGTGGGGCAGCCTCACCCCCGGCCACCCCGAGCACGGGCACACCGCGGGCGTCGAGACGACGACGGGGCCGCTCGGGCAGGGCATCGCGAACGCGGTCGGGATGGCGATGGCGGCGCGCCGCGAACGCGGCCTGTTCGACCCGGACGCCCCCGACGGCGGGTCGCCGTTCGACCACACGGTCTGGGCGATCGCGTCCGACGGCGACATCGAGGAGGGCATCAGCCACGAGGCCAGCGCCCTCGCCGCGCACCAGCGGCTCGGAAACCTGGTCCTGCTGTACGACGACAACCACATCTCGATCGAGGACGACACCGCGATCGCGCTGTCGGAGGACGTGCGGGCCCGGTACGCCGCCTACGGCTGGGACGTCCACCGCGTCGACTGGACGGAGAACGGCGACTACGAGGAGAACGTCGCCGCGCTGGCCGCCGCGTTCGCCGCGGCGAAGGCCGAGACGTCCCGCCCGTCGTTCATCGCGCTGCGCACGATCATCGGCTGGCCCGCGCCGAACAAGAAGAACACCGGCAAGGTCCACGGTTCGGCGCTCGGCGCGGACGAGGTCGCGGCGACCAAGCGGATCCTCGGCATGGACCCGGCCGAAACGTTCCAGGTTCCGGAGGACGTCCTGGCGCACGCCCGGCAGGTGTCCGAGCGGGGCCGCGCCGAGCACGCCGCGTGGAACGGCGCGTTCGACTCCTGGCGGGCGGCGAACCCGGAGCGGGCCGCCGAGTACGACCGGATCTCGTCCCGCACGCTGCCGCCCGGATGGGACGCCGCGATCCCCGCGTTCGAGCCCGGCAAGGACATCGCGACCCGCGCGGCGTCCGGGCAGATCCTGGCCGCGCTGGCGCCGGTGCTGCCGGAGGTGTGGGGCGGTTCGGCCGACCTGGCCGAGAGCAACAACACGACGATGAAGGGCGAGCCGTCGTTCATCCCCGAGGAGTTCCAGACCAAGGAGTTCCCCGGGCACCGCTACGGCCGGACGCTGCACTTCGGCGTCCGCGAGCACGCGATGGCGGCGATCTGCAACGGCATCGCGCTGCACGGCGGCACCCGCCCCTACGGTGGCACGTTCCTGATCTTCAGTGACTACATGCGCCCGGCGGTGCGGCTGGCGGCGCTGATGAAGCTGCCGGTCACGTTCGTGTGGACGCACGACTCGATCGGCCTCGGCGAGGACGGCCCGACGCACCAGCCCGTCGAGCACCTGTGGGCGCTGCGCGCGATCCCGGGCCTGGACGTCGTCCGCCCGGCCGACGCCAACGAGACGGCGGTCGCGTGGCGGACCGTCCTGCGGCACACCGACCGTCCGGCGGGCCTCGCGCTGACCCGGCAGAAGCTGCCGACCCTGGACCGCGGCGGCGCGCTGGCGTCCGCCGAGGGCGCCGCGAACGGCGGCTACGTGCTCGCCGACGCCGACGGCGGCCAGCCCGACGTGATCATCATCGCGACGGGCAGCGAGGTGGAACTCGCGCTGGAGGCCCGCGACACGCTCCAGGCCGAGGGCACCCCCACCCGCGTCGTGTCGATGCCGTGCGTGGAGTGGTTCGAGGCGCAGACCGACGCCTACCGGCAGGAGGTGCTGCCTCCCGGCGTGCGCGCGCGGGTGTCCGTCGAGGCGGGCATCGCGCTCGGCTGGCGCTCCTACCTCGGTGACGCGGGCGAGGCGGTGAGCCTGGAGCACTTCGGCGCGTCCGCCGACTACAAGACGCTGTTCCTACAGTTCGGAATCACCGCCGAGCGGGTCGTGGCGGCGGCGAAGGCCAGCCTGATCAAGGCGTCCGTCAAGAACGCCGGGCGCGGCGAGACCACCGGCAACTAGGGAGAGAACGCGATGAGCGACATTCTGAAGGCGCTCTCGGACGAGGGCGTGTCGATCTGGCTGGACGACATCAGCCGCGACCGGCTGCGGACCGGAAACCTCGCGAACCTGGTCAAGAACAGCAACGTCGTCGGCGTCACGTCCAACCCGACGATCTTCGCCAAGGCGCTGAGCAAGGGCACCGCCTACGACGACCAGGTCCGCGACCTGGCGGTGCGGGGCGTGGACATCGAGGAGGCGACCCGCGCGGTCACCACCTACGACATCCGCTGGGGCTGCGACGTGCTGCGCCCCGTCTACGACCGCACCGACGGGCTGGACGGGCGCGTGTCGATCGAGGTCGACCCGCGCCTGGCCCGCGACACCCGCCGCACGATCGCCGAGGCGCGCGCGCTGTGGTGGCTCGTGGACCGGCCCAACCTGTTCATCAAGATCCCGGCGACGCCGGAGGGCCTGCCCGCGATCACGGCGGCGCTGGCGGAGGGCATCAGCGTGAACGTGACGCTGATCTTCTCGCTGGAGCGCTACGGAGAGGTCATCGACGCCTTCTTCGCGGGCCTGGAGAAGGCCCGGGAGAACGGCCACGACCTGTCGGGGATCACGTCGGTCGCGTCGTTCTTCGTCAGCCGGGTCGACACCGAGATCGACAAGCGGCTGAAGAAGATCGGCACGGACGAGGCGGCGGGCCTGGAGTCCAGGGCGGGCCTCGCCAACGCCCGGCTCGCGTACGCCCTGTACGAGGACAGGTTCGGCACGGACCGGTGGCAGGCGCTGAAGGACGCGGGGGCCCGTCCCCAGCGTCCGCTGTGGGCGTCGACCGGGGTGAAGGACCCCGACCTCGTCGACACGCTGTACGTGGACGAGCTGGTCGCGCCGGGCGTCGTCAACACGATGCCGGAGGCGACGCTGAAGGCGGTCGCCGACCACGGCCAGCTCCGCGGCGACACCGTCCGCGGCGCCTACGACGACGCCCGCGCGCACATGGCGGCGCTGGCGTCGGTCGGCGTCGACTACGACGACGTGGTGCGGGTCCTGGAGGACGAGGGCGTCGAGAAGTTCGCGGCCTCGTGGCAGGAGCTGCTCGGGTCCATCTCCGGCGAACTGGAGTCCAAGAGGGCCGGCGCGTGACCTCGGTGGTGACCGCCGGGGGGATCTCGGTCACCATCCGCGGCGCCGTCGTCGACGAGAGCGAGACGGTGCTGGAGCGCCTCGTGTCCGACGGCGTCCCGGGCGCGCTGACGTCCGGGAACGCCAAGCTGTGGGGGCCCGACGCGGCCCCCCTCGCGGCCCGCCGCCTCGGCTGGCTGGACCTGCCGGAGACCTCGCGGTCCCTGGCGGCCCGGCTGGCCGAGCCGGTGCGGGAGGCCCGCGACGCCGGTCTCGACCGGGTCGTCGTCGCGGGCTCCGGCGGCTCCGTCCTCGCCTCCGACGCGATGTACCGCACCGCCGGAATGGAGCGTTCCGAGAGTACTGAGCTGATCGTCCTCGACACGTCCGACCCGCACGAGGTGGCGGGCGTCCTCGCGGGCGACCTGCACCGGACGCTCGTGGTCCTGGTCGGCGAGAGCATCGAGGCGGACGCACTGCGCCGCGTGTTCGGCCAGGCGTTCCTTGAGACGGGCCTGGGCCGCGACGAGCTGGTCCGCCGGTTCGTCGTCGTGGCCGAGGAGGGCTCGGAACTCGAACGCGTCGCGCTCGACGCGGGACACAACCTCGTCACCGCCGAGGGCACCGTCGACGACCGGTTCGGCGCGCTCGGCGCGCGGGGCCTGGTCGCGGCCGCGTTCGCCGGGGTGGACGTGGACGCCCTGCTGGACGAGGCGTCCCGGTTCGCCGGGGTCCTCCGGCAGCCCTACGACAACCCGGCGCTGGCGCTCGGCGCGGCGCTCGGCTCCTCGGCGCTCGGCACCCGCGACAAGCTGGTGATCGCCGACCACGGCTCCGGTCTGGACGGCCTTGACGGCTGGGTGGAGCAGCTGGTCGCCGGGGCGACCGGCAAGCACGGCCGGGGCCTGCTGCCGGTCGTGGTGGAGGGCGTCAACGCGCCCGGGTTCGAGCTGGCGGGCGACCTGCGCCGCGTCATCCTGGGCCGCCGTCCGGACGAGCCGGGCCCGGGCCGCGAGGCGGGCGTGAGCGTCGCCGGGCCGCTCGGCGCGCAGTTCCCGCTGTGGGAGTACGCGGTCGCGGTCGCGGCCCGGGTGATCGGCGTCGACCCGTTCGACGAGCCGGACGTCGCCGAGTCGCGCGCCAGCACGGCGGCGCTGCTGCGCTCGGAGGAGAACACGGCGCCCACGGTGGTGCACCGGCCGCCGGAGCTGGTGTCGGATGCGGTGGAGGTGCACGCCGGGTCGGACGCGCTGCGCGGCGCGCGGACGCTGACCGAGGCGCTCGAAGCGATCGTGGAGGACGTCCGCGACGGCGGCTACCTCGCAGTCGTCGCCTATCTGGACCGCGTCGGGGACGCGGCGGCGGCCGAGCTGCGGCCACTGCTGGCCGCGCGCGGCGCGATGGTCCGCAGACATCCGGCGCCCGTCACGTTCGGCTGGGGGCCGCGATCTCTGCACACGGTCGGGCAGTACCACAAGGGCGGCCCGGCGAACGGCGTGTTCATGCAGGTCACCGGGGCCGTCTCGGACGACGTGCCCGTCCCGGGGCGCCCCTACAGCCTGGGAGAACTCCAGCTCGCGCAGGCGTTCGGCGATCTGCGGGTCGTCCGGTCGCTGGGGCGTCCGGCCGTCCGGCTGCATCTGCGCGACCGGGCCGAGGGCCTCGCGCAGCTCGGCCAGGCACTCGGCTCGACACCCGGCTCAGCGCTCGGCTGAATGTTCGAAAAACAAAGATCGAGGGAGTTGGTCGCGAATGCCCTTTCTCTCCTGAAACGATAGGGGTCAGGAGGGAACGTGTCGGGATTCGACGTACTGACGCGCGGCGACGTGCTGGACGTGGCGTTGCGGGCGAGGGACTATCTGGTGAGCTGCGGCGTCCCCGGCGCGCTCGCCGCGAAGGACCCCCGGCTGTGGGGACGGCGCGCGGTCGACCACAGTCGGCTGGGGTGGCTCGATCTGCCGTTCGCGTCCCGGGGTCTGCTCAAACAGGTGGACGGGTTGGTCGCGGAGGCCCGCTATTCGGGCCTGGACCACATCGTGCTGATCGGCGTCGGGGCGGAGAGCCTCGCCGCCCAGGCGATCGTGGACGCGCACACGCCCGAGGGCACGCGCACCACCGGTGAGCGCGACGCGGCGGACGGCAGGCGCGGCGGCCTGACCGTCCTGGACGGCAGCGACACCGCCGCGCTCGCGTACGCGCTGGAGCGGCTCGACCGGACACTGGTCGTCCTCGCGAGCAAGGCTGGCGTGTCGCTGGAGGGCGACGCCTACCGGCGGATCTTCGCGGCCGCGTTCCGCGAGCGGGGCCTGTCGGAGCGGGAGATCGCGAGCCGGTTCCTGGTCGTCACCGACCACGGCAGCCCGCTGCACGACTTCGCCCGCCAGTGCGGGTACCGGATCGGGCTGACCGACCCGTACCTGCCGGGCCACTACGGGGCGCTGTCGGCGTACGGGCTGGTCCCGGCGGTCCTCGCGGGCGCCGACGCGGACCGGCTGCTGGAGGAGGCGGCGACGCTGGTGCCGTCCCTCGGCAAGGAGGAGGACAACCCGGGCCTGCTGCTCGGCGCGATCCTCGGCGGCTGCGCGCAGCAGTCGCCGGGCGGCCTCACCCGCGACAAGGTGATGCTGCGCGAGCGCGGCGGGTCGGGCACGCTCAGCGCCTGGATCACCCAGCTCCTGGCCGTCGGCACCGGCAAGCGCGGCAAGGGCGTGCTGGCGTTCGAGCCGCCGGGCGGGCGCGGCGACTTCCCCGACGTGCACGGCGTGTCGATCAACCCGCGGTCGGCGGCCGACGACGACTCCGACACCTCGGTGTGGGCGCCGCTCGGCGCGCAGTTCCTGCTGTGGGAGTACGCGACGGCGGTCGCCGGGTGGCTGCTCGGGGTGAACCCGTTCGAGGCGGGCAGCAGGGTCGTCCAGGAGTCCGAGGACGACGCGGCGACGCTGCTGCGCTCGGCGGGCGGCGGCTCGCTGACGGCGGAGCGGCCGGTGTACGTCGAGGACGGCATCGAGGTCCACGCCGACTTCCCGTGGCCGCCGGGCGCGGAGCTGCGCACGGTGCTCGGCGGGCTGGTCGCCGCCGTGCCGTCCAGCGGTTACCTGTCGGTCATGACGTACCTGTCGGGCGACTTCTCGGGCCGGTACCTGGCGCCTTCCCTGGCCCGCGCGTCGGGACGTCCCGTCGTGTACGGCCCGGGCCCCGCCTACCCGCACGCGACGGGACCCGTCCACAAGGACGGCCCGGGCAACGGCGCGTTCCTCATCATCACCGGGGACCCGGCGCCCGGCGACGTGCTCGCCTCGCAGCCCATCCCCGGCCGCCCCTACAGCCTGGCGAAGCTCCAGATCGCGCGGGCGCTCGGCGAGCTGCGGGCGCTGCGCGAACGCCGGTTCCCGGTGATCCGGCTGCACCTGCGCGACCCGGTGGACGGCGCGGGCAGGCTCACCGAGGCGGTCCGCTCGGTGGCGGGAGTTCGCGGGTCGTGACCTTCAACGCCGTCGTCTCGGGGGACACGGCCATCACCGCCCGAGGGCCGCTGAAGGGCGCGGCCGAGCGGCTTCTCGGCCGCCTGTGGATCGACGAGGTGCCGGTCCGGCTGGCGTCGGAGGACCCGTCGCTGTGGCCGTCGGCCACCGCCGCGCGGGACGAGGGCCGCCCGCTGTGCTGGCCCGCGCAACCCGGCCCCGGCCGCGCCGCCCTGGGCCGCGTGGCGGAGTTGCGCGAACGGGCCCGCGCGGAGGGCCTGACCGACGTGCTGCTGCTCGGCCGCGGCGCCCCGGCCCACGCCGCCAGGCTCATCGTCGACGCCCACCGCCTCACCGCACCGCACCGCCTCACCACACCGCACCGTCTCACCACACCGCACCGCCTCACCACACCGCAGGACGTCACCCTCACCGTGCTCGACGGCCCGGACCCCGGCCCACCCCTCCGCCTCGCGGACGACCCCACCCGGCTGAACCGGACGACGGTCGTGGTGACGGGCGACGACCCCGGCACCGACGCGCTGCGCCGGGTCCTGCACGGGATGCTCTGCGACCTCGGCCTGTCCCCCGACGAGATCGCGCGGCGGTTCGTCACCGTCGCCGAGCCGCGCTCCCCCGCGGCCAAGATCGCCATCGAGACCGGGCATCCGCTGGTCGAGGCGCCCGCGCCGACCCCGTTCGGCGCGCTGTCGCCGTACGCGCTGCTGCCCGCCGCGCTCGCCGGGGTCGACGTCGCGGCGCTGCTCGACGAGGCCACCGCCGTCCTGCCCTCGCTGACCCGGCCGGAGCACAACCCGGGACTGGCGCTCGGCGCGATCCTCGCGGGAGCGGTCCGATCGGGACGCGGCACCGCCGTCCTCGGCGGGTATCCGGCGGCGCTGCCGGGCATCGCGGGCTGGGTGGCGCGGCTGCTGGAGGAGTCGGGCCGGGGCCGGTTGACGCCCGTCGTCCAGGACGGCGGGCTCCCGCTGTCCCCCGACGACGACATGTTCCTCATCACATTCGACGGCCGTCCGCACCAGGACGACGCGACCGTCACCGGCCCGCTCGCCGCCCAGCTCGTCGTGTGGGAGTACGCCGCCGCCGTCGCGTCCCACCTGCTGGAGCTCGACCCGCTCGCCCCGCGCGACGGCACCGCCCCGATGACGCTGGACGACGGCTCCGGCGACGCGCTGTTCGCCGACGGCGACCCGGCGCTGGCCGTCGAGGCGCACACGACCGTCCCCGGGCTGGCGGTGGCGCGGGACCTGCCGGAACTCCTCGACGAGCTGATCGCCCGGGTCGCCGACGGGGAGCATCTGGTGATCGTCGCCTATCTGGACCCGGACGAGTCGCGCGGCGAGGGCACGCAGGTGCGGCGGCTCGCGGCCCGGCTCGCCGCCCGCACCGGCCGTCCGGTCGCCGCCCGCTGGGGCACCGGGCTTCCCGCGTTCTGGAATGATCAGGGGGACGGTGGCGTATACCTGATGGTGACCGGGAACGTCGTGCGCGACGTACCGGTCCCCGGCCGTCATCACCGGCTCGGCATGGTGCAGCTCGCGCGGGCGCTCGGGGACGCGAAGAACGCGCGCGCGGCGGGCCTGCCCGTCATCCGGTTGCACCTGCGGGACCGCCGGGCGGGGCTCACCCGGCTGCTCGACTCCGCCAGAGAAGGGGAATGAGCGTCACCGTGCCAGAGCGAGGAGTGTCAAAGCGAGTGCGATCGAAGGGGACCATGTGACCGACCCACTCATCAGCCCGGCCAATCCGCTCCGCGACCCACGGGACAAGCGCCTCCCGCAGGTGGCCGGGCCGTGCGTGCTCGTGCTGTTCGGCGTCACGGGCGACCTGTCGCGCAAGAAGCTGCTCCCGGCGATCTACGACCTGGCGAACCGGGGACTGCTGCCGCCGGGGTTCTCCCTGGTCGGGTTCGCGCGCCGCGACTGGGAGCACGAGGACTTCCGCCAGATCGCCTACGAGTCGGTGAAGGCGCACGCCCGCACGCCGTTCCGCGAGGACGTCTGGACGCACCTGTCGCAGGGCATGCACTTCGTCCCCGGCACGTTCGACGACCCGGGCGCGTTCGACGCGCTGTCGATGGCGGTCAAGGAGCTGGACGACACCCGGGGCACCGGCGGCAACTACGCCTTCTACCTGTCGATCCCGCCGAAGTTCTTCCCGAAGGTGGTCGAGCAGCTGCGGCGCAGCGGCCTCGCCGACCGCCGGGAGGGGTCGTGGCGCCGGGTCGTCATCGAGAAGCCGTTCGGCCGCGACCTGAAGACGGCCGTCGAGCTGAACGACACCGTGCACCGCGTCTTCCCCGAGGAGTCGATCTTCCGGATCGACCACTACCTCGGCAAGGAGACCGTGCAGAACATCCTGGCGCTGCGGTTCGCCAACACGATGTTCGAGCCGATCTGGAACCGCTCGTTCGTCGACCACGTGCAGATCACCATGGCCGAGGACATCGGCATCGGCGGACGCGCCGGGTACTACGACGGGATCGGCGCCGCCCGCGACGTCATCCAGAACCACCTCCTCCAGTTGCTGGCGCTGACCGCGATGGAGGAGCCGACGTCGTTCAGCGCCGAGGCCGTCCGCGCCGAGAAGGCCAAGATCCTGTCGTCGGTGCGGGTGCCCGGCGACCTGGAGGCGTCCACGGCGCGCGGCCAGTACGCGGCGGGCTGGCAGGGCGGCGTCAGCGTCAAGGGCTACCTGGAGGAGGACGGCATCCCCGCCGACACCCGCACCGAGACCTACGCGGCGGTCAAGCTGGAGATCGACAACCGCCGCTGGGCGGGCGTCCCGTTCTACCTGCGCACCGGAAAGCGCCTCAGCCGCCGGGTGACGGAGGTGGCGATGGTGTTCCAGCAGGCGCCGCACCTGCCGTTCTCGGAGACCGACACCGAGGAGCTCGGGCAGAACGCCCTGGTCATGCGGGTCCAGCCGGACGAGGGCATCACGGTCAGGTTCGGGTCGAAGGTGCCCGGCACCGCGATGGAGATCCGCGACGTCAACATGGACTTCGCGTACGGCGAGTCGTTCACCGAGACGTCCCCGGAGGCGTACGAGCGGCTGCTGCTGGACGTCCTGATCGGCGACCCGCCGCTGTTCCCGCGCCAGGAGGAGGTCGAGCTGTCCTGGCGGATCCTCGACCCGATCGAGGAGTTCTGGGCGAGCCGGGGCGGGCTCGACCAGTACAAGTCCGGCGGCTACGGGCCGGACAGCACCGACGAGTTGATGGCGCGCGACGGCCGCACGTGGCGACGGCTCTAGACGAACGGGGGCGCTAGATGAACATCGACCTCACCGGCACCACCACCCGGCAGATCCAGGACGCGCTGACGCAGTCCCGGCATCTGATGGGCGGTCCCGCCGTCGGCATGGTCCTCACTCTGATCATCGTGACGGACGAGTCCGCGCAGTACGACGCGGTGCGAGCCGCGACGGAGGCGGCGCGCGAGCATCCGTGCCGGGTGCTGACCGTGATCTCCCGCGACCCGCGCGGCAACTCCTCCCGGCTGGACGCCGAGATCCGGATGGGCGAGACCGGCCCCGGCGAGACGGTGCTGCTGCGCATGTACGGGCCGCTCGCCGAGCACGCCGACTCGGTCGTCGTCCCACTGCTGATGCCCGACACCCCGGTGGTGACCTGGTGGCCGGGCGGCAAGGTCCCGAAGGTCCCGGCGGGCGACCCGCTCGGCGCGCTGGCACAGCGCCGGGTGACCGACTCCTACGCGGCCCGCGACCGGCTCGGCACCCTCGCGCAGCTCGCGGCGGCGTACCGGCCTGGCGACACCGACTTCACCTGGACGCGGCTGACGAACTGGCGGTCGCTGCTGGCCGCCGCGCTCGACCAGGACCACGACGACATCGTGTCCGGCGTCGTGTCGGCCGAGCCCGACAGCCCGAGCGCGGAACTCCTCGCGGCGTGGCTGTCGATCAGGCTCGGAGTCCCGGTGGACCGGTCCGTGTCGGAGGGCCCCGGCGTCACGGGCGTCCAGCTGCGGACGACCGGCGGCGACATCGTCGTGCACCGTCCGGACGGGCGGGTCGCGACGCTGTGCCGTCCCGGCCAGCCCGACCGGCAGGTGGCGCTGTTGCGCCGCCCGATGGCCGAACTGCTGGCCGAGGAGCTGCGCCGACTCGACCCCGACGAGGTGTACCGCGAAGCAGCGGCCCGCTTCGCCAAGGACCTCGCGGGCGGCGCGACGACCGAGTCCACGGCAGACAAGACCCCGGCAGGGAAGGCACCGGCAGGCGAGGCCCCGGCAACCGAACCCGCCAAGGAGGAAGCGGCCCAGAAGGCCGACAAGAAGCAGGAGGGGGCGTGACGTCCCCGACGGTCCTGACCCACCGCGACCAGGAGGTGCTCGCCGCCACGGCGGCGGCACGCCTGGTCACGACCATCGTCGACGCGCAGTCCGCACGCGGATCGGCGTCGGTCGTGCTCACGGGCGGCGGTGTCGGCACGGCGGTGCTCGCCGCCCTCGCCGCCGCCCCCGCCCGCGACGCGATCGACTGGGCCCGTCTCGACGTGTGGTGGGGCGACGAGCGCTTCCTGCCCACCGGAGACCCGGAGCGCAACGAGACCGGCGCCCGCGAGGCGCTGCTCGACCACGTCCCGGTCGATCCGGCGCGCGTGCACCCGATGCCCGCGACCGACGGCCCGGACGGCGACGACCCGGACGCCGCCGCCGACCGCTACGCCGCCGACCTGCGCGCGGCGGCGGGCCCCGGGGCCTCGGTCCCCCGGTTCGACGTGCTGATGCTGGGCGTGGGCCCGGACGCGCACGTCGCGTCCCTGTTCCCCGGCATGCCCGCGCTGACCGACGACCGCCCCGTGGCATCGGTGCGCGACGCACCCAAGCCCCCGCCGACCCGAATCACGTTGACATTCCCGTCACTACGGGCAGCCCGCGAGGTGTGGGTGCTGGCGTCCGGCGCGTCCAAGGCGGAACCCGTCCGGCTGGGCCTGGCGGGCGGCGACCCGTCCCGCGCCCCGGTCGCCGGGGCGCGCGGCACCGAACGCACCCTGTTCCTCGTGGACCTCGCCGCCACCACCTGAAAGATTTCTGAAGAGAGTCCAAGCTTTCGCATGCCTCGCGTAAAAGCGTGCATACCCTGACAGGGAACTCGCGTCGAGCGTGAGGAGATCTGTGGTGCTCAGGGCTCGGACCGGAACGGCGGGCGCGATCATCGCCGCTGCGGTGCTGCTGGCCGCTGGCTGCTCGTCCGGAGGCGATGACGACGGCGGCAAGGGCGGTGGGGGCGGCGCCAAGGCCGAGGACGTGGTGAAACTCGCCATCACGCCCGCGACGGGGACGCAGCAGGTCGCGCCCGACAAGCCCGTCACGGTTACCGCCGACAACGGCAAGTTGACGAG
This sequence comes from Actinomadura meridiana, assembly GCF_039537545.1. Classification (NCBI taxonomy): domain Bacteria; kingdom Bacillati; phylum Actinomycetota; class Actinomycetes; order Streptosporangiales; family Thermomonosporaceae; genus Actinomadura; species Actinomadura meridiana. The sequence goes on from NZ_BAABAS010000004.1 coordinate 663,682, forward strand.
CGTGACCCTCACCTTCGGCAAGAAGAAGACCAAGGCGGACGGGAAGCTCGCGGCGGACGGCCTGTCGTGGAAGTCGACGCGGAATCTGCGTCCGTCCACGACGTACACGGTGACCGCGCAGGGGTCCGGCAAGGACGGCAAGCCGGGCACGGCGACGTCCACGTTCACGACGTTGACGCCGCGCACGAAGCTGGAGACCGGCATGTCGCCGCTCGAAGGCGAGACGGTCGGCGTCGGCATGCCGGTCCAGTTGCTGCTGTCCAAGCCGGTGTCGTCGAAGGCGGGCAAGGTCGCGGTCGAGAAGGCCCTTGAGGTCAGGATGTCCAAGCCGGTGCAGGGCGCCTGGTACTGGGTCAGCGACAAGGAGGTCGACTTCCGTCCCCGCGACTACTGGCCGTCCGGGCAGAAGGTGAAGGTCGTCGCGCACCTCGCGGGCCTGAAGGTCGGCGAGGGCATGTACGGGATGAAGGACCGCAGCCTGTCCTTCACGGTCGGCCCGCGGCACATCACGACCATCGACGCCAAGAAGCACCGCGGGGTCGTCACCGACGGCGGTGCGACGGTGCGGACGATGAAGGTCAGCATGGGCAAGCCCGGCCACGAGAGCTACAGCGGGACGATGATCGCGCAGGAGAAGGCGGGCCGCATCGTCATGGACTCGGCGACCACCGGCAACCCCGGCGAGTACCGGATCAAGACGAACTGGAACGTCCGGCTCACCTACAGCGGGACGTTCGTCCACTCGGCGCCGTGGTCGACCGACTCGCAGGGCAACGCGAACGTCAGCCACGGGTGCGTGAACGCCTCCCCCGAGGACGCCAAGTGGTTCTACAACTTCACCAACCGCGGCGACATCGTGAAGGTGACCGGCACGACGCGGCAGCTCCAGTTCGGCAACGGCCCGACCCCGTGGGCGAAGTCCTGGCAGGACTGGCTGGCGGGCAGCGCGACCGGCAAGCCGGTGACCGGCACGCCGCTCAACTGACCCCCCGGGGACCGACCGCACGCCCGCTGGCAGGATGGGGATCATGCAGAAGCTCTCGCTGGACGCACAGGTACGGGACCAACTGAAGCGCGCCGCCGCCGGGTCGACCGGCCGCAGCGCCGACACCGTCTACGGCGGGCACGAGCACGTCCTGCGGCAGACGGTGATCGCGCTGACCGAGGGCACGACGCTGGCCGAGCACGAGAGCCCGGGCGAGGCGACGGTCCTGGTCCTGCACGGGCGGGTGCGGCTGCTGTCCGGCGAGGACGCCTGGGACGGGATGACCGGCGACCTGCTCATCGTCCCGGACGCGCGGCACAGCCTGGAGGCCGTGGAGGACGCCGCCGTCCTGCTGACCGTCGCCAAGCTCGGCTGACGGCCGGGAGGTTCCGAGCGGTTCAAGCGTGCCGCAGTCGAGCGACACACGCGCCGGGTTCGGCGAAGGGTTCCAGCCGGTCGGCCGACAGCGGCGCGCCGAGTTCCGTCAGGGCGCCCTGCATGAGGCCGAGGTGGACGTCGCAGACGAGCGGCCCGAACTCCTCCGCCAGTTCGAGGAACGGGCAGTGCCGCAGCCGGATGACGTCCCCGCTCGGTTCGGGCGCGAAGTCGAGATCGTCGAGGAGGGCGGTGAGGCGTCCGGCCGCCTCCTCGCCGGTCACGCCCCCGGACGACGGCGCTGGCCGCTCGACGAGATACCGGCCCCATTCACGTCCGGCCTGGGCGGCGCTGGCGCGGGCGTCCGGGCCGTCGGACGCGAGCCGGCTCAGCAGGATCCGGGCGAGCAGCCGGTAGCCGCGCGCCCCGCCCCGGTCCATGCCGGGACGCGGCGCGTACACGGTGCGGGGGCGTCCGGGGCCGGAAGGTTGTTCAACGGTCCGTTCGACGGTGCCTTCGGTGGTGAGCGCGTCCAGGTGGAAACGCGCCGTGTTGGGGTGGACGCCGAGCCGCTCGGCGATGTCGGTGACGCCGAGGGGCCCGGTCGCGGCGCGCAGCGCGTCCAGCACGGCCCGCCTGCGGGGACGGTCCGTCGCCATGCCGCTCAGCCCTCTCCCGCCGGGGGCAGCGCGGCGACCAGCGGATGGTCGCCGTCGATGACGCCGAGCTTCTGGGCGCCGCCGGGCGAGCCGAGGTCGTCGAAGAACTCGGCGTTGGCCGGGGTGTAGGCCTTCCACTGGTCGGGGACGTCGTCCTCGTAGTAGATCGCCTCCACGGGGCACACGGGTTCGCAGGCGCCGCAGTCGACGCACTCGTCCGGGTGGATGTAGAGGCAGCGGGCGCCCTCGTAGATGCAGTCGACGGGGCATTCGTCGACGCAGGCGCGGTCCTTGACGTCCACGCACGGTTCGGCGATCACATAGGTCACGGTGCGTTCCTCCACCCCAGAGCAGTTTTAACAAATACTACATGTAATAATTGGGGGAAAACGAGGAGGGGCGCTATGTCCGATCTGTTCATCCAGGGGACCGAGACCGATCCGGCGGTGCGGGCGACCGACGACGTCCGCCACATCCATGACCGGCTGCGGAACCGGCTGGCCTCGCTCGCCGACCACGAGCCGGGCCTCGCGGCCGGGTTCTGCGCCGGTGAGCTGCGCCGCCATCTCGCCGCCGCCGACGAGGCGCTGTACGGCCCGGCGGCGGGCGCGCCCGAGACCCGCCTGCTGATCCGCGCGCTGCGCGCCACGTCCGCCGAGATCGACCGGCGTATCGGCACGCTCGACACCGCCGCCGACCCGGCCGCCGCCACCCGGGCGCTCGGGGCCGTCCTGTCCGTCCACCTGGCGGTGGAGGAGACCGTCCTGCTGCCCGCGCTCGCCGAGCTGCCCGGCGCCGACGTCGGCCTCATGGTCACCGATCTGCGGACTCTCCTGGACGGCGGGCGCCTGGACCGTCCCGGGATCGTCGACGTCCGGGAGATCCCGCGCGGCCAGCGGCATCCGCGCATCTTCGCGCGCTTCTCCAGGCTGGCGCCCGGCGAGTCGTTCGCGCTGGTCAACAACCACGACCCCAAGCATCTGCGGCGCGAGTTCGAACTGGCCCACCCCGGCGCCTACACCTGGGACTACGAGCAGTCGGGCCCGGACCTGTGGCGGATCCGCATCGGCCGCGCGGCCTGACGCGCCGATACCAAAGTCGATCGACGGCCGACCGGCGGCCACTGCCGGAGGTTCGTCCGGCGGTTAGCGTGGTGGGGTGATTCTCCGCAGGTCCGCACGCGAATGGATGGGCGACGCCGCCGTCACGGCTGTCGGCCTGGCCATCGGTCTGCTCGTCCTGGCCGGGTCCCGGGAGGACTATCCGGCTCCGACGGGATGGGTCGACGACGTCCGGGAGGCCGCGCTCGGCGCCGTCGGGCTCCTGGTGCTGATGCTGTTCCGCAAGCGGTGGCCGGTCGGGGTGGCGGTGTTCCTGACCTTCCTCGGGTTCACCAACTCCGTGTCCTGGGGCGCGACGGCGATGAGCGTGTACACCGTCGCGGTGTATCGCCGCTGGCCATCCGCCATCGCCGTCGCGGCGCTGAACGCGACGATCGTCATGCTGCTGTTCCAACTGGTCAGCAACCCGATGAGCCGGCAGGACCGCTGGGAGGCGTCGGTCGTCTTCGTGCTCGGCTACACCGTCCTGGTCGCGGTCGGCATGCTCGTCCGGTCGCGGCGGATGCTGATCGAGTCGCTGCGCGAACGGGCCCGCGCCGCCGAGACCGAGCAGCTCCTGCGGGTCGAGGAGGCGCGGCTGCTGGAGCGCGAGCGGATCGCCCGCGAGATGCACGACGTCCTCGCGCACCGCATCTCGCTGCTGGCCGTGCACGCCGGGGCGCTGGAGTTCCGTCCGGACACGCCCGCCGAGCAGCGGGAGGCCGCCGGGATCATCCGGCAGAGCGCGTTCGAGGCGATGGAGGACCTGCGCGAGGTGATCGGCGTCCTGCGGCGCGACCGTCCCGGCACCGACGACCCCGAACGACCACAGCCGACGCTCGCGGACGTGTCCGGCCTGGTCACGGAGTCGCGCCGGGCGGGGGGCCCGGTCACGCTGGACGAGCACGTCCCCGACCCGGGGCGCGTCCCGTCCCGCGTCGGCAGGCACGCCTACCGGATCGTCCAGGAGGGGCTGACCAACGCCCGCAAGCACGCGCCGGGCGCCGCCGTCCGGGTGACGCTCGACGCCGCCACCGACCTGGACATCGAGGTCGTCAACGCCGTCCCACCCGCCAAGCCCGGCCTCGCCATGCCCGGCGCCGGGGCGGGCCTGGTCGGCCTCGCCGAACGGGTCGCGCTGCTCGGCGGCACCCTGGAGCACGGCCGCACCGGCGACGGGCGCTTCCGACTGCACGCCCGCCTTCCGCTCTAGCATGTCGCGGGCGAACGCGGGAAGGGCACACGCATGGCAGCGAACTCCTCCGACAAGCCCGTCCTCGAAGAACTCGACCGCGCCGAATGCCTGCGGCTCCTCGCGGGCGGCACCGTCGGCCGCGTCGCGTTCGACGACGGCGAGGGCCCCACGGTCGTTCCCGTGAACTACACCCTCGACGGCGACGCGGTGATCTTCCGTACGTCGCTCGAGGGACGTCTCAGCCGCAGCCTGCTTTCCGTCGTCCCCGGCGAGGTCAGGGCCGCCTTCCAGGTCGACCGATTCGACGAGGAGGACCACGAGGGGTGGAGCGTCCTGCTGCGCGGCGGCGCGCACCCCCTGTCGGACGGGGAGATAGCCCAGGTCGAACCCGTCGAACCGTGGCCCGGCGGCGAGCGCGACGCCTGGTTCCGGCTGGCCGCGCACGAGGTGACCGGCAGGCGGGTCCGCAGGCCATAGGGTGACGGAATGGACTCCGCACCCATCCGCGTCCTGATCGTGGACGACGACGCGCTCGTCCGGACGGGCCTGGAGTTGATGCTGTCGACCGCGCCCGACCTGGACGTGGTGGGGGGCGTCGCCGACGGCGCCGAGGTCATCGCGGCCGTCAACCAGCACCGTCCCGACATCGTCCTGATGGACGTCCGGATGCCCCGCCTGGACGGCCTCGCCGCGACCGAGCTGCTGCGCGCCCGCCGCGAGCCGCCGGAGATCATCATCCTGACCACGTTCGACACCGACGACCACATCACGCGCGCGATGCGGGCGGGCGCGAGCGGCTTCCTGCTGAAGCACACCCCGCCGCCGGAGATCGTCCGCGCGATCCGGCAGGTCGCGGCGGGCGAGCCGATGATGTCCCCGACGGTGCTGCGCAAGATGATGACCTACGTCGCCGACGCGGGCACCGACCCCCGCCAGACCCGCGCCCGCGACCTGCTGTCCCGCCTCAGCGACGGCGAACGATCCGTGGCCGCGCTCATCGGCCAGGGCCGCACCAACAGCGAGATCGGCCGCGAACTCTCGCTCAGCGTCGCGACGGTCAAGGCGTACGTGTCGCGGCTGCTGACGAAGCTGGAGCTGAACAACCGGGTGCAGATCGCACTCCTCGTCCACGACGCCGCCCTGGACGACTGACCGGTCACCGCTCCCTTGCCGCAAGCGGAACCTGCGGAAGCAAAAACGCCACCACAAGCCCGACCACCAGCAACGGCAACGCGGCGACGAACAGCTCAGAAAACGCGGCCGAGAACGCTTCGGCGACCCCGTCCCGCACGGGCTGCGGGAGCACGTCCAACACCTCGGGACGCACGGCATCACCGAACGCGGGAACCTGCCCGTCCGGCACCCGCCGCCCCACCTCCTCAGCGAACCGGCTAGCAACAATCGACCCGAACACCGCCATCCCACCCGCAGTGCCAAGCATCCGCGTAGCGAACACCCCCGAACTGGCCGCCCCCATGTCCCTGCGCGACGCCGCGTTCTGCGCGATGAGCATGACAACCTGCTGCGACAACCCGGCCCCGAACCCCAACACCGCCATGAAGCAGCCAGCGGTCAACAGCCCAGTCCCGGTATCCATGGTCGCCAACAAGGCAACGCCGACCACACTCACCCCCATACTCGCGGCGGGCAGCCGATGATAGCGCCCGGTCCGCTCGATATACCGCCCGGCCCCCATGGACGCGACCAACAGCCCGATCATCATCGGCAGAAGCAACAGACCAGACTCCGTGGCCCCCACTCCCCCAACGACCTGGAAGAACATCGGCAGATACACGGCAAGCCCGAACCCGGTAGCGCCACCCACGGCCGCGACAACGCAGGCGACCGCAAATGACCGATCCCGGAACAATCGCAGCGGAATGACCGGCTCAGCAGCCGTCCGCTCAACAAGAACCCACACGGCGAACAACACCACCGCACCCGCCGCCAGCCCAAGAACGACCGGCGAACCCCACGCATAACGCGTCCCGGCCCAACTGGTGACCAACGTGAAGCAGGTGACCGCCGCACCGAGCAACACGATCCCGGCGTAGTCCACCCGCGGCTTGCCCTCCGGCTTGGGCAGCCGCAGGAAGAGCACAGTCGTAACAGTGGCAAGCACCCCCAACGGCAGATTGATGTAGAACACCCACCTCCAGGAGGCGTGATCGGTGAGGAACCCGCCGATCAGCGGCCCCGCGATGCTGGACACCGCAAAGATCATCGCCGAGTACCCCTGGTACTTGGCCCGCTCCCTCGGCTCGAACAAATCACCGGTCACCGCGAACATCGAACTCATCAGGCACCCGGCGGCGGCGCCCTGCACCACCCGAAACGCGATCAGCCAGTCCATGGACGGCGCCGCCCCACACGCCGCCGACCCGGCCAAGAAGCCCAGCAGCCCGACCAACAGAACAACCCGCCGCCCGAACAGATCCCCAAGCCGCCCCGACAACGGCACGGTCACGCTCGTAGCGAGCACATACGCGGTCGACACCCAGGCCAGCCGATCAAGCCCGCCCAGATCCCCCACGATCGTGGGCAGCGCGGTCCCGAGAACCGTCGCGTCCAACGAGGACATCAGGCCCCCGAGCATCAGCCCCCCGAAAACAACCACCCGATGCCGCTGACTCATCGTCGCAACCACATGCACCTCACACATAGATGATTTAAGCACACGAATGCTAAGCACACCCACATGTGTTCCGCAACCTAGCTAGACTGTCCACATGGGCGAGGAGGCGCTGGACGCGGTCGAACGGAGCATGGTCAAACTGCGACGCGGCATGTCGCGGCAACGCCTCGGCAAGGCCGCGATCAGAGAGCACAACCTGCCGGTGGACGTGCAGATCCTGCACGTCGTCGACGTCATCGACGAGGGCCCCGACCTCCCCGGCGAGGAGATGAGCGTCGGCCTGGTAGCCACCCGCCTAGGCGTGGACGCCTCCCGCGGCAGCCGCATCGTCACCGAGGCCGTCAAATCCGGCTACGTACGCCGCGTAGCGTCCCAAGAAGACGGCCGCCGCATCCACCTAGAACTAACCCCCGAAGGCCAAGCAGTAGTAGACGCCACCCGCCAAACCCGCCAAGAACACTTCGCCAAAGCCATGAGCGACTGGACAGAATCCGAACGCACCGAATTCGCCCGCCTCCTAACCCGCTTCGTCCACACCTACAACGACTAACACAGGAACACACACCTAGTGGACACACATACCCAGAGCGGTTGGCTTCCCTCTGGAGTTCAAGCTTATTTCGTCCTTTGCACGGGAGAAGACAACGCAAGCTGGCGCCTTGATAACCCTTGTCGACCAGCGCGATGATCCCGACCTTGACCGAAAGGCCCAACCGGGCATGAACCACATCCACGCCTAATGGATCGCGATGTTCGCCGGGACGACCACCCCGCGACGGCCCGGCTTGCCGAGACAAAGCTTAGCCTCCACGCACCCCGAGACCGTCCGAGGACTTCGGTAGAGCTTTCAGGATGGCATTCTGGTCCTGAATAGACACCCAGACCCGACGATAGCGTGAACAAAGTATTGATCCAGCACGGTCACCGGAATTAGAGGATCTTGCGTGGTTGTCGACGAGGCCGCCCCATAGCCACATGGCGACCAGCGGTCGCCGCTTCAGGGGCCAATCTCTATGCGAAGCCCTTCGCGGACAAGAAAGTCGAGGATATCCGGAAATGAATAGGAAATACTTCCATCCTCGTGATCCATGAAGCAAACTACATTCGAACATATTTCACTAGAAACAGAGAACCCCCACCAGTCCCCAGTACCGACTGGCGCAATAGCCAAGAAGCCCGCCTAACGGAGCGACCCCTTGTTAACTGCGATCAGATCATCTGAACGACCATCGGACGCGATCGCTGGGAGCAGATCCACGAACATGAAGACACCACTGCCATGCCGACGCATGAACTCCTTGTACTGAGACGGCAACTGCACGCGGAGCTCAGATTCGACCTGCTGAAGCTCCGATCCGGTGGCGCGCCGAGAATCGAAGATCTGAATTTCCGCGGGATAATTTCTCCCAAGCCTTCCTGCGCTTGCATCCTGCAGAACCTGCTCAAACTGCTCAAACTCCAAGGCATTCTTCCGACCTAGCGATTATTCAGGCCAGTTGTCGAACCAAGCCTCAGGCTCCCATAGGCCTCAGCCTTGCTCCTGCGAACGATACCACCAGTGAAGCTGAGTATCTTCAGCGCGCATCCCGCTAGTAACACCTTGATTCCATATGTTTCGGTGAAGGTCAGTTCCAGGACCACGATGCACGCCTTGGTCCAACTCGTGAATCGCGGAGCCGGGCATCTGGTCAGCATGATGAATTTCGAGGTTGTCCCCAGGCTGCTGGGGGCGCAATCCGCGAGTTCCTCTTCCGATGTCCGCACGGGTCCAGGGACCGCTGGCGCGGATAGGAGCATCGGCTGGTCCTGCGCCAGTGCCGGCGGCACAGGCCACCTAACTCCGGGCGGGGTATTACCGCAGTTGTGTACAAGGACGGGTGTTTCCCCGGCCTCTACGTAGTACGTGTTGGCGATTGCGATGGTGAGGTTGTGGACGCGCTGGTGGGCGGCGGTCGTGTGGTTGGTGGCGGTGATCTGGACGTAGGTTCCGGCGCTGGTGCGGAGCCACATGCCGGGTTTGAGGTCGGTTGCCTTGACCCATGTGTTGATGTCGCCGGCGACCCAGAAGGGGTGGTGGTCGGTGGCGATGACCACGCCGCTCTTGGGCTGTTTGCGCTTGAGTACCAGGGATGCGTGCTCGGGGTTGTCGTCTTGTCCCCCGGGCAGAAGCCGGGCGTTCGCGTCGATGGTGAGCTGGACGAGCTTCTTGTCGCCCTTGGTGGTGATGGTGTCCAGGACGGGTTCGACGCTCGTCTCGCCTGTGGAGGGATCGGTGGCCACCACCTTGCTCTCATCGCCGGCGGCCGAGGAGGACACCTCCCCAAACCTAGAGCGGCAATGCTCGCTTCCGAATCAACGAATTCCTCAATACAGGGCCAAGCGTCGCCCACGCTGCCACGCCTGCACCGTGTTCATCCGGGACCTGCACTACCGCACCCCAACCCCACAAACGACGGCGTCGAACACCTCCCGCCCGCAAAATCTCCCGAAATGCGTACGCACCATACTTTTCAGCAACGTATATCCGGAACCTTCTATCCGCGGAGGATCAGAGTTGAACTTTCGCAGGATATCCCGGGGCGATCGTGTTCGCCAACTTGTCGATGCATCCGAACACTAAATCTAATGCATGCAACGAAGCTCTCTGCTGTTTCTGACTCAAGGGTAATGCACTGAACACTTCGAGTCTGGGCCCGGCCCATGATCCCAGCGAACTCCAGTATCTCGTCCGACATGACAGACGAGGCCCTTTTAAGGGTGATGGAACCGTATACCGTCTTGAGCTTCATGGCGACAACTCCGAAGAAGGTTATATCGATGCGGTCGCCAGCCGGTACCTTATCGATACTTCGAAGCATCAACTCGGAGTGACTGACATTGTAACGCCACGGGCGAAACCGACGGTCGAGCCGTAGGGGCAAGTCAGCCTCCTCGCGGCCGCCAACTTCAGGGGGCAAAGGGGTTGGCAACAGGTTCCCCACTTCGATAGAAGATCACACGAGACCACGACTTCGGGTTGTCCCTAATGAAGCTTAGCTCCCATGCGGTCGAGTGTCCATCAAAAATGGGGTCAAGGCCACTGCCAGCCCTTGCCGCAGCCACGGGGTCGTCAATCCCGTTTAGGTTGAAGTGGATATTGGTCTCTCCATCTGTCACGAACTCCTTGAATTCATTTACCCAATCTTCCCCCTGGGACGGCCAATCATGATAATGCGTCGCCCCTGTTGATGTGGCAAATTCATGCAGATGCAGTGGATCACCCTCGAATTCACTCAAACCGAGAGCGATGTCGCCACACTTAGTGGAGTTGTGGACAAGAACGGGCGTGTTGTCAGCAAGCACGTAGTACGTGTTGGCGATTGCGATGGTGAGGTTGTGGACGCGCTGGTGGGCGGCGGTCGTGTGGTTGGTGGCGGTGATCTGGACGTAGGTTCCGGCGCTGGTGCGGAGCCACATGCCGGGTTTGAGGTCGGTTGCCTTGACCCATGTGTTGATGTCGCCGGCGACCCAGAAGGGGTGCTGGTCGGTGGCGATGACCACGCCGCTCTTGGGCTGTTTGCGCTTGAGTACCAGGGATGCGTGCTCGGGGTTGTCGTCTTGTCCCCCGGGCAGAAGCCGGGCGTTCGCGTCGATGGTGAGCTGGACGAGCTTCTTGTCGCCCTTGGTAGTGATGGTGTCAAGGACGGGTTCGACGCTCGTCTCGCCTGTGGAGGGATCGGTGGCCAACACCATGTCCCCGGACTTGATCTCCTCGATGGGCTTGTGGCTGCCGTCCGCCATCAAGACCTTCGTCTCGGGGACGAAGCTGTTGCATGGGCCGTCGGCGTGTCTCGCCAGGTCGATCACCGGGTCCGCCCTCTCCTCCGCGCGCCGCAGCTTCGCCAGCGCCCGCAGGAATGGCTTCAAGTCTTTCCCGAACACGGGAATTATTGAGACAACCGTCCAGACACATGCCGCCTTGCTTTTTCCGGTGACACAGTTCTTGAGGTCGGGATATCCCAGCCATTCACCCCAGATCGAGAACGCATCGTGGAGGACTTGACCGAATGACGGGTTCGCCACTGGAGGCTTGGGGTTGTCGGCCATGGAAAGGGAGGTCATCCGCGAGTCCCCGCAGACCGCGACCATGTAGGCCTGCCCGGCGGTGCACCCGTGGGAGGTGCTAGGCGCGGGCTTGGGCACGTAGTTGGCCGGTCCGCACTCTTGAAGGCCGCAGCCGCCGGTAGTGGCCGGTTTGTCGTGGCCGACGTTCATGACACCTGGACCGCACCGGTCGGGTGGGCACAGGCCACTGGGATCGGCGTCAGTGACCGGGTTGTTACCACCGTAGGAGTAGCCGTTCAGTTGTTGCGGGTCGGCGACGTTCATGACGGGGTCGCCGGAGATGAAGCGGCCGGTGTTGGGGTCATACTCGCGGGCCCCGAGGTGGGTGAGGCCGCTGGGATCCGCGGTGCCGCCGACGAAGCCCCTCTCGCCGGGCCAGGTCTGGTGTTCATCGGTGCCGCGAGGCTGGCCGAAGGGGGTGAAGCGTCGGGTGGTCGATTGCTGGTCGGTGGCGTTGACGGCGACGTTGGAGGTGCCCTGGTGGTCCTCGGTCAGGTGACGGACGCCGAGGGCGTCGCGCATAGCGACGGTCTGGTCGAGGTGGTCGTAATAGCGGGTGCCGGTGACGGTGTCGGAGCCGGTGGTGCGGCGGAGTTCGGTGCCGGGCAGGTAGAGGGTGGTGCCGCCCGGGTCTTTGCGGAGTAGGCGGTTGCCGTTGGCGTCGTAGACGAAGCCTGTGACTGTGGCATTTTCGGCGATCTTGGTGAGGTCGCCTTCGGTGTTCCACGTCAGGGTCTGGGTGCTGTCGCCGATGGTGCGGGTGGCGGGGTTGCCGGACGGGTCGTAGGTGTAGTTCTCGTCGTTGGTGTCGGGTCCGGTGAAGGGGTTGGCGCCGGTCTGGTCGACCTTGCCGAGCATGTGGCCTTTGACGCTGCCGTCCACGCCGGGATCGCCGTGGTAGCGGAAGGTGCGGGTGGATTGCAGGGTTCCGTCGGGCTTGTAGGACTGCTCGGTACTGCGGTTGCCGTCGGTCTTGTAGGTGTAGTGGAACCGGTACGGGGCGGGCCCGGCGGAGGCGCCTGGGGTTTGCGGGCAGGTGGGGTTGTTGACGGTCCAGGCGTCGGTAAGGCGTTGCAGGTAGTCGTGGCGGAAGCATTGGGTGTCGGTGCCGGCTGTGGTGACATCGGACAGGTTGAGGATGTTGCCGGCGTCGTCGTAGCCGTAGGTGGCGTTGCGCAGGTCGCCGGCGATGTTCTCGCGGTAGCTGCGGGACGTGGCCAGCCGTTGGGTGCCGTGCTCCCAGGTGATCTCGTTCCAGATGCGTTTGCCGGTGGCGCCGAACTCCAGGAGCTTTGGCTTGCCCGTGGGGGTGTAGCCGGTGGTGCCGACATAGGTGGCCAGTTCGCTGCTCAGCCGGGTGGGACGCAAGTAGGCGTCGTAGCCGTGGCTGAGGGTCTCGGCTGGCAGGCCACCGGCCGCGGGCAGCGTTTCCTGGTTGAGAGTGCCGTCCAGGTTGTAGGTCTGGCCGAAGGTGTAGGTGCCGCCCAGCGGCCCCTCCGACGAGGGGACGGTGATCTGCGTCGACTCCGGACGGCCGAGCGGATCGTAGCCGGGAACGCGGGTGACATAGTCGCCGCCTTCACCGTGCCTGGTCGAGGACGCGAGAAGCCCCTTGCCCCGGGTCGCGGTGTCATAGGCCCATGACGCCAGCACGTTCCCAGTGCCAGACCCGTCCCGGAGCTGGGTCCTGCGGCCGAGCCCGTCGTAGCTTGTGACGAGGGTGCGGTCACGGGCGTCGGTGCTGCTCGTCACCCGGTCGAGGTCGTCGTAGGTGAGTGCGGTTGTCCCGGAGTCGGGGTCGGTGGCGCTGGTGGTCCGGCCGCGCAGGTCGAAGACGCGAGACCAGATGGTGCCCGACGGGTCAGTGATCTTGGTGAGGTTGCCGGCGCGGTCATAGCCGTAAGCGGTGCCGTCATAGGTTCCGGTCGGGCCGGCGCCCTGGTACTGGCGCCGCTCGATGACCTGACCGCGCGCGTCGGTGAACTCGGCCGTCGGCGTAGCACCCGCAGGCGGGTCCACCGCCGTCCAGTTCCCGCCGTAGGTGGTGGTGGTACGCCATTTCTCTTTCAGCTCACCGTCGCCGACCATCAGGCGTTCCACGGTCTTCCGGCCGAGGCCGTCGTAGGTGTGGTGTGCCTGGGTTTCGATGTTGGCGGGGTCGGTGGCGGTGAAGAGCGCGGTGGTGGGGGCGCCGGCGGCCGAGTAGAAGTCGTAGTTTCTGGAGACCTCACCGCGGTCGTCATAGAGGGTGTCGGTGATCAGGCGGCCGTCCGGACCAAGGACCTGCGTCTGGCGGGCGCGCAGCCAGCCGTCCAGGAGGTCGATCGAACCAATCCGCTGGGTGCCGTCGTTCTTCAAGGTCTTGGTGGTGATGGCGACGATCTGTCCTTCGGCGACCTGGTAGCCGAACTCCAGGCTGGGCGTCTGGTTCTGCGCCTTGGACCGGTCGGGTCTCCAGACTTTCTGGAGTCGGCCGAGCGCGTCGTAGGCCAGATCGGTCCGCAGGTTGTTGGGCTCGGTCTCGGACGTCGGCGCGCCCCACGCCGGATCGAGAACCTGGATCGTAGTCAGCGCCGTGCTCGCGTCACCGGGTGTCGCGGGCGGTGTCGTGGTGACGGTCTTGGTGGTCAGGCCCTGGGTTTGGGTGTAGCGAGTGGTAGTGGTCTGCCCCAGCGCATCGGTGACCGTGAGTGGGCGGCCCCAGGTGTCGAAGGTGGCCTGCTTGTCGGTGACGTAGGTAGCGTGGCTGCCATCGTGTTCGGCGATCTTTTCGGTCTTGGTGACGTCACCCTTGCTCGGCTCGGCGCCGAGGTCGCCGTTGTCGTAGTAGGTGCGCGCGTCGGAGAGGACGTGCTTGGAGCGGTCGGGTTCTTGGGTGCAGGCGACCGCGACCGTCTCCATCCGGGACGGATAGGCGAGCATCCATTTCCCGGTGTTGTCGGCGTACTCGGTCCTCGTACACCGGTCGTCCTCGGTAACCGCGACGTCGGCCAGATCGTTGACGGTCTTGACCCGGCCGACACCGGTGAAGTCGGTCTCGAACTCGTTGATGCTCCTGGTCTGGCGCCACGCGCCGCCGTCCATCGCCAGCCAGGAGTTGACTGTGCCGACCTGAACGGCGGTGGCGGTGACGGTGCCCCAGGAGCGGGTGCGGGAAGCCGTTTGCTGCCGCCAAGGTGTGTTGACGGTCTTGTCGTGGACGCTGCCGCCGGGCGCGGTGTAGTGGACGGTTTTGAGTTCGAAGCCGTCCAGTCCTTCGGCGTCGGTGTGGGTGCCGCCCTCGCCGTCGGGGACGGTGACGGTCTTGGTACCACCATCGGGTCCGGCGCGGTCACCGTGCATGCCGCGCAGGTAGTAGGTGTCGGTCTGGGTGGATGGGGCGGCTGGGCTACCGGTGGTGACGCGAACCTGGCCGTAGCCGCGCCATTGTGACCAGGTCTTGTTTTTCTCCCGAGTCAGCCCGTCGTCATCGTCGAAATGCCACGCGGCGCCGCCCAGGTACTGGTACTGGGTGGCCATGTCGGGGGCGTGGCCGGTGCGGTCCTTCTGCACCACCGAAGTGACCACATACTTGTTGAACCAATCGGAGACCGGCGTGGGCGAGCCGGGCACCTGGTAAAGCAGCGGGTAGCAGCGCTTGGTGTTGGTTTGCGGGGTGGGCGGTGAGGCACGCGAGCATTCGGGGTCGGAATAGTTGATGTCGAGTTCGCCGCCGGACTCGTCGAAGACCTTGGTGACGCGGTAGCGGATGTAGGCCGGCAGGCCGTCCCCGGCCTGGTCGAGGCGGTTGGCCTTCTGCTCGTGGTTGAAGGTGACCTTGGGCAGCGCGATGTCGTCGGCGGTGGTCGCGCCAGCCAGACCCGTGTGCTGGACTTCCTTGAGCAGCAGGTCGCGTTCGTCGTTGACCGCGCCCCAGTGGTGGTCCAGTGTCCAGGAGTCGACGTCGCGGGCGGGCCAACCGGCGCCGCGGTTGATCCTGGTAGTGATCTTCTTGAGGCGGTACCGGGTCCAGAAGGTGGGAGTGGTGGAGCCGTGCCCGTCCTTGCATTCCTGACCGGCGGTGCAGTTCATATCCCACGGGACGTCCCACCACTGGTCCGGGCTGGTGTCGATCTTGGCAGGGGCGCAGTCGAAGGTGGCGGTGGGGATGCACCGCTCGGCCTTGTCGAACTGGATGTAGGCCGGGGGCGCGCCCGCGAAGACGTTGTCGCCGCGCAGCCCGTACTCGATGGACTTCAGGTAGCCGCCGCGCGTGTAGGGGGTGGCGTCGGCCGGTTTGAGGTTGCGGCCGTAGTAGTTGGTCTCCTTGTCGTAGAGGTAGATGGCGGCGTTGTCGTGCGGATCGACGACCATGTCCAGGTTCCACCGCCACGCCTGCTGGCACCATGAATCAGCGAACCCTGAGTCCTTGTGGCAGGGTTCTGCGGCATCGTCGCCGAACACTGGGACCGTCCAGGCCGAATTGCTCTCCGGGCCGCCAGAACCGAATCCGGGAAGCCGATTCAGCCCGAAGTAGTAGCGGGTCCCGTCGGTGGTGGTGACCTTCCAGTACTCACCCTCGTGGTCACCGTTGCCGGTATCGAGCGAGGTGAGCTTCTCGAACTTGGTGCCGTCGTCGTTCTTCAGCCGCCAGGTACCGTCGGTGGCCTTGACCAGCTCGCCGCCCTTGCCGTTCCAGGTGACGGTCGCGTTCTCATATCCCCAGCACAGGTCGCCCGGAGACCTGCCCTGCGGGTCCTTGGGCGCACCGTCCTCGGCACACGGTTTGTAGCCCTGCTCGATGAAACCCGGCCAAAAATCGAAACCCTCACCCACCCACGACGGCTGGCTATTAGCGTTGGTCGTCCGACCGTCCACACTCTGCGCCGAATAGGCCAACGCAACACCGGGAACAAGACCACCCGGCACCGGCGCACCTTTTATCGGGTACGACCAGGTGAAATCACCGGTGTTCCCGGACGCCTTCCACGTCGCGGACGGCTGCAACTTCGTCGCCGAGTAGTCGCCCTGCGACCCCGCGGGCGCCGCGACCGCCGCCAGAACCGTCGGGGTGCCAGACGTCGTGGTCACATCCGCCGCGAGCGTGCGGGACTCACCGCTGTTGGTGGACGGGATCGGCGACGAGGCCCGGCACTCCGGCTTGACCGGAGCGATCACTGCACATCCCGGCAACTGGACCAGGCGGAGCCGGGAACCGTAAGAGCCGCCGAACGCCTGCGCGAACGCCGCATAGTCCACACGCACCCCTACACGTCCCCGCCCAGGCGCAGTCAGGGTGAACAGCAGGCCCTCGACCCCGGCGCGCGCGGCGGTCGCGCGGTCCAGCACCGCGACATTCACCGGTCCCCGCAACACCGGACCCGCCTGCGCGGCGCTCACCGCCGGGCCCGGCGGCGCCAACGCGACCGGCGACCCTTCGGCGCGCACAACACCCTGCGACGAACCAGAACGCGCAACCTCACGGCCCGGCGCCACAATCTCGACCGTGCCCGGCTTGGGCCACGCAGCCCTGGCCGCTGGCCCCGGCTTCCCCGCAGCGTCCGGAGAACGAGGACGCACCTTCGATGCCTTGCCCTCGACCGTCCGTTCGTGATCGGCGACCTTGGGACGTTTCGAATGCGGCGGATCGGCCTGCGCGGCCGGGGCAGACGCCAGCCCGACCGCCAGCACCACCGTCATTCCGGCAGCCAAATGCCGCAATGGCCACCGTATCGCGAAGATCTGGCGGCGGCTCATGGTCACCATGACATCCTCCGAATAGCGGGCTGTCCGTCCGAGCACCCTGAATCGAGATGGGAACGATGGCCTGCGATGCGTCCGAACTCGGCGAACAGGCTGGACCGCCCAGCTCTCGCCAACACCTGCCTGATCTTGGGAAACACCAGCACGCCATTACTCCTCGACGGTCAGGTGAGCGCGCAGCGTACAGATTCGTGTACGCACACACCACAGGAGATTGATCACTCAGCACAATGAAGCGTCAGGGCCAGGCAATCAACACCTCACCAACACTGTCGACAGAATGTCCAGTCATATAGCAGGTCAGGACGAGGTTGATGTCCACTTGCGGACACACGACGACAATCGATGGCGGTCGCAGCAAGCCAACGCGGACCATAAGCCAAATGGTCTTCCTAACACTTGAGATGTCCGACAGGACAGCCTCGCAGCTATCGACTCATCACTTTGTTCGACCAGCATGACAACCGCACGCCCAGCAGGCGCGTCCGCGCACGCCGACTAACAGGTGTTAGAAAACAAACAAATTCGATGACCCAGAATAAAAATTGGCTATCATTGATCTTGTCGAGCGATTAATCACCTGCAATGATCATGGTTATCCAGACCTCGACCACCCGGGAGAGCTCGATGCTCGCCACGTCCTGGTCCATTCCACGCTCCCGACAGCACCGGCACGTCAGTCGGCGACGGCGGCGTCTCCCTGCCCGCGCCCTGCTCGCCATTACCGCTCTGACGGCCGCCCTGACCACCGTGCCACCGGCTGTCGCCGACACCGCCCCACCGCCGGGAGAATTGCCCACTGTCACCGCCGACCCGTTGCCGACCTGGCAGACCAACGGCACCGTGTGGACGATCGAGATCATCGGAGACACCGTCTACGTCGGAGGCTCCTTCACCGCCATCCGACCACCCGGCACCAGCCCCGGCGACCCCGCCGAACTCCCCCGCCTCAACCTGGCCGCCTTCAACGCCACCACCGGCCAGCCACTCCCCTTCAACCCCGCCGTGGAGGCCAACCCCGGCGCCGAAGTCATCGTCTGGGACCTGCAGCCCTCCCCCGACGGCCACACCCTCTACATCGCCGGGAAATTCACCAAAATCAACGGGCAGTCACGACCCCGCATCGCCGCCTTCACCCTCCCCGACGGCCCCCTCACCGGCTTCCGACACGATCTGGACGCCGCCGCCGAAGCCCTCGCCGTCACCCCCACCACCGTTTACACCGGCGGCAACTTCACCACCGCCGACGGCAGCCCCCGCCAACGCCTGGCCGCCTTCGACAGAACCACCGGCACTCTCACCGGCTGGACCCCCTCCGCCGACCGCCGAGTCATGTCCATGGCCCTGTCGCCCGACCAGACCCAGGTCATCATCGGCGGCAAATTCGACACCCTCAACGGCAAACCCCCACACGGCCTCAGTTCCATCCGCACCGACGCCACCGGCACCAACGCCCCCTGGGAAACCGGCCTGGAACGCCAAAGCGACACACGCCACTCCTGGGCAACCGACCTGATCACCGACGACGACACCGTCTACGTCAGCGCAGCCGGCACCGGCACCTTCGACGGACGCCTCGCCGTCAACCCCGACGGCGGCACCCTCCGCTGGATCGACAACTGCCTGGGAGGCACCGAAGCCATCACCCTTCTGGCAGGCGTGCTCTACAGCGGCTCACACGCCCACGACTGCTCAACCCAACCCGACGGATTTCCCCAACTGGACAACAACCGCCACCAACGCCTGCTCGCCGAACCCGCCAACCCCGACCCCGCCCGCTATGACACCCCGCCCATCCTGCACTGGTTCGCCGACACCAACGCCGGCCCCACCGACGGCCAAGGCCCCCGCGCCATGGACAACAACGGCCACTACCTCTGGCTCGGCGGCGACTTCACCACCATCAACGACCAACCCCAACAATCACTCACCCGCTTCGGCGACCTCACCGTCACCACCGACACCAACCCACCCCAGCCACTCACCAAACCAACCGTCACCAAACCCGACGGCACCACCGGCACCCTGACCATCACCTGGACCCAAACCTGGGACCGAGACAACAAACAACTCAAATACGAAATCATCCGCGACGGCACCAGCGTCATCCACACACTCGACTCACCCTCCCGATTCTGGGACCTCAAACCCCTCACCCACACCGACACCGGCCTTCCACCCGGCAGCACACACACCTACACCATCCGCGCCACCGACCACTACGGAAACACCGCCCAATCCCCCACAAGCGACCCCGTCCAAACCGGCCAACTAAGAATGAGCCGCCCATCCCCGGATGCACCCCTGAGGTAGCGACCCACGGTGTCCATCCGGAGTTAGCCGCCGAAGAGCGCGCGATTGTGGACGCCACCCGGCAGGAGCTGTTCGCCAAGGCAGTGAGCGGCTGGACGGACGGCGAATGCGGCGAGTTTGGTCGGGTGCTAAGGCTCTTCGTCGACGCCTACGGGAGTTGGTGGGTCCGGGGTCTCCCGTAAGTGGGCGTGCGCCCCTTAGAGTGGGCGCATGCCCACTCATTCATCGGAAGCTCATCACCAGCGGCAGATGGCGGAGTCGTTCGGTACGGACGCTGAGCGCTACGACCGCGCTCGGCCTCGCTACCCTGCTGAGCTGGTCAACCGGATCGTTGCCGCCGCGCCTGGACCCGCTGTCCTCGATGTCGGTTGCGGTACTGGGATCGTCGCGCGGCAGCTCCAGGGCGCGGGCGCGACCGTCCACGGGGTTGAGCCCGACGAGCGGATGGCCGAGTTGGCCCGCCGTTTCGGGCTCGAGGTGGACGTGGCGACGTTCGAGGACTGGGACGCGGGAGGTCGCGAGTTCGACGCGGTCGTCGCGGGCCAGGCATGGCACTGGATCGACCCGGTCGCTGGTGCGGCCAAGGCGGCGCGTGTACTTCGGCCCAGTGGACTTCTGTCGGCGTTCTGGAATGCGCTCCAGCTGCCTCCGGAAATGTCGTCGGCCCTGGTCGAGGCCTGCCAGCGGGTAATCCCCGATTCCCCGGTCGATCTGACTCAGGCGTTCACCAAGTCCGCTGTGGAGATCTACGCGGCCGGGCTGGACAAGGTCGCGGAGGGAATGCACCAGGCGGAAGCGTTCGACGTCCCTGACCGGTGGCGTTTCGACTGGGAGCACACCTACACCCGCGAGGAATGGTTGGATCAGCTGCCCACGTTCGGCATTCTCACCCGGCTCCCACCCGAGAAGCTGGCGGAACTGATGGACGCGCTTCAACCTTCGCTGGATCAGATGGGAGACAGTTTCACCCTTCCCTACTCCACACTGGCGATCACCGCGGCCCGGCGTTGAACTCGACGGTCCAGATGTGAACGGGCGGGCCGGAGTCGACATCCCGGCCCGCCGCCGCGACCTGGCGGTCACCGACGAACACGACGGCGTTCATCGTCTCGGGCGTGCCGTGCAACCGTTCCAGGTGGCGGGCGGAGTCGATGTCCCATATGTTCACGTCGCCGCCGGTGTGCGCCGTCGCCAGCAACGTCCCGTCCGGGGAGAAGGCCAGGTCCGTGACGTCACCGGGAACCGGGTCGAATGTCGGGCCTGGGGTGAAGCCGTCGCGAGAGTGCCATAGGCGGATATGTCCGTCCTGGTCTGCTGTCGCGAGGAGCCCGTCGTCCGGAGCCCATGCCAGGCCGCGCGACGGTTTCCGCTGAATTTCATGCCGCAACGTCCCGTCGGACGCGTCGAGCACCGTGACGCCCCGCGCGTGGGCGTCCCCGATCAGGGCCAGCAGAGAGCCGTCACCGCTGAAGCTCAGGGCGGACGCCGGACGTTCGGCACGCCATAGTTCGTGTCCCTCGGCGACGTCGATGGCTCGGACCGATCCGCCTCCAGTTGCCGCCACGGTCGCGCCATCGGGTGAGATCGCGATCGCCCAGGCGTCCCGGATGCCCGTGTCGTGCCGCGCGCCGTCGGATAGATCGACGCGCATGACCCGCTTGGTGTCGTTCACCAGCAAGGTCCGGCCGTCCGCCGACAGCGCGCAGCCCCAGTAGTTGTCGGAGTGCTCGGCGGCGAGCAACTCGCGTCCGCCATGGAGGTCCCAGGCGAACAGGTCGCCTCCGGAACCGCACGCGACCAGCAGCCCTGGGCCGGGCGCGTACTCCAATGCCCTGATCTGGTAGGCGCCCCTCGACCCGAGCGTCACGAACTCGCCCTCGGGCGCGGGAATGTCCAGGTCGCGCTCCAACCTGGCCACCGCGGCGGGCGGGTTGAGGCGCCGCGCGTTCTCCAGGACGCTCCGCTCGCTCTGGTCGCCTTGCAGGACGTTCACCAGGACGCGGTCACGCTCGGGACCACGTCCGAAGAATCCTTCCTCGTCCAGGATCTCCAGTGCGCGGAAACACGCCTCGAAACGTCCGTCGACCTCGGCGTCGAGCCCGTCGTCGTGACGCTGCCACGGGTCGCCCCGCCGCTCCAGCAATTCCAGGACGGGGCGGAAATGCTCCTCGCCGCCCATGTGATGGGGCGAGTCGACCGGGCTCCATCGCAGGTCGTCCATCTGCTGCTCGACGGTCTGTCCGAACTCGGCGACGTACTTTTCCGCGACGCTCCGCAGCCCCTCCTCGGAACCGCAACTGGGCAGAATGTAGGCGGCGAACGCATCGGTGAACAGCGCGAAGAAGTAGAACGACTCCCCCGGATGCCGTTCCCGCACCTCCCCGAACGCCGCACGCGCCGCCTCGACCAGCCGGTTCACCAGTTCTTCGAACGACATCCCGCGATCGTCCCAGACTCGATTGGGATCGTGCGCCGCTTTGGAAGGCCCGCACTCAGGCCTGCACGATGGCAGGTCGACGACGCTGGACGTAGGCGAAGGTCACGGCGGCGAGCAGCGGCCCCCAGAGCAGGAGTGGGAGGTAGTAGACATAGAAGGTCGCGGCCTTCCAGCCACCTTCCTCTGTGGGGAAATTCGCTGGCGTCGCCCCACCCCGGAGAGTGACCCCCCTGAATATGGAGATCCACGCGGCGGTCCACATCACCGTGAGGATCAGGGCTCCGAAGGCCGCAGCGATGGCCACTGCCTTCGGCGGGACGCGGCGGCCGCGCACGAAGGGCGTCCACCGCGGGAACACTTCGCCCCACCGAGCGATGAGGCCGACCGCAGTGAACGCGACAAGTTCGGACACGATCGAAAGGCAGACCACGTAGAGCCGTTCGCCGATCCCGATCCCTTCGTCGAACGCGGCCGGGATCCGCCAAAGGCTGGCTGGCAACACGGTCAGCGGGACCGCGAGGGCAGCGATCCGCGCCCAGCGGGGAACCCCTGCCACCGGGTCGTGCGCGGCCACCCAGGCCCTACGCAGCCGCCCCCTGTCAGTCGATGAGGTCATTCGCGATCCTTTGGGTCTCGGCGTGCCGGACATCAAAGATCGCAAGCGGGCCGCCCCGCCATCTTCGCCCGTCAGAGTGAGCCCGCTCCCCCGTCCAGGTGAATTCCGACGAGCCGAACCGGGCGTCGCGGCAAGTTGAGTACATGGCCGAGAGCGAAGCGGATCTGTTGACGTTAACTCCGCACGCATGGGCGCGACCGTGCGCTGCGCGGCCCTCCCGGACGTATTCGGCCAAGAGACACCGGGAGAGCGTTCGCATGCCTTCCGTAGGGGAGGTGCCGCCGCCAACGAATTCACCGGCCCCGGGGACAGACAACCAACATCATCGGAGCCCCGCAATGCCGGAGATCCAGCTGGCCCGACCTGCATGTGTCAGGGGCGTGTCGGTCCGGTGTCAGCGGCGCATCAGAGGGGTCTGGCAGCTTCCACAGAGAACCTGCCGAATGCCCATCGGGCAGGCATGCGACCAATAGGGGAATCACTATGAGCAATGACGTCACGATCATCGGCGCTGGTCTCGGCGGTCTCACGCTCGCCCGCGTACTGCACGTCCACGGAATTCCAGCCACGGTCTACGAGGCGGAGTCTTCCCCGGAGATGCGCGCGCAGGGCGGGATGCTTGACATCCACGACTACAACGGGCAGCTCGCCATCGAGGCGGCCGATTTGATGGAGGAGTTCCATGCCATTGTCCTGAAGGGCCGCCAGCAGATGCGAGTCCTGGACCGGGACGGGTCGGTCCTGTTCGACAAACTCGATGACGGCACCGGTGGGCGCCCCGAGGTGATGCGCGCCGAGCTTCGGCGGATTCTGCTCGACTCGCTCCCGGCCGACACCGTCCAGTGGGGCCACAAGGTCAGTGGCACCCGTACCCTGCGCGAGGGCCGTCACGAGGTGACGTTCGCGGACGGCGGCACCGTCGCCACCAGCCTGCTGGTCGGCGCCGACGGCGCGTGGTCGCGGGTCCGGCCGTTGGTGTCCACCGCCGTACCCGAGTACGCCGGGAGGTCGTTCGTCGAGACCTACCTGTTCAACGCCGACACCCTGCACCCGGGCGCCGCGCACGCGGTCGGCGGCGGTTCCATGATGGCGCCCGCGGAGGGCAAGGAGATCTTCGCTCACCGGGAAACCGGCGACACTCTGCACACCTACGTGGGGTTGACCAGGTCGCAGGACTGGTTCGCCGCCATCGATTTCACCGATGCCCGCGCTGCCACCACGCGGATCACGGCGGAGTTCGACGGCTGGGCACCCGAGCTCACCGCGCTGATCAGCGACTGCGACACCGGGCCGGTCCTGCGCCCCCACTACGCGCTGCCGACCGAGCACCGGTGGGGGCGGGTGCCCGGTGTGACGCTGCTCGGCGATGCCGCCCACCTCGCGGCACCGAACGGCGAAGGCGCCAACCTGGCCATGCTCGACGGTGCCGAACTCGGCAAGGCCATCGCCGCGCACCGTGACGACCCCGAAACCGCGCTGAGCGAATACGAGCAGGCCATGTTCCTCCGCAGCACCACGGTCATCACCGAACACGAACAGCTGAGTGAGTCCCTGTCCAGCGACGACGTATCCCGGCTCGTGGAGATATTCCAGCAGAAGCATTGAGCCGCCCAACACTCACTCCGAGCCCTCGGGACCGTTCTTGATATGGCCTGAGGTCGTTCGACGAGATCCCGTTCGGTCGCGTTGATCGGGCGGGATCTCGTCGTTGGAGAGTGGAGCGATCGCCGGGGCAGGCGTGTTCGGTAGTTACGGGAGGCTTCCGACGTTGATCGTGCGCCGTGGAGGCGCTGGGAACCGGCCGCGGGTGGCGCGGGGCCTCGCGGTGGAGGGTGGAGCGTATGGGTGTCAGCGCCGTGTGGGCGGTGGGCGTCCGCGCCTGGCGGGCTACTCAGTGCTGCGGCTGCTCCTGCGCCACCGGGGCTGCTCGGTGTTGTCACGCAAGGTCGTGCGTGCCGCGCTTCACCTCGTCCAAGAACACGCGCCATTCGGCCTTCGTGAAGGCGAGCATCGGGCCGACCGGATCTGTGGAATCGCGTGCGCCGAAGCCTTGACCGTCTGCTCGCACGCCTAGCTCAACGCACTCGGTCGGGTCCTGAGTGCTGTAACTGCTCTTGCGCCAGGTCGTGTACTGCGTGGGGGGCATGCTCATAGCGTGGACGCTATCTCCTTAAGCAGGATCTGGGAATCTGTCTTCGAGAGAGCCAACGATGACAACTCCTCGTATGCCCATTCGTAGCGATCGATCCTCGGCGGTTCGTCGATGAGCCAACTGCGCGTGAGACTGTGCACGCAGACGACCTTCATGGGGTCTTCTGTACCGACATCGATGATCGAGAATGAGCCGTCCATCCCTGGATGCGCCCCCGCAGAAAAGGGAAGGACCCGCAGCTCGAACCGCCCGGCATTCGCGCCCATGAGGATCTTGCGGAACTGCTCCTTCATCACCTCCGCCCCGCCGACGAGCATGTGCGCTACCGCTTCGGCGAGGATCCACGTCACTTGCGGCGGAGACGGGCTCTTGAGAATCCGCTGCCGCGCCATCCTGAAGGCGAGAGCGTCCTTGTCTCGTTTGGTGTCCCGGACGTCGCTGTAGCTCGAGAAGACCGCCCGCGTGTAGGACTCCGTCTGGAGGAGGCCCGGGATGGCCATGGTCTCGAGCGAACGGATACGAGAGGCATCCTCTTCGAGGGAGGCCACGTCCACGATGACGGGCTCCTGCGACAGGTGAAAGTCACGCCACCAGCCTTCTTTCCGGCCTTGCACGGCGAGTTCGAGGAGCCGTGCGCGCTCCCCCTCGTCGCCGACCCCGTAGTGATCAAGAATCTGGCGAAGGTCACGCGGGCGGATTGCCCTGTGACCGTTCTCGTAGGCGCTGAGTGAGGCTGGTGAGCGCTCAACGAGGCGGCCCGCAGCCTCCTGCGTCAGGTTGCGCTCTTCGCGGTATCGACGGAGGGCCTGGCCGATCTTGCGACGCCGGTAAGACAATCGTTCATCTGACGACATGCGACGAGTTTGTCACCGTGAGTATCCGAGTGGACGGAGGTTCGCGGAAGTTGGATACATCCGGACTTCGATACTTCAGCTTGTGCATCGGCCCGCGACGGATGGCTCTTACCTCACGGGAATGTGTTGATGGGGTGACGGAGGGCGATCAGCCTGGGCGGGTGAGCATCGGAGGAGGTATCACGATGACGACCTGCGGGGCTGGGGGGCTGCGGCTTCTTGGCGTGTTGACCCTTCCGGGCGTGAAGCGTTCTGTTCGGCATGCGCGGGTGTTCTTGGTCGTCACCCTCGTGCCTGAGCATCTGGCGGCCGGTGGGGATCTGCTGGACGACATGACGCTCGTGGTGGACGAGTTCGCCGCCAACGGGATCCGGCACACCGCGTCCGGGCGGGGCGGGAAGATCCACATCGCGTTGTGGGCGGGAAAGGGTGTCCTGCGCGCCGAGGTGAGCGACGACGGGGCGGGCGGGGCGCGGCCCGTGCTGCGGGACGCGGATGACGAGAGTGGGCGCGGCCTGCATATCGTCGAGGCCCTTGCCGTTCGGTGGGGGCATCACGCCGATGGGCCTCGGACGACCGTGTGGGCGGAGTTCGTTGCTCGCGGCGGCGAGGGCTGAGGCGTCCCTCTGGGCGGGAGGGATCACACGTTCGGGCCGAACGTGGAGGCTGCTCGGCTAGTGGGGATCGCTGGGGTGGGTCACGAATCTGGCCAGGGTGCCTCGGTTGCGTTGGAGGTCCTCGATGCGTCCGTCCAGGACCGCCAGTTCGCGGTCCAGGAGGTCGCGGATGTCGGCGCACCAGTCGAATTCCGGCTGGTCGTCGCGGGTGCATGGGAGCACCGAGCGGATCACTTCGGTGGACAGGCCTGCGTTCAGGAGGACGCGGATCTTCCGGACGGTGAGCACGGAGTCGGCGTCGTAGTGGCGGTAGCCGTTCGCGGCGCGAGTGGCCTCAAGTAGGCCCTGTTCCCCGTAGTAGCGCAGAAGTCGTGTGCTGACGCCGGTTCGCCGGGACAACTCCCCGATCAGCATGTCACCGTCCCGGCTTGACCTTTCCATCAGTGTGAAGGCCTAACGTCGTGCTGGGAGCGATCATTCCGCACTGTTGGAGACATCCATGTCCATGTTCGTGGTCCAACGCAATGGCCGTCCGGCGACCAGTGAGGAGTTGGCGCCGCTCGCCTTCGCGGGGTATGCCCACTTCACCGCGATGCAGGGTGCGCGGGGGGAGAGTTCGGGGCCTCGATCTTCATTTGGAACGGCTGCGGTTCGCCTCGGTGGAGATGTTCGGCCGGGCCCTGCCTGACGATCGGGTGCGGGACGCGCTGCGGACGGCGTTGGCATCTTCTCCTGCGGATGTTTCGTTGACGGCCACTGTCTACTCGTCGCCGGGTGAGTTCGTCGCGGGTGGAGATGCGGTTGATGTTCTGGTGCGTACTGGGGCGCCCTCGGCCGGGCCGGCGGGGCCGTTGGCGTTGGCGGTGGTCGAGTACGAGCGGGTGCTGCCTGCTGTGAAGCATGTCGGTGAGGTGGCCAAGACCTTGTTCATGCGGCGGGCCGTTCGGGAGGGCCTTGATGATGCCGCCTTTGTTGATCGGCGGGGGCGGTTCAGCGAGGGGACGATTTGGAATCTGGCGTTCTGGGACGGCGAGGCTGTGGTGTGGCCCGATGCCGAGATGCTGGTTGGGACGACGATGGGTATCGTCCGTCGTCAGCTGGAGCAGCTTGGTGTGTCGCAGCGTGTTCAGGAGATTGCTGTCGCTGACCTGCCGACGTTGGGTGGTGCTGTTGTCATGAATTCGTGGACGCCGAGTGTTGCGGTCAGGCGGGTTGGTTCTGTGGATTTGCCCCAAGCTCCGCGTTTCTTGGAACTGCTTCACCGGGCCTTTGAGGCTGAACCACTTACCGAGTGCTGAGGACGGTGCACAGGGCGTCCAGTGCGGGTGGGTAGGCGGAGGCAAGCGGCGTGCTGTAGCCGATGATGAAGCCTTGCGGGCGGCTGGACGGGTTCTGCCAATGGTCGTGGAGGGGCATCAGGGCCAGGCCGAGGGGCGCGGCGCGTTGCATGATTGCTTGCTCGTCGGGGCCGTCGTCCGGGAGGAGGACGAGGGCGTGCAGCCCGGCGGCGATGCCCTGGACGCGGACGTGCGGGACGCGGACGTGGAGTGTCGCAGCCAAGAGGTCGCGGCGTCGGCGGTAGCGGAAGCGGGATGCGCGGACGTGCCGGTCGTATGTGTGTGTTTCGAGGAGGTCGGCGAAGACCAGCTGGCCCAGCGACTGGGTCTGCGCGTCGGCTAGGCGTTTGGCCTCCGCGACGGGTTCGACCAGGTGCGCGGGCGGGACCAGCCAGGCGAGGCGCATCCCCGGAGCGAGGGTCTTGGACGCGGTCCCGGCGTACACGACGTGGTCGGGCGCCGTGCCCTGGAGGGCGCCGACGGGCTGGCGGTCGAAGCGGAACTCGCCGTCGAAGTCGTCCTCGATGATCAGTCCGCCGGTGGCGCGGGCCCAGGTGGTGAAGGCGTGGCGGCGGTCGGGGTGCAGGGTTACGCCGGACGGGTATTGGTGCGCCGGGGTGAGCACGGCCGCGCCCGCTTCGGCGAGGATGTCGGCTCGGGCGCCGAGGTCGTCCACGGGCAGCGGGACGATCGTCAGGCCGCGGTGGTTGACGATCTCACGGTGGAATGGGTGCCCCGGCTCTTCCATCGCGATCGTCGTCGTCCCGGCGGCGGAAAGGACTTCGGCGAGCAGGCCGAGCGACTGCGCGTATCCGGACGTGACGATGATCCGGCCCGGGTCGGCGTGGACGCCACGGGCCCGTCCCAGGTAGGCGGCCAGTGCCTCGCGTAGTTCGGGGCGGCCTCGCGGGTCGCCGAGCGCGTGCGCCTCGGGCGGAGCGGTTTCCAGGACGCGGCGGGTCGAGCGCAGCCATGCTCGCGACGGAAACGCGCTGAGGTCGGGCCGTCCCGGCAGAAGGTCGTGGACGGGTGCACCGGTGCCCGCCGGGCCAGGGGCGTCGTCGGCTGTAGGGGC
This sequence comes from Actinomadura meridiana, assembly GCF_039537545.1. Lineage (NCBI taxonomy): Bacteria > Bacillati > Actinomycetota > Actinomycetes > Streptosporangiales > Thermomonosporaceae > Actinomadura > Actinomadura meridiana. Next base: position 691,878 of record NZ_BAABAS010000004.1, read on the forward strand.
GATCTCCGCGACCCTCGTGCCGGAGCCAGGGACGGTCGTCAGATAACCCTCGGCGGTCAGTTGGTCGTAGGCGGCGGTGACCGTTCCGCGCGCAAGGTGTAGCTGAAGGGCCAGCGCGCGGGTCGACGGGACGGTGTCGCCTGGCGCGAGCCGTCCGGTCCGGATGGCAGCGCGGAGGGCGCGTTCGAGACCCGTCCGGCGGCCGCCGGACGTGTCGACGTCCAGGTGCAAGTCGATCCCTGAACCGGCCCAATCTTTCGGCATATGCCTGGATCTTAATACTGGTCCGGTTGTGTCTTAGGTTCGCGGCATGTTCCTCTTCGCGCAGCTCAGCGACACCCATCTGGACGGCGGCGACCACCGCCTCGAACGTGCGGCGCGCGTCATGGCGCGTGTGAATGACGTGCCGCTCGACGCCGTCCTCATCACCGGCGACATCGTCGAGGACGGCGAGCCCGCCCAGTACAGGCAGGCTCGCAAGGAACTGCGATCGCCGTATCCGGTGCTGATGTGCCCCGGCAATCACGACGCGCGAGGCCCGTACAGGGAGGGCCTTCTGGACGAACCGTTCGACGACGGTCCGATCAACCGGGCGCACAAGGTGTCGGGCGTCGTGTTCCTGATGTGCGACTCCACGGTCCCCGGCAAGGGTCGCGGGTTTCTCGACGACGAGACGATCGGCTGGCTCGACCGGCAACTGGCAGCCGAACCCGACGCGCCTACGTTCGTCTGTTTCCACCATCCGCCGGTGACGCTGAACATCCCGTTCGTCGACCGGATCCGGCAGTTCGGAGAGGAACGGCTGGCCGAAACAGTCGCGCGGCATCCGCAGATCGTGGCTGTCCTGTGCGGGCACGCGCACACGGCGACGGCCACGACGTTCGCGGGACGTCCGCTGCTCGTCGCGCCGGGTGTCGTGTCCACGCTGCGGCTGCCGGGTGAGGAGGGCGGCGTCGCCGACTACGACGCTCCCCCGGGCCTGACGTTCCACGTCTTGCACGATGATGGGCTTCTTACCACGCACTACCGCACCGTTTAGGACTCGCATGAAACATCTCGGCATCCTGGCCCACAGCATGGAGGGCGCCGCGCTGTGCCTCCGCGCCTTCTGCCAGGAGGGGTTCCGCGAACTGGGACCCGACGACCACCCGGACGTGACGCTCGACCTCATCGCGATGGCGCGGAGCATGCCCGCGTGGGACGCCGGAGACCACGACTCGATCCGGCTGACGTTCGCCGAGAACGTCCGGCGGCTCGCGGGGGCGGGCGCCGACTTCTTCGTCTGCCCGGACAACACCGCGCATCTCGCGCTCGAACGTCCCGGCGACGACCTGGCCCTGCCGGGGCTGCACATCGCCCAGGTCGTCGCCGACCGGGCCGCGCGGGACGGACGCACCCGCGTCGGCGTCCTCGGCACCAGCTACACCATGGACGGCCCCGTGTACCCGCGCGAGCTGGCGGCGCGCGGCATCGCCGCCGAGGTCCCGGACGAGGACGACCGGGCGATCGTGCACCGGATCATCTTCGACGAGCTGGTCAACGGCGTCTTCACCGACGACTCGCGCCGGGAGTACGCCCGCGTCATCGACCGGCTCGCCGACCGGGGCTGCGACGCCGTCGCGCTGGTGTGCACGGAGATCCCGCTGCTGGTCACGCCCGACGTCTCGGCGCTACCGACGCTCGACTCCACCCGCCTGCTGGCCCGCGCCGCCTTCGAGGTGTGCACCGGGCAACGGCCCTTCCCGACGTGGCGCGGCGGACCCGCCGACGTTTCGTCCGGTGACGAAGCGAATCGCCCCTAGATTCGGAGTGTGGAGAGCACAAACCTGGTCATCTCACGCCACGCCGACGTCACCGCCGTCCTGGACGACCCGCGCTTCGTCGTCCCGCCGGCCGGACAGGACGCCCGCCGACACTCACTGGCGTGGCTCCGGCAGACAGTATGCCGGTTCAGCGAGGGCGCGGACCATCAGCGGCGCCGCGCCCTCGTCGTCACCGCCCTGGACGCCATGCGGCCCGCCGACCTGCGAGAACGGGCCCGCGCCCGGGTGCTCGACGGCGATCCACCGGAGCGGGCGCCGGTCGCCGTCCTCGGTGAAGCTCTCGGCGTCGAAGACCTCGACGCGCTCATGGAGGCAGTGCCCGTCGCCGCGTCCGGGTACCTCACCGGGGACGGAGGAACCGAGGCGGACGCAGCCGTCGCGACGCTCGTCGAACTCCTCGGCCCCGGCCCGGACGAGCTGATCGCGAGCCGCATCGCCGTCCTCATGCAGGCGTGCGAGGCGACGGCCGGACTCATCCGCAGGACGCTGCCCCACGCGCGCCGCCAGGAATCGCACGGGCGGCCTGTCGACAACGTCATCGCCGAAACACTCCGGTTCGACCCGCCCGTCCCCGTCATGCGCCGCGTCGCCACCGACGACGCCCACGTCAACGGGCACACGATCCCGAAAGAGGCAATGGTCACCTTGGATCTGCGCGCCGCCAACCGCGACCCGGCCGTGTTCGACCACCCTGACCGTTTCGATCCCGACCGTCGGGAACGTCCCCACCTGACGTTCGGCGCGGGTCGACGGCCGTGCCCTGCCGCCGAGCACGCCCTGCACCTGGCCGCCGGGGTCGTCGAGGCGGTCCTGGACGGAACGGAGGCCCGCCGATGAGGTTCCACGACCTGCATCATGGTGATCGTCCGCTGCTGCTGCCGAACGCCTGGGACTTCGCGAGCGGCGCGGCGCTGGTCAAGGCCGGGTTCCCCGCGATCGGGACGACGAGCCTCGGCGTCGCCGCGGCCGCCGGGAAGGCCGACGCCACGGGCGATACCCGGGACGAGACCGTCGCGCTCGCCAGCGTCCTGTCCCGTCTGCCCGTGCCGGTCACCGTCGACATCGAGAATGGGTTCTCCACGCGGATCGGGGAGGTCGCCGAACTCGTCACCGACCTCGCCTCGTTCGGGATCGCCGGGATCAACCTGGAGGACGGCCGCGCCGACCAGACCCTCACGCCGCTCGACCACCAGACCACCCTGATCTCCGCCGTGAAACGGGCCGCGCCCCAGGTCTTCCTCAACGCCCGAACCGACACGTTCTGGCTAGGCGACCCCGACCGAGACGAAACGCTCCGAAGAGCCCGCGCCTACACGGAGGCGGGCGCGGACGGGGTCTTCGTGCCCGGCATCATGGACGACGCTGACATCCGCGCCGTCCTCGACGCCACGAACGTGCCGCTGAACGTCCTGCACCTGCCGGGCAAGACCGAGTTCGACCGGATGGCGCGCCTCGGCGTCCACCGCATCAGCACCGGATCACTACTGTTTCGCGAGGCCCTCCAAACAGCAGTCACGACAGCGCTCGGCGTCACCGGCCAGAACGCCGGGCACCCCACCCCCACCTACGAAGACATCCAGGACCTCATCGGCGGCTAGCCCTCACGGGACGGCGTCGACGACGGGGCGGTAGCCGATCCAGCGGGAGCGGTCGGCCGCGTAGTAGGCGGCGCCGTCAGGCCCCGATGGGCCGTCCGGGGGGCGGCGCATGCCGAGTTGTAGGGCGATCTCCGCCGACGTGGGGTTCGCCATGTCGATCTCGGCGGTGACGCGGCGCACGCCGACCACCCCGAAGGCGTAGTCCAGGACCGCGCGGGACGCCTCGGCGGCGAGGCCCTGGCCCCAGTGGTCCGGTTCCAGGCTGTAGAGGATCTCCACGTCCGCGCCGTGGCCGAGCGGCCCCTCGTGGTGGCTGAGCCCGGCCACCCCGATCAGCGGGTCTCCCGGCGCGGCGGGCCCCGGGTCGTCGGCGTCGACGGACCAGCGGACGGGGCGCAGCGCCCACAGCCCGTAGCCCTCGGTGGCGAAGTCGCGCTCGCTGGAGTCGATGATCTCGGCGACCTGGACGGCGGAGATCAGCCGGTCGTCGAACAGGTGCCGCCGGACGAGCGGGCCCGTCCAGTGCGTCAGCAGCGCGGCCTGGTCGCTCATCGCCACCGGGTGCAGGGCAAGCCGCACCGTGCGCAACACGTCAGTCATCGGCGTTCCCCGTCGGGGGCCAGGCGGGCGCGGGCTCACCGTCCGGGACGCCGACGCGGAACACCCGCATCTGCAACGCCAGCGCCTTGTAGTAGCCGACGAGGGTGACCAGCTCCACGACGGCGGCGCGGCCGAGCGTGGCGACCGCCTCGGTGAACACGGCGTCGCCCAGGTCGTCCTCGGCGGCGAGTTGCCGGGCCGCCTCGTACACGACGCGTTCGCGGACGTCCGCGAGCATCGGGGCGCGGCCGTCGCGGAGCGCGTCGATCTCGTCGTCGCCGAGACCGGCGCGGCGGGCCAGCGGACGGTGCGCGCACCACTCGTAGTCGGAGCGCAGCCGCGCCGCGACGACCAGCGTCGCGATCTCCCGTTCCCGTTCGGTGAACGCGGTGCGGAACCGCAGCGCCGCCCCGAGGTCCTGGAGTGGCAGCCCGACGGACGGGCTGTACAGCATGGCGTTGAACGGGCCGAGGAGACGTCCGTACTGGTCGGCGAGGACGGGCGGCGGCACGCGGCCGGAAGCGCGGGGGCCGCCCGTCACCGCCTCGTAGACGGTTCGCTGCTCGTCGCTCAGGGTGCCGGGGAGCAGCAGCGGGAGCCGGGTCGTGGACGGACCGGGCGGAGGTCGGTCATTGACGTGCTCACCGCTCACGGGGTCGATCACTTACCGCACGCTAGGCGGTCGGACGGGGCGGCTCAAGACCCGGTCCGGAATGTGAAACCCCGGGCGCACGCTGACCTGTCGGCGGCGTGACACCGACATGACCCTGGCAGGATGGGCGGAGTGAGCGGCATCTACGACGACCCGTGGGCGTACGAACTGGCGTGCTCGTTCCGCGACGTGTCCGCCGACGTGGACGTCCTGCTCGCCTGGTGCGCGGAACACCAGGTCAAGCCCGCGTCGATGCTGGAACTGGCCGCCGGGCCCGCCGAGCACGCACGCGAGTTCGCCCGCCGTGGCGTCGCGGCGACCGCGCTCGACCTGAACCCGGCGATGTGCGCGTACGCGGTCAAGGAGGCGGAGCGCGGCGGCGTCGACGTGACGGTCGTCCAGGACGACATGACCCGGTTCGACCTCGACCGCCGTTTCGACCTCGTCGTGACCATGCTCGACTCCACGTCCCACCTCCTGACACTGGACGCGTTCGTCGCGCACCTGCGTTGCGCCGCCGCGCACCTGTCGCCCGGCGGCCTCTACGTCGTGGAGATGGCGCATCCGCGCGACCGTCTCACCGACGAACCCAGCGTCGGCACCGGCTGGACGGTCGAGCGCGACGGCGTCCACGCCACGGTCCGGTGGGGCGAGAGCGGCGACCGGCTCGACCCCGTCACGCAGGTCGCCGACGACCACGTCACGATGACGATCACCGCCGACGGGGCCACGCGGGTGCTGCGCGACGTCGTCCCGTACCGGTTCTGGACGGCGACCGAACTCGACGCCGCGATCCGGCTGGCGGGCGGCCTGGAGACCGTCGCCCGGTACGGCGACTTCGGGGCCGGTGAGGCCGCCGTGGCGCTCACCGACCCCGCCGCCTGGCGCATGATCACGATCCTGCGCGGCGCCTGACCGCTACGGCGTGGCCGTCCAGCCCGGCATCGGGTAGGACGCGAGCAGCTCCCTGATCTGCGCGGCGACCCGTTCGACGACGCTCTCGTCGCCCTTGGCCGCGGCCTGCACGACCTCGTCCATCCACGCCGCGACCTGCGGCATCAGCTCCTCACCGAGGCCCCGGGTGGTGATCGCGGCGGTGCCGACGCGCAGCCCGGACGGGTCGAACGGCTTGCGCGTGTCGAACGGGACGGCGTTGTAGTTCAACTCGATCCCGGCGCGGTCGAGGGCCTGCGCGGCGGGCTTGCCGCCGATGCCCTTTTTCGTCAGGTCGATCAGGATGAGGTGGTTGTCGGTGCCGCCGGACACCAGGTCGTAGCCCCGGTCGCGCAGCGCGGCGGCGAGGACCACGGCGTTCGCGACGACCTGCCGCGCGTACGCGGCGAAGCCGGGCTGGGCCGCCTCCCGCAGCGCGACGGCGATCGCGGCGGTCGTCTGGTTGTGCGGGCCGCCCTGGAGGCCCGGGAACACGGCCTTGTCGACCGCCTTCGCGTGCTCGGCCGTCGACATGATCATCGCGCCGCGCGGGCCGCGCAGCGTCTTGTGCGTCGTCGTGGTGATCACGTCGGCGTGGCCGACGGGCGACGGGTGCGCGCCGCCCGCGATCAGGCCCGCGATGTGGGCGATGTCGGCGGCCAGCACCGCGCCGGTCTCCCGGGCGATCTCGGCGAACGCCGGGAAGTCGATCGTCCGGGGGATCGCGGTGCCGCCGCACCAGATGACCTTCGGTCGCTCCTTCAGCGCCAGGTCGCGGACCTGGTCCATGTCGACCCGTCCGGTGTCGGCGCGCACGTCGTACCGGACGGGACGGAACCACTTCCCGGTCGCCGACACCGACCAGCCGTGCGTGAGGTGCCCGCCCATCGGCAGCGACAGGCCCATCACGGGGTCACCGGGCTCCAGGAACGCCAGGTACACGGCGAGGTTCGCGGGCGACCCCGAGTACGGCTGGACGTTGGCGTGCTCGGCGCCGAACAGCTCCTGCGCCCGCCTGACCGCCAGCGCCTCCAGCGGGTCGATGACCTGCTGGCCCTCGTAGTAGCGCCTGCCCTCGTACCCCTCGGAGTACTTGTTGGTCAGGACGCTGCCCGCGGCCTCCAGGACGGCGGGCGACACGTAGTTCTCCGAGGCGATCAGCCGCAGCTTCTCGTACTGGCGGCGGGCCTCGGCCTCCACCATTCCGGCGATCTCGGGGTCTTCGGCGTGGAGATGGGGAACGGCCGGTTCGTGCATGTGAGCCTCCGCGGTCGCGGCGCCGGGACGACGGTCGGCCCCGGCGGAAAGGGCCCGACACCCAGGCGCGCGGTGTGCGGACTGCTTCGCTCCCCGGTGGTCGACTCCACCTTGACTGCGCCAGTCGCGTACCCGCCATCCTACCGACCCACCCGGCGCCGCGAAGGCATCGCGTCCGATCCGCCCGGAAAGGCGCATGGTCCGCGACCCCTCGTGGGGCGCGGACCATGTGACGTGCGGTGGGGCTTGGGCCTCAGCGGCCTGCGGCCTCCAGTGCCTTCTTGACTGCGGCGCGCTTCTTGCGGAGCTTGGCCAGCGCCTCTTCGAGGATGGCCTCGCCGTCCTCGTCGCTGCGCCGCTCCTTCACGTATGCCAGGTGCGTCTTGTACGGCTCGGTCTTCGGCGGTGCCGGGGGATTCTCCGAATCCTGCCCGGCGGGGAACCCGCAGCGCGGGCAGTCCCAGGTCTCGGGGACCGCGACGTCCGTCGCGAAACTCGGACGGGTCTCATGCCGGTTCGCGCAGTAGAAGGTCACCCACACGCGGGGGGCGGCGTCGCCGCGTTCCGCCTCTCCCATCGGACCGGCCCCGACACGGCTGCCCCGAATCGCGTTGCCACTACCCACGGAGTACTCCTCGCTTGGTCTATCGCCACCGCCCGTACCTCCAGCTAGGGGCGGTGCGGCGCTCGCTAATGGTCAATCGGAACGGGTGACTCAGGCGTTGCCCTTGAACAGCAGGCCGAGGGCGACGATCGAGGCGAACCACATGACGCCGACGGCGATCGTCAGCCGGTCGAGGTTGCGCTCCACCACCGACGACCCGCCCAGGGACGACGAGACGCCGCCGCCGAACATGTCGGACAGCCCGCCGCCCTTGCCCTTGTGCATGAGGACGAGGACGACCATCAACAGGCTCGTGACGATGAGCACGATGGACGATGCGATGATCACGATTCTTCAGCGCCTTGTCTCTAGGTCAGGACGGTCTGTAGTGGGACGGTGGACCGGCCCGGGCGGTTTACCCGTCAGCTACGAAGGGTACGACGAACCAGCCGCTGGTTCGGCATGAACCCCCAGTTCACGCGGAATTGATCAGTTTTGATCAGACTGGAAGATCCCGATACCGGCAGATTTTGACGAACTCTCCCGGGTCCAGGCTGGCACCACCGACCAAGGCGCCGTCCACGTCGGCCTGCGCCATGAGCTTGGCGACGTTGCCGCCCTTCACCGAACCGCCGTACAGGATACGCACCTCGTCGGCCACTCCGCCGTCGTACAGCTCGGCGAGCCGCGTTCTGATCGCGGCGCAGACCTCCTGCGCGTCCTGCGGGGTGGCGACCTCGCCGGTGCCGATCGCCCACACCGGCTCGTAGGCGATCACGGTGCGCCGCACCTGGTCGGCCGGGATCTTCTCCAGCGCGCCGTCCACCTGCGCCAGCACGTGCGCGACCTGCCCGCCCGCCTTGCGGACGTCCAGGCCCTCGCCGACGCACAGGATCGGGGTGATGTCGGCGGCGAGCGCGGCCTTGGCCTTGGCGTTGACGAGCGCGTCGTCCTCGCGGTGGTACTGGCGGCGTTCGGAGTGCCCGACGACGGCGTAGGAGCAGCGCAGCTTGGCGAGCATCGCGGCGGAGATGTCGCCGGTGTAGGCGCCCGAGGCGTGCGGCGAGACGTCCTGCGCGCCGTACTGGATGGCGTACTTGTCGGCGTCGATGAGCGTCTGCACGGACCGGATCGCGGTGAACGGCGGGATCACGGCGACGTCCACGGCCTCGAAGTCGGCCTCCTTGAGCGCGAACGCCATCTTCTGGACGAGCGCGATCGCCTCAAGGTGGTTGTTGTTCATCTTCCAGTTGCCCGCCATCAGCGGCTTGCGGGCGGGAGTCGCGGGAGCCATCGGTCAGTCCTCCAAGGCCTGCAGGCCGGGCAGCGTCCTGCCTTCGAGGTATTCGAGGCTGGCGCCGCCGCCGGTCGAGATGTGGGAGAAGGCGGCCTCGTCGAAGCCGAGCCGCCGGACGGCCGCGGCGGAGTCGCCGCCGCCGACCACCGTGAACGCGCCGGAGTCGATGAGCCCCTGCGCGACGGCGCGGGTGCCGCTCGCGTAGGGCTCCATCTCGAACACGCCCATCGGGCCGTTCCAGAACACGGTGTTGGCGTCGGCGAGCCGCGCCGCGAACAGCTTGCCGGACTCGGGCCCGATGTCCAGGCCCATCCGGTCGGCGGGGATGGCGTCGGCGGCCACCACGCCGTGGTCGGCGTCGGCCGCGAACGCCGCGGCGGCGACGACGTCGACCGGCAGCACGAACTCCACGCCCGTCTCCTCGCCCCGCCGCAGATAGTCGCGGACGGTGTCGAGCTGATCTTCCTCAAGGAGGCTCGTGCCGACCTCGTGGCCCTTCGCCCTCAGGAACGTGTACGCCATCCCGCCGCCGATCAGGATGCGGTCGGCCTTGCCGAGCAGGTTGTCGATCACACCGAGCTTGTCGGACACCTTGGACCCGCCGAGCACGACCGCGTAGGGACGCTCGACGTCCTCGGTGAGCTTGCGCAGCACCTCGACCTCGGCGACGATCAGGCCGCCCGCCGCGTGCGGGAGCCGCCTCGGCACGTCGTAGACGGAGGCGTGCTTGCGGTGCACGGCGCCGAACCCGTCGCCGACGTAGATCTCGGCGAGGGCGGCGAGCCGGTCGGCGAACGCGCCGCGCTCGGCGTCGTCCTTGCTGGTCTCGCCCGGCTCGAACCGCAGGTTCTCCAGCAGCGCGACGCCGCCGTCCGGGAGCGAGGCCGCGACCGCCTGGGCGGAGTCGCCGACGACGTCGGCCGCGAACTCGACCGGCGTCCCGAGCAGTTCGCCGAGCCGGGCGGCGACCGGGGCCAGCGAGAACTCGGGTTTGACCTCGCCCTTGGGACGGCCGAGGTGGGCGCAGACGACGACCTTGGCGCCCCTGCCCCGCAGCGCCTCGATCGTCGGCAGGCTCGCCCGGATCCGCCCGTCGTCAGTGATCTGGCGCGTCGCTGTGGGGGGACGACCCCCCACACCCCCCGGCTCCTCGGCGGCCTCCAGCGGGACGTTCAGATCAGCGCGGACGAGGACGCGCCGTCCGGCGACGTCGAGGTCGTCAATGGTGCGCATCGGGATGCGGTGTCCTTCCGTACACGACCGCGCCGTGGCCGGTCGTAGGCGGCCACGGCGCGAGGGACCCTGTCATGGTTACGCGGTCAGAGCCGCGCGCCGACGAGCTTGACGAGGTCGACGAGCCGGTTGGAGTAGCCCCACTCGTTGTCGTACCAGCCGACGACCTTGACCTGGTCGCCGATGACCTTGGTCAGCCCGGAGTCGAAGACGCAGGACGCCGGGTCGGTGACGATGTCGCTGGAGACGATCGGGTCGTCGGTGTAGGTGAGGTAGCCCTTGAGCGCGCCCTCGGCGGCCGTCCGGAACGCCTCGTTGACCTCCTCCACCGTCACCTCGCGGGACAGCGTGACGGTCAGGTCGGTGGCCGAGCCCGTCGGGACGGGGACGCGCAGCGCGTAGCCGTCCAGCTTGCCCCTCAGCTCGGGCAGCACCAGCCCGATGGCCTTGGCGGCGCCGGTGGAGGTCGGCACCACGTTGATCGCGGCGGCGCGGGCGCGGCGCAGGTCCTTGTGCGGGGCGTCCTGGAGGTTCTGGTCCTGCGTGTAGGCGTGGATCGTCGTCATCAGGCCCTTCTCGATGACGAAGCTGTCGTGCAGGACCTTCGCCAGCGGGGCCAGGCAGTTGGTGGTGCAGGAGGCGTTGGAGATCACCGTGTGCCGCGCCGGGTCGTACTTGTCCTCGTTGACGCCGAGGACGACGGTGACGTCCTCGTTCTTGGCGGGCGCGGAGATGATCACCTTCTTGGCGCCGTTGTCGGCGTGCACCTTGGCCTTGGTGGCGTCGGTGAAGAACCCGGTGGACTCGACGACGATGTCGGCGCCGACGTCGCTCCACTTCAGGTTGGCCGGGTCGCGCTCCTCGAACGCCTTGATGGCGTGGCCGCCGACGATGATCTCGTCCTCGGTGGCGCGCACGTCCTCGGGGAAGCGGCCGAGGATGCTGTCGTACTTGAGCAGCTGGGCGAGCGTGGCGTTGTCGGTCAGGTCGTTGACCGCCACGATCTCGATGTCGGCCCCGGACGCCTTCACGGCCCGGTAGAAGTTACGGCCGATCCGGCCGAACCCGTTGATGCCCACTCGGATGGTCACGGAACGGCTCTCCCTCACGTCGATCGTCCGGGCCGCGCCCGGACTGCTGACTACGGTGGATCCGGGGTTCAACCCCACCCTCGACCCTATCCAATGACCAGGGGGTGACCGGACACCGGACGCCCAGGTCTCACAGGGCGAGAAGGTCGTCCCGTTACACTCCCGGTCCATGCGCCGCGGGTGGATCGTCCTGATGATCGGTTTCGTCCTGACCTGCCTGCCCGCGCCCGCCCTCGCCATGGAGCGTGCCAAGCCGGTGAGCCGCGTCGACCACCTGGCCGCCGAACTCGGCCGCGACCCCGTCTACGTCACCGACCACGCTCCCCGCGCGCTTCCACCGGACGCATCGGCCCAGATCAAGAAGGCGATCGGCCGTCTGGGCGTCCCCACCTACGTCGCGGTGACCCCGACGTACCTCGTGGACGGCTACGACGCCGAGGACCTCGTCCCCCTCCTGCACGACAGCGTCGGACGGCCCGGCCTCTACATCGTGGTCGATCCGACGAGTTCAGCGATGTCCGCCATCCAGTACGGCGGCGACACGCTCCCGGTCAGGGACGCGAAACGGGCCACGCTGGCGGAACTCCCCACCGACGCGACGGCCGTCACGAAGATCGAGCGTTTCGTGGACATCGCCCTGTCCGGCGACATCACGGTGCCGACGGGCCCTCCCCCGAAGTCGAAGGTCCGCCTCGCATTGGACGCCCACGACCGTTCGGAACGCGACGCCAGCCGGACGGAATGGGGCGTGTTCGCCGGAGGAACCGCGCTCAGCGGCGTCACGATCCTGTTCTTCCTGCAATTCGGCCGAACGATCAAGCGAAGGAAGCGCCGGTGAACCCCCTGACCCGGGCCCTGGCCGTCGTCCCCTTGCTGATGCCATTGCTCACCATGACACCGGCGGCGGCCGACGAGCCGATCCCGGCGTACGCGCAGCACCGCCTGAACCGGGTCGCGACGGCACTCGCCAAGGACTCCCTCTTCGTCGATCCCGACATGTCCTCGGCCCTGGACGACACCGAACGCGCCCAAGTCCGAACGGCGATGGAAAGGACAGCGAGCAAGCTCGGCGCCCCGGTCTATGTGGTGGTGATGCCCAACGGTTCCGAGTCAGAGAGCCAAGGGATGGGCGATGTCTTTCTCCACTGGCTTCACGACCGCCTCCATCGAGACGGCCTGTACCTGATGGTCAATCAGGCGGCCTGGTTCGAGGAAGAAGCGTTCAACGTGCCACTCCAACTGTGGAGGATCGACGACGAGCGCACGGACATTCCCGCCGACCGCGACAAGCGTTTCGCCGACCTGCCCAATCGGCTCACGACCCGCCTCCAGCTCATCCGGGACGCCCAGTCCCGGCCCCCCGAGACCCCCGAACTGCACACCACTCCCGACCCTTTCGGCCACGAGAGCGAACTGCGTCCCGTCGACCCCGAGATCAAGGCCCCCTTCCTTACCGGCCTCCTCCTCGCGGGCCCGTTCGCGGCCGTGGCCGTCTGGATCGCGGGCCTGACCGCCGCCGCCCTGTGGCGACACGGCAAGACCAAAAAGACGGGCGGACCACCCAGCAACGCGCCAACCGAACCTTCCACGAAATGGCTTCGCCGCACCGGCGCCAAGGAACTGGACAAACTGCGAACCGAACTCCCCACCAGCACCACGAACCCGGGGCGCGAGTACGCGGTGTCCGCCTACGACGTCGCACAAATCCTCTACGACGACGCGGGCGAAACCCCCGACCGAGCCATCGACCTGGCCGGGGCGATCGTGCTGGCCCGGCTGGGTTTGGCGGCCCTCGACGCGAGAACACAGAAACCGTCCCCACCATGCTGGGTGAATCCTCTGCACGGCCAGTCGACGGCGACCCAGAAAATACGTCTCGACGGACGGTCCCGGCGCCGCCCCGTTTGCGCGTCCTGCCAAGGCAAAGGCATGAGGACGCTCACCACCCACATCCTGCGCGTCCCGGGCCCGGACGGACCGCGCCCGCATTACACCGTCCCCGGCGTCTGGAAGGACACCGCGTTCGGGACGGAAGGCAAACTGATCCCCCGTGTCCAGGAGTACCTCGGTGTCGACTGAACCGTCCCCCGGCGAACGGCTGGCCGCCGCCCTGCGGCGCTCCCTCATCTACGTCGACCCGTCCCTGGCCTCCGCGTTGTCCGGGGCGGACCGCACGCAGCTCATCACCAAGTTCCGCAAACTCCCCGTGCCCGTCTTCGTCGTCCTCGTCCCCCTGGTCAAGGGCGGCACCTGGAGCGACGACGAGCAGGTGGCGACGGTCGTCCACGCGAAACTGGGCCGCGACGGCATTTACATCACGTTCAGCGACATCGGAGACGAACTCCGAGCCAAGGAATGGGGCGGCGACCATCAGGCCCGCTACGCCGCCTGGGCCGTCTCCCTGAACCGCGCCTACGACGAGACGTCCCTCTCGACCCGCCTGAACCGCATAGCCGACCTCATGCTCTCCGGCACAGCGAAAAAGGAATACGACCGCGTCTCAGCCGAAATCAACAAACGCGCCGAGGAACGCCGAAAGGAGGAAGAACCCAACTCCTCGCCCGCCCTCCCGATCTCGCTGGGCGCCGCAGGAATCGCAGCCGCCGGAATAACAGCGGTACTCCTATGGCGACGCCGCCGCATGACGTCCGTCCGCCGCACCGACAGCGCCCTGCTCCTCCCCCGGACGGTCTTCTCCACGGCGAAACGCGCCAACGAAGACCAACTACGCGACCAGGCAACAAATGAAGTCATAGCCTTCGGCGAACTCCTGGACGAGACAGAAATCCCCGGCGATAAAACCGGCGACCTCATGACCCGAGCCCTGGACGCCTACCAGGCAGCCGGAAAAGTCCTGGACGGCGCGACCGGCATCCCAGACCTGGCAGGCGTCCTGGTTCTCCTGGACCAGGGCCGCGACGCACTGGCCTCAGCCCAGGCCATAGCCTCCGGCCGCCCGCCAATCCCGCCCAGCCCCCTCTGCTTTTTCAATCCCTTCCACGGCGACGCCCCGACCAAAATCGAATGGCGCCCCGTAGGCTCCCGCCGCCGCCTCCGCGTCCACGCCTGCCGAGAATGCACCCGCGCCACCCGCGCGAAGGAAACCCCCGACATCCTGATGGACCGCGAAGACGGCCACGACGTCCCCTATTTCGAGGCCGACCCGTCCCAAAGCGTCTGGGCCGAAACCGGCTACGGCCACCTCCGCACCGACCTCATCCCCCGAATCCTCAGAGGCGACCAGACCCGCAAGGACTAGCCGAGCATGTCTGCGGTCAGGTTGGCTTCTGTGCCGGGGATGCCCTGGTCGCCTGCGCGTTTGTCGGCCATGGCCAGGAGGCGGCGGATTCGGCCCGCTATCGCGTCCTTGGTCAGGGGCGGGTCTGCCAGTTGGCCGAGTTCTTCCAGGGACGCTTGTTTGTGTTCCAGGCGGAGACGGCCCGCGTTGACCAGATGGTCGGGGGCGTCCTCGCCGAGGATCTCCAGGGCGCGGGCCACGCGGGCGCCCGCGGCGACGGCGGCGCGGGCGGAGCGGCGGAGGTTGGCGTCGTCGAAGTTGGCCAGGCGGTTGGCGGTCGCGCGGACCTCGCGGCGCATGCGGCGTTCCTCCCAGGCGAGGACGCTGTCGTGGGCGCCGAGCCGGGTGAGCAGGGCGCTGATCGCGTCGCCGTCGCGGACGACGACGCGGTCGACGCCGCGGACCTCGCGGGCCTTGGCGTGGATCTTCAGGCGGCGGGCGGCGCCGACGAGGGCGAGCGCGGCCTCGGGGCCGGGGCAGGTCACCTCCAGCGACATGGAGCGGCCCGGTTCGGTGAGGGAGCCGTGCGCGAGGAACGCGCCGCGCCAGGCGGACTCGGCGTCGCAGGCGGCGCCCGCGACGACGTGCCGGGGCAGGCCGCGGACGGGGCGGCCGTTGCTGTCGATCAGCCCGGTCTGCCGGGCGAGCGACTCGCCGTCCCGGAAGACGCGGACGACATAACGGTTGCCCTTACGCAGGCCGCTCGGGGCGAGGACGACGACCTCCGAGGTGTGTCCGAACACCTCCGAGATGTCCTTGATCAGGCGGCGTGCGGCGACGCCGGTGTCGATCTCGGCCTCGATCACGATCCGCCCGCTGACCAGGTGCAGGCCGCCCGCGTAGCGCAGCAGCGTCGAGACCTCGGCCTTGCGGCAGCACGGCTTCAAGATCGTGAGCCTGCTCAGCTCGTCCTTGACCAGACCGGTCATCGCCATCTGATGAACCCTCCCCCTATCGGACTCCCAGCAGTGTCGCCGATCACGGCGCCGCGGGACGTCACTCGCTGAAAATCTGTACGAAGGCTTGGGCCAGCCGGGCGGGTTCATGACGCGGCGACCCGTCGTCGGCGGCGACGTCGGCGAGGACGAGGTGCCCACCGATCTCCTGGACGGCCTTGTCGAGGGCGACCGGATCGTCCACGATACCGGCGTCGGCGAGGACGACGTCAACGGTGAGGTCGGGGGCGTGGGCGCGCAGGACCTCCAGGTGGGCCTGCGGGGAGAAGTCGTCGGTCTCGCCCGGCTGCGGTGCGAGGTTGAGGGCGACGGCGCGGCGGGCGCGGGACGAGACGAGCGCGCGGGCCAGCGCGGGCACCTTGAGGTGCGGCAGGACGCTGGTGAACCAGGAGCCGGGGCCGAACACGATCCAGTCGGCGTCCTCGACGGCGGCGAGCGCCTCCGGGCACGCGGGCGGGTCGGCGGGGACGAGCGACACGCCGAGCACGCCGCCGGGGGTGCTCGCGCACGCGACCTGCCCCTTGACGTGGGTGACCTCGTCGGGGCGGGACGGGTCGGCCCCGCGGACCTCGGCGACGATGTCCATCGGGACGGCCGCCATCGGCAGGACCCGACCGTGCGCGCCGAGGAGCCGCCCGACCCAGTCGAGGCCCGCGACGGCGGCGTCCTGACCGAGCAGTTCCCAGAGGGCGACGATGAGGAGGTTGCCGACGGCGTGGCCGCGCAGGTCGCCGTCGGTGCGGAAGCGGTGCTGGACGACGTCGCGCCAGGTCTGTCCCCATTCGTCGTCGCCGCACAGCGCGGCCAGGGCCATCCGCAGGTCGCCGGGCGGCAGGACGCCGAGTTCGCGGCGGAGCCGTCCGCTGGACCCGCCGTCGTCGGCGACGGTGACGATCGCGGTGAGCTGGTCGGTGACGCGGCGCAGCGCCGACAGCGAGGCGTAGAGTCCGTGGCCGCCGCCGAGGGCGACGACCTTCGGGCCGTTGGGCTTCACCGTGCCGCTTCTCCACTCCGTCCGGGCCCCCGCCGGGCACCGGTCAGGGGTCTACTCGCGGCCGAGGTCACGATGGGCGACCTGCACGTCGATGCCCTCGTCCCGTAGCCGGGCGGCGATCTGTTCCGCCATGGCAACACTACGGTGTTTACCACCGGTACATCCCACGGCGAGGGTCACGTAGTGTTTGCCTTCGCGCTCATACCCGTCGGCGAGAAGACGCAGCACTTCGGCGTAGGAGTCCAGGAACTCCTTGGCTCCGCGCTGGCTGAGAACGTAGTCGCGGACGGCGGGGTCACGACCCGTCTTCGGCCGCAGCTCCGGCACCCAGTGCGGGTTCGGCAGGAAGCGGCAGTCGACGACCAGGTCGGCGTCGACGGGCAGCCCGTACTTGTAGCCGAACGACACGACGGTCGCGCGGAGGCTGGACTCGCCGGTGTCGTTGCCGAAGAACCCGATGATCTTGTTGCGCAGCTCGTGCACGTTGAGGCCGCTGGTGTCGATCACCAGGTCGGCCTCGGCGCGGACCTCGCGGACCAGCTCGCGTTCGCGGGCGATGCCGTCGACGAGGCGGCCGTCGCCCTGCAACGGGTGCGGGCGGCGGACGTTCTCGAACCGGCGCACCAGGTCGTCGTCGCTGGCCTCCAGGAACACCACCCGCGGGTGGACGCCGCGCGCCTCCAGCTCGGCGATGGACGAGTGCAGGTCGTCGGTGAAGGCGCGGCTGCGGACGTCGACGACGACGGCGATGCGCGGCACGGCGTCCTTCACCCGCCCGCCGAGGTCGGCCATCGTCGCGAGCAGCCCGGGCGGGAGGTTGTCGACCACGTACCAGTCGAGGTCCTCCAGGGACTTGGCCGCCGTGCTGCGGCCCGCCCCGGACATTCCGGTGACTATCACGATGTCCGGGATCTTGGTGTCGCTGGTCATGTCGGTCTCCCCGTGTGCTCCCCGTTGTGGCCCCCGCCGTTCCCCCCGCCGGGCCCGCCACTGTGCCCGCCAGCGAGCCCGCCGCCGTGCAGTGCCGCGACGATGCCCTCCGCCCGGCGCGGCCCGATGCCCGGGACCTCGGCGACCTGCTCGGGCGTCGCGTCCTTCAGCCGCTTCAGCGACCCGAAGTGTTTCAGCAGCGCCGCGCGGCGTGCCGGACCCAGTCCCGGAACGTTATCGAGTTCGCTCACCGTCATCGACCTGGACCGCCGCTGCCGGTGGAAGGTGATCGCGAACCGGTGCGCCTCGTCGCGGACCCGCTGGACGAGGAACATGCCCTCGCTGTTGCGCGGCAGGATCACCGGGTCGTCCTCGGCGGGGAGCCACAGCTCCTCCAGCCGCTTGGCGATGCCGCAGACGGCGATGTCGTCGACGCCCAGCTCGTCCAGGGCCCGCTGCGCGGCCGCGACCTGCGGCGGGCCGCCGTCGACGAGCACCAGGTTCGGCGGGTAGGCGAACTTGCGCGGCCTGCCCGTCTCCGGGTCGATCGGCTGGTGCGCGCCCTCCTCCGAGCCGTTCTGGGGGGACGGCCCCCCGGGCCCCTCGGCGACCGCCTCCTCCGAGTCGCCGAGGTGGTCGAGTTCGCCCATCTTCTCGCTCTCGGCGAGGTAGCGCCTGAACCTGCGGGTGATGACCTCGTGGATGGAGCGGACGTCGTCCTGCCCCTCGACGGCCTTGATCGTGAACCGGCGGTACTCGGCCTTGCGGGCCAGGCCGTCCTCGAACACGACCATGGACGCGACCACGTCGGTGCCCTGGAGGTTGGACACGTCGTAGCACTCGATGCGCAGCGGCGCCTCGTCCAGCTCCAGGGCGTCCTGGATCTCCTGGAGGGCGCGGCTGCGGGTGGTGAGGTCGGACGCGCGGCGCGTCTTGTGCTGTTTGAGTGCCTCGTGCGCGTTGCGGGCGACGGTCTCCAGCAGGGCCCTCTTGTCTCCGCGTTGTGGGACGCGCAGCTGGACGGGCCCGCCGCGCGCCTCGGCCAGCAGCTCGGTCATCGCGTCCTCGTCGGGCGGGGGCGCCGGGACGAGCACCTCGCGCGGCACCGACTCGCTCTCGCTGTAGATCTGGATGAGGAAGTGTTCGACCAGGTCGGAGGTGGTGACGTCCTCGACCTTGTCGACGACCCAGCCGCGCTGGCCGCGGATCCGGCCGCCGCGCACGTAGAAGACCTGGACGGCCGCCTCCAGCTCGTCCTCCGCGAAGGCGATCATGTCGCAGTCGGTCCGGTCGGGCAGGACGACGGCCTGCTTCTCCAGCGCCCGCTCCAGGGCGCGGATGTCGTCGCGGAGCCGGGCGGCGCGCTCGTACTCCTGGGACGCGGCGGCCTCGCGCATGTCGCGTTCGAGGCGCTTGGTGAACCGGGTGGTGTGGCCCGCCATGAAGTCGCAGAAGTCTTCGGCGAGGAGGCGGTGTTCGTCGGGCGAGACGCGGCCGACGCAGGGCGCCGAGCACTTGCCGATGTAGCCGAGCAGGCAGGGGCGGTCGAGCTGGTGCTGCCGCTTGAACACCCCCGCGCTGCACGTCCGGACGGGGAACACGCGGAGCAGCTGGTCGACCGTCTCCCTGATCGCCCATGCGTGGGAGTACGGACCGAAGTAGCGCACACCCTTGCGTTTCGCTCCGCGCATCACCATCACCCTCGGGAACTCCTCGTTCAGGGTGACGGCGAGGTACGGATAGGACTTGTCGTCGCGGTAACGGACGTTGAACCGCGGATCGAACTCCTTGATCCAGGAGTATTCGAGCTGGAGGGCCTCGACCTCGGTGGAGACGACCGTCCAGTCGACCCGGGCGGCGGTCTGCACCATCGTCTGCGTGCGGGGATGCAGGGCCGCGAAGTCGGCGAAGTAGGAGTTGAGGCGCTGGCGCAGGCTCTTGGCCTTGCCCACGTAGATGACCCGGCCGTGCTCGTCGCGGAACCGGTACACCCCGGGAGACTCGGGAATGGAGCCGGATGCGGGTCGGTAGGTCGCCGGATCTGCCACAGGAGAAAGCCTAGTGGGCGGTACCGACACGCCGACCGCGAGCATCTCCGTCTCCCCCGTCCGTGACCGCCGTCCCGGACGGCCCCGTCGGGGGCCGCCCGGTCCGCCGCGGAGACACTCAGGCGAGCATGATCTTGTCGCCCTGGACGTTGATCTTCTTCTCCGGCAGCGGCTCGTTGGCGGGCGGGTTCGCCACCGAGCCGTCAGTGATCTTGAACTTGCTGCCGTGGCAGTCGCAGTTGATCGTGCCGCCGGACACCGAGCCGACGGGGCAGCCGCGGTGCGTGCAGGTCGCCGAGAACGCCGTGAACTGGCCCTGCGTCGGCTGACACACCACGACCTTCGCGTCCTTGAAGATCTTTCCGCCGCCGACCGGGATCTCGGCGGCGGACGCGAGCGCCGTGCCCGCGCCGCCCGCCGCTCCCCCGGGCGACTGGCCGCCGGAACCCCCGGAACCGCCGGAGCTGCCCGTGTCCTTGGAGCCGTCCGCGTCGTCGGAGCCGCCGCACGCCGCCACGAGCCCGGCGATGCCCGCGAACCCGGCCCCGACGAGCAGCCCCCTGCGGGTGCCACCCCCGGCCGGTGCGGTCTCCCCGGCGCCCTCCGGTGCCTGCTCCGTCGCGTCCAGCCGTGTCTCGGACCCCTCTGGCATGCTCATCCTCCGGTGACATCTCGATTCCCGTACGTCACCAGGAAGCACGTACACGCGGCCGGGGTGGTTCAATACCGAACCGTTCCGCCGGGTGCCGCGACGGTCAGGTGACGACGATCCCGCCGTTCTTGACCTGCACCGGGTACTCCTTCAACGGCTTGTCGGCCGGGCCGTGCTGCACCGAGCCGTCCGTGATCTTGAATTCGCTACCGTGGCAGTCGCACTTGATCAGCCCGTTGGACACACCGCCGACCGTGCAGCCCTGGTGCGTGCACACCGCCGTGAACGCCTTGAAGGCGCCCTGGGTCGGCTGCGTCACCACGACCTTGTCGGACCCGTACACCTTGCCGCCGCCGACCGGGATGTCGGAGACCTTCGCGATCTCCTTGCCCTTGAGTTCGGCGGTGCTCTTCTCCTTGTCGCCGCCGCAGCCCGCGAGCGCGGTGGCGCCGACCACCCCGACCCCGCCGCACAGCACCGCGCGGCGGCCGATACCCCCGTCTCCGGCGGCCCGCCCGGCCCCGGGTGTCACGTTCTCTCCCATGGTCACCATCCTGGTGCACGGGACCCGACACGCCGCACCGCCCCCCGGGCTCGGCGCGCCGCGCTTCCGCGCCGCGTCCGGCCGCCATCAGAGCAGTTTCTTGAGGAATTGCCCGGTGTGACTGGCGTCGACCTTCGTGATGTCCTCGGGGGTGCCGGTGGCGACGACGGTGCCGCCGCGCGAGCCGCCCTCGGGGCCCATGTCGATGATCCAGTCGGCGGTCTTGATGACGTCCAGGTTGTGCTCGATGATGATCACCGTGTTGCCCTTGTCGACCAGGCCGTTCAGGACACCGAGAAGCCTGCGGATGTCCTCGAAGTGCAGGCCGGTGGTCGGCTCGTCCAGCACGTAGACGGTGCGGCCGGTGGAGCGCTTCTGCAACTCCGACGCCAGCTTGACCCGCTGCGCCTCACCGCCCGACAGGGTCGGTGCGGGCTGCCCGAGCCGGACGTACCCGAGCCCGACGTCGTTCAGCGTCTTCAGGTGCCGGTGGATCGCCGTGACCGGCTCGAAGAACTCGGTCGCCTGCTCGATCGGCATGTCGAGCACCTCGGAGATCGTCTTGCCCTTGTAGTGGACCTCCAGCGTCTCCCGGTTGTAGCGGGCGCCGTGGCAGACCTCGCAGGGGACGTAGACGTCCGGCAGGAAGTTCATCTCGATCTTGATGGTGCCGTCGCCGGAGCAGTTCTCGCAGCGCCCGCCCTTGACGTTGAAGGAGAACCGGCCCGGCTGGTAGCCGCGCACCTTCGCCTCGGTGGTCTGCGCGAACAGCTTGCGGATGTGGTCGAAGACGCCGGTGTAGGTCGCCGGGTTGGAGCGGGGCGTCCGCCCGATCGGCGACTGGTCGACGTGCACGACCTTGTCGAGCTGGTCGACGCCGTTGACGCGCCTGTGCCGCCCGGGGACGGTCTTCGCGCCGTTCAGCTTCTTGGCGAGCGCGTTGTACAGGATGTCGTTGACCAGCGTCGACTTGCCGGAACCCGACACGCCCGTCACGGCGGTGAGGACGCCGAGCGGGAACGCCACGTCGACGTCGCGCAGGTTGTTCTGCTGGGCGCCCTTGACGATCAGCTCGCGCCCCCGCGTCCGCGGACGGCGGATCTCCGGGACGGCGATCTCACGGCGCCCCGCCAGGTACGCGCCGGTCAGCGAGCGCTCGGAGGTCTTCAGGTCGTCGACGGTGCCGGACACGACGATCTCGCCGCCGTGCTCACCGGCGCGGGGCCCGATGTCGACGATCCAGTCGGCGGCGGCGATGGTGTCCTCGTCGTGCTCGACGACGATCAGCGTGTTGCCCATGTCGCGGAGCCGGATCAGCGTCTCCAGCAGCCGGTGGTTGTCGCGCTGGTGCAGGCCGATGGACGGCTCGTCCAGCACGTACAGGACGCCGACCAGCCCGGAGCCGATCTGCGTGGCCAGCCGGATGCGCTGCGCCTCGCCCCCGGCCAGCGTCGCCGACGCCCGGTCGAGCGTCAGGTAGTCGAGCCCGACGTCCAGCAGGAACCCGAGCCGGGCGTTGATCTCCTTCAGCACCCGCTCGGCGATGTGCGTCTCGCGCTCGCTCAGCTCCATCGCCAGCAGGAACTTGGCGGCCTCGCCGATCGGCATGGAGGCGACCTCGGCGATCGGCATCCCGCCCATGGTGACGGCCAGCACGACAGGCTTGAGCCGGGCGCCCTCGCACGTCGGGCACGGGATCTCGCGCATGTAGCCTTCGAGCTTCTCCCGGCTGGAGTCGCTCTCGGACTCGGAGTGCCGCCGGTGGATGTAGGGGATCACGCCCTCGTAGGCCGTGTAGTACGAACGCGTCCGCCCGTAACGGTTCTTGTAGCGCACGTGGACCTGGGTCTCGTGCCCGTTCAGCACCGCCTTGCGCGCCTTGGTGGGCAGCTTCTCCCACGGCGTGTTGAGGTCGAAGCCCATGGCGTCGCCGAGCGCGGACAGCAGCCGCAGGAAGTAGTCGCTCACGTGCCCGTTCGACCACGGCTGGATAGCGCCCTCGCCGAGGGTCAGCTCCACGTCCGGGACGACGAGTTCCGGGTCGACCTCCATACGGGTGCCGAGGCCCGTGCAGTCGGGGCAGGCGCCGTAGGGCGAGTTGAACGAGAACGACCGCGGCTCCAGCTCCTCGAACGACAGGTCGTCGTAGGGGCAGTAGAGGTGCTCGGAGTACATCCGAGTGCGGTGCTCGTCGCCTTCCGGCAGGTCGACGAAGTCAAGGACGATCGTGCCGCCCGCGAGCCCGAGCGCGGTCTCCACCGAGTCGGCGAGCCGCTGGCGCGCGGAGTCCTTCACGGAGAGGCGGTCGACCACGACGGAGACGTCGTGCTTCTCCTGCTTCTTCAGCGTGGGCGGCTCGTCCAGGCGGATCATCTGGCCGTCGACCAGGGCGCGCGAGTAGCCCTTGGACTGGAGTTCGCGGAACAACTCCAGGTACTCGCCCTTGCGCCCGCGGATCACGGGCGCGAGCACCTGGAAGCGGGTGCCGGGCTCCAGCTCCAGCACCCGGTCGACGATCTGCTGCGGCGCCTGCCTGCTGATCGGACGGCCGCAGTCGGGACAGTGCGGGTGCCCGATCCGCGCGTAGAGGAGCCGCAGGTAGTCGTACACCTCGGTGATCGTCCCGACCGTCGACCTCGGGTTCTTGCTGGTCGACTTCTGGTCGATCGACACCGCCGGGGACAGCCCCTCGATGAAGTCGACGTCGGGCTTGTCCATCTGCCCGAGGAACTGACGGGCGTAGGCGGACAGCGACTCCACGTAGCGGCGCTGGCCCTCCGCGAAGATCGTGTCGAACGCCAGGCTGGACTTCCCGGAGCCCGACAGACCGGTGAACACGATCAGGGCGTCCCGAGGGAGGTCGAGCGAGACGTCCTTCAGGTTGTGCTCGCGTGCTCCACGCACGATGAGTCGGTCATGCACGGTGTACTTCCGGTTCCTCTTCTGGGCGCGGCGATGGGGAGAGACACGTCGGTCTCAAGGCTAGTCAGGGGGTCTGACAGAATCCCCCGGACTGCATAACAGCGATCCCCGCCGCCGCATTTCACGGTGCTTGTCACGGTGCTCCCCGCCCGTCCGGACGGCACCCCCGCACCGTACACGTGTTCGAACACCACCCGCCACCCATGTGAGTTATTCGTCGTCGAGGGCGAAGGAGAGGTAGCGGACGGCGGAGCGGCGGACGGCCTCCTTGCCGTCGGTGTGGACGATCTTCCGCCACCAGGCGCCGTACACACGGTCGAAGTCGTAGGGCTCCAGCAGGCGCAGGGCCCGCCGCACGATGCGAGGACGTTCCGGGATGTGGTTCGGGTAGCTGTACATGAAGCTGACCCAGTCGCGGTCGTTGACGACCGTGAGGATGTCGCCGGAGAACAGGGCGCGGGCGTCGCGCCAGTGCAGGACCTGGCCGCCGTCGAAGTGCACGCCCGCGTTGATGAGCGTGAGGCCGTCGGCCAGCTCGTGGGTGTCGCCCGTCCAGTAGACGACGGAGTCGTCGGGCCGGGCGACCCAGCGGCGGTCGGCCTCGTGGATGTAGACCGGGGCGTCGAAGGCGTGCGCCCACTCGATCATGCTGCCGTAGAAGTGCGGGTGGCTGATCGCGATGGCGGAGACGCCGCCCAGGTCGTTGACCTGCCGGACCATGTCGTCGTCGAGGTAGGCGGTCATGTCCCACAGGACGTTTCCGGACGGCGCCCGCAGCAGCAGGGCCCGCTGGCCGATGGCGACGCCGGGTTCGGCGCCGATCCCGACGACGTCCGGGCCCTCCTCGGCGACGCGGCCGCGGTGGTCGGCGCGGAGTTCCGCGAGGGTCGTCCAGCGCTGGCCGTCCCAGCCGACGTACTGGCGCTCGTCCTCGCAGATCGGGCAGTCGGGGCGGGGGGCGCCGTACTGGACGCCGCAGGTCGCGCAGATCGGGTGCTCCATGATCCCATTCTGTGACACGGGTACCGGGGGTACGTAAGGATGGAGGCCCCTTTCGGGGTCAAGGAGGAACCATGGACTGGCGCGACGTCATCGACGAGCTCGACCCGGGGGTGGAGCGCGTCATCGGATCGCTGTCGGATCTGGGCGACCAGGACATGCGCGCCCCCTCCGCGCTGCCCGGATGGAGCCGCGCCCACGTGGCGACGCACATCGCCCGCAACGCCGACTCGCTGTGGAACCTGCTCGAATGGGCGCGGACGGGCGTGGAGATCCCGCAGTACCCGAGCGTGGAGGCCCGGAACGCCGCGCTGGACGAGGGCGCCGGACGCGGCCGCGACGAGCTGGTCGAGGACGTCCGCGCGACGGCGAAACGGTTCTCCGAGCAGGCCCGCACCCTGCCGAAGGAGGCGTGGGACAGGCCGGTGCGGCCGTTGCAGGGCAGGCCCCACCCCGCCTGGTACACGCTGTACCGGCGGTGGAACGAGGTGGAGGCGCACCACGTCGACCTCGCCGCCGGGTACGGGCCCGCCGACTGGCCCGAGCCCTACGTCCGGTGGGCGCTCGGCCGGACGCTGACGGACGTCGCCGCGCTGCCCGGCGACGAGCGCGGCGAACTCGCCGGGCACCGGATCACCGCGACCGACTCCGGGGAGTCCGCCGATCTCGGCTGGGCGCCGGGCGGTCCGGAGGCGTCCGGGTCGGGGCGGGCGCTGCTCGGCTGGCTGAGCGGCCGTTCCGACGGCGCGGGCGTGACCCTGCGTCCCGACGGTCCCCTCCCGGTCCCGCCGCCCTGGCCGCACGCTCCGTCTCAGTTCTAGTCGTGCCCGCCGAGTTCTAGTCGTTCCCGCCGGGTTCTAGTCGTGGCCCGCCAGCCGGTGCAGGGCGTCGACCGAGCGGACGACGATCGCGCTGCGGGCGACGGTGATGCCGCCGCGGACGGGTTCGGCGGCGAGGATCTGCGCGACCTTGCGGCGTCCCATGCCCGCCCAGCGGCCGAGGTCCTGCTGGGAGACGGGCACCTGGACCTGGACGCCGCCCTCGTCGGGCACGGCGTCCGGCGTCCCGTCCGGGCGCTCGGCCTTGACCGGGGAGCCGAAGCGCGACACCAGGCGCAGCAGCCGGGTCGCGAGGCGGCGTTCGGGGTCGTCGGGGAAGTGCGCGACGCGCATGTCGTTGGAGTCGCGCAGCCGCTCGGACAGGACGGCGGCGACGGCCCACACCGAACCGGGATGGGAGTCCAGGACGTTCCGGAACCGCGCGGCGGGCAGCACGAGCGCCTCCACCCGGGTCATGGCCTCGACGTTGGCGTGCCGGACGCCGCCGTCCACGGCCTCCATCTCCCCCACCAGGTCGCCGGGGCCGAGGACGTCCAGGATGGCCATGTCGCCGTCGCGGTCCACCCAGACCTTCACGGCGCCGGAGCGCAGCACGAAGACCTGGGACGCGCGGGTGTGCTCGCGCATCAGGAACGCGCCCGGCCTGATCACCACGGGGGCGCCCGCGCGGCGCAGCGCCTCCTGGGCCCGGACGGGCAGCGCGTCCCAGAACCGGGTGGTCTCCATCTGGCCTCCTCCACCGAACCCAGCTCGGGGCGCGGTGCCTCGCGGTCCGTCACCGTCCAGTGAACGCGGCGCCGCGCCGACGGACTACGTCTTATGTCACATGTCGAGTGAGCGATCCGATTCGAGCCAGCTGTCGAGGGCGCGGACGCGGCGGACGCAGTCGGCCGCCGCGGCCTGGTCGCCGAGCGCGAGGAACGACTCGCGGAGCAGTTCCAGGGCCCCGCGCAGGCCCCGCTGGTCGTCCATGTCGCGGCGGATGACGACCTCGGCGTTGACGTGTTCGACGGCGCGGGCGTGCTTGCCGAGCAGTTGCGACGCGCGGGCCATGGTGTGCAGCGCGTACGCCTGTTCGCGGGTGTCGCCGAGCTCGGCGGCCAGGTCGAGCGCGCGCCGCCCGGTCTCCAGGGCCTCGTCGGCGTGGCCGAGGTCGAGGTGGATGACGGCGAGGTGGACGAGCGCGGTGCCCTCGGAGTGCCGGTCGCCGACCTCGCCGAGGTACTGGAGGGCCTCCAGCTCGCGTTCGAGGGCCTCCTCGGGGCGTCCGGCGCGGCGCAGCACGGCGGCGAGGGTGTCCATGCCGACGCCGAGGCCGTACCAGTCGCCGCCGTCCTCGCGGATCTGGAGCGCCTGCCGCGCGGCGCGCTCGGCGTGTTCGGGCAGGCCGAGCCGGGAGTAGGTGCGGGCGAGGCTGCCGAGCGTCCCGGCCATGCCGCCGCGCGCGCCGAGCCGGTGCCACAGGTCCAGGGCCTCCAGGCCGAGGACGAACGCCTCCTGGTGGCGGCCGAGGCGCCGCATGACGACCGACAGGTGTTCCAGGTCGTGGGCCTCACCGTGCTGGTCGCCGATCTCGCGGCGGATCTCCAGGGCGCGCAGCAGGTTCTCGCGGGCCTCCCGGTACCGGCCGAGGCGCCACTGGACGATCCCGATCTGCGCGAGCGCCTCCGCCTCGCCGTGCCGGTCGCTGGTGTCGCGGTGCAGGCGCAGCCCGTGCCCGCAGTAGGTGAACGCCTCGGCGAAGTTCGCGGCGTCGCACATCAGCATGCCGAGCGTGGTGAGCGCACGCGCCTCGCCGTGGCGGGCGCCGAGGGCCCGGTAGGTGCGCAGGGCCTGTTCGGCGTCCTTGCGGGCCATGTCGCGCAGGCCGAGCGCGGCGAGCATCCGCGCCAGCTCCGTCAGGGCCTGCGCGGCGCCGTGCATGTCGGCGAGTTCCTGCCGGATGTAGAGGGCCTCCAGCGCGTGCGCCACCGCCTCGTGGACGTTGCCCTGCCGCCGGTGGACCTGCGCCACGGTGAGGAGGGTCTCCGCGACGCCGGGCTGGTCGTCGATCCGGCGCCGCAGGCCGAGCGCCGTGAAGGCGTGGTCGAGGGCCCGCTCGTTGTCGCCGAGGCCGAGGTGGGCGCGGGCGAGGGTGTCGTGACCCTTGGCGGCCCCGGCGTCGCCGCCCTCGTCCGGAAGTTCGGCGTGGATGTCCAGGGAGCGGCGGGTGTGCTCGATCGCCGTCAGGTAGCGGCCGAGCGCGACATGGACGTCGGCGAGGGTGCCGTGCGTGACGGCCTCCCCGTACCGGTCGGGCGGGTCGACGGCCCGGAACCCGCGCCGCGCGTCCTCCCCGTACCCGATGGCCTGGACGGAGTCGCCCATCTCGAAGTGGGCGGTCGCCAGGTTGTGGAGCATGACGGCGGCGGCGGCCCAGTCCTCCTCGGTGCGGGCCGCGTGCAGGCCCGCCTGGTGGACGGCGATGTTGTCCTCGCTGTAGCGGCGGAACTCCTGGAAGTCGAACAGGGCGTCGGCGAGTTCCCAGCAGGTGCGGTGCAGGCCGAGCCGGGCGGCCTGGTGGACGGCGGCGACGAGGTTGCGGCGCTCGGACTCGAACCAGGCGAGCGCGGCGGTGCGTTCGGCGGTCCCGGCGGGACGGTCGCGCGCCTCGCCCCGGTGCACGGCGGGCCGCAGCCGTGGCGCCAGCGCCGTCCCGGCCGCGCGGGCGTCGGCGAGGTGGCCCGCCAGCAGCCGCCGCTGCGCCGCGAGCAGCTCGCCGTCGGAGTCCTCCCGCAGGCCGCGTTCGCGGGCGAAGTCGCGCAGCAGGTCGTGCATCCGGTATCGGTCCGGGCCGACGTCCTGGACGAGGTAGGCCTGCCGGAGCCCCTCCAGGCATTCGCGGGCCTCGTCGACCGTCCGGTCCTGGAGGGCGGCGAGCGCGGCGGGGGTGAAGTCGGGGCCGGTGACGACGCCGAGCCTGCGGAACGCCTCCCGCTGGTCGCCGCGCAGGCTCCGGTAGGCGACGTCGAACGTCGGGCTGAGCACGGCCTGGAGCCCCGGGCCCGACGCGCCGTGCGCGACGCCCTCGCCGAGGCCGGTGCCGGTCAGGCCGGGGCCGTAGGGCGGGGCGTCCTGCGCGGCGAGCTGCCGAACGGTCGCGGCGATGGACTCGCCGCGGTTCTCCGCGAGCCGTCCCGCCATGACGCCGAGCGCCAGCGGCAGGTGCCCGCACTCGCGGGCGAGCCGGATGGCGGCCCGGTGCTCGTCGCGGACGCGCGCGTCCTCCGGTCCGAGGACGTTGGAGATGAGGTCGACGGCCTCCTGCGTGCTCATCTCGCCGAGTTCCAGCGTCCGGATGTCGGCGGCGCCGAGCGAGGCGGCCAGGCGTCGGCGGCTGGTCACCACCACCAGCCCGGACGTCGCCGCCGCCAGCAGCGGCCTGATCTGCTCGGGCCTGGAGGCGTTGTCGAGGATCAGCAGCATGCGCCGGTCGGCCAGCAGCGACCGGCACTGCGCCTCCAGCTCCGAGGTGGCGCGCGGCAGCTGGTCGCCGGGCACGCCCGCCGCGCGCAGCACCTGCCCCATCGCCTCCGCCGGGGTGGCGGGCGCGCGCCGGGTGCCGCGCAGGTCGGCGAACAGGACGCCGTCGGGGAACCGGTCGACGGCCCGGTGCGCCCAGTGCAGCGCGAGCGTCGTCTTCCCGACGCCCGCCATCCCCTGGACGATCACGGCGCGCGGCCATTCGGACTGGCTGACCAGCAGGTCCATCTTGCCGAGGCTGACGGTCCGGCCCGCGAAGTAGGGGTTGTCGGCGGGCAGCAGGACCTGCGGCGCCCCCTCCAGGCGGACGGGCTCGCGCGCGGCGATCCCGCCGTCGGCCTCGGGTTCGGGGCGTTCGCGTCCGGTCTCGGGCTCGGCGGCGGGCCACTCGTCGCCCCACGGGCTCGCGGCCCGGCGCAGCCGCTCGGTGTCGAGGACGGTCAGCGGCCGCGGCCTGCGGTCGAGGATCCCCCGGGCCCGCCACAGCCGGAACCACCGCACCAGGGTCTCGCGGGAGATGCCCGCCCAGTTCGCCAGCTCCGCCTGGCTGAGCTTCAGCGGGATCCGCGTCCCCTGCCCGGGGGCGGGCTCGCCGAACCGGTGCGCCAGCTCCAGCAGGTGGTAGGCGAGCCGCTGCGGATGGTCGGCGGCGCGGACGGCGTGCCGCCGCCCGCCGAACGTGACGTTCTCGGAGATCGCGTGCATCATCGCCTCGGCGACCTGCGGGCTGGCGGCGAGCAGGCTGCGGAACTTGCGGCGGTCCACGCGCAGGGCGGCGACGTGGTCGAGCGCGGCGACCGTCCCGCGCTGCGGATGCCCCCACGGGCCGAGGACGCCGACGAGGTCACCGGCGCCGAACAGGTCGATGATCGACTCGTCGCCGTCGCTGGAGTCGACGAACTCCTTGGCGACGGCGTTGCTGGCCGCGCGCGGCGACGCCTTGAACACCACGTACACGGCGGGCGCGACCGACCCCTGGTGGCACAGCATGCCGCCGGGCGGGATGTCGGTGCGCCGTCCCATCGCGCGCAGGGCCTGCCGGTCGGTGGGCGCGAGCCGCTCCCAGAAGCTGCCGCGCCGGACGTCCAGGCTGAACCGGGTGGCATGGGGGGCGCTCCCCCCGGCGCGAACGTCGTCGGTCACCAACCCCTCACCGTCCTCACTCACCTGATCTTCCATTGACCATGGTGCGGCCACAAGACGTAAAGTTCCGTTCACGGGTACACAGGTCGGCTGCGTCTGGTGACCCATTCATATCGTGTACCCACGTGGTGGAAGATGGTCACCGCATTCCACCGACGGGAGGACCCCTGTGACCTACACCGGCAACGTCGACGTCGGCGGCCGTCCCGACGTCCGGGAGCTGCCAGGACTGACGGTCACGAAGGTGGCGGTCGGCCCGTACGACAACAACGCCTACATCCTGCGCTGCACCGCGACCGGGGAGCGGCTGCTCGTCGACGCGGCGGCCGAGGCGTCCCGGCTGCTGGAACTGGTCGGCGACGGGCCGCTCGCCCGCGTCGTCACCACGCACCGCCACCAGGACCACTGGACGGCGCTGAGCGAGGTCGTGCGCGCCACCAGCGCCCTCGTCGTCGCGCATCCCCGCGACGCCGAGCCGCTGCCCGAGCCCGTCAGCGAGACCGTCGAGGACGGCGACACGGTCCGGGTGGGCGAGGCGACCCTCGACGTCATCCACCTGCGCGGCCACACGCCCGGGTCGATCGCCCTGCTGTACGACGCGGGCGGCGCCCTCGCCGACCGTCCGCACCTGTTCACCGGCGACAGCCTGTTCCCCGGCGGCGTCGGCAACACCTGGGGCGACGCGTCCCGCTTCAAGCGGCTGCTCGCCGACGTGGAGGAGCGCGTGTTCGACCGGCTCCCGGACGCCACCTGGTTCTACCCGGGCCACGGCAAGGACTCCACGCTCGGACGCGAGCGCCCCTCGCTGCCCGAGTGGCGGGCCCGAGGCTGGTAATCGGCGGAACAAGCGGTCGAGGGTGTTCGTTGCTCCAACCACACTTCGGGGCCGACACCAGGAGACGACCATCCACGAACGCCCACCGGTGGACCCGGGACCCGTCCTGTGCTACCCGGCGGGTTCCACGGTGCTCCTCGCCGGCCTCCCGGGGGCCGGCAAGTCGACCCTGCTCGACCGCCTGTACGGAATGCGGGGGGACGAGACGGCCCCCGTCCCGGCGGGCGACGTCCGCGTGATCGACTCCCGCCAGTCCCGCAACTGGTGGGCGCGGTTCCTGCGGCCGCTGCCCGTCCGGTTGCGGACGCCGATCGTCCACGCCACCCACGTGTGGCGGATCGGCCGCGCGATCCTCGCGGGCCACGGCGTCGTGGCGCACACCCGGGGCACCTGGCCGCACATCCTGCGGTTCTTCGCGCTGCTGGCCCGGTGGCGCGGCAACCGGCTGCACCTGATCCTGCTCGACGTCGACCCGGGCACCGCCCGCGCGGGCCAGATCGCCCGGGGCCGCGTCGTCACCACGGCCACGTTCGCCCGGCACTGCCGCCGCTGGTATCCCCTGGTCGACCGCGCCCGCGGCGGCGAGACTCTGCCGCCCGCGGCGGGCGTCACGATCCTCGACCGCGACGCCGCCGACGGTCTCAAGACCATCCACTTCTCCTGATCCGCGTCCGCCGTACTGGGCAGGACGACCTCTGTAGGGTCGTGGAACAGCGAGACGACGGAGGCGGAGCATGGCGCAGCAGGTACGCGGGGTCGTCGCACCGGGCAAGGGGCAGCCGGTGCGGATCGAGACGATCACGGTTCCGGACCCCGGGCCCGGGGAGGCGGTCGTCCGGGTCCAGGCGTGCGGGGTGTGCCACACCGACCTGCACTACCGCGAGGGCGGCATCAACGACGAGTTCCCGTTCCTGCTCGGGCACGAGGCGGCCGGGGTCGTCGAGTCCGTCGGCGACGGGGTGCGCGACGTGGCGCCCGGCGACTTCGTGATCCTGAACTGGCGGGCCGTGTGCGGGCAGTGCCGCGCCTGCCTGCGCGGACGCCCCTGGTACTGCTTCAACACCCACAACGCCACGCAGAAGATGACCTTGGAGGACGGCACGGAGCTGTCACCCGCGCTCGGCATCGGCGCGTTCGCCGACAAGACCCTGGTCGCCGCCGGGCAGTGCACGAAGGTCGACCCGGCGGCGAAGGCGGAGGTCGCCGGGCTGCTCGGCTGCGGCGTGATGGCGGGGCTCGGCGCGGCGATCAACACCGGCGGGGTCGGACGGGGCGACTCGGTCGCCGTGATCGGCTGCGGCGGGGTCGGCTCGGCGGCCGTGCTCGGGGCCCGGCTCGCGGGCGCCGCCACGATCATCGCGGTCGACCTGGACCAGCGGAAGCTCACGACGGCGGCCGCGCTCGGCGCCACGCACACCGTCGACGGCACGGACCGCAGCGTGGTGGAGGCGGTGCGGGAGCTGACCGGCGGGTTCGGCGCGGACGTCGTCATCGACGCGGTCGGCCGCCCGGAGACCTACGAGCAGGCGTTCTACGCCCGCGACCTGGCCGGGACGGTCGTGCTCGTCGGCGTCCCGACCCCGGACATGCGGCTCGACCTGCCTCTGCTGGACGTGTTCGGACGCGGCGGCGCGCTGAAGTCGTCCTGGTACGGCGACTGCCTGCCCTCGCGCGACTTCCCGATGCTCATCGACCTCTACCTCCAGGGCCGTCTCGACCTGGACGCGTTCGTGTCCGAGACGATCGGGCTGGACGACATCGAGGCCGCGTTCGAGAAGATGCACCCTTCTGGCACATCGGGCGACGTGCTGCGCTCGGTGGTGGTGCTCTGATGACCGCGCGCGTCGATCACGTCGTCACGTCCGGAACGTTCTCCCTGGACGGCGGCACCTGGGACGTCGACAACAACGTCTGGATCGTCGGCGACGACAGCGAGGCCATCGTCATCGACGCCGCGCACGACGCCGACGCCATCGCGGCGGCGCTCGGCGACCGGCGGCTCACGGCGATCGTGTCCACGCACGGCCACGACGACCACATCGACGCGGCGCCCGCGCTGCGCGCCCGTACCGGCGCGCCCGTCCTGCTGCACCCCGACGACCTGATGCTCTGGAAGCGCAAGCACCCGGACGCCTCCCCCGACGGCGAGCTGGCGGACGGCCAGGTCGTCACGGTCGCGGGCACGGACCTGACCGTCCTGCACACGCCCGGCCACAGCCCCGGCGCGGTCTGCCTGTACGCGCCCGCGCTCGGGACGGTCTTCTCCGGCGACACGCTGTTCAACGGCGGTCCCGGAGCGACGGGCCGCTCGTTCTCCGACTTCCCGACGATCATCGCGTCGATCCGCGACCGGCTCCTGACGCTGCCCTCCGGCACCATCGTTCGAACGGGCCACGGCGACTCCACCACCATCGGCGCGGAGGCCCCCCACCTGGACGAATGGGTGGCGCGCGGCCACTGACGTCTCGTCCGGGCGCTAGGTGCGAATCGGCTCCAGCAGGCGGTGCGGGGAACGCAGGGCCACGCTGACCGGGTCGTCGCGGCGCAGCAGGCCCGGGCCCACGTGGACCTCCAGGTCCTCCGGCGGGATGACACGCTCGCAGGCGGGACACAAGCCGTCCGCCCGGACCCCGGCGCCGCACGCGATGTGGACGAACACGCGACTCGGCTCGGACATCAGGTGCGACTCGGCCCAGCGGGCGAGGCCGTGGACGACGGACCACAGGTCCCTGCCCATCTCCGTCAGCACGTAGTCCTGCCCGTCCTTGAGGAGCAGCCCGGACTCGACGAGCGACTGGAGGCGCGCCGACAGCACGGCGCGCGGGATGTCGAGGTGGACGAGGAAGTCGCTGAAACGGCGCACGCCGTAGAACGCGTCCCGGACGATCAGCAGCGTCCAGCGTTCTCCCACGACCTCCAGGGCGCGGGCGACCGAGCAGTCCTGGCGCGCGTAGTCCTTGCCGAGTGCCATACGCATCACACTACAGCCCCTGCGGTTCAATGACCGAACCAGATCGTGCTACCGTCGCCCCTATTCAGTTCGTTCACTGAACCTTGGGGATCGTATGACCGCTCTGGCGCCACCACGGGCCGCGCACCGTCCGTCCGGCACCACCGCCGCGCTGGTCGTGCCCGCCGCCGCGACGCTGCTCGCCCTGATGAACTACACGGCGCCGATGGCCGCGCTGTCCGACACGGCGCGCGGGCTGCACGCGGGCGGGACGGCGCAGATCTGGCTGATGAGCTCGATCAGCCTCGGCCTCGCGGCGGCGCTGCTGGCCGTGGGCGCGCTGGCCGACGACCACGGCCGCAGGCGCGTGTTCCTGATCGGCACCGTGGTGCTCGCCGTGTCCAGCGTGGCCTGCGCGGTGGCGCCGGACGCCCTGGTCTTCATCACCGGCCGGATCGTGCAGGGCGCGGCGAGCGCGGCACTGCTGGCGACCGGCCTCGGCATCATCGCCGCGACGTTCGCGCCGGGCCCGCACCGCGCGCACGCCACCGGTGTCTGGGGCGCGATGCTCGGCCTCGGCGTCGCGCTCGGCCCGATCGCGGCCGCCGCGCTGGCCGAGACCGGCGGCTGGCGGCTGTGGTACTGGGCGTCGGCGGCGGCGTCGGTGCCGCTCGGCGTGGCGGCGCTCGCCCTGCGGGAGTCGCGCGCCGAACGGCCGCGCGGCCTCGACCTGCCCGGCCTGCTCACGCTGAGCCTCGGCATCGGCGCCCTCGTCGCCGCGATCACCTGGGGGCGCACCGGGTGGACGAAGCCGGGCGTCACGGCGCTGTTCGCGGCGGCGGCCGTGCTGCTCGCGGCGTTCGTCGCGGTGGAGGCGCGGCGGCGGCTGCCGCTGCTCGACCTCGGGCTGTTCCGGCGGCCCGCGTTCCTGCTGTCGATCACCGGGGCCCTGGTCACCGGGCTCGGCGTCATCGGGATCACGAGCTATCTGGCGGCCGTGATGGCGGTGGTCATGGGCCTGTCCATCATGGCGTCCGCGCTGGTGCTGGCGGTCTGGTCCGGGGTGTCGTTCGTCGCGGCGTTGCAGGCCAGGCGGCTCCCGGCGCGGCTGCCCGCCGGACGGCTCCTGGCCGCCGGGCTCGTGCTCAGCGCCGCCGGGGAGGTGGCGATGCTCGGGCTGCACACGGACTCGCACTGGTGGCGGCTCGTCCCCGGCCTCGCCGTGTCGGGGGTCGGCAGCGGCCTCGCCAACGCGATGCTCGCCCGGCTCGCCGTGGGAAGCGTCCCCACCGACCGCGCGAGCATGGGGTCGGGCGCCAACAACACCGCCCGCTACCTCGGCGCGTCGGTGGGCGTCGCGGTCGTCGGCGCCATCGCGACCGGGCCCGGCGGGGGGCCGTCCGGCCTCGCGCACGGCGCGAACATCGCGATGCTCGTCTCGGCCGTCGTGACGTTCGCGGGCGCGGTCCTCGCGGCCGTGATCAGGGTCGACTAGGAGACCCAGGTAGGCGCGTGCTACCTGCGGGGTACGGGGTGATTCGTCCTGCGGGGTGAAGCTGGACGGGCCCGCCGCTGCCTATAACTGAGACATGACCAGTCCAGGACTGCCGCGCGAGGACCTGACGGCGGCGATCTCCGCCCGGCGCGAGCTCGGGCCCGACTATGACGACGCCTTCGTCGAGACCGTCGTGGACCGCATCGAGGCAGCCCTGGACGCCCGCTCGGCCACCGCCCCCGATGTCCGTTCCCGGACGCTGCCCCGGGGGCGGCAGCGTCCGGGAACGGAACCCTGGCCCGGTGACCGGGGGTCCGGTGACCGGGACCACGGCCTGGCCCTGGCGGTGCTGTCGCTGCTGGCGGCGATCCCGCTCAGCGCCATCGCGGTCGTCAACGCCGGTCTCGCGGGCCTGTTCGTCACGATGGCCGCGATCGTGCTGGTGAACGTCGCCTACACCCAGCGCCCGCGCCGCTGACGGGCCTGCCACTGACGGGCCTGCCGCCGACCGGTCTGCCGTTGACGGGTCTGCCGTTGACGTCTGCCGCCGACGGTCGGCCGTAGTCGGGTCAGGTGCCGGGTTCGGGGTCTCGGGGGAGGCCGAGGAGGCGTTCGGCGATGATGTTGAGCTGGACCTCCGTGGTGCCGCCGTAGATCGTCATCGCGCGGGCCCACAGCGTGGCGCGGGCCAGCACGCCGCTCTCGGCCAGCGGCACCTCGGTGACGGCGGCGGTGCCCTGCGCGGCCCAGCAGTGGTCGGCGACGTCCTGGTTGAACTGGACGCCGAGCAGCTTGCGGACGCTGGCCTCCGCGCCCGGCTCGACGCCGTTCAGCTGCTTGAGGGTGTGCCGCAGGCCGAGCAGGTCGACCGACTGGCCCCGCGCGACGAGCGTGCCCGCCTCGGCCAGGGCGACGGGGTCCAGGTCGCGCCCTTTCAGGAACCTCAGCAGTTCGGGGACGCCCATGCCGAGCTGGCCGCCGGACGACAGCGTCACCCGCTCGTTGGACAGCGTGTACCGCGCGACCTGCCAGCCCTCGTTCACCTCGCCGACGACGCGGTCGTCCGGGACGAACACGCCGTCGAGGAACACCTCGTTGAACAGGGCGTCCCCGGTCATCTCGCGCAGCGGCCGAACCTCCACGCCCGGCGACCGCATGTCGACCAGGAAGTAGGTGATGCCGTCGTGCTTGGGCGCGGCGGGGTCGGTTCGGGCGATGCAGAAACCCCACTCGGAGTCCTGGGCGAAGGACGTCCAGATCTTCTGGCCGGTGAGCCGCCAGCCGCCCTCGACGCGCTCGGCCCGCGTCGACAGCGACGCCAGGTCGGACCCGGCGCCAGGCTCGGAGAACAGCTGGCACCAGGTGATCCGGCCGCGCAGCGTCGGGCGCAGGAACGTCCGCTTCTGGCCGTCCGTCCCGTACCGGACGAGCGACGGCACCAGCCACGCGCCGATCGTCAGGCTGGGCCGCCTGACCCCGGCCGCCTTCAGCTCCTGCTGGATCAGGATCTGCTCGACGGGCCCGGCCGCGCGGCCCCAGGGGCGGGGCAGGTGCGGAGCGGTCCAACCGTCGTCGCCCATTCTCCGGTGCAGCTCGGCCCTGTCCTGGACGGCGGCCAGCTCGGCGACCTCGGCGCGGATCCGTTCGCGCAGCGGCCGGGCGGCGTCGTCGAGTTCAAGGACGATCTCGCGGCGACCGCCGTCCAGCGCGAGCGCCGCGACCCTGGCCGCCCACTCCCGGGACGGGCCGAGCAGCGCCCGCAGCGTCATGGCGCGGCGCAGGTAGACGTGGGCGGCGTGCTCCCAGGTGAAGCCGACGCCGCCGAGGATCTGGACGGCGTCGCGGGCGATCCGCACGCCCGCGTCGACGGCGCTGACGGCGGCGACCGCGGCGGCGAATCCGGCCTCGGCGGCGTGGTCATCGAGGGCGCGGGCGGCGTCCCAGGCGGCGGCGCGGGCCTGTTCCAGCGCGATCAGGGCGCCGGCGGCCTTGTGCTTGACGCCCTGGAACTGGCCGATCGGGCGGCCGAACTGCTCGCGGACCTTCGCGTGGTCGGCCGCCGTCGTCACCAGCCAGGCGCCCAGGCCCGCGGCCTCGGCGGCGAACAGGGCGGCGGCGACGTCCCGGACGCGACCGGCGGTGACGCCGTCCAGCACGCGGCCGGGGTCGACGGCGACGCGGTCGGCCTCGACGACGGCGACGCGGCGGGTGCGGTCCAGGCTCGGGACGGGCGTGACCGCGACGTCGGCGGCGTCGACCGCGACCCAGCGCGCACCGCCGTCCACCGGCAGGACGATCACGTCGGCGAGCGCGGCGCCGAGCACCGTTCTCGACACGCCGGACACGACGAGCGAGCCGCCGTCGCGGCGGGCGGTCAGGTCGCCGTCGAGCGCGACGGCGCCGATCCTTAACCCGGCGGCGAGGGCGGGCAGCAGCTCGGCGCGCGCCTTGGCGTTGCCGGACCTCTCGATCACCGCGCTGGCCAGGACGGTCGGCAGGAACGGACCGGGCGCGGCGACCCGCCCCAGCTCCTCCAGCGCGACCGACAGTTCGAGCAGGCCGTAGCCCTGGCCGCCGTACTCCTCGTCGAGGTGCAGGCCGAGCAGGCCCTGGTCCGCCAGCGACGGCCAGAACCCGGGCCGGGTCTCGTCGGCGGCGTCCAGCGCGGCCCGCACGGCCGCCGCCGGGATGGTGCGCTCGGCGAATCGGCGCACCGAATCGGCGAGCGCGTCGTGCTCCTCGGTCAGCCCGATGGCCATGCGTCGAACCCTCTCTCACACCGCTGTTGACCGAGATTCTAGAACAGGGTTCGGTCTATTGGCGATGATCGCCTCGCGGCTCAGGGGTCGCGTGTCGTGGCGGCGTCCGGGTCGGCAGGGGCGAGCGCCTCGGAACGCTCCTCGCCCGACGTGCCCGACGTGCCGCCCCCGGCCTTGCCGACGCCGACGGCGAGGCTGGCGACGGTCGTGGCGACCAGCGTCCCGGCGATCACCGCGAGGGACAGCCAGATCGGGATCTCCGGCGCCCAGGACACGCCGTACTCGTGCAGCGCGTGGAAGATCAGCTTGACGCCGATGAAGCCGAGGATGAACGCCAGCCCGTGCCCGAGGTAGACCAGCCGGTCGGCGAGCCCGCCGAGCAGGAAGTACAGCTGGACGAGGCCCATCAGCGCGAACGCGTTGGCGGTGAAGACCAGGTACGGCTCGGTCGTCAGCCCGAAGATCGCCGGGATGGAGTCCAGCGCGAACAGCACGTCGGTGGACCCGATCGCGATCATGACGATGGCCATCGGGGTGAGGTACCGGCGCCCGCCCCGCCGGGTGACGAACCGCGACCCGTCGTACTCGTCGGACGTGGGGATGATGCGCTTGGCCCACCGCAGGAGGGCGTTCTCCTTGAACTCGTCCTCGTCGCCGCCCCGGACGAGGCCGATCGCCGTCCAGATCAGGAACGTGCCGAAGATGAAGAAGACCCAGGTGAACGTGGAGATCGCCGCCGCGCCGACCGCGATGAAGATGCCGCGCAGCACCAGCGCGATCACGATGCCCGCCATCAGCACCGTGTGCTGGGCGTGCTTCGGCACGGCGAACCGCGTCAGGATCACCATGAACACGAACAGGTTGTCGACGCTGAGGCTCTTCTCGGTGACGAACCCGCCGAAGTACTCCCCGGCGTACCGTCCACCGGCGAACAGCCAGACGCCTACGCCGAACAGCGCGGCGAGGCCGATGTAGACGACCGACCAGAACGCGGCGCGGCGAGTCGTGAACTCCCGCGTGTCGTTGCGGTGGATCAGGAACAGGTCCGCCGCGATGACGGCGAAGATCCCGGCGAGGGTGAGCCCCCACACCAATGGTGTAACAGACACGGCGACAGCCTCCAGCGGACGTCAACGAGCGCTGGAGGTCTCTCCCGCCCCTGAACGACCTCGACGGTCACGTGAACGGGGCCTCGGAACCCGGGCCGGTATGGACCGACCGTATTGACGGGAACCGTGCGCGGGGATACTCCCCTCCAATTACCTACCCCAACGCGCCTCGGCCCGAGATGGTTCCCGACCTGGGAAACTCGTCAGCGGCGGGCGCCCACGAGGTCCCGGTAGAGATCCGCGAGCTGGTCGACGGCGTCGTCCTCGCCGGGCAGCAGCGCCGACCGGTGGGCGGCGGCCGTGGCGAGCCGGGCGGCGAGCGCCGGGTCGTCAAGGACCCGGCTCACCGCGCGTTCCAGGGCGTCCGGGTCGGACGGCGGAACGAGCAGCGCCGCCTCGCTCTCCGGCCCCTGGAGCAGGGTTCCGTCGGCGGGACGCCGGTCCGCGCCCACCATGCCGGGGATGCCGCCGACGCGCGTCGCGACGAGCGGCCGTCCCGCGCGCAGGATCTCCTGCACGACCAGCGGCTGCCCCTCCCACACGCTGGGCACGACCGCCACGTCGCACGCGGCGAGCAGGGCCGGGACGTCCGAGCGGCGGCCGAGCAGCCGGACCGGCAGGTCCTCCGCCTCGATCCGGGCGCGCAGCTCGTCCTCCAGGGGCCCGTCGCCCGCGATCGCGACGAGCGGCGGCGGGGTGCGGCCCGCCCAGGCCCGCGCGGCGTCCAGCAGCGTCGGCAGGCCCTTCTGGTCGGCGAGGCGGCCGACCGTGAGGAGCAGCGGCCGGTCCCCCACGCCCAGCTCGGCCCGCAGGTCCGCGCGGACGGCCGGGCCGGGCTGCGCGCGCGGCGCGGGCGCCGGGATGATCGCGCGCCCCACCGACCGGGCGCCGAGGTCGCGCATCCGCTGCTCCAGGTCGGGCGACACGCCTAGAACACGGGTCGCGCCGCGCGCCACGACCCGTTCCAGCGTCCCGTAGATCGCGGCCGTGCGGCCGCCGGTGATGACCGCGTTGTGCAGGGTGACGACCAGCGGCGGCCCGCCCCGCGACAGGCGCAGCGGCCCGGGGGCGATCCGCGCGCACGCCGCCACCGTGAGGGCACCGGCCCGCAGCCCGTGCGCGTGGACGACGTCGGCCCCGCGCAGCAGCGATCTCAACCGCCGCACGGCCTTGGCGTCGTGCACCGGGCGGGGCCGGTCGCCGAGATCGACCTCGGCGAACTGGACGCCGCCGCCCGCGAACCCGAACAGCTCGTCCGCCGACGCCGGTCCGCACACCACCACGCGCGCGCCGCGCCCGGCCAGCCGCTCCGCGACGGACCGGACGTGCTTCCCGACGCCACCGGCGGCGGTGCCGAGGACGAGCGCGACGCGCAACCCGTCCAGACCCCTGTCGTCGGCCGTCTCGTCAACCATGGCGTGTGACCTTCCGGCTCAGGACGGCGCGCAGATCACGGCCGTCGACCACGAATGCGATGACCACGAAGACCGCGGCGGCGGCGAGCGCTGCGAGCAGCCCGGTCCCGACGTTGCGCAGCTCCCCGGCCGGGCCGGTCCCGCCCGACCCGAGCAGCGCGGCCGTGGCGTATCCGGCGGCGCCGCCCGCCGCGCCGCCCGCCAGCCCCGCGACGAGCGCGCGCGGGATGCCCGCCACGGACGCGGCGCCCCTGGCCCGCAGGAGCGTTCCCAGCAGCAGCGCGCCCGCCACCGTCATCCCGGCCGCGTTGCCCGCGCCGAGGGCCGCGACGACCCACTGCCGGTCGGCCGTCAGCACGAGCGCGACGTCCGCGACCATCACGACGGCCCAGCCCGTGACGACCGCCATCGCCCCCATCCGTCCACGGTGGCAGGCGTACAGGACGCGGCCGAGGTGCGCGACGAGACCGTAGCCGAGCAGCCCAGGCGCGAACGCCAGCACCGCTCGTGACAGCACGTCCTGCTGGTCAGGATGACCGGGGTTGAACACCGCGCCGATCGGCACGGCGACCGCCGCCAGCGCCGCCGCGCCCGCGCACGACACCAGGATCACCGCGCGGGTCGTGGACGCCGTGACCTGGTCGAACCGGTCGTGCTCACCCGCGCTGATCCGCGCCGACAGCAGCGGGAACGCGCTGGTCGCGATCGGCACGGCCAGGATCGCCCACGGCAGCAGGTACACCGCCCAGGCGTACTGGTAGTTGGCGAGGGCGCCGCCCGTCCCCTCGTAGCTGAGCCGGACGACCAGCAACGCCGACAACTGCTGCGCCGCGACGGTCGCGAGCCCGGCGAGCGCGAGCCGCCGCACTTGCCGCGCCACCCCGTCCGGGAACCGCAGCGTCGGACGCAGCCCCAGCCTCAGCCGCCACGCCGCGATCCCGGCGGTGACGGCCATCGCGACACCGCCGAGCGCCGTCCCGATCGACAGGGTCAGCTCCGCGTCCAGCGGCAGGCCCGCCAGGTCGTTCTCGAAGCCGTCGCCGAGCGGCGCGTACACGACGTAGGCGGCGACGACCACGAGGCTCGACATCAGCGGCGCCAGCGCGGGCGCCACGAACCGGCGGTGCGACTGGAGCAGCCCGTACAGTACGACCGCCAGCCCGTACATCACCATCTGCGCCGACATGACCTGGAGCATCGAGGCGCCGACGTCGACGATGTCGCCGCGCGAGCAGCCCTTCAGGTCGTCGCCGACCAGCAGCTCCATGATCGGACGGGAGCCGACCGCCATCAGCGCCGACAGCGGCACCATCAGCACGACGATCCAGGTCAGCAGCGCCGACCCGATCCGCCGGACCTCCTCGCGGTCGCCGCGTTCGGCGGGGCCCGCGAGGACCGGCACGACCATGCTGGCGAGCGCGCCGCCCGCGACGATCTCGTAGACGATGCTGGGGAACTGCGTCGAGGTGAAGTACGCCTGGCTGAGGCACGATGTGGTGACCGTCTGGGAGAACGCGTAGGTGCGCCC
Organism: Actinomadura meridiana; assembly: GCF_039537545.1. NCBI lineage: Bacteria > Bacillati > Actinomycetota > Actinomycetes > Streptosporangiales > Thermomonosporaceae > Actinomadura > Actinomadura meridiana. The sequence continues at coordinate 733,904 of NZ_BAABAS010000004.1, forward strand.
GAACCCGGCCAGCCGCGCCAGCACCGTGATGACGGCGATGACGACTGCGGCTCCGGCGAGGCCGCCGGTCAGGCGGCGCGGCGAAGGAACACGGTTCGACGGTGGCACGCTCGTGAAGGTCCGCGGGGGAAGGGGGCGGGACGGCTAGGCGGGGTCGGCGGCGACGCCGTTGCCCGCGGGCCCGGCCCGCGGCGGGACGGGCGGACGGAAGGCGTCGCCCGTGTCGGGCTTGCCATTCGCTTCGGCGGCGGGCACCGGGGCCGGGACGGCGACGGGTCGGCGGCCCAGCATGTCGATTCGGTTCAGCACCGGGTTCCCCGCGATGACCTTGGTGAAGCTGACGAACTCGCTGGCGGCGTTCAGCCCGGCGAGCCCGGCGAAGACGGCCAGGCGCGGCCCGCGTCCGAGCCGGGTGGCGGTGAGGCCGAGCAGCGCGCCGAGCGCGTTGGCGCCGGTGTCGCCGAGCATCGCGCGCTCGCCGAGGTCTTCGGGCAGCAGCGCGGCGGCGGCGCCGAGCGGCGCGGCCACGACGGCCGCCCCGGACCGCGACAGCGCCAGCGGCGCGCCGGTGATCAGCCCGACCTTGACGGCGCGCCCCGGGCGCAGGTCGAACAGGTTCATCAGGTTCGCGCTCCCGGCGATGATCGCGCCGTTGAGGAGCGTGTCGAACGCGCGTCCCGTCCGGGACGGGGCGGGCGACCCGGCGACGGCGGCGGCCACGAGGCCGGTCGCGCCGATGCCGAGGATCTTGACCGCGCCACTGGTGACCTCACCCTTGGCCAGCGCGGCCAGATGGCCCTTGAAGCCCCGCGACGACGCCGACCCCGCGAGGTCGTCGTACCCGCCGAGCAGCGCGGACCCGGTGCCCGCGAGCAGCGCGGCGGCGCGCGTCCGGCCGTCCGCTCCGGGCGCGAGCAACCCGCCCGCGACGGCGCCCGCGACGACCGCCGGGCCCTCCAGCAGCGTGACGGGCTCGCCGCGATGGTTGGTGCGCCCCCACACCTCCTCGCCCGGCAGCCCGTTCAGGCCGGGCGGGCGCTGCCGCAGCGCGGTGTAGGCGGCCCGCGCGGCGACCGCGCCGAGCCCCACCCCCACCAGCATCCGCGAACCCCTCCCTTGTGGGGGGGCGACCCCCCACGCCCCCCGGAAGGACTTTTGGGCGATGCGTCGCTTCATCAGGTCACCCGTTCTTCCCCGCCTCGGGCGCGGGCGACGGCAGGAAGCCGCTCGCCCCGGCGCCCGTGCCGTACTGGCCGGACTTGCCGCTCATCTCGTTCTGCAGCGCCAGGATCGTCACGATCTGACCGGACGCCGTGTCCACGACGTCGACGGCGGAGACCGAGTCCTTGGTGTCGGAGTCACGCAGCGCCGCGATGAACCCGCCCTCCTGCGCCGAGGTCGGCGGGCCACCGACGACGGTACCGCGCCCGGCGCCGTCGAGTGCGGCGGCCAGCGAGATCAGTGCCTTGTTGTCGTCGCCGCCGCCGTCGTAGGCGTAGGCGCTGGCGGGGGCGAGCACGACGGCGAGGGTGGCGTGCTGGCCCGGCTTGCCGCTGGTGGTGATGTATCCGGCCTGGGCGAAGGCGTTCAGGACGGCGCCGCCCGCCGCGTCCTCCCGGCCCGACTTGGCGGGGTCCTTGGTGACGATGGAACTCGCGAGGACCGTGCCCGCCTTGTCGTAGGCGCTGGCGCCGTCCGGGTACTCGACGCCGTCCGGCCGCAGCCGGGTGGCGAGCTCGTCGACGGTGGCGCGCTGGTCGTCGTTCAGGATCTTCTTCTGGACGGTGACGCGCCCGGTGACGGCGGCGCCCGCGTCCTTGGCCAGCTCGCCGATCCGCTCGATGCCGTCCTCGCCCGCGCCGGGCATCTCGACGAGCACCAGGGACTGGCCCTTGAGGCGGTTCATCACGATCTGCGGCGCGAGGCCCCGCGCGAGCTGCTCCTGCCCGTTCATCTGGTGCTGGAGCTGCCGCTGCTGGGTGCGGGCCTGCTGGGCGGTCTTGGCCGCCGAGTTGGCCTGCTGGCGCAGCGTGTCGCTCACCGAGTCGGACAGGGTGGTGGAGCCCAGCACGATGCCGAGCGCCAGCGCGAGGAAGATCGCGACGATGGAGACGAGGTGGTAACGGAAATCGATCACGTGAAGAGTCCGGTCAGCCAGAAGACGAAGGCGTGCCAGCGGTCGGCGAGCAGGGGACTGATGACGTCCCCCGCCGGTGACATGGCGACGGCGGTGACGATCGCGACGAACGCGCCGAGGACGAGGAACAGCAGCGACCAGGTGGAGATCCGGCTGCGGTACAGGCGGCTGACGCCCTTGGCGTCGACCAGCTTGCTGCCGACCCGAAGGCGGGTGAGGAACGTGCTGGCCATGCCCGCGCGGCCCTTGTCGAGGAACTCCACCATGTTGGCGTGGGTGCCGACCGCGACGATGAGCGTGGCGCCCTTGTCGTCGGCGAGGAGCATCGCGATGTCCTCGCTGGTGGCGGTGGCGGGGAACGTCACGGCCTCCTGGCCGAGCTCGTGCACCCGTTTCAGGCCGGGTGCCCGGCCGTCGCGGTAGGCGTGCACGACGATCTCCGCGCCGCAGGTCAGCGCGTCGTCGGACACCGAGTCCATGTCCCCGACGATCATGTCGGGGCGGTACCCGGCCTCCATCAGCGCGTCCGCGCCGCCGTCCACGCCGATGAGGACGGGACGGTACTCGCGGATGTAGGGCCGCAGGGTCGCGATGTCCTCGCGGTAGTGGTAGCCCCGCACGACGATCAGCGCGTGCCGCCCGGCCAGCTTGGTGCGCACCTCGGGGACGCCGACGCCGTCGATGAGCAGGTCGCGCTCGCGCTTGACGTACTCCATCGTGTTGGCGACGAACGCCTCAAGCTGCGTCGCGAGCCCCGCCTTGGCCTCGGTCAGCGCCGCGAGGACGGTCTCGGGCGTCTGCTCGGTGCCCTTGGCGACGACGTCCTCGTCCCTGCCGCCGACACGGTGGACCGCCGGGCCCTCGACACGGACCTGGTCGCCCTCGCGGAGCTTGGTGAAGATCTCCGGGCCGATGTCGTCCACCAGCGGGATGTCGGCGTCCAGCAGGATCTGCGGGCCGAGGTTCGGGTAGCGGCCCGAGATGCTCGGCGCGACGTTGACGACGGCCCCGACCTCGCACGCCACCAGCGCCTCGGCGCTGACCCGGTCGAGGTCGACGTGGTCGATCACCGCGACGTCGCCCGGTTGCAGGCGCTTGGTGAGGTCCTTGGTGCGGCGGTCGAGCCGCACCGTGCCGCTGACGCCGGGCAGGCCGTCGTCGCGGGCCAGGCCGAGCGACAGCACGCGCCGCGGCAGCCGCTGCGTCAGCCGGAGGCGCCGTTCGCTGGTGGGTGACGGCTCGTTCATCAGTAGCCATCCTGCCAGAGCAGGCGACCGCGCACTGGAAACGGCGAGTGTCCAGGCGTGTCCGTTCGTGTACCCTCTGTAATTTTTCGGGCTCTGTTACCGTTCCGCGGACGCCATGGCGAGGAGTTCCTCGGCGTGGGCGCGGCCGAGCTCGGAGTCCTCCAGACCGGCGAGCATCCTGGACAGTTCCCGTACCCGACCCTCCCTGTCCAGCGCGGTGACGCCGCTGCTGGTCACGGACCCGTCGTCGGACTTCTCCACGAGCAGGTGCCGGTCGGCGAACGCGGCGACCTGCGGCAGGTGTGTGACGACGATCACCTGGGCGTTGCGGGCGAGCCGCGCCAGCCGCCGCCCGATCTCCACGGCGGCCTTGCCGCCGACGCCCGCGTCGACCTCGTCGAAGACGAACGTCGGAACGGGGTCGGCGCCCGCGAACACGACCTCGATCGCCAGCATCACGCGGGACAGCTCGCCGCCGGACGCGCCCTTGTGCAGCGGCAGCGGGCGGGAACCGGGATGCGGCGCGAGCAGCACCTCGACCTCGTCGACGCCGTGCGGGCCGTAGTCGCCGGTCGGCGCGACGGTGACGGTGACGCGGGCGTGCGGCATCGCCAGCGCGGTCAGCTCCTCGGTGACGGCGGCGGAGAACCGCTCGGCGGCGCGGGCGCGGACCGCGGTCAGCTCCCCCGCCTCGGCGGCGAGGCGCTCGGCCAGCTCGGCGTGCTCGGCGCGCAGCTCCTCGATGCGGTCGTCGTCGCCGTCCAGCTCGGTGAGCCGGGCCGCCGACGTACGCGCCCACTCCAGGACGGCGACGGCGGTGCCGTCCGGCCCGCCGTACTTGCGGATCAGCGAGGTCACCTCGGCGCGCCGCTCCTGGACGACCGCGAGCCGCGCCGGGTCGGCGTCCACGGACTGGGCGTAGGACGCGAGGTCGGTGCCGACGTCGGACACCAGGTACCCGGCCTCGGCGAGCCGGTCGGCGAGCCCCGCCAGCTCCGGGTCGTGATCGCGGACGACATCCAGCGCGTTGCGGGCCTGGCCGAGCAGGCTCGTCACGTTCGCGGCCTCGAACGCGGCGGCCGCGTCGCCGAGCAGCGCCTCGTGCGCGGTGTCGGCGGCGCCGCGCAGCGCGTCGGCGTGCCCGAGCCGCTCCTCCTCGGCGGCGAGGTCGACGTCCTCGCCGTCCTTCGGGTCGACCTTCTCGACCTCCTCCAGGCCGAAGCGGAGCGCGTCGGCCTCCTGCGCGCGTTCGCGGGCCCGCGCGGTCAGCTCGTCGAGCAGCGCGGTGACCTGCCGGTGCCGCTGGTACGCCTTGGTGTAGGCGCGCATCGGCTTGGTGAGCGCCGCGCCCGCGTACCGGTCGAGGGCGCCGCGCTGCCGCGACGCCTGGAGCAGCCGCTGCTGGTCGGACTGCCCGTGCACGGCGACCAGGTCGTCGGCGATCGTGATCAGCACGTTGACGGGGACGGACCGGCCGCCGAGGAACGCGCGGGACCGGCCCTCCGCCGACACCGACCGCGTCACGATCAGCGCGCCGTCGTCCAACTCTCCGCCGGCCTCCTCGACGCGTTCCACGACGCGGCCGCCGGGGTCGACGACGATCCGGCCCTCGACGGTCGCGCGGCCCGCGCCGGGCCTGACCCGCTGCGGGTCGGCGCGGCCACCGAACATCAGTCCGAGGCTCGTGACCACCATCGTCTTGCCCGCCCCGGTCTCGCCGGTCACGACGTTGAAACCCGGGGACAGGTCGAGCACGGCCTCGTCGATCACTCCGAGGCCCTCGATCCGCACCTCGTCCACCATCGGGCGCACCAGCGTCACAACCCTCCGCAAACAGATCCCGGTTCGCGCCAGTGGAGGTTATCTCCTCTGCTCGCCGGTTGCTCCCCCGTCGTTCCCGACCTGCGAATCCTTCAGCGGCGGCGACGGCTGGACGGGCTGGCGGACCCGGCCGCGCCACCCCGTGACGGGCAGCCCGAACTTCGTGACGAGCCGGTCGGTGAACGGGGTGAGGTGCAGCCGCGCCAGCCGCACCGGCTCGGTGCCGCGCCGGACCTCCACGCGCGCGCCGGGCGGCACGTCGATGGTGCGGCGGCCGTCGCACCACAGCACGGCGCGCGGCGTGCCCGGCAGGACCTCCACCGCGACGAGCGACCTCGGCGACACCATCAGCGGGCGCGCGAACAGCGAGTGCGCGCTGATCGGCACGACCAGCATCGCCTCGACCTCCGGCCACACGACCGGGCCGCCCGCGGAGAACGCGTACGCGGTCGATCCGGTCGGCGTAGCGCACACGACGCCGTCGCAGCCCCAGTTCGAGAGCGGGCGGCCGTCGATCTCGGCGACGACCTCCAGCATCCGCTCACGTTCGGCCTTCTCGATGCTCGCCTCGTTGAGCGCCCACGTCGTGCCGCTGACCGAGCCGTTGAGCCGGACGACGACGTCGACGGTCATCCGCTCCTCGACGTCGTAGCGGCAGGTCACCACGCGGTCGACGGTGGCGGCGAGGTCGTCGCGCTCGGCCTCGGCGAGGAACCCGACGTGGCCGAGGTTGACGCCGAGCAGCGGGGTCCCGACGCCGCGGGTCAGGTCGGCGGCGCGAAGGAGCGTCCCGTCGCCGCCGAGGACCATGACGACCTCGGCGTCCTCGGCCGCCGCGGCGGTGCTCGGCATGACCGCCACACCGGAGGCGCCGATGTCGGCGGCCTCGCCGTCCAGGACCCGCACGCCGATGCCCGCCGCGCTGAGCCGCTCGATGACGAGCTGCGCGCTGCGGATCGCCTCGGGACGCCCGGTGTGCGCCACGACCAGCACCGATCTCTCGCTCATGCTCTCGCCCCTCTTCGCGCCTCGGACGCCTTCTGCCCGAGCTGTACGGGCCCGGGGTCGCGGCCGCTCATTGTGGGCCGTCCGCGATGGCCTTGGCGAGGGCGGTCTCGTCCAGGGGCGGGGCTCCCGAGCACAGCCACAGAAAGTACTCCACGTTGCCCGACGGCCCTGGCAGCGGGCTCGCCACCACCGCACGGACACCCAGCCCGAGCGTCTCGGCATGCCGGGCGACGTCGGCGACGGCGGCTGCGCGCAGCTCCGGGTCGCGGACGACGCCGCCCGCGCCGACCCGGTCCTTGCCGACCTCGAACTGCGGCTTCACCATCATCGCGAAGTCGGCGCCGGGCTCGGCGCACGCCAGCAGCGGCCCGAGGACGAGCTTCAACGAGATGAACGACAGGTCGCCGACGACGAGCCCGGGGGCCGGGTCGCCGAGCATGTCGGACGTGAGGTCACGGATGTTCGTGCGCTCCAGGACGGTGACGCGCTCGTCCGTCCGCAACGACCAGGCGATCTGCCCGTACCCGACGTCGACCGCGTACACGTGCGCCGCGTCCGCGCGCAGCAGGACGTCGGTGAACCCGCCGGTGGAGGCGCCCGCGTCCAGACAGACGCGGCCCTTCACCGCCAGGCCGTCGAACGCGCCGAGGGCTCCCGCGAGCTTGTGGCCGCCGCGCGAGACGTACTCGGGGCCCGTCCCGGCGTCGGCGACGACGATGGCGGCAGCGGCCTCCACCTGCGTGGCGGCCTTGGCCGCCGTCCGGCCGCCGACGCGCACCCGGCCGTCGCCGATCAGCGTGCCCGCGTGCTCCCGCGAGCGCGCCAGCCCGCGCCGGACCAGCTCCGCGTCCAGCCGACGCCTAGTGGCCATGACCGGTGCTCATGTCCGGGGCGATCATGTCTCGGCGGCGGCCAGGAGCTCCTGGAGCCGCTGGTGGACGTCCTCGAAGATCTCCACATGCTCGGCGACGGGCCGTCCGCCCAGCTCGGCGAGGCGGGCGACGGCGGCGTCCACGCGCGGGTCGCCGGTCGGGTCGGGCCGGATCGGGGGTGGCGGCGCGGCCGGGACCTCCGGCTCCAGCGCGGCCTCGTCGGACATCACGTTTACCTCCCAGTGGAGTCGCGGCGCCCGTGACGAGTCGCCTCCGGCTCATGCTGAACGCTACCGTCCCTGAACGACACCGATGTCGACGGAACGGGGAACGGCCTGACCATGGCGAACGAGGAGGAGTGCCTGGCGGCGCTCGACCGCATCGCGGCGCGGCTGGCCGAGGTGGACGCCGACCGGCTCGCCGAGCACGTCGTCGAGCGGACGATCAGCTGCCGCGTCGCGGACCTCGGGCTGGCCTACCGCACCCGGCTCCACCAGGGCGGGCTCGACCCGTTCGAGCCCGACGGCGACCCGAGGCTGGCCCAGGTCCGGCTCACCGTGGACGGCGACGACCTCGTCGCGATGGCGAACGACGAGCTGAGCCCCACCAGGGCGTGGGCCGAGGGCAGACTCAAGATCGAGGCGAGCATCTTCGACCTCCTCCGCCTCCGCAAACTGCTGTGAACTAGAGCCCAACGGCCTTCAGCGCGTCCGCGAGCCCCTCCCGAGACGGGACGGCATCGGTCTCCCAGGCGGCGGACGCAAGCGCGCGCAGCCCGTCGTAGGGATCACCGGACCCGGTCACGGTGAGCGTGTCGCCGTCGCGGCGGGCCGTCCAGCCATGGCAGCGATGACCGTCGCCGTCCCGGACGACCTCCGGATGCGGAACGAGCAGCCCCGTCAGGTCGGACGCCAGATACGTGGGCCGCTGGTGCGCGGGCGCGGTGAGTGCCTCCAAATGCCCGGTGACGCCGGTGAAGACGAGCAGGCTGTCGGCACCACCGTTATGGGCGCCCTCGATGTCGGTGTCGAGACGATCGCCGACCACAAGAGGACGCCGCGCCCCCGTGCGCAGGATCGACTCATGATGAAGCGGCCGCGCGGGCTTCCCCGCGATGATCGGTTCGACACCGGTCGCGGAGCTGATCACGCGAAGCAGAGCCCCGTTGCCCGGGTTCGGCGGGCCGTCCCCGCCGGGAATGGTCACATCAGCATTGGAGCCGACGAACAACGCCCCGTCCGCGACGGCCCGCGCCCCCTCGGACAACAGCCCGTACCCCAACTCGGGATGAAAACCTTGCACGACGGCAGCGGGCCGGTTGGCGGCCGTCGACACCGGACGCAGCCCGTGCGCGTACAGGGCATGGCGCAGTCCCATACCGCCCACGACAAGCACTTCAGACCCGGCGGGCAGCCGCTCCGCGAGCATCCGCGCCGCCGCCTGCGCGGACGTCACCACATCCTCGGCATCCGCCGGAACGCCCACCTCGCTGAGCAGCGCCACGACGGCGGACGGGGTCCGCGAGGCGTTGTTGGTGACGAACGCCAGCCGCTGCCCCGCCGCGCGGGCCTTGGCCAGCGACTCCGCCGCCGCCGGAACGGGACGCCGCCCGACGTAGACGACCCCGTCCAGGTCGAGCAGGGCGACGTCGTAGGCCTCGCAGAGGGGGCGGTCACTTCCGTGCATCAAGAACGCTGCCTTTCGTGGGGGACGACGTCATCGGCGGCGCGACTCCAGGGTCGCCCTGGCGTGCCGCAACGCCTTCGCGTAGTCGTCGTTGTCGGGACGCATGGCCGCGGCGAGCGCCAGATGCTCCACCGCGCCCTCGAAGTCGCCCATCCGGCTGAGGGCCAGCCCGAGGCCGAACCGCGCGTAGTCCTCGGCGGGCTCCTCCTCGACGATGCCCCGGAAGCTCTCGGCGGCCTCGTCGAACCGCCGCGTCCCGAACTGGGCGCGAGCGAGCGCCTCCCGGATGCTGTGCGAGCCGGGCTCGGCCTCGGCGGCCCTGGCCAACAGCTGCAACGCCGCCGCCGCGCTACCCGACCTGAGCAACTCCAGCCCCCGCGTGTACCACTCGTAGACACCACCGACCGGCTCCGCCGGAACGGCACCCGGGGAATCCTCCGGCCGCCCAGGACCTTGACCCTCCATATGGACCCTCCCCTCGGAAATCGACCGTACCCGCCGGGGCACTGGACGTCCTCCGACGATTAGCATGCCCGGGATGGACGACGATCTCTCCTTCGGGCTCGGCCCCGAGGAGTTCAGCGCCCGGGCCTTCGGGACGGCGGCGCCCCGGACCGGCGATGGCTTGGAGTTGGCTCCGTTTCGCGGTGTGCGCTTTGTTCCCGAGGTCGCGGGTGATCCCGCGACGGTGACGACGCCGCCGTACGACCTGATCGACGACGCTGAGGCGGCGCGGCTGCTGGCGGGCGGCGGGCACAACATCGTCCGGCTGAACCTGCCGCGCGCCGCCGGGGAGAGCTACGACGCGGCGGGACGGCGGCTGCGGCGGTGGTTGGACGAGGGCGCCCTCACCATTGATCCGGTGCCTGCCCTGTACGTCTACGAGGCCGCGGCCGGCGGGACGGTCTTACAGCGCGGCCTGGTCGGGGCGCTGGGGCTGCGTCCCGAGTCCGATGGTGTGGTGTTGCCGCACGAGAACGTGTTCCCCGGGCCCGTGCGCGATCGGCTGGAGCTGATGACGGCCGCGAACGCCAATCTGGAGCCGATCTTCCTGGTGTACGAGGGCGGCGGCGACGCGGCCCAGATCGTCGACGACGCGACCACGGCGACGCCGCTCCTGGACTTCCACGCCGACGACGGGCTCACGCACCGGCTGTGGCGCGTCACCGACCCCGACCTGCACGCGCGCGTCGCGGCCGACCTGCGCGACCGGCGGGCGCTCATCGCCGACGGCCACCACCGGTACGCCACCTACCGCGCCCTCCAGTCCCGGCGCCGTGCCGCCGGGGACGGCCCCGGCCCCTGGGACTCCGGCCTGGCCATGCTGGTCGACTCCACCCGCTACCCGCCGGAGCTGGCCGCGATTCACCGCGTCCTGCCAGGGCTCGCGCCGGACGACGCGGTGGAACGGGCGCGCGCGGTGTTCCGGGTCACCGACTTCCAGGACGAGGGCGCCGCGCTCGGCGCGCTCGCCGCCGCGCCGCGTCCCGCCTTCCTCCTCGGCGGTGGTGCGTCCCTTCATCTGCTGAGTGAACCCGACGCCGAGGCGGTGCGGCGGTGCGTGCCGTCCGAGCACTCCGCGCGCTGGCGGGGGCTCGACACCGCCGTGCTCGACCATGTGCTCGTCGGGAAGCTGTGGAACGTCCCGGAGAACGAGGACGCGATCCAGATCGTGCACGACGACCCGTCCGCCGCGATCACCCGGGCGCGGGACGCTGGCGGCACGGCGGTCGTCCTGAACCCGCTCAAGGTCGAGGACGTCCTGGCCGTCGCGGACGCGGGCGAGCGGGTGCCCCGCAAGTCCACCTCGTTCGGCCCGAAACCCCGCACCGGGCTCGTCCTGCGCCTTCTCGAACCCTGACGCTGGAGATGATGATCAGCCGATGCAGACCACGATCACGCCGCTCGGCAAGGACGTCTACGAGATCGACACGCGGATGGCGGGCTACACCGGGATCACCGCCGGATATCTGATCCTTTCCGACCGGCCGTGCCTGGTGGAGCCCGGCACGTCCGGGTCGGCGCCCGTCGTGCGGGCCGCGTTGGACGAACTGGGCGTCGGCCCGGACGACCTGGCGAGCGTCGTCGTGACCCACATCCATCTCGACCACGCGGGCGGCGTCGGCGACATCGCCCGCATGTACCCGCGCGCGGAAGTCGTCGTCCACGAGAAGGGCGCCCGGCACCTGGTGAACCCGGAGCGGCTCATGCGCAGCGCCCGGATGGTGTACGGCGACAGCCTCGACACGCTGTTCGGCGAGCTGAAACCGACGGACGCGGCGCGGATCAGGGCCGTCGAGGACACCGGCGCCGTCGACCTCGGCGGCGGGCGGCGCCTGGAGACCCACTACTCCCCCGGCCACGCCAAACACCATGTGGGACTGCTGGACTCCCTGACCGGCGACCTGTACGTCGGCGACGCCGCCGGGGTCTACATCCCCGAGACCGCCGACGTGCGTCCCGCGACACCACCGCCCGACTTCGACCTGGACACCGCGCTCGCGTCGCTCGGGAAGTTCCGGTCACTCGGCCCGCAGCGGCTGCTGTTCGCGCACTACGGGCCCGTCGACGAGGTCGAGGGGACGCTGGAGCGGTCCGCGGAGGAGCTGCGGATCTGGGTGGACGCCGTCCGGGACGCCTGGGACGAGGGCCTCGACCTCGACCACGCGGTAGCGATGGTCGCCGACCGCACCAGGGACCGCTACGCCCTCAACCGCGAGGACGCCGACCCGGACGTGGTCGCCAAGTTCGAGGCGCTCAGCGGCATCGAGAGCAACGTCGCCGGGATCCTGCACTCCCTGGACCGGCACGCCTGACGTCAGTCCTCCTCGGACGGCGGCTCCTCGGCGGTCTTCGGCTCCAGGAACATCGCGCCGACCTCGGCGACCGCGTTGTCCTCGACGTCCTCCTCGAGGTCTTCGGTGTCGACGATCTGGAGGCCGTCGAGTTCGGCGTACCGTTCGGCGGCGTCGGTCTCGCCGTCCCGGTCGGCGGCGGCGGCCCGCGCGAACCAGTCGGCGGCCTCGCTCGCGCGTCCGGCCTCCTCCAGCACGTCCGCGTAGGCGTAGAACAGCCGCACCGACCAGGGCCGTAGGCGCCGGTCGCGAAGCTCGGGGATCTGGAGCGTGACCACGGCCGCGTCGAGCTGCCCGAGGTCGCGCCGGACGCCCGACTCGACGATGCGCAGCTCGACCCGTCCCATCACGTCGAGGTTCTTCGCCTCCGGCGACTTGATCAGGTCCAGGGCGCGCTCGGGACGGCCCAGCCCGCGCTCGCAGTCGGCCATCAGCGGCAGGTAGGCGTCATCGCCCAGCATCAGCCGCCGCGCCGCCCGCAGCTCCGCGAGCGCCTCGGCCCATTCGCCGGTGTTGTACGCCGCGATCCCCGCCGCCTCCCGGACGATCCCGACCCGGGACGCGACCCTGCGCGCGGCCCGCGCGTGCTTGTAGGACTGCTCGGGCTCGTCCTCGGCGAGCCGTCCCGCCATCACCAGGTGCCGGGCGACCCGCACGGCCAGATCCTTGGGAAGCGACCGCAACTCGGCACGCGCCTCGGCGTCCAGCTCGTCGCCCGTGACGTCATCGGGCAGCAGCGGATCATCATGCTTGGGCGCGGGCCGCTCCTCGTCCCGCGCGGACCGCTCACGAGGCGGCCCGTACGACCGCTTGTCCCCCGGACGCCCTCCCCGCCTGTCGTCGAACTTCCGGCCTCCAGCCGACCGCCCATCACGCCGCGGCCCACCACCAGACCCCTTGGCCCCCCACTCACGCCGCTCACCCTGGCGCCCGTCACGCCGCCCGCCAGACCGAGCATCACGCCGCTCCCCGGGCCGTCCATCACGACGATCCGCAGGACGCCCATCACGCCGTTCCCCCGGACGCCCGTCACGGCGCTCACCCGGACGGCCGTCACGGCGATCCGCGGGACGCCACTCACGGCGCTCACCCGAACGCCCGTCACGCTGCCCCCCAGACCGAGCGTCACGCCGCTCGGCAGGACGGCCGTCACGGCGCTCACCCGGACGACCCTCACGGCGCTCCGCAGGACGCCACTCACGGCGCTCACCCGGACGCCCGTCACGCCGCTCGGTGGGACGGCCGTCACGGCGCTCCCCGGGGCGGCCATCGCGGCGGTCCGTGGGGCGCCAGTCACGGCGCTCGCCCGGACGCCCGTCACGGCGCTCGCCGGGGCGGCTGTCGCGGCGCTCGCTGGGGCGCCACTCACGTCGTTCACCAGCGCGACCGTCTCGACGCTCGCCCGGACGGTTGTCGCGACGTTCGCCGGGGCGGCCGTCGCGGCGCTCCTTGGGGCGCCACTCGCGGCGCTCGCCCGGACGGCCCTCTCGACGCTCGCCGGAGCGGGCGTCGCGACGCTCACCCGGACGGCCGTCGCGGCGGTCGGTGGGGCGCCATTCGCGGCGGTCGCCGGGGCGGTTCTCCTTGCGGTCTCCGCGTGGGGCGCTGGACGGGTTGCCGCGGCGGTCGTCGTCGCGTTTGCCGCGTGGCTTCCAGTCTCTGTCCTTGCCGCCGCCGCGGGCGCCCTTCGGCCCGCCGCCGCGCGGTGCGCCTCCTCGAGGACCGCCGCCCTTGCGAGCTCCAGGGCCTCCGGGGCCGCTCTTGGGCCCGCCGCCACGACGGGGAGGAGTGTTCCGTCCCCCGTTGCCGCCCCGCCGCTCGCGGTCGTCGCCGCCGCGACCGTCCTCTTCCGCGCTCATCACGTCCGTCGCTGTTCTCGAAGATGGTTCCGTGGACCCTCGCAGCCTACGTTGCGGCCGCACGACATGCGTCGAGGGCCGTCCGAAATCGGGACGGCCCTCAACGAATTCGAGTCAGCCGTATCTTACTCCCCCGCGCGAGTCTCCGGCGCGACGCGGGAATCACGGCCCTTACCAGAATTCCTTTTCCGCAAAAGGCCGTCAGGCGGGGTCGGTGAATACGGGTGGACGCCGTTCGAGGTGCGCGGTGGCGGCCTCGATCTGGTTGGGGGTGCCGCGCAGCCCGGCGAGCGCCCGGGACTCAGCCCGGAACTGACCGGCCAGATCGACGTCCGCCACCCGGTTGAACAGGCGTTTCGCGGCGCGGACGGCGTCCGGGCTGTTCCCGGCGATCTCGCGGGCGAGGTCGGCGGCGGCGGCGCGCGGGTCGTCCGCGACGCGGGTCGCGAGGCCGATGCGGGCGGCCTCCGTGCCGGTGATCATGCGTCCGGTGAAGGTGAGGTCCTTGGCGACGTCCTCGCCGACGAGGCGGATCAGCGCCGCCGTCCCGGTCATGTCGGGCACCAGGCCCCAGCGGATCTCCAGGACGGACAGCGTCGCGTCGGGGGCGACGATCCGGATGTCGGCGCCGAGCGCGATCTGGAGGCCGCCGCCGAGGGCGTGTCCGTGGACGGCGGCGATGACGGGTTGCGGCAGTTCCCGCCACACGTGCGCCACCTGCTGCACGAGGTTGGTGATGCGGCCGGGTTCGCGTGCGGTGAGGTCGTCCAACAGGCGGCTGAAGCGGGCGCTCGCGCCGGGCGGTGGGGAGTCTCCGCCCAGCGCGATGGCCACGGAGACGTCCAGCCCGGCGCAGAACGCGCGGCCCTCCCCCGACAGGACGACGGCCCGGACGGACGGATCGGCGGCAAGCCCCTCCCCGGCCTCGGCGAGCGCGTCGAACATGGCCGCGTCGAGGGCGTTGAGCTTGTCGGGACGGTCGAGCCGCACGTCGGCGACTCCCCCGTCGACGTGCACGGTCACGCGGTCGGCCATGCCGGGCCCCCCTTTGTCGGTTCGGTCAGGTGACGGAGACGATCCGCGCACCGGTGAGGCGGCCGTCCCGGATGTCGAGGAGGCCGAGGGTGCCGTGGGGCTGGCGGCGCCGGTCGGTGGGCGATCCGGGGTTGAAGATCCGGACGCCGTCGCCGGTCTCGTCCAGGGGGATGTGCGAGTGCCCGAAGACGACGAGGTCGGCGGTGGGGAACCAGCGGCGCATCCGGGCGGTGCGGCCACGGGCCTGGCCGCTGTCGTGGACCATCGCGACGGCGAGGCCGTCCAGGTCGAGTTCGAGACGTTCGGGCGCGCCCCATTCGGCGACGTCCGGGCCGTCGTTGTTGCCGAGGACGGCGTGGACGGGCGCGTACCCCGCCAGTTCGTCGAGGACGGCGGCGGTGCACACGTCCCCGGCGTGCAGGATGACGTCCGCGCCACGTAGGTGCTCGGCCACACGCGGCGGGCACGACGTCCAGCGCCTGGGCGCGTGCGTGTCGGAGATGGCCACCACTCTCACATGGCCCATTGTTTCGTACGGCGTGGCCCAGCCGTCGCGGGAGGGTGATTTTGCCACGGCGCGCCCTATACACCAGTGGGAAACAACTGTAAGCGTCGTGTCATTATGTCGCGCTGATGGGCAGAGTTACGCTCTACTTCCTCGCGTTCGTCCAGGAGGATTCCGGCCGTACGCCCCCGGTCGTTCCGACACGGCGACCCAGCACCGCGAGGGAGTGGGACGGCCGGGTCCCGAGGTGGATGATCACTCCCTTGCACCGGCCCCGGGAACCGGCCGTCTCCACCTCAACCGAACGCCCGAGCGTCAACCGAACCTCAGCCGAGTTGGACGCCGAAGAACAACGCGGCGAGCGCCCCGACCGCGCCGAGCGCGCCCCAGACGGCGAGCCCCGCCTTGGACTTGGCGAGCGTGTGCAGGAACGCCGCGACACCGGACAGCACCACGAACACCAGTTTCACCTGGAGCGTCCGCTGCGCGGGGTCGCTGAGGTCGCCGGACGTCATGTTCCAGATGCCCGTGAGCACGAGGACGGCGAACGCGGGCCAGGCGACCATGTTGAAGCGCTGGGCGGCGAGTTTGGTGACGCCCTCGTACCCGCGCAGCACCGGCACCAGCGCGCCGAGCGTGATCTGCCCGCCGACCCAGATCGTCGCGGCGAGGATGTGCAGGAAGATCCGCAGATCGGCGGTGGTGACGGCGAGCACGAAGGGCCTCCGGCGTCGGTGAGGTGGTCTGAACCGGTCGACCGGACGCTATCGCCCCCCTCGCCGGATCCCCGCACCACCCCGGGTGTCAGGTGCCGGGCGCCCGCCGGTCCGCCGCCCGCCGGACGACCGTGGCGGTGAAGACGGCGGCGGCCGCGGCCACGACCGCCAGCAGTGCGAGCCCGAGCGCGTACGAGCCGAGGCTTCCGTAGATGGAGCCCATCACCAGCGGCGGGATGAACCCGCCGAGCCCTCCGGCCGCACCCACCACGCCGGTGACGGCGCCGACCTTGTTCGGCGGGGCGAGCCGCGCCACCAGCGCGAACGTCGCGCCGCTGCCCGCGCCGAGCGCGGCGGCCATCGCCAGGAACGCGATCGTTCCACCGGGCATCAACGGCGGAGTGAACGCCTGTGCGACGGCGCCCGCGACCGTCACGACGAGGGAGACCTCCATGACCCGTACCGCGCCGACCCGGTCCGACAGCCATCCGCCTACCGGGCGCATCACCACGGCCAGCAGCACGAACCCCGCCATGCGGTTCGCCGCGTCCGACTGCGACAGGCCGTACTCGGTTTTCAGATAGGTCGGCAGATATACCGAGAACGCCACGTAACCGCCGAAGGCCACCGCGTACAGCGCCGACATCTGCCAGGTGACGCTCATTCGCGCCGTCGCCGCCAGCCGGTTCAGCAGCGGTTCGCTCGGCGCGGTCCGTCCCGGCGCCTCCTGGAGGACGAACCAGGCGACCACGGCGTACACGGCGAGCAGCACCGCCATCACCTCGAACGGGACCTCCATCCCGTAGTGGTCGACCTCCTTGACCGTGGTCAGGGCGCTGATCGCGGTGCCGCCCATCCCCATCCCGAACACGCCGACCGCGAACCCGCGCCGCTCCGGCGGGAACCAGGCGTTGACGAACGGGACGCCGACCGCGAACGTCGTCCCGCCGACGCCCAGAAAGAACCCGCCCACCAGCAAAGCCGCCAACGACGAATGCCCCCACAACCCCAGATACAGCACCGGCACGATCGTGATGAGCGAAACCAGCGGGAACATGACCCGTCCACCGAAACGGTCGGTGAGCGCCCCGACCGGGATCCGGCCCAGCGACCCGACCACCACGGGCACCGCCACCAGCAACGCCTGCTCGAACGACGACAGGTCGAGCGTGTCCTGAAAGCGGGGGCCCAGCGGGCTCAGCAACGCCCACGCCCAGAAGTTCACCGCGAACCCGACCGTGGCCGTCACCAGCATGACCATGGGACGCGCGCCGGTCAGGGCGTCTCCCGGATCCGCCGGTCCGGGCCCGGTCTCCCGCTGCGTCCTCGTCACCGTGCCGTCCCGTCCACACCGTCAGGTCAGTCGCCGGGGACGTTCCCCTCGCCCCGGACCAGAAACCATGATCGGGTTCTACCGGACGTCGCCCGCGCGCACGGTCGCCACCGGCACGAGCCGACCGCGCGCGACGCGACGACCCCCCACCGCGTCGCCGTAGGCGAACTCGCCGTCCTCCCAGGTCAGCACCGCCAGATCGGCCTCAACGCCGGGACGGAGCGCGCCGATCCGCCCGGACATCCCAAGAGCGGACGCCGGGGCGACCGTGGTCGCCGCGATCACGTCGGGAAGCGGCATCCCGAGCGCCAGCCACTTGTTCATCACGGTCAGCAGGCCGGGCGCGAGGTCGGCGAAGGAGCGGCGGCTGAGGTCACTCCCAATGGTGTCCGGCGGAAAACCCTGGCCGAGGAGCGCCTCGGCGACGGCGAAACTGAAATGGCTCATCCCATGGCCGCAGTCGAACAGAACACCGCGCTCCCGAGCTTCCCGAGCGGCAGGAAGCAGAATTCCGTGTTCGTCCAGCAGGCCATTCGGCTGCGGGGTCTGGAAATGCGTCACCGTGTCGCCGGGCGACAGCAGCGGGAGCAGTTCCGTCAGGTTCTCGGCAGTGCCACCGATGTGGACGTGCAGCGGCCGACCGGTCTCCGCCGACACCCGCGCGCCCAGTTCCAGCATCGGACGGCACGGCCCACCCGTGATCCGTTCGGACAGCCGCAGCTTGATCCCGACGATGACGTCCGGATGCTCACGGATCAGGCGCGCCACACCCTCCGGGTCGACCAGCTCGGGACGCAACTCGCCGAGCAGACCGGTCAGACCGATGCGCGCGAGGTTGAGATGGCACAGGACACGCGTGCGCGAGCCGCCGACGATCCACCGGTGGAAGCCCGCGAACGTGTCGGTGCCGCTGCTGCCGCCGTCCGCCACGGTGGTGACGCCGCCGTCCGTCACCGCGACGACTCGAAGAACCTTTCCGTGCCCGCCCGCACGACACCGAAAAGGATCTTGTTCTGGAGGACGCCGAGCACCATCAGCACGACCAGCACGGAGAACTCGGCGGCCACGTTGATCGCCTCGCTGTAGGTGAGCAGCAGTTGTCCGAGCCCGCCCGCCGAGGGCGCGACGAACTCGCCGACGATCGCGCCGATCAGCGCGAACGCCATGCTGATCTCCAGCCCGGACACGATCCCGGGCATCGCGGACGGCAACGAGATCCGGAAGAACCGCTGGCGGCGGCTCGCGCAGAACGCCGTCGCCATCTCGACCCGCGTCTCCGGAACCGTGGACAGCGCGGCCAGCGTCGCGATCACGGCGGGGAAGAACGCCAGCATCCCGGAGAAGCTGAACTTCATCGTCAGGCCGAAGCCGAGCCACAGCGCGCACACCGGCGCCAGCGCGATCTTGGGCAGCGACTGGAACGCGACGACGTACGGGTAGAGGACGAACCGCGCGACCCGCGACTCCGCCATCAGCGCGCCGAGCACGACGCCCGACCCGGCGCCCAGCACGAACCCGATCAGTGTCGCCTTCCACGTCTCCCAGGTGCTCTGCCCGACCTGTTCCAGGAAGAGGTCGGAGCTCATCACCTCGTACACGTCGGTCGGCTTGGGGATGACCACGCCGCTGATCTCGAAGCGGGAGATCACCAGCTGGATCAGCAGGACGCCGAGCAGCCCGACCACCACGGGCGGCACGATCAGGAACGCCGCCCTGGCCAGGAGACCGTCGCCGAGCAGCGGCCCGCGCGGAGCGGCGGGTTCCCGGCGGCGCGCGCGCGGCGACGCCGCCGTCACCTTATTCATCGGCCACCCTTCTCATCGGCCACCTCATTCATTGGGCATGCGCTCCAGGACGACGTGCCGGGCGAGCCGCACCAGCAGCGCCAGTACCAGCCCGACCACGACCAGGATCGTCAGGACGGCGAACTCCTCCGCCAGCCGGAAGTCGCGCTGGTAGACCTGAAGAATCACGCCGATGCCGGAGTTGGCGCTGATCAGCTCACCGGCGATGGCGGCGAGGAACGACAGCACCACCGAGATCTCCAGCCCGGAGAAGATCGGCACCACCAGCCCCGGAAACACGATCTTGCGCCGGATCTGCGCCTTGGACGCCCCGAACGCCGTGGCCATCTCGATCCGGCCCCGGTCCGTCTCGGCGACGCCCGCCATCGTGCTCACCAGGATGGGGAACAGCGTCGCCGCGCCGACCAGCCCGATCTTGGACTCCATGCCGAGCCCGAACCAGATCACGAAGATCGGGGCGAGCGCGATCGGCGGCAGCGCCTGCAACGCGACCGCGTACGGGTAGAAGCCCTGCCGCAGGATCCTGGACTCGCCGAGCAGCACCCCGAGCACCACACCCGCGACGAAACCGACGATCAGCCCGAAGAACGCTTCGCCGAGCGTGACGCGCAGCGCTTTCAGGTAGTTGCCCCATTCGCCGGAAGGTCCGAGCGCTTTCAGCACCGCGTCCAGCTTCGGCACGGAACTGCCGTTGCCCTGCACCCCGGACGGCAGGATCTGCCAGGCGGCGAGCAGGACGACAGTCACCAAGGCCAGCCCGCCCCACCGCACCACGACCCCACCCCGCGGCGGTGGTGGACCCGTCGGCAGCGCGCCCGCGGAGGGCGCGTGCTTGGGCGCGGCGGTCATCCGCCGACCTTCGACTCGGACGCGAACAACCGGTCCCGCACCTGCCCGCAGACCTCGGCGAACTCCGGGGTGGCCATCAGCTCCTTGGTCCGCACCTTGGGGAACGGCGGCGTGACGACCTCCACCACGGTCCCGGGACGCTCCGAGAGGATCACCACCCGGGTCGACAGCAGCACCGCCTCGTCGATCCCGTGCGTGATGAGGATGGCGGTCTTCTCCGTCTCCCGCCAGATGCGGTTGAGGTCGATGTTCATCTGTTCCCTGGTCAGCGCGTCCAGGGAGCCGAACGGCTCGTCGAGCAGCAGCAGCCGGGGGTCGTCGGCCAGCGCCCGGCAGATCGCGACGCGCTGCCGCATCCCGCCCGACAGTTCCTTCGGACGCCGCGCCTCGAACCCCGACAAACCGGCCCGCTCCAGCAGCCCCGTCACCCGCTCGCGGGCCGCGTCGGTCACCTTGCCGTGCAGCTCGACGGGGAACAGGCAGTTGGACATCACGTCCCGCCACGGCAGCAGCGTCGCGTCCTGCAACGCGATGCCGATGTCGCGGCGCGGGCCGGTGACGGGCTCCCCCCAGACCCGCACCGCGCCCTCGGTGGGACGCAGCAGCCCCGCGATCATCTTCAGGATCGTGCTCTTGCCGCAGCCGCTCGGGCCGACGATGCTCACGAACTCGCCGGGCGCGACGGTGAGGTCCACGCCCTTGACGGCCTCGACGCCGTGCACGGCGCGGCGGCCCCGGCCCCGTCCGGCGAACACGTGACGCAGACCGGCCAGTTCGACCGCGTGCTCTGTCGTCGCCATGTCAGTCCTCGAACTTGTAGTTCTTCGCCGTGTTCTTGATCTTCTGGGTGTCGAAATTGTTGAACGCCGTCACGAACTGGTTGTTCACGATCTGGTCGGGCTTGAACGACGTGGACGTCAGTTTCGTGGCGACGGAGAAGTCACTCCACGCCTTCACACCCGAATCGGGGAACGCGCCCCAGGTCTTGTTGGCGTCCGGGTTCCCGCTGGTGACGTACGTCGTGCGCAACGCGAGGATGCGCTTGTTGTCTTCCATCTTCTTGTCTTCCGGGACGCCCGGGATGTTCGTCTTCGGATAGATGTCGTACATCATCTTGATGGCCGCCTCCGGATTGGCGGTGGTGAAGACGTTCGCCTTCGCCATCGCCCGCCCGAACCCCTCGATCACCTTGGGGTTGGCCTTCATGAACGACTGCTTCGCCGAGAACCCGGTCGAGAACAGCTGTTCGGACAGCGACGACTTGAAGTAGCGGAGCTTGGCGCCGATGTTCTCCATCGCCGCGTACTGCGAGTCGAACAGCATCAGCGCGTCCACCCGCTTGCTCTGGAGCGCGTGGTACGCACCGGCCTCCAGACCGACCGACACGAACTTGACGTCGGTGTCCGGGTTCAGGCCCTGTTCGCGCAGCAGGGCCTTGGCCAGCGGGATCGTCCCGCTGCCGAGGCTCTGCGCCCCGATCTTCTTGCCCCTGAAGTCGGCCCAGCTCTTGATCGGGCTGCTGGACTCGACGGCGAAGCTCGCCACCTGCGACCGCGCCCAGTTGAAGAACATCCGCTGGTCGGACTTGTTCTTCACCGCGTCCGGAATCAACGCCTGCGGGACCGGCGCGGCCATGTCCATCTGCCCGGCCGCCACCGCCTGGATCGCCTGCGTGGAACCGGGCGTGAACGTCGTCTCGACCTTCAGGCCCTCCTCCTTGAAATAACCGAGGTAACGGGCCACCGGAATGGCGGCGAAACTGGAGTTCATCGCCTTGATGGACAGCGCGACCTTCACGGTCCGCAGATTCTTCCCGTCCTCCTGCGAATTGCCGCCGCCGTCACCGCACCCGGCCGCCGCGAGCGCGACGACAAGGGCCCCGGCCACGACGCGGAATGCCAATGAGCCCGGTCTACGAGGTCCCATCTTCGTTTCCTCTCCCAGTGTCGTCCGGCGGTGTCATATGGCCGTTTCATATGGCGGGGTCATCCGGCGATGTCGGGGACGAGCAGGATCCGTCCGGTCACCGAGCCGCTCTCCAAGATCTCGTGGGCTCGCGACGCCTCCGACATCGGCAGCGTGTCGGTCACGACCGGGTTCACCACGCCCCGTTCCATCAGCGTCAGCACGTCCTCCAACTGCCGCTTGGTGGTGCTGGCCGCCGACAGGATCGAGATGTCGCGGCCCCGCCAGCCCACCAGGTCCGCCACGACCTGCGGCGGCTTCTTCTGCACCTCGCCGATCAGCACCAACCGCCCGTGCATGCCGACGGTCTTCACGCTCGACAGGAACGACGCCGCGCCGACGTTCTCCAGGACGATGTCGCAGCCCCGCCCACCGGTGGCCTCCATGACGTCCTTGCTGTAGTCGGCGCCCCGCTCGACCAGCAGGATCTCGTCCGCGCCCGCGTCCCGAACGGCCTCGACCTTGCCGGGCGAGGTGGTCTGCGCGACGACGCGCGCCCCCGACGCCTTCGCGAGCTGGATGGCGTGCAGGCCGATGCCGCCACCCGCGCCGGTGACCAGCACCGTCTCGCCCAGCTCCACGTGCGCGACGTCGCGCAGCGCGTTCAGAACCGTTCCGATCGCGCAGGACGCCACCGCGACGTCCGGTGAGGTGAGGCCCGCCGGGACCTTCACCAGGCTTCCGTCCGACACCGCGACGAGTTCGGCGTAGCCGCCGTTCAGGCCGATGTCGCCGAGGAACACCTTGCGCGGGCACCGTGTCTCGCGCCCCGTCCGACACTCCCGGCATTTGCCGCAGACCCGCTGCCGCTGGTTGGAGACCACCCGGTCGCCGACCGCGAAGTCCACGACGTCGGCGCCGATCTCGACGACCTCTCCGACGACCTCGTGCCCCGGGATGATCGGGAACCCGGTGCCGCCCGTCCGGTCGCCCCGCCGGACGAGCACCTCGTGCATGCACGCACCGCACGCCTCGACCTTCACCACGCACTCGTCGCGCGCGGGTTTGGGCGGCTCCGCGTCCGTCCACTTCATCACGCTAGGCGGACCGGTCTCCAGGGCGACGACGGCCTTCATTTCTCTCCGCTCTCTGTGTCCGACTGGTTCCATTCGGCGTCGACGAAGTGTCCGCCGTCGGCAGGGAAGTTTCCGGCCCACTCACGCACCGCGAACAGCGACTTCCCCTCACGCACGCGCGGGGTCAGCGTCGTGGTCTCCCGCAGGTCCCGGGCGGCGGCCGCCTCGGCGACCCATTCGGCGTCCTCCAACGGGACGACCGCGACCCCGTCGCCGTCCGCGACGACGAGGTCCCCGGGCCGCACATAGGCGCCGCCGCACACGACGGGCACATTGCCCCAGCCCGTGCGGGTCTTGCCGGTGGCGGCCGGGGTCACGCCCAGCGCCCACAGCGGGAACCCGACCCGTTCGATGTCGGCGATGTCCCGGGCGTGCCCCTCGATCACGGCGCCCGCCAGCCCCCGCGCTGCGGCCGACTCGCTCACGTTGGCGCCCCACACCGCCGAGTCGACGGGCCCGTGCTGGGACGTCCACACCAGGAAGTCACCGGGCCCGGCGACCTCCAACATCGCGTGCAAGGTGAGGTTGCTGCCGGACAGGTCGAGCGCCGTCACGGCCCGTCCGACCACGTGGGCCCCGGACGCCAGCGGCCGGACGCCGCGCAGCAGATTCCGCTGGCCCATGGCCTCATGGACCGACGCCACCGCGAGCGTCTCGTAGGCCCGCAGAATCTTCTCCGACGGTTGGGGCGCCCGCGTGAAGACGGTCCCGCGCGGATGCAAGCTGGTCATCGTGGCTCCGGAGGAAAGTCGGCGATCCCGGCGGGATTGGCGACGAGGATGCGGTGCCGGGCGCTCTCGTCCGGGACGATCCGCTCGATGAGATCGACCAACAGACCGTCGTCCGGCATCTGCGGCACGTTGGGATGCGGGAAGTCGGTGCCCCACAGACAACGCTCGGGCGCCTGCACGGCAAGAAGCCGAGCCAGCTCGACCGCGTCCGCGTAGGGCGGCCCCTCGAACGACAGCCGCTCAGGCGCGCTGAGCTTCACCCACACGTCACCGGTGTCGAGCAGGCGGCGCAGCGCCCGCACCTGGTCACCGTCCAGGCCGGTCCGCAGATCGACCCGCGCCATGTGGTCGATCACCGCGGGCAGCCCGGTCGACCGGAGCGTGTCGTACATGTCGACAACGGAGTTCCCCCCGATGTGAAAGGAGACGTGCCACGCATAGGGGCGGACGAGGTCGAGAATCGCCCGCAGCTCACTCGGCTTGGGCCCGGGCCCCAGATGCGGCATGAACTGCACCCGCACCCCCCGCACGCCCGCCTCATGCAACTCGGCGACTTCTTCGGGCGTGCTGCGCGGCGTCAGCAGCGCCACGCCCCGATACACGTCGGGGTAGGTGCGCAGCGCGTCCACCAACGCCGAGTGATCGGTGCCGTGGGCGGCGGACTGGACGATGATGGCCCGGTCCAACCCCAGCAGGTCGTGCCGCCGACGCAGATCGTCCTTCGACACATCGGGTGGGTCATAGGCCCGGTCCTCCGGGTAGGGGAAGACGTGACCGGGTCCGAAAATATGGCAGTGCGCGTCGCAGCTTCGCGGCGGCAGTCTCAGGTCGGGGACTTTCGGATCGGGGTGAGGTGGGGCGGCGACCCTCCTGCCGCCCCGCGTCGCCTCTGCTGAGGTCATGGGGCTCGATTCGGGTGGACGGATAGTCTGCGGACCAGGTTCGTCCGTCGCACAATTGTGCGCTGGTTGAAGCGAGTGTGCACGACCGGGCATTGCTGGTCAAGAGGGTCAACCGGCCCGAACGGCGTGATCCGCGTCCCGAAACGTCAGTCCAGCTTGGTCACGATCTCGGCCACCCGGTCGGGCATCGACAGGAACGGCGAGTGCGACGAGTCGAGCGACACGACCGACGTCGGGTTGTCGGGAAAGTCCGCGTCGGCCTCGGCGATGAACCGCTGCTGGACCGCCGGACGCAGCGCCCAGTCCCGCGCGCACGTGATGTACGTACGCGGCACCGACCCCCACCCATCAGCGGTCAACCGAGTGCCGACGACCTGCATGGCGACCGGGCTGTCAGGCGTCAACAGCCCGACAACGCCCTCCGCCGCCTCCGGAGCGACATCATCGAAGAACGCGTTCCGAAGCAGCTCACGGTAGTCGGCGTCGGCGGAGGCGAGATCGAGCCGCAGCGCGCCGATCACCCCCGGGTCGCCGCGCAGCGCCGGACCGATGAGACTGTCGAAGTTCTCGGGAGACTGCGCGTAGTCGCCGGACGGAACGCCCGAACGCGGCATGAACGCGGCCAGATACACCACGTGCGCCACCAGCTCCGGCACCCGCTGCACCGCCCACGTCACCGGGGCCCCGCCCATGCTGTGCGCGACGACGGTGACGGGCCCGTCCTGAGCGAGCCGCCGGATCTGCGACACCAGCAGCTCCCCCGCCTGCTCAAGATCGACCCCCGCCACCGGCGAGACCTCGGTGGCGAGCCCTTCAGGGTCGAACGGACGCATCGCGAGACACCGGGGCCACCGGGCGCGCAGCCCATGCCCCGCCATGTCGACGGCGACGGCCGCGCGTCCGGTAGCGGCCACCCGCTCGATGACCTCGCTCCAGCACCAGGCGCCGAACCAGAAACCGTGCACGAACAGCATGGACGTAGGACGGGGGGACATGATGACTCCTCAGATGCGAGCGATCAGGAAACGAACGGGTTCATTCTGGCCCACACCCATTTGCCCCCGGCCGGATCTCGCGTCGCCCCGCACTGAACCGACAGGGCCTGCACGATATGCAGCCCCCACCCCCCGTTGTCGTCGAACGCCTCACTCGACAGATCGAGGTCATCCAGACTGAGCAACCGCTGCGGCACCGCACGCGGATACTGAGGATCACGGTCCCAGACAGCGAGGATGACACCACCGGCATCCCGGCTGATCTGCACCCGAATCTCCTGATTCGGCGTCCGTTGTGCGGCATTAGTCACGAGTTCGGAGACGACAAGAAGCGCATCGTCAAGAATGTGGGAATAGTCCCAATTGCACAGTCGCGCCTCGGCAAGCGTCCGCGCGAGCCCCACCGAAGCCGCCGTTCCCATGAGGGGAACGATCATTTCCCCCGTCGCCGTCATCACCATCGTTCCCTCCCCGACCGAATTTCCGAATTCCTGTGACAAGCATCACCGGGGTGTTCTACGTTTCGCCTGTAGTCACCCAAGCTGGATACAGGGAGGAAGCAATGCCCATCGTTCGCGATCCCCTCAACCCCAAGCTCTCCATGTGGCACTTCCTGGCCTTCTACCTGCGCTTTTGGCGCGAGAAGACGGGCCTCTCACTTACTCAGTGCGGAGAGATCATGGGGGTAACGCGGGGGACTGTATCCAACTTCGAGGCGGGACGACGACGCCTGCAAGATGACCATGCGCGGGCTCTCGACCGGCACTACGGGACGGGCCTTCTATTTCAGCTCTTGCTGTGGTTTGCCCGAATGGCTCATGATCCCAACTGGGGAAGGCAGCTCGTCAAGTACGAGCAGGAAGCCAACCTGATCAAGACCTACCACGGCCAGGTGATCCCCCTCGCCCTCCAAACCGACGACTACACCTCGGCGTACGTCCAGGTCAGCACCCGGAAAGACCGCGAGGAGACAATGGCCAGGCGGATCGAACGGAAGAAGGCATTCTTCGAGAGGGCTGATGACGTCGAGATGTGGGCCACGCTCGATGAGAGCGTGCTAGCACGTGAAGTAGGCGGCCCGGAGGCGATGAAAGCACAGCTAGAGCACCTGCTCGTCATGGCCGACCTGCCGCAGATCACTCTCCGTATCGTTCCGTTCAAGTCAGGCGCTCACCTTGGCGTCGACGGGTCACTCCGGCTCCTCAGCCTGGAGAGCCGCGACATCGCCTATTCGGGCGCCCAGAACGGGGGTCGGTTGATCGAAACGCCTGGCGAGGTTCGCGAACTGTCGGTTATGTTCGATCGTATCGGCGCGAAGGCGCTCTCCGAGGAGGGCTCTCGCGAGATCATCAAACGATACTTGGAGAGTTACGAATGAGCATCCAGTGGCGTAAGAGCTCTCACAGCGGCGGAGCAAATGACGAGCACTGCGTCGAGCTGGGACGCCTCACGTCCGGGTTGGGCGTCCGTGACTCGAAGGCACCAAATTCTGGCTATCTCACCCTGACCAGCACCCAGTTCACGGAACTGGTCGAAGAGATCAAGCGCAAGCACTAGCCGTGAACACCCAGTGGCGCAAGAGTTCCTACAGCGGCTCGGCGAACGATGATGTGTGCGTTGAGCTGGGACGACTTGCGTCCGGGATCGGGGTGCGTGACTCGAAGGACCCGGACGGGGGTCACCTCACCCTGAACGCCGACGAGTTCGCGGAGCTGGTGGGACGGCTCAAACAGCAGCGCTAGCGCGTCTTTCGGTGGCTGGGCGCGACCACGCGCGAAGGCGTCGGCTGTGGTGGGCGGGTCACGCGAGGTTGGTCTCCATCCACCTGACGCCGAAAGCCACGACGTCGGTCACCTCGAAAAGGTGGCCGCGTGGTGCAGGAGCGTCAGGGCTTCGAGCGGCGCACCCAACATCAGCACCCGGCCGCCTCTGGCGGCCAGCCGGGCGAGCGGACTGTCGGGACCGTGCGGGTCGTCCCACGGGTGGTCGTCCATCAGGGCGTGGGCGGCCGGGCCGAGGGCGGCGAAGCTGGCGTCCGGGTGACGGCTGCGTACCGCGCCCGGCCAGCGGCGCAGCGCCTCGGGCAACCGGCCGTTGTTGTGGTCGGCCTCGCTCACGCGCGGGTCGTAGGCGGGGTGCTCGGCGCGGACGGCGGCCTGCCAGTCTTCGGGCCAGTCGGTGAAGTCGTAGGGCGGGGCGGACGGGGTCGGCCGGGGTTCGGGTGGGCGGCGGCGGGTGGTTGTCAGGTGGTAGAGCAGCGCCAGGGTCGTGACACCGGCGGCTGGCAGCCCCAGCGTGACGGGCGCGATGGCGAACCACTCCTGCACCGCTCCCCCGAGGCCGCCTCCGAGGGCTATCCCGACGTATATTGCTGAGGAGTTGAGGCCGAGCAGGATCGGCGCGGCGGCCGGGCTGAGCGCGATGAGACGGTGCTGCTGCGGGACCACGATGACGCCCAGTGCCACACCCCAGATCGCCGCCCATACCAAGGTGGACGCGAGCGTGTCCGTCGCCACCGGAGTGAACGCGAGGGCGAGGGCGGCGAGGGCGAGGGGCGCGGTCAGCACGCGCGCGGGATCGTGCCGGTCGACGAGCCGTCCCGCGACGATGTTCCCGGCCAGGATGCCGATTCCCCAGACCAGCAGGACGACGGTGAACCACGATTCGGAGCCGCCGGTCGCGTCCCGTAGGGCGGGGCCGATGTAGGTGTAGAGGGTGTAGGCGCCGAGGAAGGCCAGCGTCGTGACGGCCAGCAGCGCGAGAACCCGGCCTTGCTTGAGCGGACGCAGCCGGTCGCCCAGCGAGGCGGCGGGGAGCGTCATCTTGGGCAGGCCGACGGCGATTCCGAGGGCCGCGACGAGTCCGATTCCGGCGACGGCCCACAGGGTGATGTGCCAGTCGGAACGTCCGATCAGCGTGCCGAGCGGAAGCCCCAGCGCCGTCGCCAACGTGAGGCCGCCCAGCACGAAGGCGAGTGCCCGCCCTCGTCGTTCGGGGGGCGCGATGGCCCCGGCGGCGCTGGACGCGGCGGAGTTGATCGTCCCGGCCCCGATCGCGGTGACGACGCGGGCGATCATCACGACCTCGTAGCTGGTGGCCAGCGCCGTGGCCGCGTTGCCGACCACGAAGACGCTCAACGCGATCAGGAGCGCGGACCGTCTGTCCAACGCGCTGGTGAGTGCGCCCATGACGGGTGCTGACAGGGCCATGACCAGGGCGAACACCGTCACCAACTGCCCGGCGGCGGGAGTGGACACGTCCAGGTCGGCGGCCATGGCGGGGAGCAGACCCGCGATGACGTAGCTGTCGGTGCCGACGGCGAAGGTCGCCAGGGCCAGCGGAAGAAGTCGTCTCAACACCGGGTGGTGCCGCCTTTCCGGAGGAAGCCGCGAAGTACGAAGCGAAACCCTAAGCAATATATGGATGCTTGTCCATATATGCATGCGTCGCTAGGCTGCGGTTGTGCGGAACGGAGGGGGCGGCGATGCGTGAGGTGTCACAACCGGCGACGGAGGCCATCCGGCTGGTGGACGTGCTGCGCGCGCTCAGCGATCCGGTGCGGCTGGACCTCGTCCTGCGGCTCGACCGGATGGGCGAGGACTTCTGCAACGTGATCGGCGCCGGAGTCGACGTCCACCAGACGACGCTGTCGCATCACTACCGGGTGCTGCGCGAGGCAGGCGTGACCTGGACAACGATGCAAGGGAGGTCCCGCCTCGTCCGGCTGCGCCGAGACGACCTGGACGCGCTGTTCCCCGGCCTGCTCGACTCCGTGCTCGCCGCACACCGCCAGGCCCTCGACGGCGCGACCACCGGCACCGACTAACGTCATCCCACATGACCCACGCCGAGACCGAGACCGAGGTCAGCGCCGAGTTGGTGCGGGAGCTGCTGCGCGACCAGCACCCTGACCTGGCCGATCGTCCCGTGCGTCTCGGCGCGCGTGGCTGGGACAACCAGCTGTGGCGACTCGGCGACGACCTCGCCGTCCGGTTGCCCTGGGCGACGCAGTCGGCGGACGCGCTCCTGCGCAAAGAGCACACCTGGGTGCCCGCCCTCGCCCCGCGGCTTCCGTTGCCGGTGCCCGTCCCGCAACGCCTGGGCGAACCGTCCGCCCGGTTTCCACGGCCTTGGATCGTCACCACCTGGGTGCCGGGCGAGCCCGCCGACCGCGCCTCCGCCACCCGTGCCGCGGAGAGCGCCGACACCTTGGCCGCCTTCCTGACGGCCCTTCATCAACCGGCCCCCAACAACGCACCCGAGGGCCGTGGTCGAGGAGGACCGCCGCGCGACCACACCGCCGGATTCGCCGACCAGCTCACCTCAGCCACCGAACTGGACCTCGTCCCCGACCCGGAGGCCGTCCGCGCGATCTGGGAAGACGCCACCGCCGCGCCCGACTGGGACGGCCCCGCACTTTGGCTTCACGGCGACCTGCATCCGGCCAACGTCCTCACCACGGACGGCGCCATCTCCGGCGTGGTCGACTTCGGTGACCTGTTCGCGGGCGACCCGGCCTTCGACCTCGCCGCCGCCTGGCTTCTCCTCCCGGACGGCGCCGCCGACCGCTTCCACGCCGCCTACCAGCCGACCCCCGACGCCGCGACCCTGCGCCGCGCCCGAGGCTGGGCGGTGGCCCGCGCCCTCGTCGGCATCCTCATCGGAGACGCCGGTCTCCATGGCCGTCCAGGCGGCAAGCCCAGCTGGGGCCCACCCGCCCAGGCCGCCCTACGACGCCTCATCGCCACGGCCTAGCTGGATCAGATCCCAGCGGTTCCCGTAAAGATCCCGAAACACGGCAACCGTGCCGTACATCTCCTCCCGTGGCGCCTCTTCAAACACAACCCCGGCCGCCCGCATCCGCTCATAATCCCGACGAAAGTCGTCGGTGTTCAGAACCAACAAGTTTGACCGTGGCGCCACCTCGGCGCTACTTTCGATACGAGTCCGTAGCGTAGCGAAAGTAGGCGGTCCTCGTGGAAAGTGCGTCCAGCGAGGGGGGCAGGTCGTCCGGCATGGGACGGCCGCGTGACACGAGTCGTGACGTGGTCATTCTCGACGCGACACTGTCCCTGCTGACCGAGGTCGGATACGAACGGCTGTCCATCGAGGCCGTCGCGGGCCGTTCCGGGGCGGCGAAGACCACGATCTACCGCCGCCACCGCGACAAGGCCGCCCTCGTCGCCGCCGCGGTCGAGCACCGCTCGCACTCCACTCCCCCGGAGCCCACAGCGGACGACTTCCGCGAGAACCTCATCCAACTCGTCTCATGGCTGGCGCAACGGATCTCAGAGCAGGACATCGGTCTCCTCGGCGCCCTGTTCGCCGCTATGCGCGGCGACCCGAGACTCGCGGAGGAGATGCGCCGCATCCGGCGTCAGGACGCGGCGGCGATGACCGACGAGCCGCTGCGCAAAGCGATCCGAGTCGGCGAAGACCTGACGCCCCAGGCCGCCGAACTCTTCGCCGAGGTCGCCCCGGCCATCATCATGCGCCGCGTCGTGATCGTCGGCGAGCCGTGCGACGAACGCTTCGTCGAGCACCTCGTCGACGACATCC
Source organism: Actinomadura meridiana (assembly GCF_039537545.1). NCBI lineage: Bacteria > Bacillati > Actinomycetota > Actinomycetes > Streptosporangiales > Thermomonosporaceae > Actinomadura > Actinomadura meridiana. The sequence continues at coordinate 764,860 of NZ_BAABAS010000004.1, forward strand.
TCCTGCCGCTCCTGCACAGACCCGCACCGAAAGGAACGCCCTCATGATCGTCGTCACTGGCGCGACCGGCGCACTCAACGGCGCAACGGTCGAACATCTCCTCAAGCACGTTCCCGCCGAGCGAATCGGCGTCAGCGTCCGTGACGTCGCGAAGGCACAGCACTTCGCCGACCGTGGCGTACGCGTCCGCCAAGGCTCCTACGAGGACCCAGCCGCACTGCGCCACTCCTTCGAGGACGCCGAACAGGTCCTCCTCGTCTCCACCAACAACCCACACGCCAACGCACCCGCCCTGCACAGCGCGGGCATCGAGGCCGCGATCGCCGCCGGGGCCCAGCGCATCCTCTACACCAGCCATCAGGCGGCCAGCAACGACAGCCTCTTCGCCGCCGCCCCCGCCCACGCCGCCACCGAGGAACTCCTCGCCGAATCCGGCGTCAAATGGACCTCACTCCGAAACGGCTTCTACACCCACAGCCTCGCGTGGCTACTCGGCCCCTGGCGGGAAACGGACGTCATCGCCGCCCCCGCCGACGGCCCAGTCTCCTGGACGGACCGCGCCGACGCCGCCGAGGCAGCGGCAACCATCCTCCTCAGCGACCGCCCCTTCGACGGCCCCGTCACACTCACCGCCGGTGAGGCCGTCACATTCGACGACATCGCGACTCGGGCCTCCAAAATAACCGGCCGCGAGATTCAGCGAGTCACCGTGCCGGACGAACAATGGCTCACCGAAAGACTGCAAACCGGAACCCCCGAACCCATGGCCCACATGCTGCTCGGCTTCTTCCACGCAGCCCGAGCAGGCCACTTCGCCGAAGTCACCCCCCTCCTAACCGAACTACTGGACCGCGAACCCCGCACCATCACCGCCCACCTCACCAACACCTGAACGAGGCCATTCCGCACCCGGGGGCTCCGCATTACGCCCCTGCCCGAGCACCGCGACCAGCTGGTCAAGAATTCCAGCGAACTCGTCCACTGACAGCACGGCCACCAGCACCGTCCCGGCGTGCTCAGGATGCTTGCGCAAATGCTCTTCACGCCAGAACTCGAAGGTGAGAACCAGGCTGTCGCCGTCCCGAAACAGGAAGCCCAGAACGTTGTCGGTAGTAGGACCCCAGCGATCAAAAGGGCGAAACTGCGGGTAGTCGTCGTCAAGGTCACGGATGCCGTCAAGGAGTCGTCGGTGGGCGGCCGCAGGAGACACTCCAGGGAACGGGAGCGGTTCAGCCTGTCCGGAGCGCACCCAACCAGCCGTGTCGGCCACGGCTCTTCGGAACTGCTCGACGAAGGCCATGTTGTCGTCGCGGGTCAACCAGTGACCGGCGGCCCACAGGTCGACACGGCGTAGCGGCTGGTCGGCCTCGTCACCGACCTCTACGGCGAACCTGTCCCTGTCGCCCAGCGGTAAAGCCATGCAAGCACTGTGACAGACACATCACCTCACGCCAGGAGGGTGATCGGCGGGCTTGATAGCTTGGCTGTCGTGAAGGTGGCATTGATCGACTCGGGGCTTGGTCTGCTTTCCACTGCCGGTTGGCTGCGGCATCTCGCGCCGGAGCTTGATCTGCTGCTCCTCATGGACCCCGATGGCGCGCCCTGGGGGTCGCAGAGTACGCCCTTCATCACCGATCGGCTGTTCAGCGCGGCTCGTAGCGCACTCAAGCAGGACGCGGACGCGATCGTGGTTCCGTGCAACACCGCCACCGTCACCGCGATCGACGTCCTGCGCGGGGAGTTCGAGCCCGGGGTGCCGGTGATCGGAACCGTCCCGGCGGTGAAACCCGCTGCGGCGGCGGGACGGAGCATCGCGGTGTGGGCGACCGTCCGGACGACGGAGAGCAGTTACCAGGCTCGTCTGATCGCCGACTTCGCCAACGGGAAGCCGGTCGAACAGATCGCCTGTCCCGGGCTGGCCGAGGCGATCGACCACGGGGATGTGGACGCCGCGTCCAAGGCCATCGACGACGCGGCCTCGCGGACGCCTTCTCACTGCGACGCCGTCGTCCTGGGTTGCACGCACTATCCCCTGGTAGCGCCCGAGATCCTGCGGCGTCTGCGCGCCGGGGCGACCCTCTACGACAGCGCGGAGGCCGTTGCTCGTCAGACTCTGCGGCGTCTGCCCCAGCCCGTCGTGTCGGACGGCACCGTGGGCGGTGTCGACGTGATGCTCAGCGGGCGTGCCGGGGACCTTCCGGCGAGCGCGCATGCCTACCCCGTCGGCCGCTCCCTCGCGACGGGTGGACGGATTTCCCGCGAGGCCCTCCTCGCCGAGAGGACCGAGACTCCCGCCCTGGGCGTGCGACTCCCGCAGCGAACCGAGACCGCGTAGGTCCCACCGGCCCCAGGGCTCAGACTCGTCCACCAAGGGGCGCGCGGTGGACGCGCAACTTGCGGTGGCTTATCCGCCAACCCGCTGACGTGCGCAGGACGGTGTCCTCGTAGGTCACGCTCGCGGTGGTGCCGTCGGCGTTGACGGCGATCCCCTTGGACCGCACCTGCACCCGGTCGTCGGTTATCTCGGAGAGGACGACGTTGGTGACGTGATGACCGACCGGGTTGTGCTCGCCCAACGCGCGTCCGGCGGCGACGCACGCGGCCACGCCCCGCAAGGGTTCCTGGCCGACGTCGGAGATGTCGTAGATGACGTCCGGCGTGAGTAGTTCGTCCAGCCGATCCAGCTCCCCGCTGTCGCACAGATGGCCGTGCATGGAGATCAGGTCGGTGACCGCGACACGGTCATCAGCGGTGAAGGTCATCGCTCCTCCTGGCTGTTCGACCGCTGGCACGCCTCGCTGACCTCGACCGCCGAGAAACTGCTCACCAGAGCCCAGGAGGCCAACACCGTCCGCGCCGACCTGACCGTGGCCGAGGTCCTGACACTCGTGAACGCGGTCGCCGCCGCACAGACCGACGTCGACCAGGCGCGCCGCCTCCTCGACCTCCTCGGTCACGGCCTCAACGGACCCGCCGCGACCGGCTAGACCTCTTCGCCCACCCCGAGCCACCGATCCCACCACCTCCGGCCGCCGATTCATTGTCGCCTCCGGGATCTGCCGGATTTGGACCCTGAGAGCGCTAGGGGAATGTCCCTGGCTAAACCCTGAGATCACGTCCGGGCCTATCGCTGTCTTCGCCCGCACCGCCACCATCGGTGGAACGTCCTCGTGTTTCATCACCTGCGGATGAAAGGCTCCGATGAGCGCACTCACTCCCGGCCCGACACGGCGAACTGTCCTGACCGCGGCCGGAACAGCCGGGCTGCTGTTCGCCACCACCGGAACGGCTGCGGCGGACCGCCGTGTTCGGCTGACGTTGCCAAGACCGACCGGGCCGCACCGGATTGGGACGACGTCACTCCACCTGATCGACCATTCACGCCGAGACCCGTGGACGTCGCCGTCCACGCCACGCGAACTGATGGTCAGCCTGTGGTACCCGACTCGGAACGGCGGCGGCGCCAAGCTCGCTCCCTGGCTCCCACCCGCGACGATGGCGCTCTACAGGCAGCAGACCGCCCAAGACCTCCAGACATCGCTGGACAATGTCGATTTTCCACAGACACACGCCCGCCAGAACGGCCCCGTCGACGCGCGCAGACGGCGTCATCCAGTGGTGCTTTTCTCTCCAGGCTTTCGCACGATGCGTGCATTCGGCACTTCGCTGGTCGAGGATCTGGCAAGCCACGGTTACGTCGTCGTCACCATCGACCACACCCATGAAGCTGAAATCGTTGAGTTCCCCGGACGTCGACTCGAACTGAGTCGGCAACCGGCCAAGCCGACCGATGATGAATACGCGCTGGCACTCCGCGTCCGCCGAGACGACACCCGCTTCGTTCTGGACACTCTCTCGGCCCGTCGCAGCCTGCCTCCTGGATTGTCGGCCTCTCTCGACCTGTCCAGGGTTGGCATGTTCGGACACTCTCTCGGCGGTGCCGCAGCCGCCGAAACAATGGCCCAGGACCCTCGGATCCTCGCCGGTGTCAATCTGGACGGCAGCGTCATCGGGCCAGTCGCCAAGACGGGCCTGGACCGTCCCTTCTTGTTGATGGCCAGCGCCGGACACGGCCGTGACAATGACCCGACCTGGGCGGATTTCTGGCCACGCCTGCGCGGTTGGCGCCGCGAACTGCTCCTCCGCGACTCGGGACACCAGACCTACACCGACCTCGCCCCGCTAGCCCAGCAGCTGATCAGGAGAGTCCCGATGCGGCCCGAGGTGACCGCCGCCCTGACCAACAACATCGGCACGATCAGCGCGAACCGCGCCATCCCCGCCCAACGCGCCTACCTACGCGCCTTCTTCGACCTCCACCTACGCCACCGAGACAACCACCTGTTCTCCGGCCCGTCCCCCCGATACCCCGAAATAGAGTTCATCCCCTAACCCGAACGCCGGATCACACGCGGGGCGCCACCTCAAGGTGCTCCCACAGGATCTCCATGGGAAACGGGTCCGTCACCGTGACAGCGACCGGGCCCATGTCCCGGTGCGTCGTTCCGATTTGCGTGTAACGGTGTGACCCGAGTGGCGAGGCGTAGCGTTCGATCGACAATGCCCCGATCTTGTCGAACGTCACCAACCAGTAGTGCGGTATGCCCGCGTCGGCGTAGTCGCTCATCTTGTGGACGCGGTCGCGGCGTCTGGACGAGGTCGACTGCACCTCGGCGACGACGACCGCGTGCTCGGCCGCCAGGTGGGTGGACGCCGGGATGTGGTGATGCAAGACCACGTCTGGTTTCCGGGCCGTGGGCGGCGCCTGCCACAGGAGCACATCGACCTGGGTGTCGGTTTCGTAGTTCTCCGTCGGGTGCGCGGCTGCCTGTTCCAGGGCTTGGGCCAGGCGGGCGCCTACCTTCTGGTGTTCGCGGGTGCGTTCTTCGCGCGGTACTGGGACACCGTCCACGATCTCCAGGTCTCGCTGGACGTCCTGGTCGAGTCCCAGGAACGTCTCCCAGGTGATCGGGTTACACCGCACAGGCACGCTCTCGGGTGGGGGACGGGGCTTGGTCAGCCTACGGGCTGTGAGCGGTGTTCACCGGTGGCCTAACGTGGGTGGGGTGACCGATCGTGTCGAGTGCGGTGAGTTGGTGGCGGCCTTGCGGGGGGCCGGGGTCGGTGGGGTGGACGACTCCGTGCTCGCTCGGTCGATGTACTCGGCGGACGCCTCGTTGTACCGGGTGCCGCCGCTGGTGGTGGTGACGCCTCGGGAGGCGGGCGAACTGCCCGTCGTTCTTGGGGTTTGCCGGGACGCCGGGGTGCCGTTGACGATGCGGGGCGGCGGGACGTCCATCGCGGGCAACGCGGTCGGGCCGGGTGTCGTCGTTGATGTCAGTAGGTATGTGAACCGGGTCCTGGAGGTCGATCCGGAGGCGGGGACGGCGCTGGTCGAGCCCGGGATCGTCCAGGCGAGGCTGCATCAGATCGCGGCGGCGCACGGGCTCCGGTTCGGGCCCGATCCGTCGACGCGGACGCGGGCCACGCTCGGCGGGATGATCGGCAACAACGCCTGCGGGTCGCGGGCGCTCGGGTATGGGCGGACCAGCGACAACGTGCTGGGGCTCGATGTGGTGACCGGGAGTGGGGAGCGGCTGCGGCTTGGTGATGTGCCCGACAGCGGAACCGAGAGTGCGGTTCTTGAGCGGCTTCGGGGAGTGGTGGGCGACCATCTCGCGGTGGTGCGGACGGAGTTCGGGCGGTTCGGGCGGCAGGTGTCCGGTTACTCGCTTGAGCATCTGTTGCCCGAAAACGGGTTCGATGTCGCGAAGGCCCTCGTGGGGAGTGAGGGGACGCTGGCGTTGACGCTGGCGGCGCGGATTCGGATGGTGCGGGAGCCCGCGTGCCGGTTGCTGGTGGTTCTCGGGTACGGGTCGATGGCGGAGGCGGCCGACGCGGTGCCCGCGATCCTGCCTTACGGGCCAGTGGCGTGTGAGGGCTTGGATTCGCGGATCACCGGGGTCGTGCGGGAGCGGCGGGGCGCCGACGCGGTGCCGCCGTTGCCGCGTGGGTCCGGGTGGATGCTCGTGGAGTTGGCCGGGGCGGAGATCGGGGCGTTGCGCGCGACGGCGGGGCAGGTCGTCAAGGAGTCGGGGTGCGTCGACTCGATGCTCGTCGAGGACATGGCGCTCGGCGACGCGCTGTGGCGGATCCGGGAGGACGGGTCCGGGCTCGTCGCGCGGACGCCGGGCGGCGAGCAGGCGCACGCGGGTTGGGAGGACTCGGCGGTTCCGCCCGAGCGGCTCGGCCAGTATCTGCGGGAGCTTGAGGCGTTGCTCGGGGAGTTCGGGTTGTTCGGTGTGCCGTACGGGCACTTCGGCGACGGATGTATTCACGTCCGCATCGACTTTCCGCTGGGGCGGGACGACGGCGTTCGTGTTTTCCGGGGTTTTCTCACCGAGGCGGCCACGCTCGCGGCGCGGCACGGTGGCACCATGTCGGGTGAGCACGGCGACGGGCGGGCCCGGAGCGAGTTGCTGCCGCACATGTACTCGGCCGAGGCGCTGGCGCTGTGTTCGGCCGTCAAGGACGTCTTCGATCCTGATGATCTGCTCAATCCGGGGGTCATCGTCCGTCCGGCGCCGGTGGACGCCGAGCTGCGGGCGGCGCGGGTCGTCCCGATACGGCGGGAGCTGGGGCTCTCCTATCGGGACGATCGCGGCGATTTCGCCCGCGCCGTGCACCGGTGTACGGGCGTGGGCAAGTGCCGTGCCGACAACACCGGCGCGGGCGGGGTGATGTGCCCGTCCTACCTGGCGACGAGGGAGGAGAAGGACTCCACGCGTGGCCGTGCGCGGGTCCTCCAAGAACTCGCCACCGGCGACCTCGGGCCAGTCGGTTGGAAGTCCAAGGCCGTGCATGACGTGCTCGATCTGTGCCTTTCGTGCAAGGGGTGCGCGTCCGACTGCCCGACCGGTATCGACATGGCGTCCTACAAGGCCGAGGCGTTGTATCAGCGGTATCGCCGAAGGGTCCGGCCGCGTTCGCACTACGCGTTGGGTTGGTTGCCTCGATGGACGCGGTTCGCCGCCAAGGTGCCTCCAGCGATCAGGGTGATGAACGCGGCGATGCGGTCAAGGGCGCTGAAACCGCTGGTCGCGTGGGGCGCGGGCATCGACCGGCGGCGGACGTTGCCCGCGTTCGCGCCCACGACGTTCCGGCGCTGGTTCGCGTCCCATCGGAGTGTCGAGGGGCGTCACGGAGATGTCGTCCTGTTCGTCGACAGTTTCACCGACGCCTTCTCTCCCAAGGTTGGCGAGGCGACCGTGAAGGTGCTCGAACACGCGGGTTATCGCGTCACGGTCACCGAACGTCCCGTGTGCTGCGGGATCACGTGGATCTCGACGGGGCAGCTCGACGGGGCGCGCGCGCAGGTCAGGCGCACTGTCCGGGCGCTGTTGCCGCATGTGCGGCGGGGCGCCACGGTCGTCGGCATGGAGCCGTCCTGCACGGGCGTGCTGAGGTCCGACGCCGAGGAACTGCTGACCGGAGCGGACGCCGACGCCGCCCGCGAGGTGGCCGCCGCGACCCGCACGCTGGCCGAGCTGCTCGCCGAGACCCCGGGTTGGACGCCGCCCGACCTGTCCGGCGTCGCCGGGATCGCGCAGCCCCACTGTCACCACCACGCTGTGATGGGCTGGACGAAGGACGCCGCCCTTCTCAAGAAGGCCGGGGCCGAGGTGCGCAGGCTCGGAAACTGCTGCGGGCTGGCCGGAAACTTCGGGGTCGAGAAGGGCCATCACGACGTGTCGGTCGCGGTCGCCGAGCATCAACTGCTCCCGGCGGTGCGGGAGACGGGGGCGGACGGCGTCGTCCTCGCCGATGGGTTCAGCTGCCGGACGCAGCTCCGCGAGTTGGCGTCCCGCGACGGCGAGCATCTCGCCGAACTCCTCGCCCGGCACCTCCCGGACGGCGCCTGACCGACCGGTCGCAACCATCGGTCGACGGGCCGAGCCGGACTGGTCTGGTCTTCTTGCTGGACCGGTTCCCATCGAATGGGACCCTTGAAACTTGAGGCTTGCACAGCGCTTGAAGTGCGGTTATGTTCCTCACAATTAGTATAGTTTCCTAATTAATGGAAGGGAACTCCCCCGCCGTGCGCACCAGTCTCCCACTCCGGCCGTTCCTGGCCGTGTGTACCGCGCTCACCCTGATACTCGGCCTCTCCCTGGCCGTGTTGCCCCCCGCCAGCTCGACCACCCTCGCCAACGCCGACTGCCGCCCCGACGGGCTGTACACGGCCCCCGGTGTCACGCCTCCGTACTGCGAGGTCTACGACGAGGCCGGTCGGGAGAAGATGGGCGAGGGCCACCCCCGTCGCACCATCGGCTACTTCACCAGCTGGCGGACCGGCGCGAACAACACGCCCCGGTACCTCGCCAGCGACATTCCGTGGGACAAGGTCACCCACATCAACTACGCGTTCGCCCACATCGACGACCAGAGCAAGGTCTCGGTCGGCGGCGACTCGGCGTCCAACCCGGCGACCGGCATGGAGTGGCCGGACGTGAAGGGCGCGGAAATGGATCCCGCGTACCCGTACAAGGGCCACTTCAACCTGCTCAACAAGTTCAAGAAGCAGCACCCGAACGTCAAGACGCTGATCTCGATCGGCGGCTGGGCGGAGTCCGGCGGCTACCTCGACGACAACGGTAAGCGCGTCGCCTCCGGCGGCTTCTACACGCTGACCGACAACCAGGCGAAGATGAACACGTTCGCCGACTCGGTGGTCGAGTTCCTGCGCAAGTACGGGTTCAACGGCGCCGACATCGACTACGAGTACGCCACCTCGATGAAGTACGCCGGGCACCCGGACGACTTCACCTTCTCCAACCCGCGGCGCGCCAAGCTGATGGCCGGTTACGTCGCGTTGATGAAGACCCTGCGCGAGAAGCTGGACGCGGCGAGCGCCGCCGACGGCAAGTACTACATGCTGACCGCCGCCGTGTCGGCGTCCGGCTGGATCCTGCGCGGGCACGACACCTACCAGGTCACCCAGTACCTGGACTACGCCAACCTCATGACCTACGACCTGCACGGAACGTGGAACCACTTCGTCGGTCCGAACGCCGCGCTGTACGACAACGGCAAGGACAACGAACTCCAGGAAGGCGGCGTCTACAGCGCCTACGGAATGGGGTATCTGGACACCGACTGGGCCTACCACTACTTCCGAGGCGCGATGCAGTCGGGACGCATCAACATCGGCGTTCCCTTCTACACGCGCGGTTGGCAGAACGTGACGGGCGGCACGAACGGCATGTGGGGCAAGTCCGCACTGCCCGACCAGAAGAAGTGCCCGAAGGGAACCGCCGGTGACGTGGGTTCCACGACGCCCTGCGGCGACGGTGGTGTCGGTATCGACAACATCTGGCACGACCTTGACGAGAACGGCAAGGAAATGGGTTCGGGCAGCAACCCGATGTGGCACGCGAAGAACCTGGAGAAGGGGATCGCGGGAAGCTACATCGGCGCGTACGGCCTCGACCCGGCGAACGACCCCGACGACCGTCTCGTCGGCACGTACGCCCGCAACTACGACAGCACGATGAAGGCCCCGTGGCTGTGGAACTCGCAGGAGAAGGTGTTCCTGTCCACGGAGGACGAGGAGTCGATCGCCGCCAAGGCCCAGTACGTCGCCAGCAAGGGCATCGGCGGAATCATGATCTGGGAACTCGCCGGTGACTACGCCTGGGACCCCGCCCGCAATGACGGCAAGGGCGAGTACTTCATGGGCAAGACCCTGATCAACACGATCTACGACAACCTGAAGGGCGCGAGCCCGTACGGGAACCAGAAGTCCGACCAGAAGCCGCCGGCCGACGTCCTGGACGTGAAGGTCGACCTGGGCGACTTCCCGGTGGGCGACAGCAACTACCCGATCAGCCCGAAGATGAAGATCACCAACAATTCGGGCCAGACCATTCCGGGTGGCGCCACCTTCACGTTCGACTACGGCACGTCCGCTCCGGCCTCGATGACCCAGCAGACCGGCTGGACACTCTCGGTCAAGGCGGGCCACACCGGAAACAACACCGGTGGCCTCAAGGGCGACTTCCAGAAGGTCACCCTCACGGTGCCGAGCTGGTCGAGCATCCCGAGCGGGAGTACGGCGACCGTCGCGTTGAGCTACCAGCTGCCCATCGCGACGCCGTCCAACTACGTCCTCACGTTCGGAGGCAAGTCCTACGCGCTGACCCAGGACTACCCGAAGACCTCCGGCCTCCGCCGGTGACCTTCTAGGGTCAGCCGAACGAAAGCAGGGCGCACGCCGTCGCGGCGTGCGCCCTGCGCATTTCTGAAAGGCGTCAGCCGCCCGGCGTGCGCCCTGTGTGTTCTGAAAAAGTCAGCCGATCAGCGTGCGGGAGAGGGTAAGCGCGGCGGTGTGCACGGCGGGCGCGACCACCGCCGGACGCAGCACCGTGGACCAGCCCGACACCGACAGCGCGCCAAGGGCAAGGCCGTCCGGGCCGAGGACCGGGCTGGCCGCGCACACGATCCCCTTGCCCGACTCCTCCCGGTCGTAGGCGACGCCCTCGCGCCTGATCGTCTCCAGCTCCTTGACCAGCAGGCCGGGCGCGGTGACGCTCCGCTCGCTGGCCTTGACCAGGCCCGCCTCCAGGACGGCCCGCACCACGTCCGGTGCGGAGAACGCCAGGATCGCCTTGCCGACGCCCGTCACGTGCGCGGGCAGCCGGCCGCCCACCCGCGACGGCAGCCGGGGCCCGCCGGACGAGCCGAGGATCTCCAGGTAGACGACCTCGCGGCCCTCCAGCACCGCCAGATGCACGGTCTGCCGGGTCGCCTCCCGCAGGTCGGACATGAGCGGGACGGCGGCGTCCCGCAGCACCCGCTGTCTCGGCACCCGCTGCCCGATCTCGAACAGCTTCAGGCCGAGCCGCACCCGCGTGCCGCGCCGTTCGAGCAGCCCGGCCTCCACGAGGTCGAGGGCGAGCCGGTGCGTCGTCGATCGCGGCAGGCCGCTGCGACGCGCCAGTTCGGCGGCGCCGAGGTCGTCGTCGTCCGCGCGGAACGCGGACAGCAGGGCGACGGCGCGGCCGAGGAACGAGCCGGAAGGTGCCATACGGGGAAGTGTCCCACCAGGCGGGACGGCGGCCTTGCCCGCGTCGTCCCGGGCGGGGGAGGCTCCCCGTGCGCCGAGAGAAGGAGGGGGAGGCCCATGGAGAGGGTGACCGCGGCGATCGTGGGGCCCGGGAACATCGGCACAGACCTGCTGGTCAAGCTGATGCGCAGCGAGCTGATCGACGTCCGTTCGATGGTGGGGGTCGTCCCGGAGTCGGACGGTCTGGAACGGGCCAGGGCGTTCGGCGTCCCGGCGTCGGCGGAGGGGGTGGACTGGCTGCTGGCCCAGCCGACCCTGCCCGACCTGGTGTTCGAGGCGACGTCCGCGAAGGCGCATCTGGCGAACGCGCCGCGCTACGCGGAGGCGGGGATCACGGCGATCGACCTGACGCCCGCGGCGGCGGGACCGCTCGTGTGCCCGCCGGTGAACCTGGGCACGCTGGCCGACGCGCCCAACCTGAACATGATCACGTGTGGGGGGCAGGCGACGATCCCGATCGTGCACGCCGTGTCGTCGGTGGTGCCGGTGCCGTACGCGGAGATCGTCGCGTCCATCGCGTCCCGCTCCGCCGGGCCCGGCACCCGCGCCAACATCGACGAGTTCACGCAGACGACGGCCCGGGCGATCGAGCGGGTCGGCGGCGCCGGGCGCGGCAAGGCGATCATCATCCTGAACCCGGTGACGCCACCGATGATCATGCGGGACACGGTGTTCTGCGCGATCCCGCCGGACGCCGACGCCGCGGCCGTCACCGCGTCGATCGAGGCGATGGTCGCCGAGGTGCAGGCGTATGTCCCCGGGTACGCCCTGCGCGCGGCGCCGCAGTTCGACGAGCCGCGCGACATCTGGAACGGGATGGCCCGCGTCGCCGTGTTCCTGGAGGTCCGGGGCAACGGCGACCACCTGCCGACGTGGGCGGGGAACCTCGACATCATGACCGCCGCGGCGGCCCGCGTGGGCGAGCAGCTTGCGCGCGGGAAGGTCACGGCATGAGCGAAGCGAACCGGGAGGCGTGGGGGTCGTCCCCCCACAGGGAGCAGGCATGACGGAGCAGCAGAAGATTCGGATCACCGACTCGACGTTGCGGGACGGCAGTCACGCGATGGCGCACCGCTTCACCGAGGAGCAGGTGCGCGGGGTCGTGTACGCGCTGGACAGCGCGGGGGTCGAGGTCATCGAGGTCACGCACGGCGACGGGCTCGGCGGGTCCTCGTTCAACTACGGGTTCTCGCTGGAGGACGATGTCAAGCTCGTCGCCGCCGCCGTCGACGAGGCCGTCCGCGCGAAGATCGCCGTCCTGCTGCTGCCGGGGCTCGGCACGGTCGAGGACCTGCGGTTGGCGCACGGCGCGGGCGCGTCCGTCGCCCGGATCGCGACGCACTGCACCGAGGCGGACGTGTCGCTCCAGCACTTCGCCGCCGCCCGCGACCTCGGGATGGAGACCGTCGGGTTCCTGATGCTGTCGCACCGGATCGGCCCGGACGAACTGGCGAAGCAGGCGCGGATCATGGTGGACGGCGGCGCGCAGTGCGTCTACGTCGTCGACTCGGCCGGGGCGCTCGTCCTCGGCGACGCGCAGGAGCGGATCAGCGCGCTGGTGAAGGAGATCGGGCACGAGGCGCAGGTCGGTTTCCACGGCCACCAGAACCTGTCGCTGGGTGTCGCGAACTCCGTCCTGGCGCAGCAGAACGGCGCGCTTCAGATCGACGGGGCGCTGTGCGCGCTCGGCGCGGGCGCGGGCAACTCCCCCACCGAGGTGCTGGTCCCGACGTTCGAGCGGCTCGGCGTCCCGACCGGGGTGGACGTGCAGGGCGTGCTGGCCGCCGCCGACGAGGTGGTGAAGCCGTTCCTGAACCGGCTGCCGTTCGCCGACCGGGGCGCGATCACGCAGGGGTACGCGGGCGTGTACTCCAGCTTCCTGCTGCACGCCGAGCGGGCGGCGGAACGCTACGACGTCCCGGCGCACGAGATCCTGCAACGGGTCGGCGAGGCCGGATACGTCGGCGGTCAGGAGGACATGATCATCGACGTGGCGTTGCAACTGGTCGCCGAGCGCGAACGTTCCGGGTGAGCGCGGGTCAGACGGCCCAGGCGTGGAGTTCGGCGATGGCGTCGTCGACGGTGGCGCGGGTCTCCAGCACGTCGCGTCCCGCGAAGGCGGCGCAGGTGTCGGGGTAGTGCGCGGCGATCACGAACCCGCCCGCCTGCCGGATGCGGCCCGCGCCGTCGACGAGCGCGTCGACGCCCGTCGCGTCGCAGCCGACGACGCCGTGCAGGTCCATGGCGACCAGGACGCGGCCCTCCAGCTTGCCGATGCGGGCGAGCCAGCGGTTCAGCCGGGGCACGTTGTCGACGACGAGATGGCCGCCGAGCCGGACCACGATGCAGCCCCGCTCGATCGTCATGTCGATCGACATGGGCATGGCGGCCACCGCGTCTTCGCTCACCTCACGCCTCCGAGCGGGACCGGCACGCCTTGTCATGGGGGGATCATCCTCGCACACCGCGCCCGCGGTCGCAGACCCAACCTCCGACTCCCCGCAGACGATCTTTGCACGGTGCAACCATTGGGATAGCTTGGGCGGCATGACCGACGAGGACCCCGCCGGCGTGCGCAGCGCGTCGACGCCTCGCGGGCGGGCGCGCCGCGACCAACTGGTCCGGATCGGCCTCGATCTGCTCGCCGAGGGCGGCTGGTCGGCGATCACGGCCCGGGCCGTCGCCGACCGTGCCCGGATCCGGCCGGGTCTGCTGCACCACTACTTCAACGGGCTGCCCGGGCTGCACGTCGCCGTGGCGCAGCGCGCCAGCGAGATGATCGTCGACCCGGTGGTCGGCGCGCTGCTCGCCGCGCCCGACACTCCGGCGGCGGTGCAGGCGCTGCGCGCCCTCGTCCCGGAGATGGTCGCCGGGGAGCGCAACCTCAGGCTGGCGGCGGAACTGCTGGTCAGGGCTCTACGCGATCCGCGGATGGGCGCCGAGCGCCGCGACTGGACGCGCGCCGTGCGCGGCCGCGTCGCCACCCGCCTGGAGGAGCTGTGCCCGGACTGGCCGCCCGAACGCCGCGAGGGCACCGCGATGCTGGTGACCGCGCTGCTGGACGGCCTGATGCTCCAGCTGATCCTCGATCCGGGGGTGCCCGCCGACCCCGCCCTGTCCGCCACCGCCGCGCTGGTCGGAAAACCATGATCGTTTTTGCGGTTGCGGCGCGCGCGGCGCGCGACTCGCCGATAGTCTAAAACTGTAGGAGAAGTTCGCCTTTCGGACGCTAGGAGGACACGGTGGCCGCAGCCGAGGACGTTCCCGCCGAGATCCCCTACGACGTGCCCACGCCCGCCCGCATCTACGGATGGGCGCTCGGCGGCAAGGACAACTACGAGGTCGACCGGCAGTTCATGCTGAAGAACCTGCCGGAGTTCCCCGAGATGATCGAGGTCGCCCGGCAGAACCGGCTGTTCCTGTACCGGGCCGTCCGATACCTGGCGCAGGAGGCGGGCATCCGGCAGTTCCTCGACATGGGCTGCGGGCTGCCGACCGACGACAACGTGCACCAGGTCGCGCGGCGGTTCCTGCCCGACGCCCGGGTCGTCTACGTCGACATCGACCCGATCGTCCTCGTGCACGCCCGCGCGCTGCTCGCCGGTGACGGCTCCACCGCCGTGATCACCGCCGACATGCGCGACCAGGAGGCGATCCTCGCGCACCCGGACGTGAAGCGGCTCATCGACTTCGACGAGCCGGTCGCGGTCCTGTTCCTGTCGATCGGCCACCACCTAGTCGACGCCGACGACCCGGGCGGCGTCCTCGGCGCGGCCATCGACCGCGCCGCCCCGGGCAGCCATCTGGCGTTCAGCCAGGTCGTCTCCGCCGACCGCGCCCGCGCCCGCGACATGGACGGCCGCTCGACCGCCGCCGGGCTGCGCTGGCAGACCCGCGACCGCGCCGAGGTCAACGCGCTCCTGCCGGACGGGCTGGAGGTCGTCGAGCCGGGCCTGGTCGACCTCGGCGACTGGCGTCCCGACCCGAACCAGCCGCCGCTCGCGCCCGTCCCCGCCGAGCTGCGGCCCTACGCGGGCGCGTCGCGGCTGGGGCGCGACATCAACGAGTACGGCGGCGTCCTCCGCAAGCCGTAACTGACGTCACCGCGCGGCGCGCCCTGGAACGATCGCGACCGGGCACGGGGCGCTGCGCAGCATCCCGGTACTGGTGGCGCCGAGAGGGTCAGAACCCGTCTCCGGTGGGGGGGCGACCCCCCACACCCCCCGGTACGACCCGGTGCCACGGTCGCCGAGAACCAGCAGCCCGGCGTCGCGCACCGCGTCCTGGAGTGCTTCGCAGGGGCGTTCCAGCAGGAGCGACACCGTCATCGTGACCTCCGGGTGCCGGTCCCGCCACGGCGCGACGGCCTCCTCCAGCTCGGCGGCGCGGGTCTTCTCCAGCAGCTCCCGGTCGTTGAACAGCGCCAGCTCGTAGTCGATCACTGCGCCGGGCTCCCAGCAGCCGTAGACGACGTGCAGGTCCCAGCCGCGCAGGGCGGCCTCCTCGAAGGCGAATCCGAGTGCCGCGTCGCAGCGCGCCGTCCCGTCGACACCCGCCACGACCCGTTTCGGCGGGCTGCCCGGCCGGTCCGCGTTCCGGACCACGAGCACCGGACGGTCGGCCCGCGCGGGCACCTCGAGCGCGGTGCCGCCCTCCTCCAGGCGCTCGTTCGCGCCGACCACGATCAGCTCCGCTCCGACGGACGCCTCCAGCACCGCGTCGACCGCGGGCCCGCGCATCAGGCGTCCGCGCACCTCGCCGGGCGCGCCCAGCTCACGGGCCCGGCGGACGCCCCGCTGCAACCGGTTCTCCCCCGCCCGCTTCATGATCGTCTCGGCGTCGCGGTCCTCATGGCCCCGCGCGTAGGGCCAGTGCCAGGAATGGCACATCACCAGGTCGAGGTCGCGGCGCCGGGCCTCCTCCACCGCCCAGCGCAGCGCGGCGCCGTTCGCGGCCGTCCCGTCGTAACCGAACAGGACGTGCGGTCGTCTGGTCCTTTCTCCGTCGTCCATATGCCTGCCCTCCTTCTACCAAGTCTGCGCGTATCCGGCGTGTTGGTGAAGCCCACCCCCCTACACTCCGGCGACATGATCACCCGTACCGCCGGGGTCGTCGCGCTGATCTGCGCAAGCGCGCTCGTGGGCGCCGCGCCCGCCCTCGCCGCTCCGGACAGTGACCTGGCCCGTGATCTGGACGCCGTCCTGCGGGACGCGCGGCTGAGCGGGGCGGCGGTGGACGTCGTCGTCCGCGACGCCGCGTCCGGCCGGGTCCTGTACGACCGCCACGGCGACGGGCCGGTCATGCCCGCGTCGAACAACAAGCTGAACACGGCGGCGGCCGCCTTCGGCCTTCTCGGCACCGGCTACCGGTTCCGGACGACCGTGAGCACCGCGGGCGGCGACCTCTATCTCCGGGGCACCGGCGACACGACCATGCGGGCCGCCGACTACGACCGGCTCGCCGGTGACGTCGCCGACGCGGGCATCACCGAGGTCAGGGGCGACCTCGTCGCGGACGACACCTGGTTCGACGCCGACCGCGTCCCGGACGGCTGGCAGTCCGGCGACCTCCAGTACGCCTACGCGGGACGGACGTCCGCGCTGACCGTCTCCCCCGACGCCGACTTCGACGCGGGCTCGATCCGTGTCTCGGTCGCCGCGACCCGGCGCGGCGAGCCGGTCAGGGCCTCGCTCAGCCCGGCCACCGGCACGGTGCGGATCGACAACCGGGCCACCACGGGCCGGGCGGGCTCGCCGTCCACGCTCGAAGTGAACCGTGACAACGGCTCCGACACGATCGTGATCACCGGCTCGCATCCGGAGGGCGCGCCGGAGTCCAGCGTCCTGCGGACGGTGGAGCGGCCCACCCTCTACGCGGCCGACGTGTTCCGCCGCGCGTTGCGCGCGCACGGGGTGCGGGTGTCCGGGACGACCGAACGCGGCCGGGCGCCCGCGAACGCCACGACCATCGCGACGCACACGTCCATGCCGTTGTCGCGGCTGGCCAGACCGTTCCTGAAGCTCAGCAACAACGTCATGGCCGAGGCCCTGGTCAAGGCGATCGGCCGGAAGGAACGGGGGCGCGGCACCTGGACGGCCGGGCTGCCCGCCGTCACCGGCTACCTCGCCCGGCTCGGCGTGGACACCTCCCAGGTGACCATGACGGACGGCTCCGGCCTGGCCCGGTCGAACCGCACGACGGCGACGCAGCTCAGCACCCTTCTCCGGAGCGCGCGGCGGCAGCCGTGGTTCCCGGCCTGGTACGCGGCGCTGCCCGTCGCCGGACGGCCCGACCGCCTGATCGGCGGAACCCTCGCGAACCGGATGCGGGGCACCGCCGCCACGGGGAACGTCCACGCCAAGACCGGCACGCTGACCGGCGTCACCGCCCTGTCCGGCTACGTCACCGGGCCCGGCGGGCGCGGGCTGATCTTCTCCAGCGTCTTCAACCGCTACTCCGGCGCCGCGCCCAAGGACATCGAGGACGCGATCGCCGTCCGGCTGGCCGAGGGCCACGCCACCTCCCGCCGTCGAGCGGCGCCGTCCGGCACCGGCGACCTCGAACCCACCTGGGCCCGGGGCATGCGTCCCTAGCCGTGCGCGCCTAGTTCCCGGCCGTGACGACGGCGCGGTCCAGCTCCTGCCGCATGCGTTCGGGGCTGCGGACGACGTCGTCCAGCGCCGGATCGGAGTAGAGCGTGACGATCGCGGCCACCAGGGCGCCCACCACGGCGCCGACCAGGGCGGACGCGACGAGCGGGTCAAGCTCGTCGGCGTAGGCGGCCCGCGGGGCGGTGGCGATCTCCCGCTGCCCGGCGGCGACCTTGCGCAGCGCGCCGACCCGCAACGCGGGAGTGCGCCGGATCAGCTCGGCGCGCTGCCGCGCGGCCCGGCCGGTGAGGTCGGCGCCGGAGCCAAGGACGGTCCGGACCGCGCGGACGAGCAGTTCGGCCGGGGTCTCGCCGGGACGCGGATCGGCCAGCACGGACCCGATCACTGCTGGTCCTCGCGCCCGCCGTGCTGAGCGTCCTCGGCGACTCCGCGTGGCGCTCGGTCGCCGTCAGGGCTTGCGGGCGACGGCGCAGAACTCGTCCACTTCGGGCTCCTCGAAGGGGGTGTGTTCGGGGCGCCAGCGAGTGAGCGACACCAGGCCGGGCGCGAGGACGTCCAGCCCGTCCAGGAAACTCATGATCGTCTCCGGGGTGCGGACGAGCATGGGGACGGAACCGCCCTCGTTCCAGACGCGCACCGCCTCGTCGGTGCGCTCGCCGTGCACGGCGTTGGTGGTGTGCGTGATCACCAGATGGCTGCCGGACGGGACGGCGTCCAGCAGCCGCCGCAGGATCGACCTGACCTCGTCGTCGTCCTGGACGAAGATGAGGATGCCGAGCAGGCTGATCGCGACCGGACGGGTGAGGTCGAGCGTCCGCCCGGCCTCGGCGAGGATCCTGGCGGGGTCGCGCAGGTCGGCGTCGACGTAGTCGGTCGCGCCCTCGGGGGCGCTGGTGAGCAGTGCCCGCGCGTGGACGAGCACGAGCGGGTCGTTGTCGACGTAGACCACGCGCGACTCGGGCGCCACCCGCTGGGCGACCTCGTGGGTGTTGTCGACGGTGGGCAGCCCGGTGCCGATGTCGAGGAACTGCCTGAGCCCGGCCTCCCCGGCGAGGTGCCGCACGGCGCGGCCGAGGAAGGCGCGCTGGTGCCGGGCCAGTTGGACGATCTCCGGATAGACCTCGGTCGTCTGGTCGCCGATCAGGCGGTCGACCGGATAATTGTCCTTGCCGCCCAGCCAGTAGTTCCAGATCCGGGCCGGATGGGCGACCGTGGTGTCGATTTCGGGCGTGGTGTCGATTTCGGGCGTGCCGTCGTCCACCATGTCTCCTCCGTCTGACGGTCGCTCGGGACCGGCGTCCGCGCGCCGGGCGAGTGCATCGTAACGCCGTGCTGGCAAGGGGCGAGCGGGCCGCCGGGCCTGATCACGACCATCGACACATTCCGACAAAACGCCAATATCAGAGGTAAGCGGTCGAGTGGCTGAATCCTCTCTTTACCCGTCTCAGCTGGGACGGGTCAGCAGACCAGAAGTGGCCTTACGAAAAATCTCATATAGCGTCATGCCGGCCCCTTATCCTGCAAGCTCGCGCGGGTTATCGTGCCCGCGAGGGGCGAAAGCAGGAGGAGCCTGCATGTGGTGGCAGGTCGGCCGTCTGATGCTCGCGGTACTGGTGGGCCAGGTCGTCCTCGGAGCGGTGGCCGGTGCGTCGGCCACCCCGGCGAAGGCCGATCCCGCCGCCGACGCCCGGACCCTGTACTGCCTCGAACCCGAGAACACCCGGCCCCTCGTCGAGGCCGCCGTCACGCTGGGAACGGCGCGGGCGGGGCGCGACGCGGAGCATCTCGTCCCGCTCTCCGGGGGTGCCGGGCTGACCGCCGCGCAGTGGAGCCGCCGCGACCCGGCCGCCTTCCAGCGGACCTGCGCCGCGCTGGCCGCCGAGCGCAGGCTCCCCGAGCCGGACGCCCCGGCGCCGAAGTGGGTCGTCGACCTCGTCACCGCCATGGTCGGCGTGATCGCCGTGGTGCTCGGCGCGGTGCTCACGCTCGGCTCCACGCTGTTCCTCAACCGGCGCACCGCCGCGATGCGGGCGGCGGGCGACCTGCACGCGGCGGCGGGCGCCCACTACCGCGCGTGCCGGGCGTGCCTGGACGGCTGGCGCGACCTGAAGGGCGGCACCCTCGAAGGCGCCATGGACGCGCCGCTCGAGGTGTTCACCGCCGAACTCCGCCGCATCGCGGGACGACATCCCACCTGGCGGCGACCGGCCTCGATCGGCGACGCGGCCAAGGAACTCGACCGGGACATCCGCGAGTTCGCCTGGCCCGCGGGCCGCACCGAGCGCGGCGAGCGGGTGACCGCCTTCCAGCGCCGTCTCGACGAGGTGAACGGGCGGGCGCTGGAGATCGCGGCGACGCTGGAACGCCCCTGGCCCGGCCGTTCCCGCAGGATGCGGCGGCCATGACCGAGCCGAACAGGACCGAACCTAAACGGAACCCGCTCGCGCGCGGCGACGACCCCTTCACGTCCGCCCCGCCCCTGGTCTGCGCCTGCGGGAACGAATGCCGCAAGTGCCATGTCGACGTCGACGGCACGCAAGCGTGCTTCGACCGGTTCGCCCAGGTTCTAGGGACCCTCGGCAACCTCCAGGACCGCGGGCTGTTCGTCGCGGTGTCCGGCCCGTCCAGCTCCGGCAAGACGTCGCTGATCAACCGGTGCGCCGACCTGGCGGCCCGGGTTCTGGACAAGGCCGGGGCCCGGGTCATGCCGGTCCCGCTGACCGGCATCGGGCAGGGGCCCGGCGTGACGGCCGACGAGCGCGCGTTCATGGTCGCCGAGCGGCTTCGCACAAAGGTCGAGGGCAACCAGAGCGTCTTCGACCCCGAGGTGTACCAGGCGCCCCGCTCCTACGGCACCGGGCGGTCCCTGTATCCCGAAGACTTCACCCGCGCGGTGAGCGACGCCGTCCGGGACGGCGCCGTCCTCATCGTCCGGACGCCGCGCACGGACCGCGCCATCGAGGTCCAGCACTACTGGTCGGGCACCTCGCGCAAGCTGCTGATCTTCGCCGAGACCACGCTGCGCGATCTGCCCGGCGTCCCCGACCAGCCCCAGGACGAGGCGCGCCCGCTGCACCTGCGGGTCGGCCTCCTCAATCCCGGCGACGCGGCGGAGTTCGCCCGCACCAGGATCGACGTGCCCGGACGCGGGCAGGACTTTCCCGACCTCGATGTCGACGCGGTCGAACGGCTCTTTGGAGGCTCCCAATTGTTTCCTATTGGAGCAATACAGACATTATTGTACAATGTCTATGCTCATTATTCGAGCAACCCGTGGCCCGCCGGAAACGTGATCAGGCTGGCCGACCTGGAGCACCATATTCAGCGGCAATATACTCGACATGGTCCAGCGGGGCGGGAGGGGTGATCGTCGTGACCGCACCCGGCGAGGGCGGCGGCGCGCCGCCGATGGATGACAACCCCTTCCCCGCGCTCGCCGCCGCCGAGGCGCACGACTACGAGTCGCCAGACGAGGTCGTCAGCGTCGAGACACCGGCGATCAGGCGGGCCAGAGAGTTGCTCGACGGCTATTTCGGGCGGCGCGACGACAAGGGAGTCGCCTTTCTGGTCGCGGGCGAGCACGGCAGCGGCAAGACGCACCTGATTTACGATCTGCTGCGCAGCGCACTGAAACGGCCGGGCAACGACGCCAAACCCGTCTATGTCGACGCGAAGAAAGGCGATTTCCTCAGCCTTTACCGGCAGGGTTTCCTTGAACGGTTCGACCGGGACGTCATGGTCGACCGCGTCCGCGAATACTACGCCGACATCATCGCCGACTCCCTGGAGGAGACCGGTTTCCCCGCCGACATCACCCGGCGGCTGCGCACCGCCGACATCGACCCGCAGCGGTTCGTCTCCCAGCTCAACCTCGCCGAGAGCGAGTTCCTCGCCCGGCTCAACGACGACCTGGCGCAGGTCACCCGCAACGAGGAGTTCGGCACCGCGCTCGTCCTGATGCTCCGCGACGACCTGCGCGAACCGGTGTGGGAATGGCTGCGCGGCCAGAAGCCGAGCCCGCTGCTCGTGGAACGCGGGATCCAGAGCCACATCAACGACGAGGTGCGCGCGCTCCAGGCGATGGGCGTGATCACGCTGCTGCACCGCCGTCGCCGCCGCCATCTCGTGCTGGCCTTCGACCAACTGGAGAAGGCGCTGCCGAGCTCCAGTCCCCCGAACCCCGACACCGTCACCGAGCTGCAACGGCTCATCGAGCTGATGGTCGGGCAGGGCGTCTGCCTCATCCTGTCCGGCCTCCCCGAGATCCGCACGGCGGTCGGCAGGCACGGGCGCGAGCACGGGCTGAGCGCCGACCTCCAGACCGACGGCATGTCCCGCGACGAGGTGCACGAGTACATCCGCGCCGCGATCGCGCGGACCCACTACGCGTCGATGCCCCCGGAGGGGTCACCACGGCGGCGCCAGGTGAGCTCGGGGCTCGGCCCGTTCCCCGAGCCGATCGCCGACCACATCGCCTACCTCGCCGGGCGCAACGCCCGCAAGGTCGTGCAGATCTGCCACACCTGCTACCGGGAGTCGCTGGAGAGCGGGCACGTCACCACCACCATGGTCGAGGACGCGGCGCGCGGCCCGGTCACGCCCGACGACGCCGTCCGCGACCGGATCGAGCAGGAGCT
Source organism: Actinomadura meridiana (assembly GCF_039537545.1). Taxonomy (NCBI): domain Bacteria; kingdom Bacillati; phylum Actinomycetota; class Actinomycetes; order Streptosporangiales; family Thermomonosporaceae; genus Actinomadura; species Actinomadura meridiana. Next base: position 787,233 of record NZ_BAABAS010000004.1, read on the forward strand.
GCTCAAGCAGGGCCGGGCGTTCCACACGAACCATCCCGTCGACGGGGTCGACGGCCCGCGCGCGCCGTACTGGATCCCGGCCGCCGACGCGGGCTGCGCCCTGTTCGTGACCGGCTCGCTGATCCTGGCGAGCGACGCCGAGGACATCAACGCCGACGCCGACGCCGTCCGGTCCACGGCGCCCGGCTCGCACACGGCGGTGATCGTCAACGGCTTCCTGGCCGACCCGGCCCGCGAGGCGCTGAAGGACCACGTCACCGAACCGGCCCTGACCTTCACCGCCGAGCGGTTCTCCGACGACTTCGCCTGGCTGATGAACCGGACGACCGAGCAGCTGGAGGCCGCCGTCGTCGGCGACGACCAGTTGCGGATGGTGCGGGCCGGGGTCAGCCGCCTCGCCACCGCGCAGAGCAGCACCCAGAACCTGGTGGAGATGATCGCCTTCCAGGTCGAGTCGATGCGCGCGGCGTCCGAGCGGCAGCACGCCGAGCTGACCCGGCGGATCCAGGAGGCCGGGCGCGGCGCCCCCGACGAGCCGCTGCCGGACGGCGCCGAACGCATGTTCACCGAGGTGCTCGCCGCGCTCCAGGAGCTCAGCGGCCTCGACACCGCGCTCGACGAGATGTTCAGCGAGGAGCGGTCGGGCGTCCCCACCGGGATGCTGCTGCGGCTCCAGAACCACGGGATGGTGCGGGCGGTCGGGGTCGCCGCGATCGCCGAGTCGGTGATCGTCGCGTTCCGCGGCGCGGTGCGCGGCTGGTATCGGGGGCTCGACGGCTCGCCGTCCGCCGCGCAGCGCGCCGACCTGAACGTCCTGTGCCGCAACTACGAGACCGTGCTGGACTACCTGCCGATTCAGTTGCTCGGCACATTGACGGCTCAGACGGCCGACCCGCAGTCACGTTATCCGTCCACCGCCGGGTATCGGTCCGCGGAACTTCGTAAGGCAGACCCGCACGCGCTGCTGACCGATCTCGGCTACCGGGTCCGCAACGCCTTCGGACGGACCTGAACGCGAGGACGTCTCGTCCTCCAGTGGACGCGCCCCCTCCGAGACGTCGGCATTTGGGACGTCTGCGGGCGGAGCTCCGGTGGTTGGGGCCTTGGTGGTTGGGGCTTCGGTCGTCGGGGCTTCGGTAGTTGGGACGGAGTCGTCCGCGTCGGGGGCGAGCGCGCTGGGCGGGCGGCGGCGGTCGTGCAGGCGGTTGCTCGCCAGATACAGCAGGTTGATCACCAGGATGGCGGGCGCGACGACCGCGACGGTCCCCTCGAACAGCGGCTCCAGCAGCAGCGCCAGGATGATCGCGGTGATGCCGTTCTGCTGCGCCACCGCCAGCAGCAGCTTGTCCTCGCCGGTCTGCGACCGGGTCAGCGGCAGGCTCACCAGCGCGTGCGCGGCGAACGCGGCGACCCCGAGGACGAGGCCGGGCAGCGGCGAGGCGCCGAGCGTCAGCACGGCGCCGAGCATCAGCGCCGCGAACAGGAACGCCATGTCGACGGCCCCGTTCATGACACGGCCGACCGCCTCCGGCCGGGACCGCAGCGCCGGCCGCACCCACAGCCCGACCAGCGCCACCGCCAGCACCCACGTCTGCCACACGCCGACCGCGAACACGGCGGCCAGCACCGCGAACGCGGCGGGCAACTCCAGCCGTGGCGCGAACCGGCGGGCCAGCCAGTAGATCAGGATCGCGGCGGCCGCCAACGCCAGGTTGCCCGCCAGGTCGACGGTGAACATGGTGCCGCCGCCGAGGTCGTGGCGCGTGCTCGTCCCGTCCGGCTGCAACGGCAGGGCGAGCGCCGCCGCGTAGATGGTCAGCAGTGTCGTGACCGGGTCGTCGAACGACGCCCAGGCCAGCAGCAGGCCCCGCCCCCGGCGCGACAGCCGGGACGACTCGCCGAGCGCGGCGACCGACAGCGGGTCGATCTGCGCGACCGCGACACCGAGCACGAGGTAGGCCGGGTCGCGGAACAGCAGCATCATCACCCCGGTGGTGATCGCGGCCTTCAGCAGCACGCCGACGGTCACGGCCAGGACGACGGTCCGCAGATCGGAGCGGAGCAGGCGCAGGTCAATGGACCGAGTACTGCCATAAAGCCCGACCGCCAGCAATAGGGTTACAAATGGCACATAAATGGGGCTGTCCAGAATGTCGGTGACACGCCCGGAAATCGCGCCAAACGCCGTCCCCAAGGCCACCATGACGAGCATCAAGCCGAAACGCACCGTCATTGGCCCTTGCCTCTCACCCGGAACTCCGGCGTCGATCCAACGACCCCCCGTGATCGTAAACGGGCCCGGAAGTCGCGGCAATCACCTCTGCGTACGGATTCCCTCGCGCAGAAGTTCGGCCGCGAGATCTCCGATGGTCTCGTCGGCCTCGCTCACCCGGCTCTGGTTGAGCGTGACGCCCATCAGGTAGTCGGCCGGGCCGAGCCGGTAGTAGTAGACGGCGCCCTGCTCGACGTCCAGCACGACCCGCAGCATCCGCCCCCGCACCGCCTGCCGCGCGACCTGCCCGAGCTGCCGGGCGTAGACGGCGCATTCCTCCGCGAGCCGCCGGTAGTAGGACCGGGTGCGCTGCGGGGGCTCCCCCGGCGGCCGCGCGGCGGCCACCCGGTCGTCCTCGAACAGGTCGGCCTCCGCCAGCACCCGCGCGTCACGGCAGCGCGCCAGATACACCACCTCGGTCGGGTCGAGCTCGCGCGCCAGCCGGTCGGCGTGCGCGCCCATCGAGCCCCAGGTGCTCGGCACGGTCGCGCGGGACGGACGTGGCAACGGCGCCGTGTCCGTCCTGCCGCCCTCGACCTCCCGCAGCCGCGACAGCCATCCGCCCGGGTTCTCGTTCGGCAGGCCAAGCCGGTCGCGCAGGACGCTGGCCAGGCCGCTGACGAACATGTCGGCCTCGCGGACGAGCGCGCAGCGCGGCAGCGAGGTCGGCGACTCGCCGCGCGCGGCGGCGGCCAGCCCGAACACGATGCCCAGCACGTAGTTGCGCGGCGTGACCTCCACGCTGTAGAGGGCGCCCTGCTCGGCGTGCAGCACCAGGCGGATGAGGCGTCCGGTCTCGGCGTCGCTGAGCTCCCGGTCGAGCGCGGTCATCATGAAGCCGAGCTGCTGGCCCGCCGCCTGGTACAGGTCGCGCCGGTCCGGCGAGGCGCCGGGGACGTCCGCCAGCGCGGGGTCGTCCAGCACGTCGACGGCGACCTCGTAGGTGCCCCGGTTGTACTTGGCCAGATGGTGCGGCGCGCCCTGCTGGCAGACCCACCGGCGGAACTCGTCGACCGTGCGGCCGTCGGCGGCGAGCCCCGGCGCCGAGGACTGGTTGACGTCCTCCGGCGGCCTGCTCGGCGTGTTCATCTCGTTGCCTCCTCGTCCCCCGTCAGATGAACGGCACGTCCAGGTAGACCGGCACGCGGGGGCGGCCGGGGGTGCGTCCCCGCTTCTGTCGCACGTCCTGGAGCGTGTCCTCGGCCGCGACGCTGTACGGATGCTCGGAGCCCTGGAAGTCGACCGCGTCCTCCGCCGTGACCTCCAGGAGTTCCTCGGCGGCGGCGGAGCGGCCCGCGCCGACCAGCGCCCGCGCCTCGTGCACCGCCGCCACGATCGACCAGGGGTGCTGCTCGCCGAGCGAGTCGGTGAGCGCGGACCGCGCGTCCTGGAGGATCTCCAGCGCGTCGGGCGCGCCGTCCTCCAGCCGGAACGCGCCGAGGTCGACCCGGCAGACCTGGACGAGCGGGTGCCCGTCCCCGTAGACGGACGCGAACCCGGCGCGGCACCGTTCGGCGTGCTCGGCGGCGCGTCCCGGCTCGTCCCCCATCGCCAGCTCCACGGCGTAGCTCAGCTCGGTCGCGAGCACGCTCGGGTGGTCGGCGCCGAGCAGGGCGCGCAGCCCGCGCAGCGCCGTGGCGATCAGCTCGTGCGGGCGGCCCGGGTCGAGCCCCCGGGCACAGCGCTGCGCGACCGCGAGGCTGCGCAGCGCCTCCAGCTCCGCGAGCCGGTTCGGCGACTCGTGGCCCCGGGCGAAGCGGTAGGCGCGGTCGAGCAGGGTCCGCGCGCCCTGCCAGTCGCCGAGCGCGCCCTGGTAGTCGCCGACGCGGCGGGCGATCCGCAGCGCGATCCAGTCGAGCTCGCCGAACTCGGCCCTGCGCCGGTCCCATGCCGCCCTCGCCGTCCGCAGCGCCAGCGGGTACTGGCCCATCAGGTACGCCGACTCGGCCAGGTTGATCCTGGTGACGACCGTCTCGCGATGCTCGTCGCCGAACAGCTGCCGGAACCGCTCGTAGACGCCCTGGATCTCGCCCAGCGACTCGGCGAAGCGGCCGAGCCCGCGCAGGTCGGCGGACCTGCCGCGCAGCCCGTCCAGCGTCCACGACTCGGCGGTCGGGCCCAGCGAACGCAGGATCGCCAGGGCGCGCTCACCGTCGCGGTACGCCCCCGCGAAGTCGCCGAGGAGCCTGCGGACGTTGGCCATCTGCCCGAGCAGCCGCCCGGTGTGCATGTCCTCGGGCCAGCCGTTCAGCACCCGGTCGGCGACGGCGAGCAGCTCGCGCGCGCCCGCCTCGTCGCTGGTGTGGTAGTGGAAGCGCAACTGCTTGACGAGCCAGCGCCGCGACCACAGGGACGTGCTGTCGGCGGCACCGGACGGGCCGAGGTGCTTGCGCAACTCCGCGAACCGTTCGGCGTCGGCGTTGGCGGCGCCGTCCACCATCGGCGGCGCGGCCCGGCCCAGCGCCTCCAGCACCTGGGCGCGGCGGGTCTCGGCGATCCCGGCACTGGCCATCCTGCCGTGGAGCAGCTCCTGCACCGACCGGTGCACGCGGAACAGCGCCGTGCGCTTCCACAGCGCCTGGCCGAGCCCGAACCGGGCACAGGTCTGGATCACCTCGTCAAGCACCATGCTGTTGGCGGCGATCACCGCGCCGTCGTCCTCGCCCGCCGCCGCTTCGAGCGCGGCCAGGAACGGGACCGTGGTCAGCAACCGATGGCCGACGCCCTCCGGGGCGAGCCACGCGCACAGTTCGAGGAGCCGGACGGCGACGCGGGCGATGGGCTGTTCGGCGCCGGGGTCCTCCAGGGTGCGCAGCGTTACCTCAAGGGCGGCGGCGGAGACGTCCATGTCCCGCTCGGCGAGATGGCGGCCGAGGCGGGCGCCGTACTCGGACGCGGCCCAGGCCGCCGCCTGCTCGGTGGAGAGCGACGTGGCGGCGAGCCAGGCCGCGGTCTCGGTCAGCCAGGCGGACGCGAGGGTGAGCGCCAGCGGCAACCCGTCGAGCATCTGCGCGACGGCCTTGGCGTCCTCGGCGGTGAGGCCCTTGACCCGGTCGCGGAACAGCGCGGCGGCGTCGGCGGTGTCGATCGGGGCGAGCCGGTCGCGGGTGCACGGCAGCCCGTTCGGAACGTTACAGCCGAGTTCGACGGCCCTCCCCTCGCCCGACTCTGGAGCTGTCCTGGCGGTGACCAGGGCGTGGCCGCGGCCACCGGCGGGGATCAGGTCCTTCAGTGCGGCGAGGTCGTCGACGTCGTCGTAGACCAGCAGCCAGCGTTCGGCGTGGGTGCGCAGCCTGGCGACGGCGGCGACCGCGCGGTCACCGCCCGACGCGTCGGTCAGCTCGCCCGCCAGCTCCGCCAGCGCGACCCTGGCCAGGTCGGGGGTGCGGGCCGGGATCCACCAGATCAGGTCGTAGTCGTCGCCGAAGCGGCGCAGGTACTCAAGGACGGTCTCGGTCTTGCCGATGCCCGGCGGGCCCTCCAGCAGGTACGGCTCGCAGCCGTCGGTGTCGGCGAGCAGCCGGTCGCGGAGCCGGGCCAGGTCGTCGACGCGGCCCGCGAAGGGGCGCCCGCGCGGGACCGTGACGTTGGTGACCGGCGGGCCGAGCCGCTCCTCGCCCGGGAAGCGGGGGCGGAACGTCCCGGTCGGCGGCCTGCGCCGCTCGGTGACCAGCGCCAGCCTGCCGAGGAGCCGCAGCCCCGCCTGGCCCGCGGTGCCGCCCTCCAGCGACAGCGACCGCACCGACGGCGGGACGGCCTCCTCCCCCACGCCGCCGACCAGGCAGGCGAGGTCGCCGTCGCGGTCGGGCAGGCCGTCCGGCAGCGCGGCGAGGAGCCCCGGCGACACGATCCAGACGGCGCGGCCTTCGGGCATCGCGCCGGGACGGGCGAGGACGCCGTCCGCACCCGCCTCCAGCAGCCGCGCCCGGACCCAGTCGGCATACCGGCGGTCCGGCCAGCAGTGCACGATCGTGACCCGCTCGGTGTCGCGGGGCTCGTCGAGGCCGAGGGCGGCACGGTAGTTGCCGCGCAGCTCGGCGGTGAGCTCGGGCGGGCCGGTCACCTCGCCGCGGGTCACCTCGGCGGCGATCCGCGCGTAACCGGCGGCCGGTGCCGAGTCGGGCTCGAAGGCGAGCGCGACGAGGAGCCGCCGGTCGACGTGCTCCTCGACGAACGGCACCCGCAGGATCGGCTCGTCGCCGTCCAGGAGGAAGTCGTCGAACAGCTGGGCGACGAGATCCTCGGGGAGGCGGCCGCGTTCCGCGCGGGCCCCGCCCCGCACCTCCAGCGGCAGCACCCGGATGCTCGCGACCGAGCCGGGCGCGATGGTCTCGGCGATCCCCACGGCCTTCGCGACCGACACCCGGCTCGGCTCGAAGAGGACCACCGCCTGGTCGGCGCCGCGCGCGATGAGGCCGAGGGTCTCGTCGGACGGGGCGGTGGGCGCGTCCATGAGCACGTAGTCGTAGCCGGACCCGTCCAGGGCGGCACGCAGCCGGGCGACGACGTCGTCGAGGGGTTCGCGTCGCGGCACCCCGGGGAGCGGCTCGTCGTCGCGGACCCGCGGGATGACCAGGTCGATCGGGCCGATGTCGCCGGGCGGCTGGAACCGCGCGGCCCGCCAGCTCCCCCGGCCGTCGGTCAGGGCGTCGAACCGTTGGGCGAGCGTGGTGGTCTCGGCGGACGGCCCGACGCCGAACCGGGTGAAGTACTCGTTGGCGTCGAACGGCCCACCGCTCCAGTCGACGATGAGGACGCTCCTGCGGGCGCCCGCGAGGATCAGCGCGAGGTTCGCCACGACGGCCGTCCGGCCGAGCCCGGTGCTCCCGGCGAGGAACGCGACGCATTCGGAATGCCGGGACGTCGACCGCGTGCTCATTCGTCCTCGTCCCGTCCCCGCCGCGGCAGATCCGTCGTGTTGATAAAGCTGGCGTATTCGGAGATGTCCCGGTCCCGTTCGCGGCGCACCCGCTCCAGCGCGTGTTCCAGAACGGATCCCCTCGCGGGATTCAATGCCGCCAGGTCGGCTTCGGAGAGGTCGACCAGTGCCCGTCGCGCGGGTTCCGCCATGTCTTCACCACCCGTGTCCAGACCTGGTCACCATCGTAGGCACTGCGCGTCCTTTTCTGGCATCTTCCCGCGGAATTGGACGCGAAGTAGTGTCACGGGACACTAACCGATTCACCCGGCCCGACTAGACTCGGTTCATGATCGACCGTCATATTGGCCGACACCGGCCGGAACCGGCGGCGACTCCCTTTCAGCAGTTCATACTCAAGGTCCACAGCCGCTGTAATCTGTCCTGCCGCTACTGCTATCTGTACACGATGGCCGACCAGCGCTGGCGGCGCCGTCCACCCGTGATGACCGCCCGCGTCGCCGACGCGGCGGCGGCCCGGATCGGCGAGCACGCGCGCGCCCACGGGCAGCGGGACGTCTCGGTCGTGCTGCACGGCGGCGAGCCGCTCCTCGCCGGTCCCGACCGGCTGCGGTACGTGGTCCGCGCCGTCCGCGACCAGGTGGGCGACGCGGCCGAGACCCGCTTCTCGCTCCAGACCAACGGGACCCTGCTGAACGGCGACTTCCTGCGGCTGTTCGACGACCTCGGCATCCGGGTCGGGGTGAGCCTGGACGGCGACGCGCAAGCCCACGACCGGGCGCGTCCGGGCCCGCGCGGCGGCAGCCACCACCGGGTCGCGCGGGGCCTCGCGCAGCTCACCGCGCCGGAGTTCCGGCACCTGTTCGGCGGGCTGCTCTGCGTCATCGACCTGGATCAGGACCCGCTGGACGCCTACGCCGCGCTGCTGGAGTTCGACCCCCCGGCGATCGACCTGCTGCTCCCCCACGCCACCTGGTCGGCGCCGCCGCCCGGCCCGCCGGGCGCGTACGCGCGGTGGCTGATCCCCGTGTTCGACGAGTGGTTCGGCGCGCCCGTCCGCCGCACCCGGATCCGGCTGTTCGAGGAGATCGTCAACGTCCTGCTGGGCGGCGAGTCGGCCGTCGAGGGCGTCGGGACGACCCCGGCCGCGACCGTGGTGGTGGAGACCGACGGCGCCATCGAGCAGTCCGACATTCTCGCCGTCGCGTACGAGAACGCGGCCGACCTCGGTCTGGACGTCTTCCATGACGACTTCGACGCGGCACTACGGCATCCGCTCACCGTGGCGCGGCAGCGCGGGGTCCACGGAATCCCGAGCGAATGCGTTCCCTGCCGCTGGGCGCGGACGTGCGGCGGAGGCCTGTTTCCCCACCGGTACCGCGAGGGCTCCGGCTTCGACCACCGTTCGGTGTTCTGCGCCGATCTCGATCAGCTGTTCCAGCACATACGGTTGACTCTCGTCTCGGCCCTCTCCGTAAAACGCTAGGACCGTCCACCGAAAGCCGGCCCGAGGCGGTGTGGACGGTTTTTGGAACGGCCAAGAATAGTTCCACAGTGAAACGAATCGTGGTGCCGGTCGCGGCCGACCGGCGCCGATCACAATTTCAGTTGCCTCCGGCGGCGATGCTCGCCTGGAGGTCGGAGTGGCGGAACTGGTAGATCGTCCCGACCTGCCGGAGCACACCGCGCTGGTGGGCGGTCTCCAGGAAGGCCATCGTGCGGCGCGGCATCCGCCCCCGGGGAACGAGGAGCAGCCGGATCAGCACATAGTGCAGCCACGCGATGACGCCGACCTTCTCGGTCTGGAACGCCAGCAGCCAGATCGGCCCGTACAGCAGGCCCCCGGCCAGCCCGCACCCGGCCCCGAACACGACGCCGAACAGCGGGCCGACGGTGACGCCGGTGACGGCGCCGGTGGTGACCGCGTAGAGCAGACCGAACACGAGCGCGACCTGTTTGTCCTGCCGCAGCATCCGGCGCGGGCTGGTCGGCCGGACGGTCGTGGCGGGCTGCGCGAACCCGTAGCCGAGGCCGACCGGCATCCCGATCCCGAGCGCCGCGAGGGTGCCGAACCCGAGGCTGCCGTCGATCACCCACCCGGCGGCGCCGCCGACGCCCGCGGTCGCCAGCCCGCTCAGCCACGGCGCCCAGCTCAGCCGCACCCGGAACTGCAACTCCGACGGCGGCGGCAGCGTCCCCGCGCTGCACGCGCCGAGCAGCACCGCGCACACCAGCCCCGCCGCCAGCCCCCACCCCGGGCTGAAGATCGCCCCGACGCCGAGGCCGACCGGCAGGCCGGAGATCACCGCGCCCGCGACGCACGCGAGGATCCGTTCGGAGCGGCGCGCGAGGAGCGGCAGCTCCCACCACCGGATGTCGACGAGCTGCCGTTCCTCCAGGCCGCGCGCCAGGTACCGCAGCCAGCGCTCGGCGTGGCGGCCGTCCCAGGCGTCGGGACGTCGCAGCGCCTCGCGCGACAGGTCGACGGGAAATGCGGTCGGGACCAGCGACCGCAGGACGTGCGCGCGGATCGCCTCGGCGGTCGGGAACCGGTGCTGGTCGAGCAGCTCCACCGGGTCGTTGGGCGGGTTCTGGTAGATGTCGCGGGCGACCGACACGATCAGCGGCGTGTCGAACGCCTCGGTCAGCGCCGCGTCGTCGCCCGCGTGCAGCCGGTCGAGGACCGGCAGCCAGCGCCGCCGCTGCCCGGTCTCGTAGTCGTGGAAGAACGGGGTGGTGACGTCGTCGGCGCGCAGCGGTTCGAGCAGGACCTCGGTGGCGTTGCGGACCAGCGCGCCGCCGGTGCGGGCGGCGTCGGCGTAGTCGGCCGACCGGCAGGTCAGGACGAACGAGTCGAAGGTCGAGCGGCCGACGCACCGGATCGCGAGCGTCCGCGGGCCGGGCAGCAGCTCGTCCAGCCCGTCCAGTACCGGGATGATCTTTCCGAGCGCCAGCAGCCGGGCCGGGGCCTGCTTGCCGTAGACGCTCGTCGAACGCAGGTAGGAGTGGTCGTCGGCGATCCGGTCGGCGATCCAGGTCTCCAACTCCTGCTCGGCCGGATCCCATCCCGAGACCGACACCAGGACCGGCACGGGCTCCTCGGTGTCGTCGGCCTTCACCAGCCCCCGGGTCAGGATCATCGCGAGCGCGGACTTGCCGCTTCCGGGCTCGCCGAGGATCACCATCCGGCCCGTCGAGCCGCGGTACGCCGCGACGATCGACTCGGTGATGGTGCCCGTGCCCGATAACCGTTCGGACGTCCCGCCGGGCGACCGAACGCTCCAGCGCAGCGGCAGGGGCAGGTCGTGGTCGCCGATGCCGCGCCGGGCGGCCTCCCTGCGCCAGTAGTCGTCGACCGTCCGGGACAGGCGGCCGAGCGCGCGGTCCAGCGGGCCTTCGCCGGGCGGCGGGTTCTCGGGCCCGGCGCAGTGCCGCTCCAGCCAGTACAGCAGCATGGCCAAGCCGCTGACCAGGCCGAACAACGCCCAGAACCAGACGCGGTGACGCCGGATGGAGTCTTCGGGGAGCAACCCGCCGCCCGCCTCGTGGAAGAGCGGGAGGACGATGATCACGAGGATCACCAGAACGGCCATGAGGCCGCTACCAAGAAAGGAGGGACGTCTCACGCTGGCGCCACCAGTCAGTCACTGTGCGTGTTCACTTGCCCCCAGAGTGCCGCGACGGCCCGGCGGTCGCACCCGCGTGGCCACTTCAGGTCAGGCGCGGCTCAGGCGCAGTCCGACACCGCAGGAAACGACCGCGACCGCCGCCCCGCCCGCCAGGTCGGCCACGTAGTGCTGGTGGACGAGCAACGTCGACGCCATGATCAGCCCACACCACACCGCGACATAACGACCAAACCGAGGGGTGAGACGCAACCAGTGCACGGCGATGATGACGGATAACGCGTTGTGCAGGCTCGGAAAGCAGTTGTAGGGCTCGTCGTTGCCGTACACACCGCGCAACGCCCGCGAGAAGACGTCACCACCGGTGACCACCGGACGCGGCACATGTGTCTGGGCGAAGCAGTAGAAGACATACGCGATTACCAGCGTGAGCACGACCGCGATCAGAGCGGACTTGGCGAGGCGGGCGTCCACGACGAGCAGCGTCGTGAGCGTCAGCGGGCCGAGGAGCAGCACCGACACGTAGGGCACGACGAACGGCGTGACCAGGGGGATGTGCTCGTCCGGCGGAGTCTTCAGGTCGATGCGCGCCGGACCCTGGTTCAGCGGGTGGTAGAGCAGGTAGAGCGCGCCGACGGCCGCCGCGAGCCCCAGCATCAGCGTGATGTCGCGGCCGCTCTGCCGATGGACGCCGCCGCCGGTCACATGCTCAGCGATGGTCACGTCGCGGTCCGCGACAGATGTACACGACCGCGGGCGGAGCGTTCCACCACACGACGCGGCTGACCTCGACCTCCTCGAACAGGTCGTCGAGGCGCCGCCGGAACCGCACCGCCGGTGGCAGCGGCTTGGCGTGGACGTAGGCGAACGCGGTGAACACGCCGTCGTCACCAAGCGAGGCCAAGGTTGAGGCGAGCAACCGTTCCTGCAAGTCGTGGCCGAACGACGCCCACGGGAGGGAGCTGATGACCACGTCGGCGGTCAGCTCCAGCGAGGCGAGGATCTCCGGCAGGCGAACCGCGTTGCCGCGCACGACCGTCACGTCCGGCCAGCGTCGCTCCAGCAGCCCGGCCAGCCGTGGGTTGACCTCGACCGCGACGTGCCGCCCGCGCTTACCGAGCCGGTTCTGGACGGCCTGGGTGATGGGCCCCGTCCCGGGTCCGAGTTCGACGACGACGGGATCCCCGTCGTCCGCCACGGGCCGTGCCGCCACGGCCGCGAGGGACGCCGAGCTCGGCAGCACCGCGCCCACCTGAAAAGGAAAGCGCAGAAACTCCCGGAAAAGGATCGCTCCATCACCCATCCACACAAGGTACCGAATTAATCACGAACGGAAACGTCGGTCCCGTCCGGCACCTCGGGTGAACAACGACAAAGCGGGCGCCGTGACCGCAACCGGCTCCCGCTTTTCCGTTTGTCAATGAAGGGTGGCGGTCACGGCGTCGAGGATGGTGGCGGCGACGACGTCCGGCTGGGACGCGGCGATCGCGTGCGACGCGCCGGGCACCTCGCGGATCACACGTCCGTCGGCGCGTTCGGCCATGAAACGCACCGCCTCGGCCGGGATGTTGAGATCGCGCTCACCGAACACGAACCAGGACGGCTTCGTGCGCCAGGGCTCCTCGCCGACGTCCAGCCCGTCGGTGAGCGCCTGCTGCGTCACCGGACGCTGGGTCACGGCCATCAGCGCGGCCTCGGCGGCGTCCAGGTCGGCGCAGAACTGGTGGTGGTACTTGTCGTCCGCGATCCGCACCTCGTCGCCGCCGGACGCGACCGGGTAGGCGACCAGCGCCTCCCCGAGTGTGCTGCCCTCGAACTTGGCCGACAGTTCCAGCGCACTCTCCCCCTGCGCCGGGGTGAAGGCGCCGACGTAGACGAGGGCGCGGACGTCCGGATGCCCGGCCGCCGCCTGCGTGACGACCATGCCGCCGTAGGAGTGCCCCACAAGGACGACCGGCCCGCCGACGCTGTTGACGATGTCGCGGACATAGGCGCCGTCACTCACCAGCCCGCGCAGCGGGTTGCCCGCCGCGACGACGCGGAGCCCCTCGGGGTGCAGGCGCGTGATGACGCGGTTCCAACTCGCCGACTCGGCGAACGCTCCGTGGACCAGGACGATGACGGGCTGTTCCGGCGTGGTCATCGGCTTCCCCCTGACGAGTGCAGCGCGGCCTTCAGCACCTCGATGGCCTGCGCGGTGGCGGCCCGCGAGGCGCGGGTGGCGCGAAGCGGGTTGAGCATCATGAAGTCGTGCAACGTGCCGTCATAGCGGACGCTGGTGGTGGGCACCCCCGCCTCGGTGAGGCGGCGCGCGTAGGCCTCGCCCTCGTCGCGCAGCACGTCGTTCTCGTCCGCGATGACGAACGCGGGCGGCAACCCGGCCAGGTCGTCCAGCGTGGCGCGCAGCGGCGACGCGGTGACCTCGGCGCGTTCGCCGGGGTCGATGGTGTAGGCGTCCCAGAACCAGGCCATGGCCCGGGCGGTCAGGTAGGGGCCGTCGGCGAACTCGTGATAGCTGTCGGTGTCCTGCGCGGCGTCGGTGACCGGGTAGTACATCGACTGGTGCACGAACCGCACGTCTCCGCGCCGCTTGGCCATGATGGTCAGCGCGGCGGTCATGTTGCCGCCGACCGAGTCCCCGGCGACGGCCAGCCGGGAGGCGTCGAGCCCCTCGTCCGCCCCCTCCCGGGTGATCCACCGCGCGACCGCGTAGCCCTGCTCGATCGCGACCGGATAGCGGGCCTCGGGCGACCGGTCGTACTCGACGAAGACGATCGCGGCGCCCACGCCGGTGGCCAGTTCCCGGACGAGCCGGTCGTGGGTCCCGGCGTTGCCGAGGATCCACCCGCCGCCGTGCATGTACAGGACGGTCGGCAACGACCCGGTGGCCCCGGCGGGCTTCACGATCCGGACCTGGACGTCACCCACCTCGGCCGGGACGATGGTCCATCGCTCGGTCACCTCGGGCATGTCGACCGGGGTGGACTGGACGTCGTCCAGCACCTGGCGGGCGTTGTCGGTTCCGATCTCGTACAGGAACGGCGGTTGGGACGTGGCGTCGGCGAACTCCCGCGCCGCCGGCTCCAGGACTATCGCACTCACGGTGTTCTCCTTTCAGTCACCTTCCAGTTCTTCGACGGCGCCGAGAAGGCCGCGCAACTCGACCTCTTCCTGCTCGGCCTCGACCGGGTCGAACAGCCATTCCGAGGCGGGCGTCTCGGTGGCCCGTTCGGGCTCGCTCGACACGACCAGATCGATTTCCGCTTCGATCTCCGCCTCGAGTTCGGCCTCGAAGTCGTCGCTGGGGGCGTTCATGGTTCGTTCCTCCGCTGTCGTCGCATCGTGATCGGGCCGGGCGTCAGCTGGTGGCGGACGCCAGCCAGTCGGCGTACTTGATCTTGCCGAAGGTCGCGCCCTCGCCCGGCACGAGATTGCGCTCCTGCATCTCGCCCCCGAAGTACCGCGCGTGCGGGTCGCTGACCACCTCGCGCGGGTCGCCCCAGGCCGTGAGGGCCGTGCGGAAGAACTCGTCCATGCGGAACCGCTCGGGCCCCGCGATCTCGATCCGCCCGTTCAGCGGCGCGCCCACCGCCGCCGCGCCGACCGCCTGGGCGACCTCGTCACCCGCCATCGGCTGGAAAAGGACCGGCGGCATGCGGACCTTGTCGCCGTCGGTGGCCTCGTCGGCGATCCGGTGCGCGAACTCGAAGAACTGCGTCGCGTGGACGACCGAGAACGGGATCCCCGACTCCTCGACCAACGCCTCCTGGGCGTTCTTCGCCCGGAAGTAGCCGATGTCGGGCCGCCGCTCGGCGCCCACCACCGACAGCACGACATGGTGGCCGACCCCGGCCTTCTCCTCCGCCGCCAGCAGGTTCCCGGTGGACGTCCGGAAGAACTCCAGGACGGCGGCGTCCTCGAACGACGGGGAGTTGGACACGTCGATCACCACGGACGCGCCGTCCACCACCTCGGCGACCCCCTCGCCGGTGAGGGTGTCGACGCCGGTGTTCGGCGCGGCGGGCACCGCCTCATGACCCAGTTCACCGAGTCTCGCCACAAGCTTCGAACCGATCAGGCCGGTACCACCAATGACGACGATCTTCATTACTGACTCCTGATCCCGGGACGCCGGTCGCAGTCCCAACCACCAGCTAAGACAACAAAACGGTCCGCCCTGTGACAACCCCGGCTAAAGATTTATTGACGGCCGCCACGGCGCGTCCCGGCCGGGTCACTTTCAGGCGGGACTCCAGAGCGTGGGGGTGTCCTGAGGGGGCCAGTCGGCCTGCGAGGTGTGCCCCTGCCGGCACACGTAGGCCGCGCCCCCATGGGTCACCCTGTCGCCGGCGCGGTACCTGACGCCGACCGTCCACGCGGGAGAGTCGATCCCCCGCTGGGGCGGCGTGGTCCTGGGCGTGCCGCGTCCGGTAGTGGACGGCGACGAAGGCGAAGGCGTGGCACTGGACGCAGTGGGCGTGGTGGTGGTCGGCGTCTGCGATGGCGAAGCGGACTTCTTCTGCCCGACCCCGACCGGATCGTCCGACGACCCCGGGTTCTGTGTGGAAGACCCGCCCTCCGGGCCCGCGCCTGCCGTTCCCGTGGCGGGAGACGCGCCCGGCTTTCCGGACGACCGATCCGCGTACTCCACGGCCGCGTACCCCACCGCCAGCAGGAACACGATCGTGAGCACGGCGCCGAGCACCCCGTACCGTCGCCGCACGGGGGGCTTGACCGGAGGACGCGCGTGGGCCATCAGCCGACCCGCACTCGTTCGCGCACACCCGTCCCGCGCACCCGACCTCCCGTTACTCCCGCGGCCCGCAGTCGATTCCCCGGTGACAGCTGCCGAGCGCCGACAATAGTGACACAGTCCGCAAACCGTGTCATCCAGATGAACGGCGCCGGACTACCGAGGCAACCAGGGCCCCGCGCCGACCAACAACGAGGTACCCCCACGTCCGGTATGGAGTAGAAAAGGGCCATGATCGTTAATCGGCGGTCGAGCCGACGGTGGCACCGGGCCCGTCCACTGGTACCCCCCGCCCCGGCTCCGCCGGGCTCCTGGCGAAGCTGGTCGTCCCGCTCGGCGCCACCGTCCAGGTGCTGCTGCTTCCCCCGGGCAGGAACCCGACCATCGAAATCATCGGCCAGGCAGTCGTCTGCACCGCGGCCGCCGCGACAATGGCCTACACGGTCCTCCGCTTCGTCACAACAGAACGACGCCGCCCCTCATGAACACCCCGATTCCTTAGACTCCGGCGCACTCGTCCAGCGGATCCCTAGGATCGGGACATGGCCATTCAGCGGATGGACAATGTCGCCATCGTCGTGAACGATCTGGACGCCGCCGTCGCGTTCTTCACCGAGCTCGGGATGGAGCTGGAGGGGAAGGGGGAGATCGAAGGTCCCTTCGCGGACCAGACCGTCGGGCTGGACGGGGTCCGGACCGACATCGCGATGATGCGGACCCCGGACGGGCACAGCAAGCTGGAGCTGACGAAGTACCACGCCCCCGTGGCGATCGGGGCCGAGCCGCCGCAGCCGCCGCCCAACACGGTGGGCCTGCATCGCGTCATGTTCGCCGTAGACGACATCCACGACAGCATCGCCCGGCTGCGCCCCCACGGCGCCGAACTCCTCGGCGAGGTGGCGAACTACGAGAACGTCTACCTGCTCTGCTACCTACGCGGCCCCTCGGGCATCATCGTCGGCCTGGCCGAACAGACCGGGTGAGACACGGCCTTGATGCCGGGCCTCGTCGTCCGGTCGGGCCAGGGGTCGTTCGGTCTGGAAGGTGACGAAGGCTTCGGCGACCTGGGCCAGCCAGGTCGCGTCGCTGATCAGGTCGGTCTCCTGGCGGGCCTCGTCCTGGTCGGGGGGCGGCGGGGGCTCGCCGACGGCCGTCGTGCGCGCGTGGAGGGCGCCGGAGATGACGGCGGCCTCGACGGTGGCCTCGGCCTTGCCGCCGCCGACCTCGTCCGCCAGGCGCCGGGCCGCGTCACGGGCGTCCGAACTGTAGTAGGGGCGTAGCGCCAGGAGCCCGTCGTGGACCTCGATGACTCGTCGCTGGAGCCGGTAGCGCGGCCAGGCGGACGGTGACGCGGGCAACGCGATGTGCGGGAACACTTCGTGCAGGGCGTCCCAGAGGGGGTAGAGCCGCCGCAGGAGGCGCAGGTCCCGGGCCCAGCGCACGGGTGCGGCGAGCGCCGGGCCCCATGCGGGCAGGCTCATCCCGACGATGATCAGCAGTGCGGCCAGTGAGGGAAATCCGATCGCGAACGCACAACCCGCGGGCGTGAACACCGACGTGCAGGGCTCGTCATGGCCGGGGGTGGGCGAGGGCAGGCCCGCCGCCTGGGAAATGATGAACACCGTCCCCTCCGCGAGAGAGGCCAGTTCGATCGCCGCGCCGACGCCCACCGTCCGTAACCCGAGCCGCAGTGCGGGACGAGTGGCATGGCAGGCGAATCGCGCCGACAGAATCAGTAGGTCGATCATCGCGGAGCCGAATCCCGCCACGAAGATGAGGCTGTAGCCGACCAGTGCGGGACGCTCGGGATAGCGGTTGGCGAACTCGCCGACCGTGACCGGCAGGGGGCTGCTGAGGAACAGGACCGTCATCGTGACAATGCTGACGGAGAACAACACGACCCGTCTGCGGATCTTGGCTCTCGCGACCTCGGGGGAATGGCTGACGCTGAGCCGCTGCGACACGATGCCCAGGGCGGCCAGCAGCGCGCAGATATTCGACAGCAGTCGGCCGAGATTCGGGTAGAGCGTGTTCTCCAAATCCTGCGCGGTGTCGGACAGCAGGGCGAACGCGAGACCCAGCGTCGTCAGCAACAGGCATAACGCGCCCAGCCCCGGTTGCGATGATCCCCGTCGCAGATCCCGGCCCTTGCAGGCGGCTGAGACGAAGGCGGTGAACACGACGCTGAATAAGACGACGTTAATATGTCACCCCTGGGGAGAGTGGGCCGCCTGATGGAAATGTCCGGTGAGACATCACCCACCCGAGGTTCATATCGCGCGGCCGTTGCCCCAATTACCCTGAAGCCTCGTCAAAACCTTCGCGATCTCGGGATCGGTGGAGACTCCAGGGTTTCCGTGCCAGGCGCCGTCCCGGCACGCCGCGCGCAACATGACGAGCGTGGCGAAGTATTCGGCCTGCTGTTCCTGGACGTCGTTGTAGGCGGTTCGGCCCAGCATCGACTTGACCATGCCAGCGTCCAGCCCAGGAACCAGATATTCGGCGAGGTCGGTCGCTTGGAGCGCGCCACCTTTGTGCCCGCACAGCAGATGGCCGACCTCGTGCAGGAGCACATGTTCGCGGTGGTAACGGCTCGTTCCACCGACGGCGAAGACGTAGTCGGCGCCGTCGGTGGGGATGTACAGACCGCAGGGCCCGCCGGGAACGGCGGGGATCGGCGGCATCACCGTGAGCACCCGTCCGGTGTGTTCGGCGACGCGGGCACAGAACTCTTCCAGATCCCAGGGGACCGGCACGTCCAGAGCATCGACTAAAGCGCGACATCGTCGCCGCAGAGCACGTGTCAGCATGCTACCGCTCCCCCATTGAATCCCCGTGGCCCTGGGGGCACCCCGCCCTTGCCAGGCCGCTGACCATTCTAGGCGATAGAAGTCGATTCCCAGCCAGCTAATCTTGCCACAACCGTCCCGCCCGCCGCATCCGCCCTATTCGGCGGCCATGGGATTGTCCGGCTGTTGACGGCGTTGCCGCTCCAGCCGCGCGGTCGCCTCGATCAGGTCACTGATCATGCTCTGGGCACCGGGTGACAAGTCGAAGAAGGCTCGCATCTGGGCGCCCCGCACCCCCGTGTCGCGGAGCATGGCGAGGAGTTCGACCTGGTTCTCGATGACCTTGGACGCCTCGTCGTCGAAGAAGTAGGCGGGGTTAACCTCGAAGAAGGCGGCCAGCCCCTCCAGGACGCGTTTGGTGGGGTTGTTGTTCTTGCCGGTGCGCAGTCGCCACAACGTGTTGTGGGACACCTTCTCACCGGTGAGACCGGTGATCCCGTCGGCCGCCTCCTGCAAGGAGTAGGGGCCGCGTCCGGCCGGATGCACGGTGCGGAACAAGAAGCCGATCTTCTCGGCAAGCGAGAGCTCGGACGATTCGGCTCTGGTCTCGTTGTCGGGCGAACCGCTCCCTGCCACCCGATACTCCCTTCCGCTGTCGGATCGACACCCTGAATCACCCCGCTTCAACCGTTGACCGGAAGTGACCTGGTTGACACCACCTCAAGATCCTCCTTAGGATAACAATCACTTTTATGTGATATCAAACGCTGTAATCTCACCTCTATGTGACGATTCGGCGTCAGCAGACGGGGTTCGGGGGAGTCGTGGGACGTGGTGGACGTCCAGGGCCGGGCGGCGGGCCCGGCCACTCGGCACGTGTTGATGAGGGGAGCCGGTGAAGCATGCGGTGTTCGCTGTTGTCTCAGCTCGACCGTCCAGGTGTGACCAATGTTCACTGGATCGACCAGCGAATCCCACGGGAATGACGGGTCACTGAACGAGCCGCCAAGGCCCGGTGTCGCCGGGACGCTCGCCGAGTTCGTGGTCGAGCCGCCTCTCCGGGCCGAACTGGCTTCGTCCAGCTAGCAATTACTGAACGTCTACGGTGCGATCGGGGGGCGCCGTGTTCACTTCGCTGCGGGCTGTTTCTGCTGTGGCGCGTCCTGATGACGCGTGCACGGGGCCTTCTCATGCCCGGAGACGGGGAGACGCGTCGCATTCCGTCGGGTCATGGCGCCTGCGATCCCCTCCAATGTCATTGACATTTCAACTCGTCTCCCCGTCGTGCCAGCAGACCAGATTCAACGCCCAAGCCGGAAGGAATCCCACCGCGATGACAGTGCTCCCTGACGCGGCCCACGCCCTGCCCGCGCACCGAGGAAAGGCTGACGGGCTGCGGATCCTCGTCGTGGAGAACCACGTCGGCGAGGCCGCGACCCTGGTGCGGGGCCTGAGCCGGCACAGCCACCAGGTCGACAGCGTGCGCACGGGCGCCGATGCGCTCCGGCTGTTCGGCGACGCCGACCTCGTCCTCCTCGATCTCGAACTTCCCGACCTTGACGGCCTGGAGGTCTGTCGCAGCATCCGGGCCGCGGGCGACGTCCCGGTGATCGCGGTCACCGCCCTCGGCAGCGAACTCGACCGGGTCCTCGGCCTCCAGGCGGGCGCGGACGACTACCTCGTCAAGCCCTACGGGTTCCGCGAGCTGGTGGCCCGCATCGACGCGGTGATGCGCCGGGCGAAGCCCCGGCCCGTCTCCGGCGACTTAGCGAACGGGCGGCTCCGCATCGACTCGGCGGCCCGCCAGGTCACCGTGGACGGCGCGACCGTCGAGCTGACCCGCAAGGAGTTCGACCTGCTCTACCTGCTGGCCTCCCGGCCCGGCACCGTCATCACCCGCAAGCAGATCATCGCGCAGGTGTGGGGCGACTCGTGCTCCCGGCGCACGATCGACACCCACGTCAGCAGCCTGCGCGGCAAGCTCGGCGCCAGCGAGTGGATCCTGACCGTCCGGGGCGTCGGCTTCCGGCTGGGGCACGGTTGAAAATGGAACGGTTGAAAATGGAACGATCGAGCGGGGACGCGCGGCTGTGCGAGGGCGACGGCTGCGGGCGGCGCCTGACCGGGACGGGGCAGCGGCGGCGGCTGTGCCGTCCCTGCCTCGACACCCTGACCGGCCTGCTCGGGACGCTGCCCGCCCTCTACCGCGGCTGCGGTTCGGCGCTGGAGGTGGGGGCGGCGGCCGGGCTGCGGGAGAAGACCAGCGGCGGCCCGCTGCCCGGCCTCGCCCTGAACACGGCGGCGGTCGAGGCGCGCGCCGAGATCCTGGCCGTGCTGGCGTCCTGGAGCGGGCTCGTCGCGCAGCAGCGGCGGCTGCCCGCCCCGCGCCGGGACGTCGCGCTCCTCGCCCGCTTCCTGCTGGACCATGTCGACTGGCTGGCCGCGCATCCCGCCGCGGGCGAGCTGACGGCCGAGATCGCCCGGGTGGCGCGGTCCGCCCGCCGGACCGCGCACCGCGAACCGGTCCGGCGCATCGTCGTCGGCCCCTGCGCGGCCCCCGGCTGCGGCGGCGAGCTGACCGCGGCCATCCGGCCCGGCCACGGCACGCGCGTGCGGTGCGACGCCGACCCCGCGCACGCGTGGGACGGCCCCCAGTGGACGGGCCTCCGCCGCGAGATGGAGCCCGCCGCCCCCGAACGCTGGCTCACCGCGGCGGACATCTCCCGGCTGTGGCGGACGCCGTCCGGCACCGTCTACCGGCTGGCGAGCGAGCAGAAGTGGCGCCGCGTCACCCGGGCGGGCCGCACCTACTACGCCGAGAGCGACGTCCACGCCTGCTTCGCCCGCCGCGCCGAGAAAGGCGACCGGCCGCGGATTTGACGAGTCCCTGACATCCGCCTGGAAATCCGCGAACACAACCGTAGAACGCCTGCAGATCCCGCAACGTTTCTTTCTTTTCCGGTCTTGAGATCGGCTTTGCCGCCGAAGAATACTTGGGCCAAGGTCCGGTGCTCTGTCTTCGGAACCGCTTCCTGACTTCCTTCCCCCCTTTTGTGGTGCGCCGATCGCGCATGCCCGGGGGACGCCGTCGGCCGCGAGGTCAAAGAATGAGGAGGGCGTATGCACAGCAATCTGATAGTGGCCCGGATGGACCTGGGTTCGAGTGCTGAGGTGGCGCGGCTCTTCGCCGAATTCGACGCCACGGAGATGCCGCACCGGATGGGCACCCGCCGCCGTGAGCTGTTCACCTACAGGGGGCTGTACTTCCACCTCCAGGACTTCGACGGGCAGAACGGCGGCGACCGGATCGAGGAGGCGAAGACCGACCCGCGCTTCGTGCGGATCAGCGCCGACCTCAAGCCGTTCATCGAGGCCTACGACCCGGCCACGTGGCGGTCGCCCGCCGACGCGATGGCCAGCCGCTTCTACCACTGGGAGGCCGGGGAATGACCGACCGCCGCGTGGTCATCACGGGGGTGGAGGTGCTCGCCCCCGGCGGCCTCGGCCGGGACGCCTTCTGGTCGCTGCTGAGCGAGGGCCGCACCGCGACCCGGGGGATCACGTTCTTCGACCCGTCCCCGTTCCGGTCCCGGGTCGCGGCCGAGATCGACTTCGATCCGGAGGCTTACGGGCTCGGCCCGCAGGAGATCCGCCGGATGGACCGGGCCGCCCAGTTCGCCGTCGTCGCGGCGGGCGCCGCCGTGGCGGACAGCGGTCTCGACCTGGAGGGCCACGACCCGTACCGCGTCGGCGTGACGGTCGGCAGCGCGGTCGGCGCCACGATGGGCCTGGACCGGGAGTACCGGGTCGTCAGCGACGGCGGACGGCTCGACCTCGTCGACCACGAGTACGCGCTTCCGCACCTGTACGACTACTTCGTCCCGAGCTCGTTCGCGGCCGAGGTCGCCTGGACGGTCGGCGCCGAGGGCCCGAGCACCGTCGTGTCGACGGGATGCACCTCGGGCATCGACTCGATCGGCTACGCGGTCGACCTGATCCGCGAGGGCACCGCCGACGTGATGGTCGCCGGGTCGTCCGACGCGCCGATCTCCCCGATCACGATGGCCTGCTTCGACGCGATCAAGGCGACCACCCCGAGGCACGACGAGCCGGAGCGGGCGTCCCGGCCGTTCGACGGCACCCGCAACGGGTTCGTGCTGGGCGAGGGCGCGGCGTTCTTCGTCCTGGAGGAGCTGGGCAGCGCCCGCCGCCGCGGCGCCCACGTGTACGCCGAGGTCGCCGGGTACGCCACCCGCAGCAACGCCTACCACATGACGGGCCTGCGCCCGGACGGCCTGGAGATGGCCGAGGCCATCAGGACGGCCCTGGACGAGGCCCGCCTGGACCCGACGGCCATCGACTACGTCAACGCCCACGGTTCGGGCACCAAGCAGAACGACCGGCACGAGACCGCCGCGTTCAAGCGCAGCCTCGGCGAGCACGCCTACCGGACGCCTGTCAGCTCCATCAAGTCGATGGTCGGGCACTCGCTCGGCGCCATCGGCTCCATCGAAATCGCGGCGTCGGTCCTGGCCATGACCCACAACGTGGTGCCACCGACCGCCAACCTGCACACCCCGGACCCCGAATGCGATCTCGACTATGTCCCGCTCGTCGCCCGCGAGCACACCACCGATGCGGTCTTGAGCGTCGGCAGTGGGTTCGGGGGGTTCCAGAGCGCCATGGTGCTCGCCCGTCCGGAGAGGAGCGCCGCATGACAGCGTCGGCCGTGGTGACCGGGCTGGGCCTGGTCTCCCCCATCGGCCTCGGCGTCCAGGACTTCTGGTACTCCGCCCGGGTCGGCAAGAGCGGGATCGACAGGATCACCCGTTTCGACCCGTCGCGGTACCCGTCCCGGCTCGCCGGGGAGATCCACGACTTCAGCGCCGAGGACCATCTGCCGAACCGGCTGCTTCCGCAGACCGACCGGATGACGAGGCTCGCCCTGGTCGCCGCCGACTGGGCGCTGGCCGACGCCGGGGTTGTCCCCGGGGAGCTGCCCGCCTTCGACATGGGCGTGATGACGGCGAGCGCGTCCGGCGGCTTCGAGTTCGGGCAGGACGAGCTGCGACGGTTATGGAGCAAGGGCAGCGAGTACGTCAGCGCCTACCAGTCGTTCGCCTGGTTCTACGCGGTCAACAGCGGCCAGATCTCCATCCGCCAGGGCATGAAGGGCCCGAGCGGCGTGGTGGTCAGCGACCAGGCGGGCGGCCTGGACGCGCTCGCGCAGGCCCGGCGGCAGATCCGCAAGGGCACGCCGCTGATCGTCACCGGCGGCGTGGACGCCTCCCTGTGCCCGTGGGGCTGGGTCGCGCAGATGGCCGGGGGGCGGCTGACCACGGTCGACGACCCGTTCCGCGCCTACCTGCCGTTCGACCGGGACGCCTCGGGCCACGTGCCGGGTGAGGGCGGCGCGATCCTGATCCTGGAGGACGAGCACGCGGCGCGGGCGCGTGGCGCGAAGGTCTACGGCAGGGTCGCCGGGCACGGCGCCACCATCGACCCGAAGCCGGGCAGCGGGCAGGAGCCGGGGCTGCGCAAGGCCGTCGAGCTGGCGCTGGCCGACGCCGGGGTCCGTCCGGACGACGTCGACGTGGTCTTCGCCGACGCGGCCGCCGTCCCCGAACTGGACCGGGCGGAGGCCGCGGCGCTGCGCGCGGTCTTCGGCGAGGGCGGCGTCCCGGTGACGGCGCCCAAGACCATGACCGGCCGCCTGTACTCCGGTGCCGCGCCGCTCGACCTCGCGGCCGCTCTGCTCGCCATGGAGGAGGGCCTCATCCCGCCGACGGTGAACGTCGAGCCGCTCGACGAATACGGGCTGGACCTCGTCACCGACCAGCCCCGCACGGCGGAGGTGCGCACGGCCCTCGTCCTGGCGCGCGGCCACCTGGGCTTCAACTCCGCGGTCGTCCTGCGCGCCGCCGACTGACGGCACCGGCCCGCCGACCACGACGAGCCCCCTGACCACGACGAAAGGAACGGCTATGTCCAACGCATTCACCCTTGACGACCTCAAACGCATCCTGCGGGAGGCCGCCGGGGCCGACGAGTCCGTCGACCTGGACGGCGACATCACCGGCACGACGTTCGAGGCGCTCGGCTACGAGTCGCTCGCGCTGCTGGAGACCGGCAGCCGGATCGAGCGCGAGTACCGCGTCACGCTCGACGACGACCTGCTGGCCATCGAGCACACCCCGGCCGTGCTGGTGGAGGCCGTCAACGAGGCGCTCGCCGGATCCGCCGCGACCTGATGACCCGGCCCCGCGCGATCACGCTGGACGCCGCGGGCGTCGCCCTGTCCGCGCTGCTCAGCGAGCCGGAGGGGGGCACGCCGACCGCGACGGTGGTCGCGCTGCACGGGCTCGGGATGAGCGCGGGCTACTTCCACGGCCCCGCCCATCCGGACGTGTCGCTGCTGACGCTCGGCTCCCGGCTGGGCTTCTCGGTCCTGGCCGTCGACCGGCCGGGCTACGGGGCGTCCACCCGGCCGCTCCCCGACGGCCAGACCGTCGAGGAGCAGGCCGGCACGCTGCTGGCGGCGCTCGCCGCGTTCTCCGCCGAGCACGACACGGGAGCGGGCCTCTTCCTCCTGGGCCACTCGTTCGGGGGGAAGGTGGCGCTCACGGCGGCCCGGGACCTCGGCTCCGGCCTGCTGGGCGTCGACGTCTCGGGCTGCGGCCACCGCTACGCCGCCGACACCGGCGACCTCCGGCGCCGGGCGTGGCGCCGCAACTGGGGCCCGCTGCGCCTCTACCCGCCGGGGACGCTCAAGGGCAGCGAGGACATCGTCGCGCCGGTGCCCCCACGGGAGCTGGCGGACGTGCCGGGCTGGCCGACGGCCTTCCGGGACGTCGCGGCGGGCGTCCGCGTGCCGGTGCGCCTCACCTTCGCCGAGCACGAGTCGTGGTGGCACCACGACGAGCGGTCGGTCGCCGACCTGCGGACGTGGTTCACCTCGGCACCCCGGGTCGTCGTCGACCGGGTGCCGGACGGCGCCCACAACCTGAGCCTCGGCTGGACGGCCCGCGCCTACCATCTCGCGGCACTCGGATTCTTCGAGGCATGCCTGGCCCCGGCGCGGTGCGCGGGACGGGACGAATCATTTCTCTGACATTCCCCTGAAAGAGTGCACCATTAATTGAGGTTCGGCGCATTGAGGGCCCGGCGAATTTCGAAGAAGATGAACGACAGGGTCGGATAATTGTCTGTGAATGGAGTCGAGGAGATGTCAGGACAGAGGGTCGCGCTGATCACCGGCGCGACGAGCGGAATCGGCCTCGCCACCGCGCGGACGCTGGCCGGGCAGGGCCACCACGTGTTCGTCGGCGCCCGCAACGCCGAGAATGTCGCGCGGACCGTCAAGGAGCTGCGGGGCGAGGGCTTCGAGGCCGCGGGCACGGCCTTGGACGTGCGGTCCGACGAGGAGGTCGCGGCGTTCGTGGGCGCGGCGGTCAAGGCGCTCGGCCCGGTCGACGTCCTGGTCAACAACGCGGGCCGGTCGGGCGGCGGCGTGACCGCCGACATCGACGACGAGCTCTGGCAGGACGTCATCAACACCAACCTCAACAGCGTGTTCAGAACGACCCGCGCCGTTCTGAACGCGGGCGGCATGCGCGAGCGGGGCCACGGCCGGATCATCAACATCGCGTCCACCGCGGGCAAGCAGGGCGTGGTGCTGGGCGCGCCGTACTCGGCGTCCAAGCACGGTGTCGTCGGGTTCACCAAGGCGCTCGGCAACGAGCTGGCGCCCACCGGCATCACGGTCAACGCGGTCTGCCCCGGCTACGTGGAGACGCCGATGGCCCAGCGCGTCCGGGCCGGGTACGCCGCCGCCTACCAGACGACCGAGGACGCGATCCTGGAGAAGTTCCAGGCGAAGATCCCGCTCGGCCGCTACTCGACCCCCGAGGAGGTCGCCGGACTGGTCGGCTATCTGGCCTCCGACACCGCCGCCTCGATCACGTCCCAGGCGATCAACGTCTGCGGCGGCCTCGGCAACTTCTAGAGGAGACCGACCATGGACCAGAAGGGACCGCGGGAAGTGGAGCACGAGATCACGATCTCGGCTCCGGCCGCCGCCGTGTACCGGCTGCTCGCCGAGGTGGCGAACTGGCCCCGGATCTTCCCGCCCACCATCCACGTCGAGCAGCTCGAACGCGGCGCGGGCGACGAACGCATCCAGATCTGGGCGACCGCGAACGAGACCGCCAAGACCTGGACCTCCTACCGGACGCTGGACGCCGACGAACTGCGCATCACCTTCCGCCAGGAGGTGTCCGCGCCGCCGGTCGCCGCCATGGGCGGCACCTGGATCATCGAGCCGCTGTCGGAGACCGAGTCCCGGGTCCGGCTGCTGCACGACTACCGGGCGATCGACGACGACCCGGACGGCCTGGCCTGGATCGACCGGGCGGTCGACCGCAACTCCCGCTCGGAGCTGGCCGCGCTGAAGGACAACGTGGAGGCCGCGCACGCCGCCGAGGAGCTGACCTTCTCCTTCGAGGACTCCGTCCAGATCGACGGGTCGGCCAAGGACGTCTACGACTTCATCGACGAGGCGGACCGCTGGGCCGAGCGGCTGCCGCACGTGGCGACCGTCCGGCTGGAGGAGCCCTCCCCCGGGCTCCAGACCCTGGAGATGGACACCCGGGCCAAGGACGGCTCCACGCACACCACCAAGTCGTACCGCGTGTGCCTGCCCGCGCAGAAGATCGCGTACAAGCAGGTCACGTTGCCCGCCCTGTTGTCGCTGCACACCGGCTACTGGACGTTCCAGGAGAACGAGGGCGGTGTCCTGGCCTCGTCGCAGCACACTGTGGTGCTCAACCCGGCCAACATCGCCCGCGTCCTGGGTGAGAACGCGACGGTCGGCGACGCCCGCGAGTACGTCCACACGGCGCTCAGCACCAACAGCCTCGCCACACTCGGGCACGCGAAGACCCATGCGGAGGGCCACGCGGAGGGCGCGCGTCCGTGACGCTCGCCGCCGGGCCCGGCGAGGCGGACGTCTGGATCCTCCGCCGCCCCTGGACCGGCGGCCCCGAGCACGAACTCGACGACCGGGAGCGAAAGCGCGCCGGTGCCTTCGTCCACCCTCGGGACCGGGCCAGGTACGTGTCGGCGCACGTCGCGCTGCGCCGGATCCTGGCCCGGTACCTGGGCGTCGGCCCGGCGGACGTGCGGTTTGGCCGGGCACCCTGCCCGCGGTGCGCCGCGCCGCACGGGAGGCCGGTGGTGCTGGACGGGTCGCCGGGAAACGTCCCGCCGCCGCACTTCTCCCTGTCGCACGGGCATGGGGTGGCGCTGGTCGCGGTGGCTTCCGTCCCGGTCGGGGTGGACGTGCAGCGCGTCCCGTCCGCCGCGACCGTGGAGGTCTGCTCACCGCGCCTGCACGTCCGGGAGCGCGCGGACCTGGCCGGGGTGCCGCCCGAGCGGCGCCCCGCCGCGTTCGCCCGGCTGTGGACCCGCAAGGAGGCCTACCTCAAGGGCCTCGGGACCGGGCTCGGCCGTGGTCCGGCCGCCGACTACCTCGGCGACGGAGACGCGGCGGCGCGTCCCGATGGCTGGCTGGTGGACGATCTGCCCGCCGACCCCGGCTACGCCGCCGCGCTCGCGCTGCGCGGATCCGACGTTCACCGAGTCTCGCTGCGCGGGCTCCCCGAGGGGTGGACGCGGCACGCGGATCCGGCCGCCGTCGCGCGCCGGGAGGGCGACGTCATGATCGTTGACGACGGTTTCCCGAATGGGGTCGCCGAGCCGATCTGACGTTGTTCTGACGTCATCTTGGAAAACGACGTCGGCGGCTGTGGAATTCCTGACGAACTGCGGCTCGTTCTCAGGTTCACCCGCTTGAATCCGGCGCGGGCACCGAAGAACATTGATGTCATTGTCCGGTGCTCTGTATTCACCGGAATTAACAACTGAACTGCTCGTGACCGACCGGTGGGGGCGACGGTGGAGGCACAGGTCGTGGTGGTGGGCGCGGGCCCGGTGGGGCTGATGCTCGCCGGTGAGCTCCGGCTCGGCGGGGTGGACGTGGTGCTCCTGGAGCGCCTGCCGGCCCCGACCACCGAATCGCGGGCGTCGACCCTGCACGCGCGCACCATGGAGATCTTCGACCAGCGCGGGCTCCTCGACGCTCTGGGCCCGGTGCCCAACGACATGCGTGGGCACTTCGGCGGGATCGGCCTCGACTTCGGCGGGCTGGACAGCCGGTACCCGGGCCTGTGGAAGGTCCCGCAAGCCCGAACCGAACGGCTTCTCGGCGACTGGGCGACCGGTCTCGGCGCGGTCGTCCTGCGCGGCCACGAGCTGGTGGGCCTGCGGCAGACCGAGTCCGGGGTGGAGGTCGACGCAGTCGGGCCCGAGGGCGCGGTCCGGATCCGGGCCGCCTACCTGGTGGGATGCGACGGAGAGGGCAGCACCGTCCGCCGGCTCGCGGGCTTCCCCTTCCCAGGGGCGGACGCGACCCGCGAGCTGCTGCGCGCCGACGTGGCCGGGATCGACGTCCCCGACCGCCGGTTCGAACGCCACGAGCGCGGCCTCGCCATCGCCCACCGGCGGCCCGACGGCGTCACCCGGGTCATGGTGCACGAGTTCGGCGCGGACGCCGCGCCACGCACCGGCGACCCGGAGTTCGCGGAGGTCGCCGCCACGTGGGCGAGGGTCACCGGCGAGGACATCGGCGCGGGCGAGCCCATCTGGCTGAACGCCTTCGGCAACGCCCGCAGGCTCGCCGAGCGGTACCGCCTCGGCCGGGTGCTGCTCGCCGGGGACGCCGCCCACGCGCAGATGCCGGTCGGCGGCCAGGCCCTCAACCTGGGCCTCCAGGACGCCGTGAACCTGGGCTGGAAGCTGGCGGCGCGGATGCGCGGCTGGGCGCCGCCCGGCCTGCTCGACACCTACCACGACGAACGACACGCCGTCGGAAGCCGGGTGCTGGGCAACATCGAGGCGCAGGCCACGTTGCTGCTCGGCGGCCCGGAGGTGGAGCCCCTGCGCGGGGTCATGGCCGAGCTGTTCGGCCATGACGAGGTGGTCGGACGGCTGGCCGGGATGGTCAGCGGCCTGGACGTCCGCTACGCCGACGACGGCGCCGTCCCCCTGCTCGGGAGCCGGGTGCCGCACTGGGAGCTGACCACGGAGGACGGCCCGTCCAGCACCACGGAGCTGCTCCGCACCGGCCACGGCGTGCTGCTCGACCTCACCGCCGGACTGCCGCCCGGGACGGCCGCCGCCTGGGCGGACCGCGTCCGCACTGTGTCAGCCGAGGGCGACACGGACGTCCGCGCGGTCCTGCTCCGCCCGGACGGTCACGTCGCGTGGGTCGACGACGGGACGGCCGACCCGCACGCCGCGCTTCAGCGCTGGTTCGGCGCCCCGAACCCCTGACCTGGACAGGAGACCACTGATGGATGCCGCACTAGACGCCCCATTGGACACCGCACTGGACGCAGCGCTGGACGCCGAGGTCATCGTCGTCGGCGCCGGGCCGACCGGGCTGATGCTCGCGGGAGAGCTGCGCCTCGCCGGGGTCGAGGTCATCGTCCTGGACCGGCTGACCGAACCCACCACCGAATCGCGCGGGCTGGGCTTCACCCCACGGACCATGGAGGTGTTCGCGCAGCGCGGCCTCGTCGACAGGTTCGACGCGCTGGGCGCCCCCCTCGAGACCACCACCCGAGGCCACTTCGGCGGGCTGCCGCTGGACTTCGGAGTGTTCCCCGAGGCCCATCCGGCCGTCGTGGACCTGCCGCAGGTCCACACCGAGACGATGCTGCGCGGCTGGGTCGCCGACCTCGGTTGCGACCCGCGCCGCGGCCACACCGTCGTCGGCCTGACCGACACCGGCGACGCCGTGGAGGTCCAGATCGACGGGCCGGACGGACCGCTGACGCTGCGCGCACGGTACCTGGTCGGGTGCGACGGCGGCCGCAGCACGGTCCGCGAGCTGGCCGGTTTCGACTTCCCCGGCACCCCCGCCACCCTGGAACTGTTCCTCGCCGACGTGCGGGGCTGCGACATCCGGCCGCGCTTCATCGGCGAGTGGCTGCCCGGCGGCGTCGCGATGTCGGCCCGCATCGGCGACGGGATCGACCGGGTCGTGGTGTGCGAACGCGACATTCCCCCGCAGCGGCGCACCGCGCCGCCGACGTTCGACGAGGTCGCCGCCGGCTGGCAGCGGCTCACGGGCGAGGACATCAGCCAGGGCGAGGCGCTGTGGGTGAGCGCGTTCGGCGACGCCACCCGGCTGGCGACCGAGTACCGCCGGTCGCGGGTGCTGCTCGCTGGGGACGCCGCGCACGTCCACCTCCCGGCGGGCGGGCTCGGCATGAACACCGGTATCCAGGACGCCTTCAACCTCGGCTGGAAACTCGCCGCCGTGGTCCGCGGCCAGGCCCCGGACACGCTGCTCGACACCTACCACGACGAACGGCACGCGGTGGGCAGTCGGCTGCTCGACAACACCCGTGCCCAAGGGCTCCTGTTCCTGGGCGGTTCCGCGATGCAGCCGCTCCGCGACGTGATGGGCGAACTCACCGAACACGACGTCGTCCACCGGCACCTGGCCGGAATGGTCAGCGGGCTGGAGATCCGCTACCCGATGGGCGACGGCGACCATCCGCTGCTGGGGCTACGTATGCCGGATCTGGAACTCGCCATGGAGGAGGGAACGACCACGGCCTTCCCGCTCCTACGCGGCGGGCGCGGGCTCGTCCTCGACCTTGCCCACGACGAGTCGGTCCGGCGGTCCGCGCGGCCATGGGCCGACCGGGTGGACGTGGTGACCGCCAAGCCCGCCGCCGACGCCGGGTTCCCGCAGGCGGACGCCGTCCTGGTGCGCCCGGACGGGCACGTGGCCTGGGCCGCGCCCGGCGCGCGGGACGACCTGACCGACGCCCTGGCCCGCTGGTTCGGCCCCCCGGCCGTCCCCGCGAACTGAGGCCGAGGGAGGACGACTCACATGCCACACGACGCGGACACACTGCACCTGCTCGTCGACCGGATCGGCGTCCAGGATCTCGTCGACCGCTATCTGGCCGGGCTGGACGAGGCCGAGTTCGACGACACCTGGGCACGGTCGGTCTTCACCGAGGACGGCAGGTTCGAGTTCCCGATGGGCGGTCATGACGGCGTGCCCGGCATGGCCGAGTTCACCGCCGCGATGATGGGCAAGTGGCGTCGGACCCACCATGTCGCCGCAGGCCACGCCGTCGAAATCGACGGCGACCGGGCACGGGTGCGGGGAAACCTGATCGCCACCCACCTGCACCGCGACGAGACGCCCGAGCCCTTCCAGGTCGGCGACCGCTTCGAGGGCGAGGCGGTCCGGACCGACGCGGGCTGGCGCTTCGAACGGCTCGCGTTCGAGGTGGTCTGGTCCCGCGGCACTCCCCCGGGACGCGCCAGCGACTCCGACAGCGCCGTCCACGACAGCTAGGGACTCCACATGCGGATTCTTTTCGCGGTCGCACCCCTGACCGCCCATCTGTACCCCAGCGTCCCGCTGGCATGGGCGTTGCAGAGCGCCGGTCACGAGGTGCGGGTGGCCAGCAACGACGGTCTGGTCGAGCAGATCACGGCGACCGGGCTCACGGCGGTCGGGCTCGGCGAACCGACGTCCCCGCCGACGGTCACCGACGCGGAACTCGACCGCTTCAGCGACGCACTCGGCTTCCCTGCCGGTTCCGAGTTCGCCCAGCTCTGGCGGGCGACCCGCTACTACATGGCGGCCGCGTACAAGCGGTACCACCCGGACGAGGACGGACGGCAGGAACTCGCCGCCGCCCTCGTCGCCGCCGCCCGGACCTGGCGTCCCGACCTGGTGATCTGGGATCCGGCCTGCCCGGCGGGGTCGGTCGCGGCCCGCGAGTGCGGCGCCGCGTCCGCCCGGATGATGTGGGGCCCCGACTACTCCGGCTGGGTCCGTCGGCGCTTCGCCGAACGCGTCGCCGACCCCGCGTCCGGGGTGACCGCCGACCAGGACCCCCTGGCCGCGCTCCAGGCACCGGTGTTCGAGCCGTTCGGCCATGAGTTCGATGACGACCTGCTGTTCGGAGACTTCACCGTCGACCCGATGCCCCCGCAGCTGCCCACTCCTGACGGGCTGCGCCGGATCCCCATGCGGTGGGTGCCGTACACCGGCGCCGCCCCGGTTCCGGAGTGGTTGCGGCGGCCGTCGTCGCGGCCCCGGGTGTGCCTGTCGCTGGGCGTCACCGGACGCACGGTCCACGACGGCCCGGACGCCCGGGTCATGGCGACCTTCGAGGCGGTCGCGGACATGGACGTCGAGGTGGTCGCCACGGTCAACGCCGACCAGCTGGGCGGCGACACGGCGCGCATCCCCGCCAACGTGCGGATCTTCGACTACCTGCCGCTCACCCAGGTCATGCCGACCTGCGCGGCGGTCGTCCACCACGGCGGCTTCGGCACGTTCTTCGCCGCGGCCGCGCACCGGGTACCCCAAATGATCATCATGGAGGAGCTGGGCAGCGCGCTGAACAGCACCCGCTACCTGAAGTCGAGGGGCGCGGGCGTGGTGCTGAACAGCGGCGACCTGACCGCCGCGCGCGTACGCGACGAGCTGTCCAGGATGCTGACCGAGCCGTCGTTCCAGCGGGGGGCCGCCGCCGTGCACGCGGACATGTCCGCCGCCCCCGGCCCCGGCGAGATCGTCCCGGTGCTGGAACGGATGGCCGCGCAGTTCCGCCGCCGGGACTGAGCCGGACATGGACGTAACAGAAACCCGGGTGCCGGGAGCGTTCGTGTTCACTCCCAAGCTGATCTCCGACGAGCGGGGCGCGTTCTTCGAGGCATTCCGCGCCGAGGAGGTGGAGGCGGTCACCGGGCAGCCGTTCCGGCCAGCGCAGATCAACTATTCCATGTCGCGGCGAAATACCCTTCGCGGCCTCCACGGGGTCGCCGTCCCGCCGGGGCAGACCAAGTACGTCACCTGCGTGCGCGGGGCGCTCCGCGACATCGTCGTCGACCTGCGGGTGGGTTCGCCCACCTTCGGCGCCTACCACGTGAACCTCTTGGACGCCGAGTCCGGACGGTCCGTGTACATCCCGGAAGGCGTGGCACACGGATTCCTGTCGCTCACCGACGACGCATGTATCTGTTACGTAGTCTCGACGCGATATGTGCCCGGCACGCAGATCGACATCAACCCGCTCGACCCCGTCCTGGCGCTCCCCTGGGGGTTCAGCGAAAAACCACTTATGTCGGAAAAGGATGCGAATGCACCCGGGGTACATTCCGCGATCGACTCGGGGTCGCTCGCAGAGTGGCAAAAGACGCTGAGCCCGACTGACGGCGGGCCCTAGGGTTCCAGGGTTCCGTCATTCACCAGACAACGCAGGGGGATTTATTGGGTACCGACGTCGGTTCGGTAGCTGCACCGCAGGCGACCCGACGGGAATGGCTGGGGCTGGCTGTCCTGGCGCTCCCCACCATGCTCATCGCGATGGACCTGACGGTGCTGCACCTGGCGCTGCCCACGCTCACCGCCGACCTGCGTCCCGGCAACACCGAGCTGCTGTGGATCGTGGACGTCTACGGGTTCCTCATCGCCGGGTTCCTCATCCCCGTGGGCGCGATCGGCGACCGGATCGGACGGCGGCGGCTGCTTCTCATCGGCGCGGTCGCGTTCGCGGTGGCCTCCGCGCTGTCGGCGTTCGCGGTCGACCCGACGATGCTCATCGCGTCCAGGGCGTTGCTCGGCATCGCGGGCTCCACGCTGATGCCGTCCACGCTCTCCCTGATCCGGATCATGTTCCAGGACCCGCGGCAGCAGGGCGCCGCGATCGGTGCCTGGACGGGCTTCTTCGCCCTCGGCATGGTGATCGGGCCGCTGGTCGGCGGCACGTTCCTGGAATGGTTCTGGTGGGGCTCGGTCTTCCTGATCGGCGTTCCGGTGATGATTCTGCTGATCATCCTCGGGCCGATCCTGTTGCCCGAATACCGGGACCGCTCGGTCGCGCGTCCGGACGCCGTCAGCACGATCCTGTCCGTCCTCGGGATGCTCACCCTGATCTTCGGCCTCAAGCGCGTCGCCGCGGACGGCCTGACCCTGGAGTCGAGCGCCGGGATCGTCATCGGCCTCGCGCTGGGAGCCCTGTTCGTCTCGCGGCAGCGCAAACTCCGGCAGCCGCTGGTCGACCTCGCGCTGTTCCGCAACGGCATGTTCGTCACCGCGCTCGGCATGCTGCTGCTCGCGACCTCGCTCAACGCCGGGGCGCAGTTCCTCGTCCTCCAGTACCTCCAGCTCGTGCGCGGCCTGTCCCCGATCCAGGCCGGGCTGTGGTCGCTGCCGATCACGGTGGGCGTCACGATCGGCGCCATGGCGGGGCCAGCGCTCGCCCAGCGGATGAAACTGAGCACCCTGCTCTGCGGGGGCATGGTGGTCTCCGGGCTCGGCATGGTGGTGCTGGCCCGCGTCGACGGCCCGTCCGACCTCTACCTCGCGGTGGGCGGGACGGCCGTCATCGGCCTCGGGATCGGCCCGATGATCTCGCTGGGCACCGGGCTGATCGTGCAGGCCGCGCCGCCCGAGCGGGCCGGTGCCGCGGCCGCGATGGCCTCGACCGGCTCCGAACTCGGCAGCGCGCTCGGGATCGCGGCGATCGGCAGCGTCGCCTTCGCCGTGTACCGGGGCGACCTGTCCGACCGGCTCCCGCCGGGGCTGCCCGCCCCGGTCGGCGAGGCGGCCAAGGACACGCTCGCCGCCGCGGTGGACGTCGCCCGCACGCTGTCGGCCGCCGACGAGACCCGGCTGCTGGCGGTGGCCCGCGACGCGTTCGTGAACGGCCTGCAAACGATCGCGATCGCCGGTGCGGTGCTCGCCGCGCTGCTGGCCGTCGCGGCCGCGACCCTGATGCGCAACGCCCAGATGCCGGGCGCGCCCGCCGGTCCGGAGACGGACGGTGCGCCGAAGCCCTTAGAGAAGGCGGACGACTGACAATGTTGGAAGCGAACTCCGCGACCGAACCGGTCCAGACTCCAGTGGGGGTCTGGACCGGTTCTGTTACCCACGACAA
Source organism: Actinomadura meridiana (assembly GCF_039537545.1). Classification (NCBI taxonomy): domain Bacteria; kingdom Bacillati; phylum Actinomycetota; class Actinomycetes; order Streptosporangiales; family Thermomonosporaceae; genus Actinomadura; species Actinomadura meridiana. The sequence goes on from NZ_BAABAS010000004.1 coordinate 822,591, forward strand.
TCAGACCGACCCCTACGTCATCTCCTTCGCGCCTGACGGGACGATCGCGCTGCGCACCCCCGTCACCGTGGGCGTCGGCACCTGGGCCGCCGGGGAGCCGGGCCGGTTCACCTACGAACTGACAGAGACGTTCACCCCGGTGAGCGGCCACGCGGGAGAAGTACGGGCGCATGTCGACGCCCATCTCAAGAACAACACCACGCACACCGGCACCGGAAGCGCCAAGATCTACACCCCCGACGGCACGCTGGTGCACACCACCACGGCCGAGTCCGCGGGCGAACGGATCGCCGACGAACCCGCCCCCTGGCACGACCTCGTAAGCCTGGGCACGCCGATGCGCGGACGCACCCTCCACCGGGGGGACGAGGGGTTCGAGGAGGCCGGTTCCGGTTGGCTGCTCACGGTCGAGCACCGTCCCGCCGCCATCGTGGTCGCCGCCGACGCCGACGACGTATCCGCCGCCGTCCGGTTCGCCGCCGCGCGCAAGCTGCCGATCGCGGTGGAGTCGACCGGGCACGGCAGGTCGGTGCCCGCCGACGGAGCGGTGTTCATCGCGACCGAGGAACTGCGGGAACTGTCGGTCGATCCGCAGGCCCGCACCGCTCGGATCGGGGCGGGGCTGCGGTGGGACGAGGTGATCAGCGCCGCCGCCGACCACGGCCTCGCACCGCTGTGCGGCTCGTCCGAACAGGTCGGGGTGATGGGCTACCTGACCGGGGGCGGGCTGCCGCTGACCTGCCGCACGCACGGTTTCGCCGCCGACCACGTCCGCTCCCTCGATGTCGTCACGGCGGACGGCAGCGTCCGCACCGTCTCGCCGACCCAGGAACACGACCTGTTCTGGGCAGTGCGGGGCGGCGGCAGCAACTTCGGCGTGGTCACGTCCGCCGAGATCGACCTGGTGCCGCTGTCGAGCGTCTATGCGGGCGAACTCTGCTACGCGGGCGAGGACCCCGCGCAGGCGGCGCTGGTGGTGCGGTCCTATCTGGTCTGGGCCAAGGAGCAACCGGACGAGATGTCGTCGTCGGTGACGCTGGTTCGTCTCCCGGACGTCCCAGAGCAGCCCGACGAGGTGCGCGGCCGGTCACTCGTGCAGGTGCACATCGTCTACACCGGCGACGAGACGCACGGCGCCCGGCTAGTGGAACCGCTCCGCGCCCTGGCCCCCGAGACCGACACCGTCGCCGCGACCCCGTACCGGCAGATCACCGAGTTGCACCACGACCCGAAGCACCCGGTCAGGGTGCACTTTCGCAGCGCGCTGCTGGACGAGCCGTCCGACGTCGCGGTCAAGGCGCTGGTCTCGTTCATCGACCCGGCGTCGGCGCCCGAAGGGCTGTTCCCCGGTATCGAGCTGCGGCACCTGGGCGGGGCGCTGAGCCGTCCACCCGCACGCCCCCACGCGGTGGACGCCAGGGACGCGGCGTTCCTCCTCTGGGTGCGGGTGCCGCTCCCGGACGGTGAGACGGCCCCGGCGCGCGGCCTCGCGGACGACGTCCTGGACCGGCTGCGCCCGTGGGACACCGGCGCCCTGCTGCCCGGATTCCTGTTCGACCACGACTCCGACCCCGAGCGGGTTCGGCGCGCCTACTCGGAGTCGGACCACCGGCGGCTGACGGAGCTGAAGGCCGAGTACGACCCGCACAACCTGTTCCGCGTCAACCACAACATCCGACCCGTCGGCGACGGGGCGTGAAAGGGGCACAGCGTGTCACTCTCAACTGAGACCGAGGCGGCGATGATCGAGGTCGCCAAGCTGGCCGGGGCGCAGGCCGCGCAGGCCGACGCCGAGCGCCGGGTCAGCCCGGAGGTGATCCGGGCGATGGTGGACGCCGGGTTCGTCCGGTGGCGGGTGCCGTCCCGGTGGGGCGGGGCCGAGCGCAGCCACGCGGAGCTGACCACGGCGGTGGCGAAGCTGGCCGAGGAGTGCCCCTCGACGGCGTGGCTCGCGAGCGTCGCCGCCTACTCCGCCCGGTACGTCTGCTGCCTTCCGGAGCCGGGTCAGGCCGACATCTGGGCGGACGGCCCCGACACGGCGGCGGCGATCGTCTTCAAGCCGCTCGGCACGGTCGTCCCGGTGGACGGCGGGTACCGCCTCACCGGGTCCTGGACCTACGTCAGCGGCGTCGACCACTTCGACTGGGCGCTGCTGACCGGCCCCGCGCCCGGCCCGCAAGCGAAGGGCCAGCCGATGCGACTGTTCGCCATCCCGCGCGAGGACTACACGTACGAGGACACGTGGTCGTCCCTCGGCATGCGGGGCACCGGCAGCCACACGCTCGTCCTGGACGACGTGTTCGTGCCCGAGCACCGCACCTGCCTGCGCGAGGACGCGATGCGCGGCGAGCTGGTGGGCCTGCCGGGGTACACCAAGCTGTCGAACCCGGCCGTGAGCGGGCTGATGTTCGTCAGCCCCGTCCTCGGTGCCGCGCGGGGCGCGCTCGCGCTCGCGGCGGAGCTGGTGGCGGTCGCCCCGACCGGCCCCCGGGCCGCGGCGGGCCAGGCGTACCAGGTGGACTTCGCCCGGTCCGCCGCCGAGATCGACGCGGCCGAGTTGCTGCTGCAACGGGCCGCCGCCGTCGCGGACGGCGACGTCGTGACGACGGACCTCGCGAACCGCAACCGCAGGGACTGCGCGCTCGCGCTCCAGATCCTGGTCGGCGCGACCGACCGGCTGCTGCGGATCGGCGGCACCCGGGCGCAGGACGTCGGGCACCCGCTCGGCCGGTACTGGCGGGACGTCCGCTCGGTCGCCAGCCACGCGGTCATGCAGTTCGAGCCCGCCGGACTCGCCTACACCCTCGGCCTCCAGGGCATCGCCGGACCGTCCTGAAGGGACAACAATGATCTTGGTAACCGGAGCCACCGGGCATGTCGGCCGCCCGCTGGTGGACGAGCTGCTCGCGGCCGGTCAGAAGGTGCGGGCGCTCAGCCGCGACCCGGCCTCGGCCGACCTGCCCGCCGAGGTGGAGGTGGCCGCCACCGCCGACCTGCCGCTGGACGGCGTCACCTCCGTCTTCCTCGTCACGGCCGCGTTCCCGGGCGGAGCCGCCGAGCCGATCGCGCGGATGAGGGAGGCGGGGGTCCGCCGGATCGTCGCCCTGTCGTCCTACTCGGTCCTCGACGAGGACCCCAAGAACATGATCGGCGTGAAGCACCGGGAGCTGGAGCGCCAGATCGTGGACGCCGGGGTGGAGTGGACGTTCCCGCGTCCGGCCGGAGGGTTCGCGGCGACCGCGCTGGAATGGGCCGAGCAGATCAGGACCGACGGCCTGGCCCGTTCGCCCTTCAGGGACGCGCAGACCGCCCCCGTCCATGAGCGCGACATCGCGGCGGTGGCGGCCCGCGCGCTGCTGACCGACGACCTCGTGGGCGAGACGCCGCTGTTCAGCGGGCCGGAGTCGCTCAGCTACGGCGACCGGGCGCGGATCATCGGCGAGGTGACCGGCGAGCCGGTCCGCTTCGTGGAGCTGACCCACGACGAGGCGCGGCTGGAGTGGCTCCACGCCGGAATCCCCCCGCACGCCGTCGAGGCGCGGCTGCGGATGTTCGCGAAGCTGGTCGGCCGCCCGCACGAGCTCTCGCCGGTCGCCCCCTTCCTGGGGAGGCCGGGGCTGACCTTCGCCCAGTGGGTGTCCGACCACGCCAACGCATTCCGAAAGGTGACGTCATGATTCTGGTATCCGGTGCCACGGGCAACGTCGGCGGCGAACTCCTGCGGCACCTGCGCGCCGAGGGCGTCGCCGTCCGGGCCCTCACCCGTGACCCGGCGCGCGCCGCGCTCCCCGCCGACGTCGACGTCGACGTGGTCAAGGGCGACTTCGGCTCGCCGCAGTCACTGGCCAAGCCGTTCTCCGGTGTGGACGCGGTCTTCCTCATGAGGTCCGGGAACGAGACCGCCGTGCTTGAGGAGGCGGCCGCCGCGGGGGTGCGACGAGTCGTGCTGCTGTCGACGCTCGCCGTGGAGAGCCGTCCGGAATCCCTGATCGGCCGGATGCACCGTGACGCCGAGCAGGCCATCGAGAAGTCCGGGCTGGAATGGACGTTCCTGCGTCCCGGACAGTTCGCGACCAACACCCGGGCCTGGAAAGCCCAGCTCGCGGTGGGCGACGTGGTGCGCACGCCGTTCGCGCGGGTGGCACTGCCCACCATCCACCCCGGCGACATCGCGACGGTGGCCCACGTCGCCCTCACCGAGGACGGGCACGCGGGCGAGTCCTACACGCTCACCGGCCCCGAGCCGATCACGCCCGTCCACCAGGTGGAGACGATCGGCCGGGCGATCGGCCGGACACTGCGCCACGAGGAGATCACCGCCGAGAGCGCCGAGCGGGAGATGAGCGCGCACATGCCCGCCGAGATCGTGGCCGCCACCCTGGAGTTCATCGGCAGCCCGAACGAGATGGAGACCCGGGTCGTGCCCGCGGTCGAGACGGTGACGGGGAAGCCCGCGAGGACGTTCGCGGAATGGGCGCGCGACAACGCCGACCTGTTCCGCTGACGTCCGGGAGACGGCTGACGTCCAGAACACGGCTGACATCCACAAGCCGGGAGGGGGCGCTCGACAGTGCTGACCCAGCGCAGTTTCCGCGACGTACTGGGATGCTTCAGCACCGGAGTGGTGCTGGTGACGGCGGAGTCGGACGGGCGGCCGGTCGGCATGGCGGTGAACTCCTTCACCTCCGTGTCGCTGGACCCGCCGCTCGTCGCGTTCTGCGCCGCGCTGACCTCGACCACGTGGCCGTCCATCCGCGCCACGGGCGGTTTCGCGATCACGATCCTCAGCGACGCGCAGGAAGAGGTCTGCCGGACGTTCTCGGCCCGCGACACGGACCGTTTCGCGGGCCGCGACTGGGCCCGCACTCCCGCCGGGCGCCCCGTGACGGCGGACGGACTCGGCTGGTTGGACTGCCGGATCAGGACCGTCCAGGTCGAAGGCGACCACGAACTGGTGATCGCCGACGCCCTGGACTGGTCCATGGGCGCGGACGGAAGGCCCCTGGTCTTCCATTCCGGCCGTTACTCCAGCCTCGCCGAACGATGACATGGAGGTGTCCGTGTGTTCCTCGTGACCGGGGCGACCGGCAACGTCGGTCGCCATGTCGTTGACCGACTGCTCGCCTCTGGCGCGTCCGTCCGCGCGCTGACCCGTGACCCCTCGGCGGCCCGCCTGCCGTCCGGCGCCGAGGCGGTGGGCACCGGAGATCCGCGGGGACGGCGTGGTGCGCGGGCCGTTCGCCGAACTCGAAATGGCACTCGTCCACGAGCGCGACATCGCGGACGTCGCCACCCGCGTGCTCCTCGCAGACGGCCACGCGAACAGGCACGCGGGCGCACGCTACGTCCTCACCGGACCCGAGGCCCTCACCCAGGCCGAGCAGGCCCGGCGGATCGGCGCGGCCATCGGACGTCCGGTCCGATATGAGGAGGTGCCGCCGGACGTCGCGCGCGAGCGCATGGTCCGGAGCGGGGTCCCGGCCGCCTTCGTGGAGACGAACCTCAGGTTCCAGGCGGGGCTCATCGGTCTGCCCACGGAGGTCTCACCGGCGATCCAGCAGGTCACCGGCCGACCGGCGCGCACGTTCGACGAGTGGGCCGCCGAGCACGCGGCCGACTTCCGGTAGGCGCGGCGGGCATCGGCCCGTGCCCGCCTCCAACACACGACAACTCCCCCTGCAAGCAGTCTCATGCGGAACAAGAGAGGTGCACCCGTGACGGATGTGGTGATCGCCGGTGCCGGCCCGACCGGGTTGATGCTCGCCTGCGAGCTGCGGCTCGCCGGAGTGGACGTGCTGATCCTGGAACGACTCGCGGAACGGACCGGCGAGTCGCGGGCGGGCGGCCTGCACGCCCGGAGCGTGGAACTCTTCGACCAGCGCGGAATCGTGGACCGCTTCCTCGCCGAGGGCCGGAAGGGGCCGTTCGCGCACTTCTCCTTCCTCCCGCTCGACATCTCGGACCTCCCGACGAGATATCCGCACGCGCTCGCCATCCACCAGTCGCAGGTCGAACGGCTCCTGGAGGAGCGCGCGTTGGAGCTGGGCGTCCGGCTGCGCTGGTCCGCCGAGGTGACCGGCCTGTCCCAGGACGAGACCGGTGTCGAGGTGGAGTTCACCGGGGACGCGGGCACCGAACGGCTACGAACCCGCTACCTGGTGGGTTGTGACGGCGGTCGCAGCGCCGTCCGCAAGCTGGCCGGTATCGACTTCCCCGGCACCCCGGCGACGGTGACGGCGCTGATGGGCGACGTCACGCTCGCCGACCCGCCCGCCGGGATCGTGTTCGGCGCCGAGGGCCGCCGCGACAACGGCTCCTTCATGATCTTCGACGCCGACCAGCCCGGCATGCACCGGGTGATCACCATGGAGTTCGACAAGGTCACGAGCCGGGACGCCACGGTCACCCTGGACACGCTGCGCGAAGCCTGCGTCACGATCGCCGGTACCGACTTCGGCATGCACAGCCCGCACTGGCTCAGCAGCTTCAGCGACGCGGCCCGGCAGGCCGACCGGTACCGCGAGGGCCGGGTCCTGGTGGCCGGGGACGCCGCGCACATCCATTTCCCGTCCAGCGGGCAGGGCATGAACCTGGGCCTCCAGGACGCCGTCAACCTGGGCTGGAAACTCGCCGCCGTCGTCCGCGGGCAGGCGCCCGAGGAGACGCTGGACAGCTACCACACCGAACGGCACCTCGCCGCCGACCGCATGCTCGGCAGCACCCGCGCGCAGACCGCCCTCTGGCGCCCGGACGCCCAGACCGAGGCACTCCGCGACGTGTTCAACGCCCTCATCGGCATCGAGGACGTCAACCGCTACCTCGGCGCCGTCTGCACGCAACTCGACCTTCGCTACCCGCTGGGCGTCGGGCATCCGGCCCTAGGCCGCCGGATGCCCGACCTCGACCTCGAGTCAGCGTCTGGGAAGTCGCGGGTCTTCGAGTTGCTGCACGACGCACGGCCCGTCCTCCTCGACTTCACGGGACGACCCGACCTGCGGGCCGCCCTGGACGGCTGGACGGACCGCGTGGACCACGTCGAGGCGGAGGGCCAGGACGACCACTGGACCTACCCGGTGATCGGCGACGCCCCCGCCCCCGATGCGGTCCTGATCCGCCCCGACGGCCATGTCGCCTGGGTCGCCTCGGCCGACCCCACCGCGCACCAGACCGCCGACCTCAGAGCGGCGCTCACCAGGTGGTTCGGCCCCGCCCGCGACCACTGACCTGCTCAGGAACCCTTCACTTTGGAGAATCGCATGTCCACGGATGAACCGACGTCCTCCCCCGCCGTCGCGGAACTGCCCCCGGAGTTCGCCACGCTGATGCGCCTCGCCGACCTGGTGACCCCGATGGCGCTGCGGGTCGCCGCGAACCTGCGGCTCGTCGACCACATCAACGACGGCGCCCACGACCTGGAGTCGCTCGCGAAGGTGACCGACTCCCACAGGGACACCCTCGCCAGGCTGGTCCGCCACCTGGTCGCCGTCGAGGTGCTGGCCGAGTCCGCGCCGAATCACTTCGAGCCCACCGCGCTCGGCGAGCTGCTGGCCCACGACCACCCGGCGACCCAGGTGGGGTGGCTCGACCCGACGCACATGATCGGACGGGCCGACCTGGCGCTCATTCACCTCTTCGAGGCCGTGCACGACGGCGGCGCCGTCTACAAGACGCGATACGGCACTGAATTCTGGGACGACGTGTCGAACGACCCGACCCTCGGCGCCACTTTCTACGACCTGATGGCGCACGGCCAACAGCGAATCTTCAACGAGGCCGTGGAACTGCACGAATGGTCCGAGGTACGGCATATCCTCGATGTGGGCGGCGCCGACGGTGATCTGATCGCGACCGTCCTGGCGAAGCGACCCGAGATCAACGCGACGCTGCTGGAACTCCCCGGACCGGCGGCCCGGGCGCGCGCGAAGTTCGAGAAAGCCGAACTGGCCGACAAGATCACCGTCGTGGACGGCAGCTTCTTCGATCCGCTGCCCACGACCGCCGACCTGATCACGTTGTCGTTCGTTCTGCACAACTGGTCGGACGAGGACGCCGTGCGCATTCTCCGCAATTGCACGGACGCGTTGGAGCCGGACGGCTCCCTGCTCCTCATCGAGTGCGCCGAACAGTCGCCCGCCAAGCCGGACCCGGGATTCACGAGCGGCGACATCCGGATGATGGCCTACTTCGGGGGCCGCGAGCGGACGCACGACCAGTGGCAGGAACTCGCGGACGCCGCGGGTATGCGGATCGTCTCCGTCTCGGACGCCCTCGCCTACGGCGCGCGCGTGCTCACCCTCGTGAAATCATAATGAAAAGTCGCGGACCGTTCTGTGGCCCGCGACCTCACCCGGTCCACCCGTTATTCGAGTGTCTCGGAATCCACCGGAAACGCAGATTTCCGTACGCCGTCACAGCCGCCTTGATGCCTTGACAGAGTTTGATCGAACGTTTCACCTCTGGCTTGACACGGAAAGGTGTCGGTGGCATAGTCCGAACGTCCACAAGATAGGTCCGGATCAGCCGGAACGGACCAACAACTCGTATTAGGAATATTAAGGAGTCACTCTGTGACAGCACCTCTCGGCCGCGCGCCCCTGTCGATCGGGGAGCTCACCGATGAGCAGTACGGGCAGGTCATCAGGCCCGATGACGCCGAGTACGAAACCGCGCGCGCCGTGTACGCGGGCGACGTCGACCGCAGGCCCGCGGTCATCCTGCGTCCAAGGACCGCCGACCAGGTGGCGCGCGTCGTGCGGCTGGCGCGGGAGACCGGGCTCACGCTGGCCGTCCGCAGCGGTGGACACAGCCCGGCCGGGCACGGTGTCTGCGAGGGTGGCGTCGTCCTGGACCTCGCCAACATGAAGGCGCTCGACATCGACGTCGAGGCCCGTACGGCCTGGGCCGAGACCGGCCTCACCGCCGGGGAGTACACCGAAGCCGCCGCGGCGCACGGGCTCGCGACCGGATTCGGCGACGGCACGCAGGTCGGCGTCGGCGGCATCACGCTGGGCGGCGGGATCGGCTACCTGTCCCGCAAGCACGGCATGACCATCGACGACCTGCTGGCCGCCGAGATCGTCACGGCCGACGGCGAACTGCTCCAGGTCGACGAGCACAACCACCCCGACCTGTTCTGGGCCATCCGGGGCGGCGGCGGCAACTTCGGGGTCGTCACCCGCTTCAAGTTCCGGCTGCACGAGCTCGACGGCGTGTACGGCGGGATGCTCATCCTCCCGGTGACGCCCGAGATCATCGAGACGTTCATCGCCGCGGCCGAGGCCGCCCCCGACGAGCTGTCCACGATCGTGAACGTGTGGACGGCGCCGCCGTTCCCGTTCGTGCCCGCCGAGTACCACGGCAAGCCGATCCTGCTCGCGATGATGTGCTACGCCGGTCCCGCCGAGGAGGGCGAGAAGGTCATCGGCCGGTTCCGGGCGATCGCCCCGCCGCTGGCCGACATGGTGCAGGCCATCCCCTACCCCGGGATGTTCCCGCCGGCGGACCCCATGGAGCACCCCATCTCCGTGTCGCACAACCTGTTCGTCGACCGGGTCGACCGCGCGACCGCCGAGACCATCCTGGACCGCGTCTCCACCTCGAACGCGATGCTCGCCGGGGCGCAGATGCGGGTGCTCGGCGGGGCCATGGCGCGGGTGCCGTCCGACGCCACGGCCTTCGCGCACCGGCAGAGCAAGATCATGGTCCTGCTCTCGGCCGTCTACGCCGACCCGGCCGAGGCCGACCAGCACGCCGCCTGGCTGGACGAGTTCATGACCGCCATCCGGCAGTCCGACTCCAACGCCTACGTCAACTTCATCATGGACGTGGGCCACGACCAGGTGCGCGAGGCGGTCTACCCCGGAGCCACGGGCGAACGGCTCGCCCAGATCAAGGCGAAGTACGACCCGACCAACGTGTTCCGCTCCAACCACAACATCGTGCCCGCCACGTCATAAGGGTCCACCGGCCGCGCCGAGCCACGCTCCGGCGGTCGGCCAGGACCGAAAACCGTCGCCCCTGAAGACCCGGCGCTCATCCTCTTCCAGATGACGCGCCAGGGCGACGGCCCAGCCAGTCGAGTGGGGGATGCCGCCTGTCGGCATCCCCCACTTCTGGGTTTCACGCGCGCCACCGCCGTGACCCGCCCCTCCCCGATCCCCCGTGGCCCAGCCCCGCGCCCCCCGCCTGTCCCTGCACGCGCCCGCCTGCTCTTGCGCGCGCCCGCCAACCCTTGCGTGCCCGGCTGCCCGCCGTCCCCCCGTCCCGCCACACCCGTGACACAGCGACCCGTGCGCGCCAGCGAATGCCGCGGGCCCAACTCCTCTGGAGGACGTTCATGACACAGGAATCGACGACCGTGCCCGCCCCGGCGCGCGACGAGGGCCGGGCGGCGGCGATCGACGACCGCGGCTACATCGTCCAGCTCGCGTTCGGGAGCCTGGCGGCGCAGACCGTGCACACGGCCATCGAGCTGGGGGTCATCGAACTGATCGGCGACAGGGAACGCACCGCAGACGCCGTGGCCGTGGACGCCGGTACGGATCCGCAGGCCACGCTCCGGCTGCTGCGCGCCCTGGCCGGTCTTCGTCTCCTCACGGAGACGGCGCCGGGCACCTTCTCGGTGACGTCGGCGGGCACCCTGCTCGACTCGACCAAGCCGGGCGCGATGACGTCCCTGGTCACCTCGTCCGCGTTCATGGAGCGGCTGATGGCTCCGGGCTGGGAGCACCTGCCCGACAGCGTCCGCAGCGGCGACACCTCGTTCGAGAAGGTCTTCGGCAAGGACTTCTTCAGCTACCTCAAGGACAACCCGGAACGCTACGCGGGCTTCAACGAGGCGATGAGCCAGGCGACCCGCGCCACCGCGGCCGTCCTGCCGGGCTCCTTCGACTTCGGCCGCTTCGGCACGGTCGCCGACCTCGGCGGCGGCGACGGGACGCTGCTCGCCGCCGTCCTGCGGGAGCACCCGTCCCTCAAGGGCATCCTCTACGACACCGCCGACGGCCTGGCCCAGGCGCCGGAGACCATGCGGCGCGACGGCCTCACCGACCGCTGCTCGGTGGTGCCGGGCGACTTCTTCGCGTCGGTCCCCGAAGGCGCCGACGTCTACCTGCTCAAGAGCATCCTGCACGACTGGCCGGACGACCGGTGCGTCACGATCCTGCGGCACTGCCGCGACGCGCTTCCGGCGGACGGGCGCGTCCTGATCGTGGAGCCCGTCCTCGCCGAGACCGTCGACGCCCAGTCCGTCGGCCTCTACCTCGGTGACCTCAACATGCTGGTGAACTGGGGCGGCCGGGAACGCACCCGCGCCGAGTTCGACGACGTCTGCCGCCGGGCGGGTCTCGCGATCGCGTCCGTGACCCGGCTCGGCGGCCCCCACGGGTTGTTCTGCCTCATCGAGGCCACGGCCGCCTGACGCGGCCCGAAGCGCGCCTGACGCGCGCCTGACCGCGCGCCGACCAACCGAAAGGACCTCTCGATGAAGGCTCTGGTGCTCGCGGGCGGGTCCGGGACCCGCCTGCGGCCGTTCAGCTACTCGATGCCCAAGCAGCTCATTCCCATCGCGAACACGCCCGTCCTCGTGCACGTGCTGCGGGCCGTCCGGGACCTGGGGGTGACGAAGGTCGGTGTCGTCGTCGGGGACCGTGGGCCCGAGATCGAGGCCGTGCTCGGCGACGGCTCCCGGCTCGGTCTGCGGATCACCTACCTTCACCAGGACGCGCCGCGCGGGCTGGCGCACACCGTGTCCATCGCCCGCGACTTCCTCGGCGAAGACGACTTCGTGATGTACCTGGGCGACAACATGCTGCCCGACGGCGTCACCGGCATCGCCGCCGAGTTCGCGGCGCACCGTCCAGCCGCGCAGGTCGTCGTGTACAAGGTGCCCGACCCCCGTTCCTTCGGGGTCGCCGAACTCGGCCCCGACGGCGAGGTGCTGCGCCTGGTGGAGAAGCCGCGGGAGCCGCGCAGCGACCTGGCGCTGGTCGGCGTGTACTTCTTCACGCCCGCCATCCACGCGGCGGTGGACGCCATCGAGCCCAGTGAACGCGGCGAGCTGGAGATCACCGACGCCGTCCAGTGGCTGGTCTCGTCCGGTGCGGACGTCCGGGCCAGCCAGTACGGCGGCTACTGGAAGGACACCGGGACGGTCGAGGACGTCCTGGCCTGCAACCGTCACCTGCTCGACGGCCTGACCGGGCACGTCGAGGGGCACGTCGACGCGGGCAGCGTCCTCGTCGGCGAGGTCGTGGTCGAGGCGGGGGCGCGCGTCCTACGGTCCCGGATCGAGGGCCCGGCGATCATCGGCGCCGGGACCGTCGTGGAGAGGAGCCGGGTGGGCCCGCACACCTCGTTAGGCCGGGGCTGCCGGGTGACCGGCAGCCGTCTTGAGGGCTCCATCGCGTTGGACGAGGTGTCGGTCACCGGCGTCCGCGACCTGCGCGACTCGCTGATCGGACGCGCCGCGTCCGTCGGCACCACCGGCCGGGGCGCGGACCATCACCGCCTGGTCGTCGGGGACCACGCGCGGGTGGAGGTCGTGGCATGAGGATCCTGGTCACCGGAGCGGCCGGTTTCATCGGCTCCCACTTCGTCCGGAGACTGCTCGCGGACGAGTATCCGGGCTGGGAGGACGCCCAGGTCACAGCCCTGGACAAGCTGACCTACGCGGGCAACCGGAGCAACCTGCCCCCGTCGCACGACCGGCTGGTGTTCGTCCGTGGCGACATCTGCGACCGCGACCTGATGCGGGACCTGGTCCCCGGCCACGACGCCGTCGTCCACTTCGCGGCCGAGACCCACGTCGACCGCTCCCTCCAGGTCGCGGGCGAGTTCTTCCGCACGAACATCCTGGGCACCCAGACCTTGCTGGACGCCGTGCTGGAAAGCGACGTCGAACGGGTCGTGCACGTCTCCACGGACGAGGTGTACGGCTCGATCGCGGAGGGTTCCTGGACGGAGGAGTGGCCGCTGGCGCCCAACTCCCCCTACGCCGCCTCGAAGGCGGGCTCGGACCTGGTCGCCCGCGCGTACTGGCGCACACACGACGTGAACCTGTCCGTTACGCGCTGCTCAAACAACTACGGGCCGTACCAGCATCCCGAGAAGCTCATCCCGCTGTTCGTCACGAACCTTCTGGAGGGACGCGAGGTCCCGCTGTACGGCGACGGGCGCAACGTCCGCGAATGGCTGCACGTGGACGACCACTGCCGGGGCATCCACCTGGTGCTCGACCACGGTCGCCCCGGCGAGATCTACAACATCGGCGGCGGCAACGAGTACACGAACCTCGCCCTGACCGAGAAGCTCCTTCAGCTGACCGGCTCGGGCGAGGAGATGATCCGGAGGGTTCCCGACCGCAAGGGCCACGACCTGCGGTACTCGATCGACGAGTCCAAGATCGGCGAGCAGCTCGGCTACGCGCCGCGCATCGGCTTCGAGGACGGCCTGGCCGAGACCGTCGCCTGGTACCGGGACAACCCGGCCTGGTGGAAGGCCGTCAAGCACGGAGCCAACCATGCGTCCTGATACCGGGCTCTCGGTCGTCGTCCTCGGCGGCACCGGCTTTCTGGGCCGCCACATCCACGCGGCCTTCGCGGCGCGCGGCGCCCGCGTCCACCCGGTGTCCCGCACCGCTCCCCTGTGCCTGGACCTGCTGACCACACCGCCGGACGAACTCGCCAACCTCGTCGAACAAACCGGCGCCGACGTGGTGGTCAACGCGGCGGGCCGAGCCTGGCGGTCAAACGAGAAGGAGATGGCCGCAGGCAACGCCGAACTGGTCGAGCGCCTCATCGCGGCGCTGTCAGGAAACCCGATACGTCTTGTCCAACTAGGCAGCGTCCACGAATACGGAGCAGGCGCGCAGGACGCCGCCACCAGCGAAGACCACGAACCGGCCCCGGTCACCCCCTACGGACGCACCAAACTCCAGGCCACACAGGCCGTCCTTCACGCCACGTCCGAACGGAACGTCGACGGCGTGGTCCTCCGGCTCGCCAACGTCATCGGCCCCGGAGTCCCGGAGGGCAGTCTCTTCGGCCGGGTCGCCGCCGATCTCGCGGAGGCGGCACGCGCCGGGAAGGCCGCCGAGCTGCGGCTCCCACCGCTGCGCGCGGCCCGCGACCTGGTGGACGTGGGCGACGCCGTCACCTCGGTGATCGCCGCCGCCACCGCACCGAGCCATGCCGTCACGGGCCGGGTGATCAATGTGGGCCGCGGCGAGGCGGTCCCGATGCGGGACCTGATCCACCGGATGGTCGCGCTCAGCGGCCTGGAGATCCCGATCGTCGAGGACGCCGAGGGCCCGCCCTCACGCACCGACGTCGCCTGGCAGTGCCTGGACATCGCGCGCGCCGAACGGCTCCTCGGCTGGCGGCCGCGCCGAACGCTCGACGACTCCCTGCGCGATCTGCTCGCACACGTGTTACCGGCGGAGCACCCACCGCTCGGTGTCACGACCAACACACACTGAACGGGGAAGAGGAAGCGCCGTGAGCGACCGTAAGGAACAGGTACTCGACGAGGTCCGCAAGTACCACCAGGAGGTCTCGCAGGAACGGGCCTTCGTCCCCGGCGTCACGGAGATCTGGCCGTCCGGCGCGGTCCTGGACGAGTCGGACCGCACGGCCCTGGTGGAGGCCGCGCTGGAGATGCGCATCGCCGCCGGACGCAGCTCCCGCAAGTTCGAGTCGGCCTTCGCGCGGCGACTGACCCGGCGCAAGGCCCACCTGACCAACTCCGGTTCGTCGGCGAACCTGCTGGCCGTGTCGGCGCTCACCTCGCACACCCTGGAGGACCACAGGCTGCGGCCGGGCGACGAGGTGATCACCGTCGCCGCGGGCTTCCCGACGACGGTCAACCCGATCCTGCAGAACGGCCTCGTCCCCGTCTTCGTGGACGTCGACCTAGCCACCTACAACGCGACGGCCGACCGCGTCGCGGCCGCGATCGGCCCACGGACCCGGGCGATCATCATCGCGCACGCGCTGGGCAACCCGTTCCCCGTCACCGAGATCGCCCAGCTCGCCGAGGACCACGACCTGTTCCTGATCGAGGACAACTGCGACGCGGTCGGCTCGCTGTACGACGGGAAGCTCACCGGTTCCTTCGGCGACATGACCACCGTCAGCTTCTACCCGGCGCACCACCTCACCACGGGCGAGGGCGGCTGCGTCCTGACCTCGAACCTGGCCTTCGCCCGGATCGTGGAGTCACTGCGCGACTGGGGCCGGGACTGTTGGTGCGAGCCCGGCGAGAACGACAAGTGCCTCAAACGCTTCGAATACCAGCTGGGCACCCTGCCCGCCGGATACGACCACAAGTACATTTTCTCCCACGTCGGTTACAACCTGAAGGCGACCGACATCCAGGCGGCCCTGGGCCTGACCCAACTGGCCAAGCTGGACGAATTCATCGACGCCCGAAAGCGCAACTGGCAACGGCTGCGGAATGGCCTGGACGGCGTCCCGGGCCTGGTCCTCCCCGAGGCGACACCCCGCTCCGACCCGAGCTGGTTCGGATTCGTGCTCACGGTGGAGCCCGAGGCGCCGTTCAGCCGCGCCGAACTGGTGGCCTTCCTGGAGAACCGGAAGATCGGCACCCGCCGCCTGTTCGCCGGAAACCTGACCCGGCACCCGGCCTACATCGACCAGCCGCACCGGATCTCGGGCGAACTGACGAACAGCGACATCATCACCAACCACGCCTTCTGGATCGGCGTCTACCCGGCGCTCACCGACGAGATGCTGGACTACGTGACGTCCTCGATCAAGGAGTTCGTCGCCGCACGCGGCTAGGCCACACCCCGGTCATACGGAGTTATCGAATGCCTTCTCCCATCTTGCAGCCGCGCCACGACGCGGAACTGGCCGACCGTTTCGCGTTGTCGGCCGCCACCACTCGGGGCGCGCACCTCAGCACCGGCGACTTCGGCGAATGGCTGGCCGAACGGGGCCGGGCCAATGAATTCCACGTGAAGCGCGTCCCGTTCGCCGACCTGGACGGCTGGTCGTTCGAGGAGGCCACGGGCAACCTCGTCCACCGCAGCGGACGGTTCTTCACCGTCGAGGGCCTGCACGTCACCGAGATGGACGGCCCCTACGGCGACGGCCCCTACGCGGACTGGCACCAGCCGATCATCAAGCAGGCCGAAGTCGGAATCCTCGGCATCCTCGTCAAGGAGTTCGACGGAGTACTACATTTCCTCATGCAGGCGAAAATGGAGCCGGGCAACCGGAACCTGTTGCAGTTGTCGCCGACCGTCCAGGCGACCCGCAGCAACTACACCAAGGCCCACCGCGGCGCCGCCGTGAAGTACCTCGAATACTTCGTAGGCCCCGAACGCGGACGAGTCGTCGCGGACGTCCTGCAATCAGAACACGGCTCGTGGTTCTTCCGAAAGTCCAACCGCAATATGATCGTCGAAGCCACCGGCGACGTGCCTTTGCTGGACGACTTCTGCTGGCTCACCCTCGGCCAGATCAACGAACTCCTCCACCGCGACAACGTGATCAACATGGACGCGCGCACAGTCCTGTCCTGCCCACCGCATACAGACTCCAGCGCGAACGCCCTCATGTCGGACACCCAGCTGCTGTCCTGGATCACCGAGGAACGATCCCGGCACGACGTCCGCATAGAACGGGTCCCGCTCAAGCACCTCCCCGGCTGGAAGACCGGCGAAAGCGCGATCGAACACGAGGCGGGCCGCTACTTCAAGGTGGTCGGAGTGGACGTCGTCGCGGGCAACCGCGAGGTCACCGGCTGGTCCCAGCCCCTGTTCGAGCCGGTCGGCCTGGGCGTCACCGCCTTCCTGACCCACGAGTTCGACGGCGTCCCCCACGCCCTGGTGAGCGCCCGAGTCGAGGCCGGATTCCTCGACACCATCGAGCTGGGCCCCACCGTCCAGTGCGTCCCGGGGAACTACGCCCACCTGGACAAAAGGGACCAGCCGCCATTCCTGGACACAGCACTACAGGCTGACCGCATCCGCTATGAGGCCGTCCACTCAGAGGAAGGCGGCCGCTTCCTCAACGCCGAAAGCCGCTACCTGGTGATCGAGGCCGACGAAATCGACCCCCCACCCGGCTACGCCTGGCTGACCCTGGCCCAACTCGCCTCCCTAGTCCGACACGGCCACTACGTCAACGTCCAGGCCCGCACCCTGATGGCCTGCCTCAACGCCATCGGACTTCGATGAAACCACCGATCCGCCTCGGCGTCATCGGCTGCGCGGACATCGCGTTACGCCGAATGCTCCCGGCTTTCGCCGCCGCCCCGGAGATCGACCTCGTAGCCGTCGCCAGCCGCACACCAGCCAAGGCAAGCTCAACCGCAGCCCATTTCGACTGCCGCGCAGTAACAGGCTACAAGGAACTCCTGAACCAACCCGAAATAGAAGCCGTCTACATTCCGCTGCCCGCCGCCCTCCACTCCGAATGGATCGAGACCGCCCTCACCGCCGGAAAGCACGTCCTAGCAGAAAAGCCCCTCACCACAGACCCACGCCAAACCAAGCAACTCCTGAACCTGGCCCGAAATCAAGGCCTAACCCTGATGGAGAACGTCATGTTCATCCATCACCCCCAACACACCAAGGTCCAACAACTAGTAACCGAGGGCGCGATCGGCGAACTCCGGGCATTCCACTCGGCATTCACCATCCCACCCCCCGCCGACGGCGACATCCGCTACAACCCAGACCTAGGCGGCGGCGCGCTACTGGACATCGGCTACTACCCCCTACGCGCCGCCCTCCACTTCCTAGGACCCGAACTCGAAGTCGTAGCCGCGCACCTGACAACAAGACGTGATCACCGCGTCGAAACCTCCGGCGCCGCACTCCTACGCGCCCCTGAAGGCGTAACCGCCCAGATCACCTTCGGCATGGAGAACGCCTACGTCTCCCGCTACGAACTCTGGGGAAGCAAGGGCCGAATCTCAGTAGACCGGGCCTTCACGCTACCCGCGGACTTCACCCCCGCAATCGAACTTAACCAGGGCACCCTTACCGACCGCATCACTCTCGAAGCCGCCGACCAGGTGACCGCCACAGTCTCCGCCTTCGTCGCCGAAATACGCGCCGCCACGCCTCCCGCCGACACCATCTCGCGACAGGCCGCGCTGCTGGACGAACTGCGTCGCCGATCGTCCTGACCCACATATTTGATCGGCTCCCAGATCTCCTGATTTCCGACGCAGATTCACAGATCGATGACCGGTAATCCGTCGGCGGTCCCGGGCGTATGCCCGACAGTATCGATCTCTCCAGGAACACCGGAGAAAAGCAAATGACAAAGATCGACCACCCCACAACGAACAAGCCGGTGGTGGCCCCCACGGCACCCCAGACCACCACCGCACGCGACCTCGGGTTGCTCGCACTGCGCGTGGTCTTCGGACTACTGCTGGCCGGACACGGCACGCAGAAGCTGTTCGGCTGGTTCGACGGCTTCGGCCTCGACAAGACCGGAGCCCTGTTCGCCCTCTCCGGGTACGAGCCCGGCAAGCTGTTCGCCGTCGTCGCGGGCCTCAGCGAGATGACCGGCGGCCTGCTCATCGCGGCGGGCCTGCTCACCCCGCTCGCCGCCGCCATCATGCTCGGCACCATGATCAACGCGATCTCCGAGACCTGGAAGGGCGGCCTCCTCACCGCCACCGGCTGGGAGCCCGCACTGCTCTACGCCACCGTCGCCACCACGATGGCCTTCACCGGCCCGGGCCGCTTCTCCCTCGACGCCGGACGCCCGTGGCAGCGCGAGGGCCTGCCCTGGGCGGCGGGCAGCGTCGTCCTCGCCACATGTGCGGCCCTGGTCCCCCTCCTCATCAAGTGGATCTAGAAGACCTCGGAACCGGCCCGGGCCCACACGGACTGACACCCGGTGGGCCCGGGGCCCCGTCGAACATCGAGCCCGCAACACGCGACGTCCGGCATGGCAGGATCAACAGGCGATCACGGCTCGAATCAGAATGATCCGCTGGAGGTGTGAGTGTCCGAGACCGGCGCCGAGCCCATGGAGTCGGGAACGTCCACACGGCCGCGCCCGAACCCGTGGCGTGCCCCGTTCACCGGCAAGCACAAGGTGCTGCGCGGCGGCCGCTGGTCCGACCTACCCGACCCCGGCTGGAACATCACCGCCCCACCCGCGCTGGCCTCCCACGCCGACGGAAAGCTGCATGCGGTGTTCGCCAACGACGGCCACCTGCACCACGCCACCTGGCGCGAGCCGGGCGGCTGGAGCACCCCAACCAGAATCACGGCCGATAACCAACCAGTACGCACCTGGCGCAGACCGGCCGTCGCCTCCCACAACGGCCTTCTGCAACTGGCCTACTGCGACCCTACAGACCTGATGCTCCGCTGGGCCCACCTGACCCCCGACGGCCAATGGCGAACGTCCAAACGCAAGGGCCTCCCCGCCACCGAACTCGACCTAACAGTCGACGACGGTGGAACACTGTGGCTGCTGGAACTCCACAACGACAGCACCGCGAGCCTGAACGAATACCTCCCCGACGCGGACCGCTACGAAGCCCGCGTCGTCCCCGCCCGCCACATCGACACGATCAACACGTCCGCCCTGGTCAGCCTGGACGACCACCTCCTACTGGCCACCCCCCGTCGCGGCGGAGCGATCCGCACCCTGTACTTCAACGGCTCCGGCTACACACCCGTCTCCGAGCTGGGCAACGAAGCCCTGAACACCCCCGCCGGTCTGGCGATGCGAACGCACAAAGGCCGACTCCACCTGGTCATTCCAGGACGCGAAGGCGGCCTGTGCTGGGTCCAGGGCGCGTTCTCGACCGCAGGAACAGGCTTCCGCGCAATCGTCTGGGGCCCACCCCAACACGTCCCCGCCGCAACCTCCCACCCCTCCCTAAGCGAACACGACGGCGACCTACACCTCGCCTACCTCCAAAGCACCCAATAACCCCACCACCAACCAACAGGGCTCACCCCAACCACCCAACTTGGAACGATCCAACAGCCCGCTACAGACCGCCGCCTCAACGACCAAGCCCGCCGAGACCATCTCCCCGACCTCGACGGGCCCGCGATCACGAAACCGTCCTAGCAGTGCTCCACCTTGCCCTTGACGATCTTGATGTACTTACCGGCGACCCACTCCGGCGTACTGATCCCCAGCCGGTACCACCTGCGATTACCCTGCACCGACTGCCCACGCGCCCAGCACTTGATATCGACGATCTCACCCGGAAGCAGCCAGCCGTATCTCGTCGAGTTCCGGGTCGGCTTCGCGCGGATCGCCAGCCGCGAGTGCGAGATGACCTTCCCCTTCGCATAGAAGTCGGGCCCGCCCGCAGGCACCGCCGGACCGTGCACCGCAGGCGCCTGGACCGGTGCGGCCTGCGCGATGGACACGCCAAGCGAGCCCGTACCGGTGATCCCCGCCACCACCACGGTTGCGATCTTGTAGTGCTGCTTCATGAAATCTCCTCTGCGCTTCTCGACCGGCACGCAGCGCTGCGACGTCCGCAACCACGGCTGCCGGTAAGGGTCCGTCCGGCCGACCCCGGCACCCACCGCACCCGGCCACGACTTACCGCAATTACCCAGACACAGAGTGTTAGCTCACAAGGAAGGCGGACTTTTGGCCAAATCCCGCCCGACTACTAACCGACGGCGCTGATCACACCCCAACAAACGCCGACAGCCCCACCCACGCCCAGATGATCCCGTTTCGCGGGGATTCGCCCCACACCACTCAGATCATGGTAAGGATCTCGTTGGGCCGGACGTAGTAGACGTGAGGATTGTGGTTGTGCGGGCCATAGCCGGTGGACCCGGCGAGGAGCAGATACGTCCCGACCGGGATGTTGGGCCAGTCCTGAAACCAAGCGTCCTGCCGGTTACCGGTCGCATCCCAGACGATGATCGCCTTGGCCCCGGTCCTGGCCCGCTGATAGACGCGCTCAACGTAGGCCAGATGCCCGTCTCGCCCGTCCACGACCCGAAGTTCCTGGACGGCCTGCTGCCGAAGCGCCTGACGCTCGGCCTGCCGCGCCGAGTGGTCGCGCACCGACATAGCGACAAGCCAGACAGAGCCGACGATAACCGCGAACACGACCAGCAGAACGAGAATGAAGACAAGCGCTACCACGCCACACGCCTCCCAGCCGCACCAATCCAAGCCCCGCGCTGACAACGTTCCATCCAACCCACGGCACGCCAGTCAAACGGCTACCCCCTCCACCCCGCAGCCAAATCCACACATCCGCCCCACATCGGACGAAGGACAGAACCCACCACGGCCCCCAACACAGGCTGACCCCTCCCATGAGGACCGGGTGTGACCGATGAGTTCTGTGGGGTTGGACAGTCGGTTTGTCCATGACCACGAAACCCAACATCGAGGAACGGGCCGCGCAGCCGTACGTGGCGATCAGGCGGCGGGTCACGATGCGGACCATCAGCGAGGTCGCCGATCGGATCCCGGAACTCTTCGGCTGGCTCGGCGCGCGCGGAATCGTTCCAGCCGGAACGCCCTTCCTCAAGTACAACGTGATCGACATGAACGGCGAACTGGAGATCGAGGCGGGCATCCCGGTCCCGGCACTGGTCGAGACTGACGGCGAGGTCCTCGCCGGAACGCTCCCCGCCGGTCCGTACGCGACCCTCACCCACACCGGCCACCCCGACGGTCTACTGAACCGAACCACCGAGCTACTGGACTGGGCGAAGACCAAACAACTGACCTGGGACGTCACCAACGACCGGTGGGCCGCTCGCCTTGAGATCTACGAAACCGACCCCACCCAGGAGCCCGACCCCACCAACTGGGAGACCCAGCTCACCTTCAAACTCGCCGACCACCCCTGAAACATCATCGGCCCCACGGACACCGTGGGGCCGATGCGCATGACCGCAGCGAGCCGAAACGGTCTGCGAGTTGGCCGTGGGTCAGCGGGCGGCCCACCTTCGCAGATTTCACAAAGTCCACCACCGCCGCAGGCGCTTGGCCAACCTGAATATCCAAGGCAAGCCCACCAAAGCAATGATCCAGGGGCCGGGCACGTCTCGCGTGCGGCGGGCTGATCAGACGCGGTCGAGCAGCTCTGCCTTCTTCTCGAACTCCTCGTTGGTGACCACGCCCACCTCCCTTAGTTTCCTCAAGCATTCGATGCCCAGTTGCAGGCCGCACGAAAGGGTGAAGGGGAGCTAGAAAGGTCCACGCGGGCCTGACTCCAGCGTCGGGTGGCTCGGCTTGCCTCACCTTGCTTGTGGAGATTGGAGCGCTTCGTGAGAAGCGGTCATCCTCGCTCTTCATCCGGCTACGCTTAAGTCGTGATGAAGCGGGCCGGGTCGGTGAGGGCGATGAGAGCGCCGTCCAGGTCGGCGAGGCGGGCGGCGAGGGTGGCGACGGCGAGCCGGGCCGGGAGCGCCTCGTTGAACTTGAGGCCGCGGAGTGCGCGTTCGTCGATGTCGGGAAGGCAAAGCCGATCGGCGGCGTCGGCGGTGGCGACCTTCCACATGTCGCGGGTGAGGTCGGGGCGCAGGCGTACCCACTCGTCTTCGAAGCGTTGGTTCTCATCGGTCAGCCCGGAAAGGGTGGCGGTGAGGACTGCGTTGGCCTTGTAGCCTGCCCAGTTCCACCAGCGAACGTCGTCGCCATCGCGGCTGATGACGGTGCCGCCGGGATGCACGGTGGAGGTAGCGGCCTCACGCGTCCTGGCAAGATGGCGGACGGCTCGTTCGGTCATGCCGACGGGGGGGTCGGCGCCCAGGAGAACGTCCCGGCACGCGCGAGCGAGGGCGAAGCTCGATCCGCTGAAGGCCGTGCCGTACCACCTGGCCTTGCCGGGCCGGTCGGACGGTTCGACATAGCAGCGGCGGCGTTTCCAGTCGATCCAGGTGACCTGCCAACTGCGGCCCGCCAGCAGGAGGACGCGAGGGCCTTCGACGCGCTCAGTGAGAAGCATCGGGTCAGTTCGGCCGATCTCTTGGCGGCCGGACAGGACGGTGAACTCGGGAGGCGCGGTGAAGACGGCGGTCATGTCCATGAAGTGGCGGCGGCCGAACTTCTCCTCTGCGGCGGGCCCGATGAAGAGATAGTCGCCGTCCCGCTCCACGTAGCCGTGTTCGACGAGGTGGCGCACAATCGGTTCGGCACTGCGGTCGAAGGGTGGCAGCCCATTCCAGTGTTCGACCCACAGCCGGTTCCCAACCTTGTGCTCTTGCAGGCAGAGAGCGAGGAACTGCTGGGCGACGATGTGGCGTGGTTCTGGGGGTGCCTGCACCGGTTCGACGTATCCGCGGCTCCACAGCAGGATCAGCGCGGCCGCGGAGAGAAGCGAGTCCTGGTCAAGAGTCAGGAACAGGCAGTTGCGGGTGGCCCCCGGTCGCCGTCCAGTACGGCCAAGACGTTGCAGAAACGCGGCGACGGTCTGCGGAGCGTTGATCTGGATGACGCGATCGAGGTCTCCGACATCAACGCCGAGTTCGAGGGTGCTGGTCGAGACGATGACGCAGTCGCGGGCCTCGACGAACTCCTCTTCGGCGCGGCGGCGCTCGTCGAGTGAGAGGGACGCGTGCGACAGGAAGGTGGTGACTCCACGGGAGCGCAGCGCGGCGCCGAGTTCCTCGACAAGCTGGCGGGAGTCGCAGAACACCAGGCGTTTCTCACCCCGGTGGAGTGCGGCGATCACGGTGGCGGCGTTGGGCACCGATCCGACGTAGTCGAGCTCGACGACGTCGTCCCGGACGGTCGCCGTTTCGGGGACGACGACGCGCGCCGGTCCACGGTTGGAGCCTTGGAGCCAGGTGAGAAGCTCGGCGGGGTTGCCCACCGTGGCGGACAGCCCGACGCGCTGGATAGGACGCCCGGCCATGCGGGTGAGGCGTTCGAGGACGGCCAGCAGATGCCAACCCCGGTCGTCCCCGGCAAAGGCGTGGACCTCGTCCACGACGATCGCGCGGAGGTCGGCGAAAAGGCGGTGCTGATCGGTCTTGACGCTGAGAAGCATCGCTTCCAGCGACTCGGGGGTGGTGAGCAGGACGTCCGGAGGGTCGGTGCGGATGCGGCGCCGTGCCGTCTCAGGAACGTCACCATGCCAGGCGGCGACGCGGCGGCCGACCCAGCCCGCGTAGGTCTCCAGACGCGGCAGCAGGTTGTTGAGCAGGGCCTTCAGCGGGCAGACATAAAGCACGGACAGCCCCGTCCAGCCGCCCGAGTCCATCGCCGACAGCAGCGGGAACGCGGCGGCTTCGGTCTTTCCGCCCGCTGTCGGGGCGAGCAGGACCGCGTCGTCGCCGTCGAGCACCGGCCCGATGGACTCCTCCTGGAGGGGGCGCAGCGACCGCCAGCCGAGAGTGTTGACGATGTGATGCGTCAGTGACGGGGAGAGCCGGTCGACGGGCACGGTCACGGCAGATCCAGCGGCACGTCTCCGGCGGCGTTGCGTTCGGTCTCGTTCAGCTCGGACGCGGAGACGGTGAGCGCGTAGTCGCGGCGCGGATCGAAGTCGGGGAACTCCTCCACGCGGTCGAGGACGTCGGCGACGAGCTTGCGCAGGAAGACGCGGGGCGCGACGCCGACCTTGCCGCCGAGCCCGCCGGTGACAGCGGCGGCGAGGTCGCGGATGTAGGCGTCGTCGACGCGGGCCGTGATCCGCGCGGCGCCACCGACGGCGTACAAATCACGGACGTTACGCCCGAGTTCCTCCAGTTTCGGCAGGTCGAAGCCGGTCAGCCGGAGCTGGACGGCCCGTGGGGAGTCGAAGCGGGTGTCGGTGGTGAAGTCGGTGGCCAGGCGCTGGGCGAGTGGTGCGAGCCGCTGGGCCCCCTGACGGCCGTCGAAGAACTGGGGCGTACCCGTGATGACGAGGAACAGGCCGGGGAAGCGTCCGCCGTCGATCTCGTCCAGCAGCTGCCGCAGCGCGTTCAGCCCTTTCTCGCGGACGTCGCCGCGGACGCGCTGCAACGTCTCGATCTCGTCCAGGACGAGCAGGAGCCCGGGATGACCGCAGTCGCGCAGCACGGTGAGCAGCCCCTGGAGGAAGCCGAGCGCGCCGAAATGGTCGAGGTCCCCGCGGACGCCGGCGGCGCGGCGGGCGGACGCGGCGACCGACCGCTGCCCGCCGAGCCAGGCGATCAGCGCCTCGGCGGTGGCGGTGTCACCGGTCTCAGACGCCTTCCGGTAGCCGCGCAGCGCGGCGGCGAACGCGGGCGTGGTCCGGGCGACGTCGGCGAGCCGCTGTTCCATCAGCGCGTCGACGGCGAGGGCGAGCCCTTCAGCGTCGTCTTCGGCGACCTGTTCCGCGTCGAGGACTTCCTCTTCGAGCGTGTAGAACCACAGGTCGACGACGGCGCGAAGCGCCCCCTCGGGGTGGCTGGCGGTGGTGAGCCGCTCGGTGAGGCGCCGGTAGACGGTCTCGAGCCGGTGCAGCGGCGTCTCGGTCTCCGATATCTGGATCTCTGCGACGGCCAGCCCCGCGCGTTTGGCCCGCTCCCCCAGCCAGCGGGCGAAGAACGTCTTGCCTGACCCGTACTCGCCCCGGATGGCGCGGAACGCCGAGCCTCCCTTGCCGACCGCGGCGATCTCCGCGTCCAGCGCGCCCGCGAACCTGTCCAGGGCGACGGCGAACAGGTCGAGGCCGCCGCGCGGAACGGTGCCGCGCCGCAGGGCGTCGATGACCTCCCGGCGGCGGACGGCGCTGGCCTGCATCCGTGCGTCCGTCACTCGTCCACCCCGAACTGTTCGCGCAGCAGTGCCGTCTCCAGTGTGACGGTGGCGCCGGAGTCGCTCAGCCCGAGGACGGGGTAGCCCTCGACGTTGAGCAGTCGCTGTACGGCCGTGATGAACAGGTCGGCGCCGCGCGGTGCCCGGCCTCCGGCGGCCGCCGCGGCCGCCCCGACGGCGGCGGTCGACAGGCGGCCCCCAGCGTTCGCGAGCGCGTCGATGACCGCGGCGACCTGCCGAGCCTCAGGGGCCTTGCGCAGATACTTCCGCTGGTCGGCGTACACGGGCGAGCGAGTGACCCGGACACCGAGCGTTACGGCGGCAGCCGCCGGGGCTGGTGCGAGCTCACCAACCGTGAAGAGTACGTCCTTCTGGGCCGGGGTTCTGCGTGCCGCCGCCTTCGGAGTCGTGGCCTCCGGCGGAGCCTGCGGGGCCTCCCGGTCGCCCCACCACCAGGGGACGGTCTTCTCTGGCGGCAGGATCGACCAGCCCTTGGGCACCAGGTCGACGGACGGGACGAGGACGAGCAGCGGCACGGTCATCTCGGCAAGGCTCGCACCGCCATGGTAGCCGGCCTTGCGGGGGGTGTACCGGATGTCCTCGCGCCATGGGACGACGACCCGGCCTCCGCCCTCCAGAACACGGGGTCCGGCCAGTTCGATCTCGCCCTCCCCCGGCTGGTCCTTCCCCGGCTCGCCGGTCCGCCAACGCGCCGATCCGGCGCCGGACGCGGCCGTCAGCTCCTTGCCCCCGCGTTCCAGGACGTGTCCGTGGTCGGAGACGAGCACGACGGGACGGCTGTAGTCCCGGGCGGCGTTCAGCAGATCGGTAAGGAAGGTGATATCGGACGTCCGCCAGCCGGTCCGGTCACCTTCCCGGTCGTGGTCGAGAGCGTCGTCGATGGTGTTGAGGACGGCACAGACGACGCCGTCGCCCGCGAGCGCGTCGAGGAGCGGCCGGGCGAGCCGCTGCCCTGGCCCACCCGGGATGTCGGACTTGTGGAACACCGCCGCCCGCGTGCGACGGCGTTTCCAGAAGGCGTCGAAGCCCGTACGCTCGGCGGCCTGCCCCCCAACGGTCGGAGACCCGCACAGCAAGGAGGCGCGGCTCGTTCTGGTCACCGAGGGGATCATCGAGACGGCGCCGCGGCGCGCACCGGGTGCGGCGGAGATCTCCAGCCAACGTCCGCCGCGCGCGAGTTCCTCGCCGAGCTGGGCGGCGACGGAGGCGCTCATGCCGTCGAGAACCAGGACGAGCGGCGCGGCGTCACGAGCGAGCGGCCGCACGACCTCGTCCATCACCGACTCCACGAGGAGGGCGCCGCCCGGCGCTTCGGCGCTCGCCGTGGTAGTCCAGTCAGACAACCGGGCGGCGAAATCCGCGTCGAGTGCCGCACGACGGTTCACCGCGGCCACGTATATCTCCTGGTAGGCCCGCCCGAGGACGGGGTCGTTTCCAGGGTCGCCGCCCCAGAGCACGTTGAGGGCCCGGTCGACCCATCCCCACTCCGTCACCTGTCCGGCGACGCCCGCGGCGACGGAAGCGATGTCGGTGGCGCCGGGCGCGTCGAGCCAGCGCCGGAGGCGAGCCGCCATCGCTGCGACGCCGCAGCGATCCGCGAACAGGTCGGCCAGCCGGTGATCCATGACCGCGTTCAGCGCGTCACCGGCGGCCTGCGGGGCTTCGGGGAGCGCGGCGGCGAAGGCGCGGAGCCTGGCGTCCAGCCCGGAGGGCAGGAAGGGGTGGCCTGCGACGGCCTGTCCGAGCCCGACGTCGGCGGCCAGTTCGTCGGCACGGTCCAGCACGGCCATGACCCGGTCGCGGGCGGCCTGGTGCCCGCGCCGTTCGGACGCGGCGTCTCCGATCCAACGTGTGAGGGTGCCCTGGACGGCCGAGGCGAACGCGCCGAGTTCGCCGGTGTCGTGGGTGACGCCCGCGAACAGGCCACCGACGGCGAGCGCGGCCTCGGCCGTGCGCGCCGCGTCGGTGAGGACGGCGGCGACGACGCCGAGGGCCATCGCGTCCTCACCCTTGCCGGCCTCGACGAGTGCGAGCAGGACGGTCGCGGCGTCCCCGACGTTCTCGCGCAGCCACGCGGCGATGCCCGCACGCTCACCGGCCACCAGTTCGGCGTAGCGGACGGCGGCGCCGGGCATCCGGGACCAGGCGAGCAGGGAGTCGACGTCGATGTCGCTGTGACCGGAGGTCTCACCGAGCCCCAGAAGAAGGCTCGACAGGTCGAGCCGGGCGCTCACGAGAGCGTGGACGGCGGCGTCCCGGGTCAGCACGGAACCGCCGCTGCGCCGCCAGGGCGCGCCCGCCGGGTGGCGGCGCCAGCCGTCGGAGGGCTCGGCGTCCAGCAGGGCGTCGATCAGCCACGGCTCCTGGCGGATGCGCGGGTCAAGGTCCGCCGCGCCGAACCGCTGCTTGACGATCTCCGCCCGGTCGACGCTGAGCGCGCGGCGGCCGAGGGCGTGAGCGCGCAGGTCCGCGCCGAGGTGGTGATCGTCCATCCCCGTCGTGATGACCAGGATCGCGTCGGAGCCGTTGGTCGCCCCGGACGTGTGGGACTCCCATGCGTCCACGGCGCCGAGAACGGACGTCTGATCGCTCACCCGGACACGGCGCTGGTGATCACCGAAGCGGATGGTGAACTCGGTGGGCGCCCCTTCCCGGTACCGGCCGTGGACGACGACGAGCCGGGCGCTGTCGCCCGCCTTCCGTCTCGGCAGTTCGATGTCGAGCAGCGCCTCCAGCACTCTCCGGTCGATCACGGGAGGAGTGCTCATCTGCCGGGCTCCCGGTCGGGATCGTCGGCGGGCTGCCACGCGATGTCGATGGGGACGCCCGGGTTGGCGGCGGCGAACGCCCGTACTTCCGCCTCGATGCCCGCGACGGCTTCGCCGAGCGCGCGTTCGAGGTGCGCGGGCTCGACGCGCCTGCGGCCGTGGCTGGGGGCGTTCCCGGTGGACGTCCGTGGATGCGGCACACCGGCCTCCGCACCGCCGGACGCGCCGTCCGCCCTCGAGGGGATCGTCGGGTCACCGTGGTCGGTCAGGCTGACCTGGCCCGCGCCCTGCCCCACATCGTCGCCCGGCCCCGCACTGCCTTGGCCCGAATTGCCTTGGCCCGAATTGCCTTGGCCCGAATTGCCCCGCTCGGGCTCTGGCCGGGGCTGTCTGCTCGCCTCGGTGAGCAGCGCGACGGCCCGTTCGTTCGCGGCCTCCAGAGCGGGCGGAAGGCTCTGGACGAACTCGTCCGCCCGCGCGGCCTCGGTGACCTCCTGGACGAGCCGTTCGGCACGCTCGCCGACACTGTCGCCACGACCGGCGAATGCGGCCACGCCGTCCAGCACTCCCCACTGCACGCCGCCGAGAGCGCCGAGCACCGCCGGGGCGGACACCAGAGCGGCGCCGAGCACCGGGTCGGAGATGTCGTAGTCGGCGTCGGCGAACGCCTGGACGAGGGGGGTGTTCTGGTCCTGGACGGCGGCGAGCCGGGCGAGCAGGTCGGCGGCGTGCCGGGCGGAGCGGCGGCGCGGCGTGTCCGGATCCTGGATGCCGAGGGACGGCGCGTGGGCCTCCAGCGCCCTGCGCACGTCGTTGACGGGCGCCTCCAGGTCGCGGACCTTCTCGCGGATGTGCTCGGCGAGGCCCCGGACGTTCCGGCCAGACAGGGTCTCGGGAACGCTGATACCGAACAGGGCGGCGACTCGCGCCCGCGCCTTGGCGTACTGCTGGTCGGACGGTTTGGGCTGGTCGCGCAGGGCCCAGCCGCTGCCGACCGCCTCCAGCCCGGGGAATGGTTCGGGCCTGCCGCCGTTGAGCACCCAGTCACGGTCGGCGAGGAGTGCGTAGACGGCGATGACGAGGTTGGAGACGGACTTGTCGAGACCCGTCCACCCGTGTTCGGCGATCCACTGCCGGATCTCTTCGACGGGGTAGTCGCCACCGGCACGGCCGTGGCGGGCGGCGAGCTGGTCGATCCGCCGCCGCCATTCGTAGGAGACGTTCAACGGCCCATCGTGGACCTCGCCGAGTTCCAGGGGATGGACGATGCGCTTGAGCAGGCCGAGCTTGTCACGGTCGACGACCGTCCGGCCCGAGCGGTCCTCCATGGCCTTGGTGATCCAGGACAGGACGGTCCTGAGCTCGCCCGGGGTGACGGCCTTGCGCGTGTGCGTCAGGTCCAGGTCGGGGTGCTTGGGGTAGATCCTGGAGTACAGGCTGTCGGCCAGAGCGAGCATGGTGTATTCGAACCCGGCGCCCCCGTGCAGGCGGGGCCGCTCGTGGCCGGGCCGCAGCGAAAGGACATGCTGTCCGTCCTGGACTTCGGCGGAGACGTTGCCGTCGTCGCCCCCGGAGATGCCGTAGAGCTGCTGGAGGAGGGCGGTGAGCTGGGAGGCGAGGTTGTCGGCCTGCGCCTGGAGCTGGTGGCGGACGCGGATGCGCTGGTCCGAGGCCAGGTGCGAGGCGTAGTCGTCGAGCCGGTCGCGCTCCAGCAGGTACCGGATCTTCAGGAGCCGTCCGAGCTGGTTGGCCTTGTGCGTGGACAGGTGGTCGGGCAGCCAGACGAGGGAGTCGGCCTCGAAGCCGTCGCGGCGCAGCTCGTCGACCCGTCCCGCGTCGTCGCTCGGATACTTGCCGCGCACGTCGAACGGGTAGTCGATGATGAACCGGATCCGGCCCTCCACCGAGGGCCTGAACTGCTCGTCGGGCAGCGCCGCCGGGTCGCGGACGTTCTCGAAGACGAATTCGACCGTCCGTCTGCTGCCCCGCCACACGACGTCGCGTTCGGAGACGAACGCGCCGGTGTCGCTCACGCCGAGCAGTTCCCAGAGCCGGTTCTTCACCCAGATGCGGCGGGCGCCGAGGTTGTCCTGGTCGCCGACCTGCTCCAGCAGCGGCTCGACGTCCAGGTCGGACAGGTGCAGCGTGAACACCGGGTCGTGGTCCCCGTCGGCGCGGATCTCCCCGAACCCGGCGGCGATCAGTTCCCGCAGCCGGGTCCCGACGACGCTGCCGGGCGTGGACAGCCGGGACTGGATCGAGCCCTGGTTGAGGGCGGCGAGCCTGGCGCCGGTGAGCCTGCTGAGCGCGGAGACGTCGGGCGCCAGCGCGGACAGGATCAGCGTCTTGACGATCCGGTCGTCGGCGCGGAAGTCTCTGTGCTCCTCCGAGCCGTACCGTTCCCGCAGGTGCGCGCGGACCTTGGCGTGGAAGTGCCGGGCGGTCTCGGCCTCCTGCTTGAGGTGGTCGGTGAACGCCTCGCCGACGTCGTGGCCGAGGACGTCCCACAGGTCGCCGAGCGGGACGAGGTCACCGAGCCGCAGGTCGTCCCGGCGCCGCGACAGCATCGTGTTGAGCAGCTTCAACCCGGTGCGCTCCCGTTGCAGCGCCCCGGCCAGAGCGACGAGGACGTTGAGCAGCGCGGGCGACAGCGGGTACACGTCACGGAAGTCGTTCCAGTCGGCCTGGGTGGCGCCGTGCGCGTCGAGCAGCGCGTCCCTGACGGCGGCGTTGTACGACTCGACCTTGGTGAACGCCTCGTCGAGCACGGATTCCATGCCCGCCCTGGGGCGCAGGATCCGCTTCTTGATGATCTCGGGGAGGTTGCGGTCCTCCAGGTTGACGACCTTGAAGCGCCCGGCGAGGTACTGGACCGCCGCCTCCAGGTTCTTGACGTCGGCGCCGACCACGTCCTCGCCGACGAGCTGGGACAGGTTCCGCTGCCGGGAGATGAACGACACGATCGGCACCGGACGGTCGCTGTCGCCGGACTCGATCAGCTTGACGAGCTTGCTGACCTCGTTGTTCACCTTCTGCTGGTTGGACATGTGCGCCTGGAGCCACAGGATCAGCTCGTCCAGGAACAGGATGAGCCCGGTGTAGCCGTGCTGCTGGGCGTGCCTGCTCATCGCGGCGAGGCCGTTCTCCAGCGGCAGGTAGGTCCCGGCGGCGCCGCGCGCCCCGTAGGCGTAGGTGGAGAACGGCCCGTCCAGCAGCGCGGACTCCAGCGCCGCGCGCAGCGGGTCACCGGGCGGCGCCTCCAGCGCTCTGTCGAGTTCGGCGGTGCTCCACCGAGCGGCGGCCACACCGCCCAGATCGAGGTTCGGAAGATCGTCGTCGGGCTCGGGCCGCGCGGGCGCGGAACCGCCGAGCCACTGGGCGAACATGGCGTCGTCGGCGAGGAACTCGCGTTGCCTGCGCGCGTCCCGCAGCATCGCGTCGGACCGGTGGACGGGCGGGGTGGCCAGCCCGAGCCGCCGCGCCTCGGCCGCGTACCCGCCGAGGATCGCCGAGTCGAGGTCGGTGACGCCGACCAGGTGGAACGGCACCATCATGAACTTCTGGTCGCGCAGCCAGCCGTCATGCTCGGCGACGAGGTCCTGGAACTCCACCTTGCGCCGCGCCGTCGGATGGTTCTCCAGCAGCGCGTACAGCACGGTCATGAAGTGGCTCTTACCGGAGCCGAACGACCCGTGCAGGTAGGCCGCGTTCGACTTGCCGCCCCGCACCGACGCCTTCACCATGCCCAGCGACTCGCGGAACGCCTGCTTGAGCTGGTCGGTGACGACGTACTCGTCGATGCGCTGGTCGACCTCGTCGAACCCGCCGGTCAGCTCGACCTTGTAGTCACCGGCGAGGACCTCCTCGGGAATGTCCAGGACGTCCCGCAGGTACAGTTCCGCCACCCGTCGTCTCCCCTCGCCTCACCAGCGCGCACGCCCCTATCGGCAAGGCTCAAAGATAGTCCCGCGCGGAGTTCGCCGTACCCCGTTGGCGATGAGGTTTGCGCCGCACCGGACGTCACCCGGAACGTGACCGGAGCAGGTCAGGCTCCGCGGTCCCGTCGATGTGCCGGTCCAGGGCGGTGGGGCTGGCGGGTGAGCTCCCCGGATCCCAGAGCCGGTCCGTGGTCGAAGGTGTGACGCGGTCCGGGTAGCCCGCTGGGTTCGACCGGGGCGCTCGCCGCGCGTCGCCGACCTGGCCTCCCGACGACCTGGTCACGCAGTTCCGGCAGGAGCGCGTACAGGGTATCGCCGGGGCATGCGGTCTGGTTGTAGTCGCGGTGCCCGACTATCGCCGTGTGCGGGTCAAGCTGGTAGACATCGCACAGCCACGCGCAGGTCGCGACGAGTTGCGTCCAGAGCTCGTCGGTGGGCTCCTCGGTCATGTAGGTGCCCTCGTTCTCGACGCCTATCGTGTGATCGTTGTGGCCGAGGGTGTGCGCACCCATGACGTGGCGTCTGGTGCCGATGGCCTCAAGTGTGCGGTTGCGACCCTCCAGGAGATGGCCGCCACGGCTGATGGTGAGCTGCTGGCCGATGTCGTCCCAACCGCGATCGTCCATGTGGAAGCTTTGGATCGACCGGGACAGTTCGAAGGCGTGTTCAAGCGACTGGTCGGCGGAGTTGGGCGACGCCGTGTGGTGCACGACGATGTTGTCGGGTGCCCGGTCGAGCACGGTCGCGGCCACCTTCGGTGGCCGCGCCTGCCATTCGGCGCGGTCGTGGATGGGTGGCATGACTTGCGCCGACGCCGGAAACGGAACTGCCACGGAGCTGAGCAACGCGCTCCCGACCGCCATGGTCGCGCCCCCCGAGCACACTTCGACGAGTCAGAAAGATATCTGCGGGCACGAGCGCTTCCTTTCCATCCTTCGTTTCGACTTGAGGCTCCCCGGGACCGGTTGCCGGGGCCGTTTGGGCCGACGCGCGCGTCGGTGAACGCCGATCGAACGTCCGCCAAGGCCGTGCCATCGTGGCGGGCAACCATGAAGCAGCCCTGCTGCCCACGTCGCTGAGGCTCATGGCGCGAGACGGCGCCGGCGGCCGGTCAGGTCGGTTCCCTTGATCAGCTTCTCGGGCGCGGACGGCGCCCGCCACATCTGGATCAGGTGGTGCTCGCCGGTGCCCGCATCACGGTTCCGGACGCTCACCCGGACGCGGAACATGCAGGTGGACGGCCAGACAGGGTCGAGCTCGAAGAGGGCGACGGCGTTTCGGCCAGGCACGGCTGCCACGAGCATGTTCGCCTCCGGTGGCGGCCCCGGGATCGCGACGGTCCGCAATGACAGCGAGCCTTCGGCGATGTCATCCCATGACCCGGTCTCCAGGGGCGGTGCGCCATCCAGCAGTTCGGCGGTCACATCGATGGAGCCATCACGGGTGCCGGTCACGACGCAGTAGCCGACCATGAGCCCGTTGCCTTGATTGATCCACGCGTCGTAGTCCGTGCCTTCCCCGAGTATGAGGACCTCTTCAGCGGCATCCAGCGCACTGTCAAGCCGGTACCAACCCACCTCACCGACTGGAACGCGGACATCATCCCGTTTTGGTGCGGTTGGCAGTGCCAGTGCGGGCATCGCGTCGCCGAGCGTCTCGATGATGCGGTCACGAAGCCGCAGTTCGAGCGCGGACTCTTCCGGATGACGCCGGGCGAACTGGAACGCGTCGACGTCTAGAGAACCGGCGAGCAGCGCCCAGTGATCAGCTGTCAGCGACACCGTGACGATGGTGCCGGAAGGAAGATCGATCGTGGGATGGCTCGTGTGGTCCCACAACTCCTGGAATGCCGCCCCGTACGCGGCGCCCTCCGCCGCGTGCCCCTCCTCCAGAAGACCCGAGCCCGTATTGTCCAGGAGTCCGACGAGAACGTGGCGTTCTTCGAGAGCGAACGTGATCGGATACAAGAGGCTCATCTGCGCTGACACTTCCGTATGGGTAACGCGCCATCCGGCGGACATTTCCGCCGGATGGCGCGGGTGAGCACTATGGGGCGATCACATGTGATCCTGGCATTGTTTGAAGGACGGCGGCGTAGTCGACGAGTTCGTCACCGACACCCAGAACGCTCCTTGTTTGCGCCCGGTCGAGTCGATGACCTTGCCGGTGGGGTTGCGCCACAGCCGGTTCTGGTTGAAGAACTTGGTGATGTCGCCTCCCTGGAAATCGTTTTCGCCCTTCGGTACGAACTTGCATGTCCACTCGGTCGCCGGAACCCAGTGGGCACCCTGCCAGGTCGACGCGAAAGGATACTCGTCACAGTTTTGTCCCGGCGGTCTCGGAATACTCTTCGGACATGCGACGTCACGGCTCAGCTTGTCGAATTCGATCTTCCCGGTGGGGTTGTCGGGATCCGTGGTTTCCCTCGGGCCACGCACGAGGACCTGCCCGCCGGGTATGCTGTCCGTTCCGGGAAAGCCGGGTCGGGTGCGCAGCGCCAGCTGCCCGTACAGGATGTTCCGCGCGATGTTCGGCATCGGCCCCAGGAAGTCGACCACGTAGGTCGGGGTGTACCAATAGTAGACACACCCCGGCTTGTTCGTGGAGACGACATCCTTGAGACTGTCGCAGCGGATACCGGTGGGCGGGCCGACATGCGTCCACGGCTTCCCGCCCGACCATTCAATCGTGGCACGCGGGTAGCTGACGAGCACCTTCGTCTGCGGCTCCGGGTAGGCGATCGTCGGACCAGGCGACTCCATGAAATGCGTGCCCGTTTGGACGACATTCTTCTTCGCGACGAACGTGAAGAATCCGGGGCTGCCGCACCCCACGGCCGCGCAGTCGATCGACAGCTGCGTGGTGTGACCGTACGGATTCAGCTCACCGGTAACGTAGAGGTTTTGATAATATTTTGATAATATACCGTGCGCTTCCATGCGCGAGATGCGGGATCCAGCCATTCCTCGAAAGCGACGTTGGAGGCCGCGGAACCGAGGAGCTTCCGATCGGTGATGGAATAGAAGAACCCTATCTCTTTCACGTGCGAGCATGCGTATGTCCGTGTCCAGTAGACCTCGTCCTTGTTGGACGGCGCCGGACAACTCGGCATCGCAGCGCTTCCCGCAGCGGGCGTCACCGGTTCGTAGTTCGCCTTGGTGAAACAGGCGACGACCTTGGTGCGGCTGTTCTTCGGGATCTCACAGCCCAACTCCGTGAACGTTTGCGCCATGTCGGAGGGCTTCGATGGCATCGCCTTTGCCGACCGTGACGAGGGGTCGGGCGACGATGGCGGAGCGCTGGGCGGTCGTGACGAGTCAGCGGGCGTCTCCTCGGACGGCGTGGTGGGCGGCTCGGTCGACGGCGACGGCGTGGTCGAGAGACTCACCGAGGGGCTCGGCGTCGCAGACGCCCCTGGAGTGGCGGTCACGCTCAACGCCAGCGCGAGTACGGCTCCGATTGCGATTGTGAGCTTTCGCGCGTGATATCTCACAGC
This sequence comes from Actinomadura meridiana, assembly GCF_039537545.1. Lineage (NCBI taxonomy): Bacteria > Bacillati > Actinomycetota > Actinomycetes > Streptosporangiales > Thermomonosporaceae > Actinomadura > Actinomadura meridiana. Next base: position 858,517 of record NZ_BAABAS010000004.1, read on the forward strand.
ACACCCGCTCAGCAGCCGGTGTAGAAGGAATCGGCGCGGTCGTCGAAGGTTTCGCCGACCTGTAGCGCTGCCGTGGTGGGTTCTTCAGTCCACATGTACGTGGGCGGGGTAGCGGCGTTGTCGTAGACGTACACCGTGTGCTTGGTGGTGTTCTGCCACGAAGTGGTTTGGTTCCCGAATCCATAGTTGGTCAGGTACTGCGTCCCACCGCAGTCACGGAACTGGAGCCGTCGCCCCCCGAAGTTCTTGGACTCGTAGAAGCAGTACCAGCCGCTCGGGCAGGCAGCCGCCATGGCCCGAACGCCTACCGGGAAAACGACTTTGACACTACCCCCTTGGTAGGAGACCTCGTTCGGCGCAGTCTGAGTTCCTCCGTAGTGAACGATCTGCTGATCGACCTGCTGCTGCGTCCCATCGGCCCCTGGGATGGTCACGGCGCCGGCGGGAGCGGCTAATGCGCCGGTAACGGCGCCACAGGCGGCGGCGCCCATGGCGATGACCTAAGCGAATTGACGAGTCTTCATGTATCTCCCTCTGGTCGATAACTACTCTGTGCAATCGAATGTGTATGGACAGAATGTCGAATGATCTCGCACCACCGACCGTAGGTACATATCTGGATTCCATCAACACCGTCGCCATTCCATGAACTTTTCCCAAGCGGACGACCTGGAGTTATACCGCGTGTCGAGACAGTGGCAAGATCAGGTCATGCTCAGAGGTAAACCGGGAGAGACTGTCAACCGTCGACCACATTCGCCGGCGCATCCGGATTCGGCATTACACGAGGTCGGGGCCCGTCTTCTCCCGACCATTGGCAGGACCGGATCGAGGGGCCGCCGAGCCGGCGGGCGCTGCCTTCGATTACGGTCAGAGCCGAATCTCTGATCTGGGCGACGCTTTCACCCGTCACGTTGCCGCACACACCTGCTTATCGACACCGGGTCAGCAACTGATGCCCTCCGAAAGCAGGAGCCTTCGACCTGTGTCCGATCCACAGTGGCGCACGTTCCGGCGCTCTCGAACTGGCAGAGCCGAAGCCCGAGGCTCGCTGTTTCGAGCGCGCCTGTGCCGCCTGGCCAGGTCTCCTAAAGGGAGACTCGCAGGGAGCCGATTCACCGAACCACGAAGTCCTGAAAGTGAACTCCGCATTGGGAGACACCGCGAATGCGGCTTTTATGCGAGGGTAGTGGTCGTCCCTGCACAATCAATCGTGAGGGCTGTGCCGTCGGCTCGGCTCGACCGTGGACGGGGGGGCACCTGCATGCCCGCCAACCCGGACTCACCCGTACGTAGCGCCCACGACAGTATCCAAGCCGCGAGCCGTCGCGGTGTCGGTGGTCCGGGGACCGGTGGTGCCGGTGGACTCGTCGTGGGTCGTCGCGTCGCGTTCGTCGTGGTCGGACGTGGATGCCCTCCCGAGCGGACGGCACCCGTTCGCCTTGCGGTGTCGGGGCTCGTATGGGGCGGTGCGGCCAGGGTGTGCGGAGGGTCGCCGCGGCGCCTACTTGGGCGGCGGGTAGGGAACATCAGTCTGCGGGACGGTCACCCGAGTTCAGTCCCCTCGCTGCCTCCGCTTGCGTCGGCGGCGCTGAACGCCTGGGCGGCACCCGGTCTCCGGGGTGAGGCCCGGTAGTTCGCGGGCGCGGCGCCGGTACTCGTCCTGGGCGGCGGGCGGCGCACCCTCTACTTCATCGACGCCATGCCGCCACGACCACGGGTCGAACCGCTCGGCGGACCGACGTCGCCGGGCCCGCTTGCCTCGGAGATGGGCTGAGGCATTGTGGGCAGGGCGGGCATCGGCCCGCCCTCATCGATCGGGCAGAGGCGGCTGCCATGGCGAGCTACGGTCAGTGGACCGTTCTGATCGCGGCCGTCCCTCCGGCCGTGCCTGTTCGCGCTGGCGGTGCTGCACCCTGAACAGGGGAATGCGGGGGATCGGCTCTTTCGAGGAGTGCTGATGAGGGTCGAATTCCTCGGCCCCAAAGTTCCGAGGCTGTTGAGGGTCGAATCTGCGCGTGAACTTGCGTACCATCGCTTCCCACTTTTGTGGCATCGGGGGCTCGGGGTTGCGTGGATCAGGAAGTTCTCACCGAACGGCTTACCCCTGGTCCAAGCGCTCGGCGGCGTCGAGCAGGTGCGGCGGCAGCTTCGAGCGGGCGTCCAGGATTTCGATGCCTATCACGCGCCCCTCCGTGTCGAAGTCGAGGTTGATCATTCCATCGACGGCGATGGGATCGCACGGGTACATCTTTGCTATCGGCCCCCGGCGCTCTAGCCGGGCGGGGTCCTCGAAGTAGATGTAAGCGGCGTTGGCCTGCTGGTCATAAGTCACTTTGAGTTCAGCCACGCGCTCTCCTTGCTGGGACGGGTATTGGGATCATCGCAGCAGCCCAGTTCGGCGGAGAGGAGGGAATCGGCTTGACGTCTTGGCGACACCGGAGGCCTCATACGGCGTCAGTGCGTCGCGACCGTGAGGTCGTCGCGCACCTCGTACACGGTCAACCGGAGCGCGTCGCGGACCCATCGAGGGACTCTCAGCGCCGCGGTCAGCGCGGATGTGGGCACCACCACGGCGTAGCGGACGGCCGGGGAGGGATCGGTCATCCGCCGGAGCAACTGGCCGTACGCGGTGTCGCAGTCCAGCCCGGCGGCCGACGTGCGGCCCTTCGCTTCACAGATGAGGCGCTCCGAACCGCGGACGGCCTCGACGTCGGTGTGCTTGTCCGTCGGCGTGACCAGAGTCCAGGCCCCGGACGTCAGCCACCTGCGGAACGCATCGACCACTTGAGTTTCCTTCACACCGCCGCAGCGTAGACCGCGGCACCGACAAAGGCCGTAGAGGTTTTCCGCACCGCGCGGCTCGAAAAAGACCATGGCCTTGCCATCCAGCCGGTCGATCAGCAGATCCAACAGGACGTCACACGCGGCGCGTCCCCGTCGCCTGGGAAGACCTATGACGCGTTCGTAGGCATTGACCGGGCGAGTCCTGGCAGGGCCGACCAGATGCTCTCCGGCTCCTCGTTGTCGGGGGACAGGTTGATACCGCCAGGGCGCAGCATTACCAGCGAAGCAAGGAGTACGCCACGGACCATTTCATGAATAACGGCGTGATTTGTGGAACAATAGTCAGCCAGTAGCGTGCGTGTGAAGTCACAAAAGGTCGGGAGGTTGATGTCGTACATGTCTTCGGCTATCGCGTTCAACCCCGTCGACCGCCCCAGCGAAGGCGCGATGGCCTCGGCCAGGCTGACGTAGAGCGCGCCCGCACGCAGCGACGGGCTCCACACGGTCTCGTCGTCGATGTCGAAGATGTAGCCCACTATGACCACTCCAGAAGTATCCGCGTACCTCACGGTGGGAAGCCCGCAGCCGCTCCACCGCGAACTCTACCGCAGGCCAAAATTCGGGGGCGACGCCAGCATCAGTGAAACGGAAACCGATCGGCGCGTCTTCGTAGCCGACCAGATGCCGACGGGCTTCGAGATAAGAAGCGAACTTCTTGTCAATATGCTTTCCCGTCCATTTGTCGATATCGCTGGCACCGGTCGCGCTCCTTTCTTCCCAAAGCACTCCGTTTTCGATCTGGTCGATATCAGTTATCGTCTTGCCGGGGGTCGGCCGGGTCGTCGACGACGTGGTCTCGCTTTCCCTCCAGGCGGTTCTGTTCGTCGCTGTTCCGACGAAACTCCCGCGCAGTCCGCCGCGTCCTCCCCGATGGCGGACTCGGCCTGGGTGGGCTGGTCATGATCGGACTTCTCGGCAGCCTCGGGTGGCTGGCCCGCGTCCTGCGAGTCCTGCTGGGTGACGAGCGCGGCTTCGCGAGCGGCGCGACGGCTCTCCAGCCGAGACGGGTAGCCGGGCTGTCCCGGCCGGTCGGGCGGCGGACGGTCCTGGGCTGGGACTCTCCCGATGTCGTCCAGGCGCTTCTCGGTCCCGCTGGGCCGGTCGATACCCATCCTCGTTGTCCATCCGGTTCCGGGCGGGCGGACAACGGGTCGTCAGCGCTATAGCCCTGGGTCCAGGCGTCTGATCAAGATTTCGCGAGTCGCCGGATTCCGTATCTGGACGTGAGCTTGAGGAGTTCGGAGGCTTTCGGCGGAGACGGCCAGAGTTGCAGGAGATGTCCTTCCGGCAACTCCCCGTGTCGCTCAATTTCTCGCCGTTCCCGATTTCTGGCATGAACTCTAAGCCGATAGTTGCCGGGCGCTTGCGACGGTGGGATGATCAGGATTCCCCCCTCGCCTTCACCCCAGAGTTCCATCTGCGGGTTCGTCCATATGACTGGTGTTTCAACCACGTCTTCCCAGGCTTCGAGGTCGCACTCGGGGGCCGATGCCCACCGTTCGACGGTGATGGCCACCCAGCCGGAGTGCAGACCGGTAGTGATGGCGATGCCGTTTGTTTCCACCACGACCAGGCTGTTCTCCTCGGGAAGGCTCCGAGGATAGACAGGTAGGTCGGTGTCGAGAATTTGGTACGTATGATAGGTGACGAATATTCTCTTACTGGTTCGCGAATGGAGATCAGTCATAATTTGGGCCGCCGCAGGTCTTGGACGTTTCATCGGGTCCACGACGGATCAGTCAAACGGTTCCCTGGCCTATCCCGCAGGCGAATCCCCGCATCCGGCCCGCCTCGGGCGCGGGAGACGACCGGCCGGGGTTCGCGGACCGCAAGGTGAGGGCTGCGGGCGGGACGGTTTTCTGGGCGGAGGGTGGCCGAGCCCGCCGAGGCCGTCTCCCTGGCCTCGGCGGGCCCACGGCTACCGGACCGTTCCGGCGGCGGTTCGTGCTAGCAGTGCTGCACCCGGCCCTTGATGATCTTGATGTACTTGCCCGCGACCCACTCCGGCGTGCTGATGCCCAGCCGGTACCATCGGCGATTGCCCTGCACCGACTGCCCACGGGACCAGCACTTGATGTCGACGATCTCCCCGGGACGCAGCCAGCCGTATCTCATCGAGTTCGTGGTCGGCTTGGCGCGGATCGCCAGCCTCGAGTGCGAGATGACCTTCCCCTTCGGATAGAAGTCGGGCCCGCCCGCAGGCACCGCCGGGCCGTGCACGGCAGGCGGCCCGGCCGGTGCGGCCTGGGCGATGGGCGTGCCAAGGGCGCCCATCGCGGTGATGCCCGCCACCAGCACGGTTGCGATCTTGTAGTGCTGCTTCATGAGCTCTCCCGTGTGTTCTCGTCGCAGCAAGCGGCGTGGCGGCGTCCGCCTCCGCTGCTGCCGGTGCAGGATCTGCCCGGCCGGTCGCGGCACCCTTCCGCGCCCGGTCATGACTTAACGCGATTACTCAGCTACAGTGCGTCAAATCACGAGGTAGGGGGCCTTGGGGCGGGGAGCTCCACCTGCTGTGCGGGGGCTCTGTTCACGGCCGGACACCGGCGTGGACGTCGGCATCGCCGCGAAGTGGTGGACGTGCGGGTCGTCCTGGTGCGGCTAGGCGCGATCCGGCCAGGTCAGGGCCTGGTTTCCGGCGGGACGAGCCCGGCGCCGACCGCTATGCTCGCGGCGTGAGTTCCGAGAAGGAGCGATTCGCGCTGATCGCCTCGGTCGTCGGTGTCTTCGGTCTTCTCGCGAGTTGTCTGGCGACTGCGGGCGACAGTTCGACGGGCGATGACGTGAGCGCGGTGACGACACCGACCGCGTCACCCAGCTCGGGCGCGGAGCCTCTCGCCTACACCGTCACCTCTGTGACGGGTAAGCGGGTGGGCGGCGACAACTGCGCGATCGCGTACGTGCTGGTGACCAACAACAGAGACACCTCCTTCGACGGCGGGACGTACCACAAATTCCCCTCCCCGTTCAGATTGGTCACCGCCAAGGGCGGCGCCGTCCGCTCGGTGGCGAAGTCCCTGACCATCGACTGGGACCTCCTTCCCGGGGAGGAGGGGACCGGCCGCATCAGCTTCTGCGCGGGCGGGATCGCGAGCGGGAGCAGTGTGGTCCTTCATCACGGCACGAGAGAATGGAAGGTCGCGTTTCCGAAGCCCAAACCCAAGCCGAAGCCCAAGCGCCCGGTGAAGGCACCGCGACCCCCGTCGAAGTCGAGCGGTGGCGGAGACGGCGGGGGGCACGGCGGCGGAGGCTACCCCGGCTACACGGGACCACGTTGCTACGCGCCTGGCGGGAAGACGTGGCATCCCTGCTGAGCGACCCTTCTCAGCCGCCGCCACAGCCCGGCGCGCCGCGAGCCATGTCCTGGTGTAGTCCGTGGCCTCGTCGATGAACTGCTCCAACCCGGTCGGCTGGAAGGAGGTCCCGGTCGGCTGGATGACCTACGACCGTCGCCACGGCCGCCAGGAGATCCGCACCATTCAAGTTCTCGATCCTGGCCGTCATGCGCAGCCAGGCGATCGGTGCGCTATGCCTGCTCGGCTTCACCAACATCGCCGAAGGAACCCGTTGGGCTCGCGACGACTTCGAACATCCGCTGATCGCCCTCGGTCTCAACATTTGAGAATGCGCTCAGCCCTAGGCGACGAACCCGCCGCCGCGCTCCGCGTTCGCCAACCGGTGATGTGCGGCCACTTCCTCGGCGACGTCGATTGGACGGCTATCGCTGTACCACGGTCGGCGGCGCCGCGTGGTCTGGCCACATCCGCACCAGGTGCGCTTCCGCGTCGCGGTTACCGGAGTTGACGCTGAGCCGCATGCGGTAGGTGATGTGCGGCCACAGCTCGGTAGCCAGGTCCCACAGGACCGTTCCTTCGTTGCCTGGGACCGCGAGGACCAGTTCGGGATAGGGGAAATTGGTCCACTGCTGGGTGATCTCGGCCGTCGTTTCCCACGAATCGTCGTCGGCTTCGGGGGCCGCTGGCAGGACTCGGATCTCGACGTCCACCTCGCCGGTGCGCACCTGGACGGCCACGGCCTTGCCAACGCCGATTGTATCGAGGAAGGGCGTGTTGTAGCCGTCGAGCATCGACTCGTCGATCCTCCCGAAGCCGTATGATCCGCGCCAAGAAGGCTGGAAGAGAATGTATCCGTAGGCGTCACCGACGGTGAGCCGGTGCCGTGCCGTGACCTCCTGCCGAATGTGAACGGGCAGGTGTTCGGCGGCCTGCGCGAGTACCGCATCGCGAGCTTCGGTGAAAGCATCGGCGAACTCCGCCTCGCCGTCCCGCACCGCCCGTAGGACGGCCCAGTCTATGGCCGCGACGGCAACGTCCCACTGCCTGGCCGTGAGGGCTACTTCAACCTGCCCTTCTTTCTGCCTCCGTTGCGATCTGACAGCCCGCCTGATCGCTGAGCAGTCGTCGCCGACGCCGCGAGGGTCACCCCGTTCGGCCTCCACGACAGCCTCCTCTGAAGCGACCATGATGACGGAATCGGCCTGAGACGCGCTGAGGGTCACAGGCCAGGCTTCATGAGAAGTCGTCACAGGAAAACCCTTACCGTGGACGGGAAGACGGACGGCCAGGGTACAGTTTTCGGCTGCACCCTGGCCATCAATGGTCAGCTTCGACCGGGAACTGGGATCATCAGTAGGTGCTGCATTGCTTCACTGCTGGCGGATCGTCGGGCGCATTGGTCACCCACACCCAGAAGGCGTCCCCGGGAATATAGGGTGTCCCCACTTCGTTGCGTGCTGGCAAGACACGGTTGGGCACGAAGAACCGACCGTCCATGTCCCTGCCCTGCCCTTCGTTCTGATCTTCATCGGCGAAGGCACAGGAGAATCGCTCGTTGCCACTGCCGCCCTGCTCGCTGGCGGCGTATGGATACTCGTCGCAGGACAGCCCCAGCGCGGATGCCTTCGCTCTGATGCGGGAGGTGCAGATCGAGTTGCGGTGGGTATCAATCAGGTGCGGGTCCTCGCGGGTCAGCGGGTTGCCGTACTGGATGTTTCCGTAATGTTTGACCGGGTCGCCGTCGGTCATTCCGTAAAGCGCATTCTTGGCGATGTCGGGGTAACGGCCCTGGTAGTCGAGATAGTAGATGGGGATGGCATCATGCCCCATGTAGTGGACGCAGCCGCCCCTGCTGCCGATGTAGGCCTCACTGTCGCAGCGAATGTTGAAGGGTGTGCTCAGGTCCAGGGTCTGTTTCGGTGGATTCATTGTCACGTCGTGCAGGGTATAGACAATGCGGATCCAGGGACTTGAGTAGGAGATACGGTTGCCGGAAGAGAGAATGTCCTGTCCGTCGAAGTAGACGTACTTGTTGTTGGTCGAGACGGACTTCTCTTCCGCATCCGGCAGGTCGCAGTGCTGCGTGCACAGTGCCCGCAGGGCGATTTCCGGTTTGGCGCGGACAAGATCCCCCGGCATATCGTAGGGCCGCAGGCCCACTTGCATCTTCCAGGACCGGTTCCCTCTGTTCAAGGTCTCCCATGTCGCCCACCAGATCCACGAGATGATCGGCGCGGGGAGCCCCTGCTTCGTCAGCTTGACCCTGATGGTGCTTTGCTGGCATGCGTGGAAGCGGTCGTAGTTGACCTCTCCGGGCTTCGTATAGCATATCGGTGGCGGCACCGGGTCGGCGGTGGCCTCGGGGTCGAGCGGCGGTGGGGCGGGGGCGTCCGCCGGGTTCACCGGTTCCAGGCACAGCTGTACCGCCACGCCGTCCTTGTCACGCCCCGTGCTGCAGTTGGGGGCATTCGGCATTCGCTCCTTCGGAGCAGCGGCGAACGCTTCGCGTGCTTCCTGTGAGATCGCCCTACTCGACGAAGACGCGGGGGCGGTGGAGTCGGAGGGAGTTGGCGTGAAGGCCGACAGGGTCGGGGTCATACAGACCGTAAGGGAAGTGACCCACACGGCCGTCCGTTTGCGTCTCATCGCCTGCCCTCAGCCGCAGTAGGTCTGGAAGCCATCGGCCTTGTTGTCTTCGCCGCCGACATTCACTGATTCTCCGCCGGGGGTCTCGTTCCACAGTGGCGCGGGGGGCGTGGCGTTCTGGTCGTACACGACCACGGTGTGCTTGGTGAAGTTCTGCCAGGAGGATGTCTTGTTGCCGAACCCATAATCGGTGAGGTACTGCCACAGGCCATTGTTGGCGCAGTCCCTGAAGGTGAGCTTTCGGCCCCGGTAGTTGGTATCCTGATAGAAGCAATAAGCGCCGGTGGCGCATACCCCCGCGGTACTTGCGGTGGGGATTGTCAGTACGACGCCATCGGCGAACGTAACTGTTCCTGGCGCGGTCTGCCGGGCGCCCGGGTGCTCTGCGATGACCTGGTCGACTTTCCACTGAACATCGGCCCGCACGCCGGTGGTGGCTTGCGCCGGCGCGGCGAATAACGCAACGCCAGCAGTGGCGCCTGCGACGACAGCGACTTTTCCGGTGACATGGCTGGTTCTCATGCGTTCCCTTGGCTCGTTGAGCACTGGATGGGTTCTTCGCACTCAAAGATAGATCAACACTTTTTGCATAACAAGGAGTCAATTGCCCAGGCAGTAGCGACTTCCGCTCTCACCTGGGACGGGCAGCATCTGGCCACCTAAAGGCGTAAACCCATCGGGGTGTACGCACCTCTGCGTCGGTGCGGCGGGCGGTCTCAACCGGTCGATGCATCACTCGAGGGATGATCTCGGTGGTCATTGACGGGAGTTGCGGATAAGCGGCCGGCCGTTGTGTGTGCATGGGCGGGACGAGATCCTCAGAGGGATTTGTGAGGGGGTCTCGGCAGGGCTGCCCGCATTCTCAGATCGTGAGACGGTGTGGATCGGGTCACAGGGTGATCGCGCAGGGTGTCGCAGGACTGACATGCGACAAGGGCGAAAACAACAACACGCCGCAAGTCAACTCACCCGGCACAACCACCCCTTTCAGCCCCCCGCCACAGCCCGCCGCGCCGCGAGCCATGTCCTGGTGTAGGCCGTGGCCTCGTCGATGAACTGCTCCAACCCGGCCCGGTCGTAGTCCGCCTCGGCAAGGAGGTAGAACAGAGTGAATATCTCCGCTTGAAGGACTGTCTCCACGTCGTCGGGGCCGCTGTCCTGAAGTGGCTGTGCGCCGACGGCCTCGCGGATCATCTCCTCGGCGACGAGCGCATTGATCATCCCCGCGTCCTCGTCGGCCGCTATTCGCATATCGGCCACGAAACGGACGATCTCACCGACCGTGTACCGCGGCGAGAACCTCCGCCGTACCGCCACGCAGAAAGCTCCGTAGAGCAGCGTCATGTAGCCTGCCGCGGTCTCGTCCGTCCGCATCCCACCAAGAAGCGGCTACCACGCCCCTGGCCCCTCCAGCAGAAACGACCGCAGGCCGAGAATGTTCTCCGCACGAATTTCGACGATAGAATAGTCCACTATTCTATCATTTCGTCGACGTCGGCCCGGACCTTGGCGATGAACTCAGTGAGCGCGGATTCACTCAGTTGCGCATCGTTGATCAACTCCATCAACAAGGCTACCTGATGTTCGACTGCCGTATCGCCGTCGATATCGGATATTGAGGGCTCCCGGTCCAGAACATGCGAGATCATGCGTTCGGCGACATCCGGTTTGATGACGTCAGGACCTTTGTCGGTCCTTGCTCGGATCGAGGCGACAAAGTCGATGATTGCGGCATTGTCGGCCTCCTCACCATCAACGATGAAGCGGCGTTCGACCGCCTCGAAGAACCCGGCGGCGAGGAGCGCACGGTACCCGACGTTGATGGTGGCCTTGTCGAGTTGGCCTATAATCCTCGAATGTTCCTCCAGTTGGCCTGAAAGCAGTGCATGGAGCGCGGCCGCCTGGCCGTCAGTCACCGGCATGACGTCGTCCTCTCAGTTCTCTCACTTTTCCGGCCGTCCAACGCGCAGCCTGGGTTGCCACGATGGCCACCCCCAGGAATCCGAATGTAACGCTACCAACTTTTACCGGTGGATTTGCAGGGTCCGTGCTCTGACTCGTGTCGCGGACGGTGGATGGCTGACCCGTTGGCGGCTTTCTGTCCATGTTGGCAGAAGTGCGTTCGGCCGCCTTGTTGACCACCTTCTCGATGTCACCGGATCTACTGATGGACTCAAGAACAAAATTCTTTCGACGAGTTGTTCTCTCGGGGTCGCGGTCGCGGGGGTCGCGGTCGGCGGGGTCGTCGCTCGGGTCCTGGAGTTCACCGCGTCCGGGTTCGGCTTGTGCTCCGGCCGGGTCGAGCTGTTCGCGGGTGGGTAATCCCGCCGGGTCTCTTGTCTCGGTTCGGGCGGGTGCGGCCTCGGCGGCCTGTTCCCGTCCGTACCGGGGTTCGATGCGCACCCGGCCGTCGTCGTCGAGCCGCACATCGGTGAGTATGGGATTGGCGGCGTCCGCCGGATCGGTCTCGCCGGTCTCGGTCGGCTCCGGGTCACCGCCGTCGCCTTCGGCTTTCCCACCACGGTCGGCGTCGGGGGCGTCGCTGTCCACGCGAACGTCCCGTGACCCGCCGGTCTTTTCATCAGCTGCGGTGTCCTGGTCGTCGGGTGGGGACGGCGTGTCGCCGGTGGTCCCGTCCGGGGCGGACGTTGACCGTTCGGCGGCCGCTGTCGGCCGCGCCGTACGGTCGGCGGGCTGCCCGGGTTCGCCGGACGCGGTATCCGGCCGCGTCTCCTGCCGATCCGCCGCTGGGGCGACCCGATCGGGCCGGGTCGGACCCGCCTCGTCGAGGGGATCAGCGGTATCGGACTCGGCCATGTCCTGCCCGGCGAACGGCTCGTCTTCCACGGCCCGCGACCGCTCACCCTCGGCGACTCGCCCACCGGCCGCCACCTGGCCGGGCTCACCGGTAGCGCCGCCGTCCCGCGTGGCGTCCTCCTCCTGGAGGTCGCCCACATCGGTTTCACGCCCGGGTGTTTCGACCTGCCCGCCGGTCACACCGTCGCGCTCAGACCCGGACGCTCCCTCACGCCCACCACCGGCCGCGCCGCCGGTCACCCGCGCACCGGTGCCGCCACCGTCCTCGGCCTGGATCTGAGCGACGTCGGTTCGCCGCCCGGGCTCCTCGGACCGCCCACCCGTCCCGCTCTCCGGCGTCGTACCCCGCGCAGCGTCCTCGCGCGCCCGAGCCAAACTCGCTAACCGAGACGGTTGCCCCGGCTGCCCCGGCATGTCCCGATACGGCCACCCACGCGCCTCGACCCGCCCACCCCCGGCCTCGCCCTCACCACTACCGGCCGCACGGTCCGTGGCGCCCCCGCGCGCCTGCCCACCGGCCTGGGTGACGTCGCGTCCCTGACCCGCCGTGGCGGCGGTGTCCCTGCCCGCGCCCCGCGGCTGTGTCTCCCGGGCAGGAGCCCGGCCTTCCAACCGGGACGGCGGCCCCGGCGACCCCGGCACTTCCCAGGAGGACCGCTCACGCCCGGCGGGCCGCTCGACTCGTCCACTCTCGGACCCGCCCGCACCGCTACCGGCGTCACGGTCCCTGCTGCTCTCGCGCGTCCCGGTGGCGGCTCGCGGTTCGTCCTCGCGCTCCCCACCTGGCGGGTCCTTGTCCTCGCCCCGCGCCTGTGCTTCATGCGCACGCGCCCGGCTCTCCAACCGCGACGGCTGCCCAGGCGACCCCGGATTGTCGGGCGGCGGCGCACCAGCCCGCTCCGACACCCCGGACTCATCGCCCGTCTCAGTGGGGGTGTCGGTCCCGTTGCCCCGCTCCACGCCCACGCTCGCGGCCCTTCCCACCAGGAAAGGCGACCCGGCCCAGACCGAACCGTCCGCCAGGCGTGCCCACAACGCGCGGGGCCGACATCCCGGACACACCACCCATTATGAAATCGCGCACCCGCACGATTCGCACACGCGGAAACCGGCCGGACCGGCCCCCGCCCTCCGACTCCACGGCCCGCACGCGCAGAAGCAACCACTTCGCCCAACAACCACCGCAAACGAGACGAACCCGAATACACAACCCAACAAATCAACCGATCCGCGTGCCATCCCCGCCAGTCCACCGCCTCACAACGCCCGCCAACTCGACACGCCCGGAGCTCCTGGGGTGGTGCTGGTCAGAGCGGGTCGGCGTCGCGCGGCGGCGGGGGCTACCCGGGACGTACGGGGCCGCGTTGCTACACGCCTGGCGGGAAGACATGGCGTCCATGCTGAGCAAGGGGCCCGTCCCCGCGCCTGCCCAGCTCACATGATGGACGGCCTGATCCCGCAGCGACCTCCCTGCCACCCCCGTTGACATGCGGCGTGTTGTTGTTATGGCTGCGCTTGGCGTCAGCCACCACGTCCTGCAACCGGCACCGGCCGCCTCCCTGACCAGCGACACCTTCGGCACCGGCGTAGGCGAGATCCCCGGAGGGGTCCTGCCCGCGACCGCGGCCTACGCCCAGAACCGCCGTTCCCCCAGGTAAAGACGCATACTGCGGGGGCCGGTCACGACACTTGCGACCTCACGATCCTTACGGGAATCGGGGGGCTCGCGATGACAGATCCTGCGGTGCCGCTGTTGGCGTTGGCCGGCGGCGCGGGCTCGGGCAAGTCCACCATCGGCCCCGGAGTCCGTACCGCTCAGATCATGGTGAGGATCTGGTTGGGGCGGACGTAGTAGACGTGAGGGTTGTGGTTGTGCGGGCCGTAACCGGTGGTTCCGGCGAGGAGCAGGTAGGTCCCGGCAGGGACGTTGGGCCAGTCGTGAAACCAGGCGTCCTGCCGGTTGCCGGTGGCGTCCCAGACGATGATCGCTTTGGCGCCGGTCCTGGCACGCTGATAGACGCGCTCGACATAGGCGAGGTGGCCGTCTCGCCCATCCAGGAGCCGAAGTTCCTGCACAGCCTGCTGCCGAAGGGCCTGGCGCTCGGCCTGCCGCGCCGAATGCTCGCGCAGTGCCGTCCCGCCAAGCCAGACGCACGAGACGATGACCGCGACCACGATCAGCAGCGCGAGGACGAGGAGCAGCGCTACCAAGGCGCACGCCTCCCACCCGTGTCAGTCCGGACCCCGCACCGAAGATGTTTCATCCAGCCCACGCCGGATCAGTCAAACGGTTCCCGCCTCCACCCGCAGCCAAATCCCCGTATCCGTCCCACTCCGGACACGGTGAGCGACCAGCCGGGATTGGCGACTTTCCTGACGTTCCCCACACGGGTCTAGCTCCCGCCGGTCCAGTGGACACGCATCCTCATCGCCTAGCCGGTCCCGAACGGTCGGACATAGGTCAGCTACCTCCCCGTAAGGGGTGACTCGTGTCATCCGCATCCCCTGACGCTCACCGGGCGTCGCGCCCCTCGTTGGGCTTTCGCTTGATGACGAACGGCGACGTCACCGCTTCCGCCACAGGCGGCAGCTTCGGCACGGGCCGCGGCCGCGGACGGCCCGTTCACGCACCAGACCCACAGCCGTTCCAACGTGCGGACAAGGAAAACCCCGGCCGTCAACGTGACAGCCAGGGCTCTCGATCGGTCCGAATCAGGTCAGGTCAAGGTCCCCGCCCTTGACCCGGCCCGCGAACGCCTGCCAAGCGTCCGGGCCGAACACGAGCTTCGCCCCGTCCGGGTCCTTGGAATCCCGCACGGCCACCGCCGCCACCAAGTCCGCCACCTCGACGCACGCATCTCCGGTGTTGGTGCTCCTGCTGCTCTTCTGCCACCCCGTCCCCGAATCCGGCACGATGGACGCCACTTCGACGCATGAGCCCCCGGAGGAGTCGCTGTGCCTGCTCTTCTGCCAATCCACAGGGAGTGACGCGACCTCAACGCACTCCGCGCCAGACGAATCGCTGCGGCTACTCTTTCGCCAGATGCAAGACGACAGGTTGACCATGCTCATAGACCCTCCATGACCGTGCGAACGAACCGCACGGACTCGCCAGCCGGTAGTGCAGCAGATCGCACTTGATCGAAGGCTACGGCACGCTCGTTCACGTCGCGAGGGTTCTCCAGAAGTGGCCCGTATCCACCCCCACTGTCCATGTAGCACATGCTGGCACGTTCCTTGAACTCCAAGAGCACGAATCCGCTCGCCTGGTAGACAGGGGCATCGTCTCGGACGACCTGAAGCGTGATATGCGATTCGCTTGTCAAGCTGAGGAGTCGTTCGAGTTGCGCACACATCACCTCCCGACCTCCGACTATTCGGCGCACAGCGTACTCACTAAGCACAAAGAGGAGCCACGGCGCGTCTTCCTTGATCAACAAACTCTGACGCTCCATCCGAACCGCAAGAAGCTCCTCAAGCTTTCCAACCCGTTGACCTACCTCCAGAACCGTTCGCGCGTACTCGGGCGTCTGCAACAGCCCGGGCACAAGCAAGGGCGCAAACGCCTTCACGTAGGAAGCCTCGCCCTCAGCCTCGGCGTAGGGCCGGAAACCAGGCGGCAGCACCTGCAACTTGCCGAGTTCCTGAATCCATTCCCAAATACGGAAGAACGTCCCGTTCGTCCCAAAGAAGGTGTCGCACGCCATGGCGAACTCGTCTGAGGGGGCTGAACTGCCTGACTCGACCTGGCCGATCCACTGCGGGGTGAATCCGAGCCTCTCACTCAGCTGTGGGCGGGACAATCCGGACGTCTCACGATAAGCCCGGAGTTCTGCGCCGAAGTACTCAGTTGGCGACGAGGGTACGCCAGGGTCTCGGGGACGGCGGGGCATGGTGGCCTCCAAGATCCGAAAGTGCTGAGACTTTCTAAACACACTTGAGGACTTGCCTTCGATGGGCTTCTTGCCCTTCCAGAAGATAGCTCGATTACGGGAAGGTGGGAAGCCGTAACGGAGAGAAATCGCGACGAAAGTTCAAAGGATCATGGACACGCCAGTCAACCCCGCTGACCAGGCGTTGTCTCGACTCCGTGAGGAGTTCCAGGGACATCGCATTTGGCGCGCGACACGCCACGACGGAAAGCTCGGCGACTGGGTCGCCACTCTGCACGACCCAAGGGCCGGTGTAGAAGCGACCCTTATACGCAACAGCGCAGAAGAGCTACACAAGGCGCTAACCGTCGAGCACAAACGCGCGACCCATCACTCAACGTCCCAACCCACTAAGTGGGTTCGTGAATGATTATGTGGATCGAACCCAAGCCCTCGCCCCGCGCCGTTCCCGCTTCGTCCATAACGGTCCATCTTGACCGACTTGCCACAGAAGTCGCCCGAGAAGGATGGCAGGCCGAGCCGCGATACGACGGCCCACACCCGCTCATCCACGTGTTCGACCGAGACGTGCCGAACATCGGCGAGAGCGTCACGCTCGTCCACGGAACGACGCCGGGCCTCTGGTGGTACAGGTCGAGCACAGGCGAGGACCTCGCGCCACACACCCAGCCAGTCCAGGCCGCCAAGCGGGTCACTCGCATCCTGATCCCGTACGTGACGGCGGTGCGCGCCGCTCGGTCTCACCAGACGCAGGCAACCGGGGAGCGGTGCTCCCCTCCCCCTGCCAGGCCGGACCCATCCCACGCGCCGACGATCGCCGAACTACAACGACGCTTCGCCGGTGTCGTCTGCTGGTGGGGTGCCTACACCTACGAGTGGTGGGCGATCGTCCCCGGCGGAACGCAGTGGAAGATCGTCAACGCCGAAGACCCGGACACTCTCATCCAGAGAGTCCTCAACACGCGGAAGCGACGATAACCCCAAAGCCGCCGCGCGGCCGGGAGGAGCCCCCACCCCTCGGCCGCGCGGCCCTCACCTACCAAGGCTCATGCCTTCTTACGTCCACGCCCCTTCGCGGGCGGACGCCAGCTCTTGAGATCCTGCTCCGCCAACTCGTACCGACCAAGCTGCTCTCGCAGGAACCCTTCAAACTCCTCAGCCGGAACGCCACCCCACTCGGGATCTTCCTCGCCGTGCCACTGCTTCACCCACGGCAACACCTCATGAAGCCCAGCCAGCAAAGGCGTGAGCTTCTCGGCATCCCAGGCCCCAACCTCGGCCCGATCGTTAACGAGGTTGGCAAGCGCCTGCGCCTGGTCCTTGTGATCCCACCCAGCCCACCCCAGAAGCAAGGTGTCATCCGCATCCGGACTAGCCCCCGGATACGAGATGAACCGCTCCTTCGGTACGTCCAACCGACCGCGCTGCGACCAATAGGAGAACGTTTGGAAGTCTCCCGTCACGTATTTCGGCGGCACCGGTATGTCGAGGCGCTTGCCGGTGTCGTCCTCCTCACGCTGCATATTCCAAACGTTCTCCCACGCCTCATGTTTCCGCAAGCCAGAAGGCTTGTAGCGCATGACCGCGAGATATGGGACGTGCTCGTCTGCGATGATCTCCGCCAGTACCTTCGCCAATGGAAGGTCGCGCCGGTTGAGATGATCAGTCGCGTACAAGGCGGCGACACTCTGTATGTCTGCATCGCCCTTGAACTGATCGGCGAGTTGGCTGACCGTTAGCATGCGCGGCTGCCGGAACCCATCACGTAGTCCGAACCACAGGTCTTCCCGTTCACACCGATCAAGAACCCAGGTTCTGAGGGCGGCCCTTTCCTTCTTCTCCCACGGCCCCGCCGCCCACCGCCGCTTGTACTCTGGCCGTTCGATCAAACCAATACCCTTGGGCATTCTTTCGATGACATCGATCCGAGCCTGAACAACTCGCTTGTAGCCTTCCGGCCAATAGTCCGGTATCACAGCCACCGGCGTCGATCCATGCCGATCAAACCAAACGGTTTCCGCCTTCCCGTCGGCGACCCTGCGCGCGAGAACGATCTCGAATGCCCGCTCACCCAGCCGAACCTCCGGCGCCGAGGCGGGATCTTCCAAAGTCAGCTCTGCAATCGAGCTTTGATCGAGAAGTCCATAAGCCCCATAGACCTGCCAATCGAGTTCCTCGTGCAAAGCGATCATTCGATTACGCACGCTGAGCCACTTCGCATGAGCGACATCAAACAAGCTTCGCTCCGGAACCGAGATGGCGATGATCCGTTGTGGTTCAAGCGTGTCAAGTTCCTGCGCCAGGGCATCCAAGTCAGCACCCAAGACCAGGGAACTATTCACCAAGATTGGAAATTCCTGAAGCTTTGTTCCAGTAAACTCATAAAAACGCTCCCACTCATCATGCATGAAGCCGCCAGTACCAGACTGACTGCCTTTATCGTGACATACCTGCTTCAGCCAGAAGCATGCAGTGGACGAGTTGAGCAGGCCAAGCAGATTCAAAAAAGGCTGTTCGTCAGCATCCTTTAGCAACTTCATGATAGGAGCGGACTGCTTGAATGCATTGCCGCCACGATTGAGAGTGAAGTGGTTGTGCGTCGCAACGAAAGCAAACGAGATCGATAGCGGAGACTTGTAGCGTTGCGCTACCCATCGATACCAGGTCCACCACGGCTCGCCCGAATCATCTCGAGTCTTCCCACCAAAGCCCGTCGTTGACTGTAGAACGCGCCGTAGCCTCCAGAGGTGTCGTCCCCAGGAACTCGCTGACTCCAACGGTAGAGCACTCTGGTTAGAATCATACGGTGTCAACGCATATTCAACACAACGCTCTCGCCAGTCACGAATGACATCCCCTGTTACTAGAGGTTTCCCCAGGGATATGGAAATGTTCATGCGCTCAAACCAGCGAGGAGGGAAAATAAATGCTTCATCCTGCCCCGGAAAGCTCGCAAAACCGATCGGCCCGTCCAGCAATTCTTTCAGCCTACGCGAGGTGTTGTCCACGAGGGCGAAAACGCCAGCGGCCCCACCGCCCGCGAGCGACCATGGGTAAACCGCAAATACCGAACGCTCTACGTCTACGACACTTACCCACTCCGACTCGCTCCCTGGGCGTCGATATTGGTCAGCAATCGCTGTCCAGACGTAGCCCTCAGCAGCAACCTCCGGCTGGGCTGGCTCGCCGCGTACGCCGAGGGCGGCGCGGATGGTGCCGTCTTTGAGGGCGGTGCGGTTGCGGCCGGCGAGGATAACCGTGGGGGTGCCGTGGCCGGGTATATAGGCGCCGGACGTGTCGATGATGTGGGATAGATCCACCTGCTCGTGGAGCCAGGGGATTAGCTTCTTGCCGAACTCGCGTTTCATGAACGAGTTGGCTGTGATCTGGCCGGTGAATCCGGCGGCGCGGTCAAAGCCGCCCGTCCGGATGGCTAGGTCGAAGATTCGTTGTGCGAAGGGAACTGAGAGCGCGTACTTGCCCGACGCGGCACTGTACGCCCTGTAGTTCTCGTTCTCCTGTTTGTCCTTCGCGACGATGTACGGCGGGTTGCCGACGACCACATGATAGGAGTTCACGCCGAGAAGATCGCAACGCTGTACGAAGTCCTTCACGTCCTCCGTGGCATAGGTGAACTGCTCATCGTCCCCGAAGAGCATTCCCGTCTGGCTCTCCGCGCCACGGCCATGGAGGAGAGAGTCTCCGACCGCCACATTGATCGGGAACACGGGGGCGGTGTCGAGGCGGGTTTCACCTGCGGAGTGCAGGGCGGCAACAAGCAAGCGGAAGCGGGCGATTTCGGCGGCGAAGGGGTTCTTGTCGCAGCCGTGGATGGATTCCAGGACCTTGCGGATACGGCCCCAGTCGTCCAGGCCGGGGACGTCCACTGCCTTCCACCTGTCCAGGAGGCGGTGGAAGATGCCGAGGAGGAAGTGGCCGGAGCCGCAGGCCGGGTCGATGGTGCGGAGACCATGGACAATGGGCTCGTCGCCGGGCCAGCCGGTGGGCTTGTGCTTCCAGGGCGGTTCGAGGCCGAATTCCTTGATGGCGGGTTCGAGAGTGAGGTCGAGGATGAACTCCTCGACGAATTCCGGGGTCTGGAGGAGCGCGTACGTCTTCTTCGCGTGGTCGGAGAGGTCTTGGTAGAGGTCGCCGAGGAAGCGGGTGTCCAGGTCCTCTTTATCGGTGAAGTCGTGGACGATCTGGCCGTCCGCGTCCAGGCGGCGCCAGAACTTCAGCAGTTCGGCGGCCTTCTCGTAGGACGGCTCCAGCTCCCACAGCGGGTTGTGGTCTCGGTCGAACAGGCCCGCGACGGTCTCGTTGGTGTCGGCGAGGTGGTCGAAGGCGGCGATCAGCCAGTCGCGGTCATTCTTGTCCGGGTGGTCGCGGAAGAACTGCTGGTGGCGTTCGTCGGCTTCGGCGAGGCGGTCGCCGGGTCCGGCGATCCACGGTTCGGCGATGAGGTCGTTGTCCTCGCAGAAGCGCACGAAAACGGTGGCGAGGATCCAGGCGACTGCGGCCTGCGTGACCCGGTCGTCCCGCCACTGGCCGAACGTCAGCGCGGTCCGCTGGTGTTCGCGGGCGCGGTCGTACTCGGCCTTGAGCTTGGCGTGGAACTGCTGCCCGGGTTCGGTGTCCGCACGCAGGTCGTCCTCAAGGAAGGTGACCTGCTTGCGGAGGTCTTTCAGCAGGGCCGCCTTGTCCACGCTCACTCGGTCCGTCCCCTCGTTCGTCGTGCCCTTGGTCTGTGTTCGTGTTGTTCGCCGGTCAGGCGGCCTGGCCGCCGTGGAGGCGGGCGAGGAAAGCCTTGTCCAGGACGGTCCATTCGGCGGTGCCGATCGCCTCGACGGTCCGGCCATCAATGTTCGGGGTGGCGCGCGGAGCTTCGGACGGGCACAGCAGCCACAGGCCGTGGGGGGCGTCCGATGGGCGGCGTGCCGCGTTCTGTAGTCCGGTCAGCAGGTTGTGTCCACCGACGTCGAAGTAGCGGGCGAGGAGGCCCGCGTTGTGCAGGAGCAGCACCGTCCGGGGCGGCGCGGCCCGTTCGCGGAGGCGCTGCTCGGTGTGTTCCAGGACACGGACGACGAACGAGCGGAGCCCGCCGGGCATCTCTCCCGTGCGGGTGAATCGTTCGTCCGCTCGGAGCACCTGTCCCCAGTCGGTGCCGTGCTCGGTGGTCAGAGTGCGGAACTCGGTGAGGAACACGTCTGCGAAGTTGACCGGGACGACCGGGTACGCGGCGGCGAGGGCGTCCGCGACACCGGCGAGGCGCTTCATATGCACCGTCAGCGCGACGAATCCGCCTTGCCGGGCGGCGGCGGTGAGTCTGGCGTGGGTGATGTCCTCGAAGGCTTCGTCCAGGGCGCCGAGACCGGCGCCGAGGCGGGTCGCCGTGGTGCTGGAGGACGGTGTTCGGGGACGGATCGGCGTCGGCGGGAAGAACCGCTCCGTGGCCTGTTCGTAGCGGAGTGGGAACCCGGCCTCGGACAGGGCCTCCTCCACGTCCACGTAGGTGGGCGGCGGTGTGTAGACGTCCAGGTCGGGGAACCGGGCGCGCACCTTGGTCAGCAGGTCGCCGAGCGTGACGCCCTGCGGGAACCGGACGCCCGCGCCCGCCTGCGACAGCCGCAGCGCCTTCGCCAGGTCGAGCCCGCGCCGGTAGAGCTGGAGGGTGGGCGAGGCCAGCGCGTCCGTGGCGACGCTGGACGCCAGGCGGACGAGGCGGGTGTCCGACAGCGGGGTCATCCCGTCCGGCGGGGCGAGGGCGCGCAGCGCGCGGATCACCTCTGCGCCGCCGGGGAGCGGGTCCTGTTTGGCCAGGTCGTCGGCGTGGGCGCCGAGTTCGGCGGCGTAGTCGGCCAGTTCGGCGGGCGTCGGGTCCTCGGTGCCGGGCAGCGACTCCAGCGCCACCAGGACGTGCCGTGCCCGGCGCAGCCGGTCCAGGCGGGGTTCGTGGCCGTCGTCACCGTCCGATCCGGTGAACGCCTCGGCCTCGACCGCCGCGCGGACGACGGCGAGCGAGCGGGCCGCGGTCACCTCGGGCGGCGCGTCGGCCGCGCCGTGCCGGACGCGCAGCAGGTCCGCCAGCTCGGCGGCCGTCGTGACTCCGCCCTGGCCCCGGACCAGCGCGACCACTTCGTCGCGGACGGGTGTCAGCCAGTCGGCCGCCGCCCAGCGCTTGACGGCCTCGTTGTGGTGCCGCGACACCGTCGCCTGCGTCATGCCGACCGCTTTGGAGACGGCGCTCTGCGTCGGCCATGGGTCGTCCGGAATCGAGCCGCTCGTGTCCGGAAGGCCGAGTAGTAGCCGCAGCGTCTCGCCCTTGCGGGAGCCTCTGCGCTCGTCGGCGGACACCAGGAGGGCGGCGAGGTCGTCCACGCGCGTCCCGGCGAGGGCCCCGCCGGACGGTGGGCCCGCGACCGCTTCGTCCCCCGTGCCCCGGCCCTGCCCGCGCTGCGCTCGCAGCGCGGTCGTCCACTGCTTGTGCCGCCGGTTCAGCTCCTTCTTCGCGACCGCGCCCGCGCCGCGCGCCTTCGAGATCTGGTACGGCGGGACGTCCAGGAGCTGCCCGACGGTCGTCGCGTTGAAGCCCGCCGCGACCGCCATCGCACGCGGCGACAGGCCCGTCGCGATCAGCGGTGTTTCCAGGGTCGCCGCCTCCGCCGCGATGTCGCGGGCGGCCTTCAGCTCTTCCGGGCTCAGCCCGGACTCGGCGTCGCCACCCGCGAGCGTCGCCTGCGTGGTCGCGGGGGCCGTCGCGTCCGCCCGGCGGAAGATGTCCTGCCATGCGGCCTCCATCTGCGAGAACGTGTCGAACCGTTCCGACACGTTCCGGTGCAGGGCGCGCTGGAAGAACGCGGTCAACCCGTCGCGCAGCGCGGGCTCGAACAGCTCCGCCGACAGGTACGGGTGCGGGTCGTCGCCCGTGCGCGGGTCGGACCTTTCATCGCCCCAGCGCGGACGTTCGCCCGACGCCATCTCGTGCAGCGTCACCGCGGCCGCGTACCGCTCGGCGTGGTCGTCGAAATCGGGACGGCTCGGGGTGCCGAGGAACGGGTCGAGGTAGCCGCGCGTCCCGGCGGTCGGATCGCGGTCCGACACGTCTGTCAGGGAGAAGTCGAGCAGTTTCAACTCCCAGGTGCGGTCGGCGCGACGCAGGACGCCGAAGTTCTCCGGTTTCAGGTCGCGGTGCCGCACGCCCTTCGCGACGAGCTGGTCCAGGGCGCGGAACAGGTCCCTGCCGAACCGCTCGAGCTGGTGGTAGGTCAGCTTCCCGTCGTCGTGGAGGACGGCGGCGAGGGTGCGGTCACCGGCGAACTCCAGGTCCAGCACCGTCCGCTGGGCGAGTTGGCGCGGTCCGCCCAGCAGCCGCACGATCGCGCCGCCACCGACCTTGACCAGGGCGTCCGCCTCGGCGGCCAGGCGGCCCGCCTTCGCCTCGTCCAACGCCACCTTCAGAACCCGCTCCGGACCCGGGCCCTGACCGTCCCGCGGGGTCTCCTCGTCGTCTGCGTCGCGGCGCATCAGCAGCGCCCGGGACGTCGCGCCGGAGCCGAGGACCCGCTCGACCCGCCATGTCCCGTCCGCGTCGCCGTCCACGACCTGGCCGGGCATCGCGGTCAGAGGGTCGGTGCTCTCCCAGCCGCCCGCGAGCACGTCGTCAGGGACGGCGGCGTCCTGCTCCGCGGCGTCCAGCTCCGCGAGGAACCGGTCCGCCGACTCCAGCCGGTTCGCCGGGACGCCCTGCGTGGCCTCGAACACCAGCCGGTCGAGCCGGTCGCCGAGACCGTCCGCGACCGCGTACGGGTGCAGCCCGCCCGCGTCGCGCAGCGTGTCGATCAGGGTCGCGCGGTCGGGTGCGGGCGGGTGGCCGGTGAGGATCAGGTACGCGATCGCGCCGACGCCGAAGACGTCCATGTCCACCGGATCGGGGTAGGGCTGGTCGAACTCGGGCGCCAGGTAGACGAGCGCGGCGTCGTCGACGAGCTCGGCGTCCAGACTGGACTGGCCGATCGTCATCGGGGTGGTGGTGTCGAAATCCCGCGCGGCCGTCTGCCAGTCGATGATGCGCAACACCGGCTGCGACCCGTCGTCCTTCGCCGACACGTACACCGACCGCGCCGACAGCGCCCGGTGGTAGAGCGACCGGTTGTGCGCGTACCGGACGGCCTCGGCTAGCTGTCGGACGAGTGCGAGCCGCGTCTCCGGGGTGAGCGACGCCCCGTGCACGTCCAGATACGAGTCGAGCCGGAGGTCACGGTGGTGGTGCCGGAAAAGGATCGCCGAACCGCCCTGGTGCTCGCGGATCTGCACCGCCTGCGCGATACCCGGATGGTTGATGCCCTGGAGCACCTGATACTCGCGGCGGGCCGCCCGGTCGACCGTCCGGCGCGCCTCGTCCGTCGCCTGCCGGTTGACGAGGTAGATCCGGACCCGGCCCTCCTCGTGCACCATGTCGTGCCGTTCGGCCAGCCGGTCCTCCCAACGCGGCCCGGCCTCCAGCACGCGCGGCTCCATGCGCCACTCGTCCCCGAACCGCAGATGCGCCGTGGAATGCGTGATGCCGATCCGCTCCAGCATCTGCGGAAGGCGTTTGGAGAAGTCTTCCGCGACCCTTCGCTGTTCGTTCTCCGGAGGGCGGCCGAGCAGGTCGTGCCAGATCCGGCCGAGGCCGGTCTCCCGGTCGTCGCGGCCGTACACCCGCGTGCGCTGGACCTCGTCCAGCTCCGACTCCAGATTCGGCGCGGACAGGAACACCGCCGGCTCGACCCGCGGCACCCGGACGCTGAAGAAACCCAGCTCCCGCGCTGCCCAGGCCAGCCTGCTCTTCAGCTCCTTGGATTTCCAGTCGGTCAGTGGCAGCGGGTTGCGGATGGTCCTCGAACGGTCGGGAGCATGGAACGTCCACGTCGCCCCGTTGTTGACGGCGCGGCCCGGATGCCCTTTCAGCTCCACGAGGTAGAGCCCACCGGGCGTCGCCACGAACAGGTCGCACTCGTGGACCCGCCCCGACGGAGCGACGAAAGAGAACAGGGCCCAGGCGCGGTACGGCTCCACGTCCGGCATCAGACCCTTGACGTGATCCAGCCCCTCCTGCTCCCAGGGAAAGTCGGACTGCCTCTCCTGGAACCATCGCCGGACGGGCCTCGGCGGCCTCGGAACGGGCCTGCCGGATCCCACCATCACCCTCCGCTCCACACACTCCCCGCACCCGCCGCGGTCCGGGCGAGCCTAAATCCTACCGACGCCCACCCCGCGCCGAAGCGCTTTCACCCTCACCCCGTGTCGAAAACCGGCCACCCGCCACCTGACCGCTTCGACAGGCCTGCGGGAGCAGCCGACCACCTCGGTCGTCCACACCAACGCTGACCTGATTCCTGGCCAAGTTCGACGAACTCCGGGTTCAGAACTCACCGTCAGTCAGCCGTAGCACATCTTTGATCTTCGCGTTCCGCAACGGCACGTACTGGCCGTCAACAAAGCGACCGCCACCAAAGAGCTTCATGATCTCGGCCGATGTCTCCTCGTCGAGCAGCGAAGAATTCGCCGCGAGCATTCGGTTCATACCGCCCACGATATTCGGAGCTGTGAGCTTCTCCATCGTGCTCTTCAGGTCCAGAGAAGCGCCATCATCTTCGGTGCGGGCATTGGACAGTGCTCTCATCTGATCAGCGATGAACGCCGCAGCGACGAGAATCGCAATTAGACGTCTCTGAACTTCTGCGCTGTCCATGCTGACGCTGAAATCTTCGAGCGTGACATCCACTTCTTTGGGGAAGTCCACAGGCGCAGTGCTGCTCAGATCTGCCATTTCGGTGGTAGCGGCTCGACCGTCAGCCTCACTCGCTTCGGAATTTCTGTTCCGCTTCGCCTTCAGGTCGTTCCACCGGCTCTTGATACGCGGCGCGGCCTTGATGGCGACGCTGGTCACGACAACTCCCATCACGACGCCCACGGTCACGTTGCGCACGGTGTCGGCCTTGCTTGGTGAATGCACTTCATCTTTGCCGACGGGGCGCCAGTCAACACGCCCAAGAGCACCCGAGTCATCGAACGAATTTCCGCTGACGGCGCCCTCGTTTTTTCTTGATGCCACAAGACGGTGACCGTCCGAAAGAATTGGCACATAGTAATCACCGAACGGTTCGTCGTGGGCCATGCCCGAACTGTACTGCACCTCCGGCCACCGACGCTTCCGACGCTTCCGACGCTTCCGACGGGAACACCTACACCTACCTCTGGGTCCACGCGCCCGGAGGGACTCCGACCGTGCCGTCCACAGCACCAGCGTCAGCGGCATCTTCCGTCGAGGTAGGTGGCGGACGGCTACCGGGAGCCGCCGTCGCCGCGTCCGCCGTTACCCGCGCTGCCGTCCAGTTGCGCCCTGGCGACCACCTGGCCGATGCCGTCGAGGGTGCCGAAGGTCTTTCTGGACTGGTATTCCTCGTTGCGGATCCGAACGTTGAATCTCCCTTCGATACTCGCCACCAGTTCGAGCAGAGCCAGGGAGTCGACGCCGAGGTCTTCGACCAGCCGGGTGTTCCCGTGCAGTTCGGTGTGCGCCAGGTCGGGGCGCCAGTCCCTGACCCAGTCCACCAGGAAAGGCATGATCGTCGCCATATCGTCATTCACCTCGCTGGAACATGTCGGCGCCCCTTCCGCGTGACATGAATGTGCGCTGGCGGAGGAAGACCGAGGCCTCCGGCGGGCAGTAGCCGCGCCAGTCGATGTGCGGGCCGATGAGGGCGCCGCGTCCGATCACCGACCCGGGGTTCACGTGGCAGCCGTAGGCGACGCGCGCGCCGTCCCCGAGCAGGCTGCCGAACTTCTCCCGGTCCGTCTCGACCTCCCCGGACGGCAGGCAGAGCCGGACGGGAGCACGGTCGTACCGCATCGAGGCGAGTTGGGTGGAGCCGCCGAGGTTCACCCCGCGTCCGAGCAGGCTGCTGCCGACGTAGTTGAACCGCGGGATCATGCAGTCCGGCAGGATCACGGACCGCGCGACCTCGCTCGCATGGCCGATGGTGGTACCGGCGAGCACGACGCTGTCGCGGACGGTGCAGCCCTCGTACACGTGGACGCCCGGACCGAGGTAGGAACCGGTGACCACGGCGCTCGGATGGATGACCGGTTCGGGTCCGTCGGTCATGCGGCCGCGCGCGGACAGCGCGGCGACGACCGCCGGGGCGTCGAGGAGCAACTCCCACGGGGCCACGGAACCGAGCGCCGTCCACAGCGGTTCGGCCGGATCGAACAGCTCCTCCAACATGATCCCTATCCGGTTGTCGGGTCAGTGGTACGCGGAAGCGGGACGAGGCCGGGCCGGTTTCCCGGTAGGGCCGGCGGGCAGCCGCTCGGCCACGACGACGTCGGCGGGGACCATCGCGGGCAGCCGGACCCCACGCCGCAGTTCGCGCTTGACCCAGCGAGCGTCCCCGGCGGGCGGTCCCGCGACGACGGACGCCTTCAACGTCCCGCCGTCCACCCACGCGAGGGCGTCGATGACGCCGGGAACGGCGCGCAACGCGTCCTCGACCTCACGCAGGCTCACGCGCTGGTCGGCGACCTTGACGAGGTCGTCGCGACGGCCCCGATGGTAGAGGTGGCCGTCGGCGTCACGGGTGAACAGGTCGCCCGTCCACAGCTCGCGACCGCCGGAGACGGGCCGGAACACCTGGTCTGTCAGCCGCTCGTCGCCGAGGTACCCGAGAGCGAGGTTCGGCCCGCGCACGACGAGTTCGCCGGTCTCGCCGTCCGGCACCGTCCGGCCGTCGGGGTCCACCACGCGACAGGTCACGCCCGACATCGGACGGCCGACCGAGCCAGGCTTCCCGTCGACCAGAGGGGGCGCCAGGTAGGAGACCCGTTTGCACTCGGTGAGCCCGTACATGGGCATGACCTGCGACCGGGGGAACACGTCGCGGAGCCGCGCGATCAGCGGCGTCCCGAGGTGCGAACCGGTCGAGGTGATCAGGCGGACGGACTCCGCCGTGCACCGAAGGTCGGCCATCCGCGCGGTGAGCGGCCCGGCGATCGAGGGGACGAGCGGCAGCACCGTGCCGTGTCGGTCCCTGATCACGTCGATGACGTCGTCGACGAAGAGAGCGGGGACGGCGGTCAGCGCACAGTCCGCGGCGAGTGCCAGCAGGAGTTGGTACAGACCGTAGTCGAAGTGGGGGACGATGGGGCTGACGATCCTGTCCCATTCGGTGAGGCCGAGATAGCGCTGGATGCTCCGCGTGGAGAAGTCCACGGCCTCTGGCGGGACGAGTATCCCCTTCGGGGTGCCGGTGGAACCCGACGTGTAGAGCACCAGGGCGATGTCATGGGCTGCGGACATCGATGTCAGCGCGCTCGGCGGGTCCCCGGCCGGGACTCCCACCGCCACGGCCAGGTCCGTCCCGGCGGGGGTGATACGCGCGGCGGGCCGGCACTCCGCCGTGACCTGCGCGAGGAAAGGCGGGGGCGCCGTCAGCGGAACGGGGACCGGGACGCCGCCCCACATCCACGTGCCGAGCATCGCGATGGCGCTGGCCACGAAGTCGTTCACCCGGATGAGGACGGCGTCGCCGTCGCCGCTGCCCGCGATGTCCTCAAGGCGCCCGGCCGTGTCAAGGGCGGCCTGCCGCACCCGGGTGGCGGGAAGTTCCCGGCCGGCGGCGTCCTCCAGGCGGAAACCGCGTTCGTCGGCGAGGGCCAGGAGGTCCCGTACGAGGACGGGGGCCCGGCGCATGCGGGCGGTATCCGGCGTCAACAGGGCCATCGGCTCAGCAGGGCACGTTGACCTTGGCGGCCGACGGCTGAAGAAGCTTGTCTGTCAGGAAGTCGGCTAACGCCTCGATCACTTCGCCGAAGTGGGGATCGCGCAGATCGTGGTTCGCTCCGCTAATGAGGAGGTACCGCTTACCGTGTTGCGTCATCTCCCGGGCCAGCCGTCGCCGGGCCGAGGGTGGGATCTCCTCGTCCGCCGACCCCTGGATCGCGAGGACCGGCGCGGTGATCTTCGCGAGTTCCCGGTAGGTGTCGACCGAGTCGGCGTGCTCGATGAAGCGGTAGTCACTGAGGGTGCCGTCCGGCAGTTCGATCCAGCCCTGTTCGCGCCAGCGACGCATGCCCTCGTCGCGCAGCAGGCTCCGCCGCATCTCGGTGTACTCGGTGACGGGGGACTTCAGCGCAAGCGCGCGCAACCCGTCGTCGACGCGCGCCGCGGCGAGGATCGCCGCGTTGCCCGAGAAGCTGTTCCCGAGCAGCCCCAGGCGTCCAACCGAATAACGGTCACGGACATAATCGACTACATCGTTGATTTCGTAGCTTGCCTTGACAATCGTCTGTTGTCTGATTGTTCCGCCGCTGTCGCCATGGCCGCTGAGGTCTCCCACGACACAACGTATGCCGTATGGCTCCAGTTTCGCGGTGAGCGCCCTGTTGGTCGCGTTAAGTCGTAGACCAGTGAACCCGGGGAACATGATGACGGTCGGGGCCCCCGGGTCCGCGCGGGTCACGGACAACGCGAGCGATTCATGGTATCGGCTGGTCAGCCGGTCGTTCACCCACATGAACTCTCCCGCCGCTCATACCGGTCCGGCATTGCCCGACGCATATCATCCTTGCTGACGAGTGTGGCTCTTGGATTTATCGCCGTCAAGGAGACCAAGGACACCAAAGGGCGCTGGGAACGTAACATTGGTCTTATGGTTGCGGAATAGCGGCTGGGAGTTGGCGTTTATCCTCGATCAGCCGTGACCGGATACGGCCATCCAGACCTGGGCGGCCGCGAGCAGCACACTGGCCACCACCAGGATCGCCGCGGCGATTCCGATATTGCGGCTGGCCCTGCCCACCGAGAGGCTGACCTCCTGCAACCGGGCGGACGCGGCGGCGCTGCGCTCCTGGAAGATCGCGCTGGCGATCTCCAGCATCCGTGTCACGCTCCCGGAGACCGCGTCCCTGGACAGGTCGACCTCCTTCAGCTCGGCGATCCGGGAGACGATCGTGCGGAAGAACGAGCTGCCGCTGTCGCGATGTACGGCGAGCGTCTCGGAGTAGAGGTCACTCGACCAAGCGATCTGGGCAAGCAGGGTGCGCATGACCGAATGCGAACCGGCCACGTCCTCCTCCGCCGTCAGCCGGTCCAGGAAGGTGGCGCGCGTGCGCCGCACCCAGTCGGTGACGTACTTCAGCGTCACCCGCTGATGAAGAATGATCTCGGTGGCGCGGACGACGTCCTCGAGAAAGAGCTGCTTCCCGCGGTCACTGAGATGCTCCGGATGGTGCCGAGTCAGCCGTTCGACGTTGACGATCCACAGCTCGTCGGGGCGACTGCCGAGGTCCATCTCCTCCAGCGCGCGGACCTTCTCCTCGCTGTAACGGTCCATGACGTGCGACATCCGGGTGAGCCCGGCCAGCGCTCGCAGGGCCGCGACCTCCCCGCTCCGATACAGATCCTTCGGCTGGCGGACGGCCCCATCCACGGTGAAGTCGAAATCGACGACGTCATAGGTCTCGGTGTGGCGGAGCAGGACTCGGGGGGCGTCGTCGACGAGCCGGTAGCTCGACAGTGCGGACGACCAGTAACGCAGGAACTCCGCCACCAGGTCCTGCCATCGGTCCCGGACGTCCCGGCGGAACTGGTGGTAGCTCTCGATCACCTCCAACGCGTCGGCGGGCCCGCCGCGCAGCTCCGCCCGTGCGCAGATACTGAAAGCCCCGGTCGGGCCGACCTTCAGCCAGTCGAGACGCCAGGTCAGACAGCCGACGAGGTAGTCGGCCGGAGACTGCGGCCTGCTCAC
The DNA here is from genome assembly GCF_039537545.1 of Actinomadura meridiana. Lineage (NCBI taxonomy): Bacteria > Bacillati > Actinomycetota > Actinomycetes > Streptosporangiales > Thermomonosporaceae > Actinomadura > Actinomadura meridiana. Next base: position 888,802 of record NZ_BAABAS010000004.1, read on the forward strand.
CAGCGGCATATAGGAGTCGCTGAACTCCTCTGAGAACGTCTGGCGGCCGTGTTCGTTGCTCCTGCCGTAGGAAGGCGGTTCGACCCGAGGGGCCCCGAACCCGGCGCCGGGCCCGGTGAACCACACCGCGATGGTGCGCAGCCACTCGGGCCGTCCTCGCTCTCGAAGGAACGCGTCCGCCGCCTCCGTCTCGACGGCCCAGCCGAGATCCGCGGCCACGATCGTGCGCAGCTCAAGCCGAGTGACCTCGAGGTCACCCCCCTGCGTGCCGCCCGCCGCTCCCGACATCGCGCTGACTCCCGACTAGTGAAAACACCACTTTCCACCCGTACTTACAGGGCCTTCTGGCTAGTCTGTGGGTAGCGTGACACACATGACCGTTTTCGGGCGCCAAAGCCCATTTCGGCATCCGGCTCGGGGCGGACGGATTCACCCGACGACACGGCTGTTCTCGTACCTCCCCGGACTGTCAAGGAGCTGCATCGCCATCGGGCGCGCACCCCTCAATCCCGGTCCGCCGGGGCCACGCACCTTCCCTGTGCCGTGCGAATGTCAGGGGGGCGGCGTCCAGTACGACCAAAGCCTCTGCCCACCGCACGGACCGCCGCACCTCCGCCGGCCCGCCCAATGCGGTCACTCGGGCACCGCGGTTCTCCCCGGCTGCGTGTCTACGAGCGGCCCGCGGCCGGTCTTACACGGAGCCCTCGGCCGCGCGCATACCTGATCACACGGGCGAGCGCGGCGGCGATCCAGGCGAGGACCAGGCCGCCCAGTCGGCGAGCGGCCAGGACCGTGTTGATCAAAAAGGGCCACTCATGAACAGAGTGGCCCTGATCTGGGTGGGCGATACTGGGCTCGAACCAGTGACCTCTTCGGTGTGAACACGATCGGGCACCCCAGCGGCACCAGCGGTTCAGGCATCCGGCCAGGTCAGAGTCACATCTTCTCTCCCACTGGAGCCCTTCCATGGAAGATCAAGTCAGTTCTGATCTCCCATAACTGACACCTCTGATCGTCGTGGGATCCGTTACCGTCGGTTACCGTTCCCGGTCAACGCAGTCACAACGGCCCCTCCACTGCGGCGAGCGTCACATGTCGTCCGACAACGGAGTCAATCAGCGCTCGCTCTCAGCACCAAGTCCGCGTGGCAGCAGCGTGTCGCCTACGGTGACAGCACTCGCTCCCAGGCAGCGAATCGCTCTCTCATTGACTCGATCTGCGCGCTGGGCACGCCGTAGGCGGTGAAGTCCCGGTCGGGGATGCGGTGCAGGTAGGAGAGCGACTCGGCGAACAGCGCGATATCGAAGCCCGGATTGTGCTCAGCCACCACGGCTAGGAGGCGGTCGTGGCTGTAACGCCCGCTGGCCAGGATCGCGTCGATGTCCAGGAAATCGCGCGGCGCCCAGCGGTTGAACAAGGCGTCCATCTTGCCGGCCACGGCATCGTCGGGGTGCAGCACCGGGCCGATCTCCAGTATCACTGGAGCATGAGCCCGCCAGAACACCCCGAGATCCACTTTGCAGGCATGGCCATCGGAATCGGCGACCGTCATCTGGACGAGGTCCGGAGTACGCCGGACCACCTCAACTCGTAGCCCCTGCCCCAGATAGCCGGCGATGACGTCGTCGGCCACCTGCCCCGGAGTGCCACGCCGAGAAGAGAACAGGTCGATGTCCTCCGAAAAACGCGCGCCCATGCCGTGAATCTGAACGGCGTGCCCACCTCCCAGCACGAAACCCCGGTCACCGACGACCTCCAGCGCAAGGCCAGCCAGCTGGTGTTGGAAGCGATCCATCAGGCGGCATGGCGAAGCTGGGAAAAGCGCCGCTCCCACAGAGCCCGGACCGGACGTGCTGGGAAGATCTCGTCCCAGTGCTTCACCAGCAGCCGGCGGTTGATCAGCCGCCGCTGATGCTCCATACCGCCCTCTTCCAACACGATCTTGTAGACGGCCGCCCGGTCATAGTCGTCATCGAGATCGAACTCGGTCCGCCCGCCCCAAGCAAGTTCCAGCGGAAGCACCACCACACCGTGCTCCGGACCCTGCAACTCTCCCAACGACTCGACCGCCGCGTACGGCTTGGTCTCGGCGTAGCTGAACGGCGCCGCCTTGTGCCCCTTCATACGCACCAGTCTGCCCCATCGACCGTCCGAAGGTCCTCGCGAATCGCGATAACCGCGTTCGGCGCCTGAACCTTGAACAGCGACCCCAGACGGTCGCCGCGGCCACGACCGATCGTCACATGTCAGCGGACGCCCGGTGGTCATTCGTCACATGCTCGTGAAGCGGACGTGGGCAGAGAGCGCGACCAGGGCGTCCCCGCAGACCGCAACCGGTCAGGGTCCGTGATGACTCCGAAGTCTGCGGGTCGAACCCGACCCCGGCCACGATGTCTGGCGCCATCGGCGGCGGTGCCCATCGGAACAACCCCGGACTGGCGACCAAGCCGATGGGGGCGGCCCCTCGATCCCGGTCAGCCGCGACTCCGGTGTTTGCCCGACCCCGTCACCTGATACACCGCCAGTCCGGCCACAGAGTTCGCGACCCGACGAGGACGTCCGGCGGGTGCCGGTGGAAGCTCATCGCTTGGGGGTCGTTGATGTCGCGCCTGCTCGTGTCACGGCTGTTCGTCCAGGCACTCGGTCACGGTGTCTGGGAACCAACGACGGCTCCCTGGCGGGCTCCGCTCACCCAGCACACGGGGGCCTGGTGCCCCGCCCAGACGACGAACTGCCGGACAAGGCCGTGCGGCACACGACGGCGGTACGACGAACTCGATCGAGACCCGCCGCGCGGGTGTCCCCGATCGAAGCTCTACCAACCGCCGGAGCCAGTCCCTGGGGTGCAGACTCGGCCCCTTCGGCAGTCGAGTGCCGAAGGAGTATGGATCGGGGTGCACTCCCACCTGCATGGCTGTGACGGGAATCGACCAGTAAGATGCCTCGTACCTTGCGTCCCCTCCGTACCACTTGGTCCTTCATCAACCGTGCCATCGAAACAAGAACTTGTTGCCGCAGAACGAGCGCGGCGTGCTCGCAAGCGTGCCGCCCGGGATGCCTCAAAGACCGATCCCGCTGTGGAAGCCTGGGCTGCGCTAGGTGTCCACGGCGCTGACACGATCAGCGCGCTCCGGGAAGCCATCGCGCTCCTGATCAGCGACCTCGCCGATCCGGACGGCTTCGCTCCGCTTCAGGACGCGGTGAACACCGTACCCACCACGGGCTTCCCCGTCATGCTGCGGAAAGCACTCGGCGAGTTGGACCCATTCCTCCTTGTCGCCCATCTGGCTCGGCTCGGGGCGGCCAGCCCGCCCTGGATCAGTCAACGCGGCCTCACGAAGGCGCTGTTGCTGGCCGAGGTGAGCCCCACCGCTGACGCGATCGGCCCTCTGCCGGATGAGGTCCGGGAGGGAGCGCTTCATTGGCGCTTGTACGTGGCCGTTCTCGGCCATCCGGCTCCACTGGCCGTGGAGGAACTCGCACCAGAACTTGAACGACTTCCCCTCGCCCTGATCGACGACCTGATCGACGGCGGATTCCTTGGGGCAGACGACCAGCCGTGGCAGCACCGGAGGGATTCCCTGGAGGGAAGCTATCTGCGAGCACGTCTGGTCCCCGAGACGGTCACCAGTGAGGAGGCCGCAGAACTCGGCTGGCCCGAGGCCGTCGCCCGTCATACCTACCTTGCAGGCGCCGACGAGACCGGGGACACAGTGCTGGACATGCTGATCGACCTGCACCGTGGAGACCGGTCCCGGCTCTTCGACCTCCGGGCCGCACTTCCGAACCGGCAGCGTGGGCTGCTCCAAACCATTATCGAGGGGGCCCAAGTCGGCCGCTGGCCCAATGCCGTCACGGCCGACCGTGGCCTCTGGCGGCTTCTCGCCGCCCAGTGGGGCGCCTCGATCAGCTCGAACGCCACTCGCGCCAAGCCGATCGACCCGAACCAAGGGGCTTTTCATTCCTGGCGCGCGTTCTGCGCGGCCTACGACCGGATACTCGCCGGAGATATCGATGGCGCCGTCCGGCAGGCAGCCCTCTTCCAGAGCACCGACATCACCGGTGGACGCCTCGGCGCGGAGATCAACAATGTCCGCGCTTACCTCGCCATGCGACCGGCCAGGAACCGGCGAGAGGATCTCGATGCCGCCGAGGAAATACTGGAGGGCATCGTCGACGCACATCCCCAGGTCAAGCTGAACCTGGTACTCGTTCATGAGCGGAAGCACATCCGTCTCAATGACCGGGAGTCCTGGGAGAATCCCTACTTCGTTCTCGGGCTGCCCCATGGTGATCCCGACTGGACGCCTCGATGGCGGGAACTGAGCCGACGGCATCGTGATGACGTTGACGCGCTCGCTCGTGTTAACCGGGCGTGGCAGCGTATCCGTGACGCCGGGCAGGCCACGGGGTTCTTCAGAGTCCCCCTCGACGATGATGTCCTGGATGCCCCGCCACAGCGCTCATCCGCGTTGGTTCCGCCACTTCCAGCACTGTCTCGACGTACGACCACGACCGCTGACGACCTCGACTTCGTCAAGGCGCTGGCAGCGCCAGATCTGCTCAATGAGTTCGACGACACGGCAAGGGGTGACCACGATCGCCAGTAAGACCCCTCGCGGTAAGGCGGGCAAGGCACACAAGAGGAAGGTGGCCATCCGCGGGCCCCGACAGGGTCGGCCGAGGCCCCAGCCTCTCCCGGTGGCGCCTCCGCTCGATGCCCGCGAGTTGGTGCGGGAGTTCACCGAGGTGGCCGCGAAACTCATCGGTGAGCGCGGCCCCGCGCCGCTCGCGAAGGAGCAGGTCTCCGCCATCGTCCGACAAGCAGTATTCGCGGCTCTGCGCGATCGTAAGCGGCATCACGCTCAGATCATCGAGCTCGACCGGCTGGTGAGGCGGGAGACAAGCAACAGGAGGCTCAGAGAACGCTTGCCCGGCTGGCTCGCACGGACTGACCTATCCAGAGTTGACGTGCTGGACAGCACGACCAAGGATTTGTTCACCGTCCTCAATCCGGACGACGGCGGCGACTGTGTTCGGGTCGTGCATCCGGCGTACGTGGACACAGGCACGGGAGCCTTGGTGCAGAGCGGCCAACTGAGAATCGGCGATCATGACCTGCATGCCAAGAAGAGCTGGTGTGTGCTGCTTGAGGAGCTGACAGCCGGCGCGGAGGAAGTGACCGGCTCCGCAGAGGGGGACTGAACATGGCCACAGGGATCGATTTCGGGACCACCAACTCGGTCATCGCCCAGTGGAACGGCTCGGAGGTCGAGCCGCTCTCCCTCGACGGCGACAACTTGAACGCGGACTGGTTCTATCCCTCCTTCGAGAACCTTTTCCCGACCGTGGCGGGCCAGAGTTCACTGCGGCAGGGCCTGCTGTACGGCTGGGAGGCGAAGCTTCGTTCACAGCGCACCATCGAGGCGTGCAAGCGCATGCTCAAGAGTGACGGCGCCGTGCAGGTCGGCAGCCGCCGCTTCCCGGCAATTAGCGTGGCGGCCGGTGTCTTCGCCGCCATGCGGGAGCGGGCGAACAGCGTGCTCACCGATATCGAAAGCGCGGTCATCACCGTCCCGGCGAATGCGAAGGGCGGTGCGCGCTACCGTACCCGCGCGGCCGCGGACGCGGCCGGAATCAAGGTGAAGGCGTTGCTCAACGAGCCCACGGCCGCGGCTCTCGCGTACATGCATCATCTCCAGGAGGAGGGCACCATCATGGTGTTCGACTGGGGAGGCGGCACCATTGATGTCACGGTCCTAGAGCACGTGGACGGCTTCTTCCACGAGAAGATCTCCCACGGCATCACGCAGCTCGGCGGTATCGAGGTCGACCTCCGGCTTCGCGACCTCGTCATCGGCAGACTCAGGCGCGTGCCCGAGTTCACTCCAACGGAGGAGAGGCAGTTCGCCCTCGCGATCGAGCAGACCAAGATCCGCCTGTCCACCGAGGAATCGGTGCACGTGGAGGTCCCCGGCCGCTCGTCCGTCGAGATCGCGCGCACGGAGCTGGAAGAGGCGATCACGGATCTTGTCGAGGAGGCCCTCCAGCCGGCCCGGCGGTGCCTGAACGAACTGGGCATGAAACCGACCGAGGTGGACGACATCCTCATGATCGGCGGGACCAGCCAGATCCCGTCCGTCCGCCGTGCGGTGGAGCGACTGATGGGCGACGAGACGGTCAGTACCGGGCTGTGCGACCCGATGACGGCGGTCGCCGAGGGCGCCGCCGTCGCGGCGGCATTGTTCGATCGCGAGATCGACGGCGTCCTCAAGGTCACGTCGATGTACGCGCTCGGCACCACGCACCAACCTGGCGGGCGGAACGCGAAGATGGTCTTCAGTCCCCTCATCAAGGCGGGGTCGCCGCTTCCGGCGGTCCACGAGAAGAGCTACATGCCGAACGGCGAGTTCGTCAGCCAGGTCTCCATCCCGATCTGGGAGGCGGACCCGGAGAGGCCGTTGCATGACCCGGAGAACTTCCAGCTCACGACGCTGAAAGTGGAGTTCCCCGAACGACTTGCCCGCGAAGACGCCGAGTTCCACCTGAAGTACACCTACACCGACGAAGGTCTGCTGCAGGTCCGGGCCACACTGGCCGCGACAGGTGAGGTGCTCTTGGACGAGGAGATCCGCGACTTCGCGCACGGCGGCTGCCTGCCGGCCCACCAGATCAGACAGGACCTGCGTGAGCTCGCCCTGACACCGCCCTTGCAGGAGTTCCGGCGCCCCAAGCCGAAGCCCGCGCAGCCCCAGGTTCCCACGCCGAAGGTCCTCGCGAAGCATGCGAAGGAACGAGCGGCGGGCGTCGAATCAGTGGACGATCGCTCCTTTGTCGTGGACGGCTCGAACATCGCATGGCAGGGCAAGGACCGCACACGCGGCGAGAAGCCCAGCTTCAGTCGGCTGACTGACGCGGTCGCAGCCCTCTCCAAGGAATACCCGGGTGCCCGGATCACGGTGTTCGTCGATCCGGCTCTCCGCCATCAGATCGAGCCAGCGGAGCAGGCAGCCCTCAACGCGGCCATCGGCAACGAGGAGGTTCTCCAGGTTCCCTCCGGTACGCATGGGAAAGCCGACCGTTCGGTCACGGAACTGGCCGGACGAACCGGCGCCACCGTGGTCACCAATGACAACTACGCCGAACTCCAGGTGGAGTACCCCTGGCTCATGGACGAGAAGCGAGTCCTCGGTGCGCAGTACGCCGGCGGCATCTGGATGTTTCTCTCCCGAACACCGGTGCGGCCTCGGCGGAGGTGACTCGGCCCCGCCCCCTATATCGGAGCACCCACCGCATTCCAGCTCACGAAGGATGGTCGGATTGGCCAGCCTCTAACACCAATGCCGCAATTGTCGTATCGTCTCCTTCGAAGGCAACGAGCGAAGCGAGGCGCGTGCATGCCCGTCGAGGAGACCAAGCAAGAGATCGGCACGCTGATCAATCAGGTCTCCGCAGGTGAGATCCGGCTTCCGGAGATCCAGCGTGGCTACGTGTGGAAACCAACGCAAGTTGCCAAATTGGTCGACTCGCTCTACCGCGGCTACCCGTCCGGGTCTCTCCTGTTCTGGCGGACGACGGAGGTACCGGAGACCCGGGAGATGGCGGTCGGTACCACGCCCGGCAGTTCGCCTCTGCCACCGCTCTTCCTGCTGGACGGTCAGCAGCGCCTCACGTCCCTGCATCGGGTGTTCACCGACGCACTTGAGGCGCAGATCGTCTTCAACGTGGAGACGGAGGTCTTCCAGAACCAGAGTGCGGCCACCGCGAACGACGCCCGCTGGATCAAGGTGCACGATGTCCTGCGCAAGGACGCCGACTTGTTCGAAATCCACGCGAAACTGCTGGAAGCGGGCGTGCGCACTGGGTCCACCGAACTCGGCAGGCGGTTGAGCCGCCTTGCCGGGATCTCCCAGCGGAAGTTCTACATGGAGATCCTCACCGACTTCGGCTACGACGAAGTCGCGCAGATCTTCGTGCGGGTGAACAGCGGCCGGGCCCTGAAGACCAGCGACCTGGCCCTGGTCACCCTGTCGGCGCGGTGGCCGGGCGTCCTCGAGAAGCTGCAGGACGAGGCCGACCACTGGGCGCACCATCACTACCGTGATCTCGACATCATGTTCCTCACCCGTGCGTTGACCGGTGCGGTTCTCGGGCGCGGCCTGTCGACGTGGTCGCACTCACGCCTCGCCGCGGCCACCGACGAGGAGCTCGAGCAAGGGCTGGCGCACCGTCAGGCGGGGGCTGCGCCACCTGGTCCCCCTCCTCCAGCAGAATCTGCGGATCACGAACAGCGCGCTCATCCCGTCCCACATCTCGCTGCTGCCGCTGATCGTGCTGCTGGGCGAGCGTCCGCATGCGCCATTGGACGCCGAGACGAGAGACGGGATCCTCTACTGGTTTCTCCTCGCCGGTCTCCGCAACCGCTACAGCGGCTCGACCGACACCCGTCTCGGCCAGGACATCCCGGCCGCCCGTGAGCCTGAGCCGGTCAAGCACCTGCTCACCAACCTCGGCGTCGTCGGAAGCCATGTTGAGGTCACGCCGCAGGACCTCGCGGGCAAGACCCGGGAGAGCGCCTACTTCACGCTCAGCTACCTGGTGTGCAAAGACGCGGGCGCCAAGGACTGATGGTTCGGCACGGAGATCTCCGCGACCGCGGAAGACGCCCAGAAGCTGGAGTACCACCACATCCATCCCCAGGCCACGTTGAAGAACCATCCGAAACGGTACGGCAAGGCCGAGATCAACGACCTGGCGAACCTGGCCTTCATCTCGGGACCGGCCAATCGCAAGATCAGCGACCGGTCGCCCAGCGTTTACTTCGTCGATCCTCAGCTCCCACCGCTGACCGAGGACGAACTGTGCGCCCATTTCGTCCCGTTCGATGTGCAGTTGCGCGACGCGGCCGCATTCCGCAAGTTCCTCTCCGCTCGCCGCAGGCTGCTGGCGGCGGCCATGACGGAGTTACTCGACCGCTTCCGCCCGAGTTGGCTCGACCAGTCCGTCGACCGGGTCGAACAGCAGCCCGGGTGCTCTCTGCAGTTCGACCTGTACCGGAGTAGCTGGGACATCGGCCGCATGGTGGCGACGGCGAAAACCGACGACCTCGACCTGACGTTCGAATGGACGGGTTCTTTCGTATTCGGCGACCTGGTCATCGCCATCGATCAGGCAGACAACGGAACCGACAGCGACATGAACATCGCCGGGGAGTCAGCGCCCGTACGGGTGGAGAACGACACGGTCGAGATCGCGATCGGCCCCTTCCTCGTCACCGGAACCATCACCGCCTGGCGGGAGATGATGGAGCGCGAGGAGCAGAACGCCCGCCCGATCTCCCAGTGCCCCGAACTCGACGAGTCCCCCTGGACGGACGACCGGCTACCTTTCCCCGTGACCAGCGTCGAGTAGGAGCGGTCCGCGACAATAACCCCTCCCAAGCCCTACCTTCCGCCACAAGCCGTGCGATACCGTCTTTGACGGGGATTCGGATCGTGGCAGGTGGAAGCGCACATGGCCGGAGATTTTCGACCGTCGAACTTGAAGCACGGCACGCGAACGGCAAAGCCGAAGGCGGTCGACGAACTGGCCCGGGGCACCCGATCCAATCTGGCCATCGGGGTGGACCCAGATGTTCTCGTCCGAGTGCTTCGGGCGGAAGGAAATGCTGCGGCGGCATTGGAACTGGCGCTCTGGCAGGTGCAGGGCGAGATCGCGGCGACAAAGCTGGGCGACCCGACCACTCCGGGATTGCGCCATCTCCGGAGGCAGCGGCGCCTGCTCCTCGATGTCCACGGAAAACTGGCCTCGCGCGCGCACGGCCGACTACGGCGCGAGCTAGGTAAGGCCGACGCGCAGCCTGCGGTTAAATCGGTGATCCGAACGATCGCCGGTAAGCGGGCCAAGAACCGAAAACAAGCGGACTTCATGCGTGTCGTCAAAGCCTATGAGAAGCTGGGTGGTTTCCCGGAGGCTCAGCAAGAGGGCAAGCGGATGACCGAACGAGCGGCCGCGCAGAGGTCTCGCGACGGTGCGTCTCAGGCGCCGATCGGCCAAAGCAAGGACGGCATCTCCGGTTTCCGCCCCTCCGCGAGGATGCCCACCTGGCGGCAGACGCTTCACCGCGAACACCTGCGCCGGGGTGTCCTTCCGATTCCCGCCGGAGTGAGGATCACCGGTAAGCGTGCGGGGCGCGGCGTTTCCCTGGGGATCGATCACCGGTCGCGGACGGAGGCGGGCAGGGTCCAGGTGTCGAGGACGAGGGTGAGTGAGGACGGCTCGCATCTGATCCTTGAGCCGCCCGGTTGGCCCGCCGACTTCTTCCCCGGGATCGTCCTGGAGATGTCCTGGATACCGGAACGTGGAACGTTCGTCGGGCAGACCCACGAGCTCGACCGTCCGCTGGTGGTCCACGGAACGGCCGCCAGGATCGACGGCCGTCACGTCGGGCACCGGTACGATCCTCGGGTCGTCGCCAGGGAGACCGCACCCGGCGGCCCCGGAACCGTGGTCCCGAAGGGCCTGAGCGAGACCGACTGGGTGCTAAGGGCACTTCATGTCCTCGGATACCTCGATGCCGAAGGACGCGCGATCCTGGCGGAGGACGCACTGGAGCGCAACATGGTGGGGGAGCTCGGATTTCCACGCGGGCAGGTCCACCGGATCAGCCCGGCCGTGGCCCAGCTCATCGGTTCCGGTCTGGTCAACCGGGTCACGGGGTCCCTCGACTCGCGCGGAACTCCCGTCTATCCGCCGGTTCCGGGACGAACTCCGGTGACGCTCCTGAGCTTTTCTCCGTTCGTCCCAGCACCCGGCCGACCGGAGGCGCACGCCCAGAAGCGGAAGCGTCCCATGGACGTTGCGGAGCAGAGGGCGCACACTGTCTCAGGATTCGTCCGGCGGCTACCGGCAGGCCACAGTCCCAGCGATGAGGCGATCGACGCGCACAAGGACGCGCAACGCGCCGCGGAACTGGCCAACCGGGAGCCGTTGAAGCCCGGTTACACCTTCGTCCGCCGACACCACCGAAACGGGGAAGGCATTGAACGGCGCCGTCGTTAGCAGGCGGCGGTGCACGGCTGGGAGAGCGTTTCGCGCATCAGGAGTCCGCGGGGAAGGTGGCGCGGACGGTGCGGCCGCGTGGGCCGCCCATCCATGACCAGGTGGCCGCCAGGGCCTCCACGGTGAGCAGGCCGCGGCCGCCCTCCGCCAGCTCGTCGGCGACGTGGACGCGCGGCTCACCCGGGCCTCCCTCGTCGGCCACCAGCACGATGACCCCGGCCACGTCCTTCTGGATGTCCACGGCGAAGTGCCCGCCGTCCTGGCCCGACCGGGTGTGGGCGAGTGCGTTCACGGCCAGCTCGTCCAGGACGAGCAGAACGTCGTCCAGGGCCGGGAACCCGGCGAGCAGGTGCGCGGCGAAGGCCCGGACGACCCGGACCTGATCGGTCGTGCCCGGGAACTCGCGGCGCCAGAACATCATCGTGTCGCCGTCGGCCAGGACGGGAATGGCGAGCAGCATTGATCACCTCGCGGGGGTGGGAACGGTGTGCGATCGAGCCGTTCCATCCTCACCGTGAGTCCCTCTCCGGTACGGCTCGGTAGCCATCCGGGCCGCTCATCTCGCGGATCGGCACGGTCCGGCATCGCATGTTCGCTCGCGTCGCGTCAACGAGCGGAACGGTTCACGTGCAAACGTTCACCGCGGGAACGCCACCGAACGGACCGGCATCCACCGGATTCGGCACTCGAGCCGACCATTGAGGACACGCTCAGAAAGCAATCTGCCACACAGTTCTTGTGCCGATCCTCTTGGGCGGCGTACTCCCTCCCCGCCAACCGGCACGGTCTCTTTGACAGAACAGGCTGGTTCGTCGAGATGTGCATTATCATCACATCTCGCTGCGGAGAACACAGGTTCAGTATCGAACCTGTCGGCCTGGCGGGATTGCCGAGCCCAGCGGTTAGCCGCGGATGGATGCGGCATTAAGGAGCATTTCAAAGAAGGCTTGAGACTCGTTTTTGCGCACGGCTAGAAGTTCATCCATGAACTGCACCGCAGCCTGCACGCGCAGGTCCCCAGCGGCCGGATCGCGTGACCGGGCGAAATCGTCGTCCTCACGTTTCCAGGATGTATAGGCGTCATGGATGGTGATCTCGGTGCTGCGGTGCATCACCCAGAGTTGATCCCATTGGTAGAAGGCCCGTAACGCCGCCAACATCGAGACCGTCACACCTGGCGCAGCGAGTACAACAGGTTTGCCGCCATAGCTCAGACCAGCGGCCAGCGGCAGACCAGCACCGATGGACATCAATGAGATGCTGGTCAGGCGGAAGAATCGCCGATCCCAGCGGGCTCGGAGATCGTAGAAGTTTCGAATTCTGAGCGCGTAGATTTCCACTGCGACGGGATAGTAAGACTCCGAGGAAACTCGGGGAGGTTCGAACCTCGGAGGTCCCCAGGACAGTGGAAGTCGCATTAGCGCGTCCATTCTCGAAATTCCTTGCGGACCATCCTCCTCGCCCTGAGGCACTCCTGGGGCTCACTGGAAGGACAAGGTTTGCGAGGGTCCTTTTGTAGGTTCCGTGCAGTCGTGGGCTGAGGCGAGTAGGCGTAGTACGCCTACCTGCGCAGTGCTCCGCCGAGAACTGGTATGACGTCGCCGTCGCGGATGTCGGCGTCGATGAATGGCACGGTGAGCTTCCTTGGACCTTTCGGGCAGGTCCCCAACCAGGCTTGGGGAGAACCAGAAAGGAAGCTCGTTGACAACGACAGAAGCGGCATTTCACGCAGAAGCACAAGGATGAGGCCGTCGATATGCCGCGCGGCGCCGAACCCGGCCCCCTCATCGACGCCCTGTCCCTCGGGCTCGACGGAACCGACGGAGTCTGGACCGCCGCCTGGCTCCACGACCACCACCCCGACCTGCTCGCCCTGGTCCGGTGGCCGCGGCCCTGCCCGCACGGGCGTACGAGTCCGGTCGTCCGGCGTGTTGGTCGCCGCCCGGGAGACAACAACACGCCGTGAATCACCGTGAGGCGCCTCGGGGAAGGTTGGTCACCAGTAGGAGGAGTCGTCGCTCGTGGCGTCCAGGACCGTGTTCCAGACCGCTTCCTCGTGGCGGGACGATTCCCTGTCGCGGCGCACGGTGCCGTCCAGGTGGGCGCGTTCGCTCTGCAACAGCGCCACCCTGTTGCGCAGCTTCTGTTCCTTCTTGGTGACCGGGGGCTTCTTCCGGCTGCCCGCCGCGCGGGCCTCGGCGCGCAGCCGGTCGAACTCCGACTGACGGGGCCGCAGTTCGGCAAGCTCAGCTTCGATCCGCGCCAGCAGTGCGGCTCGCTCGTCGGCCAGCGCGCGCAGCTCCGCTCGAACCGCGCGCTCCTCGTCGCTCCAGGTCTGCTTCCCGCCGGGCTTGCGGCTGGTCACGCGGAAGATCCGCGAACGTTCACGGTCGAACTCGCCGCGCCGGGCCTCAAGCTTGGCCTCGCGCGCGTCGATCTCCAGCCCGCGCCTCTTGCGGGCCGTCATCGCCGGCCCCGGCGTCGGTGAGGCGTCCATCGACACATCGTCATGCACGGGCCTTCAGCCGTCTGCTGTCCCGCCAGAGACAAGTACGTGAGTATCGCCTCGGTATGTCGCGAAAGGCGTTCGGCCTGCTCGGCCCGTGAATCAGCGCGGTCGAGACGCGGAGCTCGGCCTGGGCGCGTTCAGGAGCGGAACTGTTCACGAGGAGAACGTTCGCCTCGGGAACACCACCGAGCGGACCGGCATTCGTCAGATTGGGTCGTTCGAACAGCGTGGCGATCGAGGACACGCTCGGGCATCACGTGCTAACACAGAGTGGATATGCCGAAACCCCCGAGCGGCGCCCCTCCCCCGCTCACCGGCACGATCTTTGGAGGTCACCGGTGTCCAGTCCGTTCGTCCGGCGGCGGCGCCTCGCCACCGAACTCCGCGCGCTCCGCGAACAGCGCGGCCTGACCGCGGACGAGGTGGCCGCGCAGATCTACCGGTCCCGCATGATGGTCTCCAAACTGGAGAACGCGCGCTGTAGCCCCAACATCGGCGTCGTCATGAAGATCCTCGACGTCCTGGAGGCCCCCGCCGACCAGTACAACGACATCGTCACCATCGCCCGCGACGCCGCCGAACGCGGCTGGTGGGACGCCTACGGCGACGCCATGGGCGCCCGCCAGCGCATCTACGCCGACCTCGAATCCGGCGCCGCCACCATCCGCGAGTACAACCAGTTCACAATCCCTGGTGCGTTGCAGACGCCGGACTTCATCAAGTTCATCATCGAGATGGCAGCCGCCGAAGGGAGAATCGACTTCGTCGCCGAACGTTTGATGGAGGCTCGGCAACGCCGTCAGGCGCACCTACTAGGACCGCAAGGGCCGCGCTACGAGATCATCCTCGATGAGGTCGTCGTCCGTCGTCCGACCGCTCCTGCACAGGTCATGCTCAATCAACTCCGCGCTCTGATCGAGACAGCCGCCAAGCACCCCCGCGTCACTGTGCTCATCCTCCCGCTCGCCGCAGACTTCACCGGTCGTTTGCTGCCGAAGTCAGCCTTCTTTCTTTTCGACTTCATCGACCCTTCTGACCCACCGATGGCAGTGGTCGACACCGTGAGCACTGATATCGTGCATACCGAGCATGACGAGATCATGCGGTATAACCAACGGTACGAGCATCTCCGGCAGGCCGCTCTCTCAGGCGCCGCTAGTCTCGGTCTGCTGACCGATGCGGCCGACGACCTTGAGAACAGGATCGAGCTCTCTAGATGACCACGCAGTACGGCACATGGCGCAAGTCCCGCCTCAGTGAGGCCAATGGGGCCTGTGTCGAGGTTGCCCGTTCCCTCCGCGGCACGATCGGACTACGCGACAGCAAGGCGGCTGACAGCGGCCCGATCCTCGAACTCACGCGACGTGAATGGACGATGTTCCTCAGGTCCATCCGCGCAGCCGACAAGATCGGCTAGCCATGATCGAGTCAGCACGCCGACCGTACGCAAGCTACTACCGGTGGAAGCGCTTCGGACCGAGCGCATTGTTGATCTCCAGCCGGAACATGGCCCACATCCCGGGAGCATGCAACCACGTCACCGAAGAGTACGTTCTGAACCCGGCGAATGGCTGGGGATGGATACCTGATCCTGATCCCGCCATCTGGGATCGGATCAGCACCGACCATCCCGCACGGGCGACGGAAGGCGACACGTCCAGAGCCGCCGTTGTCCGCTGCACGGACTGTCTCGAAAACCTCTAGATCAGGCAGCCGACAGACCAACGAACCAGTCAGGCCGGGAGCGACGCTCCCGGCCCCTACCTCTCATTGGTCCTCGAAGCCGAACGGGTCGAACTTCAGGACCTTGGCGTTCTCAGAGACGATACGGATCTTGTCCTCCGGGAACCCTTCGGCGTTCTTCGCGCTGATCTCCAGAGTGATCTCCAGCTCGGTGCCGTCTACGGCGCTCAAGTGCTGGATGAGCTCCGTGTAGATCTTGGTGAAGCTCTTCTGCGGCAACTCGGGGTTGAGCTTGGCCGCGCCGAAGAACCGAGTGTTCGTTGGTCCGGGCGGCGGTGGTGGCGTCGGGTCCGGGTTAGGCCCCGGGGCCGGTGTGCCCGTCGAGCCGCCGCCGGGCGTCGAGCCTTTCTCCCTCTCGCGCTCGGCCGCGCGGGCTGCCGCTTCCGCCTTGTCGGCCTCGTGCTGTGCGAGCGCCAGACCCGGGCGGACGAGCAGCGTCCCATCGGTGACCTGCCACATCGAGCCATGCTGGTCAGGAAGGTACAGGTCTGCGAACCGGCCGGTCTTGTCGTCGCGGCCTGCCGCGAGCGCGAATCCGGTGTTCTCCCAGTCCAGCTCATCAAGCCCGGCGAGAACGCCAGCGTCCAGAACCTCGCGGTCACGGAGGCGCGGCAGGTACGGGTAGCGGCAGTAGTACGCCCACAGCTCACCGACCGAGATGTAGCCCTTCTCCCAGACGCTCGCCAGCTCGCGATCCAGATTCCCTCGGATCAGCGACGCGCCCTGTACCACGCGCAGGCCATCAACTTGCTTCAGTTTGGGGCTCACCCGCTCCGCAAGCCGGTCCTGACGCCCTTCGGCCTTCTCCTCTTGCCAGGTGATGTGCCCGCCGGGCTGCTGGACGGGAAGGAGCGTCCAATAGAAGGTCTCCCGGATACGCAGCCCCACGGCCTGGTTCGCGTTCGTCCGCCGCGTCTCGACCTGTTTGATCTGCTGGGTGGTGAGATCGAGTTCGTCCGTGCGGCCGAAGATGTGATCCCAGGCGAGGAACTCGCGTACCGAATCGTTCAGCTCCTCCATCCGCTTGACGTCACCCGCCAGGAAGACCACCATGTTGCGGTTGATGCGCTGCGACGTTCCTCGTGTGTCCAGGACTTGCTGAGCGAACGTTCTGGCCGACGAACTGGCCTCATTCTTCGCGTGCAGGAACTTCGGGTGCAGGATGACGAGCCGACACTCCCCGTTGTCCGGGACGTCGGCGCTCCCTTCGGTGACGTGGACGGCGGCGAAGTCACCCCGAGCCTTCCGTTCCTTACCCTCCAAGCGCCGTGTGATCTCCGCCCACACGTCTTCGCGATGAAGACGCTCCGCGTGGTCCTTGGCGGTTCGGGCAATGGACGGCTGCGTGTCGTACCAGTAGCGCTCGCCGTCCAGATAGAGGAAGGTCGCCCGCTCCGACAGCACGTGGAGCGCCGACCCGAAGTTGCCCACCACGTCACCGGGGATGGCGACACCAAGCCAGATGTTCTGCTTCTCGATGCCCTTGTGTGGTTTGGTCAGCGTCGGTGCCGCTCCGAACAGGGCCGTGCGCGCGATCCGACGGGTCAGCGCCCGCTTGCCGAACACCGACCGTTCCTTGTCGATCTGGACAGGAGTGGAGTTGGCCCCGTCCACGTCGACTTCGATGACGGCCTTCCAGTTGTCCTGAAGGTACTGCGTCAGCTCACTGGCGATCGACGGGTCACCGAGTGAGATAGAACCCGGCATGATGAGCGGCCCGGCATCCTGGTCCACCCAGAGCCGGTGAATGACGGTGCTCATCAGCCGCAGCACGCCGCGCGTCCGCTGGAAGCGGTCCAGGGTGGACCAGTCCTCGTAAAGCCGGTCGAACAGCTCCGGGTGAATCGGGTACGCCTCGATGATCCGCCGCTCGTACGCCGTGTCGGAGCACTCTCGCGGGAACTCGCCCTTGTGGTTGTTGTAGAATTTCCAGAACTGCTTCGCGACCGCTGAGATCTCCGCCTTGGCCTTCGCGTCCGGTTCCTCGAACAGTCGACGCCGCACGATCTCGAACGACTCGTGGGCGCGGGCGGGCTGCCACTGCTGCGCGACCCGCCGGATCACGTTCTGAAGCCGGTCGAGCGCGGCGATGCCGTTGACGCCTCCGACCTCCAGAGCGCTGCCCATCGTTCCTTCCTCGGCCTCCCGCTTGGTCGAAGCCGGGATGGAAACGACAAGGAGCGCACCCGGCACCGCCTTGACGGCCTCGGTGAGGGTCTGCGCGAAGGTGAACTGTGTGTCGAAGGTTCCGGCGCGCAGGTCCTTGCGCTCATAGAGCTGCCGGGCGTAGGCGACCCACTCGTCGATCAGGATCAGACAGGGCGAATGCGCTCTGATGACCTCCCGAAGCCCGTCGCCGGGATTGGTGTTCGCCTCGTCGGCGCTGCGCACGACCTCATAGGCGTTCCGGCCGCCGAGCTGCCAGGCCAGCTCGCCCCAGATCGTGTGAACGTGGGTGCCGTCGTCCTTGACCTTCCCCTTGGACGGGTCAAGGTGGTTACCGACCAGCGCGACCCTTCTGACCTCGGCGCCCACGGCTTTCCCCTCGGCACCGGCGAGGAGATCGACCACCTCTTGCGGGAATTCGTGCAGTTTCGTGCCGGAGAAGATGTGCCAGAGCGCCAGCATCGAGTGGGTCTTGCCGCCACCGAAGTTGGTCTGGAGGTTCCATACGGGCGTGGCGTTCATGTCGCCACCGACCCGGGCGACGGACGTCTTCAGCAGATCCTGAAGTCCCTCGGTCAGGTACGTGCGCCGGAAGAACTCTTTCGGATCGGTGTACTCGCTGCTCGCGCTCTCCCCGATCGACACCATGTGAAGGTCGGCGGCGAACTCCGCCGCGTCCATTTGACCGGCGGCGACATCTCGATGCGGAGTGATGATCTCCCGCCACGGCTTGATGCCGTTGCTGTCAATCCGGGGCATCGATGTGACGGCGCTCGTGGCCCTCTTCGTCTCGCTGTCGTAAAAGGTGCGCTGATGGTCCTGGCGCAGCTTGCGGACCTCATCCGCACGGTCCATCGCACCGATGGCGGTGAGCAGCCGTTCCATCGTGTCGAGCGCACGGTAGGTGTCATCACCGGTGAACGGCCCCGTGTGCGCCCACCTGTTACCGACGTCCCTCAGCTCACTGGCAAAGTTCTGCTCGACACGGGACAGGCGCTCCTTGAAGACCCGCCATTCCTCAGTCATGACCCGAAGCAGGAACCGAACGTCGCTCTTGCTGTACGACTTGTTCGCACCGTGCTTCTGCGCGTCCCGAGCCTCCAGGACCTCAACCCAGTCCCGGCTCCCCTGTGTGGCCATGCTCATCATCATGTCCACAAACGGCTCAAGCCCCTTGAGAAGTACCTCCAGCCCACGCCCGACCCGGTCCTTGTTATTGAGTGGCACCGTCAGTCCTCTTCCGGATAGTCGAGAGAGCCCTGAATATCCCCAATTGGAGCTGCGTTCTGCGCCGCTTTCTCGATCTCGGACCAAGCTGTGCCGAGATCGTTAAACAAGAGTCCCATCTCGGCCCAATTTCTTTTTTCACATATTGAATATAGAAGGAAGTTTAGTTCCTTGGCGGCATCGAGATCGATTCGACTCCCGGCCGCAGCCATCAACCGTGCTGCAACGTCGATACCACCCTTCTTCTCCTGGCCTTCATGGAATTGTTTGGCCAGATGCATAACAATTTCCCAAACCGATATCCGGTCGTCTGTTACAGGATCGTACTCCTCAGTTAGCTCACTCGGATCGAGCAATTGCACGATCCCACCTCGCGCTTTGATGATCCCCGCACGGTCAAGTCCAGCGACCGATGTATCGATGGCTCTGGCTAGGGTATCGGCCTCACCGAATCTTCCCATGTCAAACCCATATGTCTCAAACCACTTAATGCAGAAACGAGTGTCCGAATCGAAGTCAGCTTCCTGCTCGGCCAAGACGTCCGCAAGGATGCTGTTGATCAGGGCAAGTGCGGCTCTTACGGACATGGAGGAACCATCAGACTCCATTATTCGCGAATAGCGCGAATACACTGCCATCCCCGGCCCAATCGCGGCCTGCGCCAGATCAACAGGAGCGATTCCCCCTTGCCGCAGGCCCCCTAGCGCAGCGGGAAGTTCCTCTTGGAGTTTATTGATCAAGCCTCGTCGATCGATCACAGGTGCGTGCTCACCTCGCGGGCGGCAGGCCAGTACCACCGATGAAGCAAGAGCGTTGGATTTATTGCCGAGCATACGGACTACGCGCTCAGTACGCACGGGCCAGGTGGCAGTAATTGACCACCCTGCACCAATCATCGCCTCGAGTAGAGTTGCCCAGCCTGTCGAAACTTTGCCCAGTTCGCTACTCTCGGCCTGTTTGAACGCATAAAACACCGCCATGGGGAATGAGAGAGGTGCGTCAGGTCGGATGGAAGTGAACATCCTTCGATAACCATCCTCGAAGAACTTTTTAGCCTCATCCTTACCACCCTGGCGATATGTATTAGCGATCAGTTCTTGCGCCTTAGGGGTAAGCATCGTGTCAAGTAGATCTGGGCAGTACTCTCTCAGCGTCCGCCGTAGCCAAACGTAGAAGAAGTCAGAGAGGTCCGCATAGGATATATTGTCATAATAGGGCGGGTCCGTCGTCACAAGACGCCCTTGATTACGAACCGATGCCGCATCTACCTGGCGAACACTACCCGCTGGAAGCGACGCTGGAAGGGCCTCAATGGCCTTTGAAAGCGTAGCTACACCTGACGATATGTCCCCAGCAGCACCGCCGAAGGGATTGCTTTCAGCATAGTCCCAAACCATAGGAAGGGATTGTCGTGAGAAAGTTGACCTTGTAGCGCCAGTACCGTGAGATGGCCGCCAGGAAACCAGGCTCGAAAGATCGTCAATTAGTGCACTACCCAGGAATCCAAGGTATAGGGCGATAGCGGCTGCATACTCCTCACTACGCGCCAGATACGGAGAATCTTCCATCCCCGCATTGAATGCATCGGTATCGATGATCACCTTGTCGTGAACCTCCGCTACAAGGTCACTAAATTCGACAATTGCAACAAGTTGTCGATTAGTGAATAGCTTGGCAAAGCTATCTAGACCGTAGTTTGCGCACCAGATGTTTCGAGGATCATCCGCAAGCAATGCGTCGGGAATATCTTCTGGACGATCGACTTCCGCAGCACATTCATGCTTTTCGCTAGGCGAAACGTAGTAGCGCGTGCGTCGCCCTTCTGCGGCAATCGCCAGAAGCTTGACGCCCATTCGGCTCGCTCGGCCTTCACCCTGGATATAATCCGTCTTTGCGGGAGAACCGCATACAAGGCATGTAGCCTTGCGATTCTGAAGTGTCCCTTCCCTGGGCTTACCTTCAGGTCCCCGAACTTCGAATCGAACGTCTTTACCACTAGTAATTGGCTCAACGTAGCGCTCCATTCCATTCTTCTTGCTAAGCCAGAATGACTTTGTGAGAGGCATGGTTGCGCCGCAGGTGGGGTTGGGGCAGGTTACGGTGCGGGCCCAGATCCAGGCGATGACGTTGGCTTCGGTGCCGTCCTCGAGTTTGACCTTGGGGTAGAGGTGGCCGATACGCTTCTCGGCTTCGTCGCGCATCCACTTGCCGTAGCGGCGGACGTCCTCCGCCAGGCCGGTCGCACCGGGCCAGTCGCCCATGCGCTCGTCGGCTGCGCCGGGGAAGACCGGCGGCATTCCGGCCCATTTCGGGGGGATCTCGATGAGGGCCTTGTTGATGAGCACGGGTACGGGGTTCAGGTCGGAGGCGTGGGCCTCCAGGCCGAGGCGCTGGGCCTCCAGGGGTATGGAGCCGCCGCCCGCGAAGGGGTCCAGGATGGGCGGCGGGTTGCCGTCGCAGGACTTCCAGATCTCCTTGCGGGCCTCCTCAAACAGGGCCTTGTCGTTGATGTTGTCCCAGTTGACGAGGCGTTCGATAATGTTGAACAGACGCTTGCGTTCCAGCGCTTGGTCCTCGTCACTCCGAAACTTGTCGGGGTGGGCGGACGGGTCGTCGACCAACTGGGCGAACAGGACGGCGCGGCAGGCGGCGAGAGGGCGGCGGGCCCACCATAGGTGCAGGGTGGAGGGGTGACCGTGGCGGATCGACTTCTCGCGGGCCGACTGCTTGTTGATCTCGTCGAGGGGAAGCGCGACTTCGATCAGTTTCTTTTTATATGTGGGGGGTTCCGTGCTCAAAATGGTGCTCTTCCTCTATCCCATTCCTCTGGCCAATCGCCGACCAGGTCAGTGGCGGCGAAGTCTCCGAAGTCCACGTGCGCGAACGGGTCGGCGATGTAGCGGACGACGTCGTGTTCCGATTCGTCCGGGTGCACGCTGACGAGCGCGAGCCGGAAGTTCCGGCCGGCGTTCTTGCCGGTGAGGACTTCCCTGCGAGTGACGTGGAAGTCCTCGGCCCCGTTGATCCGCCCCTTGACCTCGATGAAGATCCAGTGGTCGTCAGCAGTTCGGGATCGGATGTCAAAGCCGGGATTGTTGTGCGGCATCTCCTCAGGGAGGCGACCCAGCTTGCGTTCCTCGTCGAGGACGCGATCGACGGCGCGGCGTTCCACGCGGGCCGTGTCGCGGGCGTAGGCGTCGGGTGGGCCGTCGCGCAGGCCGGACAGGCGGTCCAGGAGGCCCTGCGGGACGACGAGCGCCGCACCGGCAGCGACGGGGGTGCGGACCTGGAGCAATTCGGCGCGGTCCAGGTCGGCCATGCGGCGTTCGAGGCGTGATTCCAGGTCGCGGGCGCGCTTGTAGGCCGTCTCCGGGCTGGTCTTCAGTTTCCGGCCGGTCTGTTCGGCGTCCAGGAGTTCCGCGTGCCGGGCGTCCCAGTAGTTGATGCCCTGGAGGAGGCGGCGGCGGACCATGGTGCGGGTGCGTTCGTTCTGCCGGGCGAGGCGGGCGCGGATCTCCCCGAGGTGGGAGGCGAGGCCGTTCTCGATCGTCCAGGCGACGGCGAGGTCCTGCGCGCCGGAGGCCAGCCAGTCCTCGTCGAGCAGCGGGGCCGTGAGCGCCCGCTCCTCGTCGGTGGCGGGCGTGTAGTCGAGGTAGGGGGCGGTGCCCGCGGTGCGGGCCGTGGTCCTGCCGAACTCGACGAAGTCGAACCGTTTGCTGATGGGGCGGTCGTGGCCGTCGGTGATCTCCTGGCCGACGGCGACGAGCAGGTGTGGTTCCTCGCCCTCGTCGCGGCGGTCGACCAGGACGGTGCCCTGCTTGAGCTGCCCGCCGTACCTTTCGATCACCAGGGAGACGGCGGCGTCGAGCAGCGGGTGTCCGGGGGCGAGCAGGTCGGCGCGGGGGCGGCCGGGCGGGCGTACCAGGTCGCGGTCGAACGTGACGCGCTCGTACCGGCGCAGCACGGGGACGCCGGCGCGGATCTGCCGGTCGTGCGCGAGGAGATCGCCGGGGACGTGGGTGATCTCGTACCGTCCGCTCTCCCGTTCGGTGATCCGGCCGCCGAGGAGCGTGAACGCGGAGAGGAAGAACGCCTTGATGTAGTGGGGTTGGAGGCGGCGGGCGCGGGCCTCCTCCATCCGCAGGCGCCAGGTCGCGACGTCCGCCTCGGCCAGCCTGTCGTAGGCGAGGGCGCGTTCGGCCATCAGCTTGTCCAGGCCGTCGCCGACGGACGCGTCGACGACCTCGTTCAGCCTGTCGCGGACGTCCTGCCGGTCGCCGTACTGGATGGCCCGCATGAGCAGCGTGCGCAGCGGCGCGCTCTGGAACGCCTCGCCGAGAACATCGAAGACCTTCCCCTTGTAAGCGCGGCGCTGCTCCTCGATCTTGTCGAGGAGGCGGGTGAACACGGCGCCCTCGCGGGTGTCGAGGGCGACCAGGTTCCACAGGTGGCAGACCTCGGTCTGGCCGATGCGGTGGATGCGGCCGAAGCGCTGCTCGATCCGGTTCGGGTTCCACGGGAGGTCGTAGTTCACCATCAGGTGGGCGCGCTGGAGGTTCAGTCCTTCGCCCGCGGCGTCGGTGGCGACCAGGACGCGGCAGTCCTTGTCCTGGGTGAACTGTTCCTTGACGCAGCGGCGCTGGTCGCGGGGGACGCCGCCGTGGATGGCGACGACGGCCTCGTCCCGTCCGATCAGGCCGCGGATGCGGTCGACCAGGTAGTCGAGGGTGTCGCGGTGCTCGGTGAACACGATGAGTTTGCGCGGGACGCCGCCCGAGTCGCGGATGAGGGTGTTGCTCTGCAACAGCTCGGAGAGCTCGGTCCACTTCCGGTCGGTGCCGGAGCCCCGGACGCGGCGGGCGACCTCGGCGAGGTCGGCGACGATGCCGATCTCGATGTCGAGTTCGGCGATGGTCTCGGCCGTGGTGGCGGCGTCGGTGACATCGTCCTCAAGCTCCTCGACCTCGGCGCTCGGCATCTCTTCGAGGTCGGCGTCGATGTCGTCGCCGAGGAGGTGCGCCAGGTGCGGCGGGAGGCGGCCGTCCGCCTGTCCTCCGGTCGCGAGGTCGTGGCGGAGCCGCTGGAGGCGGCGGTGGCGGCGTTCGAGGGACTTCAGGATCGCTTCGGGACTGGACGCGAGGCGGCGCTGCAACACGGTGAGCGCGAACCCGACCGTATTGCCGCGGCGGCCCTCACCCTTCGCGGCGAGCTGCTGGGCCTTGCCCATCTGCTCGCGAACGTACTCGGTGACGACCTCGTAGAGCTGCCGTTCGGCGGGCGACAGCTCGTACGGGACGGTGTAGGCGCGGCGTTCCGGGAACAGGGGCCTGCCCTCGAAGGTGAGCAGGTCCTCCTTCACCATGCGGCGCATCAGGCCGTCGGTGTCGTTGGAACTGATGCCCTCCCGGTAGCGGCCCTCGAAGCGGTCGGAGTCGAGCAGGCCCATGAAGAGCTGGAAGCCCGCCTCGTCGCCCGCGTGCGGGGTGGCCGTCATCAGCAGCAGGTGTCGGGCGATCCGCCCGAACAGTTCGCCGAGCTGGTAGCGCTTGGTCTTCTTCAGCTCGTCGCCGAAGTAGCGGGCGGACATGCGGTGGGCCTCGTCCACGACGACCAGGTCCCAGTCGCTGCGCCGGAGCTGTTCCTGAAGCTCGTCGCTGCGGGAGAGCTGATCCATCCGGGCGATGAGGAGCGGGTAGCGGTCGAAGACGCTGTCACCGGCCTGCGCGTCGATGAGCTGGCGGGTGAGCGCCTCGAACCGGAGGCCGAACTTGTGGGTCAGCTCGTCCTGCCATTGTTCGACCAGCCCGCCGGGCGCGACGATCAGGCAGCGTTCCAGGTCGCCGCGGAGCATCAGCTCCTTTACGTACAGACCCGCCATGATCGTCTTGCCTGCACCCGGATCGTCGCCCAAGACGAAACGGAGCGGCACCCGGTCAAGCAGTTCGCCATAGACGGCTTGGATCTGGTGCGGTAACGGCTCCAAGTCGCTGCTGGTCACCGCAAGCATGGGGTCGAAAAGGGCTGCCATCCGGATGCGGAGTGCCTCGGCGATCAGCTTGAACAAGGCGCCAGCGCCGTCGAATCTGTACGCTGCGGACGGCCGCCGGAGGACGAGACGGGGCTCGTGATCGCGGTAGATGAGCCGGTCGGCCACGCCGTCATCGGTTCGGCAGGTGAGGTTGACGGCATTGGATCCGTACCATTCGACAGCAACGACAACCACATCCCCTGTCGGCACCACCCCGCCTACCAATGCCCCAGGAGTCAGATCCTCAAGTCTGGCGCTCACCGATCATCACCGAGGAAAATGGTGGACTGATCGGTCACTTACGAGAGACCCTTCCAAATTATGCCGCTCGTCTGGCATGCGCCTACTGCTCGTAGCAGAATCAGCTAGGTACCTTGATGAAACTCCACAAGGCAAGAAAGACCTCAACCTTGAACCGGAGGATTAATCCACTTCAGTTTTCACCATTACGTCCGGCAGCGCAAGCCGCTGACCACATCGCGCCTAGATCATTCGAAGGACAGGCGGGCGAGGCTGTCCTGGACCCGTCTGGTGTCCGGGTGATCGGGCCCGTAGGTCTCGGCGAGGTCGTCCAGCAGGACGGCGAGGGTGTGCGCGCCGCCGTCGGTGTCCCCGGCGCCCAGCTCCAGGAGCCCGATCTGCCGCCGTAGCTCGAACACTGGCGGTTCGCTCGGGCCGTAGATCTCCTCCTCGTCCGCGAGCAGACGCCGCAGGAGCGCGATGGCCTGCCCGGTTTCCCCGAGAAGCGCGAGCGATGTCGCCTCCTGGCGGCGGCAGTGCAGCACGCGGTCGTCGCGCGGCCCGTACCGGCCCGCGACGTCCCGGACCAGGTCGCCGAAGGCCGGCTCCGCCCGGCGGTAGTCGCCGCCCTCGAACAGCACCTCCGCCATGTACATCCGCACCCGCAGGACGTCCGCGTCCTGGGGACCGAGCGCCCGGCCCGCCGGGTCGAGGACGGCTCCGAGGACCTCCACCGCCTGCCCGTACCGGGACGCCCCGGCGAGGCTCTCCGCCTGCGCGCGGGCGCGCTGGAGGTCGCCGCGGCTGAAGTCCGCCGGCACCGGGACCGGACGCGGGCCCGGTCCCGGGAGCCTGGCCGCCCGGTGGTCCGGGGAGATCTGGACGAGCACGTCGGCGTACATGCGGATCGAGCTGGGCTCCGGGGCGACCACGCCGACGAGGAACGGAAGGTCGGCGGCGTACCGCACCAGCTCCGCGTGCAGGCCGGGCGCGTCGGAGGGCCGGTCCTCGGCCCGTTTGGAAAGCATCCGCAGCACCAGGGCGTCCAGTCCGGCGGGGACGTCGTCGCGGCGGTCGCGGACAGGGGGCGGTGGGTCGTTGATCTGCTGCTCGAAGACCGCGTAGTCGGTCGTGCCCTCGAACAGCCGACGGCCCGTCAGCGTCTCGTGGACGACCAGGCCGAGGGAGTAGAAGTCCGACTGGGGGCCGACCGCCGCTCCACGCACCTGCTCCGGGGACATGTACGAAGGGGTTCCGAGCGGCACCCCGCTGCGCGTCAACCGCGTCAGGTCGGGGTCGTGGAACATGGCCAACCCGAAGTCGAGCACCTTCACGGTGCCGTCCGGGCCGAGCATCAGGTTGGACGGCTTCAGGTCGCGGTGGAAGATCCCGCGCCCGTGCGCCGCGTGCAGGACGGCGACGACCTGCGCGGCGATCGCGGCGGCCCAGCCGACCGGCAGCGGACCGTATTCGGCCAGCAGATCCTCTACCGTGATGCCGTCGATGTACTGCATGACCAGGTACGGCTGGGCGCCACGCCGCGGGTCGTCGTGCACGTCGGCCTCGTAGATCGACGGCGCCCCGGGGTGCTCCAGCTTCGCCATGATGCGGGCCTCGTGCCGGAAGCGCCGCACCAGCTCCTCGTCGTACTCGCCGTAGGGGAACCGGATGAGCTTGACCGCGACCTTCCGGTCGAGGCGCTGGTCATAGCCCGCGTAGACCTGCCCCATACCGCCCTGGCCGATCGGGAGCGGTTCGAGCTCGTAACGACCACCGATGATCGTCTGCTCCGACGGCAACAGCCCTCCCAAGTACCCCGCTATGGGGCAAAGTTACACCGAGCGTGGTCAGGGTCGTAGGGATCCCTCAGCAATGACGTCGAACGCCGCCTGGACGGCCTGCTCCCCCGGCACGCGGACGTCCCGCACCGCCGCCTCCAGGGCGACGGCCCGCGGAAGACGTCCCCGTAGCGTCGCTGGGTTTCGAGCGGAAGCATCGGGATCCGCGCGCGGCGCGGATCGGTCCTGGGCGACGCGGACGAGGTGCGGGACGGGCGGGAACCGCAGGCGACGCGGAGGAAACAGGCCAAAGCGAAAGGGTCGATCCGCTGGGGATCGACCCTGAAGAGGTAGAGCCGCGGCCCGAGTACGGCACCGCCTTCGTGGAGCACCTGTACCGTCGTGCCACTCGCGGCGGCGGGGACCACCACGTCCCCGCCTCGGTCAGCACCGCCCCGTCCGCGTAGGCGGCGCGTTGGGAGGGCCGGCGTCCCAGGCGGACGTCCTTGGCGGTCAGCAGGAGGTGATCGCCGTCGCCGACGTCGGGCGTCATCGGGGCCTGGAGCAGGACGACGGCACCGGCCTTGACGAGTTCCGCGACGCTGGTGCGGGGCGTCTCCCGTCCCTCATCACCGGGGACGTCGCCGGGGACGATGTCGGGGACGCCGCGAACGATCCGCACCGCTGATGGCCCGACATCCGGCCGGAAGATCGGGTGTGCCGTCGGGGTCCTCGGCGAACGCGGCCCATGCGGAGTCGGCGATCGACAGGTCACCGGACGCGTCGGCCATCAGCGCACGTGGAAAGGCGGACGCTCCCCGCGTTCGGGACGCCGCAGCACCCACAGGTCGGGGGCACGGTGAGACGCACCGCTCCCGGGCGTGACGGTGATGACGGCTTGAAGCGCACCAGCGCGCAGCAGGTTGGCGCGTATCCGGCGGCCCGATCGGCGGCCGGCCGCGGCGGCCATGAGCATCACGACCCGGCCGCCCGGTTCCACGTGGGCGAGGCAGTGCTGAAGCCAGGCGAGTTCCGGCTCGCCGCGGGGTGGCAGTCCGCACACCCAGCGCGGATCACCCGGCAGATCCTCATGCCCCCGGCCGCGGTCGCCGGGCGGAGGGGCGCAGACCACCGCGCCGGCCTCGACGTCCCGGAACGCGTCCTCGCCCAGCGCGTCGCCGACGGCGATCCGGACGCGCCGACCCCGGAGCAGCAGCCGGGCGGCGGCGATCCGCGCCGCCGCCGTCCGTGGCTCCTGCCCGATCAGCAGGTCGACGTCTCCCGCGGCCGTCAGCAGGCCGCCCAGCCCGCACACCGGGTCGAGCACGGTGCCGCCCACCGTCCCCGCCAGCCTCGCCATGAGCGCGGCCACCTCCGGCGGCGCGACCCGCACGCGGCGCCCCTGGGTCTCGGCGAGCCTGCGGCACAGGTCGTCGAACAGGCCGGCGGCGTCCTCGGCGGAGATCTCGGCTAGTTCGCGGATCACCCCGGGGTCGACGGCGGCCGGTAGCTCGCCGGGCAGTTCGGGGACGCCAATCGCCACGGCTTTGGGGAGCCTGACCGCGAGCTCGCCGTCGTCCTGCTCGGCGAGGGCCGTCCAGTCGTCGCGGTTCCGTTCCGCATAGACGAGGAAGGCTCCGAGCACGCCGACGAGGTCGGCGAGGTCGGCGTCGCCCGCAGCCGTCCGGAGCCGCCGCCAGATGCGGCCCGCCGGCGAGAGTTCACCGTTCTTGCCGCGCCGGACCAGCCACCCCTCCACGTCGGCCAGCGAGAACAGCCGGGCTCGCCGGAGTCCCCCCGACGGCGTCGGGGAAGTCGTCGAAGCGGCGGCGCCAGTTACTCACGGCCGCCCTGCCGACCTCGGCGAGCCGGGCGATCTCGCTGGCCGTCACCATCCCCTCGTCCCGCGCCACCGCACCTCCCGGCACCAGCGTCCACACCATCCGGCCTCCCGCATGACGTGAACCACCCTAGAGGACCTGTGCACGCGGTTCACGACACCGTCAGCCGATCGCCCGGCCCGGACGGATCGCGCCCGATCCCTCGTCCGTTCCGCTGGACCGCGCCCGGTCCAACGGCGTTAAGTGAACGTTTTCCATTTCTTGCCCCGGCGCCGCCGCGGTGGCGACAGCCTCCAGGCGTGGCCTCACACTGCGGACGGGCAATGCGGTGTCGGCCCCCTCGTCAGCACACGAACCGGCGTCCGCGGCGTGGCAACGGCGACGGAACGGCCGGTGGTCGCGGCTAACTATGATCAGCCGACACGCGCCCGTGAGTAGCGTGATGACTACCCTAAGTGTAAAATCTCGGCAAGATCGTCGTACTCTCGCGAAAGCCGCTGTCCATCTCACGGAGAGGGCTGTAGAGCGAGCCTGCACGGCGGCACGTCCTGCGGCCCGTTGATAAGGCGAGGTGTGCCCTTGCAGAACGACCGGCTTCCACGTCGTGGCGAGCGCAGAGCTGATGACGTCCGGCTGTACACGCCGGCCGAGGCGGCGGCGATGTTGCAGGTGCGGGAGTCCTGGCTGAGGAAGAAGGCCAGCGCTCGGACGGTCCCCTGCACGTTCATCGGCAAGCATCTGCGGTTCAGCGAGCAGGACATCGACGCGATCATCGCGGCCGGCGCCAAGCAGCCGGTCGTTCGACGACGCGACCGGAGGTGAGCCGCGTCCAGGCGAACAAGGAGGAACTCATGGCATATGCCGAGAAGCGTGGGAAGAAGTGGCGAGTGCGGTACACGCGGCCGGATGGCAGCGCGGCGTCGGAGTCGGGTTTCGAGACCAAGCAGGCCGCGCTCCAGTGGGGAGAAGAGCAGGAGTCGGAGATCCGACGACATAGGTGGAACGATCCTCGGGATGGATCGGGATTACTGGCCGACTGGGTCGAGCTGTGGTGGTCGGGGCAAGATCTGGAGGCCACCACTGAGGCCAAGTACCGCTACCTGATCGATCACCACATCGTTCCGGCGTTCGGGAACCGGCCGATCAACACGTTCACCAGCCCAGAGGAGATCGTCGCCTGGGAGAAGCGGACTCGGACGAAGGGGTTCTCGCACCGTACGGCGGCGGACGCGCGCTCTCTGCTGGGCACCGTCCTTGGGGACGCCAAGGATCGGGGAATGGTCGCCACGAATGTCGCCGTCAAGCGGCGAGGACGTGGGCGCAAGCGGACTCGCCGGACGGTCGCTGTAAGGGGTCCGGAGAAAGTGTGGGGTACGCCGTTGCAGGTGCTGCTGCTGGCCGAGCGGTGCGCACTGCTGTCGGGGCGTGACGACGACTTCGTCCTGATCGTCCTCACCGCGTACACCGGCATGCGCTGGGGGGAGGTTCACGGGCTGGAGCGGCCTGCTTGCCGACTGGATCGTATTCAGATCGACTGGCAGCTGCGCGAGCTCGCCGGGAAGGTGGAGAAGGTGCCTCCCAAGGACGACTCGCATCGGCCCATGGACATGCCACCTTTCTTGGCTGCGCTGGTGTCTGACCAGAGCACACGCACGCGGGGACGATGCGGCTGTGAGGGCCGCACTCCGAAATGCGGGGGCGGCGGGCAGTACCTCTTCCTCAGCCCCAACGGGCGTCATCATCGGCGATCCACCTACGCCCGCCGGATCTTCCAGCCGGCGGCCGACGGTCGGTATCCCCGCGGCACCCGGCAGGTCGGAAGGAGTGTCCTGGTCGATGCGGCGGTATGGCCGGGCACGCCCATCCCTGCCTGGCCGGACGCTGTACCCGGGACGGTGTTCGTCCCTCCACGCGGTCGAGGAATCCAGGTCATCGGTGAGGACGTTTCGGTCGCGGTGTGGCTGCCGCTGATCGAGGGGCTCACTCCGCATGGGCTGCGGCACAGCCACATGACCTGGATGTTGGAGGACGCGATTCCCGAGATCGTTCAAGCCGAAAGGCTGGGGCACACCGTGCCAGGGATCCGGGGCGTGTACTCCCATGTGTCGGAGAGCATGCGCGACGACCTCAAGGCCAAGCTCCAACGGAGGTGGGAGGACTCACTGGCGGCGCGGCTCGAATTCGGGGCTCACTCGCCGGTGTCGGTGCTCAACGGGCTGCTGAAGGCCGCGCGGAAGAGGAAGGGTTCGCGAGAGCTTCTCGTCAGCGCGTGACGGTCGTCATAGCGGGGGTGGACGCATGCGTCCACCCCCGCTATGCGGCTACGGAGAGTGATGGATCGTAGAGGCATTCTTGTGACCTTGTTTGGGCGGGAGGGAGATGATCTCCCAAAATCCTCCCAGTTGATCACTGAGGCCCTCCGGCGAGATTGCTGGAGGGCCTGTGTCATAGGGGTGGGCGATACTGGGTTCGAACCAGTGGCCTCTTCGGTGTGAACGAAGCGCTCTCCCACTGAGCTAATCGCCCTCGACGTCGCAAACTTTAGCGCATGTCGGGGGCAGGGCGTGCATCGTTATGGGGGCGGTCAGGTCCAGAAGGTCAGGTCGTCTATCTGCCAGGGGACCACGAAGCCGTAGATGACCAGGTACGCGACTGCTGCGGCGATGCCCAGGGCGGTGGCCAGGGTGCCCAGGATGAGGTTGCGGCGGCGTTTGCGGGGGTCCAGGGCCTTGTCCTTGGCGCGGTCTGCGGCTGCGCGGGCGCGGTGGAGGGCTCGTTGGGCCCAGGTG
This sequence comes from Actinomadura meridiana, assembly GCF_039537545.1. Taxonomy (NCBI): domain Bacteria; kingdom Bacillati; phylum Actinomycetota; class Actinomycetes; order Streptosporangiales; family Thermomonosporaceae; genus Actinomadura; species Actinomadura meridiana. Next base: position 920,184 of record NZ_BAABAS010000004.1, read on the forward strand.
AACTCGGTGGCGAGGATCGCTAGGCCGAGGATGATGCCGAGGATGCCTGGGCCCGGGGTGACCATCATGATCAGGCCGGCCAGGAGGACGGTGGAGCCGACCAGGAGGACGCCCAGGCGCCAGGCTGTGTTGAGGAGCCTGTTGCGGCGAATGCGTTCTCGGAAGCGGTGGATGCGGGGCGGCTGTGGTGGTGGGGCCTTCTCTGCGTCCTTGATTGCCACGGTTTTACCCTAGGCCACGGTGAGCGGTGGGTTGAGGCGGTCTTTGCGCAGGTCAGGTGCGGTGAGATGGGTCACATTGGGTAAGGACGTCGGAATGTTCGGAGGAGCTCAGGCCGTTAGGCGTCTTAGTTCGCGGGGATGTCGGTGAGGGAGGGGATGTACTCACCGGGGCCCCGCCAGCGGGACCGACGTAAGAGGGAATGGCCTATGAACACCACCGTCTCAGCGCAGCTGGGCCTTCGACTCGTCGTCCCCGACCGCACGACCGTCCCTCTGCTGGCCGGGCTGGAGTACGCGGCCGACGACCCGTACGCGATCCGGATGGCCTTCTATGTGGGCGACGACGAGCCGGTGGAGTGGATCTTCGCCAGGGAACTGCTGACGGTCGGCATCGTGCGGAAGGTCGGGGACGGGGACGTGGAGGTCTGGCCCGGCCCCGACGACGGCACGCTCCACATCGCGCTGTCGTCCCCGTTCGGGGACGCGCTGTTCGAGGTGCCGCTGTCGCCGCTGGCCGATTTCCTGCACCGGACGTACCAGACCGTCCCGGCAGGTGAGGAGACCGAGTTCATCGACATCGACGCGGAGTTGGAGAACCTGCTCTGGCCGTCCTAGCCGGACAGGCGGGCTATGTGGCGCATCTTGTTCATCGCGTCCAGGGCGGCGACCTTGTACGACTCGGCCAAGGTGGGGTAATTGAAGACGGCGTTGACGAGGTAGTCGACGGTTCCGCCGCAGCCCATGACCGTTTGCCCGATGTGGACGAGTTCGGTGGCCCCCGTCCCGAAGACGTGGACGCCGAGCAGGCGCCGGTCCTCGGGTGAGACGAGGAGTTTCAGCATCCCGTAGGAGTCGCCGATGATCTGGCCTCGGGCGAGTTCGCGGTACCGGGAGATGCCTACCTCGAAGGGGACCTTTGCCTCGGTGAGGGCGTCCTCGGTGCGGCCCACGAAGCTGATCTCGGGGATCGTGTAGATGCCGATGGGCTGGGTCTCGTTGATCTCCGCGACGGGCTCGCCGCAGGCGTGGTGGGCGGCGAGACGGCCCTGTTCCATGGACGTGGCGGCGAGCGAGGGGAAGCCGATCACGTCGCCGACGGCGTAGATGTGCGGAACCGCGGTGCGGTAGTTCTCGTCGACCTTGATCCGGCCCCGGTGGTCGGCGGTGAGGCCGGCGGCGTCCAGGCCGAGGTCGTCGGTCATGCCCTGGCGTCCGGCCGAGTACATGACGGTGTCGGCGGGGATGCGCTTCCCGCTCTCCAGGACGGTGATCGCCCCCTGCGGCATCCGTTCGACGGACGCGACGGTCTCGCGGAACCGGAACGTGACGGCCAGGTCGCGCAGGTGGTACTTGAGGGCCTCGATGATCTCCAGGTCGCAGAAGTCGAGCATGCGTTCGCGGCGTTCGACGACGGTGACCTTGGTGCCGAGGGCGGCGAACATCGAGGCGTACTCGATGCCGATGACCCCGGCGCCGACGACGACCATGGTCTCGGGGATGCGGTCCATGTGGATGATGCCGTCGGAGTCGATGATCGCCCGGTCGTCGAAGGCGACGGTGTCGGGACGGGCCGGGCGGGTGCCGGTGGCGACGACGACGCGGTCGGCGGTGACCTTCTGCTCCCGGTCGCCGACGCTGCTGATCCCGATGGTGTTGGGCTCCAGGAACCGGCCCCGTCCGGGCAGGATGGTGACGCGGTTGCGGGCGAGCTGGTTGCGGACGACGTCGGTCTCGCGGCTGATCACGTGCTGGGTGCGCATCCCGAGGTCGGCGACCGTGATGTCGTCCTTGACCCGGTAGCTCTGGCCGTACAGTTCGCGCTGGTTGAGCCCGGTCAGGTAGAGAACCGCCTCGCGGAGGGTCTTGGACGGGATCGTCCCGGTGTTGATGCAGACGCCGCCGATCATGTCGCGGCGGTCGACGATGCCGACCTTGCGGCCGAGTTTGGCGGCGGCGATGGCGGCGCGCTGACCGCCGGGGCCCGAGCCGAGGACGAGGAGATCGAAGTCAGTCACGTCCACCAGTCTGACGGTCCGTGGCGGTCCGGTTAAAGGGTTCGAACGATGAGAGCGTCGGCGAGCGCGTCCAGGCCGGTCTTCACACGGTCGAGGGTCATGCCGCGCGTGCGGCGCTGGAACAGGAACAGGTTCGCGGCGAAGGGGGCCAGGAGCGCGTCCGCCAGGTAGGCCGTGTCGGCGCCGGGACGGACCTGGGCCAGCAGCATCGCCACGTGCCGGTGGTAGAGGCCGTAGGAGCCGTCTCTGAACCGGGCGTCGGACGGGCCGGATTCGGCCATGAACAGCAGGTCCGCCTGGGCGTCGGTGCGGTCGGCCAGGGCGTGCAGGAACGCGCGGAGGCGGTCGGGGGCGGGCGAACCGGGGCCGAGCGGCGGCGGGCCGTGGATGAACGCGGTCTGGAACTCGCGCTCCCGGTCGTCGATCACGGCGTAGACGAGGCGGGCGCGGTCGCCGAAGCGGCGGTAGACGGTGCCGACGCCGACCCCGGCGGCGCGGGCGACCTCGTCCATGGAGACGGCCTCGGGGCCACGGGTGGCGATCAGCTCGGCGGCGGCGCGGACGATGCGGCGCCGGTTGTGCGCGGCGTCCGCGCGTTCGGCGGGCGGGGTTCCGACGACCGGCAGGTCCCGCATCCTGTCCCCTTTCGGCACAGCACAGCAGCGTAGCCGGAGTTGTATCCGGAGAGTTCTCCAGTTAATCTCGATAACCGGAAGTTTTTCCAGTTATCGGGAGGGTGAGGATGGCAGCGGAACTCGCGGGACGGGCGGCCCTGGTGACCGGTGGCGGGCGCGGCATCGGCGCGGCGATCGCGTTGCGGCTGGCCGGAGAGGGCGCGGACGTCGCCGTCACGTACGTCAGGAGCGCCGAACGGGCCGCGGAGGTCGTCCGGGGAATCGAGGCGGCCGGACGGCGCGGCACGGCGATCCAGGCGGACGCGGCCGACCCGGCGGCCGCCGCCGGGGCCGTCGACCAGGCCGCACGCGAACTCGGACGGCTCGACATCCTGGTCAACAACGCTGGGATCGCGCCGTACGGGCCGCTGGAGGACGTCACGGCCGAGGAGATCGACCAGACCCTCGCCCTGCACGTCCGGGCGGCGTTCGTGGCGGCTCAGGCGGCGGCCCGCCATCTCGGCCCCGGCGGGCGGATCGTCAACATCGGCAGCAGCCTCGCCGAGCGCGTCCCGTACCCGGGCTGGACGCTGTACGCGATGAGCAAGTCGGCGCTGACCGGGCTGACCCGGGGCCTGGCACGCGATCTCGGGCCGCGCGGGATCACGGCGAACGTCGTCCAGCCGGGGTCGACCGACACCGAGATGAACCCGGCCGACTCGCCGGACGCGGACTTCGAACGGGGGTTCACGGCACTCGGCCGGTACGGTCGCGCTGAGGAGATCGCCGCGATGGTCGCGCACCTGGCGGGCCCGGGCGGCGACTACGTGACGGGCGCGGCGATCGCCGTGGACGGGGGGTATGCGGCCTGATGGCCTGGGTGTTTCTCATCGTCGCGTCGCTGATGGAGCTGGTGTGGGCGACGGCGCTGAAGGAGTCGGACGGCCTGACGAAGCTCTGGCCGACGGTCATCGGGCTGAGCGTCGCGTTGCTCAGCGTGGTCGTGCTGGCGCTGTCGCTGCGGACGCTGCCCGTCGGCACGGCGTACGCGGTGTTCGTCGGGCTCGGCGCGGTCGGCGTCGCGGTGGCCGGGATGATCGCGTTCGGGGAGAGCGCGGCGCCCGCGCGGCTGGGCTTCCTCGCGCTGATCGTCGTCGGCGTCATCGGGCTGCAACTCGTCGAGGAATCGTCGGGGTGAAGATCGGCCACAGACCGGGCACAGATAGGGCATGGCGAAGGAGATGCTCGGGATCGACGTCGGCGGGTCGGGAATCAAGGGCGCGCCGGTCGATCTGGCGGACGGGTCGTTCACGCGGGAGCGGTTCCGGGTGGCGACGCCGCATCCGTCCAAACCGAAGGCCGTCGCGAAGGTGCTGGCGGAGATCGTGGAGCACTTCGGGTGGGACGGCCCGATCGGCGTCACCTACCCGGGCGTGGTGATCGACGGGATGACGCTGTCGGCGGCGAACGTGTCGAAACACTGGGTCGACCTGGACGCGGCGGCCCTGATCTCCGACGCGACCGGGCGGAGGGCGACGCTGCTCAACGACGCCGACGCCGCCGGGATCGCCGAGATGCGGTTCGGCGCGGGACGCGGGCGCGGCGGGACGGTCGTGGTCCTCACGCTCGGGACGGGCATCGGCAGCGCCCTGTTCACCGAGGGCGTCCTGGTCCCCAACACCGAGTTCGGGCACCTGCAACTGGGCGGACGGGACGCCGAGGAGAAGGCGTCGTCGAAGGCCCGCGAGGACGACGACCTCAGCTGGGAGAAGTGGGCCAGGCGGCTTGAGGCGTACCTGCGGCATCTGGAGGCGCTGATCTCCCCGTCGCTGATCATCCTGGGCGGTGGGGTGAGCCGGAAGTCGGCGCACTTCGTCCCACTGATCACGGGGTTGCGGGCGGAGGTCGTCCCGGCGCGGCTGGTGAACAACGCGGGCATCGTGGGCGCCGCCATGGCCGCCGCCGGAACGACCCTCAGCCCTGTCTGAGGCGGACGGTCGCGATCTCCCAGGGGCGCAGCGCCAGCGTGACCGTCCCGGCGCGGACGTCGAGCGGCAGGACGGGACGTCCGCGCAGGTCGACGCGGGCGGCCTCGGTGAACGGGCCGCGCAGGACGGCCGTCGTCGGCTCGGCTGACTCGGCGACCAGCCGGGTCTCGATCCAGCCGTCGCGGGTCCGGAGCGAGGTCATCACGACGCCGTCGCCGGTGATCGCGACCCCGGTGCGGGGCGGTGGCGGCGACGCGGAGACGGGCCCGTATCCGGCGGCGGTGAGCAGCTCGTGGCGGTATGACTCGGCGGCCTGGATGACGTCGGCGCCCGGCCGTTCCCCGTGGTGCGGCATGATCGCGAGGCTCGTCGTCAGGGGGCCTCGACACTGGGCCGTCGGGGTCGGAAGCTGCGGGCCGGCGGGTTGGTCGCGGTAGCGGTTGCGGTCGCGCGACAGGTAGCCGATGGAGCGGAGCAGGGTGACGGCCAGCTCCCCGCCGTCGCCGGTGACCTCGTACTCGGTGGGGTGCTCCAGCAGGACGGCGAGGCCCCCGGCGGCGACGAACCCGGACGCGGGAAACGTCGGAACGGGACGCTCCCCGAAGCCGCCCTCGGCCGTCAGCCCCCGCTCGGTGATCGTGAACTGGCCCTCGGCGAACGACGCGCGGGCGGCGCGCGGCAGCGGAAGGTGCAGCCTGACCCGGTGGTCGTCGCAGCGGTTGTCGAACGTGACGCGCAGCCGCAGCAACGGCTCGCCCGCGCGGAGTTCGGCGCGGGTGGTGACGGTCACGTCCTCCTCGGCCTGGGAGCGCGCGTCGTTCTCGACGTCCCCTGACGCGGGCCACCGGTAAGTCCGGACGATGTCGTACGCGGCGAGCAGCGGCCCGCTCCACACGGGTTCGACGCGGACGGTCAGCGGGCTCTCGACGAGACGGTCGGCGGCGGGCGGCGCATAGTTGTAGGAGTCGCCGAGATCGCCGCCGTCGACGATCCGTCCGGCGCCTTCGACGATGTGGCCGGACGGGGTGCGCAACGTGAGCGTGCCGTCGTCGTCAATCTCGGCGCGGAGAAGGCCGTTGTCGAAAACGCCCTCGGAGGCGGTGACAGGGCCCTCCACGGCGGTGGGCGGCGCCGGGGACACGGTCGTCAGGCCCAGCGGGGGCGCGTCGACGAGCGCGGCGACGGTCCGGCGCGGATCGGCCAGGATTCGGACGCGCCACTCCCCCTCCACATCGCGCAGCGCGGCCCGGACGTCGCCGATGTCGAACGGCGTGTCGGCGCGGGCCGTCACGTGGAAGGTGAGCGTGCGGTCGTCGCGCGACACCGACCAGTCGCGGACCTCCTGCCCGAAGAGCACCCTTCCGTACACGCGCTCCAGCACGATCGGCAGCTCGGCGGCCTGGTGGACGGCGTCGTCCAGCACGGTCGGCGCGATGTCGAGAGTCTGTACAGGAACGGGACGGCCGTCGCCCGTCACCAGCCCCGGCTCACCCTCGGACGGGACGTCCACCATGATCAGGCCGGTGCGCGGCGCCGGAGTCGGGTTGAACACCAGGTGCGAGCCGAGCGGCACGGACGCGGCGCGCTCGGCGGTGACGATGTCGCAGACGGCGCGGCCGAGCTGCTCGGCCTCCGCCATGTGCGCGGCGACCTGCTCGGCGGTCTCGTCGCTGCCGCAGCCGGTGACCGAGTCGTGGCAGCTCGTCTCGATGAGGCGGCGCCACGCGAGGTCGAGGAACGTGCGCGCGTCGCCCGCGTACCAGAGGGCCGCCAGCGGTTCGGCGTACCGTTCGACGAGGCGTTCGGCGCGTCCCAGCAGCCGCTTCAGCCTGACGCGCGCGGAGAGCACCCCGGGGAGGATGTTGGCGCGGGCGTGCGACCGCAGCTCGCCCCGGACGTGGAGCAGCCCGTCCACCGACGTGGTCTCCCCCGCGAAGTATCCGGCGAGAGTGTCGAGACGCATGGGGAGCCCGGCGCCGGAGATCCGGTCGGCGAGGTCGGCGGCGGGCGCGGTGTGGTCGGCGCCGTACATGGCCAGCAGCGGGCCGCCGTCCGGATACCAGCGGCCCATCGCCGTCGCGAAACCGGCGGCGCGGCGGGACAGCGGCGGCGGGCCGTCCCCGACCCGCTCGAACATCGACGCCGCGTTGCCGTAGCCGCCCTCGGGGAGGTACTGGGTGCGGACGGCGGTCCCGTCCGGCGCCTCCCAGGCGAACGCGCGGGACGTGACGCGGGCGGGCACGCCGCGCCACACGCAGGCGTGGTCGATGCCCGCGAGCCGAAGGATCTGCGGCATCTGCGCGCAATGCCCGAACTGGTCGGGCAGGTAGCCGACCATCATCGCCGCGCCCAGCTCCTCCGCGCGCCGCATCCCGAGCTCCAGGTTGCGGACGATGTTCTCCCCCGAGCACAGGAACTCGTCGTGCAGGATCTGCCAGGGACCGACGGCGAGACGCCCGTCCGCGACCAGCGCGGCCAGCCGGTCACGGCGGTCGGGACGGACCTCCAGGTAGTCGTCGACCGCCGCCATCTGGCCGTCCAGCGTGAACCGCCAGCGCGGGTCGGCCTCCATGTGGTCGACGACCGCGTCCAGCAGCGCCACGAGGCGGAGCCGGAAACGTTGGAACGGCAGGTACCACTCGCGGTCCCAGTGGGTGTGCGGGACGACGACGATCTCCCGGCGTTCCTCCGTCTCCGTCACCCGCACAGCGCGATCACCTCGTTCTCGTGGGTCTCCAGGCGGTGCATGCCCGGGGCGTCCGCCGGTATCCGGACGCGGTCGCCGCGGATCGCGGTGCGCCGGCCGTCCGGGCGGATCAGCACCGTGCCGTCGGCGTCGACCGCGATCAGCTCGTCGTCGACGCGGAGCAGGCCGGGGGCGTCCCGCCCGGCCGACACCGCCGTCCGGCCCGCCGCGATGCCGTCCAGCACGTGGCTGGCCGCGCCTCCGTCCTCGGCGAGAACCCAGGTGAGGGGCTCGCCGAGGTTCTTGAACTGGCCCGGGTCGTGGAAGTCGCTGCCGCCGAGCGGGACGACCCCGCCGGGCCGCCAGAGGTCAGCCCAGGCCAGCGGCGCGCCCCAGCGCCGGTCCCACCAGGACGGATGCCAGATCTCGGCGAACCGGGGCCGGGACTCCTCAGGCAGCGGATGGCGCCACGCGCAGTCGCCGCTCAGCGGATGGTTGATCGACATGAGCCCGCCGCGCGCCGCCGCGAACGCGGCCCAGTCGGCGCTCGGCCGCCGGAAGTCGACCCAGCCGACGTCGCCGAACACGTTCGCGTGCCCGAGGTCGGTGGTGACCTCCTGGCCGGGCAGCAGCGTGATCCCGGCGTGGGCCCCGGCGGCGGGCAGCAGCGGATGGTGGCTGACGGTGTTGTGGTCGGTGACGGCGAGGAAGTCCAGCCCCCGGGACGCGGCCAGGCACGCCAGTTCGTGGACGGTCAGCGTCCCGTCGCTGTGGACGGTGTGGGAGTGCAGGTCACCGGCGAGCCACCGCAGGCCGTCCGGCGCGGGGAGATCCCGAGGCGGGGGACGTTCCGGCGGGGGCGGCGGCGCCTCGTCCTGGTGGCGCGCAGCCGAGGTGGACGTGGTGATCGTGACCTCGTAGGGGACGCCGTCCGGCGGTATCCGGTGCAGGCCGAGCCAGACGTGCCAGATGCCCGGTTCGAGTTCACCGGGCAGATATCCGGGCGTCGCCCACTCCGCGCCCACCGTGTACTGGCGGCGGGCCCCTCCTGACCAGCCACGGAACCCGTCCGGGCCGTGGCAGCCAAGGTCGATGACGCCGCCCTCGAAGGACAGCTCGACCGTGATCGACGCCGCGCCGGGCGGGACGTCGAACGGCAGTTCGCGAAGCGGCCGCTCGAGGCGGTCTTCCAGGCTCCAACGCCCTCGATGGACCGTCATCCGGTCAGGGATCCACGTGCTCGGCGGAGCGGGCGGCGAACGCCGCTCTCGCCTTCGCGGTGATGGGGCCCGGGGCGGCGGGCAGGACCGTCCCGTCCACGGCCCGGATCGGCTGGACGTCCCGGGTGGTGGACGTCAGGAACGCCTCATCCGCGCGGTACAGGTCGTCGAGCGCGATGTCCGCCTCCTCGCCGCCGCACCATTCCAGCGTCAGGGCCCGTGTCACCCCGTCGAGGCAGCCCGCCGACAGCGGCGGCGTGATCAGGCGCCCGCCGATGACCACGAAGATGTTGCTGCCCGTCCCCTCGCAGAGGTTCCCGACCGTGTTGCCGAAGATCGCCTCACCTCCGCCGCGTTCCCGCGCGTAGGCGAGGGCCAGCACGTTCTCCGCGTAGGACGTCGTCTTCAGCCCGGCCAGCGCGCCCCGCTCGTTGCGCGGCCATGGGACGACCGTCACGTCCGCCGTCTCGGGGAACGGGTCCTGCGGCGCCACAATGATCGACACGGTCGGTCCCGTGTCGCCCCGCGCCGATCCGAGCGGACCCGGACCGCTGGTCACCGTCACGCGGACGCGCGCCAGCGGCCAGCTCGGGGACTCCGCCAGGATGTCCGCGATGCCGCGCGTGATGGCGTCCTGATCGGGTTCGGGCAGGCCGAGGCCCGCCGCCGACCGGGCCAACCGCCGCAGATGGCGGGTCAGCGCGAAGACCGTCCCGCCCTGCACCTTGATCGTCTCGAAGATCCCGTCACCGACGATGATCCCGTGGTCGAGGACCGGCACCATCGCCAGCCCGGGGTCGACGAGCTCACCGTTCAGCCAGATCCTGGCCTGCTCCGTCACCGGAGGCCACCTCCATAAACCGTGCCGCCTTCAGCTCGGTCTCGCGCCACTCGCGCAGCGGATCGGACCCCCACGTGATGCCCGCGCCGGTGCCGAACCGGAGCAGACCCTCCTCGGCCCAGAAGCTCCGGATCCCCACCGCGAGGGCGCCGCGCCGCGAGTCCGCGTCGACCCAGCCGATGGCCCCACAGTACGGGCCGCGCGGCACCGGTTCGAGTACCCCGATCAGCTCGACCGCACTCGACTTCGGGGCACCCGTCACCGAACCGGGCGGGAACGTCGCGGCGATCAGCTTCGGCCAGCCGCCGCCCGCCAGCCGCGCCCGCACCGTCGACACCAGGTGGACGAGCCCCGGATGCTCCTCGACCTCGCACAACCCCGGCACCTCCACCGACCCGACCGCGGCGACCCGGCCCAGATCGTTGCGCACCAGATCGACGATCATGACGTTCTCGGCCTGGTCCTTGGGCAGCAGGCCCGCCGCGGTGCGCGCCGTCCCCTTGATCGGACGGGACTCGACGACGTCCCCGTCCCGCGCCAGATACAGCTCCGGCGACGCGCACGCGACCTCCAGTCCGGGCAGCTTCACCGTCATCGAGTGCGGCGCCGGATTCCCCCGGATCAGCCGCGCCCCCAGACCCTCGATCGTCGCCCGGGGCGGCAACTTCGCCGACAGCACCCGGCACAGGTTGGCCTGGTAGACGACGCCGTCCGCGATCTCGTCCCTGATCCGCTGGACGCCCGCCTTGTACGCGGCCTCGTCCAGCGATGTGCTCCACTCCCCCGGCGCGGCCCACATGCCCTCCGGGTGCGGCGCCCGGCGCACGTCGGTGAAACGGGCGCACGTCACCTTGCCCTCGTAGGTCACGACCACGGCCCACCAGCCCCGCGAATCCAGGGCCGCCACATCGCTCGTCACATCCGCGAGACCCGTCGCCAGCAGGCCGCCCGCATACGCGAAACTCACCCCAGCACGCACCCGAACGAATCCGCGAGGCCCGCGCGGCCCACGTCCGTCACCGCCAGCGCGCGGCGCGTCGACCCCCGCTCGAACCAGGCCAACTCGATCATCCGCGCCGTCAGCGCCGCGCCCAGCGCGCCGTTCAGATGCGGCCTGCGCTCCGTCCAGTCCAGACACCGCCACGCGAACCTGCGGCGCGACCTACGCAACGCCGCCACGTCCAGGCCCAGCGCCCCGAACTGCTCCTCACCCTTCACAGTCACCTCGAACGACTCGTCACCGTCGGCCTCGATGAGCCCGCCGTCCACCAGCGCGGCGAACAACACCACGCCCGCCTCCCCCGCCAGGTGGTCGTAACACGTCCGGGCCTCGTGCAGCCGCCGCGCGTCCCGCGACTGCCGCAGACTCCGCACCTCGACCGCCGGACTGATCCGCGACAAGGCCTCCACCACCTGCGCGACCTCCGCCCCCCGCAGCCGGTAGTACCGGTGCCGCCCCTGCTGCACCACCGTGACCAGATCGCCGTCCAGCAGCCGCGCCAGATGCGCGCTCGCCGTCGGCGCGCTGACCCCCGCCACCCGCGCCAACTCCCCCGCCGCGAGCGGCCGTCCGTCCAACAACACCGTCACCATCGCCGCCCGCGCCCGGTCCGCCAGCAGCGCCGCCACCGGCGCGAAATCCACGCTCAGGTCGTACTTCCGTCCCATACGTCGACCCTAAGCGCCCCACCCTTCGACCGGCATCGAAGCGTCCCCCACGAAACCGGTTTGGGTAACCGCCCCCGACGCGCTAAGGTTTTCCACGTCGCCGCAAGGCGCAAGCGGAAGTGGCTCAGGGGTAGAGCATCACCTTGCCAAGGTGAGGGTCGCGGGTTCAAATCCCGTCTTCCGCTCTGAGGGGCCTTCCGGCTATCCCCCAGAGGTCTCCTTCTGGTGGAGTGGCCGAGAGGCGAGGCAGCGGCCTGCAAAGCCGTCCACACGGGTTCGAATCCCGTCTCCACCTCGCAAGGGCGATTAGCTCAGTGGGAGAGCGCTACCTTGACACGGTAGAGGCCACTGGTTCAATCCCAGTATCGCCCACGTAGGGGAGGTATGCCCACGGAGAGCGTGGGCCATTCCCCGGTGTTTGTCTGGGGGGCGACCCCCAGACCCCCGAGGTGGGGGCTCCGCCCCCACACCCCCTGTGGGGCTTCGCCCCTCGCCCCCCCTTGTGGGGCTCCGCCCCTACGCCCCCTCCGGGCCGGGTCATTGATCGGCGGGGGGTTACGGGCCTTGCCGGGCTGGGTTGTTGACGGCGGCGGGCTTCGATGTGGGGGCTTCACTTCTACGGTCTTTGCCGGTTCAGGTTGTTGGTCGGAGGCACCCCTGCGGGGTGACCGATCATCTCTGCTCCTCCAGATCTCGCGCGCACCCTGCTCCTGAGATCGGCCTTTTCAGCTCAGGCCCTGTTCGGTTGTGAGGATCTCGGCTGCGCGCTCGCCGACCAGCATGGACGCCGTGTCCGGCGCGGAGGACGCCGGGGAGACCGACGGCGCCGGTGAGTACTCACAGCTTCTTCTTGGAGTCGGGCTGGACCCTTCGGCCGGGTCCAGCCCGGAACCCAACGATGCGGTGTCCGGCGGACATGACCTACGTTCGTTCAGGAGCGGTGGGCCCAGGGGATGGATTCGAGCAGGCGCTCCAGGCCCTTTTCGCCTTCGCGGGTCTGGCCGCCGTGGTCCATCAGCACGCGGAGCCGGTGGACGACGTCGTCCGGCGAAGGGTAGACCTTCGCGTGTGCGGCGGCCTCCTCCGCCAGGTGCGGGACGGGGCCGCTCGCCTCGGCGGCGTCCAGCGCCTCCTTCGCGGCGGCGGCCACGCCCTGGGGCAGGCGGGCGATGCGGTGGGCGAGGGCGTCGACGAACGCGTCGAGGTGTTCGTCCGGCACCGCGCGGTTGATCCACCCGTAGCGCTCGGCGACGGAGGTGTCGAACAGCTCGGCCCCCAGCACGATCTCCAGGGCGCGGGCCCGACCGACCAGCCGGTTGAGGTACTGGGTGCCGCCGCCGCCCGGGAAGATGCCCATCAGCGACTCCGGCTGGGACAGCCAGGTCCGGTCCGCGGCCGCGAATCGCATGTCGGCGGCCATGGCCAACTCGGCGCCGCCCGCGCGGGCGTAACCGCGCAGCTTCGCGATGGTCACCTGCGGCAGTGTGCGCAGGCGTTCGTTGAGCTGCTGAAGCGGGTTGAGCGCGGGGTCGGCATCGGGGTCGGCCAGGGCCATGAGGGTGCTCGGATCGAAGGACCACTCGAAGTCCGCGTGGGCGGAGAAGAACTCGGTGTCGGCCGACTCGAAGATGATCACCGCGACGTTCTCGTCGGACGCCACCTCGTCCGCGAACGCCTTGAGGTCGCCGGCCAGCGTGGCGTCGACGATGTTCACCGGCGGGTTGTCGATGGTCACCCACGCGATCCGGTCCTCCACGCGGACGACCAGGGACCTGTAACCGTTGTAGCTCATCGCCGCACTCCTCCGGGCGCATGCCGCGGCACGGCCACCCGACGTTGTTTAATGTACATTACAGAAGGAGCCTAGCACGTTCTTTAGCGTGCGATACAGTATGAGTGTGACGGGCAGACCGAGGACGTTCGACAAGGACGCGGTGCTCCGGATGGCGATGCGCGCGTTCTGGGAGCGCGGCTACGACGGAGTGAGCGTCGCCCAGCTGTGCGCGGAGGCGGGGATCGCCGCACCGAGTCTGTACGCGGCCTTCGGCGACAAGAACGCGCTGTTCGAGAAGGCGTCCGCGCTCTACACCGAACATCTGGACGAGGACCTGGAGCGCGACCTCTCGGCACCGACGGCACGGGAGGCGATCGAGCGTCTACTGCGGTCCTCGGCCGAGCACTTCTCCGCGCCCGGGCAGCCCCCCGGCTGCCTCGTCATGAGCGAGCCCCGGCTCGCCGAACGGCGCGACAGGACACGCGACATGATCCGGACACGTCTACGCCGGGCCGCCGCCGAGGGAGAACTCGCGTCGGACGCCGAGGCCGACGGTGTGGCCGCGTTCGTCGACACCGTACTGGCCGGCATGGCCGCCCTGGCTCGCGACGGCGCCGACCGGACCCGACTGCTGGACGCGGCCCGTCACGCGGCCCGGGCCTGGCCCGCGTAACGCTTCTCCCGGGCTCGCCGGGCTCACAACCGTGCGGCGCGAGTTCCGCGACGGACGTGGATGGCCGAGCGAGTTGCGGTTTGAGTAGACCGGTCGTATAGTCCTGATCGTCAGAGCGCGACGGACATCGAACTCCCGGAAGGGGAAGGCATCATGGGGCGCATCAAGGTCGGCACGGAGAACAGCACCGACATCGAACTGCACTACGAGGACAAGGGAAGCGGGCAGCCGGTCGTGCTGATCCACGGCTACCCGCTGGACGGCAACTCCTGGGAGGGGCAGGTCCCGGCACTGCTGGCCGCGGGCTACCGGGTCGTCACCTACGACCGGCGCGGGTTCGGCAAGTCCTCGCAGCCGTCCACCGGCTACGACTACGACACCTTCGCCGGCGACCTGAACATCGTCCTGGAGACTCTCGACCTGCGCGACGCGGTGCTGGTCGGCTTCTCGATGGGCACGGGTGAGGTCGCCCGCTACCTGTCCATTTACGGTTCCGGACGCGTCGCCAAGGCCGTTTTCCTCGCGTCACTGGAGCCGTATCTGGCCGTCACCGAGGACAACCCCGACGGCGCCGCCCCACTGTCCTTCTTCGAGGGCATCTCCGAGACGGTGAAGAAGGACCGCCACGCCTTCTTCACCGGTTTCTACTCTGACTTCTACAACCTCGACGAGAACCTGGGCACCCGGGTGAGCGAGGAAGCCGTCCGCAACGCCTGGAACGTGGCGGCGGGCGCGGGGCCGATCGCCTCGGCCGCCGCACCGCTGACCTGGCCCACCGACTTTCGGGCCGACATCCCCCGGATCGACGTGCCCGCCCTGATCGTGCACGGCACGGGCGACCGGACCCTGCCCATCGACGCCACTGGACGCCGCTTCACCAAGGCGCTGCCCACCGCGAAGTACGTCGAGATCGACGGGGCGCCGCACGGGCTGCTCACCACCCACACCGCCGAGGTCAACGAGATCCTTCTGGACTTCCTCGGCCAGTGACGTGTCAGGCGGCGCGGGTGACGCACCGACTCGAATATACGACCGGTCTAATGCTCGGTAGGATGGAAAGCATGGCAGCCATCCATGGCGACACTCGCCGCAGCATTCTCGACGCCGCCCAGCGGATCATGTCCCGTAAGGGATTCTCCGCGGTGGGCATCAATGAAGTTCTTTCCGCGGCCGGGGTGCCGAAGGGGTCGTTCTATCACTTCTTCAGCTCCAAGGACGCCTTCGGCGAGGCCATGATGCGGGCCTACTTCACCGGCTACCTGGCGGACATGGACCGCATCCTCGCCGAGCCCGACCTGACCTCGGCACAGCGGCTGATGAACTACTGGGAGAACTGGCGCGAGACGCAAAGCGTCGACGAATGCCAGGGCAAGTGCCTGGCCGTCAAGCTCGGCGCGGAGGTCTCCGACCTGTCGGAGACGATGCGGCTCGCCCTGAAGGAAGGCACCACCGCCATCATCGACCGCCTGGAACGGACGATCGCCAGCGGTCTGAAGGACGGATCGATCGCCGTCGACGGCACCTCCCGGGACACCGCGCAGGTCCTGTACGACATGTGGCTCGGCGCCAGCGTCATGGCCAAGATCCACCGCGACATCGGCCCGCTGGACACCACGACCAGAGTCACCCGCCAACTGCTGCACCTGTAGAACCCGCTCACGCCCCCAAGTGCCGTCCGAACACCGACCAATTCTCGCACCCGTCGAGACGACCGGTCCACTCAAAGGAAGTTCGCACCATGAAGGTCCTCATCGTTCTCACCTCGCACGACGAACTCGGCACCACCGGCCGCAAGACCGGCTTCTGGCTGGAGGAACTCGCCGCCCCCTACTACCGCTTCAAGCACGCCGGCGCCGAGGTCGTCCTCGCCTCCCCCAAGGGCGGCAGGCCGCCCCTGGACCCCAAGAGCAACGAACCCGCCTTCCAGACCGACGAGACCCGCCGCTTCGAGGCCGACCCGGAAGCCATGGCGGCCCTCTCCCACACCGTCCGCCTCGGCTCCGTGTCCGCCGACGACTACGACACCGTCTTCTACCCGGGCGGCCATGGACCCCTGTGGGACCTGGCCGAAGACCCCGACTCCGTCCGGCTCATCGAGACCATCGTCCGCGCGGGCAAACCCCTCGCCCTGGTCTGCCACGCACCCGGCGCCCTGCGCCACGTCACCAACCCCGACGGCACGCCTTTCGTCCGGGGCCGGAGGATCACCGGCTTCACCAACGAGGAGGAAGCCGCCGTCGGCCTGACCGGCATCGTCCCCTTCCTCGTCGAGGACGAACTCAAGCGCCTCGGCGCCGACTACTCCAAGACCGATGACTGGCAGCCACACGTCCTCACCGACGACCAGCTCGTCACCGGCCAGAACCCGGCGTCCTCCGGGCCCGGAGCCGATGCCCTCCTCGCCCTCCTCGACGAGGTCGACAAGTCCCGCGCATAACCTGGCACGGCTGGAGGCACAGATCAGCGGCCCGGCCGCGCATCCCGCCGCTCGTCGGCACACCGATCAAGGAGAGCGACAGCAATGAAGGTCTTCGTCGTGGGCATCGCCGGCGGCATCGGCAGCCGCCTGGCCCGTCTGCTGACCGCGTCCGGCGACCAGGTCGACGGACTCTACCGCCGCCCGGAACAGGGCCAAGAGCTCGAAACCCACGGCATCCACGCCACCCACGGCGACCTCACCCGCCTCGACGCCCCCGCCCTCGCCGCCTTCCTCCACGGCGCCGACGTCCTCGTCTTCACCGCCGGAGCCGGCGGCGAAGGCGGCGCCACCGCCACCACCGCCATCGACGGCTCCCTCGCCGAACTCGTCCACACGCCACGTATCCACCACCAGATCCTGGAACTCACCCAAGGCCCCGAACCGATCACCGACGCCGTCCACCGACAGACCCACAGCTGAACAGCCGGCCCCTGATCAGGGGTTCTGCCGGAGCGCACTCGGCAGGTGCGAGTCCGCGGCGGCGTCTCCCGACCCCATCAAGAGAACGCCCCCGCAGATGCCATCACGGCTTCAGCGGACGCTCCTGTCGCTGTGCGCGCCGAAAACCTCATCCACGTCAGGCTATCTGCCGCGTATCCATCGAAAACGCCTCTGGAGGCGCTCATGGCATCGGACTTGATTTGGTCTGGATTTGGTCTGGGCAGGCGGACTCAAGCGGTACCTTGAACGGCTGACCAAATGCGGTGATCGATGTTATCGACGCCGACGGTAGATCCGATCGAGGGTTCCCGCCGACACGCTGGAGCGCTGGCCCACCAGCCGATTCAGCGATCAGGGAATGATGACCTCGGTTGAGGAGACGACGCGAACTGACGTGACGAGGATCCCCTCACGCTTGCAACGGTCCAAGACGTATTCCCGCAGCGACGGGCTCAGATCATCCAAGTGGTTCCGGCTCTCGACAAGGCCGTTCTTCGACGTACGCGGTCTCTTAGAAGTCAACTCGATTATCGCCTCAACGACAGAAGTGGTGATCCGGACGCTGTCACGCAAGTTTCCGCATACCCACAATGTTCAAGCCGGTACATCGCGTCGTCTCGCGTCGCTCCAAGATACCTCAGCTGAACGGCTGGCTTGACGACCTCGCCTTCCTCGGTCGCGTTGCCTCCCTACAGGGCCACCACTGTGCCGGTTCCGAGTGAACTCCGCCGCCAACCCGAAGGAGTTCAGCAGGCGGATGGCGGAGCCAGACCGCCGCAAAGCGAGGCATGCGAATCAAGCACTGGTTCGACCCCAGTATCGCCCGCTCGCAATGGGAGAGGTGTGCCCGCGGGGAACGCGGGCTCCCTCCTCTCCGAACGCATGCCGGTATGGCGTCTCCGGTCGGTCAGCGCCGCGCGGCCGGTGGCGAGGGCGACGAGCCGGGGGGGGTGCGCCACTTGGTCGTGGAGGCGTCGCGGCGGCTGATAACTATGTTTATAGTAAACATGTATAGTTTCCGTCGAGATGGGAGAGGAGTGACGTGATGCGTGCGTGGGGTCTCAGCTCCGGAGTTGGCGGGGTGACCTTGTGGGCGCTGGTGGTCGGGGGTGTCGGGTTCGTACTTCAGATGCTTGCCGGGATAACGGACACGCCCACTGTTCCGCCGGGGCTGATCGCGATCGTGGGGGCGGCTGGGCTGGTCGCCTTTGTGCCTGGACGGGCCGTGTTCCTCGCCGCTCCGGCCGCGGGGCTGCTCAATCTGGGCGTCTTCGCGTTCAAGGGCGCGGACAGGCTGAGCGAATTGAGCCCGGTGGGCGGGTTCGTTGGGGCCTGGGCCATGACCGTGGCGTTGGTCGTTGCCACCGTTGGTGGAGTGGTCGCCTGCGGGACGCGGCCGGTGGGCAACGCTTGAGCACCGGGCCGCCGAACTCCGCGGCGGCCCGGTGGGCCGTTCTAGTGGGCGGGGAGGGATCTGGCGTGGTCGAGCAAGGTCACCAGGGTCCGTCTCATCGCCAGGGACTCGGGGCTGTCCTTGCCACCGAGCGGGCGCATCTGGTGGTCTTCCAGGTCGCGCACCGTGTTGACCGCCGTCTCCACGGTCGCGGTTCCTTTCGGGGTAAGTGACAGTTGGACGGCGCGGGGGTCGGACGGGTTGTGCCGACGTTCGACCATGCCGGCCGTTTCCAGTGCGCGGGCGAGCCTGGAGACGTACATGGGCTCCAGGCCGCTGTAGTCGGCCAGTTGCCGCTGGCTGGGCTTGTCGCCACCCTTTTCCATGCTGTGAAGCGAGGCCACCACCGCGTACTGGGCGTGCGTCAGCCCCAGTGGGGACAGTGCACGGTCCATGGCCACCCGCCAGCGCAGCGACAGATGCCAGAGCAAGTAGCCCGAACCCGGTGGTAGATCAGCTTGCTCGGCCATGCGGACAGATTACATGTTTAGCATTTCAGTCCGCTTGTTTGCCCTCAGGTCAACGTTGGCACGGAGGTCCTGGTGGTGGGTGGCTGGGGGCTTTGTGTGCCTGCTTGGGCTGGGGCGGCTAGCCCGTCCGGGGGGCGGGGTGCCGGTGTTTGTTGGTTTCGCGCGGGGGCAGCCGTGGTGGGCGCGTATAGGCGCTGGCCTGCCGGTCGGACCTCAGGGAAATGGGTGACCGGGAATTACGGTGAGGCGTCATTGAACTGCGGGGAGTTGCCTCGAAAGCATGTGCGCATAATGCGAGGTGCTTCGTCTCGGCTTGCTGTTCTGACACACCTCAGCAGAGTGGTAAGGGAACGTTCTTACCCATGTGGTCGCTTCCATGGGCCGACCAGGTCAGTGCTGGTTGAGGCGCGTCGTCCCGGGAGGCGGCGGGTGATCAGGGCGAAGGGAGCGATCTGGTCGTGTCCCGTGGGGTGCGGGCGCGGGTGGCCGTACCTGGACAGAGCGCGGGTGGGGAGCGGTGCGGGGCGGATAGCCTCGGCCATGATCCTTTTGAGCAAGGGCGGGAACACGGGGGTTCCCGGCGGCGATCTCGTCGTCAGGGTCCGCTGGTCGGCCGAGCCGGGCGGCCCGGCGGTGGACGCCTCGGCGTTGCTGATCGGCGCGTCGGGGAAGGTCGCGTCCGACGCCGACTTCGTCTTCTACAACCAGCCGGAAGCGGTGGCCGGGGCGGTGCGGCATCTCGGTGGCGAGGGTGGCGAACAGGGGCTGGCGGTCCGGCCAGGGGCGCTGCCCGCGCGGGTGGAGCGTGTGGTCGTCGCCGCCTCGTTGGACTTCGGCGCTCTGACCGGGCTGGAACTGCTGGTGGAGGCCGAAGGCGAGGCGATCGTCCGGTATCGGGTGGACGGCGCCGTGGGCGAGACCGTGCTCGTGCTGGGCGAACTGTACCGCCGCGGGGAGCAGTGGAAGCTGCGGGCGATCGGGCAGGGCTACGACAGCGGGCTCGGCGGGCTCGCCACCGACTACGGCGTCACCGCGAGGGGACGGTCAGACGGGTGGTGGAGCGAATGGCGCCGGTCGCCGCCCGCCTGGACGAGGACGGCTCGCTCGACGCCTGGATCTTCGCCGACCGCTCCGCCCGGCTGCCGTCCCTCACCATCCCCGAACTGCCGCGGTGGGTGCCCGAGAACGTCCCCACGCGGCTGCCGGTGCGCGACGCGAGCCCGCAGGGACGCGGCCGCAAGATCCGGCGCAGGGAAGGGCTGGGCTACGGGAACAACGAACCCGTGGTCATCAGGGACGTCATCGACTTCTGCCGGGCGCGGCCGACGGGCCGCCCGATGCTGGTGCTGTTCTTCTCCGACGGCGGCGTCTACGAGAACAAGGAGATCTCCGACCTGTTGCGCGAGGCGTCCGCGCTGCCGATCTTCTGGCAGTTCGTGGGGCTCGGCGAGTCGAACTACGGCATTCTGGAGGATCTCGACACGCTGCCCGGACGTGTCGTCGACAACGCGGGGTTCTTCGCCGTCGACGACATCGACTCCGTGTCGGACGAGGAACTCTACGACCGGCTGCTCGGCGAGTTCCCCCAGTGGCTCCGGGCGGCCCGTGCCGCCGGGGTCCTCACGTGACGGGGAGGCCCGCCGCGCGCCACGCCTGGTAGCCGCCGTCGACGTCGGTCGCGCTGTCCAGGCCGAGGTCCTGGAGGGCGGCGGCGGCAAGGCTCGAGGTGTAGCCCTCCGAACAGAGGATGATCACGTCCACGTCGTGGCCGGTGGCCTGGGGGATGCGGGCGTCGCTGGTGGGGTCCAGACGCCATTCCAGGACGTTGCGTTCGATGACCAGCGCGCCGGGGACCTCGCCCTCGGTCACGCGCTGGGCGGCGGGACGGATGTCGACCAGGAGGGCGCCGCGCTGCCAGCGGGCGTGCGCCGCCTCCGGGGTCAGCCTCCGGAGGCGGGCACGGGCGTCGGCGAGGATCTCGTCGATGGAGCGGGGGCGGCTCACCACTGGCCGGCCTCCTCGGTGACCAGGCGCACGAGCCGGTCGCCGACGAGGTCGTAGCGGTTCATGGTGGCGAGTGGCGGTGAGTAGACGTGCACGCTGACCGCCGGTGCCGCCGAGGTGTTGCGGACCTCGTGGACGTACTCGGAGCCGAACGCGCGGGACTGCCCGGACGTCAACTCCCGGACGCCGCCGAGATCGCGTTCCTCCAGGCTGCCGAGCGCGACCGCGAACGCGCCGCGCGACCCGCCGTGGTCGTGTAGGCCCGTGGTCTGGCCCGGCAGCCAGCTGATCAGCCAGATCTCCTGGTCGTCGATGCGGTGCAGGCGCTCGTACCAGCGTCCCTGCGGGTCGAGCCGTACGCGCGGCAACCATTCGTCCGAGTTCTCCGCCAGTGTCGCGGCCGTGGCGGCGAGCCCGGTCTCCCGTCGCGTCGTCGTGCTGATGGCCATGCCCGTGTTCCCCCTGGATGAATTCCTACTTAATCAATCGGAATAGTTGAGTCTACCAGGGTGCGCACATGGGCGGGCAGGCGGCCGCGGGTGAGGTCGTCGAGCGTGGTCTCGTCGAGCACGCCGCGCAGGGCGATCTCCGCCGCGCGCCACAGCTGGTCGAGCTGTTCCGTGGCGCCGGACGGAGGTCGCCCCCGGTGCGTCTCGACGGTGGTGGGAGCGAAGGTGGTGTCCATGGCCCTGACCACCTCGCCGACCGTGATCTGCATCGCCGGTCGGGCGAGGCGGTATCCCCCGTCGTGTCCGCGACGGCTGACCACCAGGCGGGCCCGGCGCAGCTCGCCGAGGATCGTCTGGAGGAAGGTGAAGGGCATCTGTTCGGCCTCGGCCAGCGCGGGCGCGCTGACCGGGTCGGGCCCCGCCGCCGCCATGGCCAGCAGGGCGCGCATCGCGTAGTTGGTGCGGGCGGTGACGTACAACGCGCTGCCTCCCGGTCCCAGGTCGCCTCAGCTCGCCGGGACCGTCGCCGCGCTCAGTGCGGGTCTGACATGGATCTCCGTGCCCGATTCGGCCCGGATCCGCTCGACGGACTCCCGGGTCAGCTGCGCCCATGCCTGGCGCTCCTCCCCCGTCTCCCGCACCTTGAACTCGACCCGGATCTCGAACCCGAGGCGGACCACCCGCGTGATGACCGCCGGGGTCGTGTCGGGGCCGGGCTCGGTGGAGACCTCCACGTCGTGCGGGCGGAGCAGGCGGCCGCCGATCTCCGTGACGGGGCCGAGGAAGCGCATCACGAACGGGCTCGCCGGGTTGTCGTAGATGTCGCCGGGCGCCCCGGCCTGCTGGACGACGCCGTCGGCGAGCACCACGATCGTGTCGGCGACCTCGATCGCCTCCTCCTGGTCGTGGGTGACGAACACGGTCGTGACGTGCACCTCGTCGTGCAGGCGCCGCAGCCAGGTGCGCAGCTCCTTGCGGACCTGGGCGTCCAGGGCGCCGAACGGCTCGTCCAGCAGCAGGACCTCGGGCTCCACGGCCAGCGCCCGCGCGAGGGCCATGCGCTGGCGCTGCCCGCCCGACAGCTGCGCCGGGTACCGGGCGGCGAACCGGTCGAGGTGGACGAGTTCCAGCAGCTCCTCGACCTTCCGCCTGATCTCGTCCTTGGGCCGCTTGCGGATCTTCAGCCCGAACGCGACGTTGTCGAACACGGTCATGTGCTTGAACGCGGCGTAGTGCTGGAACACGAACCCGACGCCGCGCCGCTGCGGGGGCAGCCGGGTCGCGTCCCGGCCGGAGATCAGCACCTGGCCCGAGTCGGGCCGCTCCAGGCCCGCGATCACGCGCAGCAGGGTCGACTTGCCGCCGCCGCTCGGGCCGAGCAGCGCGGTCAGCGAGCCGGACGTCACGTCCACCGAGACGTCGCGCAGCACCGCCGCCTCGCCGAAGGACTTGTTCACTTCTCGGATCTCGATCGCCATCAGGTGCCGTCCTTGGGTCGCAGGAGCCTGGTCGCCAGCAGTCCGACGACCGCGATCACCGCCAGCGCGAACGCCGCGGCGTAGGAGGCCTGTGCGTCGAAGTTCTCGAAACGCTCCTCGACGAACAGGGTGAGGGTCTGGGTCTCGTCCACGGTCCGGCCGGACACGACGGCGACCGCGCCGAACTCCCCCAGCGCGCGGGCCAGGGACAGGACGATGCCGTAGCCGAGCGCGGCGCGGATGCCGGGCAGCGTGATGCGGCTGAAGGTCTGCCAGCCGCCCGCCCCCAGCGTCCGCGCGGCCTGTTCCTGCTCGTCGCCCATCTCCTCCAGGACCGGCGCGACCGCGCGGACCACCAGGGGCAGGCAGACGAACACCGTCGCCAGCACCATCCCCGGGGTGGAGAAGATGATCTGGAAGCCGCGGCCCTCCAGCCAGCCGCCGACCGGGCTGAACGCGCCGTACACCAGGATCAGCGCCAGGCCGACGACGACCGGGGACACCGCCATCGGCAGGTCGATCAGCGCGTTGAACAGGCGCTTGCCCGGGAAGTCGCGCCGGACGAGCAGCAGCGCGGCCAGCACCCCGAACAGGGTGTTGAGGACGACGGCCCAGCCCGCGACCACGAACGTCACCCGGAACGCGTGCAGCGCCGAATGGGTGGTGAGCGCGTCGACGAACGGGCCGACGCCGTCCTCGAACGTCCGCCAGCCGATCAGCCCGACCGGCAGGATCAGCAGGAACAGCAGGTAGACGAGGGCGGCCGAGCGCAGCGCGTACCTAGCCACGGCGCACCCCCCAGCGCCGGAGCAGGTCGATCATCAGCAGGACCAGCAGCGACAGCACGAGCAGCGCCGTCGAGGTGGCCGCCGCGGCGGCGGTGTTGTCGCTCTCGATCTGGCCGAAGATGTGCACGGCCGCGACCTGCGTCTTGAACGGGACGTTCCCGGAGATCAGCACCGTCGAGCCGAACTCGGCGACGGCGCGGGTGAAGGCCAGCGCCGTCCCGGCCAGCATGGCGGGGATCAGGTTCGGCAGGATGATCCGCCGGAAGATCGTCCAGTTGCCCGCGCCCAGCGACGCGGCGGCCTGCTCCATGTCCTTGTCCATCTCCATCAGGACCGGCTGGACGGTGCGGACCACGAACGGGACGGTCACGAACAGCAGGGCGACCACCACGCCGATCCGCGTGTAGGCGAGCGAGACGCCGAGCGGACTGTCGGTCCCGTACAGGGCCAGCAGGACCAGGCCCGCCACGATCGTCGGCAGCGCGAACGGGAGGTCGATCAGCAGGTCGAGCAGCCCCTTGCCGGGGAAGTTGTCGCGCACCAGCACCCAGGCGATCAGCGTGCCCATGACCAGGTTCACCAGGGCCACGATCAGCGAGGCGACGACGGTCAGCTTCAGCGCGGCCCAGGCGTCGGGGGTGGTGATCGCGTCCCAGAAGGCGCCGGGGCCCTGCTCGGTCCCCTTCCACAGCACCGCGCCCAGCGGGATCAGCACCACCGCGCTGAGAAAGATCGTCGCGGTGCCGAGGCCGACCGCCGTGCCGCCCCAGGCGGGCACGGCGATCCGGCGGTCGGGCGGCGGCTTCGGCGGGCCCGACGTGTCCTCGGGCGCGCTCTCGGTGGTCTTCTCGATCGTCGACAAGGGACTAACCCTCCACCGAGACGCCGATGCCCTTCTCGACATCGGCCATGATGCTGCCCTTGGGGTCGAAGAACTCCTTCTTCACCTTGGGCCAGCCGCCGAGGTCGGCGATGGTGAACAGCCCGGACGGCGTCGGGAACTTCTCGGCGCCGGGGACCCCGTCCACCACGGGCCGGTAGCCGTTCTTGACGAAGATCTCCTGCGCCTTCTTGCCGTGCAGGAACTTCAGGAACGCCTTGGCCTCCGCCGGGTGCTCGCTCTTCTTGGTCACCGCCACCGGGTTCTCGATCAGGATGGTGGAGTCCGGGACGACATAGTCCAGCGGCTGGTTGTTCTGCTTGGCGAAGATGGCCTCGTTCTCGTAGGAGAGCATCACGTCGCCCTTGCCGCCCGCGAAGGTCTGGAGCGACTTGCGCGCGCTGGAGTCCTGCACGGGAACGTTCTTGAAGAGCGCGTGCAGGTAGGCGGTCCCGGCGGCCTTGTTGGTGCCCTTGTTCGCCTTGGCGCCGTACCCCGCGAGGATGTTCCACTGCGCCCCGCCGGACGTGAACGGGTTGGGCGTGATGACCTGGACGCCTGGCTTGAGCAGGTCGTCCCAGGTCCTGATGTTCTTCGGGTTGCCCTTGCGGGTCGCGAGGACGACCACGGAGTCGGTGATCATCCCCTTCTGCGGGTCGGTGTTCCAGGTCGTGTCGACGAGGCCCGCGTCCACCAGCCGCGTCATGTCCGACTCCAGCGAGAACCCGACGATGTCGGCCTTCAGGCCGGACGCCACCGCGCGGCTCTGCTCGCCGGACGCCGCGAACGACTTGGTGAAGGTGACCTTCTTGCCCTCCGGCGTCTTCTGGAACTCCTTGATGATCGCCTCGTACGCGGCCTGGGGCGTCGAGTAGGCCACCAGCGAGAGCCGGACCTTCCCGCCGCCCGAGGACCCCGATCCCCCGCATGCCGCCGCCCCGACGACGATGGCGGCCGCCACGGCGGCGGGTCCCAGCACCCACCCCGGCTTGCGTCCAGTCATCGTGCCCCTCCCCAACTTTCCCTACATGTTTGGTCAACAAAGAATGATACAGACGGACACACCCCGTCAAGGCGCGATTCGGCGGGATGTGTCCGCGTTCGGCCACGCTCAGCCGGTTGGCTCGGTCCGCCAGCGGGTGAAGCGGCGCTCGATCAGGATCAGCACATGGTTGAACAACAGCCCCAGCGCGGAGATCGCCACGATCCCCGCGTACATGTCGTTGATCGCGAAGTTCTGCTGGGACGAGTTGATGAGGAACCCGAGGCCCTCCTTGGCGCCCACCATCTCCGCCACGATCATCACCAGCACGGCGGTGGCCCCGGCCAGCCGGATCCCGGTGAAGATCGTGGGGACGGCGGCGGGCAGGATGACCTTCTGGAACACGCGCGGCGCGGACAGCCCGAGCGACCGCGCCGACCTGACCAGCGTCGGGTCCACGGCGCGGACGGCGCTGATCGTGTTCAGCAGGATCGGCCAGGTGCAGGCGTACAGGACGATCGCGACCTTCGACGTCTCCCCGATCCCGAGGATCAGGATGAACACCGGCAGCAGCGCGATCGCGGCGGTGTTGCGGAACAGTTCGAGCAGCGGGTTCAGCAGCTCGGCGACCGGCCGGTACCAACCGATCAGCAGGCCGAGCGGGACCGCGAGGACGATCGCCAGCCCGAACCCCGACAGGGACCGGACGAGGCTCGTCCTGGTGTTGGTCCACAGTTGGCCGTCCTCGGCCAGATGCCACAGCGCCGGGACGACCTCCGACACCGGCGGCAGGAAGATCGGGTCGACCAGCCCGACACGCGGCGCCAACTCCCAGGTGGCGAAGAACAGGACGAGCGCGATCGTGCGCCGGAAGGCGGTGCCCACGGTCGAGGCGACAGCGGCCGCGACGGCCCGGCCCGCGCGACCGCCCGGTTCCGGCGGCGGCGCGGGGCGTGGGGTGAGTTCGGGGGCCCGGGTGGTGCTAGCCATGGCTGATCTCCTCTCCGCGCGGCGCCGTGACGGTCGCCCGCTGGGCCGTCTGGACCTCGTCCCGCAGCAGGGACCAGACCCGGTGCCGGTGCTCGGCGAACTCGGGGCTGGAGCGCAGGTCCCGGTCCGCGTGCCGGGGGCCGAGGTCGATGTCGACGATCTCCTTCACGGTGCCGGGCCGCGCGGTCAGCACCGCGACCCGTTCGCCGAGGTAGACGGCCTCGTCGATGCCGTGGGTGATGAACACCACGGTCTTGCCGGTGGCCGACCAGATGCGCAGCAGCTCGTCCTGGAGCGACTCGCGGGTCTGGGCGTCGAGGGCGGCGAACGGCTCGTCCATGAGCAGGACGTCCGGGTCGTAGGCGAGGCTGCGGGCGATGGCGACCCGCTGCTTCATGCCGCCGGACAGCTCGTGCGGGTAGCGGTCCGCGAACCCGGACAGGCCGACCAGGTCGAGATGCTCGCGGGCGATCTTGGACCGTTCCCGGCGACCGATCCGGGTGCGGACGGACGCCGCCTCCAAGCCGAACTCGACGTTGCGCAGCGCCGTCCGCCACGGGAGCAGCGCGTACTGCTGGAACACGATGCCCCGGTCGAGGGCGGGGCCGGTGACCCGCGCGCCGTCGATCAGGACGCCGCCCGACGTCGGCGCGGTCAGCCCGCCGATCAGGTCGAGCAGGGTCGACTTGCCGCAGCCGGACGGGCCCACCACGACCAGGAACTCACCCTCGGCGACGTCCAGGTGGACGTCGCGCAGCGCGGTGAACTCGCCGCCGCCCCGGACCGGGAACACCTTGCCGACGCCGGACACGTTGATCTTCGCGGTCATCCCTTGCTCCCCCCTCCCGCGTAGGGGTTGAACTTGTTCGTGTACAGGTCGCGGGCCTTGACGCGGCCCTTGCGGATCTGGCCGACGTCCTCCAGCCAGGCCCGCCAGGTGTCGAACTCCCGGTCGCCCATCACGCCGCCCTTGGACGCGACGCCCCACGACCTCCAGTACTGGAGCGCGTCGGCGTTCTCGTTGCGGCCGCGCCGCCGCAGCACCGCCGTCATGCGGGCGACGACCTCCGCGCGGGGCCGCTGCCGCGACCACTCGATGGTCTTGGCGACCCCGGCGGTGAAGGCCCGCACGGTGTCGGGGTTGCGCTTGACGAAGTCGTCGCGGAAGACGTACGACCCGGCGGTGAACTCGCCGAGGAAGTCGATGTCCTTGAACAGCGTGCGGACGCCGCCGGTGGCGATGGCCTTGTCGCGGAAGATGCCGCTCAGCGCGGCGACGTCGAGCCGTCCCTGGCGCAGCGACTGCTCCATGGTGACCGGCGGCACCGCCAGCGACTCGACCTTCCCGATGTCGCCCGAGGCGAGCCCGTTGCGCCGCAGGTGGAGGTCCTGGACGGCCTGCGAGTGGCCGCCGAGCGTGTTCATCCCGACCTTCTTGCCGATGAGGTCCCGTGGCGTCCTGATCGGGCTGTCGTCCAGGACGAAGAACCCGGTGTAGGTCTGCTTGTCGCTGCCGTAGTAGCCGATGACGGAGGTGATCGGCGCCCCCGCCTCCTGGAGCTTGACGACCGCGCCGTTGAACGCGCCGCCGAAGTCGACCTGGCCGGTCGCGGCGGACTGGACGTCCTGCGGGCCGCTGATCGTGTTGCCGACCCACTCCAGCTTCACCTCGCCCAGGTAGCCGAGGTCGGCGGCCAGTTCCGGCAGGGTGACCTGCCCGGTCCAGCCCTGGTAACGCAGCGTGCTGGTCTTCCGTACGCTCCCGGCCGCGCCCCCGCAGGCGGCCGCCAGCGGACCGGCGGCCGACACCACCGCCAGCGAGGAGATGAACCCGCGCCGCGTCGTTCCGGCGCTTCTCGTGATCGTTCCGGCGCTTCTCTTGATCGTTGCTGTGTTGCCCGTGGTCAAGGACGCTCCCTGGATCGTGCCGACTGGACGGTTCGTCAGGTTCGGGCGAGACACAGGGCGCTGGCCTGCCGCCGGAGATCGACGTGCAGGCGCGCGACGAGGGGGACGAGGGGGTGGAGGGAAGGCACACGGCGACTATGGGGTCGCCTTCATCACTAAGTCAACATGTTTGGTAGGAAATATTTCCTATCTATCTGATCGGAATAGTTGACTACAGGCGGACGGCTGTGCTTCTCTCGAAGCCACAACGATCCTCCCGATTCCTCCTGAACGTCACCGTGAGATGAGGTAGCACCATGGCCGACTTCGACATCCGCAGGATCGGCGGGCGGATCGGCGCCGAGGTCGCCGGCGTCGATGTCCGCGACCTGTCCGACGAGATCTTCGCGGAGATCAACGGCGCCCTGTTGGAGCACAAGGTCCTGGCCTTTCGCGGCCAGGAGCTGACCGACGAGGACCAGATCGCCTTCGCGTCCCGGTTCGGCGCGCTCACCGGCGCCCACCCGACGGTGCCCGCCACCGACGCGCACCCCGAGGTCCTGCCCGTCGACAGCGAGTCGGGGCGGGCGAACCAGTGGCACACCGACGTCACCTTCGTCCGGACCCCGCCCAAGATCAGCACACTGCGCGGCCTGGTCATCCCGCCCTACGGCGGCAACACGTTGATCACCAACACCGGCGCCGCCTACCGTGACCTGCCGACCGAGTTGCGCGAGCTGGCCGACCGGCTCTGGGCCGTCCACACCAACGACTACGACTACGTGAAGACGGGGCCCAGCGGCGCCGACCCCGCCAAGGCTGCCGAGCACCGCAGGGCGTTCCTGTCCCGCAAGTGGAAGACCGCGCACCCTGTCGTGCGCGTCCACCCCGAGTCGGCCGAGCGCAACCTGTTCATCGGCGGGTTCGCGCAGAGCATCGTCGGGTTGTCGACGCAGCGGGAGGGACGCGCGATCCTCGACATCCTCCAGGCCTACGTCACGCGGCCGGAGAACATCCTGCGCTGGGTCTGGGCGCCGGGCGACCTCATCGTGTTCGACAACCGCATCACCCAGCACTACGCGCCCGACGACTACGGCGACCTGCCCCGGCTGCTGCACCGCGTGACCGTCGCGGGCGACGCGCCGGCGGGGGTCGACGGGCGGCGCAGCTACCTCGTCCAGGGCGACGACGCCTCCCACTACACCCCGGCCGCGGCGGCGGCCTGACCCGAAAGCCTGCCGGGCCCGATGGGGCTGGCATTGGGCCCGGCCTCGATTCACCGGGTGGGACACCACCGTGATGGGACGGATCGTCCCGCCCGGTCAGCCGCCCGGGCGCGGGGCGGCGCCGCGCTCCCGGAACCGCAGCTCCGGGACCGGCGTGACGCGCCCGGGCGGCTCTCTTCTCGTCTCGCGGATCAGCCATGACGCGGTGCCTCTCAGCGAGAAGCTCAGGTGGCGCCCGCCGCCGTCGGTGTGCCGGTCGCTCAGGGCGCGCAGGACGGCGGCGGCGAGGAGGTAGCCGGGGCCGTCCCCCCACGACGGACCCGCCCAACCCCAGGCGCTCAACCGGGCGACGATGAGGTCCGGGCGCCGTGCCGACAGCGCGTCCGGCGACAAACCGAGGCGGTCGAGGGCGCCGGGCCGGTAGCCGGTGAGGACGACGTCGGCCGTGCCGAGGAGGTCGTCGAAGACGGCGCGGTCGTCGGGACGCGACAGGTCGAGCAGGGCCGACCGCTTGCCCATACCGGTGTCGGCGTGGGACATGGCGTCCTCGGGGAGCCGGGGCGAGTCCACCCGCAGGACGTCGGCGCCGAGGAGCGCGAGGGTGCGGCTGGCCACGGGCCCGGCGATGACCCTGGTCAGGTCGAGGACGCGCACTCCGGCGGCCGGGAGCGTCGAAGCCGGGAGGGGCCGTGGCTCGGCGTCGCCGGTCCGCCGGGTCTCGACGAGTGGGAGCCGGAGTTCTGATGGGGCCGATGCCACCGCCACAGCCAGGCCACCCGCCTCGTACACGGTCTCTTGGACGGACTCGGCGGGACGGGTCGCCAGTTCCTCCCGCAACGTCTCGGCCAGCGTGGCGTCGTCGCCCGTGTCAGGTATTTCGAGGGCGGCCAGCAGGCGGGCTCGGTGGTGCGGGTAGTTCGCGTGCGTCCGCACCCAGCCGTCCGACGCACGCCAGAAGCCGGACAGCGGCGCGAAGAGCGGATGGGACCGGCCGTCGACGCGCAGGTGTCGTTCGCTGACGAACGCCGTCGCCACCGCTCCTTCGTGCACCAGGATCGGGCGCATCGGCTCGGCGCGGCGCAGCGCCAGCAGTTCGGCGGCCGCCAGCGAACAGGCGCCCACCGTCGCCCGCGCCAGCTCCCGCACCGGCAGGCGGGCGGGAAGGACGGGGCCCGCCGTCTCGTACGCGACGGACTCGGCCAGGTGGGCTCGCCCGCCCAGAGCCGTCCAGGCGTGGGCGGTCGCCTCGTCGATCACACGACGAGGCTACGGGGTGTCGTCGTCCCGGCCGCGCAGGGCCCTCGGGAGCGCGGTGAACGAGCGGCCGACCCGGAAGCTCACCGACCTGCGGACGTCGTCCAACTCCCTGCGCGCCCCGGCCAGGCGGTCCTCCGTGTGGGCGAGGCGGTCCTTCAGCTTCTGGACCTCCGACTTCGTCGTCCACCTGCCCTTGACGCGGATCAGGCGCCGCCCGCCGACCCGCTGGACCTCGTGCCAGATGTCGTCGCGCTCCCCCAGCCAGGCCAGCAGGTCGTCCTGCACCGGCTCGGCGTCGTTCCAGGTGCCGTAGAGCTTCTGGGTGGTGACGCAGATGGGGCGCAGCCCCTTCACGGCCACCGACTCCCAGACGGCGGCGGCGACACCGGGCGTGTGCTCGGACCGGTAGTCGTCGCAGACGACGACGCCCTCGGCGGGCAGCATGACGCGCGCGGCCTCGATGTCGCCGGTGACGTGCTCGTACAGGTGCGAGGCGTCGACGTGCACGAACCGGCAGGCGTCCGGTTCGACATGGTCGAGGATCTCCGCCGTCGGCCTTTGGACGATCTCGGGCAGGCCGCCGTGGAAGGCGCGGTAGTTCCGCTCGAACGCCGTGCGGGTGAGGCTGGAGTACGACCCGTCCATCTCCATCTGGTTGGAGTCGTCCGGCGCGTCGGAGTCGAACAGGTCGCAGACGGTGAAGGTCTCGTCCGCGCGCCGGTGCCGCCCGATGAGGATCGCGCTCTTGCCCAGGTAGGAGCCCAGTTCCACCAGGTCGCCCCGCTGGCCGAGGCGTTCCTGGCGCTCCAGGAACCAGGTGAACAGCAGTTGGTCGATCTTGGGGAACCATCCCTTGACGTCGTCCAGGGAGGCGGGGACGGTCTCTTGACTGATCATGTGGGGGGCTCCAACGTCATCGCGGGAGTTCGCCATGATAGGGCAGCTGAGCGTGAACGCAAGCGCACTGCCCGTCAGGGCCGGGACGCCCGGGACGGCGGGGTCACGCGGTACGTGACGTGCGTGACGAGGCGGGTGCGCGACGCCCTGACAAGGTCGAGCCCGATGTCGCCGACCCCCTCGAACAGACGCTCGCCCGCGCCGAGGACGACCGGCGCGATGTGCAGGCGCAGCTCGTCGAGCAGTCCCGCCGCCAGGTACTGGTTGACCGTCTGCGCTCCCCCGCAGATCGAGACGTCCGCGTCGCCCGCGGCCTCCCGTGCGCGGGCGAGGGCCGCCTCGACGCCGTCGGTGACGAACGCGAACGTGGTGCCGCCCTTCATCGTCACCGTCGCGCGCGGATGGTGGGTGAGGACGAACACCGGCGCGTGGTAGGGCGGCTCCTCGCCCCACCAGCCGTGCCATCCGAGGTCCCACTCGCCGCGCCCGGGGCTGAACATGTTGCGGCCCATGACGAACGCCCCGGCGGCGACGATCGCGTCGATGACCTCGGCGTTGGCCTCGGCCTCGCCCTCCTCGAACATCCACCGGTGCAGTCGCTCGCCGCCGTCGCCGAGCGGCGCGTCCAGGCGCTGGTTCGGGCCCGCGGTGAAACCGTCCACTGAGATCGCGATGTCGCAGGTGACCTTGCTCATGTCAGTCTCCTTCTGTCGGCGCCCGGTCGGGCACCTCTCATCGGGTAGTCGGAACCGTGCCCGCGTTCACGACATCCTTCCCAGGGTGATGGCGGCGTCCCGGGGAATCGTGGAAGCGTGTTGAACCCGCGGGCTCCGGACGGACGTGCTGTGGTTGTCGCGTGAGCGGCCTGGAACCGACCCGGGGAGGGACGTGCTGACCACCGAGAACGAGACCGAACGGGAGCCCGCGAGCGAGAGCGCCGACGAGACCCGGCGATGGCGGCGGGTCGTGGCGCGCGTCGTGACCGTGTCGGCGTTCCTTTTCGTCCTGGCGGCGCTCGTCATGCCGGACGAGTTCGCCCGGCTGACACCGGCCGCGTTCGTGCGCGTCCCGGTGGAGGGGATCGTGGGCGTGGGACTGGTCCTCGTGACGCCGGAGCGGGCGCGGCGGTACGTGGCGCTGGCGGCGGGCGGCCTGCTCGGCGTCGTCACCGTCGTGAAGGTGCTGGACGTCGGGTTCGACGCGGTGCTGGTCCGGCCGTTCGACCTGGTGCTGGACTGGCCGCTGCTGCGTCCCGCCGTGGAGTTCGTCGACGGGTCCACCGGGCGGGCCGGGGCGATCGCGGCGGTCGTGCTGGTGGTGGTGCTGGTCATCGCCGTGGTCGCGCTCATGGCGGTGTCGGCGCTGCGGCTCAGCGGCGTCGCCGTCCGGCACGGCAGGGGCGCGGCGTGGACGGTCGTCGTCCTCGGCGTGTCGTGGGTGGTGTGCGCGGCGTTCGGAGTCCGGGTCGTGGACGGGGTGCCGGTGGCGTCCAGGACCGACGCCGTCCTGGCCTATGACCACGCGCGGCAGGTGCGCGCGAGCCTGAACGACCGGGAGGAGTTCGCGAAGGCCGCCGCCGTGGACGCCTTCCGCAACGTGCCGAGCGGAAAGCTGCTGACGGGTCTGCGTGGCAAGGACGTCGTGCTGGCTTTCGTGGAGAGCTACGGCCGGTCCGCCGTGGAGGGATCCCAGTACGCGCCGCACGTCGGCGCGGTCTTGGACGACGGCACGCGACGGTTGCGAGCCGCCGGGTACTCCGCGCGCAGCGGGTGGCTCACGTCCCCGACGGCGGGCGGCGGGAGCTGGCTCGCGCAGGCGACGCTGCTGTCCGGGCTGCGGGTCGACAATCCGCAGCGGTACAGCACCCTCGTGCACAGCGACCGGCTGACGCTCAACGGGGCGTTCCACCGCGCCGGGTCCCGGACGGTCGCGCTCATGCCCGCCATCACCCGCGCCTGGCCGGAAGGGTCGTTCTACGGGTTCGACAAGGTCTACGACGACCGCGACCTGGGGTATCGGGGGCCGCGTTTCAGCTTCGCGACCATGCCGGACCAGTACACGCTGTCGGTGCTGGAGCGGACCGAACGCGGCAAGGACCGTGGGCCGGTGATGGCGGAGACGGCGCTCGTGTCGAGCCACGCGCCGTGGGCGTCGATCCCCCGGCTCATCCCGTGGAACCAGGTCGGGGACGGCTCGGTGTTCGACGGCATGGGCAAGGGCTACAACGCGCCGTGGCCGTCCGGCGGGCGGATTCGGGGCGAGTACCGCAAGTCCATCGAGTACACGCTGAACACGCTCGTGTCGTATGTGGAGACCTACGGCGACGACGATCTCGTGCTCGTGTTCCTCGGCGACCACCAGCCCGCGCCGCTCATCACCGGGCCGGACGCGGGACACGACGTGCCGATCACGATCGTCGCGAAGGACAAGGCCGTCCTGGACAGGGTCTCCGGGTGGGGCTGGCAGGACGGTCTGCGTCCGGCGAAGAACTCCCCGGTCTGGCCGATGGACGCGTTCCGCAACCGTTTCCTGACCGCGTTCGGGGGCTGAGCCGATTCGGAGCTGGCCGGTCGTCCTCGCCGTGGCGGCGCTGCTGGCGCAGATGGCCGCCGCGATGGTCACGACGGCCGTGCGGCAGTCCCCGACGATCGACGAACCGGTGTACGTCGCGACCGGCGCGACCTATCTGAAGGAGCACGACCTCCGGTACAACGCGGAGCATCCGCCGCTCGGGAAGCTGGTCATCGGTGCCGGGGCGGCGCTCTCGGGTGCGCGTCTCGACGCCGCGTTCACCGGCACCGACCAGGACGTCGGGCGGCATCTGCTGTACGAGTCGGGCAACGACGCGGGGCGGGTACTGCTGGCGGCGCGGCTGCCGGTCATCGTCCTGACGCTGCTGTTCGGGCTGGTCGTGTTCGGTTTCGCCTGTGACCTCACGGGCCGTGTGGGCGGGCTCGTGGCGCTCGCCCTGTACGCCTTCTCCCCCGACGTCATCGCCCACGGGTCGCTGGCCACGCTGGACGTCCCCGCCGCCGGGTTCCTGCTGACGTCGGTGTGGCTGCTGTGGCGGGCCCGGGAGCGGCCCCGGCTGTACCTTCCGCTGGCGGGGTTGGCGCTCGGCGCGGCGGTCGCGACGAAGATGAGCGCGCTGGCCGCCGTTCCTGTGCTGTTGGTGCTGGTGGTGGTCTCGTTCGCGCGCGGTGGACGTCGTGTGGTGGTCGGTGCGGCGTGGGCGGCCGGGGTCGCGGTCATGGTCGTCGCGGTGGTGTGGGCGTCCTACCTGGTCGTGGACCCGCGACTGCGTTGGGCCACGTCCGCCGCCGTGCCGGACATCGGCGGGGTGCGCGGCTTTCTGACGAGCCTGCTGCCGTTCCCCAAGCCGTTTCGGGACGGCATGCGCATCCAGTTCGGCTTCGAGGACATGCGCTGGACGGGTTTCCTGTTCGGACACGTCTATCGAGGCTCGCGCTGGTACTACCTTCCGGCCGCGCTCGTGGTGAAGACCCCGCTGGGGATGTTGGTGTTGTGGGCGGCGGGAATCGGTTCGCTGCTGGCCGTGCCTCGGCTTCGTCCCGCCGCGCCCTATGTTCTTGCACCTGCCGCAGTGCTGCTCGCGGTGGCGATGACCGGGGGCCGCGACCTTGGCGTTCGGTATGTCATCTTCCTGCCGATGCTGCTGGCGGTGGCGGCGGCAGGGGTGACGATGCTGCGGTGGCAGTGGGTTCCGGCCGTGGCGGGCGTCCTGGTGCTGTTCGTCGCGGTCAGTTCGGTGCGGGCCTTTCCGTACTACCTGCCCTATTCGAATGAGGCGTTCGGTGGGCCGTCCAAGACCCATCTCCGGCTGCACGACTCCAACGCCGACTGGGGGCAGGATCTCGAACGGCTCGCCGACCGTCTCCGGGACCGGTATCCGGGTGAGCGGGTGTGGCTTGCCTACAAGGGCAGTGGCGTCCCGTCCTATTACGGGATTCGTGCGTCTGATCCACTTGCCGTGCCGCCGGAGCGTGTGCGGGGGTTGTTGGTCGTGTCGGACAGTTGGATCGCCAAGTCGGATCCGCGACTGGTCCCGCTGATCGCGACCAGCAAGAAGGTTGACGAGGTCGGTCACACCATCACGATCTTCCGGCGGACCTGAAGCTCAGTGGCGGTTGTGGGCGCGGGCCCAAAGCGCCGTCCAGCCGCCGGACGGAAGCCAGGACGCGGGCACGCGCAACCCGTTCGGCGAGGCCACCACACCGCCCGCGAGCCTGATCTTCATGCGCACCATGATCCTCGCGTCGGCGGCCCGGGCCTAACGGGTTTCGGCGGTTCAGCCCGCGTGGGCGCAGGCGCGGTGGAGGGCGGCGGTCAGGGTCCCCGGATCGTAGGACGGGAGGACGGCGGCGAGGTGGCCGTCCGGGCGGACCACGTGGACGGTGTCCGGCCCGGCGTCCAAGGCCGTGCGCAGGACGCCCTCGGTGTCGATGTCTTCGAGCGCATGGACGCGGTACGGGACGTCCGTCACGGCCCCCACCTGGTGACGCCTCGCGGTCAGGACGATGAAGGCAGTGCCGAACAGGCGGCGCAACCGGGTCGGCTCGCCGGAGACCGAGCACGGGGCGTCCGGGCAGATCACGCCCGGTGCGGGTGCGGGGGCGTCGCTCTCGTCGGACGGCGTGGTCAGCGGCGAGTCCGAGTAGCGGAACGGCTCGGCGAGCTTGCCGGAGTCGATGATCGTGTGGGGGGCGGGGTGCGTCCGCGCCTCCTCCAGCGCGGCGAGGCGGTGGGCGCGCTGCGCGGAGGTGTGCGGGACGAGGAACTCCATCGTCCGGGTCGTCACGCGCAGGTTCTCCCCCGCCGCCGCACGCCGCTCGACCGCGTAGCTGGCCAGCAGGCCGCCGGACGCCCAGCCGCGCCGGACGTAGGCGAGCTTCCACGCCAGGTTCTCCGCGTCCTGGACGCCGGAGTTCAGCCCACGGGCGCCGAACGGGGCGTACAGGTGGGCGGCGTCCCCGGCGAGGAACGCGCGCCCGGACGCGAACGCCGCCGCGCGCCGCTCGTGGAACCGGTACACGCTCGTCCAGGCGATCTCGTACGGCACATCCCCGATGATCTTCCGGATGCGGGCGTCCAGGGCCCCGGAGGCGCGCTCGGCGTCCAGGTCGTGGTCGGCGGGGACCTGCCAGTCGATGCGCCACGTCCCGTCCGGGCACTGGTGGACGAGCACCTGCCGCCCCGGGTTCCACTCGGGGTCGAAGTAGAAGCGCCGCTCGTTCGGGAACGGCAACTCGGCCCGGATGTCGCAGATCAGGAACTTGTCGGCGAACGTGCGGCCCGGGAAGGGGATGCCGAGGAACCGCCGGACCGCGCTGTGCGCGCCGTCCGCGCCGACGACATGGCTGCCCCGGACGGTGTCGCCCGCGTCCACCTCGACGCCGCGCTCGTCCTGGCGGAACCCGGCGACGGGATGCCCGTACCGGACGTCGGCGAGCGGCTCGGCGTCGGCGAGGTCCCGCAGGTGCGCCTCGACCTCCGCCTGGGAGATGTTGATCCAGGGCGGCACGGCGCCGGGCCCGGTGTCGGGGAACGTGACGGCGAACAGCTCGTCGCCCCGGTAGTAGGTGCGGCCGGTCGTCCAGGTCACGCCCCGGGAGATCATCCGCTCGGCGCAGCCGACCCGGTCGAAGACGTCGAGCACGTCGCGCTGGAAGCAGATGGCCTTGGACCCGGACGGGTCGCGGCGCGCGGCCGCCTCCAGCACCACGCTCGGCACCCCGTGCCCCGCCAGCAGCAGCGCGGTGACCAGGCCGACCGGCCCGGCGCCGACGATCACGACCGGTTCGTCGTCACTCAGCGAGCCCACATCTGCATGGTGCCCGGTGTGGCGGATTCTGGCCAGAGCGGTCACGCTTGATCAAGTCGAGACAATGGGAGGCGCAGACTGGGGCCTATGCCTCCGGTTCGCAGGCCCACCCGGCGCGAACTCGTCCGCGCGGGAACGGTCGCCGTCCTGTTCGCCGTGGGCGTGTACGGGGCGCGGGGCCTCACCGACCAGTGGGCGGCGCTGAGCGTGCACCGGCCCTCCACGGCGTCGTTGATCGCGGTCCTGGTGCTGGAGGCCGTGGCGGCGACACTGCTGGTCGCGGCGCTGCGCGGGCGCCGTGAAGCGCCGGGTGTCGGACGCCGGTCGGCGCTGCTGGCCGCCGGTTACGCCCTTGTCGTGCTGGGCCCGCCGATCATGCTGCTGCTCCTGGCGGCGCGCGACAACGAGGTCGGGGACGTGAGGGTCTTCCCCAGGGCGGAGGAGCCGCGGAAGCGGAAGCTGATCCCGGCCGAGGAGAACTCGAACCTGTGGGCGCTCGTTCTGACGATCCTCCTGGCCGTCCTGGCGGTCGTCGCGCTGGCGGTGATCGCCTTTCTGGTCGTCCGGCGTCGGCGTCGGGCCCGGCGCACCGCCCCCGGCCCCGAGGCTGACTTCTCCGTGCCGCCGTCCTCCGACCGGTTCGAGGAGGCGGCGGCGGCCGGGAGCAGGGCGCTGCGGTCCACCGACGAGGCGCGGGCCGCCGTGATCGCCTGCTATCTCGCGATGGTGGGCGTCCTCGCCGAGGCGGGCGCCGACCCGCGCGACAGCGACACCCCCGCCGAGGTGCTGGCCCGCGCGGCGGGCTCGGGGGTGGCGGGGCTGGACGCGGCGACCACGCTGACCGACCTGTTCCGGGAGGCCCGCTTCAGCGCCCACCCGGTGACCGAACTGCACCGGGCGCGGGCGCTGGCCGCGCTGGAGTCGCTACGCGCCGGGAGCACGGTATGAACCGGGAGCAGGGCTTGCGGGCCGCCGCGTTGGCGGGCGCCGCCGCGTGCACCCTCACGGCCGGGTATCTCGTCGGCGGGGCGTCGGCGCTGACCGTCCTCGCCACCGGGCTGGCGGTCATCGGGTTACTCGCCGCCCGCGCCCGGTTCCCCGCCCCGCCGCCGGTGCGCCCGGTGGTCCGCGCGCCGGACGACCCGGACGACCTGCGGGAGTTCCCCTCGTACCGGCGGGTCCGCGAGGCGGTGTCGTGGTCGGCGGTGTCCGCGCGCCACTACGACTCGGTGACCCGGCCGGTGCTCGTGCGGCTGCTGGCCGCCGCGCTGGCCGAGCGGCACGGCGTCGACGTCCACCGCGAACCCGCGCGGGCCAGGGAACTGGTCGGCGAGGACGTGTGGCCGTTCGTCGACCCGGACCGTCCCGGCTCCACCGACACCTTCGCCGCCGGGGTGGACCCGGCGGCCCTGCGAGCCGTCGTGAACAGACTGGAGGAACTGTGGCCGAACGACTGAGCATCGGGACGCCCGCCGAGGCGGCGGCGCGCTGCCGGGAGGTCATGGACGAGGTCGAACGGGCCGTCGTCGGCAAGCGCGCCGCGATCGAGCTGGTGCTGACGGGCATCCTCGCGTCCGGCCATGTGCTGATCGAGGACCTGCCGGGCCTCGGCAAGACGCTGCTGGCGAGGACGTTCGCTACCGTCCTCGGGCTGGACTTCACGCGCGTCCAGTTCACACCCGACATGCTGCCCGCCGACCTGACCGGCGCCGCCGTCTACGACCCCCGGACCTCGGACGTGGTGTTCCGCCCCGGCCCGGTGTTCACGCAGCTGCTGCTCGCCGACGAGATCAACCGGACGCCGCCGAAGACGCAGTCCGCCCTGCTGGAGGCGATGGAGGAGCAGCAGGTCAGCGCGGACGGCGAGAGCCGCCCCCTGCCACGGCCGTTCATCGTGCTGGCCACCGACAACCCCATCGAGTACGAGGGCACCTATCCCCTGCCGGAGGCGCAGCTCGACCGGTTCGCGCTGCGGATCAGGCTCGGCTACCTCACCGCCGACCAGGAGGGCGAGATGATCACCCGGCGGCTCTCCCGGGGCGCGGCGCCGCCCCGGCTGCGGGCCCTCGCCGGGCCGGACGACGTGCTCGCGATGCGCGAATGCGTCGAACGGGTGCACGTCGACGACGCGGTCGTCCGGTACGCGGTCGCGATCTCGGCCGCCACCCGCGAGCACACCAAGCTGACGGTCGGGGCGAGCCCGCGGGCGACGCTCGGCGTCGTCCAGCTCGCGCGGGCCCGGGCGCTGCTCGACGACCGCGACCATGTGCTGCCCGAGGACGTGAAGGCCGTCGCCGCCCCGGCCCTCGCGCACCGGCTCGTGCTGCGGCCGGAGATGTGGGTCCGGCGGATCAGCGGTGAGGACATGGTCGCCGAGGTCCTCGGCCGGGTGCCCGTGCCGCGCGCCGTGAGTTCGATGCGGACGGCATGAGCGAGCCCGCGCCATCCACTCCGCCGGGACCGTCCGCGCTGGTCTGGCGGCCCGCGCCCCTCGCGCACGGCCTCGCCACGGTCGCGGTGCTGGCGGGCCTCGCGGCGCTGCTGCTGTCCCGCCCGAACCTGCTGCTGCTGGCCGCGCCGGCCGTCGGCATCCTGGCCGCCGGGCTCGTCGCGCGGCGCCCGGACACCCTCGCCGTCCGGGTCGCCGACCGGCCCGGCCGGTGCTTCGAGGGCGAGCCTGTCGAGATCACCGTCACCGCCGACACCGGCGGCCCCGTCGACGAACTGGCGCTCCGGCTGGAAGCGGCGCGGACGTTCGACGTCGAGATCACGGCGTACGCCGAGGACCACGCGGCCGGGACGGCGCGGGTCACGTTCGCGGTGCGGCCCCGGCGCTGGGGCCGCCACACGTTGCCCCGGCTCGTCATCGACTGCCGGAGCCGGTACCGCGTCGGGCAGTCCCGCGCGGTGCTGCGGCTCGGCGAGATCGCCGTCTACCCGGCCGGGCCGCCCGTCCGTCCCCGGCTCGTGCCGCTGGACCTGCCGCGACGGCTCGGCGACCACGTCGCCCGCGCCGCCGGGTCCGGGATGGAGTTCGCGGGCATCCGCCCCTACCTGCCGGGCGACCGGGCGCGGGACATCAACTGGAAGGCCAGCGGGCTGCGCGGACGGCTGCACGTCACGACCCGCGCCGACCAGCGGCAGGCCCAGCTCGTCGTCGCCCTGGACGCCTACACCGACCTCGGCGACCCCGGTGAGACACTGCTCGACCGCGGCATGCGCGGCGCGGCGGCGCTCGCCACGGCCTACCTGCGCGGCGGCGACCGGGTCGGGATCATCGCGTTCGGCGGCGCGCTGCGCTGGCTCGCGCCCGGTCAGGGCGGGCACCACTTCCACCGGCTCGCCGAGGCCGTGCTGGACGCCCGAGGCCCGCGCGACGGCCTCGTCGAGACCGCTCCCGACTTCGCCCGGGTACCGAGGTCGGCGCTGCCGCCCGGCGCGCTGGTGGTCGTGTTCTCGCCGCTGCTGGACGACCGGGCCGTCCGCGCCGTGCAGGACCTGCGGCGACGCGGCACGCCCGTCGTCGTCATCGACACGCTGGACCGGGAACCGCCGGGCGGCGGAGGCAAGGAGTATCTGGAGCTGTCGCTGCGGCTGTGGCGGCTGGACCGCCGGGCGTTGCGGGCCGGGTTCGCCGACCTCGGCGTCCCGGTGCTGACCTGGGCGCCCACCGAATCGCTGGACGCGGTCGTCGGCGCGTTCGGGCACCGCGTCTCGGGGAGGCACTCGTGACCCGCTTCCGGGCCGGTGCCACGACGACCCTCGCGGTGGTCGTCGTCCTGCTCTGCGCCTACTGGGACCTGGGCGTCCCGGCGGCCGCCGTCGCCGGGGTGCTGCTGACGGCGGCCCTGCTCCTGATCGACTCCTTCGACTCGCGCGGCGGCGTGGGACGTCATGTCCCCGCGCTGATCGCCGGTGGCTCCTGCACGGTGCTGGCCGTCGTGGCGCTCGTGCCGCCGGTCGCGTCCGGCGCGCTCGTCGTGGTCGCCGGGCTGGCCGCGCTCGTCGTGGCGTTCAGGCTGACGTACTCCGCTCGACGGCCTCGGTGATCGTCCGGTCGGCGACCTCCCGGTCCTGCCAGCCGCGCACGTCGCCGCCCTTCCCGGGCTCCAGGCTCTTGTAGATGTCGAAGAAGTGGCCGATCTCGTCGAGGACGTACTCGTGCACGTCCGGCAGGTCCTGGAGGTCGGTGTAGCGGACGTCCCTGGCCGGGACGGCGAGGATCTTCGCGTCCGGGCCGCCCTCGTCGAGCATCCAGAACACTCCGATGCTGCGGACGGCGATCTCGCAGCCCGGGAACGTCGGCTCCTCCAGCAGCACCATCACGTCCAGCGGCTCGCCGTCCTCGGCGAGGGTGCCGGGGATGTAGCCGTAGTCGGCCGGGTACTGCGTGGAGGTGAACAGCATCCGGTCGAGCCGGATGCGGCCCAGCTTGTGGTCCATCTCGTATTTGTTGCGCGATCCCTTCGGGATCTCGACGACCATCTCGATCTCCATTGGTTTCCTCCCGGTAGGGCCCCTACCCAGGGGCGGGCTGATCGTCAGTGGGCGGCGGCGTCCCAGTCCGCGCCGGTGCCGACGGCGACGTCCAGGCCGACCGACAGCGGGTAGGCGCCGGTCATCCCGGTGCGGACGATCTCCGCCACGGCGGCCCGCTCCCCCGGCGCGACCTCAAGGACGATCTCGTCGTGCACCTGGAGCAGCAGGCGGCTGCGCAGCCCGGCGGCGGTCAGCGCCGCGTCCACCCGCAGCATCGCGATCTTGACGATGTCGGCGGCGGAGCCCTGCACGGGCGCGTTCAGCGCCATCCGCTCGGCGGTCTCGCGGCGCTGCCGGTTGTCGCTGTTCAGGTGCGGCAGGTACCGGCGGCGGCCGAGGAGCGTGCGGGTGTAGCCGGTGACGCGGGCCTCGGCGACGACGTGGTCGAGATAGTCGCGGACGCCGCCGAGCCGCTCGAAGTAGGCGTCCATCAGCGGCCGCGCCTCCGCCATCGCGATGCCGAGCTGCCGGGCCAGCCCGAACGCCGACAGGCCGTAGGCCAGCCCGTACGACATCGCCTTGATCTTGCGGCGCAGGTCCGGGGTGACGGCGTCCGGGGCGACGCCGAACACCCGCGCGGCCATCGTGGTGTGCAGGTCCTCGCCGGACTCGAACGCGGCCAGCAGCGTCGGGTCCTGCGACAGGTGCGCCATGACGCGCAGTTCGAGCTGCCCGTAGTCGGCGGTCAGCAGCGACTCGAACCCCGCGCCGGGCCGGAACGCGCGGCGGATGCGGCGGCCCTCCTCCGTCCGGACGGGGATGACCTGGAGGTTCGGCTCGGTCGAGGTGAGGCGGCCGGTGGCGGCGACGGTCTGCTGGAACGTGGTGTGGACGCGGCCGTCCGCGCCGATCTCCCTGATCAGCCCGGCGACCGTGGCGCGCAGCCGCGCCTGGTCGCGATAGTGCAGCAGGACCTGCGGGAGGCCGTTGTCGGTCCGGGTGGCGAGCCAGGTCAGCGCGTCCAGGTCGGTGGAGTACCCCGACTTGATCTTCTTGGTCTTGGGCAGCCCCAGCTCGCCGAACAGCACCTCCTGGAGCTGTTTCGTCGATCCCGGGTTGAAGCGGCGCCCGGCGATGTCGGCGGCGTCGTCGGCGGCACGTTCCATCGCGGCGGCGAATTGGACCTCCAACTCGGCGAGCAGCGCGGCGTCGACGTGGACACCCGCGCGTTCGGCGCGGGCGAGCAGGTCGGACAGCGGCAGCTCCACGTCGCGCCACAGCTCGTCCATGCCGGTAGAGGCGAGATCGGCGGCGAACGTCCCGGCCAGGTCGAGGACGGCCCGCGCGTTCTGCATCAGCCCGGCCGCGCCCTCGTCGGACGGCCGCCGCCCGAGGTGCCGCCCGGCGAGGTCGGCGATCCCGTAGGCGGCGAGGCCGGGCAGGAGCAGGTAGGCGGCCATCGCGGTGTCGGCCGCGACGCCGTCGAGCCGCCAGCCTCGCTCGCCGGTCACGCGCAGCAGCGACTTCACGTCGTGCAGCGCCTTGGG
The DNA here is from genome assembly GCF_039537545.1 of Actinomadura meridiana. NCBI lineage: Bacteria > Bacillati > Actinomycetota > Actinomycetes > Streptosporangiales > Thermomonosporaceae > Actinomadura > Actinomadura meridiana. The sequence continues at coordinate 963,433 of NZ_BAABAS010000004.1, forward strand.
GCGGGCGGGGTCGGCGAGCCAGTCCGCGAACGCGCGCTCGTCGCCCTCCGTCAGCTCGGAAGGCTCGAACGAGGCGGCGTGACCGTCACCGGTCGCGAGGGCGATCCGGGTGAGATCGCCCTCGCCGCGCGCCCACGTGTACTCGGCGGCCAGGCCGGTCAGCCCGGTCGCGCGGGCCCGCAGCCAGCCCGCCAGCTCCCCCGGCTCCAGTTCCCGTCCCCGGATCGGCTCGGGACCGGCCGCTTCTGGTGGACGGCCGCCGCCCGGGTCGGCGGCGAAGAGCCGCTGCCGGATGCTGGCGTTGCGGAACTCCAGCTCGTCCAGCAGGGACGTGAACGCGGACAGGTCGTACGGCCGTCGCCGCAGGTCGTCCGGCACGACCGGGAGGTCGAGATCACGGACCAGCTCGGTCAGCCGCCGGTTCAGCCGGACGCCGTCGAGCGCGGCGCGCAGCCGCTCGCCCGCCTTGCCCTTCACCTCGTCCGCGCGGTCGAGCAGCGCGGCGAGCGACCCGAACTCGCGGATCCACTTCGCGGCGGTCTTCTCGCCGATGCCGGGAATGCCCGGCAGGTTGTCGGACGGGTCGCCGCGCAACGCCGCGAAGTCGGGGTACTGCGCCGGGGTCAGCCCGTACTTCTCCGCCACCGCCTCCGGTGTGTACCGGATCATCTCGGAGGCCGTCCGGTAGAAGTAGAGGACGGTGACGTCGTCGCTGACGAGCTGGAGCACGTCCCGGTCACCGGTGACGATCAGCACGCTCATGCCGTCCGCCACCGCCTCCGTCGCGAGCGTCGCGATGATGTCGTCGGCCTCGTAGCCGGGGGCCCGCAGCACCGGGACGCTCATCGTGGCGAGAAACCGGTCGAGGATCTCCATCTGGCTGCCGAAGCCGTCGGGCGACCGCGCCCGGCCCGCCTTGTACTCGGGGAACGCCTCGGTGCGGAACGTCCGCCGCGACACGTCGAACGCGACGGCCGCGTGCGACGGCCGCTCGTCGCGCAGCACGTTGGCCATCATGTTCGCGAACCCGTACACGACGTTGGTGGGCTGCCCGGCCGTGGTGCTGAAGTTCTCCACCGGCAACGCGTAATACGCCCGGTAGGCCAGGGAATGGCCGTCCAGGAGCAGCAGGCAGGGCCGGTCCGTCACGTGTCCCATCCTGGCACCCGGGAACGGGGGCATGAAATGGGTGGACGGGGTGTCGGGGGCGAACATGACGAAGATCGATTCGGGGCGGCTCGGCGTCTGGCGCCGAGGGGACGAGCTCGACCCCGCACTGGCCAAGGACATCGAGGATCTCGGTTATGGCACGATCTGGATCGGCAGCTCACCGAGCGGCGATCTGAAGACCGCCGAGCGGCTGCTCGCGGCGACCGACCGGATAGTGATCGCGACCGGCATCGTGAACATGTGGGCCTCGCGTGCCGACGAGGTCGTCGACGCGACGATCGCGCACGGTGACCCGGCGGCGGTGGCCGCGCGGCTCACCGAACATCTCGACGCGGGCGCCGATCATGTGGCGGCGCACCCGCTGACCGAGCCCGGCGGGGACCCGCGTCCCGCGCTGCGCGCGATCGTCGAGGCGCTCCCGTCCCGCTGACCCCGACAATCGCCGCCGGACAATCGCCGGGGGACGCGCCCGCACGCGGACGCGTCCCCCAGGCGGAGTCGGTTGGGACTAGAGGGTCTTGTAGCTGCCGATCACGGTGGGCGGCGCGAGCTTGGCGGGCGCGCGCCTGCGGGCGAACTCGTTGCCGTTGACCGTCAACGTGCTGTGCGCGAAGAGCTCGGTCACCGCGGCGGTGCCGTCGAGCATCTCGTCGTAGCCCTTCAGGTTCACGTTGTCGTAACGGTCACAGGCCGAGTGGTAGCACTTGTCGTACGCCACACCGGCGGTCCCGCCGTAGATCTTGGCTTGCTCGGCGGTCTTGATGCCCTCCGCGCCGGTGAACAGGCCACCGGCCGGGATGCCGACGCTGATGAAGGCGTTGTAGTCGGACCGTCCGTCGAAGGCCGTCGGGGCGGTGGCGAGCTTCCGGTTGGCGTAGTAGTCGGTGAACGCCTTCTCGATGGCGCCGGACCCGGCGGGCGGCGGGACGGTGCTGCCGCCCGTGCTGTTGTCGCCGTCGTAGACGAACCGCACGTAGTTCGGCGAGGCGAGCATGTCGAAGTCCAGCATCAGCGCGACCTTGTCGCGTTCCGCTTGCGGGAGGTTGTCGACGTAGTACTGCGAGCCGAGCAGCCCTTCTTCCTCAGCGCCCCAGAACGCGAACCGCACCTTGTTGTGAAGCTGCCTGGCAGGGAGCTTGCGGATCTGCTTGGCCATTTCCAGCAGCGCGGCGGTGCCCGACCCGTCGTCGTTGATGCCGGGACCCTCGGCGACGCTGTCGTTGTGCGCCCCGATGACCACGACGTTGTCGCCCCTACCGCGGTCGGTGTCGGCGACGATGTTGGCGGTCTCGCGCTTCTCGTTGGACGTGTCGGTCTTGACGCGCAGCGTCACGCCGCCATTCTGCGCCTGCTCGACGAGGGCCTTGCCGACCGCGTTGGTGGGGCCGACGACGGGAATGGTGTACGGCGTGGTCAGCGTGCCCGCGACGGGACCCGGCTGGTCGGGGAGCTGGTAGATGACGACGGCGGCGGCGCCCGCCGCGATGGCGTTGTCGGTCTTCACCGAGAAGAAGCAGCCGCCCCGCTGGACCAAGGCGATGTGGCCCTTGGGGAAGCCGGCGAAGTCCTCGGGCTCGCATCCACTGCCCAGGCCGCTCGCGGCCGTGTCGACGGGTGTCGCGGCGGCGGTGACGTCGCCGGACCCGGAGTACTGGAGGGTCTGGAAGTCGGTGTTCGGCTCGTAGGTCTTCTGGCCGGGAGCGGTCTCGGCAAAGGTGGGAGCCGACTTCTCCTGCCAGAAGTCGAACGAGAACTTCTGGACAGTCGGGTGGTACCCGGCCCGTTTCAGCTGGTCTTCGATGTACTTAAGAGTGATCACGTTGCCGGGCAGTCCGGCGGCCCGGTTGCCGCCGTTGGCGTCCGCGATCAGCTCCAGGTTCTTTTGGTGATGGCGGACGTTCTTGAGCTTGACGAGCGTGGCCAACTTCGAGTGTGTCGGCGCGGCCTGGGCCGGGACCGCCGCCAGGGTGGTGGCGGCGAGGGACAGCCCGAGGACCGTTGCTAGCGCGGCTCTGCGCATGACTCGGTCTCCGATGGGTGGGGGGACGAAGCATCCGAAGCTTGCCACGCGACATTTGCCGCAACAAGGATCATCTGTCGATCAAGACGGCCGACATCGGCCTCTTCCGGAATCGGACGGTAAGCGGCGCGTCGCGGTCCGCGTTCTGAAAAATACAGAGTTGTCCTAAATCGGTTTCCCCTCTGGCTTTTCGCACGTCAGCGTCTATAGGCTCCGTGAACTTCGGTGATGGCCGATCAACGCATGGGAGTGACCAGTGTCGAAGTCGGAGATGCCCGGCGGGACGCACGGGCGGCCGCGCACGCATCCGATCTGGCGCAGGATCGCGCTGCTCCTCGCCGTGCCGTTGACGGCCCTGCTCGTGCAGTGGGGCATCCCGGCCGCCGTCACGGTGTCCAACGCGTTCCAGCGTTTCGACTTCTCCACCGTGTACAACAACGTCGCCGTGCCCGGCACGACCGTGACCGAGGCGCTCCAGGAGGAGCGGGCCGCCGCCGTCCAGCTGCTGCACCGGTTCAAGATCGCGGACCGGCAGCGGTTCGGCGCGCAGGTCGCCAAGACCGACGCGGCGGTGGCCGCGTTCCGCAAACGGGCCCTGTCCTCGGGCACCAGGGACGCGATGGACGACACCATGACCGTCCGCGTGCGCAAGCTCAGCGACACCTACAACGAGCTGGTGACGCTGCGGGAGCGGGTCGGGATCGGCGCCACCACGCCGCTCGGCGCCATCGACGGGTACAGCAAGGTCGCCGACATCACGACCCGGCTGCTGACCACGCTGGTGAGCGTCGACGACATCACCGTCTACCAGCACACCACCGCCCTGCTGCACAACTACTGGGCCCGCGAGTTCATGCTCCGCGAGGACGCGCTGCTGACCACGCAGGAGACCGGGCCGATGAGCGCGCCCGACCGCGCGGCCTTCGCGGCGTGGGCGGAGAGCCGCGGCCAGTACTTCGAACTGGGCCGCGCCGAGGCCGACGGCGAGATCGAACGGATCATGTACGATCTGGCGAACTCGTCCGAGTTCACGTCATATACGACGCTGGAGAACAACGTCGTGAACAACGGCCTCGTCCCCGACCTGCGGGAATGGCGGGCCTCCATCGAGGCCCTGTCACCGGTGTGGTTGAGCGCCGCCGCGAAGGCGGAGACGGTCGTGAACAACGAGGACGTCAAGCCCGCCGGACGCCGCGTCATGCTCGGCTTCTACCTGATCGGCGTCGTCGGCCTGCTCGGCGTGGTCGCCTCGGTCGTCCTGTCGCTGATGTTCGCGCGGCGGCTCACCGCCGAGCTGCGCGAACTCCAGGAGTCGGCGCAGCGCCTCGCCCACGAACGGCTCCCCCGGGTCGTCGGCAGGCTGCGGCGCGGTGAACAGGTCGACGTGGAGGCCGAGTCGCCACCACCGACAACGGGGAGAACGAAGGAGATCGCGCTGGTCGGCGAGGCGTTCGGCACCGTCCAGCGGACCGCCGTCGCCACCGCCGTCGCCGAGTCGGACCTGCGCGCGAGCATCAACCGGGTGTTCATCAACCTGTCCTGGCGGAGCCAGTCGCTGCTGCACCGCCAGCTCAGGCTGCTCGACCAGATGGAACGCCGCGCCGCCGGGCCCGAGGAGCTCGACGACCTGTTCCGGCTCGACCACCTCACCACCCGCATGCGCCGCCACGCCGAGGGCCTGGTCATCCTCGCCGGGTCGCCGACCGTCCGGGCCTGGGACCATCCGGTCGCCGCCGAGGACGTGGCGCGCGCCGCGATCGCCGAGATCGAGGACTACACCCGCGTCGAGATCAGCGGCAGCTCGACCGTGGCGGTGACCGGTGACGTCGTCGCCGACATCATCCACCTGCTCGCCGAGCTGATCGAGAACGCGGCGGTGTTCTCCCCGCCGACCACCGAGGTCACCGTCAAGGTCGAGACCGTCGCCAACGGCCTGGCCGTCGAGGTCATCGACCGCGGGATCGGCCTGCACCCCGACGAGCTGGACCAGCTCAACCTGCGCCTCGCGGGCGACGGCGAGTTCGACCTCGTCGACACCGAGCGGCTCGGCCTGTTCGTCGTCGCGCGGCTCGCCGCCCGGCACGGCGTCAAGGTGTCGCTGATGCCGTCGGCGTACGGCGGGACGACCGCGGTCGTGCTCATCCCGCACGCGCTGGTCACGCTGGACGACGACCTGTCGCGCGGCGCGCCGCCCGGCACGGCCCGCACGATGGTGACCGCGCTTGCCTCGGGCGACACGCAGCAGCGGCTCGGCCGCCCGGCCCGTCCGGCGCTCCCCGGCGCGGTCGTCAGCTCGCCGAAGACCGACCCGCGCGACCTGCCGCCCGACCCGATGCTGGAGACGGCGCCGGAGGGGTTGCCGAGGGTCGTCCCGACGCCCGCCCCGTCCTACGACGAGCCGGGGCCGGTGTACGAGTCGTCCGAACCGGTCGGCGAGTCGTCCGGGTCGATGTACGACCCGCCCGAGCAGGTGTTCGACCGGGCCGGGCCCAACGGCGGCGCGGCGCGCCCGCCCGCCGACGAGCCGGAGGAGGCCGAGGTGGAGTCCAGCGAGATCACCGGCCGGCTCCCGAAGCGGGTGCGGCAGAGCAGCATCGCCCCGCAGTTGCGCAAGGGCTCCGCGCCCGAGCGCGCCGCTCCCGCCGCCGTGCCCGCCGTGCCCGCCGCGCCGGACGACGACTTCGAGGAGCCGAGCCCGGAGCTCAGCCGCGATCTGATGTCCTCACTACAGTCCGGATGGTTGCGCGGCCGGGTCGTCGACGACGAGTCGGACGACCCGGACCCACTCGATGAATGGGGGGAATGATGACGCCAAACGGTCACGCCACCGGCGAGTTCGACTGGCTCCTCGAAGATCTGGTCCGGCGGGTCGGCGAAGTGCAGCAGGCCGTCCTGCTGTCCAGGGACGGCCTCGTCATGGGCGCCTCAGGCGGCGTCACCCGCCAGGACGCCGAGTTCCTCGCGGCTCTGTCGTCGGGGTTCCACAGCCTCGCCAACGGCGCCCGCGAGCACTTCCAGGCCAAGCAGGTGCGGCAGACGGTCGTCGAGCTGGACGGCCTGCTGTTCTTCGTCATGCCCGCGGGCAACGGGAGCTGCCTGGCCGTGCTCAGCGACGCGGGCGGCAACGCCGGCCTCGTCGCCTACGAGACCACGATGCTGATCAAGCGGGTGCGGCGGCAGCTGGCGGCGTCGCCGCGCGGCACGGCCGACTCGCAGGATCCGCCGTTGCGCTCGGGCACATCGGGCTGAACCCGCCGTGGAGACTCCCAGAGAGCGCTGGATCGGGCAGGACGCGGGCCCGGTCGTTCGACCGTACGCGGTGACACGGGGGCGGACCCGCCCCCGTGGGATCGTCATCGACCTGGTGACCATCCTCGTCGCGACCGGTCGCCCCGCCGAACAGTTCTCATTGTCTCGCGAGCAGCGGCGGCTGCTTGAGCTGTGCCGACGGCCGTCCACCCCGGCCGACCTCGCCTCGGAGATCGACCTGCCGTTCCGGGTCGTGCAGATCCTCCTGGAGGACCTGTTCCAGTACGGGCTGATCGAGGAGACGGCACCGGCCGAGCAACCCGATCGCCCCGACCCACGAATCCTGATGAGGGTGCTCGATGAACTCCGCCGCCTTTAATCCCGCCTCTGGCGAAGCGTCCACCGCGCCGTCGGCGCCGCGGCGCACACCGGTTCCCCCGCCACCGGTCGCGGCCCCGTCGACCGGGATGTACGCGCCGGACGCCGACGTCCCGCTGCACACCCTGAAGATCCTGGTCGCGGGCGGCTTCGGCGTCGGCAAGACGACGCTGGTCGGCTCGGTCAGCGAGATCCGCCCGCTGCGCACCGAGGAGACCCTGACCGACGCCTCCGTCGGGGTGGACGACCTCGACGGCCTGGCGAGCAAGACGACCACGACCGTCGCCATGGACTTCGGGCGCCTGACGTTCTCCGGCGGCGTCCGGCTGTACTTGTTCGGGACGCCAGGACAGGAACGGTTCTGGTTCATGTGGGACCAGATCTCCTACGGCGCGGTCGGCGCGATCGTGCTGGTCGACACGCGGCGGCTCAGCACGAGCTTCGCGTCCATCGACTTCTTCGAGCGGCGCCGGATCCCGTTCGTCATCGCCGCCAACGTGTTCGACGGCGCCCGCCGCTACCGCGTCGACCAGATCCAGGACGCGCTGGACGTCGACCCGGACGTCCCGATCCTGCTGTGCGACGTCCGGCACCGGGACTCGGCGAAGAGCATCCTCGTCACGCTCGTCGAGCACGCCCTCCAGTCGTCCCGGCGGTGACACGGCTCAGGCGGGAAGGGCGCCCATCCGGGCGACGATGAGGGACGCCAGCTCGGTGTAGGCGGCGGAGTCGTCCAGTCCCGTCTGCGCCCTGATCTCGCCCCGGTGGATCGCCTCCATCACCTGGCCCGCGACGGCGCCGACGAACAGGCTGTCCCCGTCGGGCGACGCTTCCCGAACGAGCCCGTGCACACGCTGGACGGCCCACAGCGTGTTCCGCTTGTAGATCTCGCGGGCGGGCGGGAACGCGTCCAGGTCGGCGAAGAACGCGGGCGAGGCGGGCGCCAGCTCGGCCGAGATCGCGCGCAGGTACGCGCCGACCCGCTCGCGCGGATCGGCGTCGGGGGCGGCGGTCGCCTCCAGCGCGGCCTCCACGCGCCCGGTCGCGCGGCGGAAGAACGCGCGGACGACGGTCACGACGATCTGCTCCCGGCTGGCCGCGACGGAGTACAGGGTGCTCTTCGAGCAGCGCAGGGTCGCGGCGAGTTCGGCGACGCCGACCCCGGCGAACCCCCGGTCGAGGAAGACGTCCATGAGGCGGTCGATCAGCGCCTCGCGCCGCTGCGCGGCCCGGGTGGCGCGGGCCCGCAGCCGGTCGTCCACGGAGGTCATGACCGGACGGTACCAAAAGCGGTTCTCCAGTACTGAAGTTGGTACCGTTGGAGTCCGCGAAAGGAGCCGCCATGCCCGCCACCCGGCATCTGCCCACCCCCGAGGCCGAGGACCTCCTCGCGCTCACCCGCGAGATCGCCGCGAAGGAGCTGACGCCACGGGCTGCGGACGCCGAGCGCACCGCGACGTTCCCCCGCGAGGTGTTCACGACGCTGGGCCGCGCCGGGCTGTTGACCCTGCCGTACCCGGAGGAGTTCGGCGGCGGCGCTCAGCCGTACGATATCTACTTGCAGGCCCTGGAGGAGATCGGCACGGCGTGGGCGAGCGTGGGCGTCGGCGTGAGCGTCCACTCACTGTCCTGCTTCCCGCTGTTCTCCTACGGGACGGACGAGCAGCGCGCCCGGTGGCTCCCCGACCTGCTGTCGGGCGAGCGGCTCGGCGCGTACTGCCTGTCGGAGGCACACGCGGGCTCCGACCCGGCGGCGATGCGGGCGCGGGCCGTCCGGGACGGCGACTCCTACGTCCTGAACGGCGCCAAGGCGTGGACGACCCACGGCGGCGAGGCCGACTTCTACACGGTCATGGCGCGCACGTCCGACGACGGCGGGCGCGGCATCTCCTGCTTCCACGTCCCCGCGGGCACACCGGGCCTGGAGTTCGACCGGCCCGAGGAGAAGATGGGCCTGACCGGGTCGACGACCGCGACCGTCCGGCTCGTCGACGCCCGCGTCCCGGCGGACCACCTGATCGGCGCCGAGGGGCAGGGTCTGTCGATCGCGCTGGCCGGGCTCGACGCCGGGCGCCTCGGCATCGCCGCCGTCGCCACCGGCCTCGCCCAGTGCGCGCTGGACGCGTCCGTCGCCTACGCCAGGGAACGCGAGGCGTTCGGCCGGGCGATCATCGAGCACCAGGGGCTCGCGTTCGTGCTCGCCGACATGGCGGCGGCGGTCGAGTCGTCCCGCGCGACGTACCTGGCGGCGGCGCGGCTCAAGGACGCGGGCCGCCCCTACGGCCGGGAGGCGGCCATCGCCAAACTGGTCGCGACCGACAACGCGATGAAGGTGACCACCGACGCCGTCCAGGTGTTCGGCGGCGCCGGATACACGCGCGACTTCCCCGTCGAGCGCTACATGCGGGAGGCGAAGGTCATGCAGATCTTCGAGGGCACCAACCAGATCCAGCGCCTGGTCATCTCCAGGCGCCTTTGACCGCGAGGTGTAGCCGGGGCGTCCGTGGGAAGTCGGACAGGGTCCGGGGCCGCGGATGGAAGGGTTGCGGGATGGGCAGTCTGGTCGGACGGAACCTGCTAGCCGGAGCCGCGCCCGATATCGCGCCGCCCCCCGACGCGCCACCCAGGATGGGGTTCTTCACCGACACGTCCGTGTGCATCGGGTGCAAGGCGTGCGAGGTGGCGTGCAAGGAGTGGAACGGCGTCCCCGAGGACGGCCTGGAGTTCACCGGCATGTCCTACGACAACACGCAGGGCCTCGACGCCGACACCTGGCGGCACGTCGCGTTCATCGAGCAGGACAAGCCGATGGGCCGCGCGGAGACCGGCGCCGCCGGTGACCTTCGCTGGCTGATGGCGTCCGACGTGTGCAAGCACTGCACGCACGCCGCCTGCCTGGACGTCTGCCCGACCGGTTCGCTGTTCCGGACCGAGTTCGGCACGGTCGTCGTCCAGGAGGACATCTGCAACGGCTGCGGCTACTGCGTGCCCGCGTGCCCGTACGGCGTCATCGACCGGCGCGAGGGCGACGGCCGGGCGTGGAAGTGCACGATGTGCTACGACCGGATCGGTGTGGGCATGGAACCGGCGTGCGCGAAGGCGTGCCCCACCGAGTCCATCCAGTACGGCCCGCTCGACGAGCTGCGCGAGCGTGCCGCGCTGCGCGTCGACCAGCTGCACGACCAGGGCGTGGACGACGCGCGCCTGTACGGCCACGACCCGGACGACGGCGTCGGCGGCGACGGCGCGTTCTTCCTGCTGCTGGACGAGCCGGAGGTGTACGGGCTGCCCCCGGATCCCGTCGTCACCACCCGCGACCTGCCGTCCATGTGGCGGCACGCGGGACTCGCCGCCGCCGGGCTGCTCGGCGGGGTCGTCGCGGCCTTCGCCGTCCACGGCCGCGCGGGAGGCGGACGATGAGCGCCGGGCGTCACGACGGAAAGGGCAGGCGCCGTAAGAAGGGCGGACGCGGCGAGAAGGCCATGGTCCCGGACGCCGAGTTCACCTCCTACTACGGCAAGCCGATCCTGAACCCGCCGGTGTGGAAGGCGTCCGACGTCGCCATGTACCTGTTCCTCGGCGGCCTCGCCGGGGCCGGTTCGCTGCTGGCGGCGGGCGCGCAGCTCACCGGGCGGCCGGTGGCGGCGCGAGCGCTGAAGCTGTCCTCGCTGGCCGCGATCGGCGGGTCGACGGCCGCGCTGATCCACGACCTCGGGCGCCCCGCGCGGTTCGCCAACATGCTGCGCGTCATGAAGCCGACCTCGCCGATGAGCGTGGGTTCGTGGCTGCTGGCCGCCTACGGTCCCGCCGCCGGGGCCGCCGCCGTCCTGGACGTCACCGGCCTCTTCTCGCGCCTCGGCGGAACGGCCACCGCGAGCGCCGCGGCGTTGGGCCCGGCGGTCGCCACCTACACGGCCGTGCTGGTCGCCGACACGGCGGTGCCCGCCTGGCATGAGGGGCACCGCGAGCTGCCGTTCGTGTTCGTGGGGTCGGCCGCGGGGGCCGCGGCCGGGATGGCGCTGGTCGCGGCCCCCGTCCGCGAGACGGGACCGATGCGCACCGTGGCGGTTCTCGGCGCGGCGGTGGAACTGGCGGCGGCGAAGTCGCTGGAGCGTCGAGCCGGAATGGCCGCCGAGCCGTACAAGACGGGTAAGGCCGGCCGGTTCGTGCGCGCGGGCGAGATCCTGTCGGTCGCGGGCGCCGCCGGGGGCGCCCTGCTCGGCGGGCGTAAACGCGGCGCGGCGGCGCTCAGCGGGGCGGCGCTCCTGGCGGGCTCGGCCTGCACCCGTTTCGGGGTGTTCTACGCCGGAATGCAGTCGGCACGGGACCCGAAGTACACCGTCGTCCCGCAACGCGAACGGGTCGCCGCCGGATAGGCCCGCCGCCCGAATACTCCCGCGACGGTGGGGCAGATCACAGGAGTCGAACTCTGGATCACGTCACAAACCGTGCGCCGGATCCATCTTCTCTTAGGGGTGCCCACTCCCACGGGGCACCCGGTCGGGAAAGCTTGGGAGGCGGCATGGGCTGCGAGCCACGCCGGTTCGACCTCACGATGCTGCGCGCCGCGTACGCCGCGTTCCGCCGCGACACGGCCCGCATGGAGGCCGCCGCGATGGCGGACGGAGCGCTCACCGGTACTGCGGTCGCGAACAGCTGGGCGCTGTTCACCCGTCACTGGCGCGTCCAGGACGTCGCGGAGAAACGCACCCTCTGGGCGGTGATGGCCGCCGTGGACCTCGAACCGGTGCACGGCCCGGCGGTCTTCGACGCCATGGAGTTGCAGGCGCTGCGCGTCCTGCCGCTGATGGACGCCGTGGACGCGGCGCTGAAGCGGCGCGACCGGCTGATGTTCGCCCTGTACGCGCGGGAGCTGCGCGTGGCGGTGGGCACGCTGCTGGACTTCAAGGAGTCGGACGTCCTGCCGCTGATCCCGCACGCGCTGACGCCGTACGAGTGGGGCACGTTCGACGTCGAGTTCCGCCGCGAACTCGGCCTCCGCGGCCTGCGCGTGTTCCTGCCGTGGCTGCTCGACGGCGTGCCCGAGCCCACCCATCGCGCGGTGCTCGGGTTGCTGCCGCCGCCGATCCGGCTCGTCTACCGGACGCGCTGGCGGCCCCGCTACGAGCGTCGCAGCCGCCTCGCCGTGCCCGCCTGCTGAGCGCCGTCCGTCCCAGTTGATGGGCGTCCGTCCCAAGGTGACGGGCCCGGCCCACGTGTGACGGGCCGCACATCTTCGGCATGTCACATTCTGTCGCCGTAATTGGTCTTCATGCCTAGAGGCGCAGAGTCCCACACGGCGAGGAGTGTGACGTGGCGATGGCGGGCAACTCACGGGTCGTCGGCGACACGGGCGGGCGCAGGCCGCCCCGGTCCGTGGACGGCACCGCGCGAGCGCTCGACGAACGGTTCGGCTCGACCGGTTTCCTCCGCAAGTCCATGCGCAAGGCGTTCCCCGACCACTGGAGCTTCCTGCTCGGCGAGATCGCGATGTACTCGTTCGTGATCATCCTGTTGACCGGGGTGTTCCTCACGCTGTTCTTCAAGCCGAGCATGCACGAGGTCATCTACAACGGCTCGTACACCAAGCTCAAGGGCGTGGAGATGAGCGAGGCGTACGCCTCCACGCTCAAGATCAGCTTCGACGTGCGGGGCGGACTGTTCGTCCGGCAGCTGCACCACTGGGCGACGCTGATCTTCATGGCGGCGATCCTCATCCACCTGCTGCGCAACTTCTTCACCGGCGCGTTCCGCAAGCCGCGCGAGCTGAACTGGCTGATCGGCCTCGTGATGCTCGTCCTCGTCATGTTCAACGGGCTGTTCGGCTACTCGCTGCCGGACGACCTGCTGTCCGGCACCGGGCTGCGCGTCCTTGAGGGCATCACGCTGTCCATCCCGCTCGTCGGCACCTATGCGGTGATGTTCCTGTTCGGCGGCGAGTTCCCGGGCTCGGACGTCATCCCCCGCCTGTACGTGATCCACGTGCTGCTGATCCCGGCGCTGCTCGCCGCGCTGATCCCGCTGCACGCGATCGTGCTGACATGGCGGCAGACGCACACCCAGTTCCCGGGCAAGGGCAGCTCGAACAGGACCGTCCGCGGCTACCCGTTCTTCCCCGTCTTCATCGCCAAGACCACCGCGTTCTTCCTGTGGGTGCTCGGGGCGGCGGCGCTGCTGGCCGCGTTCGTCCAGATCAACCCCGTCTGGCTGTACGGCCCCTACGACCCGGGCGCGATCAGCTCCGGGTCGCAGCCCGACTGGTACATGGGCTGGCTGGAGGGCGGGCTGCGGATCATGCCGCCCTGGGAGATCGGCCTGTGGGGCCACACGATCTCGCTCAGCGTCGCCATCCCCGGGCTGGTGGTGCTCGGCGTGCTGATCGGCGGGCTCGCCGCGTACCCGTTCCTGGAACGCTGGGTGACCGGCGACCACGAGATCCACCATCTGCTGGACCGACCCCGCGACGTCCCGGCGCGCACCGGCCTCGGCATCGCGGGCGTCGTGTTCTACGGGGTGCTGTGGCTCGCGGGCGGCAACGACGTCATCGCCGACAAGTTCCACATCTCGCTGTACTGGACGACCTGGATCTTCCGCGTCCTGGTGTTCCTTGGACCGGTCCTCGGCTACATCATCGCCTACCGCATCTGCGTCGGCCTGCAACGCCGCGACCTCGGCATCGCCGAGCACGGGCTGGAGACAGGAATCATCCGCATGTCGCCGGACGGCCGCTTCAGCGAGGTCGAGCGGCCCATGCCGGACAAGGAGATCGCCGCGATCACCGACCCGCGTCCGGCGGCGGCGGTCCCGCTGGACGTGCCGCCGGATGTCGAGGGCGTGCAGAGCCCCCGCGCCCGAAGCGGGGTGAAACGGGTGCGCGCCGCGCTCAACCGCCGGTTCAGGGCTGACCTGGTCGCCGTCCCCGAACGGCACGGCAATGGCAACGGGAACGGCGACAGCGACCAGCACGCGATCACCGGTTCCAGCTCGGACCAGGGTTAGCCCGGCCGGGGTCAGCGCTCGAACAGGCGGCCGATGACGGGACGGGCGACGGCCACCGGGTCGTCGCCCAGCTCGTCGGCGATGGCGCCGCTCAGCCACAGGTGCGCGAAGCCGTGAACGATCGACCAGGCGGCGAGCCCGGCGTTCCGCTCGGCACCAGGGTCACCGGGTGAGACGCCGTGCACGCCCCGCGCGAGGACGCGGTCGGCGCGGGAGCGGGCGGCGGTCAGGTCCGGGTCGTCGGGTCGGTACAGCGCGGGCGTGAACATCACCTCGAAGTACGCCCGGTGGCCGACGGCGAAGCGGATGTAGGCGAGGCCGGTCTCGTGCAGGTCGTCCCCGGCGGCTTCGAGCGCGTCCGCGAACCGGGTGTAGCCTTCGGCGGCGACGGCCGTCAGCACGCCCGCCTTGTCGCCGAAGTGGTGCGCGGGCGCCGCGTGCGAGACCCCGGCGCGGCGGGCCAGCTCGCGCAGGCTCCAGTCGGCCGGGCCGCGCTCGGTGATCGCCTCGACCGCCGCCGCGACGATGGCCCGGCGCAGATCACCATGGTGATAGCTCGGCCGCTCGGTCATGCCCCGATCCTATCTTGCCATTGACAAGTTTCGCTCGCGCGCCACGCCGCCTCGCCGGGAAGTGACCGTCAGTCCGTCTCCTTCGCGAACTCGCGCAGGCCCGACAGGTCGACCACGGTGATCCGGCGCCAGCCCGTCCGGATCAGGTTCTTGCGGCGCAGCCCGTTGAGCGCGCGGGCGACCGTCTCCCGGGAGGCGTCCATCCAGCTCCCGAGCTCCTCCTGGGACAGCGGCGGGCCGATCTCGATCGACCCGTCCGGCGCGGGCGGGGCGTGCTGCGACGACAGCTCCGCCAGATCGGTCAGCAGCGCCGCGAGCCGCTGCGGGCCGCGGCTGCTCATGTGGGCCGTCAGCCGCCGGTCCGAGTCGTCCAGGCGCTGGACGAAGGTGCCGGTGACGAGCATCCACACGTCGGGGTGCTCGTCCAGGAAGCCGGTGAAGCGCGCGGCGGGCACCACCAGCCCGCGCACGGGCGACAGCGCGGTCACCGTGGCCGACCGCGTCCGGCCGCCGAGCACGGCGCTCTCGGCGATCAGGTCGCCGGGCCCCCGGACGGCCAGCACCACGTCATGGCCGTCCTCGGTGGACGAGGTCACCTTCGCCCAGCCGCGCTCGATGATGATCACGTGGTCGGACTCGTCCCCCTGGTACACCAGGGGCGTCTTCACCGGGTACTGCCGGGGGCGTCCGGACGCGCGCAGCGCCGACCGCTGCGCCGGGTCCAGCGCGGCCCAGAATCCCGGACGCGGGGAGGACGCCGCGTACGGTGCCACCAACCGCCTCCCTTACCTGCCTGAGGGCCTACCAGAACAGTAACCCGAAGTCGTCACCCGGGCACGGGACGCGCGGGCCCGCGCCAGGCCGGGGCTGGACACGACGCGGCGGAACCGTCAGCCCTCCCGGGGCGGGTCGGCCTCGATCGTCAGGGCCTCGTGGTCGAAGGACAGCAGACCGCCGATCTTGGCGGCGTCGGTGAGCGGCTCCTCGTACGACCAGGCGGCGTCGGGGGCGTCGTCCAGCGACCAGTACGTCGCCTCGCCCTTGTAGGGGCACACCGTCCGCGTGGCGCTCTCACGGAGCAGGTCGCGGCGGACGTCCTCGGCCGGGATGTAGAACCGGTTCGGCAGGCCCGTCTCCGACACCAGCGTCGGCCGGTCGGTCTCGGCGATGACCTGGCCGTCCCGCAGCACCCGGACGCGTCGCGACGACGCCCGCGCGTCGACGCGGTGGAACGGGTCGCGCAGATGGCCACGGACCTCCTCGTCCTCGTCGTACCAGGCGTCCATCGGATCCCAGTAGAACGCCATGCGACCGCGCAGCCACGCCGACTCGGGCTTCGGCTCCGGATACGCCCACACCGCGTTCTCGGCGGCCCGGTCGCCGACACGGATCGTCCAGTAGGCGGCGTCGCCCTTGAACGGGCAGTGCGTCGTCTTGTTAGTCCGTTCCAACAGATCGGTTCGCACGTCCTCCTCGGGGACGTACAACACGGGCAGCAAACCTGTCTCGTGCAACAGCTGGCCGCGCACGGTGTCCAGCACGGTCTCCCCCGCGAACCGCGCACGGACGCGGCGGGGGAAGTCGTGCATGAACAGCCGATGCTTCGGCCCGTCGATGGTGAAGTTGACCTCGTCTCCCGGCGAGCCCGCGAGCGGGCCCGGCCGCATGGTCAGCGACATGTCAGATCTCCCAACGCTCCTGTGTCTCCCATTCCCGGGGCATCGTCTCGCATGCCCCGCGCACGGGAAACGGGAACGTTCTCCGCTCACTCCGGACCGGCCGGTCGGACCGGCCGGTCCGGAGCGCGCGAAAGGGATCAGCCGTCCCGCAGGATGCCGGTGGTGGCGGCACGGTAGGCGGTCGGGGTCACGCCGTAGGCGGCGCGGAAGGCCCGGCTGAAGGCGGCGGCGTCGGGCAGCCCCCAGCGGTTCGCGATGGCGCCGATGCGCTGCGTCCCGAGGAACGGGTCGCCCAGCTCACGGCGGCAGTGTTCGAGCCTACGGGTGCGGACGTAGCGGGCGACGGTCGTGCCCGCGGGTTGGAACACCCGGTACAGCTGCCTGACGGAGATGTGGTGTGCGTCGGCGATCGTGGCGGGCGACAGCGCGGGATCGTGCAGTCGTGCCTCGATCCATTCCTTGATGGCGCGGAGCATCTCCGCCCCTTCCGGGGACGGGGAGGGGGGCGCTCCGAGCCATTCGCTGGCCGCCCCGGTCACCAGCTCGACGATGGCGCCGCCGAGATGGTGGGCGTAGGGCTCGTCCCCCGCGGCGCCGTCGGCGTCGCCGTCCTCGGCGAGGGCGCCGAGGAGGGAGGAGACGAGCCGGCCGTGCCGTGACTGTTCGGCGAGCAGGATGCCGCCGAAGGCCGCGAGACGTTCCGGCGGCAGCGGGACGGCCCGGTGCGGGATCACGACGGTGAAGATGTGGTGCGCGTCGAAACAGATCTCGACCGGGCGGGTGAGGTCGTAGAACACTACGTCACCGACACCGACGCGAGTGTGACGGCCGTTCTGGCGCAGTACGCAGGAGCCGCGCAGAACGAGACCGACTTTATAGCACTCCCTGGTGTCGTGGGCGATCTGGCGGGAGCTGCGCCGCACCACGTGCGGCGGGGCGTACACGTCTCCGGCCTCCACGGGGCCGAAGGTTCGGGCTGACAGCCGGGCCGCGAACGGCCCGGCCAGGCGGGGTTGGATATGGAAAGGACCGAAAGCCGAGGTGATCAGGTGACGCCAGTAATCGGCCTGATCTTGGGCAGGATGGTCCGAGGTGTCAACGAGCGTAGGCATGACGCTCCTCTGGTGGGCGGGCGGGGGGTCTCGGACGCCACCCGCCAGGTTTCTACGGGGCGTCATGAAGGTCAATGAGCGAGTCGGCACGAGGCTCGCCGCAGGCTTTGTCACTCGACGCCAAATGTCCGGCACGGAAACCCAAGACCAACCCCTCGTGACCGGCTTATACATGTCGCGACGCACTCCCTGGGAGCCCCGCCAGCCGGGGGCCGGAAGATCCCGTGCCGCCGGAACATCTCGAGAGGAATCCCCCCCATGCCAGAGGACGAGCAGGAACAGCTGCAATCCGGCATCAGCCGCAAGAACTTCATCGTCGCCGCGGGCATCGGCGCGCTGGCGGTCCCCACCGCCGTGTCCGTCGCGACCTCGGCGCAGGCCGAGACCCGCAGCGCCCCGACGGGCAGGCTCGAACTGACCCCGAAGTGCACCGACGGCGATGACGAGCCCACCCCGCCGCAGACGGAGGGCCCCTACTTCAGCCCGGGTTCGCCGGAGCGCTCTGACATCAGGTCCGGCAAGCCCGGCACGTACCTGACCATGAGCGGGATCGTCTACACCCAGGACTGCAAGCCGGTCGCCCACGCCCTGCTCGACTTCTGGCAGGCCGACAACGGCGGCAACTACGACAACGTCGGCTACGTGTTCCGCGGCCACCAGTTCACTGACGACCAGGGACGGTACAAGCTGACGACGATCGTGCCCGGCCTCTACCCGGGGCGCACGCGGCACATCCACGTGAAGCTCCAGCGGCCGAACGGGCGGATCCTCACGACGCAGACGTACTTCCCGAACGAGCCGCGTAACCAGACCGACACCATTTTCGACCCGCGGTTGCTGATGACGATGGGCACCGACCAGAACGGCAAGACCGCCACGATCGACTTCGTGATCAGCTGACCGGTCCCGCCGACAAGGATCCGTAGCTCCCGCGGAATCCAGTCCCCGCCTGGGCACCGGCGCGCCCCGGCGGGGACGTCCGCCCATCAGGACGTGCTCCCGACGCGCCAACCGCCGTGCTCCCGACGTGCCAACCGCAACCACGACGTGATCCGAATCCCCCACGGACCGTCAAGGGAATGGATAGTCTCCCCCCGATCACACTTGGTTGTGTAAGGGATTCTTGGGAGCACACGCCGCATGAGCGCTGGCAACAGGGCACAGGTCGTCACACGTTGGGGGGCCATCGCCTTCATGGCGGCCGCGGTCCTGACCGCCACCGCGGGCGGGTTCGCCCAGTCGTACGCGGGCCTCTACCACTGGGCCCTGGAGCACGGCCTGCGAGGCTGGAAGGCCGAGTCGTTTCCCCTGATGGTCGACCTGTTCATCATCGTGGGCGAGCTCGGGTTGTTCCTGCTGGCGGTCGACGCCTTCGTGCTGCGCCGCCGCGCCCTGCTGAGCTGGCTCGACTTCTTCCTGCCGCTGACCATCGCCCTCGCCGGGTGGACGGCCAGCCTGGTCTTCAACGTCGGCCATGTCGGCCACAAGACGTTCTCCTACCAGGCGACGGCCGCCGTCCCGCCGATCGTGTCGATGCTCGGCCTGTTCGTGCTGCTGCGGACCCTGCACCGGTATGTGGCGCGCGACAGCGAGAGCCCCGAGCCGGAGCAGCCCGCGACGCAGACGCGCGCCATCGCCGGACCCGTCACGCTGAACCAGATCACGCTGATGCCGCTGCGGAACACCGGCCCGTTCCCGCAGATCCAGGTTCCCGGCCACGCCGGGAAGGCGATCGAGCCGGGCGAGCCGTCCGGGGACGGCAAGGCCGCCACGAACGGCAAGGCCGCACCCGCGCGAGCCGCCGCCGAGAGCGCCACGCCCGCTCCCGAGCCGGAGCCCGCCCCTGAGCCCGAGTCGGAACTGGCCGTCGTCAGCGCCGCCGCGCGCGGCGGCCTCAACGGCCGCGGCTCCTACGACACGAGCCCCGCCTACGACACGAGCCCCGCCTACGACACGGCCGCCGACGAGCACGTCGCGAAGCACGCCGCCCCCGACCCGGAGACCCTGCGTTCCCTGGTCATCGAGGTCCTCGAACGCCGTCACGGCGACGTCGCCGGGACCCTCGCCGAGGTCCAGGCCGAGGGCCACGTCTGCGACGAGGCCACCATCCAGCGGATCAGCGACAACCACTGGTTCCCGTACGCGGTGTACCGGCTGCTGGCCAAGCACGCCGGTGACGGCGCGCTGGTCGCGGAGGAACTCAGGTCGCAGGGCATCTCCTACGACCAGGCGACGCTGGACGCGCTCGTCCGGTCCTGGCGCGTCTGACCCCGCCGCCAGGTCCGCGCGCGCGGGCCTTGGGGTTCCTACGACTCCCCGGACACGACCGCCGAGCCCAGCGACGCCTTGGTGATGGCATCGGCCGCGGTCCGGATGGTGGAGTTCTCGTTCAGTTCCGTCAGCGACGCCCGGTTGAGCGCGTAGATGGTGAACGAGTAGGTGTTCACCGACGACGGCGAACAGGGACCCTGGTAACCGAACAGGGAGGCGCTCCCCCGGTAGTAGATCTGCCGGGAACCCGCGGGCACCGTGGGCTTGTAGACGTGCTCCACGTTCTGCGGCAGCTCGGCCACCGTCGTGGGAATGTCGTAGATGATCCAGTGGAGCAGGCTGTTGTTGTCGAGGTCGCGCATGATGAGCGCGTAGCTCTGGACGCCGTCCGGCGCGCCCTTCCAGGCCAGCGGCGGCGACTCGTTCTTCTTGCTCGGATCGTTGTCCCCGCTGCTGGTGCATTCGTGGACCGTCGGGATCCGTCCGCCCTCGGCGAAGGCGCTGCTCGTCACCGTGAAGGCGGCGCCGGGTTCGGCCGGTGGTTCGGCGGCGGCGGGCAGTCCGGCGACGGCCACGGCGGTGGCGCCGCCCGCGGACAGGACGAGCAGGGTCGACAGCACGACTCGCTTGATGATCACGGAGGGCTCCTTGCGACAGTGGTGAGCCTGACTCCCCCGCCCCTCACTCAGTGAGCGTTGGCCGCAGCGTACGGTCATCGGCCGCCGTCCACCATGGCCTGCGGTGCCGGACGCGGGACGCTTCTTGTCCTTCCCTGCCAGATGTGGACGACATTCGCGCGGCGTCTGTCAGTAGGCGGCAGCCGTCCCACACTGGATCAGGTCGAGGAACTGGCCGCCGAGGAGGCTCTCGGGCGTGGCGACGCCGCCGAGGCAGGCGTACCGGGGCGGATCGCTCACCGAGAGCACGATGACCTGACCGACGCTGGTCATGGCTTCGGTTCCGGTTCCGCGGGTGAGTTCGGGTCTGGGTTCGGGTTCGAAGGTCCTGGTGACGCGGATCGGCTCGCCCTCGGCGAAGTCGAACAGGACGGTGGTCGGCGGGTCGCCCCTGCGCAGCACGCCGTAGCCGGTGCGGCCGTCCGGGTTCATCACGGCGGTGGTGAGGGTCGCGGCGGGGGCCGGACGGAACAGGATCCGGCCCGCGCGCAGGTCGGCGCCGTCCGCCTCGGTGTCGAGAGCGTGGACGACGGCGTCCCCGATCACGGGTTCGGCGCCCTGCCGGACGTCGCTGAGGACGTAGCCGAGCGTCCGGCCGTCACGGGCCCAGACGATCTCGCTGGCCAGCGCGGGCCCGCCGGTGCTCCAGACGCGGCGGTCGCCGGAGTCCACGTCGAGGACGGTCACCTCGGCGCGCGCCGGGAGCAATGTCTCCGTGGCGGGCACGCCGTCCGGGCAGGGGGTGGTCGTGTAGGCGAGCCTGTCGCCGTCCTGGCTCATCGCCAGGCCGCCGACGCGACCCGGGACGACGGCGTCGGTCAGTCGCCTGAGCTGCCGGACGTGGCCGTCGCGGGTGAGCTGGAAGCGGTAGAGGCGCGATTCGCACGGTTCGTTCCGGGTGGAGGCGACCAGAAACGTGTCGCCGGGTCCGGCGAGGATCGCCCGCGCCTCTCCCACGGACGGTGACGGCGGCCGCACCGCCTCGACCGGTAGGGGTGACCTCCCCTTCCGGTACCGCTCGACCCGGAACCAGGCCTCGGGCTCGGCAGACCCCGAGCTCGCGCCGAGCCGGCCCACTGTCAGCGAGAAGCGCGGCATCCGGAACTCACCGGTGGACGCGCCGGACGTGAGGGGGGCGTCGTCCGCCAGCACCTGCACCGCGACGATGGACGCCGCGACCGACACCGCCAGCGCGAGGGGGGCCGCCCAGCGCCGGATCCGCCAGGAGGCCGGTTCGCGGTCCGGGATCACTTCCTGTTCGGGCACCATCCGATGATCATGCCGTGGTGGGGGGCGTCCGTGGGCGTGTTCAGGACGATCCGGACGACACGACCGTCGCGACGGCGGCCTGCCCGAGGCTGATGCCGCCGTCGTTCGGCGGGACGCGGTGGTGGGTCAGCACGTCGAAGCCCTCGTCGGTGAGGCCGGAGACGGCGCGGTCGAGCAGGAGCATGTTCTGGAAGACGCCGCCGGAGAGCGCGACCACGCCGAGCCCGGTGGCGTCCCGAACAAGGGTCGCGGCATCCACGATCAGCGCGGCGACGCCGTTGTGGAACCGCGCCGAGATCGACGGCACGGGCACACCCGCGCGCAGATCGGCCACGACTGCTTCAACAAGGTCGCCTCCTGCCACGGTGAATGGTTCGGATCCATTGATGGATGCCGGGTAGGCGGCGGTCTCGGCGGGGTCGGCGCGCTGTTCGAGTTCGACGGCGGCCTGCCCCTCGTAGGTGACGCGGTCGCGGACGCCAAGAACGGCGGCGACGGCGTCGAACAGGCGGCCCATGCTGGACGTGAGCGGCGCGTTGACGCGGCGTCCCGCCATGGTGGCGACGGCCGACCAGCCGGATCGCCTGGCCACCGGAAGGTCGCCCGGCACCCCGTACGCGGCGGCCATCCGCCACGGTTCGCGGATCGCGGCGGCACCGCCCGGCATCGGCACCGGCTCCAGATGCCCGGCGCGTTCGAAGCCGCGCAGGTCGGCGACGAGGAACTCGCCGCCCCAGAGTGTGCCGTCCGTGCCGTAGCCGGTGCCGTCGAACGCCACGCCGATCACCGGGCCGTCCACGCCATTGTCGGCGAGGCACGACGCGATGTGCGCATGGTGGTGCTGGACGGCGACGGCAGGCAATTCCTGACCGAGCGCGTACTTGCTAGAGAGATATTCGGGGTGCGGGTCGTACGCGACCAATTCGGGTGTGATGCCGAAGAGCCTGCGGAAATGGTCGATGCCGTCCTCGAAAGCGCGGAACGTTTCGTAGTTCTCCAGGTCGCCGATATGCGGGGAGAGGAACGCCCGGCCGTCGCGGGTCAGGCAGAACGTGTTCTTCAGCTCCGCGCCACAGGCCAGCACGGAACGTCCCCGCCCTATGGGCAAAGGCTCCGGGGCGTACCCGCGCGACCGGCGCAGCGGAAGCGTCCGGCCACGGAAGGCACGCACCACCGAGTCGTCGGTCCGGGTGTGGATGGGACGGTCATGCTGAAGAAACCCGTCCGCGATGCCGCCGAGCCGTTCCAGGGCGTCGGCGTCCCGGTGGGCGATCGGCTCGTCGGACACGTTCCCACTGGTCAGCACGAGCGGCTCGGTGACGAGCAGATGGTGCAGCGGCGTGTAGGGCAGCATGAGGCCGACCGACCCGTTGCCCGGCGCGACGGCCCCGGCGAGGGACGCGCCCGGACGGCGGCGGGCCAGCACGATCGGCCGCCGGGCGCCGCTGAGCAGCGCCTCCTCGGTGCCGTCGAGATGGCAGAGCGCGCGGGCCGCCGCCAGGTCGGGGACCATGACGGCGAACGGCTTGTCCTCGCGGTGCTTGCGCGCCCGCAGCGCCGCGACCGCGCTCTCGTCGCTCGCGCGGGCCGCCAGGTGGTAGCCGCCCAGCCCCTTGACCGCGAGGACGGCGCCGTCCGCGAGCAGCTCCAGCGCGGCGGTCAGCGGATCGGCGGCGCCGCCGGGCCGCAGGTCGAGGGACGGCCCGCAGGACGGGCAGCACACGGGCTGCGCGTGGAACCGCCGGTCGGCGGGGTCGTGGTACTCGGCGGCGCACGGCCCGCACATCGCGAACCCGGCCATGGTCGTGTTGGGACGGTCGTAGGGCACGTCCGTCACGATCGTGAGGCGCGGCCCGCAGCCGGTGCAGTTGACGAACGGGTACCGGTACCGCCGGTCGGCGGGATCGCGGAGTTCGCGCAGGCAGTCGTCGCAGGTCGCCGAGTCCCAGGAGACGAGGGCGCGGCGCTCCCCCGACGGGTCGCTGCCCACGATCGTGAATCCAGGGTGCCCCCGAGGGTCGATCTCGCGGGTCGTGACGCGGTTGACGACGGCCAGCCGGGGCGGGCGCGCGCGCAGGCCGTCCAGGAAGAGCCCGACCGTGTCGGGCGCGCCCTCGACCTCGATGAACACGCCGCCCGCGTCGTTGCCGACCAGCCCGGACAGCCCGAGGCCCGTCGCGAGCCCGTGCACGAACGGGCGGAACCCGACGCCCTGCACGATGCCCTCGACGCGGACGTCCACCCTGACGTCCACGCCGCCATTGTTCCCGGCGCTCCCCCGCCAAACGGGCCGGTCAGGTCCGGTGCGTTACTGCGGGCCGCCGGTGTAGGCGGCGAGGGTCCGGTCGGCGGCGGCGCGGCAGTCGGCCTCGTCGTCGCCCGCGGCGACATGGGCGGCGAACCAGCTCTCGCCGCTCTGCCGCATGAACTCCCTGGCCTCCTCGGTGGCGATCCACTCCTTGCCGAGGTCCGTGACGTCGTCGCCGGACGGCAGGTGCAGCGCGAGGCCGACAAGTCCCAGGTCCCAGCCGATGCCGACCGCGCCGGGACCGAACTCCTCCCAGTGGTCGCTGACGTGCGCGATGTGCTCCAGTTCCAGCCGGGCCCGGCCGTCGCCCTCGGGTGTCAGCCGCACGTCGATCCAGCTTGTCTGACCGGCGAACTCCCAGGTCGCGAAGAAGCTCTTGGGCGGGTCGCAGCGTTCGATCGTCCCGCTCGCGTTGCCCTCCAGCGCGTACCGGCCGCCGAGGCGCAGGTCGCCGCTGACGGGCAGGAACCAGCGGCGGATCCGGTCGGGGCTGGTGACGGCGTCCCAGAGGTCGTCGACATCGGTGTCATAGGTCTGGGCGAGGGTCACGGTCCGGGCCGTCCCGGCCTCCAGCACCCGTTCGCCGACCCGCCGTGTCACCGCGTTGATCTGACCCGTCACTTCGATCATGGCTCGCTCCCTGCGTCGCTGTCGTCGCGGTCGTCGCGGCGGCGGGCGCGCCTTCCGCGCGCGATCTCCGTCGCCAGGGCGTCCAGATGCGGCGTCCAGTACCGGCGGAACCGGTCGAGCCAGGCGTCGATCTCCCGCAGCGGATCGGGGCCGACGGCGTACAGCCGCCGCGTCCCCTCCGCCCGCACCACCGCGAACCCGCTGTCGCGCAGCACCCGTAGATGCTGCGACACGGCGGGCTGCGAGATCCCGAACTCCTCCCGGATGATCGCCGACACCTGCCCGGACGTCCGCTCGCCGTCGGCCAGCAGCTCCAGGATCCGGCGCCGCACCGGATCACCCAGCACATCGAACGCATGCACGACGCCAAGGTACAGCCTTCACTTATATAAGTCGAGCCTTAACTAAAGGCGCGTCCCCTGGGCCAGCAGGTTCTCGAACGGGACGGGCTCGTCGTACGGGTCGGCCTTCGCCTCCGCCGGACGACCGTCGATCGACGCGGCCAGCTCGGCGGCGGCCCGCGACACCCGCTCGGCGAGGCGACCCTCGCCGCCGCCCCAGTCCTCGGCCGCCGCGTAGACGCCGGTCGGGACGGCGGACGCCCGCAGATACGCGAACAGCGGCCGCATGGCGTAGTCGATCGCCAGCGAGTGCCGCTCGGTGCCGCCGGTCGCGCCGAGCAGCACCGGCGTGCCGTCCAGGGCGTCGCGCCCGGCGACGTCGAAGAACGTCTTGAACAGGCCGCTGTACGAGGCGTTGAAGATCGGCGTCACGGCGATGAGGCCGTCGGCGTCCGTCACCGTTTCGACGGCGGCGCGGAACGCCCCCGACGGGAACCCGGTGAGGGCGGCGTCGACCATGGCGTGCGCGTGGTCGCGCAGCTCGATCGTCTCGACCGCCACGTCACCCCCGAGCGCCTCGACGGTCGCCGCCGAGAGCCGGTCGGCGAGCAGCCGCGTGGACGACGGCTGCCCCAGCCCGGCGGACACCACTGCCAGCGTGGTCATCGGACCTCCTCGGTGATGCGGGACGCGTGGGACGGCGGGTTCGCGGGAACGTGCGCCGGACGCAGTGACTCGAACTCCCGACGCAGCACCGGGACGACCTCCTCGCCCAGCAGCTCGATCTGCTCCAGGACGGTCGTCAGCGGCAGCCCCGCGTGGTCCATCAGGAACAGCTGGCGCTGGTAGTCGCCGAAGTAGTCGCGGAACGTCAGGGTCTTGTCGATGACCTGCTGCGGGCTGCCCACCGTGAGCGGCGTCTCGGCGGTGAACTCCTCCAGCGACGGGCCGTGCCCGTACACCGGGGCGTTGTCGAAGTAGGGCCGGAACTCGCGGATCGCGTCCTGGGAGTTCTTCCGCATGAACACCTGCCCGCCGAGACCGACGATCGCCTGGTCGGCGGTGCCGTGCCCGTAGTGCTCGTAACGCCGCCGGTACAGGCCGATGAGCTTCTGGAAGTGCTCCTTCGGCCAGAAGATGTGGTTGGCGAAGAATCCGTCGCCGTAGTAGGCGGCCTGCTCGGCGATCTCCGGGCTGCGGATCGACCCGTGCCACACGAACGGCGGGACGCCGTCCAGCGGTCGCGGCGTCACGGTGAACGACTGCAACGGCGTGCGGAACCGGCCCTCCCAGTCGACGACGTCCTCGCGCCAGAGCCGGTGCAGGAGGTGGTAGTTCTCGATGGCGAGGTCGATGCCGTCGCGGATGTCCTTGCCGAACCACGGGTAGACGGGGGCGGTGTTGCCGCGTCCCATCATCAGGTCCACCCGGCCGTCCGCGAGGTGCTGGAGCATCGCGAAGTCCTCGGCGATCTTCACCGGGTCGTTGGTGGTGATCAGCGTGGTCGCGGTGGACAAGACCAGTCGCTCGGTGCGGGCCGCGACATAGCCGAGCATGGTCGTCGGGGAGGACGGCACGAACGGCGGGTTGTGGTGCTCGCCGGTGGCGAAGACGTCCAGCCCCACCTCCTCGGCCTTCTCCGCGATCGCGACCATGGCCTTGATCCGCTCCGCCTCGGTCGGGACGCGCCCGGTGGTGGGGTCGGCCGTGACGTCGCCGACCGTGAAGATCCCGAACTGCATGACCGGCCTCCAGATAGTAGAACGTTCAATCATCCTACCGAACCACGCACCCCCCGGCCCTATTCCGGCGGTGAGGGGGCCCTGGTCTGACCCGCGTCCTCCGGGGAATGCTTGACCCATGATCGGGGAACACGTCCTCGCCGGATACGTCAACGACGCGGGCGGCCGCGAAGCCCTCGGCCTGGCGGACGCCATCGCCGGGCTGACCGGCGGGCGGCTCAGCGTCGCGACCGTCCACCCGCCCGGCCTGCCCGCCGCCGCGGGCGAGGCCCGCGCGCTGCTCGACCAGGCCGCCGACCTGCTCGACGACCGGCCCGCCGACCTGCACGTCCAGGAGGGACGCGGCGTCGGCCGGGGGCTCGGCGTGCTCGCCAGCCGCATCGGCGCCGACGTGATCGTCGTCGGCTCCCCCGAAGGCGGCGCCCGCGGCCGCATCGGCGTCGGCGCCGCCGCCGACCACCTGCTGCACTCGGCCACCGAGGCCGTCATGCTCGCCCCGTCCGGCTACACTCCGCCCGACGAGTTCACCCGGATCACGGTCATGTACGTCCGGCGTCCCCAGTGCGACGACGCCGTCATCCGCGCCGCCCAGGCCGCCGACCGCCTCGACGTCCCGCTCCGCCTCGTCACCCTCGCCGTCGGCGACATCGGGGACGGCGAGACCGAGCGGCTCCGCGACGACCTCGCCCTCGCCCTCCGCCTCGCCGCCGAATCCGCCGACCTGACCCCCGAGGACGTCTCCGCCGAACTCGCCGAGGGCGACGACGTCGCCGCCGCCCTCCACGACACGGACTGGCCCACCGGCGAACTCCTCGTCTGCGCGTCCAGCGAGGACGCCGCGGCCCACCGCGTCTTCCTCGGCGAGGTCGCGCTCAAGGTCCTGCGCGCCGCGCCGTGCCCCGTCGCCGTCCTCCCCCGGGGCTACTTCTGAGACGGCCCGTTCTCCCGAACAGGTTGCCGGTCACCGTTTACCTTCGCTACATTCCGTCGAGACCGGAACGTGACCTTGGAACGCGGCACGATCCGACCCCCGGTCGGGCGGCACCCTGCCCGAACGAGTCAGGTGGCAGGGAGCGAGATGGACCCGATCGGCAAGAAGCTGCTCGACATCGCCAAGAAGGAACTCGGCTACACCGAGAAGGGCGACGGCTACACCAAGTTCGGCGAGTGGTACCGCAAGCACGTCGACGACGACCACGACGAGTACTACTCCACCGCCCCCTGGTGCGACATGTTCCTCGCCTGGGCCGCCGACAAGGCGGGCGTCACCGAACAGACCGGCCAGTTCGCCGGCACCGTCGAGCACGCCGAATGGTTCAAGAAGAACAACGCCTGGGGCCACGACCCCGAACCCGGCGCCGTCGTCTTCTACGACTGGAACGGGTCCAACGACATCGGCCAGATCGACCACGTCGGCATCGTCGAGAAGGTCGACGGCAAGACCCTGCACACCATCGAGGGCAACGCCGACGGCTACAAGCTCATGCGCAAGACCCGCGACATGGACACCGTCGTCGGCTTCGGCTACCCGTCCAAGATCAAGGTCGCCGCGACCTACACCCCCAAGCACGCCGCCCCCGCTCCCACCGTCGACCAGGTCGGCGCCCCCGTCACCGGCCAGACCCACGAACAGCAGCAGGCCCACGAGCAGCAGCCGCACGGCACCCACGAGAAGCTCCCCACCCAGGACGCCGTCCTCGGCGGCATCCTCGCCTTCGTCCTCTGCGGCACCCTCGCCCTCACCGCCGGCCGCGTCGCCGCCGCCAAGGCCCCCGCCAACTCCCCCATCCGCGTCCGCAAACGCGGCCGCCACCACCGTCCGGCCACCCCCGTCGCCCTCCCCGCCGACCTCACCCCCGCCGTCCTCGACTCCGCCGAGGCCACCACCGCCGCCATGCCCGTCCTCTCCCTCGCCGCCGCCCACGAAGCCGAGGACCGCGAATTCTGGGGCCGCATCGCCCACCTCGAAGAGGACTCCGAACTCACGTTCTGGAACACCCTGCACGCCGATCTCGCCGAGTCCCAGTACGCAACCACCCCCGGATTCCGCTAGAGTTGACCCTGCACACGCGGACGTGGCTCAGTTGGTAGAGCATCACCTTGCCAAGGTGAGGGTCGCGGGTTCGAATCCCGTCGTCCGCTCTGAAGAGGCCTCCGGATTCAGGCCTCGCTCTGGTGGAGTGGCCGAGAGGCGAGGCAACGGCCTGCAAAGCCGTCTACACGGGTTCAAATCCCGTCTCCACCTCGCAAGGGCGATTAGCTCAGTGGGAGAGCGCTACCTTGACACGGTAGAGGCCACTGGTTCAATCCCAGTATCGCCCACCACAAAGACCCAGGTCAGACCGCAAGCACTGGCGAACGGCCAGCTCGGCCACCAGGGCGAAGCGGACTTTTGGGGCACCACCTGCTCGACCGCCGCGGCGGCCTTACGCCAGATCTTGACCTGGTTCTCCAGTTCAGCGATCCGTGCTCGGGCCTGGGCCAAGGCAACGGACTCGGCCTGTGTGGGGCTGAGCGACTTCAGACCCCGGTCGATCAGGTCCCGCCGTCTCCAGCGGTGCAGGCACGACTCCGCGATGCCCAATGAGGCGGCCACCTCCCGCACCGATCGTCCCGACTCCAGCAGATCCAGGGCACGCCGACGAAACTCCGGCGGGTAAGGCTTGGGCACCAGAACGATCTCCTTCAGAAGATCGCCGAACCCTATCTCTCTCAACACTCGTGCCCGTCAAACGGGGGCAACATCAAACCAAGCTCGCAGCACCGCACTGTTCCAACTCGCCACCCAGATCCCCGCAGCGATCCTCGCCCGCACCCTCGGCATCAGCGTCAGCTCCGCCGTCCACTGGCAACAGATCTCCGCCGCCGACTGGACCAGCTACGCCCAGACGTCAGCCAGCGATCAACGCCCCAAGGCATTCAGACACTTTGAACATCCGACGGTGCCATATCCGCTCAGGCACGCCTTCGGCACCACAAGCAGCAACCGCGCCGCGCAGCGGCTCGTGATGGACAAGGGGAACCTCCGGTGAAGTGGAACCTGCGGATGGTCGCGGCCCAACGCGACATCTGGCGGCCGACCGACCTGCTGGCCGTCTTCGAGACCGTCGGCTTCACGCCGTCGCTCAGCAAGGTCGCCGCGCTGTGGTCGGGAACCCCGGTCACCGTCCGGCTGGATGACCTCGACAAGATCTGCGCCGCGTTGAACTGCACGGTAGACGACCTGGTGATCCCCGAACAGGTCGCCGTGGCCGCAACGCATTCGCGGGCAGTCGGCGATCAGAAAGATGGTGATGGCGGCTACGGCTGGCAAGGCGGCTCCAGGTCACTGTGGATTCCCGTGGACGGGTCGTCGGCGTCCGCCGGTGGATCGGCTCGGCCCCGTGACTCCCGCGACGACGTGGTGGCGCCCGGCCGTCGGACGAGGCTTCGGGCCCGGCCGAACCAGGCAGGGACCTCGTGTTCGTCGTCGAAGCTGCGGGCGACGACGATGTCGGTGGAGGAATGCGCCAGGATCGACAGCGCGATCGTGACGCCGACCAGGTGGAAGATGTGCTCACCGGCCGTGAGCCCCGCATCCAGCACCAGCAGCCCGTAGACCACCGACGCGAAGCCTTTGGGCCCGAACCACATCACCGCGGCCTGTTCGCGGGTGGTCAGCCCCGACCGCAGGAACGACACCCAGACCGCCACAGGGCGGGCGACCACCAGTGCGAGGGCCGCGAACGCCCAGCCCGCCGGGCCGACGTCGCCGAGGAACGCCGGGGACAGAAGGGCCCCGAACACCAGCAGCGCGGCGAGCTTCAGCAGTTCAGCGACCAGCTCGCCGAACTCTTCGAACGCGGCGCGGTGCCGTTCACCGACGGTGGCCACGGTCACACCGGCGGCGAACGCGGCCAGGAACAGGTTGCCGTGCGTGACCTGCGCCAGCGCGAGGACCAGCAGGCCGATCGCGACGGCGTTCAGCGGCTCGTACCTGGGTGAGATCGCGAACAGCCGGGTGCGCACCAGCATGATCGCCGCCCACGGCACCGCGACGCCGATGGCCACCCCGCCGGCCAGTTCGGCGGCGAGCTCGCCCAGGTGCAGGTCGCCCGACCCCTTGGCGATCGCCAGGAACAGCACCACGAACGGCAGGACAAGCCCGTCGTTGACGCCGGACTCGACATTCAGCAGGTGCCGCAGCCGCGGCGGCACGCGGTCGTTGCCGACCAGTGCCGCGGCGAACACCGGGTCGGTGGGAGTGAGGACCGCCGCGATCAGCAGCGACTCCACCCAGCCCAAACCCACGATGAAGTGCGCGAACACCGCCGTGAGCAACAGTGTCAGCGGCAGTCCCCACCCCAGGGCGCGCCCCGGCAGACGCCAGGCGCTGCGCAGGTCCTGCCACCCGGCGTGCATGCCGTCGGTGAACAGCACCGCGAACAGCGCCAACTCCGCCAGCCCCGACACGATCGGGTCGCCGGGCTTCAACATGACCGCGCCGGTGACGCCGTCCCCCAGCAGGAACCCGCCGACCAGGAACAACGCGGCCGTGGACAGTACCGTGCGGTGCGCCAGGCTCGACACCAGCACCGCAAGGAGCAACAGGGCGGCGAACGCCAGCAGCAGGTTCATCATCACCGGGGTCTTTCAGGGTCGACGGACACAACGCCGACCAGACTTCCCGGCACACCGGTCACCGACCCTAACTGGATTTCGACAGCGAAACACACATCACCAAGTGCGGCGTTCCCCGACATGATGTTGCACGGCCTTGATCGGTCGCCGCGTAGGCCGGGACATCGGCCGCGCGAAACGCCTCCAGCAAGGGCCATGATGCGAGCGCCCACTGCCAGGATCGGCGCTCATGCCGGTGTCCAACAAGCCGTAGCCGAAGGCGCGGCGGCGCTGGGCGGCCACGCCCACGCCGATCATGACGCCGATGGCCGTGGCGGACGCTCCGAACGATGCCAGCAACGACCTGGTGATCGAGCGAGCGTCCTCGTACACGAAGTCAATGAGCATGCTGACGGCGCCGAACGCCCACCACGAACCGCCACGGCCGCATTTCGGGACCCGCCGGCGGGCAGGTCCCCCGATCGTCCACCGCAGCCGCGCGGCCGCGTTCCCCGATCTGGAGGGGCGGCTCTGCTGGTGGGCTCGCCGTTCGCGGTGTGTTCCGCGGCATGGATGTTCAGACCCATCTGCTGTGCGGTCCGCTCCGAACCAGGAGTGAGGCGGGGGGAGAGCCCCGACAGGGAAGGGTTGGTATGCCGGTGGCGAACGGGCGACGGGCGATCGCGGTGATCGGGTCCGGGATTTCCGGGCTGACGGCTGCGCACGTTCTGCAGCGGACATGCGACGTCACCCTCTATGAGGCCGATGACCGGCTCGGCGGGCACGCCCACACCCATGACGTGGCGGCCGGCGGGTCGACGCTCGCGGTCGACAGCGGCTTCATCGTGCACAACGACCGCACCTATCCGCGCTTGACGCGGCTGTTGGCCGAGCTCGGCGTGACGACGCGGGACGCCGAGATGAGCATGTCGGTGAGCTGCGCCGGTTGTGGGCTGGAGTACGCGGGGGCGCGCGGGGCGGCCGGATTGTTCGCGCGGCCGCGTTCGGTGTTGCGCGGCCGGTACCTGCGGATGCTGGCGGAGGTGCCGCGCTTCCATCGCGCCGCCCGCGCGGTCCTGGGCGACGATCGCGATGAGCGGACGCTGGCGGAGTTCCTGGCAGCGGGCGGGTTCTCCTCCTACTTCCGCGCGCATTTCATGACGCCGCTGGTCGCGGCGGTCTGGTCGAGCCCTCCGGCCCTGGCCGACCAGTATCCGGCCCGCTACTTGTTCGCCTTCCTGGCACATCACGGGATGCTGTCGGTGAACGGCTCGCACCAGTGGAAGACCGTGGTCGGCGGATCGCGGACCTATGTCGAGCAGATCGCCAAGCCCCTCACCGCGGTGCGCACGGCCACGCCGGTGCGCGCTGTCCGCCGCGTCACCGCAGGTGTGGAGATCGGAGACGACTCAGGCGGCGTGACCGTGTTCGACGGAGCCGTCATCGCGACGCATGCCGGGCAGGCGCTGGCCTTGCGCGTGGACGCGAGCCGCGACGAACGCCAGGTGCTCGGCGCGTTCGGCTATTCCCGGAATCCCACGGTGCTGCACACCGACGCCGGCGTCCTACCTCGTGCGAGCCGTGCCCGCGCTTCGTGGAACTACCGCATGGACTCGTGTGCCGCGCGGCCCCGGCACGTCCGCGTCCATTACGACATGAACCTGCTCCAAGGGCTGCCCCGTGACCGGCCGCACATCGTGACCCTGAACGGCGACATCGCCGACGAACACGTCCTGGCACGGATGGAGTACGAGCACCCGATCTACACGCCGGAGTCGGTGGCGGCGCAGCACGGGCTTCCCGCTTTGAACGACGGCGTCCTCGCCTACGCGGGCGCCTATCACGGGTGGGGTTTCCACGAGGACGGCTGCCGTTCAGGAGTCGAAGCGGCCAGGTCCCTGGGGGCGGTGTGGTGACCGAGATGCCAGCGGTGACGGTACCGGCGCTGTATGAGTGCACGCTCACCCATGTGCGACCCGACCCGGTGCGCAACGCCTTCCGGTATGGGACCTACCTGTGGCTGGTCGATCTGGACGCGCTGGCGTCCCCGTCGTGGCCGCTGCGCGTCCTGGCGGGTTTCCGGGCCCGCGACCATGTCGGGGACCCGGGCCGTTCGATCCGCGCCAACCTCGACGCCTTCCTCACCGAGCACGGCGTCCGACTGAGCGGCGGCAGCATATTGATGCTCACCCACGCCCGGGTGCTGGGATATGTGTTCAATCCGCTGACGGTGTTCTGGTGTTTCAGTCCCACCGGCGACCTGCGTTGTGTTGTGGCCGAGGTCCACAACACCTACGGGCGGCGTCACCGCTACCTGCTCCACACCGACGCCGACGGCCGCGCGGAGACGCCCAAGGAGTTCTACGTGTCGCCGTTCTACCCGGTCGACGGCACGTACCGGATGAGCCTGCCGGTCCCCGACCGGAAACTGGCGCTCACCATCACGTTGCATCACGGTTCCGGTCCCCCCTTCGTCGCCACGCTGCGGGGCACACGGCTGCCCGCCGGCGCGTCCGGGCTGCTGAAGGCGTTCGTGCGGCACCCGTGCGCACCGCTGGCCGGGGCGCTCCGCATCCGTGTCCAAGGGGTCCGGCTGTACCTGCGGGGGCTTCGGCCGTACCCCCGGCCGCACGGGCACGAGCCACCGGGCGCGCCGCCGGTCCACGAACCCGGCGCGCCCGGTGCCGTATCCCCCGACGAGACCCGGGAGGGGAAGGTCCGACCATGACCACCAGTGCACTCGCCGACGCCGCGGCCCGGGCGTCCTGGCCCGGGGTGGCCGCGGTGCCCCGGTACGGGGTCCGCGCCGCGGTGGCGCGTCGCCTGTTCGCCCGTGCGGTGTCCCGGCTGCCGATCACCGTCGTCCACGGCCCGGCGCCGGAGGTGACCGTGCCGTATGGCCGGCCGGTGATGCGGATCGTCCGGCCGGCGGCGTTCTTCGCCCGGGTCGGCGACTGCGGGCTGATCGGCTTCGGCGAGTCCTATATGGCGGGGGACTGGGATTCCGATGATTTGCCGGGGCTGCTCACCGCGTTCGCCGCGCACCTGCCCACGCTCGTTCCTCCGGCGCTGCAGCGGCTGCGGCGGCTGGCGGTGCGGAGCCGGCCGGACGCCGACGCCGACGACGGCGGCGCCGACGGTGCCCGGCGCAACGTCGCGCACCACTACGACCTGTCGAACGATCTGTTCGCGCTGTTCCTGGACGAGACGATGAGCTACTCCTCGGCGCTGTTCGAGGAGGGGCCGGACGGGACGCTGGCGGG
This sequence comes from Actinomadura meridiana, assembly GCF_039537545.1. NCBI lineage: Bacteria > Bacillati > Actinomycetota > Actinomycetes > Streptosporangiales > Thermomonosporaceae > Actinomadura > Actinomadura meridiana. Next base: position 997,712 of record NZ_BAABAS010000004.1, read on the forward strand.
CGACTTCGCCGCCGCGCAGCGCCGCAAGATCGACCGGCTCCTCGACCTCGCCGGGGTCGGGCCCGGCGCCCGCGTGATGGAGATCGGCACCGGGTGGGGCGAGCTGGCCCTGTGCGCCGGGCGGCGCGGCGCCCGGGTGCGGTCGCTGACGCTGTCGGCCGAGCAGCGCGACCTGGCGGCCGCCCGGATCGCCCGCGCCGGTCTCGCCGACCGCGTCCAGGTGGAGTTGCGGGACTACCGCGACGCCGCCGGCGTGCACGATGCGGTGCTCAGCGTGGAGATGATCGAGGCGGTTGGGGCGCGGCACTGGCGCGAGTACTTCGCGGTGCTGTATCGGCTGCTGGCGCCCGGCGGACGCGTCGGGTTGCAGGCCATCACGATGCCGCACGACCGGATGCTGGCCTCACGCGGCACTCATACCTGGATCGAGAAGTACATCTTCCCCGGCGGCATGCTGCCCTCCACCGAGGCCATCATCGAGCACGCCTCCGCCGCGGGACTGCGGCCCGCCGCGCCCGGCCCGGACGGGCGGCTGTCGTTCGGGTCGCACTACGCCGAGACGCTACGCCGCTGGCGGGAACGGTTGGCGGCGTGCGCACCACAGGTCGCCGCTCTCGGCTTCGACCCCGTCTTCCGCCGCATGTGGGAGTTCTACCTCGCCTACTCCCAGGCCGGGTTTGCCTCCGGCTACCTCGACGTCCAGCAGTTCCTGCTCGCCCGCCCGACGACCCCGGAGGACCAGCGATGACGACCCGGACCGGCTCGCGCCCCCGTCCCGCCATCGGCGGCGGTGGTGCGGCCCGATTGCTGCGCCCCGTCCTGGACGGGATGTTCGGCGGTGCCCCGCCGATCCGGCTGCGCGCCTGGGACGGCAGCCAGACCGGACCGGCGGGCGCGCCCGCGATCGTGCTGCGCTCACCGGACGCGCTGCGCCGGCTGCTGCACCGCCCCGGCGAACTCGGCCTGGCCCGCGCCTACGTCACCGGTGAACTGGACGTGGAAGGCGACCTTACCGACGCGCTCCGAAGGGTCTGGGCGCCGGGCCGTCGAGGTGGACGCCGGTCGCCGGCGACGCTGCTCGCGGCGGCCCGTGCCCTGCTGGTGCTGGGCGCCGCCGGCTCGCCGCCGCCCGCCCCGCCTACCGAGGTCCGCCTCACCGGGCGGCTGCACACGCGGGCGCGCGACCGCGCCGCCATCGCCCACCACTACGACCTGTCCAACGACTTCTACGCGCTCGTCCTGGACCCGCGGATGGTCTACTCGTGCGCCTACTGGGAGCGCCCGGACATGGACCTGGAGCAGGCGCAGCGCGCCAAGCTCGACCTGGTGTGCCACAAACTCGGGCTCCGGCCCGGCATGCGGCTGCTGGACCTCGGCTGCGGCTGGGGCGCCCTCGCCGTCCACGCGGCCCGCGAGTACGGCGCCCACGTCACGGGCATCACGCTGTCACGCCAACAGGCCGACCTCGCGCGCGAACGCGCCGCCGGGCTGCCCATCGAGATCCGCCTCCAGCACTATCGCGACATCGGTGACGGCGACTTCGACGCGGCCGCCTCGATCGAGATGGGCGAGCACGTCGGCCGGCGCAACTACCCCGCCTTCGCCGCCGCGCTGCACCGGCTGGTGCGCCCGCGCGGCCGGGTGCTGGTCCAGCAGATGTCGCGCGGCGCCCGCGCTCCCGGCGGCGGCGCGTTCATCGAGCGCTACATCGCGCCCGACATGCACATGCGCCCGGTCGGCGACACGGTCGCAATCCTGGAGGACGCCGGGCTGGAGGTCGCCGACGTGCACGGGTTGCGCGAGCACTACGTCCGGACCGTCCGGGAATGGCAGAAGACGTTCGAGGCGCGGCTGGAGGAGATCGTCGCGCTCGTCGGCGAAGAGACGGCCCGGGTGTGGCGACTGTACCTGGCGGGTGGCGGCCTGGCGTTCGAGCAGGGCCGGATGGGCGTCGACCAGATTCTCACGGTCCGCCCGGATGCCGGCGGCCGCAGCGGCCTGCCGTCCGCCCGCGCCGACCTCGGCTCTATCGCCGCGGACCCTGCGGGCCGCCTGTGATCTTCTTCTGGTGGAACCTCACCTACGCCGCAGGGGCCGTCGCCGTGGTACTCGCGGTCACGTTCGCGGTCGCGTTGCGGCTCGGCCGGCACAGCGTCATCGACGTCGCCTGGGGCCTCGGCTTCTGCGCCGTCGCGGCGGTCAGCGCCGCCGCCTCGACCGGGCACGGGGACCCTGCGCGCCGCTGGACCGTCCTGACGATGACCCTGCTGTGGGGGCTGCGGCTGGCCGCCCACATCGCCCGGCGCGCCCGAGGCGCAGACGAAGACCCGCGGTATGAGGACCTGCTGTCCAAGGCCCCCGGAGGCCGGAACCGCTACGCCCTGCGGAAGGTGTACCTACCTCAGGGCCTCGTGCTGTGGTTTGTGTCCCTTCCCGTCCAGTTGGCCATGTACCAGGACGGCCGACCCGGCATCGCGCTGTACGCCGGTGTGCTCGTCTGGACGATCGGGCTGGCCTTCGAGGCGATCGGCGACCTCCAGCTGTCCCGGTTCACCGCCGACCCCGCCAACAAGGGCAAAGTCATGGACCGGGGCCTGTGGCGCTACACCCGCCACCCCAACTACTTCGGCGACTCGCTCGTCTGGTGGGGCCTGTTTCTGGCCACCTGCGACCACTGGACCGGTCCGCTCACCGTCCTGTCGCCGGTGCTGATGACGGCGCTGCTCGTCAAGGGCACCGGCAAGCCGCTTCTGGAGAAGCGCATGACCCGCACACGCGGAGGCTATTTTGACTACACTGCCCGAACCAGCGGCTTTGTTCCTCTACCACCCCGCACACGCCAGTCGACAGCCCATGGAACAAAGTCACTCCCACCAGGGCGCCGCGCGCCGCGACATGACCGTTGAACACCCCGCAACACCGCGCCAGGCCACCGGGTTGACGGCTCCGATCCGGACCGTTTTCGTCCTGAGCGCAGGGCGACGGACCATAGGCGCGGTCGTCTCTGACCGCAAAGACCCCAACGCTCACGCCGAGCCGGGCCGGGGCTCCGAGCTTGCTTCACTTGTGCGGCCCGTGGCTGTTCGCCTGATCGACGCCGCAGGAGAGGGCCACCGTGGCGTCCTTGACGGTCTCATCGACCGGTGCACTCCGCGGCTCAACCTCAAAGACCCGGGCACAGCGCCGCTGGACGGCCGCCACCCAAGACCCGTAGGACGTTAGAGCAGGGTGTCTGCGGGCACCCAAAAGACTCCGTGGTGGCGAAAGGGAGGCTTGCCGTGGGCGACATCGACCGTAGCGCCGGGCGTCGTCGGGTGAAGGTGTCACCGCCGGCCTCGTGGGCAGTGTGATCGGCGGGCATGGCCGCTCCCGATGACCCGCGTCCCAGCGCGGAAACCGCCGCGCCCGGCTTTCCGGTGAGGCTCTGGCGCGCTCTGGAGCGAGCGCGCCCGCCCGGGTTCGGGCGGACCCGGGCGTGGCGCAGTCCGCTGCGGGGGCCTTGGCTGACGTCGATGTTCGGCGCGGTGTTGCTGGTGACGCTTCCCGTGGTGATCATCACGGGGCTGGTGTCGTTCGTGGCGTACGCGCCGTGGTTCGGGCAGGCGTTCCCCGCTCATGTCGGCTGGCTGCACTTGCCGTACTTCACCTGGCCGACCCGGCCGGTGTGGCTGTATCGGCTGAACCAGGGTGTGCACGTCGGCCTCGGACTGGTGTTGGTGCCGGTCGTGCTGGCCAAGCTGTGGTCGGTGGTGCCGAAACTGTTCACCTGGCCACCGGCCCGCTCCATCGCCCAGGTCCTCGAACGGCTCTCCCTCCTGCTGCTGGTCGGCGGCATCCTGTTCGAGATCGTCACCGGTGTCCTGGACATCCAGTACTGGTATGCGTTCCCGTTCGACTTCTACACCGCCCACTACTACGGCGCATGGGTGTTCATCGGCGCGTTCGTCGCCCACGTGACCATCAAACTGCCGCGCCTCATCAGCGCATTGCGCTCCCGCTCGCTCCGCCGGGAACTGCGGACCTCCCGTGCGCAGACCCGGCCTGAACTCGCCGATCCTGACGGGCTGGTGGCGGCGGACCCGGCCCCGGCGACGCTCAGCCGCCGCGGCGCGCTGGCCCTGGTGGGCGGCGGCAGCGCCCTGATCGCCGTCATGACCGCGGGGCAGAGCATCGGCGGCGCCGCCCGCCGGGTGGCGCTGTTGGCCCCCCGGGGCGGCTACCGCGACACACCCGGCGACTTCCCGATCAACCACACGGCGACCGCGGCCGCGATCACTGCCACCGACGTCGGCGCGGGCTGGCGATTGACCCTGGCCCACGGCGGCCAGGTCGTTCAGCTGGACCGGGCTCAGCTGCTCGCAATGGCTCAGCACACTGCCGCGCTGCCCATCGCCTGCGTCGAAGGCTGGTCCACCCTGCAGACCTGGACCGGTGTACGGCTACGCGACCTCGCCGCCCTCGTCGGCGCCGCCCACCCGGCCTCAGCGCACGTCCAATCGCTGCAACGTAGCGGAGCCTTCAACCAGGCCACCCTGCAGTTCAACCAGGTCTTCGACTCCGACGCACTGCTGGCCTTGAAGGTCAACGGCACCGACCTGTCCCTCGACCACGGCTACCCCGCCCGCGTCATCGTGCCCGCGCTGCCGGGCGTCCACAACACCAAATGGGTGCGTTCCATCGACTTCCGGGACACCTGACATGCGGCACAAGCTGACGGCGATCAAGAACTTCTACGGCGCCGCCCCGCTGCACCTGCTCGCCCTGGCGGCGTGCTTCGCGCTGGCCGGATACGCGGCCGTGCAGACCCTCTCAGCCCCGCACTGGCCCTGGATCCTCATCTGGTTCGCCGGCGCCGTCCTCGGCCACGACCTCGCGGTGTTCCCGCTGTACGCTCTGGCCGACCGTTCCCTGGCCCGGGCCCTGCGGGCACTGCGCCCCTCCCGGGCCGCCACGCCCCCGCTCGTGTCGGCGGTGAACCACATCCGGCTGCCAGCGCTGGGAGCCGGCCTGCTGCTCCTGCTGTTCTTCCCCATGATCATCCAACAGGGCCGGCAGACCTACCTGGCGGCCAGCGGACGCACCCAGCACGACTACCTCGGCCACTGGCTCCTGGTCACCGCCGCCATGTTCGCCCTCAGCGCCATCATCTACGCCCTGCGACTCGGCCACGCACAACATCGCCGCCATGCCCCAAGGAAATGATCCAGAGTTGATGTGATGATGCCGGCTCCGCGAGCCTCCCTGACAGTGAGTCACCCTTCAACGAGCCCCACCTCGAACACCTGCGCCTCCGGCCGCAGCAGCGGCACCCCCTGCCGCCAGCTGCAATCGAGCCGAACCTGGCGGCCCAACATAGACATCGACACGCTCCGTCATCGCATCTGATACGAGATGTTCGCACCAGACGGGGCTCGTGCCGCGAACACCCCAGACTCGTTGACATCGACGGCGGCCCCGGTCTCGCCGGAGCGGGTGACCGCAGTGAGCCAGGCCACCCTTTGCGGTACTCACGCCGATGACGCAGGGCAGGACGGCGCCGATCGCGCGCTCGGCTCGGGAAGCCCACGGAGGTGAACAGGGCGGCCAGTCTCTCGGAGAAGGACACCAGGTTCGGGACTATACGGCCGCAACGCTGCCGCCGCCCGCTCACGCCCGCCCTGGCCTGGCCACGGACCGCGCCGCCTGCGCCACTCGGCAGGGGATCGCCGCTGTCTTGTGGCCGTCGGCTCCGACACCCGGCAGCCCGCCGTTACCGCACGGAGTGCCGGGCACTGCGCGTGCATTTACCTTACAAATTCCATTTCATTCCAATTCCCATATTCAATGACGGGAAGTGCACCTCAGGCGCGGATCCGATTCCAGTCGAAGGAGACGATTCACCACCACGCAATGCTCCAAAGGGGGAGAAATGGGACAAAACCGATATCGGGTGTTGGGTGCGGCCGCGCTGGCGGCGGCAGGCATGACCGGCACGGCGCTGGCGGCGGCCGCGACGGCGGCATCGGCCACCACGACGCAGTCGGCCAGGGCGGAGTCGACCACGACGTATCAGGCGATGCTGGACCCGCTGAACAACCAGAGCGGGTCGGGCAGCCTCACCCTCAGACTCACCGGTGACCAGGCGGTCATCACCGAGCACTTCTCCGGCCTGGCCGCCACCTTCAACGGCGGCCCGTTCCCGCACGTCCAGCACATCCACGGTGGCGCCGACGGCGTCTGCCCGACCCAGGCCAACGACAAAAACGGCGACGGCGTGATCAACACCGCCGAGGGACAGACGACGTACGGGCCGATCCAGACCACCCTGTCGGTCAGGGGCGACACCTCCCCCAAGGCCGGTACCAACCTCACGATCGCCCCCAGCGGGGCCAGCGCCGACTACCAGCGCACCATCACGCTGGACGCAGCCACGCTGAAGTCGGTGCGGTCGGGCATCGGCGTGATCGTGGTGCACGGCGACGACCCCACCAAGCTGCCCGCCCGTGCGCAGAAGGAGAAAAGCGAACTGGTGCCCTCACTGCCGCTCGCAGCCACCTCACCCGCCCTGTGCGGGCCGCTCAAGGCCATGGCCGGTGGCGGCGTCGCCACCGGCAGCGGCTCCACCGCCGCCGCGGCGAGCGACGCGACCGGTGGCTGGCTGCTCGGCCTCGGCGGCGGCCTCGTGATCGCCGCAGGCGCGGCCGGCGCACTGGCCCGGCGCACCAACGCCCACAAGCCCTGATACCGGCACGTCGACAGGGAACCGAGAACACATGGCGCCGAGGACGACACAGCAGGGCCGCGATGACGGTCACCGGATCCGCATCGCGGCCCTGGCGACCGCGGCCTGCTGCGGCTGCGCCGGCACCGCCATCCTCGCGTTCACCGCCGCCGGCGGCGACCTCCAGCGGCATCCGCCGGAACCGGCCATGGCCACCGGCGCCCCCACGCTCCCGCCCCCAGCCCGACCACGGTGGCACGCGCCGCAGCTCCGGCTCCCCGCATCGACACCGACCGCGATCACCATCCCGGCGATCAAAGTCCATTCGGCGTTGCTGAAACTCGGGCTGGCCGGCGACGGCACCCTACAGGTGCCCCGTCCGCCGAACCAGGACCGGGCCGCCTGGTACACCGGCTCGGTCACCCCCGGCCAACCCGGAACTGCCGTCATCGAAGGCCACCTGGACTCCGACGCCTCCGGGCCCTCGGTCTTCTACCGGCTCGGCGCACTCACACCCGGCCAGCAAATCCAGGTGGACCGCGCCGACCACACCACCGCCACCTTCACCATCGACGCCATCGGCCGCTACCCCAAAACCCGCTTCCCCACCGCCGCCGTCTACGCCAACACCCCCGGCCCCTCGCTGCGCCTGATCACCTGCGGCGGCACCTTCGACCACTCCACCGGCCACTACCGCGACAACACCGTGGTCTTCGCCCGCCTCACCGCCTCCGGCCGTCACTGAAATCCACACCTGGTCGCCGCCCTGGCAGCACGCCGGCCATCACCTCAAACCGGGGCCCCCGCCGGATCCTCCTGGCGTGGTCATCTGCGGCAGTTCGGGTTCGCTTCCTCAAGGCGCGGGGCGCCGGGTGGCCTAGGTTCGTTGGGATGGACGTACTGCTTACCGGGTCTGCCGGTTTCATCGGTTCGCACATCGCCGAGGCGCTCATTGCCGCGGGCCACCGGGTCCGCGGCCTGGACCTGCGGCCCGACGGCCTACATCCGCGGCCCGGCGCACCGGCCGGCAGTGGCGACGTCCGGGACGCGGCCGCGGTGGCGCGGCGGCTGGAGGGCGTGGACGCCGTCTGCCACCAGGCCGCCAAGGTCGGCCTCGGCGTGGACATCTCGGACTTGCCGGATTATGCGTCGGTGAACGTGCACGGCACCGCGGTGCTGCTGGCGGAGATGGCCCGCGCCGGGGTCGGCGCGCTGGTCCTGGCGTCCTCGATGGTCGTCTACGGGGAGGGCGCCTACGCCTGCCGGGCGCACGGCCCGGTGCGTCCGGCGCCGCGCCCGCAGGAGGCGCTGCGGGCGGGACGGTTCGAACCGGACTGCCCGCAATGCGGGAGCCCTCTCGCGCCCGGCATCGTCGCCGAGGACGCGATGCCCGACCCCCGCAACGTCTACGCCGACACCAAGCTGGCGCAGGAGCACCTGGCGGCGTCGTGGGCGCGCGCGACCGGCGGCTGCGTCGCGGCGCTGCGCTACCACAACGTGTACGGGCCGCGGATGCCGCGCGACACCCCGTACGCCGGTGTCGCGGCCATCTTCCGGTCGCGGCTGATGAACGGCGAGGCGCCGCTGGTGTTCGAGGACGGCGCGCAGCGCCGCGACTTCGTGCACGTCCGCGACGTCGCCCGCGCCAACGTGCTAGCCCTGGAACAGGTCGCGGTCTCGCCACAGCAGCGTCAGGGACTGCGGGCTTACAACATCGCCAGCGGCCAGCCCCGCACCATCGGCGAGGTGGCCGGCGCTCTCGCGACGGCGTTCGGCGGGCCCGACCCCCAGGTCACCGGGGAGTATCGGCTCGGGGACGTCCGCCATATCGTCGCCCGGCCCGACCGCGCCCGCAGTGAGCTGGGCTTCTCTGCATCCGTGCCGTTCACCGACGGCATGGCGGAGTTCGCGAGCGCCACCGTGATTGATCAGTAGTAGCCACGTGGTGTCGCGCTGGCCACTGACACCGCCATCGACGCTTCCGCACATGGCCGCGGCTTAACCGCTGCCGCCGCCACGCTTGCACGGGCGGCGGAGCACCCACGTCACAGCGGACCCAAAGCGGAAGAATCGTATGACTTGAGTCACATTTGTGCCTTTTGACCAAGCCGTGCTTCCTCTGGCTCCGAACTCAGTGGAGGGCCGGGACGGCTCCCGGCCCGGGAGGGTCCTGACGATGCCGGAGAAGAGCGGGCGACGGGCGATCGCGGTGATCTGGGCCGGGATGCCTGAGGAGTTCTTGGCACTGCGACCACTGCACGGAACTACTCACGGTGTCGCCGCTGATCGCGATGACCCCTTCTCCCGACGCCAACAGGGAGGTCGCCGCCGCGGCGCCCGATGCCCATCAGGCACGCGGGGCGGTTATGCCGCCTACCGGTGGTTTCGGATTCGAACCGGGGCGGTTCGCGGGGCGGCATGAGGGAGTCACCAACACCTTTAGCGATTGATCGATTGCTCCGCGGGCATGCAATCAGCTCGTAAATGGGGGTGAGCTCATGACCGAAAGTAGCGACAGGCATGTGATCGACGTGGTTCTCCCGTGCCTCAACGAGGCGGAGGCCCTGCCGTGGGTGCTGTCGCGGATACCCGCGGGCTTCCGGCCCCTGGTGGTCGACAACGCCTCCACCGACCGGTCGGCGCGCGTGGCCGCCGACCATGGTGCGCAGGTGGTCGCGGCACCGACGCGCGGGTTCGGCGCCGCCTGCCACGCCGGGCTTGTAGCCGCCGGCAGCGAGGTCGTGTGCGTGATGGACGCCGACGCCTCGCTCGACCCGGCTGAACTACCCCGGCTGGTCACCGCGCTCGACGGCCTCCAAGCTACAAGTGAGCCCGAGGAACGGGTCATGCCCGGGCTGGTGCTGGGGCGCCGCCATCCGGTGGGCCGCAGGGCGTGGCCGCCACACGCCCGGCTCGGCAACGCTGTCCTGGCCCGGTCGCTGAACCGGCACGCCGGCACCCGGCTGCACGACCTCGGCCCGATGCGCGCCGCCCGCCGCGCCGACCTGCTGGCGCTGGACTTGGCCGACCGCCGGTTCGGCTACCCATTGGAGATGGTGCTGCGCGCTGCCCGCGCCGGGTGGCGAATCGCTGAAGTTGATGTCGCCTACCGTCCCCGCACCGGCACCTCGAAGGTGACCGGGACCTTCGGCGGAACGGTTCGCGCAGTCCGCGACATGCGCCGCGTCCTGGCGGAGGTCGCTCCGTGACCGGCGGAACCGTGAGCGCCGCAGCGGCCGCGGACCTGATCGTCATCGCCAAGGAGCCTGCCGCGGGGCGGGTGAAGACGCGCCTGACGCCCGCCTACACCACCGCCGAGGCCGCTGCGCTGGCCGAGGCATCGCTAGCCGACACCCTCACCGCAGTCGCAGCCACACCGGCCGGCCGCCGCGTCCTCGCGCTCTCCGGCAGGCCCGGCCCGTGGCTGCCCGGCGGGTTCACCGTGCTCGCGCAGCGGGGCGGCGGCCTGGACGAGCGGCTCGCGCACGCCTTCGCCGACGCCTACGACGGCCGCCCGCTGGTGCTGATCGGGATGGACACCCCGCAGGTCACGCCCGCGCTGCTGGGCCGTGCCGGCCGGACCCTGCAAGAGAGCGACGCGGTGTTCGGGCCGGCGCGCGACGGCGGGTTCTGGCTGCTGGGCCTGCGCCGCCCCGACGAGCGGCTGCTGCGCGGTGTCCCGATGTCGCGGCCCGACACCGGCGCCCGGCAGCTCGCCCGGCTGAAAGCGGCCGGGCTGGAGGTGAGGCTGTTGCCGGAACTGACCGACGTCGACACCCCCACCGACGCCGCCACCGTCGCCGCGGCCATCGCCGCCCAGGGTGGCCGGTTCGCGGCTAGGGTGCGGGCGCTCGGAGTCAGGAGCATCCCGGCGTGATCGGTGAACTGTACGAGGAAGCGCTGCAGGGCCATGCGCCGGTGGAGATCGAGCATGCCGACGGCCAGCGGCGCCCGCTGCCGATCCAGGACTGGCTGGCGCTGCGGCCCGGCGACGGCGGGTTGCTGGCACGGTGCTCCGGCACGACACTGGACGTCGGCTCAGGACCGGGACGGCTGACGGTTGCGCTGGCCCGGCGCGGCGTCCCGGTGCTGGGCATCGACGTCGTCCCCTACGCGGTAGCGCTCACGGTCCAGGCGGGAGGGCCCGCACTGTGCCGCGATGTGTTCGGGCTGGTACCTGGCACCGGACTCTGGCGCACCGCGCTTCTGGCCGACGGCAACATCGGCATTGGCGGCGACCCGCAGATGCTCGTGCGGCGCGTCCTCGGCCTGCTCGCACCGGGCGGACGCGTCCTGGTCGAGGTCGGGCCACCGGGGTCGGGCTCCCAGATCGAGCCGCTGCGGCTACGCGCCCCCGGGAGGGTCGGCGAGTGGTTCGAGTGGGCTCAGGTGTCGGTCGAGGCGATCCATGGCATCGCCGCCGGTTGCGCCGCGACCATCACCGGAACCTGGCAGGAGGCAGATCGGTGGTTCGTCACCCTGCGTTCCTTGACGTCTTGTCCGGCAAAAGGGCCTTGTCCGGCAAGGCCGTCGTGACCGTCGCCGAGCCCCGGCCCGACCGCACCGGAACCGGCCCGTCCAGACCGGCCGCAAAGCGGGTGGGCTGGATCGCAGTGGCGGTGTGGGCCGCCGGGGTCGCCGCGGCGTTCGCCGTCGGATGGTGGCGGCGGCAGGCGGGGCTGGCGACCGAGGACCCGCTGCCGCCGCTGTTCGCCCACGCGAGGTTTCTGAGCTGGCAGGTGCTGCCCGCCGCAGGCGTCGCCGCGTTCTCCGTCGCGGCCCTGCCGACGCTGACGCGGCGGTTCGCCTGGCGGGCGACGCTACTGGTGACCTGGGCGACCGCGGCACTGTGGGCGGTCACACTGGCCGCCAGCGACGGGCTGGACGCGCTCACCCGGCCGCTGAAGGCACCGACCGAATACCTCGCCGGCCTGCCACAACTCAGCCCGGACCCGCTGAGTTGGCTGGCGACCTTCAGCGACAGACTCGGCGGCTACACCACGCAGGTGCGCGGCCACCCACCCCTGCCCATGCTGGTCCTATGGCTCCTGCAGCAGGCCGGACTCGGCGGGGCGGGCTGGGCCGCGGTACTCCTCATCGGTTCCGGGAGCTCGGCGGTCATCGCGATCGCCGTCACCGTGCGGCGCCTGGCCGGTGAACGGGTCGCCCGCACCACCCTGCCGTTCCTGGCGCTGGCGCCGCCGGCGCTGTGGGTCGCCACCACGATGGATGCCTTCTTCCTCGCGGCCGGGGCGTGGGGAACCGCGCTGCTGGCGATGGCGGCGTCCCGGAAGTCGCGGCTGGGGGGCGTCCCTGCCGCTGTGCTCGGCGGGATCCTGCTCGGCGCGCTTCCCTACCTCAGCTATGGGCTGCTGCCGCTGTACGCCGTGCCGCTGGCCGTGGTCGTGCTCAGCCGCCCGCGTCTCCGGGTCCTTGCCGCGCTGGCGTGCGGCCTGGTGGTCGTCCCGGCCCTGCTCACCGTCGGCGGATTCTGGTGGTTGGACGGCGTCCGCGCAACCCATGCGACCTACCTGATCAGCCGCGGATCGGCCCGGCGCTCCTTCGCCTACTACGCCTTCGCCGACTTCGCCGTCCTCGGTCTGCTCACCGGCCCCGCCGTCGCGCACGCGCTCCCGGCGACGCTGCACACGATCTGGCGAAGCCCCCGCGCCCTGATATCAGGCATCCGGGCTCCGGACCCAATCCCGGGATCGATGACCGATGGGCCGGCCGAACGTCCGATCCTCCCGGTCGCGTTGCTGGTCGGGGCGGCGCTGCTCGGCACCCTCGCGCTGGACCTGTCGGGGGTGACCAAGGGCGAAGTCGAGCGGATCTGGATCCCCTACGCCGTCTGGATCATCCCCGCAGCCGCCCTGCACCGCCCCCCGGCACGCGGCTGGCTGGCCGCCCAGGCGCTGACCGCACTGGCCCTCCAGGCCCTCGTCCTCTCCCCGTGGTGACCACCGCCCCACCATGGCCCCGGCGTACCCGGCCGCCGATCGGCAGCGTGGACGTGGCAGCGTGAACGTGGAGCGCCTACCCGGGATGTCGGACAGCAATCAGGCCAGTGCGCGCAGCCCCTCGGTCATGGCGTCCTTGACGGCACCGTCGTCGGTGCCGAGCATCTCGGCGATCTGGCCGGTGGTGTAGAGCCGTAGGCAGCCGAGCGCGACACAGCAGGACTGAAGCGCCGAGAGGCCAGGCCGACCGGACCACACGCCAAGATCCACGCTGCCCCCGCGAAATGGATCAGCGGCTTGTGATTCGTGCTTGCGGGGCGGGCCTCCCAGTAGGCGGGTCAGCACCGTGCGGTGCGTCAACGCCATCAGGTCCGCCGCCCCCCGCCGGTCGTCCTCCGCTCGCAGCAGGTGCTCCAGATGCACGAAGGCTTCTTCGACGACCCGCGCGGCCAATTCGGGCCGGTCGCAAGCGATCAGCGCCAGCCGATAGGCGTCCGTCGACAGCAGGTCGTACAGCGCGCCCATGGCCACGGGATCGCCGCGCGTCACATCGCGGGCGGCCCGTCCCAGGGCCCCCTCGGCGGCCAGGGAGTTCACCACTGCTGGGCGACAGCGTCGGCTCCCCCACCGCCATCACCGCCGCCGCTTTCGGACTTCCGTCTCGTCATCGATTGGCGAGGCGGCACTTGTACAGGCGCCGACCGGTGCCGGGCGATGGCCTGGAGGGCGCCGGCCAGGTCGGTGTAGAGGGGCAGGGCCTGGTCGACGCCGGTGAGGCGCAGGACACGGGCGACCCTGCCGTGCGCGCCTGCCAGTTCCAGCGCGATCTGGTGGCTGCGGCACCGTTTCAAAGCGTTGACCAGTACGCTGATGCCGCTCGCGTCGCAGAAGCCGACCTTGCTCAGATCCACCACGACCCCGGAGGCCACGGCACGGCCGGTGACCACGGCCGTCAGGCGGCCGGACAGCCAGCCGCTGTTGGAGGCATCGATCTCACCGGCCAGCATCACCAGCAGCTCGCCACCGATCACATCGGTGGTCTGGAACGTCAAAGCCGACCCGCTGTGGATCGCGAGGGCTTCGCCCCTCGGCGTCCCGGCGAACCCCCCGGCGGCGGGGCGAGCCTCACGCGCCCCTGCGGCGCCTTCGCCCAACGAGCCCCGGCTGTGCGGCGTGACCATGATGGTGCCCTTTCCCTGGTGCGTCATGGAGTTGCCACCAGGGACTGGAGTGGCGAAAAGCCGATCTTCGTTTTTGCGAGCGGACATCCCCTGACGGGGCATGACCGTTCACGTCGACTGTAGGCGGGGCGAAGCTCCCCTGCAAGCACGCATCGGCTCAAAGTAAAAGGCATCCGCGCTCAGTTGCGCACGACCGTTCCGCCCATAGCAGGCCAGGGCACGCCGTCGCATGCGGCATTGGTGATCAGGTGCGGCGTCCGTGTGACGCCGAACCAGTATGGAAGCCGGCCAAGGAGGCGAGGCCGCGGCTCCTAGTCACTTCCTCTGCCCGTCGGTGTTTCGTCTCCCGCCCGGGGTGACCTGGTCCAAGACGAGGTCGCCGCGAGTGACGGCGGCGGCGACGTCGGTGAGTTTATGGTTGTTGTTGCGGGCGTGCGTACGCATCGCCGTGAATGCCTGGTCGACCGAGATCTGGGCGCGCTCGGCGATCATCCCCTTGGCCTGTTCGATCAGGACGCGGGTGTTCAGCGCGGTCTGCAGCTGCTGGGACAGCAGCGCCTGCTCGCGTGCCGCGCGTTCGCCGATCAGCCCGATGGTGGCGATGTCGGCGAACCCCTGGCCCAGGGCGGCACTGTCGGTGTCCAGGGCGCCAGGTTCGGCCTGGAAGAGGTTGAGGGCACCGATGACCTGGTCGCGCAGCCGCATCGGCAGCGAGTGGACGGCGGCGAAACCCCGGCGCAACGCCACCTCGGTGAACGCCGGCCAGCGGTCGCGAGCGGCGGCCAGGTCTGCGGCCACCACCGGACGGCCGGTGGAATAGCACTCCAGGCACGGGCCCTCGTCGCGTTCGAGCTGGAACACCTCCAGCAGCCGAGTCTGCTCGGAGGAAGCGGCGACCAACCGCAGCCGGCCGGTCTGATCGGCCAGCACCAGGCCCGCCTGATCGACTTCCAGCAGCTGCACGCACCTCTCGGTGAGTAGATGCAGGAACTCGATCACGTCGAAATCGGCTACCAGCGTGTCCGCCAACTCCACGAACACCCGTGTCAACAACTGCTCACGCGCCATGTCGCGTTCCCTTCCCTTCCCTTCCGGTCAGTGTCTCGCATCGGCCGACAGGCGGTGGCCTCACCATCGGCCGAACTCACTCGGCATCGGAGCCTCCGGTGCCATCAGGCGTGAACCGCAAGACGCGGTCCAGCACCTGCTGTGCGATCTCGGCCAAACTCGCATCGGTGGTGAACGCGTGCGCCCGCAACCGGGCCAACGCCTCGTCCAAACCGGCGTCCAGCTGGACCGCGACCATCCCCGTGGCTTGATAGACCTCCGCGCGATCCTGGCCCAGCCAGCCGGACGCGACCGGTGTCGATCGGCCTTCCACGCCGTCCGATCCCACGGTGTCCAAGGTCACGGTCAACGCAGCGCGCGCGAACACCAGCGCGTCGGCCAGCTGCTCATCCGACAAGAGCCCAGGCTGGGCCCGGTAGAGGACCAGAACGCCCGGCCGGATCGCGCCCGCCTGCAACGGAAACGCGAACAACGCTCCCGCCCCCGCCTCGACCGCCGACGCCGCGAACCAGGGCCACCGCGCCATGGCCTCAACCGAACCCAGATCGGCGACCAGCACCGGACCACCCTGCCTCCAGGCGTCCACGCACGGCCCCTCACCCAGACCGAACTGCAAATCGTCCAACCGCCGAGCCGCCCCATCGGTGGCGTGCAGCAACGTCCGCCGGTCCGGCGCGGTGACCAGCGACAACGCCGCCCCGTCCGTACCCGTCACAGGGACGGCGGCCCGGCACACGTGCCCCACCGACACCGCCTCAGCACCGGCGAACCCGGCGATCAGGGCCCACACCCGCGCAGCCCTGCCCTCGTCCTTGATCACCATCCGGTGACCACCGCCTCCCCGCCCAAACGCCACGGGCCCCGGCTATCTACCCCCGCCCTCCCTGCCCATCCCTGCTGGGAAAAGCGTATCCGGCCCGGCAACCCCCACCGTTCCACAGCGCCGACGAGCTGTGCGGCGAACAGTCCTCTGGTCGCGGCCGGTCGTGATCTGGCCAGGAACCCTGCAGCGTCTCCGCCGGGATCGATGACCTTCAACGAGGCCTTGCGCTCCGGCTTGTCACACCGCTCGGCCGTGGCCGGGAACATGTGTGTCCGGCCGCTGATGCCGGTCGCCGGGACCCGCAAATTACTGTGGGGTGATTTCGATACTTCTGCAAGAAATCACCAAACCAAGGCCTGATGACCACGGTCGGCGAATACCGTTCATCTCAAAGGGTACGCTGCAAACTCCAAGGAGGGTTGACGTCCAAGGCGGACATTGACAAGCATTCCCGACATTCGACAAAGTGGAAAACCGGACAAAAATACTAGCTCTCACATTTTCAGCGGAGTTAATGGCGGGGAATGCCGAAACGTAGCGCGGGCGGGGTTGTGCTGTCAGTGCGGATATCCCTCCTGTGGCCGTCAGGTGAAGGAGGGCGAGGGGACTGTGGGCATTGTTGCCAGTCGGCGCGGCGGCCGCGCCGCCGGCTCGTCCGGGCGACTGCGCCTGGCCGGGCTGGTACTGCTTGTGATCGCCGGCGCGGTGGCCGCGATGGTCGTCGTCGGGATCGTCCGCAAAGGGCCGTCCTCCACCGGTTCGGACACCGTGGCGGCTCCAGCGGGACGAGGGGGCGGCGATGCCATCGCCCGTTACCAGCAGCGGTTGCGCCAAGTCCCCGGCGATTATCAGACGTGGGCGGCCCTGGGCGGGGCCTATGTCGAGCAGGCGCGGATCAGCGCGGACCCGAGCTATTACCCCAAGGCCGAAGGGACACTGCGCCGCTCCCTCGCCCTGCAGCCGAGCGGCAACTACGCGGCGATGGTCGGGATGGGGGCGTTGGCCAATGCGCGGCACGACTTTCGCGCGGCGGCGCGCTGGGGCGAGGAGGCCAAGAAGATCAATGCATCCAGCCCAGGGGTGTTCGGTGTGCTGACCGACGCCTACACCCAGCTCGGGGACTACGCTGCCGCCACCGCGGCGGTCGGCCGCATGACGAGGTTGGCTCCCGGTGTGTCGTCGTTCACCCGAGCCTCCTACGAGCTTGAAATGCACGGTAACCGGGACGGCGCCCGTACACTCCTGCTTCAGGCGCTGGAGGCCGCATACGTTCCGTCCGACATCGCCTACTGCCGGTACTATCTCGGCGAACTCGCCTTTCACGCAGGCGATTTTCCCCAAGCCGCCCACCAGTACCGTCTTGCCTATAACTCCGACAAGTCGTATACCCCGGCGCTTGAGGGGATCGCGAAAACAGCGGTGCGTCGCGGTGATCACGATTCCGCGGTCAAGGCATATCAGGCGGTCGTAAGCCGGATGCCGCTGCCGCAGTACATCATGGAGTACCTCGAATTGCTGAACGCTCTGGGACGCAAGGACCAGGCCGCTCAGCAGGGCCGGCTGCTGGACAGCACCCAACGGCTGCTCGCCGCGAACGGTGTGGCCGACAACCTGTCGGCCGCCGAGTACGCCGCCGACACCGGTGACGCCCGGCGGGCCCTGGAGCAAGCCCGCGCCGAGTGGCGCCGCCGCCACAGCGTGATCGTCGCCGACGCCCTGGCCTGGGCCCTGCACCTGAACGGCAAGGACCGGCAGGCGCTGGGCTTCGCGGCGAAGGCGACCCGGCTCGGCTGGCGGAACGCCCAGTTCTACCAGCACAAGGCGGCCATCGAAAGGGCGCTCGGCGACCACCAGGCCGCTCGCCGTGACCGTGCCAGGGCCCTGCGCGCCAACCCGCACCTAGACGAGAAGGTCCCCGCGCTGGGAAGAGTCAGGTGAAGGACTCACCGCGTCGCCTGCAGCCGCTTCCCGCGCCGGTGGGCATCGCATCGGCAGGCACCGCACCCGCCTGGACCGTGCTCGCGGTGGTGCCCGCGCTGATCCTGCTTGCGGCGATCCTGCTGGTGTTCGGCGGTGGACCGGTCTTGGCCGCACCGGCGCATCCGGTGGGCAACTTCACCATCAACCACTACAACGGGCTGACCCTGCGCAGCGACCGCGTGGAAGACCTGGCGATCGTGGACTCCGCGGAGATCCCCACCCTGCAGGAACGAGACACCGTCGACGCCGACCACGACGGCACCGTCACCTCCACCGAATCGGACCGCTACGCACGCGATCAGTGCGCCCGGCTGAGCCGCGCCCTATCGGCGACGGTGCAGGGAAGGCCCCTGGACTGGCGGATCCGGTCATCGTCCTTCGCCTACACCCCGGGCGCGGCGGGCTTGCAGACCAGCCGCACCACCTGCGCCCTGACCTCCGCGACGTCCCTCAGGCCGGGGTCGCAAATGGCCTTCACCGACGGCTTCCGCAGCGACCGCATCGGCTGGCGCGAGATCACCGCGGCCGGCGACGGAGTCCATCTCGACCACCCGCCGGTTCCGCGCCGCAGCGTCAGCCGGCAGCTACGGCACTACCCCGGGGATCTTCTCACCTCGCCCCTGGACGTCCGCTCAGTGACGCTGCGGATCGGAGACGGGTCCGCGTCCTCGGTGGGAGCGCTGCCGCACCTGCCCTCAGCAGGTCCGCTCGCCCGGGCCGTCAACCAGATGAACAGCCGCTTCGATGCGCTCGTCGCCTCTCGTGAACTGACCCTTCCCGTCGGTCTTCTCGCGCTGTGCTTGGCGCTGGTCCTTGGCGCGTCCCATGCCGCGATCCCCGGCCACGGCAAGACCGTCATGGCCGCCTACCTCGTGGGCCGCCGCGGTGGCCTGCGCGACGCCGTCATCGTCGCCGCCACCGTCACCCTCACCCACACCGCAGGCGTCCTGGTCCTCGGGCTCCTGGTCAGCGGCTCAGCAGCCCTGGCAGGGGAATCCCTGCTCAAGATCCTCGGCGTCGTCAGCGGACTCATGGTCACCGCAATCGGAATCGGGCTGCTGCGCAGCGCATGGCGAGCCCGCCGAACCCCCAGCCCCACCATCGACGTTGCCCAGGACACCGCTATACCGGTCGCAGCGATGGCCGTCCACCCCTCCACCTCCCTCCCCGAATACAGCCATAGCCACGGCCACGGCCACGGCCACGGGCACGGGCACGGGCACGGGCACGGGCACGGCCACGGGCAGGCGCAACGGCGGGATGGACGGTCGCGCCGTAGTTGGTTGCTCGGGCTGGGGGTCGCCGGGGGCCTGGTGCCCAGTCCTTCGGCACTGGTGGTGCTGCTCGGCGCGATCGCGCTCGGCCGCACCGGGTTCGGGGTGGCGCTGGTCCTGGCGTACGGCGCGGGCATGGCCGCCACGCTCACCGCCACCGGGCTGCTGCTAGCCCGCCTCAGCCACCTGCTGCGCCGGGTGCCGCTCCGGCAACGCGCGTGGAACCTGGCCGGGTACACCCGGATCACGACCGCCGGACTGGTGATCATCGTGGGCGCAGGGCTGGCCCTGCGCAGCCTCACCGGCTCGGTCTGAACCCTTGTCCGAGGGGCGCCGCCCAGCAGGGACACCGCGCCCTACCCGGCGGACCGCCTTCCGTCTTCGACGGTGCAAGGCCCCGGCCAGGCCGAGCAGGGGCGGTCGATCATGATCGGTCCGTCTGCCGATGTTCCTTCAAATGCTGATCAAGCGAGATTCCGGAGTTTTCCCGGCCGCGCGTTTCGGCGCCTGCCTGGGTATGAGGGGATCCAATGATCAACTGCGGAAAGGGGCGTCAGTGTCCATGTCCGCGCCCGAGCAAAGGAGACAGGCGGAATGCGTCAATTGTGTGAGCGGGTGCGCGAAAAGCGCGCCCTAGTCGCGGCCGCGGCCGCGGGGACGCTCGGTGTGGCCAGCATGCTGGCCACACTGGGGCCGGGAACGAGCACGGCGTCGAGCCACCGTGAGGCACCGCTCATCGCCAACGACCCCCAAGCCGACAACACCGACGTGTACGCCTTCACCAGTCCCGACTCCCCGGACACCGTCTCGATCGCCGCGAACTGGATCCCGTTCGAAGAACCCAACGGCGGCCCGAACTTCTACCCGTTCGCCACCAACACCCATTACAACATCAAGATCGACAATGACGGCGACGGGTACGCCGATATCACCTACCGGTGGACATTCCGCAACGAGGACCGCAGAGACAACAACACATTCCTGTACAACAACGGGCCGGTGAAGTCGCTGCGCGATTCGACGCTGTTGTTCCGGCAGCACTACTCGCTGACCGAAATCACCAAGGGCCGGACACGTACCCTGGTCAAGGACGCGATCGCCGCGCCGTCGTTCGTCGGCAGGGCCTCGATGCCCAACTACGCCGCGCTCCGGCAGCAGGCCATCACCCCGGTGTCGGGCGGCGGCAGGACCTATGTCGGGCAGGCCGACGACCCGTTCTTCCTGGACCTGCGGATCTTCGACCTGCTGTACGGCGGCGACCTCAGCGAGACCGGCACCGACACCCTCAAGGGATACAACGTCAACAACATCACGCTGCAGGTCCCCAAGTCCGACCTGGCGCTCAAGGGGAATCCCGTCCGCAACCCCGTGCTCGGTGTGTGGGCCACCACCGACCGCAAGGGGCCGGGCGTCGACATCGACAAGGCGCCGGCGGACACCTACCAGCAGGTATCCCGGCTGGGGAACCCGCTGGTCAACGAGGTGATCTCCCCGGCCGGGCTGAAGGACGCCTTCAACCGGCTCGATCCCTCCCAGGACCACACCGTCAAACCGCTGGTGAACCGCGTCCTGGACCCCGAGGTACCGCAGCTGATCCAGAAGATCTACAAGATCAAAGCACCGGCCACGCCGCGCAAGGACCTGTCGGAGATCTTCCTGACCGGCATCTCCAAGAACTCCGGCGGCCCGATCAAGGCCGACCTCAACTCCCAGCTGCTGAACAAGGACGTCGACCCCAAGCGGTTCACACCGGCCGAGGAGCTGCGGCTGAACATGGCCGTCCCCCAGACCGCCAAACCCAACCGGCTCGGGATCCTGGCCGGTGACCTGCAGGGCTTCCCCAACGGACGCCGGCTCACCGACGACGTCGTCGACATCGAATTGCAAGCGCTCGAAGGCGCCGCGCAGACCGGCAAGCTCGTCCCCGCCCTGGCCAAGGGTGACCGCGTCGACCACAACGACAAGCAGTTCGGCCACTCCTTCCCCTACCTCGCCCTGCCGCACAACAGCGGATCGGGCAAGGCCATGCCCAACGGCGGAGCCGCCACCGGAGGCGGATCCACCTCCGGCCTGCAGCACACCGGCCTGCTCGGCCTTGGAGCCGCGCTGCTGGCCGCAGCCGCCGGAGCCCTGGTGATCCACCGGCGCCGGCACACCATCACCGCCGCTGAATGATCCTCCGCACCGCCGCAGCGCACCTGCGCACCGCGCAGACCGCTGTGCAGCAGGCCGTGCTGCGGTCCGCTGTGGGGGCTGCGACCGGCCGCCGGGACCACGCTGTCCCGGCGGCCGCGGCGGCACTGGCCACCGCCGGCGCCGGCGTCATCGCCTTCACCCTCGCCTCCCAGCAGCACGCGCCGCAGCCGCCACTCGCCGCCGGCCGGCCCCTGCGAGCACAAGCCGGCGCAGCGCCCCTCAGCCGCACCCCAGAACCTTCCGCTTCCCCGCTGCCCTACGCTGTCCCGACTCGGATCGAGCTCCCCGCGATCAAAGTGAGCGCGGCGATCATCACGCTCGGGCTCAACGATGACGGCACCCTCCAGGTCCCCCGGCCCGGCCCCGACTACGACAAAGCCGCCTGGTACACCGGCTCAGCCGCACCCGGCCAACCCGGAACCACCGTCATCGAAGGACACCTCGACTCCGCCCGCAACGGCCCCTCGGTCTTCTACCGGCTCGGAGCCACACGTCCCGGCGACCTGGTCACCATCACCCGTACCGACCACCACAATGCGATCTACCGTGTCGACACCGTCAAGCGCTACCGCAAATCCGCCTTCCCCACCGACACCGTCTTCCGCGACACCGACACCCCGTCACTCCGGCTGATCACCTGCGGCGGCCACTTCGACACCCGCACCCAGCACTACACCGACAACACCGTCGTCTTCGCCACCCTCACCACGCCCCACGGAACACCCATCCCGTCGCAGGCGCCGGGACTCCTGAGAGCGCGGTGACCGCCGCGGACCAGCCACCTGTCCCTGCTCTGCGGGACCAGCTCTACCCGCGGCCGCGCTGGATCGGGTGCGCCAAGGACCAATAGCCGTCGGAGCGGCCGAAGGACACTGCGCCGTCCGTGCGCGCCCCGCAAGGCAAAGCTCGCTGCGGCAACGATCGACGCGGACCCCAGATGCGTCCCTACGCCGACGCCACACCCGCGACGAATACTTGAGCCTTCCCTCCAGGAACGATGCCAGGGGCGACGCCATGGCAGCCCCTGCGCCCGGGCAATGACGCCAATGTCACCAAGAAGCCGACAGTCCTCCGGTCAGGGTCTGACGTGCGGCGCGGCGCCCCGGCTGAGGAGGCGCCGCACGGGAGATGTCCTCCCTAGTCATGACCGCGGGTGCGCCTTGCGCCACCGACGCGGCGGCGGAGCTGGGTGCCCGGCCAGGTGCGCTCGCCGTGTCCTGCGGGCTGTCGACCGTCGTGGCGCGGCCGTGCCTGGTTGTCCCATTGAGGAGCGGCAGTGGAGCCGTGGCCGCGGTCTTCCTCCGCGGCGGCGCGTGCTGTTTCCGCTCGTCCTGCCTCGGCTCGCCGGGCCTCTCGCACGCCGATCACCAGGAAGCGTCCCAAGGCCACCGCTGCCAGCATGATGATGATGGCGCCGAGGCCTTGGAAGAACGACAGCCGTTCGGCGATCTGGCGCGTCTGGCCGCCGAGCGGCGCCCCCAGGGCGGTGTCCCACAGGGGAGCGATCGTGGTGCCCACGACGAACCACAGGCCGCCGAGGGCTGCCAGCCAGGAGCCGAACACCGCGACCGGGCGGTTGGCGCTGGCCAGCAACAACAGTCCGCCCACCAATACCGCGATCGCCGGAAGGATGGACAGCACCAGGCGGTCGGAGTTATACACCCATGCGCTGCCCGACCCGAACCCGAAGTTGAAGTAGGGGCCGACGAAAGGTATGAACCCGCCCCACAGCGCCAACAGCATCAGCAGCAGGCCGTTGAGCATGCCGCGGCTGCGGGGGGTTCTCAGCATCCCGGACCCGCGAGCGCGGGGGGTGGTCATCATCCCCGCCATAGGAGCCCTCCCTGACCAGGTCGAATTATCCCAATATGTCTAGTCGAGCCCTACCCGGGGCGCCGCTGTACAACCTGCCCAGCCGTGCAAAGGCTGCGTCACGCCGAATGAGTCCCGCCGCCGGCACTGAGCACCGTGACCCCGGACGCCGTGCCAGGGCGCCGTCCGCCCCTCCCCACAACCGCGGGAAGGGGCGGATCGCAGTCGCACGCAGTTCCCGGTCACGCCCGAGGTAGGTGATCGGCCGGGCTCCCCGGGTGATGGAGGGTCCGGCCGATTGGAGAAGGGTCACTTGGGCGGCATCAGGACGCTGTCGATGATGTAGACGGTGGCGTTGGCGGTGTGGACGTTGCCGCAGACCACGGGCGCGCCCTCGCCGATCGTGAAGGACTCGCCGGAGCCGCTGGTCTTCAGCATGGCGCCGTTGAGGGTCTTGAACTCGCCGGACGCCAGCCCGCCGGGCGTGATCGGCTGGCCCACGACGTGGTAGGTCAGGATGCTGGTCAGCGTCTTCTTGTCGGACAGGACCTTGTCGAGGGTCGCCTTCGGGATCTTGTTGAAGGCGTCGTTGGTGGGCGCGAACACGGTGATGTTCTTGGCCGAGTTGAGGGTGTCGACGAGGCCGGCCTTCTTCACCGCGGTGACCAGGGTGGACAGCACCGGGTTGTTGGACGCGGCGGTCGCTACGGGGTCGGTTGACATGCCGCTGAAGCTGCCCTTGCCGGACGCGGGGACGGCCGAGCAGCCGGGCCCGAACGGCTGGTCGGCGGACGGTGAGCTGCTCGCCATGGTCGGGGCCGAACTTGCCGGGGCGGCGGCGGTCTTGCCGTCGGAGTCGTCACCGCTGGAGCAGGCGGCCGCTGCGGTGGCGACGGCGGCTGCGGCGAGGACGCCGGCGGCGATGCGGGTGCGGTACATGGTGAACTCCTTGCTCGGGTTTCCGATGTGTCTGGTGCTGTGGGGGTGATTTCAGGTGACGGTGACCACCACCGAATGCCAGCCCGTCGCACCGTCCGGGAAGGGCGGCTCGCGGTGTTCGGGCTGCGTGTGGCCGGTGCCGTCGGTGGCCCGGCAGCGCAGCGTGTGGGAGCCGGGCGCGGCGTCCCACTCGGCGACCCACTGCCGCCAGGTGTCCAGGCCGGGGACGGGCGCGAGCCGCGCCTGCCGCCAGGGGCCGTTGTCGACCTGCCATTCGACGGCGTCGACGCCCCGGTGTTGGGCCCACGCGGTTCCGGCGAGGGTTATCCGTCCCGCCTTCACTTCCGCGAACGGCCTGGGGACGTCGATGCGGGAGAACGTCTTGATCGGGGCGCGTTCGGCGTAGCCGCGTTTCGTCCAGTACGCCTGGTCGGTCGCGAAACGGGTGACCTTGAGGTCGGTGACCCATTTGGTGGCCGAGACGTAGCCGTACAGGCCGGGGACGACCATCCGCGCGGGGAAGCCGTGGGCGATCGGCAGCGGCTCTCCGTTCATGCCGACGGCGAGCATGGCGTCCCGTCCGTCCAGGATCGTCTCGATCGGGGTGGACAACGTCATGCCGTCGAACGACCGGGACAGGATCTGGTCGGCGCCGCCGTGGATCCCCGCCTCGCGCAGCAGCGGCGCCAGCGGGACGCCCAGCCAGCGGGCGTTGCCCGCGAGGTCGCCGCCGACCTGGTTGGACACGCACGACAGCGTGATGTCGCGTTCGACCAGCGTCCGGCGCAGCAGGTCGTCGAACGACATCTCGACGGGGTGGGCGACCATGCCGTGGATGCGCAGCGTCCAGTCGCGCGGGTCGACCTGCGGTAGGACGAGCGCGGTGTCGACCCGGTAGAAGTCCCTGTTGGACGTGCGGAACGACGTCATCCCCGGCACCCGCACCTGCGCGCCCGCCGGCACCGGCCGCGCCGGGTTCGCCGGAGGTGGCAGCCTCAGCTTCGCCCGAATGGAGGAGACGTCGCCGCGACGCAGCAGCACCCGCCCGGCGATCCCGCCGGCCGCGGCGACGCCCACCACCCCGGCACCGGTCAGCAGCACCCGCCGCCGATCGATCCCGGCACCGGCCCCAGAGGCGGGCTCGGTGTCCTTGGGCCGTCGTTCCGGTCCGTTCTTCCACTCCTCCGGGGGGCCGGTTGCCTCACCGCCTGCCGGGGTAACGGTGCCGTGGGCGGCTTGGCCCGCGGGAGGCGACTCGGGAGGGCGGATGCGTGACGGGTTGACCGTCGGGCGCGCGCTGCGTGCCAGCAGGGTCAATGCGGCCATGCTGGCGAGCGCCCCGATGGCGGACGGCACCGCGTCGACGGGCTCGGCGACCGGCCGGGTCAGCGCCGCGACGACCCCGACGATTCCGAAGACGGCGAGCCCGATCAGGCCAAAGGCCAGCCGGCTTCGGCTCAGCAGCCCGATGACCAGCGCCGCGACGAGGATCCCCGCGCCGAGCCCGATCAGCAGGACCGTCTTGTCGTTGCTGCCGAAATGCCGGATCGCGAAGTCCTTGAGCCACACCGGGGTGAGGTCGATGAACCCTGCCCCCACTGCCAGCAGCGGCGAGGACGACGCCCGGCCGAGCACACCGGCCGCCAGCTCCGCGACTCCCATCGCGGCCGCGGCGGCCAGCAGCCCGCGCAGCGCGGCGGTGATCCACCGCAGCGGCCTGGTTGCTGGTTTGCCTGTCACACCCGGTGTTCGGGGCCGGACGGCCCGTGGATGGGTCGAACTTCCATCGAGTCACCAACCCATCCTCGGAACCACCCGCTCCGAACTATCGGTGTGGAGATGAACGAACCGGCGAAAGGGCCGCGGCTGGTAGGGGAAGGCCCACCCGACCTGGCCGAGCTGCTCGGCCGCGTCGCGCGCGGCGACCAGGAAGCGTTCGGCCAGGTGTACGAGCGGCTGTCCGGGCCCGTCTACGGGCTGGCGCTACGGGTTGTCCGCGACCCGGCCCAGGCCGAGGAGATCGCGCAGGACGTGCTCGTCGAACTCTGGCGCAAGGCGTCGCACTACCGTTCAGAACGGGGCAGCCCCACGTCATGGGCGCTGACGGTGGCGCACCGCCGCGCCGTCGACCGGGTGCGGTCCAGCCAGGCCGACCGGGATCGCGAGGAGCGCACCGCCGCCCCCGGACCCGAGTACGACGAGGTCGCCGAGGAGGCCGGGACCCGGCTGGAACATCAACAGGTCCGCCGCTGCATGCGCGGCCTGACCGAGACGCAACGCGAATCGATCACCCTCGCCTACTACGGCGGCTACACCTACCGTGAGGTCTCCGAACTGCTCGGCGTCGGCCTCGCCGCCGTCAAGACCCGGATGCGCGACGGACTCATCCGGCTGCGTGACTGCTTGGGAGTGCAGGCATGACCCACGACCCGCACGACCTCGCCGGCCCGTACGCGCTGGACGCCCTCACCGACACCGAGCGGCGCCGTTTCGAACGCCACCTGTCCGGCTGCGCCGCCTGCGCCGACGAGGCGGCCGGACTCCGCGAGACCACCACCCGACTGGCGCTGGCCGCGTCCCGGCGTCCCCCGGACGACCTGCGCGGACGGGTCATGGCCGAGGTCGCCCGGACCCGGCAGACACCCCCGCCCCTCAACCGTCGCCTGCCGTCCCCCCGCACGGGCGGTCTGAGCTGGCTCGCCGCCGCGGCCTGCCTGGTCCTGGCCCTGGCCAGCGGCGGCGCGGCATGGCACTACCACCGGTCCGCCGACCACGCCCAAGCCCTCAACCGGCAGGTCACCGCGGTGATGACGGCGCCGGACGCGCACACCTCCACCACCGGCGCGCAGGGCACCGCCACCGTCACCGTCGTGTCATCGCGCTCACTCGGCAAGGCCGTCGTCACCACGTCCCGACTACGGCCCCTGCCCCCGGCCAAGACGTACCAGATGTGGTGGCTCGGACCGGTCGCCCCACGCTCCGCCGGCACGCTGGACCTGTCGGGGAAGACGCGTCCGGTCGTCACGGCGGGCCTCGGCGCCGCACAGCGCTTCGGCGTCACCATCGAACCCGCCGGCGGCTCCCCCCAGCCCACCAGCGCCCCCATCCTCACCCTCGGCCTTGGCTGACGACGCGAACTCGCGGTCTCGCCCGCAGTTCACTATGCGTCACCATGGGCGGATCATTCGACCTCAACGAATATTGCTCTCCGCCAGCAATCTGCCTACGCCCACGACCGGCGCGCCTCAAACAAGACACTCCGCGACGTGTGGATCTGGCGCATTATCCATGAGTACACCGAAGAGCAGGTCTGGATGATGCACGACAAACAGGCTCTGCCGTGGCATTGGGCATATAACGCCGGAATGTCGCGGCTAAAGTCCGCGGGCTCGGACCTGCAGATAGCATGCTCCCGCCGACCAGCAAGTCAAGGAACCCGCAGGTCGCAAAGCATGAAGTACACCAGCTTCCCGCGACAGCCGGTGAACTCCTGCCATGGGCACCCGTTAGGCAACCAATCGACACGCCCTTGCCGGTCGCCTGCCCAGGCCTTACACACGCCGCCGCGCCTGGGATCACGCGCATCCACCGATTCCAGCAGGCCTCCCCCAAGGCCCCAATCTCACAACACCACCCGCAGAGCTAACCGTGTCGCACCGACCACCATCGAGAGCCACATACCACTCCCCCAGATGTGCTCCCGTTGCTCCCGCCCGGAGCCGGGGACGACTGGAGCACGCATGGTTACCGAACGGCCCTCAACGGATGTCAACGACCACCAACAACCGCCGCTGACCTGCGGCGCCTCGAAAGCTGCAGGTCAGGCGTGATCGCGGACGACCTTGACACGGTAGAGGCCACTGGTTCAATCCCAGTATCGCCCACGTAGGGAGGCATGCCCACGGAAAGCGTGGGCCGGTTCCCCGGTGTTTGTCTGGGGGGCGACCCCCAGACCCCCGATGTGGGGGGCTCCGCCCCCCACGCCCCCCTGTGGCTGGGGTCCGCTGTTGTTCGTCTGGCTCGCTTCAGTTGGGGTTCAGGATTGCTCGTCGGCCTGGCGGCCGACATCGAAGTGCGCAGGCTTGTCGGCTTTTTGTCGACCTCACCGCTTGGGCCCATCCCCGCACGAGCCGCCGGGGTGTTCGCTGAGCGGGCGCGACGGGCCCCCGTCGCTGGTCTTCGCCGTGCCGGACACCTAGATGTCCTTGTCAACGTCGTCGAGTTGTTCGGAGGGTGCACGGCTCTTCTGTGGGTGGCGTCGACGGTTGGGGTCGTGTCCGGCATGTGTGCCCGCCAGGGGGCTGGTTGATTCTGCACTTGTGCCGACGTCGAGGTCTTCCGGTGGTTGGGGTGGCCTAGCTGTTGGCGAACAGGTCCTGGCGTACGCCTGCGGCCTTGAAGAGGTAATCGCGGGATGCTTCTAGGTCGCGGCGGATTTGGTCCAGGTTCGCGTTCAGGAGGCGGCCTCGCCATTTGCGGATCTTGCCTGCGACTATCACGGTCTCGACGTTGGTGCGGTCCATCAGGGACACGATGGCGCCTGGGACGTTGTTGAGGGGGGGCGACGTTGAGTGCGGTGGCGTCTAGTAGGACGATGTCGGCCTGTTTGCCGGGGGTGAGGGTGCCGGTCTTGTCACCCAGGCCCAGGTGTTGGGCGCCGTTTGTCGTTCCGAATCGCAGGACATCGCGGACGGTGAGAAGGTCCGGGGTGCCCTTGGGGGGGCGGGCCAGTTGTCGGGCGGGCCGGGGACTCCGTTGTCCAGGACGAGCTGGTTGAGCCTTTCCCCTCCGCATCGAGACCAGAACACCATTCCGTCCCTTCTCCTTCCGTCCCCGTCCTACAGAAGCTTCCGCCCCAGCAGCGCGACCGGTTGAACTGACTGCCGCCCCCTGCGCGACTCTTGCCGCCAACCGGCCCTGATCCAGGATGCTCCGGTGGCCAACCGATCGGTGCTACCTGCTGGTTGCTTTCCAGGCTTTATGTCTTGGGTGACAGGTCTTTTCGGTGGTTGGTGGGGGGGTCTGGGGTGGGTTTGGTTCCAGGCGGTGGCTAGGAGGTCGTAGGAGCGGACTCGGTCGGTGTGGTCGTGGGTGATTGTTGTGATGAGTAGTTCGTTGGCGGCGGTGACGCGGCGGAGGATTTCGAGGCCTGTGACGACGGTTTCTGGGGAGCCGGTGAACTGGGTGTGGACGCGGTCGGCTACCAGGTCCAGGTCGCCTGGGTGCCATTGGTGGGCGGCGGCCTGGGCGGGGGTTGGGAATGGGATCGCGGGGAGGCCCGAACGGATGCTGTGCACCCAGAGGGCGTACGGCGACGCTAGTTCGCGGGCCTCTTCGTCGGTGGGCGCGACTACCACGTCCGCGGACACTATGACGTAGGGCTCGTCCAGGGTCGCCGAGGGGCGGAATGACTGGCGATATGTTCTGACGGCTTCCAGGACGTTGGACGGGCTCACGTGGTAGTTCGCGGCGAATGGTAGGCCGCGCTCGCCTGCTACGTGGGCGCTTTGGCCACCGCTGCTGCCTAGGATCCACAGTTCCAGTTCGGTGTTCTCGCCTGGGTTCGCGTGGGCCTCGTGTCCGTCGGTGGTGTAGGTGCCGTCGAGGAGGGCGGTGATGTCGGTGACTATGTCGGCGAAGTCGCGGTTCTGTTGTTGGAGCAGGGTGTTCTGTACGGCGAATTTTGGGGATTTCGCGAGGCTGGAGGGGTCGAAGGGGGCCGGGATTAGTAGGCCGTCCACGTCTTCGGCGGCTTTGTGTTCGGTGTGGCGTTGGCCGGAGCGGCCTAGGCCCAGGTCTATGCGGCCGGGGTGTAGGGCGTCCAGGGTGCCGAACTGTTCCACGATGGTCAGTGGGGTCCAGTTGCCGGTTTGTACCGCTCCTGACCCGACGCGGATTCTGGAGGTTGCGGCGGCGACCGCGGCGATGAGGATTTGTGGGGCGGAGCTGGCCACGCCTGGGGCGAGATGGTGCTCGGCCAGCCAGTAGCGGTGGTAACCGGCGGATTCTGTCCGTTGGGCCAGGTCCAGGGTGTTGTGTAGGGCGTCGTGGGCCGTCCTGCCGGTTGGGATGGGTGCGAGGTCGAGAACGGAGAGGGGGATCACGGACGCCTCCGGGCGGTTGACGTCGCGTAGCGGTTGGCGGGGCGTGCCAGGCCGAGGTGGGCTCGGAGCGTTGTGGTCTCGTAGTTGGTTCTGAACGCGTCTCGTTTCTGGAGTTGGGGGACGAGGTTCTGGGTGATCTCGGTGAGGTCGGAGGGGAGGACGCCGGGGCGTAGGCGGAAGCCGTCCAGTCCTGCGTCGCGCCAGTCGAGGAGGAGGTCGGCCAGTTCGGTGGGGGTGCCTGCGAAGACCTGGGCGTCTGAGGTTGGTGGGGCGCCGTTCAAGACATCGAGGCGGGTTTTGCGGGACGTCGCCGCGCCTGGTGTCTCGTCCAGGAAGACCAGGAGGTCGGCGAAGATCCGGAGGGGGTCGCCCGTCCGACGGACGGTTCGTTCCGCCTCGCGGACCTGGGCGATGATGGTGACGGCGTCGGGGCGTGAGCGGGGCGTGATGAAGACGACGTCGGCGCCGCGTGCCGCGAACTCGTAGGGGCGGACGTCGTGTGCGAGGGCGGCGACGAGGGGTTGGCCCTGCGGGGGTCTTGGGGTGATCGAGGGTCCGCGGACGCTGAAGTGGGCGCCCTCGAAGTCGATGTAGTGCAGTTTTTCGCGGTCCAGGAAACGGCCGGTGGGGACGTCGCGGATTTCCGCGTCGTCCCCCCAGCTGTCCCACAGGCGGCGCACCACCTCGACGAAGTCGTCGGCCTCGGTCAGGGCGGCTTCGGTGGTTCGAGGGAGCCAGCCCGCGCGGCCTCGGCTCGCGTAGTCGAGTGAGGCGATGCCGATGGAGGCGTGGAAGGGCTCGATGTGGGTGGTGATCGTTGTTGGGACGAGCCCGATCCGGGTGGTCGCGGGGGCGAGCATGGCGGCGACCAGGACGGCGTCGAGTCGCCCGTTGACGTGGGTGGGGGCTGGCTCCTGGACGCCCAGGGAGTCCTCGATGGTGATGAGGTCGAGGAGGCCGCGTTCGGCTTCGATGGCAAGGTCCGTCCAGTATCCGGCGGTGAACAGGGCGGACGGGCGGGCGGACGGGTCGCGCCAGGCGGCGGGGTGCCAGCCGAGGTCTTTCAGGGCGACGGACAGGGACAGATCGGTCATGACGCCTTTCCTAGGCCGAGATGGTCGCGCAACGTGGGGCCGGTGTAGTCGGCGCGGAAGACGCCCTTTTCCTGGAGGAGTGGCACGACGTGTTCGACCAGGTCGTCCAGGCCGCCCGGGGTGAGGTGCGGGACGAACACGAAACCGTCGGCGGCGTCGGTTTGCACGAAGGTGTCTATTTGGTCGGCCACCGATTGGGGCGTGCCGATGAATGCCTGCCTTCCGGTGGCCTCGATGACCAGTTCGCGGATGGTGAGGCCGCGTTCGGCCGCCAAGGCCTGCCAGGTGTGGACTGTTTCAGCGCGGTCGCCGCGGAATTGGGCCCGGCCCTGGGAGACGCCCTCGCCTAGGTCGGGTTCGATGTCGGGAAGGGGGCCGTCCGGGTCGTAGGCGGAGAGGTCGCGGCCCCAATAGCCCTCCAGATAGGCGATGGCCGTTTGGGGGCCTACCTGTCGGCGGCGGATGTCGGCGGCGCGTTCGGCCGCGTCCTCCTCGGTGTCACCCAGGACGTAGGTGACCGCAGGCATGATCTTCAGTTCGTCGGGGCGGCGGCCGTGGCGGGCGAGGCGGCTCTTGACGTCCTTGTAGAAGGCGCGGGCGTCCTCCAGCGCGCCGTGCCTGCTGAAGATCACGTCGGCGTCGGCGGCGGCGAAGTCGCGGCCCTGCGGTGAGTCGCCCGCCTGGATGATCACGGGGTGGCCCTGCGGGCCGCGTGGCACGTCGAAGTGGCCGGTGATGTCGAACTGCTGGCCGTGGTGCGCGAACGCGCCGCTTCCCGGGCGGGCGAACTCCCCCGTCACCGGATCGGCGACCAGGTCGCCGGGGGCCCATGAGTCCCATAGTTCGCGGGCCGTGTGCAGAAACTCCGTGGCGCGGTTGTAACGGTCGGCCTCGGCCAGGTAGCCGCCGCGCCGGAAGTTCTCGCCGGTGAACGCGTCCCAACTCGTCACGACGTTCCAGGCGGCGCGGCCTCCGCTGAGGTGGTCGAGCGTGGCGAGCCTTCCCGCCACTTCGTAGGGCTCGTTGAAGGTGGAGTTGACCGTGGCGGCCAGGCCCAGGTGCGTGGTGACGGAGGACAGCGCGGCCAGGACCGTCAGCGACTCGGGGCGTCCGGCGACGTCCAGGTCGTGGATGCGGCCCTTCAGTTCGCGCAGCCGCAGCCCCTCGGCCAGGAAGAAGAAGTCGAACTTGCCTCGCTCGGCCGTCCGCGCGAGGTGGACGAACGAGGCGAAGTCGATCTGGCTTCCCGAGGCGGGGTCCGACCAGACGGTGGTGTTGTTCACGCCGGGGAAATGCGCCGCTAGGTGGATGGGTTTGGCGGGCATCGAAGGGTCCCTCCAATGTGGCTAGATTGGGGAGCCGTTCTTCGGGCGCAGTTGTGGTTCAAGTTTTTGGGCCCAGGCTGCTGTGATCTCGTCCGCGCGGAAGAGGTCGCTCTCTTCTATTGCCAGGGCGGGGGTGACGACGGTGGCGCCCAGTTCCACCAGTAGTGGGCGCAGGTGTACCTCCACGGCCAAGCCGTGTCTTGGGGAACCCACGACCATTAGGGGTAGGGCAACGGTTTCTGATAGGGCTCCTGTGTCTATGCGGTCTAGGAATGCCTTCAGTAGGCCCGTGTACGTCGCCTTGTAGGTCGGGCTCGCCACTATTAGGAGATCCGTTTTGGTGACTTGGTGGACTGCCTGGGCGACGGTCGGGGCGTGCCGTTCGAAGAGGTGGGGGGCCAGGGCGGACAGTTCTATGACGTCCGGTTCGGAGACGTCGCCGATGACGTGGGACGCGGCGCGGGCGGCGCTGGTCGCGGCCAGTGAGGTGCGGGAGTCGGGACGCGGGTTGCCGACGAGGGCGGTGACGGTCATGGTCGTCCTTCAGAGGTGGCGGGCGAAGCCGCCGAAGGCGCCCTCGTGGTAGAGCAGCGGTGACTTCTGGTTGTTGAGCAGCGCCCGCCTGACCTGCCCGACGACCAGCCAGTGGTCGCCGATCGGACGGGTCTCGTGCCGGTCGCAGATGAGGTGGGCGACGGCGTCGTCGATCAGCGGGACGTCCTCCTCGCTGGACCGCCAGACGGTGGGCGGGGCGAACCTGTCGGCGCCGCGGGCGGCGAAGCGGGCCGCGAGCCCCGCCTGTTCCTCGGCGAGGAGGTGGACGCCGAAGACGGCGGCCTGGCGGAGCTTCGGCCAGGTGGTGGACGAGTCCGCGATGTAGAAGGAGACCAGCGGCGGGGTGAGGCTGACGCTGGTGAACGAGGTGGCGGTGAGGCCGACGGGGCCGCCGACCGTCGCGGTGATGGCGACCACGCCGGAGGCGTGACGGCCCAGCGCCGCTCTGAACTGGTCGGTTCCGAGGTCGTTGACACGGTCGTTGACGTGGTCGACGGTCATGACGTTCTCCTTGTCTAGCCCGCCTTGCCGTTCGCCAGGACGGGGGCGGGGCCGCGGTCGGCGGGCCGGGGCAGGCCGTAGTGGTCGCGGAGGGTGCGGCCGGTGTACTCCGTCCGGAACAGGCCCCTGGCCTGGAGCAGCGGGACGACGTGGTCCACGAACGCGTCCAGCCCGGACGGCAGCACGGCGGGCATGACGTTGAAGCCGTCGGCGGCGCCGGAGTGGAACCAGTGCTCGATGGTGTCGGCGATCTGCTCCGGTGTGCCCGCGAACGTGCGGTGCCCGCGGCCGCCGCCGAGCCTGCCGATGAGCTGGCGGACCGTGAGGTTCTCCGACCGGGCCAGCTCGACGATCAGCGTGTAGCGGCTCTTGGCGCCCTCGATCTCGTCCTCGGCGGGCAGGTCGGGGGGCAGCGGGGCGTCCAGCGGCAGGCGTTCGGGGGGCAGCCGTAGCGTCCTGGCGAGCTGGGCCCGCGCGTACTCGGGGACGATGAGCCGGTCGAGTTCCGCGTCGAGTTCCCGCGCCTCCCGTTCGGTGCTTCCGATCACCGGGACGATCCCCGGCAGGATCTTCAGCTGGTCGGGGTCGCGTCCCGCACCGGCGGCGCGGGTCCTGACGTCGCGGTAGAACGCCTGCGCGTCGGCCAGGGTCTGTTGCGCGGTGAAGATCGCCTCGGCGTGGCGGGCGGCGAACTCCTTGCCGTTCTCCGAGGAGCCCGCCTGGACGAGCAGCGGGTGCCCCTGCGGTGAGCGCGCGGTGTTCAGCGGGCCGCGCACGCGGTGGTGGCGCCCGGAATGGTCGATCGCCTTGACCCGGTCGGCGACCGCCCATGTGCCGACGGACTTGTCGCCGACGATCGCGTCGTCCTGCCAGCTGTCCCACAGGCGGCGGGCGACGTCGACGAACTCCGCCGCGCGTTCGTAGCGTTCGCGGTGCGCGGGCAGGTCGTCGAGGCCGAAGTTGCGGGCGGCGTCCAGCGTCGCGGTGGTGACGATGTTCCAGCCCGCCCTGCCCCGGCTGATGTGGTCGAGCGAGGCGAACCGGCGGGCCAGGTTGTACGGGTCGTTGTAGGTGGTGGACGCCGTCGCGATGAGCCCGATCCGCGAGGTCGCCGTCGCCATCGCGGCCAGCAGGACGGTCGGTTCCAGGACGCTCGCCGGTCGGCGGCCCACGTTCCCCATGAGCGCGGGGCTGTCGGCGAAGAACACCGAGTCCAGCAGGCCGCGTTCGGCGGTCTGCGCCAGCCGCGTGAAGTACGCCGCGTCGTGGTTGACGAAGGGGTCGGACTCCGGCAGCCGCCACGCCGCCTCGTGGTGCCCGTTGCTCATCAGGAAGGCGTTGAGGTGCAGCTTTCGCGTGGTCATTCGGCTTGCGCTCCTTCGGGGTCGGTGATGCCAAGGTCGGTCAGGAGCGCGGTCCTGATCCGGGCGAACTCGGGGTCGGTCACCCGTCGGGGCCGCGGCACGTCGGCGGTGAGGTCGGTGCGGATCGCGCCGTCGTGCAGGACGAGGACCCGGTCGGCGAGGGTGATGGCCTCGTCCACGTCGTGGGTCACGAGCAGGACCGCCGGACGGTGCCGTTCGCACAGCCGCCGGAGCAGCGCGTGCATCCGGATGCGGGTGAGGGCGTCCAGGGCGCCGAACGGCTCGTCGGCGAGGAGCAGTTCCGGTTCACCGGCCAGGGAACGCGCCAGGGAGGCGCGCTGCTGTTCGCCGCCGGACAGTTCGTGCGGCCAGGCGTCCTCCCGTCCGCCGAGTCCGACCTCCCGCAGGGCGTCCGAGCCCCGCCGGCGGCGGTCGCGGGCGCGCAGGCCGAACGTGACGTTGGCGAGCAGCCGCTGCCAGGGCAGGAGCCGGGAGTCCTGGAAGACCATCGAGATCCGGTCCGGCTTGGTGAGCGTGCCCGCGCCCGCGACGCCGTGGTCGAGCCCGGCGAGCGCGCGGAGCAGCGTGCTCTTGCCGGAGCCGCTGCGGCCGAGGAGGGCGGCGAACTCGCCCCCGGTGATGGTGAGGTCGACGCCGTCCAGCACCGTGTGGTCGCCGAAGCGCCGGGTGAGGCCGGAGACCTCGACCGCGGGACCGGTGCGCGGCGGGTCGAGCGTCAGTCGTCCAGTGTCCGTCGCCATGACAGCGCCCTCCTCTGTACCAGCCGAACCGTTCCGTCCAGAAAAAGGCCGAGCGCCGCGTAGACGACCAGGCCGACGATGATCACGTCGGTCTGCCCGTAGGTCCCGGCGCGGGTCATCATGTAGCCGATGCCGCTGGTGGCGTTCACCTGCTCCACGACGACCAGGGACAGCCAGGCCGACATGACCGCGAAGCGCAGGCCCAGCAGGAACCCCGGGAGCACGCCCGGCAGCACGACGCGGAGCAGGAACTCCGCGCGTCCGGAGCGCAGCGTCTCGGCCAGTTCGACGTAGCGCTTGTCGATCGCGCGCAGGCCGTTGTGGGTGTGCATGTAGATGGGCACGACCACCGCGAGCGCGATCGTGATGACCTTCATCCGCTCCCCGATGCCGAACCAGAGGATCAGCAGCGGGAGCAGCGCGAGGTTGGGCACGGCCCGGTTGATCTGCATCGGCCCGTCGATCAGGCCCTCGCCGACGCGGTTCAGGCCCGCCACCACCGCCAGCACCAGGCCGACGCCCACCCCGAGCGCCAGGCCGAGCAGGGCCCGGGTCGCGGACGTGGCCAGATGGTCCTGGAGTTGCCCGTCGGCGATCAGGTCCCCGGTGGTGGCGACCACCGTCCAGGGGGCCGACAGCGTGCGTGGATCGATCCACCTGAGTGCCGAGCCGACGACCCACACCAGCAGGAGGAGGACCGGGCCGATCGCAAGGCCGAACGGGATCCTGTCTCCAGGGCCGAGCCGAGGGCCGAGCCGGGCGCCGCGCGTGCGGAGCCGGGCGGCGCCGGTCGCGACGCTCATCCCTTCTCCCCCGCCGTGAACGCGGCCCCGCCGACGGACTCGAACCGCAGGTCGTAGAGGTCCGCCCGGACGTTCAGCGTCGGCCTCCCCTGCTCATTGGCAAGGAGGTCGGCGGTCTCCTGGTGGCGCGCGATGATCTCGCCCCAGGCGGCCGGGACCGTCGCCTTCCCGTCACGCTGGACGAGGTAGACGGCGTCGGCCGCGCTCAGCCCCTCGTGCTCGACGTAGTAGCCCTTGGCCCATTCCTTCGGGTGCTCGTTGATCCAGCGGGCGGCGCGTGCCCACAGCCGCACGTACGCGCGGATCGCGGCGGCCTTGGCGGGACTGCTGAGGCTCGTCTCCGCCACGTAGAGGTGGGACGGGTCGTCGCGGATGCCGTGCGGGATGGTCGTCGCGCCGTCCCGTCCGAACTTGGTGAGGTACCGCTTGATGAGCACCCCGCCGAGGGGCGCCGCGTCCACCTGCTTGCTGGCCAGCGCGTTGACGTAGTCGTCGTCGGTGCTGGCCAGCTCCACGAGCTTCACGTCGTTCTTCGTCAGGCCCGCCTTGGCGAGGACGCGCAGCACGAGCGCACCCTGCGCCTGGCCGACGCTGTAGGCGACGCGTTTGCCGCGCAGGTCGGACAACTGCTTGATGTTCACGCCGGGCGCGACGCCGAACTCGTAGATGGGGTGCCTGAGCGGGTCCTCGCGGCCCGCCGCGGCCACGATGCGGACCTTGAGGCCCGTCCAGCGGGCGTGCAGCGGGGGAATGTCGGCGACGGCCCCGACGTCGAGCGCGCCCGCGCGGAACGCCTCGGACGTCTTGGGCCCGCCGGAGAAGTTGGCCCACTCGGACTCGAAGGGCAGGTCGTCGATCTGGCCGGACAGTTCCAGCGCCCGCTGCGTCTTCGGGTCGCCGATCACCAGCTTGGTGCCGCCGGGGACCTGTTCCGGCAGGACGGCGCTCAGCGTGAGCCCGCCTTCTCCCGCGTGGTCCACGCCGGAACCGGCGCAGGCGGCGGCGATCATCATGGTGCTCAGCAGTGTCAGGGCCGCGCCGAGCCATCGGGGCGCGCGGCCGGGGGGTCGTCGATGCATGGTCGTCTCCTGCGGGGAGTCGGACACCCGGCGGGACCCGCGGACACCGCGAACGCGATGACCGGTTACGGACGGGCCGCCGGGGCGGGGCCGTCTCGGCTCACCGAGACGGCCCGGATCAGGCGAGTGGCCGGACGAGGGAGTGCCGCACCCGACACACCGCGCTCGCCACCCGAACCAGGTCGACATGCCGCCGCACGGTGAGTCGCGGGCCGCCACGCGCGTTCGTCATCGACACGTCCGACATGGCAACGACCTCCTCCGCGACCCCCGAGGCAATTTCATATAAATCCTACTGTTTAAGTAGGTATTTCTCAAGAGTCGATCTCGACCGGCGGGTGGGCCGGGAGACCTTGGGGGACGGCTGGTAAGCCGGGTGACCCTAGGGGATGATGACCAGTTTTCCCGTGGCCTGGTCGTTCTCCATGTAGCGGTGGGCTTCGACGATGTCGTCCAGGGGGAAGACGCGGTCGATGTTGGGACGGTAGACGCCGGTCTCGACCTCGTTGATGACGCGCTGCAACACCGGGGTGCCCGCGCTGCCGTTGAAGGCGTCGCTGTGGAAGGACGTGAGCCTGGTCCCGGGCGGGATCATCGCGATCGGCTCGAAGTCACGGATCAGCCAGCCGCTGAGCGAGCCCGACACGCACACCGTCCCGCCGCGGCGGACCAGGCGCAGCGAGTCGACCGCCGTGTCCGCGCCGACGAGGTCCAGGACGTAGTCGGGGCCCTCGGGCCAGATCGCGTCCACCGCCGGTTTCAGGGGGCCGCCGTCGTCGATGAGGACGTGGGCGACGCCCGCGGCGGCCAGGGTGTCCGCCTTGGCCTGCCGCCGGGTCGTGGCCGCGATGTCCATGCCGTGGCCGGACGCGATCGACGCGGCCGCCATCCCGACCGACGAGGTGCCGCCGCGGATCAGCAGGCGTCCACCGGTGGCCGGGGCGACGCCCAGCGCGTCCAGTGAGCCCTGTGCGGTGAGGTACGTCTCGGGTAGGGCGGCGAGGACGTCCCACGGCAGCTTGGTGATGACCGGCTTCAGGAGCGCGTTGGGCAGCAGCGCGTACTCCGCGTAGCCGCCGTCGAACTCCCGGCCCATCTCCCCCATCACCGCCGCGACGGTCGTGCCGTCCGGCACCGCGGGGTCGGTCGAGTCAGCCACGACTCCCACGCATTCGATGCCGAGCACGCGCGGGAACGTCACGCTCGGGGAATGGCCCTGGCGCGTCCTCAGCTCGGAGCGGTTCAGGCCCGCCCCCTTCACCCGCACCAGGCTCCAGCCCTCCCGGACCTCCGGCACCGGCAGCTCGCGAATCTCCAGAGCCTCGGGGCCGCCCGCCCCGACACAGACCGCCGCCCGCATTGTCGTGCTCATCTCGCTCCATGGTGACGTCCGATGGGTTCCGCCCATGGTCAACCGCGAGCGGGTCATCCCCATTCCGGGCTCGGCCTTCCGTGCGGGGTCGTGGAAGCGAACCAGCACATCGACTACAAATCCGACCAACTTCGTTCTCTTTTTGCATTCATCGAGACCCCAATTTGCCCACGATCAACCTCCTCTATGAATAACTATTCATGACACGGAATAGCGACTGGCGTGCCCGTGCCACAGGGATGGCATCTCTACCCCGGCCGACGGTTGCTCTCCCAACGAAAAGGATGGAGTAATTCGTGAACTACGGAGACGAGCTTCGGCGCGAGGTCCTGTCGGATGGGACGACCCCGCTGGTCGGGGTCTTCGACATGTTCTCCGCATCGGTCGCCGCCAAGCACTTCGACGGACTCTTCGTATCCGGGTTCGGGTTCGCGGCGTCGTACTACGGCCTGCCCGACATCGGCTTCATCGCCTGGCCCGACATGGTGGGGTTCGTCCAGCGGCTCCGCCTCGCCTTTCCCGGACGGCACCTGCTGGTGGACATCGACGACGGTTACGTCGACCCCGAGGTCGCCTGCCACGTCGTCGAACAGCTGGAGATGATCGGCGCGTCCGGCGTGATCCTGGAGGACCAGCAGCGGCCCCGCCGGTGCGGACACGTCGACGGCAAGCGGATCCTGCCGCTGGACGAGTACCTGACCAAGCTCGACATGGTGCTGCGGACGCGCCGTGACCTCGTCGTGGTCGCGCGCACCGACGCGAGCGAGGAGGACGAGGTCCTCACCCGCGCCCGGGCCCTGGCCGAGACGGACGCGGACGTGATCCTGGTCGACGGCGTCCGCAGCATCGACCGGATTCGCCAGGTCCGCGAGGTGATCGGGGACAAGCCGCTGCTCTTCAACCAGATCGCGGGCGGAAAGTCGCCGCGCGTCTCGCTGCCGGAGCTGTCCGAACTCGGCGTGAAGGTCGCGATCTACAGCACCCCGTGCCTGTTCGCCGCGCAGACCGCCATGGAGGAGGCCGTGCTCGGGCTCAAGCGCGACGACGGGCGGCTGCCCGAGCACACGGAGGCGAGCGTCGGAGTCAAGGAGTCGCTCGCCCTGCTCGAACGCAACATCAGCCGCAACCACGCCAAGGCGGGACAGGAACTGGCCGATTCCCTCGCCTGACATTCAGCCGGCTAGCGACACGGCCCGTCGAAAGGAGCGGGGAAATGCAATGCGCATCATCTCCGCCACCCTGACGCGGGTGCACGTCGAGCCGTACATCGCGGCGATTCTCTGTACCGTGGGAATCGCCGCGATGTTCCCTGCCGACGGCGTTTTCGCCACTGTTCTCGACCATGCGGGAACGGCCGCGATCACCCTGCTCTTCTTCCTGTACGGTGCCCGGCTGCGCACCGCGGAGACGTTGCGCGGATTCGGGCACTGGCGGCTGCACGCGGCGATCCTGTCGGTCTCGTTCCTCGTCTTCCCGGCGCTGGCGCTCAGCTGCGCGCCGCTGGTGCCCGGCCTCCTCAGCGAACCCCTCTACCAGGGCGTCCTCTTCCTGGGCGTGCTCCCGTCCACCGTGCAGACGTCGATCACGCTCACGTCGATCGCCGGTGGGAACGAGGCGGGCGCGATCTGCGGCGCCTCGCTGTCCAACCTGCTCGGCGTCGTGCTCACCCCGTTGCTGGCGACGGCGCTGATCTCGGTCGGGAACGGCGGCTTCTCGCTCGACTCCGTCCGCGATATCGCCCTCCGGCTCCTGCTGCCCTTTCTGCTCGGGCAATGCGCGCAGCGGTGGATCGGCGATTTCGTCCGGGCCCGGCGCCGCGCCCTGTCCCGCTACGACCGCTCGGTCATCCTGCTGATGGTCTACACCGCCTTCAGTCATGGCGTCGTCACCCACGTCTGGGCGGGGTTCGCACCGGCGGAACTCTGCTTCCTGGCCCTGGTCATCGCGGCCCTGCTGGCCGTCTCGCTCACGGTCACGGCGCTCCTGTCACGGATCGGCGGCTTCTCCCGCGCCGACCGCGTCACGATGCTTTTCTGCGGTTCACAGAAAAGTCTGGCGAGTGGGCTGCCCATGGCGACCGTGCTTTTCGCGGGCGCGAGCGTCAGCACCATCGTGCTCCCCCTGATGCTCTACCACCAGTTCCAACTGCTGGTGTGCACGTGGCTCGCACAACGTTTCGCGGCGGCCCATGTCGGCGAGCCCGCTCCGGCCACCGCCTGACACCTTTCGCCAACCGGATCATCGGTCGGCTCAGGTGGAGTTTCCAGACTGGACGTCCGAGTTGTCGATGTCCATCACGACGGTTCCGCTGGTGTCGCTGTCGCCTATCTGGGCGTTCGCCTTTCCGGTGCCGCCGAGCACGACGTTGGAGTCGTCGTAGTTCACGATGTTCCGCTTGCCATGGAGTTCGGTGCCGAGATCGTCGTATCCGTCCGCTCCGATCGTGAGCGTGCTCTTGCCGGTGGCGTTCGACTCGCCCTCGTCGGACACGGTGCTGGTACTGGCGCTGGGGCCCTGCGCGTTCGTCCCGTCCCGCACTCCGGTCGAGCCGCCCTGCGCGCCGATCGGTGTCGCGGGTTGCGCGGCGGGTGTGTGCTCTGGCGGGACGGCGGCCTCCTCGGCGCCGTCGTCTGCGGCGCCGTCACCCTCGTCATCGTCGTCGTCCTCGTCGCCTTCGATGTGGTCGCCCGACCTGACCTTCGATCCCGAGACGTCGACGCTGTTCAGGCCGCTCGAATCGGTGTCACCGGTGTTCGCGTTGATCTGTCCGTTACGGTTGACGAACAGGTTGGAGTCGTCGTAGACGGCGATCTGGTCGTCGCCGGTGACCTTCACCGAGTGGTCCTCGTAGCCCGAGATGGACGTGCTCTGGCCGTCCCGCGAAACAGGGAACGGGAACCGGCTGTGGCCGCCGGGGCCCGGGGAGTCTGAGGGGGCGTTCCGGGTTCTGGCGGCGGGCTGCGGCTGGGACGTCCCGACACGGTTCGTCGACGCGCCGGACTCGAAGGCTGAATCCTTGTTGTCGATCCCCAGGGTTCCGCTTGAGGAGACGTCTCCGGTATTGGCGTTGAGGCGGGTGCCGTCAGCGACCGCCACCACCGAGCGGTCGGTGGCGATGGTGTTGTTGCTGCCGTAGACGTTCACCACCGTGACGTACACATTGGCTGCATTCCCGCCTGCGCGCTCTTGCGGAGAGGACGCGCCGGGCGCCGTCGCGGCATTCGCCGTGTTGCCGAGCAGGACCATGCCCGCCGCCACTATCCCGACCACTGACGCACGAAAAGTCATCGCTCCCCCTTCAAGGCGACGGGCAGGCGGCGTGAATTGCCGAACCTTGGGTTTATCCCGCACCTTGATCTACCTCGGCATCGTAACGAAACCCACCAGAGGAGCGATGCTGAAAAAGTCAATGATAGACCAATATCGCACCATATTCTTTAGGTGTTCGACAGCACCGTTTAATTGCGCCGAGGACCTCCCTTTTTCAGATTTTTCGCTCACGCCGGGAAGTACCGCGCGCCGCCTGGGCCGATCCCTCGGCCGAACCCGGCGAACCCGGTGTCTGGAGCCGCGTCCTCCGGAGGGTCCGGGCCCTGGGTGGGGGGCGGCGACTTCTCGGGGGGAGGCTCGCGAGGTAATATACTGACTGAACGGTCGGTTATTCGGAGGAGGGCCGATGGCTCCGCTGTCCAGCTACGTGTCCGGGTCCTGGCATGTCCCGCCGGACGAGGGGGCGCCGCTCGTCGACGCCGTCACAGGGGAGGAGATCGGGCGAATCTCCTCGGCGGGCGTCGACATGGGCGCGGCCCTGGCGTACGGCCGCCGGGTGGGCGGGCCCGCGCTGCGAGAGCTGACGTTCCACCAGCGTGCCGTCCTGCTGAAGCGGCTCGGCCTGCACCTGCTCGAACAGCGCGAGGAGCTGTACGCGCTGTCGGCGCGCACGGGCGCGACCCTCGGCGACTCCAAGTTCGACGTGGACGGCGGCATCGGCGCGGCACTGTCGTACGCGAGCAAGGCCAAGCGCGAACTGCCGAACGACACCGTGCTCGTGGACGGCGCCGTCGAGCCCCTCGGCAAGGGCGGCACGTTCGTCGGGCAGCACGTGTGCACACCGCTGCACGGGGTCGCCGTGCAGATCAACGCGTTCAACTTCCCGGTGTGGGGGCCGCTGGAGAAGTTCGCCCCCGCGTTCCTGGCGGGCGTGCCGACCCTGGTCAAGCCCGCCGGGCAGACCGCCTACCTGACGGCCCGGCTGGTCGAGCTGATCATCGCGTCCGGGATCCTGCCGGAGGGGACGCTCCAGCTCGTCTGCGGTGGCGTGGGCGACCTGTTCGACCATCTCACCGAGCAGGACCTGGTCGGGTTCACCGGGTCGGCGTCCACCGCGCGGCTGCTGCGCGCCCATCCGGTGGTGGTCGACCGGTCCGTCCGGTTCAACGCCGAGGCCGATTCGTTGAACTGCTCGATCCTGGGCCCGGACGCGACACCCGGCACGCAAGAGTTCGACCTGTTCGTCAAGCAGTTCGTCGCGGAGATGACGGTGAAGGCCGGGCAGAAGTGCACGGCGATCCGGCGCGCGCTGGTGCCCGCCGACCTGATGGACGACGTCGCCGACGCCGCGCGGGAGCGGCTCGCGCGGGTGACGGTCGGGAACCCGGCCGACCCGGACGTGCGGATGGGGGCGCTCGCCGGGCTCGGGCAGCGGGAGGAGGTCCGCCGCTCGCTGAAGGTGCTGATGGACGCGGGACGCATCGTGTTCG
Source organism: Actinomadura meridiana (assembly GCF_039537545.1). Lineage (NCBI taxonomy): Bacteria > Bacillati > Actinomycetota > Actinomycetes > Streptosporangiales > Thermomonosporaceae > Actinomadura > Actinomadura meridiana. The sequence continues at coordinate 1,041,363 of NZ_BAABAS010000004.1, forward strand.
GCGACCCCGAGCGTGTCGACGTCGTCGGCGCGGACGCCGAGCGTGGCGCGTTCCTCTCACCGGTCCTGCTTCGCGTTGACGATTCCGGGCGCGCCGAGCCGCATGAGGTGGAGGCGTTCGGGCCGGCCAGCACCCTGATCCCGTACGAGGGCGCCGACCAGGCCGTGGCGCTCGCCGCTCGCGGACGCGGCAGCCTGGTCGGGTCGGTCGTCACCGCCGACCCCGGGTTCGCCCGGGACGTCGTGCTGGGCGTCGCGCCGTGGCATGGGCGGCTGCTGGTGCTGAACTCCGAGGACGCCAAGGAGTCGACCGGGCACGGGTCGCCGTTGCCCGCGCTCGTCCACGGCGGCCCTGGACGGGCGGGCGGCGGCGAGGAGATGGGCGGGATGCGAGGCGTCCTGCACCACATGCAACGCACCGCCGTGCAGGCCGGGCCGTCGATGCTGTCGGCCATCACGGGACAGTGGACGTCTGGCGCACCGCGTACCGAGACCGAAGTGCACCCGTTCCGCAAGCACCTGGAAGAAATCCGGGTGGGTGACACGGTCGTCGCCGGGCCGCGTACCGTGACGCTCGCCGATATCGAGCATTTCGCGGAGTTCACCGGTGACACGTTCTACGCGCACATGGACGAGGACGCGGCCAAGGCCAACCCGTTCTTCGGCGGACGTGTCGCGCACGGGTATCTGATCGTGTCATTCGCTGCCGGACTTTTCGTCGAGCCCACGCCGGGCCCCGTTCTGGCGAACTATGGGTTGGAGAACCTACGTTTCCTGGCTCCCCTGTTCCCCGGTGACGACGTCACCGTCGCGCTCACCGCCAAGCAGATCACGCCGCGCGAGGACGCCGACTACGGCGAGGTGCGCTGGGACACCGAGGTCACGAACCAGGAGGGCGTCACGGTGGCGAAGTACGACGTCCTGACGCTCGTCGCCAAGCGGGCGGAGAAGGAGTGAAATGACACCCCAGCATTTCGAGACACAGCAGCATTTCGAGCGGACGATCGACCGCGATCAGCGCGTCGAGCCCCGGGACTGGATGCCGGACGCCTACCGGGCGACGATGGTGCGGCAGATCGCGCAGCACGCCCACTCGGAGATCATCGGGATGCAGCCGGAGGGCGTGTGGATCACGCGGGCCCCGTCGCTGCGGCGCAAGGCGATCCTGCTGGCCAAGGTGCAGGACGAGGCGGGCCACGGCCTGTACCTGTACTCGGCGGCCGAGACCCTCGGCGCCGACCGGGGCGACATGACCGCCAAGCTGATCTCGGGACGGCAGAAGTACTCGTCCATCTTCAACTACCCGACGCTGACGTACGCCGACGTCGGGGTGATCGGCTGGCTGGTGGACGGCGCCGCGATCTGCAACCAGGTGCCGCTGTGCCGGAGCTCGTACGGGCCCTACGCGCGGGCGATGATCCGGATCTGCAAGGAGGAGTCGTTTCATCAGCGGCAGGGCTACGAACTGCTGATGACGCTGATGCGCGGCACGCGAGGACAGCGGGAGATGGTGCAGGACGCCGTCGACCGCTGGTGGTGGCCGTCGCTGATGATGTTCGGGCCGCCGGACACCGACTCCACGCACACCGCGCAGTCCATGGCCTGGAAGATCAAGCGGCACACCAACGACGAGCTGCGGCAGCGGTTCGTCGACATGACCGTCCCGCAGGCCGACGCGCTGGGCGTCACGTTGCCCGACCCCGACCTGCGGTGGAACGCCGACCGCGACCACCACGACTTCGGTGCGATCGACTGGTCGGAGCTGAAGCGGGTGATCAGCGGGGACGGGCCGTGCAACGCCGAACGGGTCGCGGCGCGGCGCGCCGCGCACGAGGAGGGCGCCTGGGTCCGCGACGCCGCCGTCGCGTACGCCGCGAAACACGCCGCGCGGCAGGCGGGGAGGGAGGCGTGATGGACGAGATCGACAGGGACTGGCCTCTGTACGAGGTGTTCGTCCGTGGCAAGCGCGGTCTGAACCATGTGCATGTCGGGTCGGTGCGCGCCGCCGACGACACGATGGCCCTGCACCATGCCCGCGACCTCTACACGAGGCGGAACGAGGGCGTGAGCATCTGGGTGGTGAAGGCGGCGGACATCACCGCGTCCAGCCCGGATGAGAAGGACCCGTTCTTCGCCCCCAGCGGCGACAAGATCTACCGTCACCCGACGTTCTACGACATTCCCGACAACGTCCCGCACATGTGAGGTCAGCATGCCGTTCGACAACGCGCTCGGGGCGATCATCGAGGACAACGACGAGGCCCGCTGGGCGTTCGGCACCGGGTTCCACGATCCGCTCTCCGGAATCGACACGTCCATCCCTGACGGCGTCGACCGCGACGCCCTGGCCGCCTACTGCCTGATGCTCGGCGACGACGCGCTGATCATGTCGCATCGGTTGCAGGAGTGGTGCACGCGCGCGCCGGAGCTGGAGGAGGAGGTCGCGCTCGCCAACATCGCGCTCGACCTGCTCGGCCAGGCGCGGCTGCTGCTGTCGCGCGCCGGTGCAGCCCAGCACGACCCGCCACACGAAGACGACCCCGCCCACGAAGGCGGCCCTGCCCACGAGGACGTCCCCGCCCACGAAGGCGGCCCTGCCCACGAAGACCATCTGGCCTACCTGCGGGACGCGCCGGACTTCCGCAACGTCACGCTCGTCGAGGCGGCGAACGGCGACTTCGCGCACTGTGTGGTGCGGCTGCTGGTGTTCGCGACATGGCGGCTGGCGCTGCTGGACCGGCTCACCGCGTCCCGCGACCCGGTGCTGGCCGCGATCGCCGCGAAGGGCGTGAAGGAGGTCACCTACCACCGCGACTACGCCGCGCTGTGGACGATCAGGCTGGGCGACGGCACCGACGAGTCGCACGACCGCGCGCAGCGTGCCCTCGACTCGCTCTGGCCGTACACGGGCGAACTGTTCGTCGTGCACGGCGTGGAACACGGGTTGGCCGCGGCGGAGGTGGGCGTCGATCCGTCCACCGCTCGCGTGGAGTTCGACATGGTGCTGGACGAGGTCCTGGCGCAGGCGACCCTGCGGCGTCCCGCCACCGTCTGGACGTCGGGTCCCACCGGCCGGGACGGGGCGCACTCCCCCGCGCTCATCGACCTGCTGACCGAGATGCAGAGCGTGGCCCGCGCCCACCCGGGGGCGACATGGTGAGCGCGCGCGCGGTCGCCGAGACGGTCACCGATCCGGAGCTGCCCATGCTCACCCTCGCCGACCTCGGCGTGCTGCGGGACGTCAGCGAGACGGCGGGGCACGTGGAGGTCACCATCACCCCCACCTACTCCGGGTGCCCGGCCCTGGACGCGATGCGCGACGACCTGCGGGCCCGCCTGGTCGAGGCCGGGTACGCCGACGTGCGGATCCGCACCGTCCTCGACCCGCCGTGGACCAGCGACTGGATCAGCCGGGCGGGCCGCCGCAAGCTTTCCACCGCCGGAGTGGCGCCGCCGGGCACGGTGCCGGGCCGCGCGACGGGCCCGATTCCGCTGACGCTCGGGCCGACGCGCGGTGTGCCCTGCCCGCGCTGCGGGTCGACCGACACGGTGGAGGTGTCCCGGTTCGGGGCCACCGCCTGCAAGTCGCTGCGTCGCTGCGCCGCCTGTCACGAGCCGTTCGAGCATTTCAAGGAGATCTGACCGTGCCCGGTTTCCACGCGCTGCGCGTCGCCGACGTCGAGCCGCTTTGCGACGACGCCGCCGCGGTCACCTTCGACGTGCCGCCGCCACTGGCCGACGATTACGACTTCCGTCCCGGCCAGTTCCTCACGCTGCGCCGCCTCGTCGACGGCCAGGAGGAGCGCCGGTCCTACTCGATCTGCGCGCCCGCCGGTGCGGCGCCGCGCATCGGGGTCCGGGAGATACCGGACGGACTGTTCTCGTCCTGGCTGGTCCACGAGGTGCGGCCGGGCGACGTCATCGAGGTTCTGCCGCCGTCGGGAACGTTCGTCCTGGACCCGATCAAGGACGCGCACCACGTGCTGATCGCCGCCGGGTCGGGGATCACGCCGGTGCTGTCGATCGCCGCGTCCGCGCTCGCGGAGCCCGGGGCGCGGGTCACGATCCTGTACGGCAACCGGAGCAGCGGGACGGTCATGTTCGCCGACGAGCTGGCCGACCTGAAGGACGCCCATCCCGACCGCGTCGAGCTGGTGCACGTCCTGTCCCAGGAGCCCCGGGAGGCCGACCTGTTCAGCGGCAGGCTGGACGCCGACCGGCTCCGCGTGCTGCTGCCGCGTCTGGTGCCCGTCACCGACGTCGACCACTGGTGGCTGTGCGGCCCCTTCGGGATGGTCACGGCGGCCCGGCGCGTGCTCGCGGGGTTCGACGTGCCGCGCGAGCGCGTCCACCAGGAGCTGTTCCACGTGGACGACGTGCCCCCCGAACCAAAACGTGTGCGGGACGTGCCGACGGGAGCGGTCGCGGACGTCACCATCGTCCTGGACGGCCGTTCCACCACGCTGACCCAGTCACGCGACTCGACGGTCCTTGAGGCGGCCCAACGCGTCCGGCCGGACCTGCCGTTCGCCTGCAAGGGCGGCGTGTGCGGGACGTGCCGCGCGAAGCTCGTCGACGGCGAGGTGGACATGCGCCGCAACTTCGCCCTCGAACCCGCCGAACTCGACGCCGGATACGTCCTCACCTGCCAGTCGCTCCCGGTGACCCCCCACCTGACCATCGACTACGACGCCTGACCCGCGACCTGCTCGTAGAAGGCGAGGGCCTCGCGGATGCGGGCGCGCAGCCACATGTGCGGTCGGTCGTTGTCGTAGCGCTGGTGCCAGGCCAGGACGATCGGGACGGACGGCAGCTCGAACGGCAGCGGCAGCGTGCGCAGCCCCAGCTTCACGAGGGTGGGGCGGCACATGTGCTCGGGCACCGCGACCATCAGTTCGCTCTGGGCCACCAGGTACAGCGCCGCCGTGCTCGTCGGGACGGACGCGACGACGCGCCGCCGCAGCCCCAGCTCGGCGAGGGACACGTCGATCGGGTCGGTGAGCCTGCCCCGCCGCGACACGATGAGGTGGTCGGCCTCGGCGAACCGGTCGGCGGTGAGGTCGGCGGCGGTTGCGCATGGATGGTCCGGGCCGACGGCGGCGACCAGCCGGTCACGGCCGATCGTCACATGGTTGATCTCCGGGACGTCCGGTTCGGTGGCGCCGATCTCCAGGTCGACGCGGCCGTGCCGCAGCTCGCCGGTGTCGCTGCTCGCCTCGGCGAGCAGCCTGATCGCGACGCCCGGCGCCTGCTCGCGGACGGTGGCGAGCAGCGCGGGCCCGATCGCGGTGGTGACCGCGTCGTGTCCCCGCACCGTGAAGGCGCGGTCGAGCGTCGCCAGGTCGAGGTCGTGCGCTGGGCGCAGCACCCCGCCCGCCCGCTGCACCAGGTCGTGGACCTCGCCGCGGATCTCCAGCGCGTACGGCGTCGGGATCATGGTGCGGCCCGCGCGGACGAGGATCTGGTCTCCGGTGACGCGGCGGATACGGCCGAGGGTGCGGCTCATGGCCGGTGCCGACAGGTTCAGCCGTTCGGCCGCGCCCGCCACGCTGTTGTGCTCCAGCAGCGCGTCGAGCGCGGTCAGCAGGTTCAGGTCCAAGTGCACCAGAGTAAATGTAGCCCTATCAAACATGCACTGGCCATAGCTTCTGGTCGCTCCTACTGTCGGTGACAAGCCGCCGTCGACAAGGAGCCAGGCATGGAGATCTGGGAAATGTCCGCCGCCGAGGTGGCGCGTCTGATCCGCACCAGGGCCGTCTCGTCGTTCGAGGTCACCCGGGCGGTGATCGACCGGATCGGGGACGTCAACCCGGCGGCGAACGCGCTGGTGGAGGTGCGCGAGGACGAGGCGCTCGACGCGGCGGCGAAGGCGGACGCGCGGCTGCGGCACGGCCGTCCCGCCGGTCCGCTGCACGGCGTCCCGGTGACCTTCAAGGTGAACACGAACGTGGCGGGCCTCCCGACGACCGAGGGCGTCGCCGCCTACGTCGGGCGCGTCGCGACCGAGACCGATCCGCAGGCGGCGAGCTGGCTGGCCGCCGGGGCGGTCCTCGTCGGCCGGACGAACTGCCCGCCGTTCGCCACCCGGTGGACCACGGAGGGCGACTTCTACGGCGCGACCGTCAACCCGTGGGACCCGGCGGTGACTCCGGGCGGGTCCAGCGGTGGGGCGGCAGCGGCCGTGGCGCTCGGGATGGGCGCGCTCGCGCAGGGCAGCGACATCGGCGGCTCGATCCGGTATCCGGCGGCGTGCTGCGGGGTCGCCGGTCTGCGGCCGACGCCCGGCCGCGTCCCGGCGTGGGCGGGGTCGCCGTCCCACGACCCGCCGATGGCGGTGCAGGCGTTCGTGGAGCAGGGGCCGCTCGCCCGGACGGTCGCCGACGTGCGGCTCGGGCTCCGGGCGATGGAGGCCTACGACGCCAGGGACCCCCGCGCGGTCGCGCTGACCGGCCGGATCCCCGCGTCCTCCGAACGCGCACGGGTCGCCGTCGTCACCGACCCGGGCGGGCCCGGTCTGCGGGGGTCGTCGACGGCGGAGGCCGTGGCGGCGACGCGGACGGCCGCGTCCTGGCTGGCCGACGCCGGATACCAGGTCGAGGAGGTCGAGCAGCCGCTGTTCGGCGAGGCCGCGCGGCTGTGGTGGCTGCTGGCCCTCACCGAGTTCGGGCTCGGCATGACGGCGGAGGTCGAACGGGTCGGCGACCCGGGCTTCCGCACGTTCTTCGACCTCATGTTCGCCGTGTACCGGGACGAGTTCGGCGACGTCGACCTCACCGGGTTCGCCGCCGGATGGGCCCGGCGCGGCATGCTCCGCAGGCAGCTGTCGGAGTTCGCGGACCGCTACCCCCTGATCCTCACGCCCGTGTCCGGCGAGGCGCCGTTCGCGATGGGCGCCGACGCCGAGTCGGTGGAGCGCACCGCCGAGCTGATGGGACGCCAGTGGCCGCTGATGTCCGTGCCCGTCCTCGGGTTCCCGGCGCTCGGGCTGCCCGCGACGGCGAAACCGGGCGCGGCGCCGATCGGCGTCCAGGTGATCGGACGGCCCTTCGCCGAGGACGCCGTGTTCACGGCCGCCGAGGTGATCGAGGCCCGCTCCGGGATCACCACCCCCGTCGACCCGTCCTCCCACGGAAAGAGCAGCGATGTCCTTGCACTCGGATGAGCGCGCCAACCCGTCCCTGACCGATGACCAGGCGCTCGTGGCGGGCGTCGCCGCCGCGGTGCGGGCGGCCGGGGCGCGCATGGCGCGACGGTTCGCCACCATGCCGCGCCTGGCCGGACGGGACGAGGTCGTCGCCGGGATCTACGCCAACGACGCCGCGTCGCTGGAGATCCTGAAACCGGCGCTGACCCGGCTGCGCCCCGGCGCGGGCTGGGTGGACGACGAGCTGGAGAGCGGCGTCCTGCCCGACGGTGAATGGTGGGTGACCGACCCGGTCGAGGGCAACATCAACCACGTTCACGGCATGACCGACTGGGGCGTCACGGCGACCCTGGTCCGCGACAACATTCCCGTCGTCACCGCCGTGCACCTGCCGCTCGCCGACGACACCTACACGGCCGTCCGGTCGGGTGGCGCGCTCCTCAACGGGACGCCGCTGCGCCCGTCCCCCAAGTCCGCGATCGACGGCGCGCTCGTCGGGACCGGGCAGGCCAAGCCCGGCGAGTCGGTGGAGACGTTCATCCGGATCGGCGCGTCGGTCACGGCGATGCTGAACGCGGCGATGGTGATCCGGGTGTCGGTGCCCGCGACCCTCCAGCTGATCCAGGTCGCGGCGGGCCGGATGGACGTGTTCTGGCAGTTCAGCCAGGTCCGCTCCGGCCTGCTCGCGGGCGCGCTGCTCGTCGCGGAGGCGGGCGGCGTCGTCACCGACACGCGCGGTCGGCCGTGGGGCCTGGACAGCGAGGACTTCCTCGCCGCCACCCCGCACCTGCACGCGGCGGCCGTCCAGACACTCTCGACGATCGCTTGAAAACCCGCGCTTGAAACCCGACTACGAAAGGGCTCCGGCCATGCGTAAGGTCCCGCTCGGTGCGTCCGGCATCGAGATCAGCGAGTTCGTCTTCGGCGCCGGTTCGATCGGCGGAATCGGCACGTCCACGAGCACCCGCGGGTTCGGCCTGGACGCCGCGCAGGGGTTCGAGCGGCTCGACGAGGCGTGGGAACTCGGCATCAACGTCATCGACACGTCCGACTCCTACGGCGGTGGCGAGAGCGAGAAGGTCGTGGGCCGGTGGCTGCACGACCGGCGGCCCGAGGGCGTGGTCGTCTCCACCAAGGTCGGCCTGATCAGCAGGCCGGACGGCTCCCGTGGCCGCGACCTGTCGGCCGGGCACATCCAGCGGCGGTTGGCGCGGAGCATCGAGCGGCTCGGGCATGTCGACCTGTTCCTGTCGCACGTCCAGGATCCGGACACCCCGATCGAGGAGACGCTTGAGGCGTTCTCCGCCGCGCAGGACTCCGGGTCGATCGGGTCGTACGGCGTCAGCAACGTCGACCTGGCGCAGCTGGAGACGATCCTCCGCACGGCCGACGAGCGGGGACTGCACCGGCCGATCGCCGTAGAGAACCGGCTGAACCTCCTCGACCGCACCGACGAGGCCGGGCTCCTCCCCCTCGTGCGGGCCGAGCGGCTCGGGTACACGCCGTTCTCGCCGCTCGCGGGCGGCGTGCTGTCGGAGCGGTACCTGGACGGGGCGCCGCCGGAGGCGGGCAGCCGCATCGCCGTCGCGGGCGACCTGTACTACAAGGGGTTCTACTCCCCCGAGAACCTGGAGAAGGTCGCCGCGCTCCGCGAGATCGCGCGGGAGCTGTCGCTGTCGGTGTCCGGGCTGGCCCTCGCGTGGCTGCGCGACCATCCGGCGGTCACCGCGCCGATCGTCGCGCCCCGCACGTCCGCGCAGTGGGACGCCGTCCGGGAGGCCCTGAAGGTCCGGCTGGACGACAAGGACCACGCCCGCGTCTCGGACATCTTCCAATGACGGTTCCGACGGCGGTTCCGATGACGGGGAGCGTGGACGAGCTCCGCGCCGTGCAGCTCGACCGGCTGCGCTGGACGGTGCGGCACGCCTACGAGAACGTCCCCCACTACCGCAAGGCTCTGGACGACGCCGGGACGCACCCGGACCACATCCGGGACCTCTCCGACCTGTCCGCGCTGCCGTTCACCACGAAGGACGACCTGCGCGCGAACTACCCGTACGGCATGTTCGCCGTCCCGTCCGACCAGGTGGCGCGCATCCACGCCTCCTCGGGCACCACCGGGCGGCCCACGATCGTCGGGTACACGCGCGACGACCTGGGCATGTGGGCGGACGTCGTCGCCCGCAGCATCCGCGCGGCGGGCGGACGGCCCGGCGACCGGCTGCACAACGCCTACGGCTACGGCCTGTTCACCGGCGGCCTCGGCCTGCACGCGGGTGCCGAACGGCTCGGCTGCACCGTGATCCCGGCGTCCGGCGGGATGACCGAACGGCAGGTCAGGCTGATCCAGGATCTGCGGCCGGACATCATCACGGTCACGCCGTCGTACCTGCTCGCGCTGGCCGAGGAGATGGAGCGGCAGGGCGTCGACCCGCGCTCGACGTCCCTGCGCGTCGCGATCTGCGGAGCCGAGCCGTGGACGGAGGAGCTGCGGCGGGAGGTCGAGGAACGCCTCGCCATCGACGCGGTCGACATCTACGGCCTGTCGGAGATCGTCGGCCCGGGGGTGGCGCAGGAGCACGCCGAGACCAAGGACGGCCCGCACCTGTGGGAGGACCATTTCTACCCCGAGATCGTCGACCCGGTGACCGGCGAGGTGCTGCCGGACGGCGAGCACGGCGAGCTGGTCCTCACGACGCTGACCAGGCAGGCGATACCGGTGCTGCGGTACCGCACCCGCGACCTGACCCGGCTGCTGCCGGGGACGGCCGGGCCGACCCGGCGGATCGCGCGGATCTCCGGCCGTACCGACGACATGATCATTCTGCGCGGGGTGAACCTGTTCCCCACCCAGATCGAGGAACTGCTGCTCGGCACGGCGGAACTGGCGCCGCACTTCCAGTGCGTGCTGACGCGGCGGGGCGCGCTCGACGGCCTGACGGTCCGGGTGGAACGGCGCGAGACCGTCGCCGCCCCGGCGGCGGACGAGGCGGCGCTCCAGGTCAGGGCGCGGATCAAGAACACGATCGGGGTCAGCGTCGACGTCGAGATCGTCGCGCCCGGCGGCATCGAGCGCTCCGCCGGGAAGGTGCGGCGCGTCGTCGACGAACGTCCACGGCGCTGAGGTTCGCGAGAGGAGGGGACAGTGAGCACGAAACCTGACCGGAACGGATCGGCACGGCCCCACACCGGCGTCGCCGTCGGGCTGCGCGGCGTCGGCAAGCGGTTCGACGGCGGCGTCGACGCGATCAAGGACCTCGACCTTTCCGTGGGCCCCGAGGAGTTCGTGTCGATCGTCGGGTCGAGCGGCTGCGGGAAGTCGACGCTGCTGCGCATCATCGCCGGGTTGACGCCGTGCACCGGCGGCTCGGTCGAGGTCCACGGGAAGACGGTCACGGCGCCCCGGCGGGACGTCGGCATGATGTTCCAGCGGCCCGCGCTGCTGGCGTGGAAGACGTCGCTGGAGAACGTCCTGCTGCCCGTCCGCGTGCACCGCAGGGTGAGCGACGACGACCTGCGCGAGGCCATGCGGCTGCTCGCCCTCTTCAACCTCGAAGGGTTCGAGCACCACTTCCCCGAGCAGCTGTCCGGCGGCATGCGGCAGCGGGTCGCGCTGGCCCGGCTGATGATGACGGGCGCCCGCGTCCGGCTGCTGGACGAGCCGTTCGGCGCGGTCGACGAGCTGACCAGGGAGCTCCTCAACCTCGAACTGCTGAAGATCCACGAGCGGACGGCGTCGGCCACGATCTTCATCACGCACAGCATCGCCGAGGCCGTCCTGCTGTCCGACCGGATCGTCGTGATGGCGCCCCGGCCCGGCACGGTCGCGGCAGAGGTGACGGTGTCGCTGCCCCGGCCCCGCTCCCCCGAGATGGCCTATACGACGCGGTTCCAGGAACTCGCCCGCGAGGTGCGCGACGGGCTCCACCTCCAGACCGAGGGGAGATGAGCGCGGTGACCCGTCAGCGGAAGACCGCGCGGACGTCGGGACGCGGCCGGATCGTCGCCCCGGCGGCCCTGTTCGCCGTCATCATCGTCGTCTGGGACCTGGCGAACACCCAGGGCTGGGTCAGCGACCTCATCCTGCCGCGCCCCTGGGACGTCGTCGTCGCGACCTACGACCTGTTCTCCACCGGGATCGTCTGGAAGCACTTCCTCGCCACCTTCTACGAGACGCTCGCGGGCTTCTCCGCCGCCGCGGTGCTCGGGATCGGCGCGGCCCTCGCTGCCGGATCGTCCCGGCCGGTCCGGCAGATGATCTACCCGTACGCGGTGACGTTGCAGGTGCTCCCGATGCTGTCGATCGCGCCGATCCTGATCTCCGCGTTCGGCTTCGGCTACACCTCGAAGATCGTCATCGCCGGGATGATCGCGTTCTTTCCGATCTTCGTGAACGCGCTGACGGGCCTGCTCGCCCCCGACCCCGACACCGAGGAGCTGTTCCGCTCGCTGCGCGTCGGCAAGAAGCGGACGTTCCTGAGCCTGCTGCTGCCCACCGCCGCGCCGATGATCTTCGCTGGGCTGCGGATCGGGCTGACGCTGGCGCTCGCGGGCGCGGTCGTCGCCGAGATCGTGTCCTCGCAGAAGGGGCTCGGCTTCCTCGTCCAGCGGTACAGCTCCCAGCTGAACCAGGACGACGCCTTCGCCGTGGTCCTCGTCCTCACCGCCATGGGCCTGCTCCTGTACGGCGCCATCGGCTTCGCGGACCGCACCGTCGTCTTCTGGCGGCACGCCTCCCGCCTGGCGGCCAAGACCAGGAGCCGCGAGAAGAGCGTCCAACGACGCCTCGCCAAGACCCAACGCCCTGAGAACACCCCCGCCTCACCGTCCCCGAACCCATCGGCCGCTGAGGAGCGGGTGCCATGAGAACAAGATCATCAAGACCCTTGACACGACTGGTCGCGGCCGCGCTGCTGGCGCCGCTGCTGGCCATGGGGGCGTCCGCGTGCGGCAGCGCGGGCAAGACGTCGGACGGCGCGGACGGCACGCTCAAGCTCGCCACCCCGGCGCCCAACTCGCTGTTCACCTTCAACGAGGTCCTCGCCGACAAGCTCGGGTTCTTCAAGGACCAGGGCATCACGGTGAAGCTCGCGCCGGTGACCGACAACATCCCGATCGCCGGGCTGGTGCAGGGCGGCAAGGCCGACATCGGCCTCGTCTCCGCCACCGACGCGATCTCGGCCGCGCTCAAGTCGGACGACCTGCGCATGGCCTACGACGAGCGGACCGGCGGCAACGGCTTCCTCATCGGGCTCGTCGTCCCGGAGAAGAGCCCCATCACCACGGTCAACGACCTCAAGGGCAAGAACATCGGCCTGGCCTCACCCGACCAGGACCGCGCCTACCTCACCGCCGCGCTGAAGAAGGCCGGCCTGAGCATCGACGACGTCAAGACGACGATGGTCGGGCCGGGCGGCGCGTCGGTCGCGCAGACGCTGGAGTCCGGCCGGATCGTCGCCTACGCCGGGACGCTCAACGACTTCTTCGCCTTCGACGAGGCGGGCCTGCCGGTCAGGGACATCACGCCAAAGGGCCTCGAAGCCATCCCGGTCGGCGGTTACGTCGTGCGGGCGGGCACGCTGAAGAAGAACGACGTGCTGGTGAGGTTCTTCCGGGCGCTCGCGATGGGCACGTACGTCGGCCTGCAACGCCCGAAGGCGGCGGAGGCCGCCACGCGGCAGGTCGCGCCGGAACAGTGGGAGGACGCCGACCAGTCCCGGGGACTGCTCGCCGCCCTGTCCAAGACCCTCACCCCGTTCGACGGACGGAACTTCGGCGAGATCAAGCCGGAACGCTGGAACAACGCGCAGAAACTCCTCCGCGAGTCCGGGGTGATCGACGGCTCGGTGAACCTCGACGAGTTCCTCGTCCCCGACCTCCTCCAGAAGATCAACGATTTCGACCATCAGGCGGCACTCGCCAAGGCCGACGCATGGCTGACCAAACAAGGGAGCACATCGTGACGAACATCGCCATCCTCGGGTCCGGACGTGTCGGCGGCGCGCTGGCCGCCGCGTTCGCCGCGGCCGGCCACGCGGTCACCCTCGGCAGCAGGGACGTCGCCGCCGCCTCGGCCGCCTGGGACGGCAAGCCGGTCGCGGTCGCGGAGCCCGCCGCCGCCATCGCGTCCGCCCAGGTCGTCGTGAACGCGACGCCCGGCGACAGCTCCGTCGTCCGGCTCGGTGCCCTGCGCGACGCCCTGGCCGGGAAGATCCTCGTGGACGTCGCCAACGCCACCGAACACGGGCCGGACGGGATGCCGGGCGGCCTGGTCTACCCCGGAAGCAGCCTTGCCGAGCACCTCCAGGAGGCCCTGCCGGACACCCGGGTCGTCAAGACGCTCAACACCATGGTCTTCACCGTCATGGTCGACCCGAACAGCCTCAAGTCGACCCCGACCGCGTTCCTGTCCGGCGACGACGCGGACGCGAAGGCGACGGTCCGGGAACTGCTGGGCGACCTCGGCTGGCCCGCCGACCAGGTCGAGGACCTCGGCGGCGTCGCCACCGCGCGGGCGCCGGAGGCGATCATGCTGATCGTGCCGTCGATCTTCCGCAACCACGGGATGATCCCGTTCGCCCTGACCGTCGCCCGCTGAGGCCGGACACGATGGCCGAGGAACTGCACTGGCTGTCGGCGGTGGAGGCCGCGCGGCGGCTGCGCGAGGGGACGCTCAAGCTCGACGAGTACGTCGAGGCGCTCATCGAACGGACGGAGCGGCTGTCGCGGCTGAACACCTACATCAGCCACGAGCCCGACCTCGTCCGGCGGTCGCTGGCCGGGGGCGGCGACCGTCCTGGGCCGCTGCACGGGTTGCCGTTCGCGTTGAAGGACATCATCGACACCGCCGACCTGCCCACCACGGCGGCCACCCCGGCACTGCGGCACTGGCGGCCCGGACACGACGCGCCGATCGCCCGGACGTTGCGGGACGCGGGCGGCACGCTGATGGGCAAGCAGGCCCTGGGTGAGTTGTCGTTCGGGATGACCGGCAACAACCCCGCGTTCGGAACTGTCCGCAACCCCTACGGCACCGACCACATTCCGGGTGGCAGCAGCGGGGGCACCGCCGCCGGTGTCGCCGCCGGGCTGGTGCCGGTGGCCATCGGTGCCGACACCGGTGGGTCGTGCCGTATCCCGGCGGCGTTGTGCGGGTGTGTCGGGTTCCGGCCGACGCATGGGCGTTATGACGGGCGCGGGGTCATTCCGATCTCCAGTACGCGGGACACGCCCGGCCCGCTGGCGCGGTCGGTGGCCGATGTGCGGTTCGTCGACGCCGTGTGCGCGCCTGCGGGGGCCGACCCCGACGCCTCCGTTGAGCTGGCGGGGTTGCGGCTGGGGGTGCCGCGCGGGTTCTTCTACGACGACCTGGACCCCAACGTCGCCACCGCGACGGAGACGGCGTTGTCGGCGTTGGCCGCGCGGGGTGCCGTGCTAATCGAACGCGACATTCCCGATCTGGTGCGGCTCAATGAGGCGGCCAGTTTCGTCATCGTCCTTTATGAGGCGGGACGAGAACTGTCGGCCTACCTCTATCAGCATGACGCGCCGGTGGCGTTGCGCGAACTGGTGGGTCAGGTCGCGATTCCGCAGGTTCGGGAGACCCTCGAATCGCTCGTGGATCAGGATCTGTTCTCGGCCGCCGCCTACCGGGAGGCGCTCACCGTCCACCGGCCCGCGCTGCGCGCCGCCTACGCGCGGTACTTCGCCGACCATGACGTGAGCGCGGTGGTCGTGCCGACGACGCCGCTGCCCGCACGGCCGCACCGGACCCCCGGGGTCGACCGGACCGTCGACCTGAACGGCGTCGCGGTCGACGGCTTCACGACCTACATCCGCAACACCGACGCCCCGAGCACCGCCGGGCTTCCGTGCCTGTCGATCCCGTCGGGGATGTCCGGCGACGGGCTGCCGATCGGTCTCGAACTGGTCGGGCCCGACTCCGGCGACGCCCGGCTGCTGGCGATCGGGCAGGCCGTCGAGGACGCGCTGCCGCCGCTGCCGCGCCCGTCCCTCTGAACCCACCACCAGGAGCTGAGACCGCACGATGAACGAGAAAGAAACGGTGTTCTACGAGCGCGAGGGGAAGCTGGCGCTGATCCGGCTGCACCGGCCGGGGACGTCCAACGCCATCGACCCGCCCACCCTGGACGCGCTCGCCGCCGCCTACCACCGGGCCGACAACGACGGGGAGGCCGTCGCCGTCGTCCTGTACGCGGAGGGCCCCGACTTCTCCGTGGGACTCGACCCCGCGAGTTTCCTGCCCGTCCTGAAAGCCCACACGTTCAGCACGGACGGGCCCGGCCGGATCAACCCGTTCGGGACGACCACCCGCTTGTCGAAACCTCTCGTCGTCGCCGTTCAGGGAACTGTGGGCGCCATGGCGCACGAGTTGATGCTCGCCGCCGACATCCGGGTCGCGGCGGCGGGCACGCGGTTCGGGCAGGGTGAGGTCAGCCGGGGCAGCACCCCGGCGGGCGGCGGGGCGCAGCGGATGGTGGCCGAGGCGGGCTGGGGCAACGCGATGCGCTGGCTCCTCACCGGCGAGAGCTGGGACGCCGACGAGGCCCTCCGGCTCGGGCTCGTCCAGGAGGTCGTGCCGGACGGGGAGCAGTTGACACGGGCCGTGCGGCTCGCGGAGGCCATCGCCGCGCACCCGCCGCTCGCGGTCCGCGCGACACTCGACCTCGGCCGCCGCGCCCGGGACGCCCAGGCCCAGCAGGTCTTCGCCGACCTGGTTCCGACGCTGTACTGGCTGCTGGGCACGGCCGACTTCGCGGAACGTCTCGCCGCGCAGAAGGAGGGGCGCGAGCCGGTGTACACGGGCCGGTGAGACGGTCAGCCCGGCGGCTCGCCGTTCCAGGCGGCGCGGAGCAGGCGCGTCACGCCGTCGCGGGTGACGGGCGCGGGGTTGGCGTACGGGGCGCTCACCGCCTGGTCGGCGATCGGCTCGATGTCGCTTTCGGCCATGCCGAGGTCGCGTAGGGAGCGTGGCGCGTCCAGGGTGCCCGCGAGGTCCCAGAGGCGGCGGGCGGGGTCGGCCGCGTCCAGGACGCGGGACCCCGTGTTCAGCGCTCGTGACCCCGTGTTCAGCGCTCGTGTCAGGGCCTCGGTCGCCTCGGGGGCGGCGGGCTGGTTGAACGCGAGCGCGTGCGGCAGCACGACGGTGTGGGTGGCGGCGTGCGGGAGGTCGAGCGTCCCGCCGAGCGCGTGGCACAGCTTGTGGTGCAGGGACATGGTCGTCGCGCCGAGGCAGGCGCCGCACAGCCACGACCCGTACAGCGCCCGCGCGCGGGCGTCGGGGTCCCCGCCGTCCGCGACGACGGCCGGGAGCGCCCCGGCCATCGCGCGGACGCCCTCCTCGGCCATCAGCGAGATGACCGGCGAGCGGTCGGGCGCGTAGAGCGCCTCGACCGCGTGCGCGACGGCGTTGAATCCGCTGGTCACGGACATGGCGACCGGGAGGCCCAGGGTGAGGTCCGGGTCGTAGAGGACGCTCGCGGGCAGCACCCGGGGGTCCTTGCCGGTGCGTTTGCGGCCGTTCTCGGTGAGGCCCCAGACGGTGGTCATCTCCGAGCCCGCGTAGGTGGTTGGGACGGCGACGACCGGCAGCCCGTGCTCCAGCGCGATGGCCTTGCCCAGCCCGATGGCCGATCCCCCGCCGACGGCCACGCAGCAGTCGGCGCCGACCTCGGCGGCGCGGGCGCGGGCGCGCCGGGCCACCTCGACCGGGACGTGCATGCGCGCCTCGGCGAGCACCCCGGCGGACCGCTCGCCGAGCGTGGCGGACACGGCCTCCCCGGTCGCGTGCTGCTCGGGCGAGCAGAGCACCAGGGCGCGGCGCGCCCCGAGCCGGGTGATCTCGTCCGGCAGCGAGGCGACCGAACCGGCGCCGAACCGCACCCGCATCGGGAGGGCGTCGTAGGAGAAGGAGGTCTGGGTCATGGTCACGCTTCCCGGTCGACCGTGTCGGGACGGAGGACGACGTCGAAGTTCACCGTGCGGAACGGGTTGGGCAGGCCGACCTCCGCCGCGCGGCCCGGGTCGTCGACCTCGGGGAACTCGCGCACGAGGCTGGGCTTGACGCCGAACACGGCGTCGGAGTCGATGTACGGGGTCCCGGCGACGAACAGGTGGGTGGTCACGGTCCGGTACCCGGGGGCGGACACCTCGAAGTGGATGTGCGCGGGACGGTTCGGGTGCCGGGCGGTCGCGGTCAGCAGCCGTCCGACCGGGCCGTCCTGCGGGATCGGGTAGTAGCGGGGGACGATGGTGCGGAACCAGAACGTCCCGTCGGCGTCGGCGGTGAACAGCCCGCGCAGGTTCAGCGGGGGCTGAACGCCGGGCTGCTGCACGTCGTAGTAGCCCTCGTCGTTGGCCTGCCACACGTCGATCGTCGCGTTCGCCACCGGCGCGCCGTCCGAGCCGGTCACGCTGCCGGTGACCAGGCACGGGGCGCCCTTGCCGTCCTCGGCGATGTCGGCGCCGAGGTCGCGGGGCGGGGACGCGACCATGTGGAACGGCCCCTCCACCGTGGACTCGGTGAGCCCGCCGACCGCCCGGTTGTTGATCGTCTCGACCAGCATCGACGCGCCGAGGACGTCGGACAGCAGGATGAACTCCTGCCGGGTGTCGGTGCACATCTTCCCGGTCGCGGTGAGGAAGTCGATCGCCGCCGCCCATTCCGCCTCCGTCAGCTCGACGTCCTTGACGAAGTCGTGCAGGTGCCGGACGAGGGAGGTCAGGACGCGGCGCAGCCGGGGGTCCGGGGTCGCGGCGAAACTGGCCGCGACCACCTCGGCCGACCGCTCCTCGCTGAACAGCTCGGCGGCATCGGTCATGATCATCTCCCGTGGGAATGGGTCGAGCGAAGCTCGTCGATTGATCGGTGGTGGGCGGGGGCTGGAGGACGGTGGTCAGGGGTGGGGGACGGCTCGCTGGGGGGCGGCGTGGATCAGTTCGTAGTCGCGGCCGATGGCGCCCGTCGTCTGGAGCAGTAGTGGCAGCAGCTCGTCGATCAGCTCGTCGCGGCCGACCTCGGCGGCGATCGCGGTGACGTTGACCGCCGCGAGCGTCCGGCCGTCGCCGTCGCGCAGTGGCGCGGCGACCGAGCGGATCCCGGGCGCGACCTCCCCTTCGGTGGACGCCCAGCCGCGAGCGCGCACCTCCCGCAGCTCGGCATCGACCTCGCCGTCCGGCTTGGTCCGGTGCGCCCTCACTGGGGACCGGGGTGGCGTCCCCAGCGCGGCGCGCAGGGCCTCGGCGTCCAGGGACGCCAGCAGGACCTTGCCGAGCGCGGTGCTCGCGGCCGGGAGCCGCATGCCGACCTTGACGTTGACCGCGACCACCTTGGGCACCTCGACGCGGGCGACGTAGATGATGTCGGAGCCGTCCAGCTCGGCGACGGACGCGGCCTGCCCGGTCTTCTCGACGAGGTCGCGCAGGTGGGGCAGCGCGACGTCCCACAGGCCGGTCGACAAGGTGTAGGCCACGCCCAGCTCCAGCACGCGCGGGGTGAGGACGACGCCGTCCGGCCCCGTCCGTACGTAGCCGAGGTGTTCGAGCGTGAGCACGATGCGGCGGGCGGTCGGCCGGGCCAGCCCGGTCGCGGTCGCGATCTCGGTCAGGGACATCGGCACGGGATGCGTGCCGAAGCATCTGAGCACGTCGAGACCGCGGGCCAGGGCCTCGATGAAGTCCGGGCCGGTGTCTTCGCGCGGCATGTCGCTCCCTTTCCTCGGACGCCTCTCCCCGGCAAGCGTACGGGATGCGGCCGTTCTCCGGTCAAGTGACCGTCAATGTGCAGCGGAGTCTCTCCGGCCTGTCTACGCAGGACAAGAGGGTGGTGCACTCAATGAACATGACACTTGACACGCGGGAACGCGCGTCCCATGCTGCTGACACGCGGCGGCAATGACCGTCCACCGGTCAAGTAGCCGCACAACGGTCACTCAGTGGAGGCAGCATATGTCGAACAGCGCCACGTCCGTCGATCTCGTCGTCGTCGGCGGCGGCCCCGCCGGGCTGACCGTCGCGGCCGAGGCCGCGCGCGCCGGTGCCCGCGTCGTCGTGGTGGAGCGCCGCACGGAGGACACCCATTCGCGGGCCGGAGTGATCCAGCCGCGCGTGCTGGAGCTGTTCGACGTCCGCGGCCTCATGGACCGGTTCCGCGCGGCGGCGCGGCGGTGGCGGCCCGACTTCGAGGTGCCGCGCTACATCTACGCCGGGCTGATCGGGCTGCGGTACGACCTGCTCGACAGCACGTTCCCGTACGCGCTGATCCTGCCGCAGATGACGACCGAGCACCTGCTCGCGGAGTGGGCGGTGGAGCAGGGCGCCGACCTGCGGCGCGGGTTCACCTACCTCGGCCACTCCGAGACGCCGGACGGGGTCACGGTCTCCGTCCGCGACGCGGCGGGCGACGAGGTCGAGTTCACCGCGCCCTACCTGGTGGGCGCGGACGGCGCGCGCAGCCTCGTCCGCGAGGTGACCGGCATCCCGTTCGAGGGGCACGCGACGAGCATGACCGCCGTGGCCGTGGACGCCGACCTGACCTTCCCCTGGAAGGCGTCCATGCAGATGAAACGCAACGAGCACGGCTGGGTGCTGTCCTACCCGTTCGGCCAGGGCACGACCCGGTTCATCATCGTCGCCGAGCGGCGCCGGAACGTTCCCAAACACGAGCCGGTCACGATGGACGAGGTCCGCGAGTCGCTGCGGCTGATCTTCGGGAACGACTTCGGGATCACGTCGGCGAAATGGCTGTCGCGGTACGGCGACGCGCACCGCATGGTCCCCGAGTTCCGGCGCGGCCGGGTGCTGCTGGTCGGGGAGGCGACCCGGGTGCACTACCCAGCCAGCGGCATCGGGATGAACTACTGCATCCAGGACGCCTTCAACCTCGGCTGGAAGCTCGGCTGGGTCACGACCGGACGCGCCCCCGACGCGCTGCTCGACACCTACCACGACGAGCGCCACCCGGTGCTGACCGCGCTGATGGACGACGTCGCCGCGCAATGCGGCCTGCACTTCGACTTCTCCCCGTCCGGGCTGGCCCTCAAGGACTTCGTCGAGCGGGAACTGGTGCCGATCCCCGAGGTCAACGCCGTCCTGTGCGACCGGCTCAGCGGATTCGGGACGTCCTACCACCGCGACGGCGACCCGCACGCCGCCGACGGCACCCGCGTGGGCGACCTCCCCGTCGAGTCGCCGGTGGCGGCGACCTACACGCAGGTCGCCAAGGACGCCGGGTTCGTGCTGGTCGAGGCGCCGGGACCGGAGGGCCCGCGGGCGCTTCCCGAGCTGCTGCCCGAGATGATCACCGCCGTGACGGCCCCCGCCGACGCGCTGGCGCGGCGGTTCGCGGGCGCCACGGCGGTGCTGGTCCGTCCCGACGCCTACGTGGCGCGCGCCTGGGACGAGCGACCCACCGGCGAGGAGGTCGCGGCCGCCTACCGGGCCGCGACGCGGCAGGACGCGACGGTACCGGCCCAGGGCACCGGCGCGGACTCCGCCCACAAACAGCCCGAACTGGCATGAGCGGAGTGACCATGACCGACCACGCGCCACGGCGCATCCTGATCGAGAACGGCTGGGTCGTCACCGGCGACCCGGCCCTCGGCACGCGCACCGGCTGCGACGTCCTGATCGAGGACGGCGTCATCGCCGGGGTGGGGCCCGGCCTGTCCGGCGACGGCGCCGAGGTGATCGACGCCCGCGACATGATCGTCATCCCGGGGCTGGTCGACGCGCACAAGCACACCTGGCAGTCCGCCGTCCGGCACCGGTGCGCCGAACTCGACCTGATGACGTACTTCGGGGAGATGTTCGGCAGGCTCGGGGCGCTCTACCGTCCCGAGGACGTATACGCCGGGAACCTGCTCGGCGCCCTGTCCGCCCTCGACGCGGGCACGACCACGCTGATGGACTGGTCGCACGTGCAGAACTCGCCCGAGCACGGCGACCAGGCGATCGCCGCGCTGCGCGACAGCGGGATCCGCGCGGTGTTCGGGCACGGCTGGCCGCTCGTCGACCTCCCGGCGTGGATCATGGGCAGCGACCGTCCGCACACCGCCGACGTGCGCCGCGTCCGCCGCGAGCTGCTGCCGGACGACGACGCGCTCGTCACCCTGCACCTGGCCGGGCGCGGCCCGGAGCTGGCGACCATGGACGCGACCCGCGCCGACCTCGCGATGGCCCGTGACCTGGGCATCCGCACGTCCATCCACATGGGATGCGGCACCGAGTACGGCGCGATGGCCGCCATCGCGCAGCTCGGGAACGCCGGGCTGCTCGGTCCCGACCTGACGTTCGTGCATTGCAGCGAGTCCAGCGACGACGAGTTCGCGATGATCGCCGACCACGGCGCGTCGATCGCGCTCGCCCCGCAGCACGAGCAGGCGCTGCCCGGCATCGGCCACACCCCGATCGACCGCGTGCGGGCGTTCGGGATCACGGCCGGGCTGAGCACCGACACCGAGACCGCCGGGGCCGCCGACCTGTTCACGCAGATGCGGGCGGGTCTCGCGGCCCACCGCAGCCAGCTCGCCGATGGGCGCACCCGCTTCGCGGGCAAGCTCGACCCGTTCACCGTCGCCGAGGTCTTCGCGATGGCCACCCAGGGCGGCGCCGACACGCTGGGGCTCGGCGACCGGGTCGGGAGCCTGAGCGTCGGGAAGCGGGCCGACGTCGTCCTGGTCCGCGCGACCGCCCCCAACCTGTTCCCCGTCACCGATCCGGTGGCCGCGCTGGTGTGCTCCGCGCATCCCGGCAACGTCGACACCGTCTTGGTGGACGGGGTCGTCCGCAAGCGGGCCGGCGCGCTCGTCGGCGAGATCGACCGCGCCCGGGACCTGGCCCTCGCCTCCCACCGCCGCCTGCTCGGCGGCTGACATCCGTCCATTCACAGAAAGGCCGTAATGACACTCGACCCCGACGTCGCCGGGTTCCTGTCCGTCCTCCGCTCCGCCGGAGCACCGCCCGGCTTCGCCGGGACCCCCGACGAGATGCGCGGGCGCATGCGGGACGCGATCGAAGGGAGCTGGGACCCCGCGCGGTTCGCGCCCGTCAAGAGCGTCGACGACGTCGTCGTCGGCGGGCTGCGCCTCAAGGTCGTCCAGCCTCTCGTCAGCGGGCCCGCGCCGACCGTCCTGTACTTCCACCCGGGCGGCTTCATCATGGGCAGCGCCCACCTGATGCAGGACGTCGCCCGGCGGCTCGCGCACGACCTCGGCGCCTGGGTGGTCTCCGTCGACTACCGGCTCGCCCCCGAGGACCGGTTCCCCGCCGCGATCGAGGACGCCATGGCCGCGCTGGTCTGGGCGGCCGACGCCGTCGCCGACCTCGGCGGCGACCCGGCGCGGATCGCGCTCGCCGGGGAGAGCTCCGGCGCCAACCTCGCGGCGGTCACGGCGCGGCGGGCCCGCGACGCCGGGATTCCCGTCGCGGGCCAGCTGCTCGCCTCGCCGGTGACGAACTTCGCGGCCCGGCGCCCGTCCGTCGACGAGAACGCGGACGGCTACTTCCTGACCCGCGACGACCTCGACGTCATCAGGCGCACCTACCTCGGCGGCGACGACGCCCGCGCCGCCGACCCGCGCGTCTCCCCCGCCCTGGCCGCCGACCTCGCCGGGGTCGCCCCGGCGGTCGTCGGCGTGGCCGGGTACGACCCGTTGCGCGACGACGGGATCGTGTACGCCGCGCGGCTGCTGGAGGCGGGCGTGCCGACCGCGCTGCGCGTCTACCCGGGCCTCATCCACCCGTTCTTCGGCATGCCCGGCATCTCCAAGGCCTCCGACGCCGCCGTGTCCGAACTGACCGGCCTGCTCGGCGGCCTGCTCACCCCGAAGGAGGACGCGTGACCAAGGAGATTCGGCACTGGGTGGACGGGAAGGAGTTCACCGGCTCCGGACGGGACACCGCGCCCGTCACCGACCCGGCGACCGGCGAGATCACGGGGCGCGTCCAGCTCGCGAGCGCGGACGACACCCGGGCCGCCATCGCGTCCGCGAAGGCGGCCTTCCCCGCCTGGCGCGACCTGTCCCTGACGAAGCGGACCCGGATCCTGTTCCGTTTCCGCGAGCTGCTGGAACAGCGCAAGCCGGAACTGGCGCGGCTCATCACCGCCGAGCACGGCAAGACCCTCCCCGACGCGCTGGGCGAGATCAGCCGGGGCCAGGAGGTCGTCGAGTTCGCGTGCGGGATGCCGCACCTGCTCAAGGGCGCGATGACGGAGAACGCGTCCACCAGCGTGGACGTCTCCTCGATCCGCCAGCCCCTCGGCCCGGTCGCGGTCGTCTCACCGTTCAACTTCCCCGCGATGGTGCCGCTGTGGTTCTTCCCGGTCGCGATCGCGGCGGGGAACACGGTGGTGCTCAAGCCCAGCGAGAAGGACCCGTCCGCGTCGATCTGGCTGGCCGAACTGTGGGCCGAGGCGGGGTTGCCGCCCGGGGTGTTCACGGTCGTCCAGGGCGACAGGACCGCCGTGGAAGAACTGCTGACGCATCCCGACATCAAGGCCGTCTCGTTCGTCGGCTCCACCCCGGTCGCGCGGTACGTGTACACGACGGCGAGCGCGCACGGGAAGCGCGTGCAGGCTCTCGGCGGGGCGAAGAACCACATGCTCGTCCTGCCGGACGCCGATCTCGACATCACCGCCGACGCGGCGGTGAGCGCGGGGTTCGGGTCCGCCGGGGAACGCTGCATGGCGGTCAGCGTCGTCGTCGCGGTCGGTGACGTCGCCGACCGGCTCGTTCCGCTGATCGCCGAGCGGGCCGCCGCCATCAAGGTCGGCGACGGCACCCGGTCCTGCGACATGGGCCCGCTGGTGACCGCCGAGCACCGCGACCGGGTGGCCGGGTACATCGCCGCCGGGGAGAAGGACGGGGCCGCGGTCGTCCTCGACGGGCGGCACGTCCAGCCGGACGGGGACGCGAACGGCTTCTGGCTCGGGCCGACCCTGCTCGACCACGTCACGCCCACGATGAGCGTCTACCAGGCCGAGATCTTCGGGCCGGTGCTGGCGGTCGTCCGGGCGGAGTCCCTCGACGCGGCGATTGGCCTTATCAACGCCAACCCCTACGGCAACGGCGCGTGCGTCTTCACCAGGGACGGCGGCGCGGCCCGGCGGTTCCGGCACGAGATCGAGGCCGGGATGGTCGGCGTGAACGTGCCCGTCCCGGTGCCGATGGCGTACTACAGCTTCGGCGGCTGGAAGAACTCGCTCTTCGGCGACACGCACGCGCACGGCGCCGAGGGCGTGCACTTCTTCACCCGAGGCAAGGTCGTGACGAGCCGCTGGCCCGATCCGGCACGGGGCGGTCTGAACCTCGGCTTCCCCCAGAACGACTGATCCGACCGCCCATACGGAAACCGCCATACGGAAAGGGTCCACCCGGTACCGGGTGGACCCTTTCTCGTCGAGGGGTCAGGACAGGGCGGTCTCGCCGGTCGTGTCGCGGGTGACCTGGGGGCTCGTGGTCTTGGACGTGCGGCACGGGGCCGTCTCGCGGATCAGCAGCGCCACCACGGCCAGCACGATCGGCATCGCGCTGTACAGCAGCAGCGTGTTCGTCAGGCTGCCGGTCGCGTCGGCGACCGCGCCGCCGATCTGCGGGCCGAGCGCCCCGCCGATGGTCTCGCCCACGGCGATCTGCAACGCGAACGCCGTGGCCACCAGCTCGCGCGGCACCGCCTCCCCGGGCACCACGTAGGTGACCAGGGTGAGCGACCCGCCCGCCATCAGCCCGACGACCAGCGACACCAGGAGCAGCGGCACCGACTGGGCGAACAGCACGAACGACAACGGGACGAGTCCGCTGCACACGGCCGACACGAACAGGGCCGGTCTGCGTCCGACACGGTCCGACACCGCGGGGGCGATGACGCTTCCGAGCGCGATGACGCAGCCGTACGCGGTCAGCACGAGCGTCGAGGTGCTCTTCGAGAACCCCTCGTCATCGAGGTACTTGGCCGCGAACGTGCCGAAGCCGATGCTGGCGCCGATGCACACGGTCGTGCCGACGAGCGCCAGCGGCACGTTGCGATTGGCCAGGACGAGCCGGAAGTCCCGTGCCCTGATCCGGTCGGCCTTCGTCCCGGTCGAGCGGTCCTCGCGCATGAAGACCGCCACGAGCAGCGCCACGGCCAGGCCCGGGACGGCGACGAGCGGGAACGCGAGCCGCCAGCTCAGCGCCGTGGCCAGCCCGATCATGATGCCCGGCGCCAGGGCGCTGCCGATGAGCAGCGTCCCGGCGATCACGATGCCCAGGTCGCGGCCGCGCCGGTCCGGCGCGGAGGCCCGGGCGACCGCGCCCTGGATCAGCGGCAGCGCGGGGCCCTCGCAGAAGCCGATGACCGCGCGGAGCAGCAGCATGGTCCCGTAGTCCTGCGCCAGCCCGATCAGGCCGACCGCGCCGGAGAACAGCACCAGGCTCGCGACGATCATCCATTTCGTCCGGCCGCCCAGCCACCGGTCGGACAGCACGGCGAAGATCAGGCTGGAGATCGCCCAGGTCACGGCGGTCACCGAGACCAGCGAACCGAGCTGGCTGTTGTTCAGGTCGAGGTCGTCGCCGATCGGCGGGAACAGGAACGTGATCCCGAAGCGGTCGAGGAACACGATCCCCGCCGCGAAGAACATGATCAGGACGAGGGTGTTCTGCCGGTCCGAGCCGGTTCTGGACATGGAGACTCCCCAGGGGGTGGAGGTGGGACGGGGGTGGACGCGTCGAGGACGCGTGGGGACCCTCTGGTGGGGAGCGCTGATCCCTTTCGGGGCTATCGGGCGGGTTCGGCCACGCGGCGCGCGGCGCGGGGGAACAGCTGGATCGCGCGGTCGGCGACCGCGTCCGCCTCCTCGGAGGACAGCGCGCCGCAGCTCAGCAGGCTGGCGCGGTTCGCCTCGGCGGACGCCTCGGTCGTGCAGGGCGCGCCCCAGTCGCTGCCGTAGACGATGTGGTCGGCCCCGACCGTCGCCATGGCGGGGAGCAGGGAGTGCGCGAAGGCCGTGGCCGCCGTGTCGACGTACAGCGTGGACGTCTGCCGGTCGACGTCCTCGGCGGTCACTCCCTGCGGGACCCACGGTTCGTCGCCGAGCAGCCGGAGCCGTCCGGTCAGCGCGGGGAACGCGCCGCCGCAGTGGGCGATCACGAACGTGATGTTCGGGTTCCGCGCGAACGTCCTCCGGAAGACCATGTCGAAGACGGTCCGCGCGGTGTCGAACGCGACCTCGTACAGCGGGGCGGGATGGTCGAGCGTGGGCGGCAGGCGCGCGTCGGGGTGGACGAACACCGTGGCGCCCCAGTCGTCGAGCCGCGCCCACAACGGATCGAGCAAGGCGTCTCCCAGGTGGACGCCGTTGTACCGCGTCGTCACGGCGAACCCGTCGGCGTCGAGAACCTCGTGCGCCCGCGTCGCCTCCGCCACGGCCGCCGACGGGTCGTCGGTTGGCAGCGCGGCCAGCAGGCCGAACCGCGACGGGTGGTTCCGCACGAGGGCCGCGCCGTAGTCGTTCGACGCCCGGAGGCCCGGCAGGTTCGCGGGGATGTTGCTCAGCAACTGCATGGCGGTACCGGACTCGTCCATGTAACGCAGGGTGCGTTCGAGTGACCATTCATAGGGCTCGGGAAAGTAGATTCCCTTGCCCAGCATCGCCTGCCAGACGCGCATCCGCTCCTCGTGGGTGCTCGGCGGAGAGAAATGCGCGTGGACGTCGATGATCGGCGTCATCCGGCCGGCGCTTCCTGGAAAAGGCGCAGGCCGTTCTCGATCTCGTCGAGCGGGCTCTGCTCCAGATAGGGCGCCAGCGCCTTTCGGGCGTCGGCCGGTGACATGAGCGCGGACGGCTCCACCTCGTCGAAGCGCCAACTGCCGGTGTCGTCGTAGATGAACTCGCCGACGAGCCGTCCGCCGCGGTAGGGCCAGGCGGCGGCGAACCGGTGCGAGATCTGGTAGGTGCCGTCCGGGTCGACGCCCTCACCGGCCAGCGCGGCGTCGTCACCCCGGACGACCTGTGCGAACACCGCCTCGATGAAGATGCCGTAGTCGGAGACGGCGACCTCCTCCTCCAGGGCGCCGAAGACGTTCACGCCCCGGTCGACGATGTCGGAGTAGAAGGCGCGGACCTGGTCCATGCCGTCGCAGACGAACGTCTTCCCGCGTTCCGTGAGCCGATAGAGAGGGTGCTCGACGGTCATTTCCGGGACGAGGATCTTCTCCCAGAAACCCGACACCTCCAGCAGCGCGTGGCGCCGGTAGTTCTTCAGCATGTGCCGGTGCCTCGGATCGTCGACGACCGCGAGCGCCGCGTCGACGCCCGCCGTTATGTCCCGCACGTCGAAAACCTTCATGTGCACGCTCCTTGGAGGTCCGAGAATCCTTTGGCAATTCGCCGCCGGGCCGTTTCGAGGAGCCTAGAATCCGGTGCCGCTCCGGCGCCTCATCACGTCCGTTGAATGAACGGCTCGGTAGGAGACTCCGAATCGGGGTCGTACTCGTAGATCCAGGCGTTGCCGACCAGCGGGTCGGAATCGCCGAACGACCGGTCGCGGGCCTCCTGGTCCGGGCCGTCGGGAAGGTGGTTGACGTCCGACCGGGCGTGGCTCACCTCCTGCAACCGGGTCGTGCGGGGGCGGCGCAGCGTCTCGTACCGGCGCAGCGCCCGAGGCGGGTCGGTGACGTCCTCGGCGAGGCAGCGCGACAGGAGCGCCGCGTCCTCGATCGCCTGCGCCGCGCCCTGCGCGAAGAACGGGAACATGGGGTGCGCTGCGTCACCGAGGAGCGTCACAGGGCCGCGGCTCCAGCGCGGGAGCGGCGCCCGGTCCAGCAGCGCCCAGCGGCCCGGGGTCCCGGCGGCGCGGACGAGGTCGACGAGCCGCGGATCCCAGCCGTCGAACTCGGCGAGGAACTCCTCGATCGTGGCCGACGCCGTCCACGACTCGACCGAGTCGTCGCCCGCCGGGGCGAACGCCACGAGGTTCACGAACCGTCCGCCGGAGACGGGATAGTGCACCAGATGGCGGCCCGGACCGATCCACAGCGTCTGCGCGCGCCGCCGCGCCAGCTCGGGTGCCCGCTCGCCCGGGACCAGGGCGCGGAACGCGCACAGACCGGAGTAGGCGGCGGGCCGGGGCTCCGTGATCAGGCCCCGCACCACGGAGTGGACGCCGTCCGCGCCGATCACGACGTCCGCGTCGGCCGTTCCGCAATCTTCGAAGAAGAGCCGGACGGCGTCGCCCGGGCCCACGTCGACGCCCACGCAGCGCCTGCCGAGCTGGACCGTCCCGTCCGGGACGGCGGACCTGACGGCGTCGAGCAGGTCGGCGCGGTGCGCGGTGTAGGTGTGCTCGCCGTAGAGGCGCTCGCAGGCCGTCGCGAGATCCTCGGCCGACAGGACGGCGCCGTCC
This sequence comes from Actinomadura meridiana, assembly GCF_039537545.1. NCBI lineage: Bacteria > Bacillati > Actinomycetota > Actinomycetes > Streptosporangiales > Thermomonosporaceae > Actinomadura > Actinomadura meridiana. Next base: position 1,069,910 of record NZ_BAABAS010000004.1, read on the forward strand.
CGCCAGCGCCGGAACTCCCAGCCCACGTCGAGCCGGACGGCGCCGCGCAGCAGCTCCCCCATCACGCCGAGCCTGCGCAGCAGGCGGGCCGCGTTGGGCGCCACGACGAGCCCGGCGCCGACCTCCTTCAGCACCGGCGCCTGCTCGTACACGGTGCTGGGCAGGCCCGCGCGGCGCAGGAACGCGGCGGCCGCCAGACCGCCGATCCCACCGCCGACGATCGCGATCCTGGGTTTCTCGACGTTCGGCCCGAGCATCTCAGTCTTGGCTCCCGCACTCGTTGTCCGCCATCCGAACTGGTGGCGCACGCTGCCCGGCCATGCTGCCCGGCCGGACCGCCGCGAGGCGCGGGGCTGACCATCCTATGAACATCGGGGGGCTACGCTTACCGGCCGACGGAGGACGGAAGGAGGTGCGCGGCATGCCCAGGACCAGCGAGCCGGGCCGAAGCGTCAGTTCCCGGCTGCTGGAGGTGCTGTTCGCGTTCGAGCCGGGGCACAGCACCCTCAGCCTCGCCGACCTGGTGCGCAGGACGGGCCTGCCGCACGCGACCGTCCGCCGCCTGGCGATGGAGCTGACCGGCGTCGGCGCGCTGACCCGGCGGGACGACGGCCGGTTCACGATCGGGCTGCGGCTGTGGCAGCTCGGCACGCTGGCGCCGCTCACCGAGTCGCTGCGCACAAAGGCACAGCCATTCATGGAGGACCTTTACACGGCGCTCCACCAGCATGTGCAGCTCGCCGTTCTGGAAGGCGAGGAGGCCGTGATCATCGAAAGGCTGTCGGCGCCGCGCGCGCAGCATCTCGTCTCGCAGGTCGGGGGCCACCTTCCGCTGCACTGTTCGGGGGTGGGAAAGGTCGTCCTGGCCCATGGCGGCGTCGAACTCATCGACACGGTCCTTTCCGGAAAGCTGCGCCGGTACACGCCGGACACCACCACCGACCCGGCCGTTCTCCGGAGCGAGCTGGCCGAATGCCGCCGCACCGGCTACGCCACCGTCCGGGGCGAACTCACCGTCGGCGCCGACTCGATCGCGACGCGGATCGCGGACGGCGAGGGCCGCGTGGTGGCGGCGCTGTCGGTGGTGGTCCGCAGCGGTTCGGTGCACCACCAGGCGGCCCTGCCCTCGCTGATCACGGCGGGTCTCGGCGTTTCCCGCATGCTCGGCTGGCGGCCGGGAATCCGGATCCGCGACACCTGACCGCGCGCCTTTCGCCGCTCCACCGGCGAATTCCGTGACCGGCGGATACTGTTGATCAGTTGCCCGGCGTGAACTTCCGCCGGGGCGTGATCACTCGATATTCGACCGAATTGCATGGAGTAGCGCATGAATAGCAGCTCGGACCGCGCCGTCGCCCACGCGGCGAACCTCGCCGAGGACGATCGGCGGCGGATCCTGGACGTCTACGGTTACCTGCGCTCCACCAGCGACGCCGACGCCGTGGCCGACGTCCTGCCGCCCGGCGCCCCCGTCGAGATGGTCAAGGCGGTCACCCGGGTCTGTACCGTCGACCACGCCGGTTGCCTCGTCTTCTCCCCCGACCCGAGCGGCGTCCGCGACTACCTGCGGGAACAGGGGCTCGACGCGCGCGGGCCCGTCCCCGGCAGCGTGGTCCGCGACCGGCTCGCCGCCCGGTACGGCGTCCCGGAGGAGCAGGTCAGGTCGGGGCGCCTGGACGTCCGCGTCGTCCACGCCCGACTGCCGGACGGCGACCAGCGCGGCCTCGAGGTCCTCTGCCTCGCGCCGGACGACGCGCTCGACGCCCCCGCCGTCCACGACGAACGCCTGCGCCAGCACGAGAACCATGTCGCGGTGCGGCCCACCGACCCCGGCCAGTTAGAAGACCTGCGAGCCACCCTCTCCTGTACGGGCGGGCCGCTCCCCGACGGCGGCGGCTACAACCCCGCGCACGGCGAGGACGGCGCCACGGTGCTGCGTTTCCGCGCCCCCGGCCGCACCGCGTCGGGCTGGCCGCGCCACTTGGAGGTGATCGCCCCTGGACGCCACACCGATGTGCTGCTGCGGCACCTGGCCGCCACCGGGGCCGACGGCGGGCCCGGCGAGGAGGCCGACCGGCGGCTGCTGCGGGGCCTCACCGGCGCATGGGGCACCCAGGCGTTGCGCGTCATGGCCGAGCTGGACATCCCCGACCACCTCGCCGACCGTCCCCTGACCTGCGCGGAACTCGCCGACCTGACCGGCGTCGACGCCGACCGGCTGTACCGGCTGCTGCGCGCGCTGTGCCATCCCTGGATCGGCGCGCTCACCCCGTCCGGGGACGCCTTCGCCCTGACCCGCCTCGGGTGGCGGCTGACCCGCCGGGCCCCGAACTCCATGCGCCATCTCGCACTGCTGTACGGCGACCTGTTCTACCAGAGCTTCACCGCGCTGACGGACGGCGTCAGAACGGACACCCAGCCCTTCACGGCCGTGTTCGGGCAGCCGCCCTTCGAGTACCTGCGCGACCACCCGTACCAGCGGCGCGTCTTCACCCGCGCGATGGCCGAGGGCGCCGCCTTCTTCACCGACGTCGCCACCGCCGTCGACCTGTCAGACGTCCGCACCGTCGCCGACATCGGCGGCGGGAACGGCGAGCTGATCGCGCACCTGTGCGCCGCCAACCCGCACCTGGAGTGCGCGCTCCTGGAACGGCCCGAGGTCATCGGCGCCGCGCGGGACAACCTGCGCGCCCACGGCCAGCTGGAACGCTGCACCCTGCTCTCCGGGTCCTTCACCGACGGCCGGGACCTGCCCGCCGGGGCCGACGTGTACGTCGTCGCCCGGATCCTGCACGACTGGGACGACCAGACCTGCGCGTCGATCCTGCGGGCCGTCCGGCACGCGGCGACCGCCGCCAGCACGCTGCTGATCATCGAGCGGCCGCTGCCCGACGACCCCGAGGACCCCTCGGTCTCCTGTCTGTGGGATCTGAACATGCTGGTCAACAACGTCGGCGGACGCGAGCGCACCCGTGAGCAGTACGGGCGGCTCCTCAGGGAGGCCGGGTTCGAGCTGGTCGGCGAGCGGCCGCTGCGGCTCGACATGGCCGTCCTCATCGCCCGCGCCGCCTGAGCCCGACCGGACGGATCCGGCCGCCCGCCGCGTGGGCGGACGACCGGAGCCGTGCAGGAGATCAGCCGGCGGTCTTCGGGAAGCGGATGACGCGGTCGTCGGTCGCGGCGGGGCTGCCGCGTCCGTCCCGGTTGCTGGTGGTGATCCAGAGGTAGCCGTCCGGGCCCAGCTCGACCGTGCGGATCCGGCCGTAGGTGCCGTTCAGCACGGCGGTGGGGGTGCCGGACGAGCCGCCCTTGCCGTCGAGCGGGACGGTCCAGAGGCGGCGCCCGCCGAGAGCCCCGGCGTACAGCGTGTCGCCCGCGACGGCCGCGCCGCTGGGCGAGGCCTCCCGCGTCGCCCAGACGGCGATGGGGTCGTGGTAGGTCGGCTCGCCGCCCTTGCCCTCGACGTTCGGCCAGCCGTAGTTGTCGCCCTTCACGATGTTGTTGATCTCGTCCCAGGCGTTGTTGCCGAGTTCGGCGTTGTACATCTGGCCGTTGCCCCAGGCGAGGCCCTGCACGTTGCGGTGCCCGAGGGTGTAGACCACCGAGTTGGGGGTGGGGTTGCCGGGGGCCGGGGACCCGTCCATCTGCATGCGCAGGATCTTCCCGGACGGGCTGTTCGGGTCCTGCGCCTTCGCGCTGTTCCCGGCGTCGCCGGTACCGGCGTACAGCATCCCGTCGGGGCCGAAGTGGATGCGGCCGCCGTCGTGGAAGGAGTTCTTCGGGATACCCGAGTAGATCACTTCCTGCTGGGGCGACGCGGCGAGCTTGAAGCGCACGATCCTGTTGTCGGACGAGGTCGTGTAATAGGCGAAGACGTAGCCGTCCTCTTTGTAGTTCGGCGAGACGGCGAGGCCGAGCAGCCCGCCCTCACCGGTGGGCGTGACCCCGGAGAGCTTGGCGACCTCGGTGGGCTGCGAGCCGGGGCGCACCTGGAGGATGCGGGCCGTCGTCCGCTCCGACACCAGCGCGCTGCCGTCGGGCAGGAACGCCACGCCCCAGGGAACGGTCAGGTTGGACGCGACGACGTCGGGCTTGGCGAAGTCGAACGCCGGGTTCGCGGCGGTGGTCGCGGCCTCCGAACCCGAGGCGGCGGGACCGGCGGGAGCGGCGAGCACGGCCGCGACGGCGAGGGCCGCGGCGGGAGCCAGCGTGCGAATCGTGCGGGGCATTCTCTCTCCTCAGTGACCCCCGAACCAGTGACTGGATCTGATCGCCACCCCTGTGACAGGCGGTTATCACATGACGAGATATCTTCATTGCCACCGGGGGCGAGTGGCGGCGGGGAGCGTTTTTCGATCTACAAAGTACTCAGCCTACCCGGCTGGTGTGAAGTTCCGGTTTTTCACCTTTCACATCGGGTTTGCAATGAACATCGAAAATGCGGCGCGGGGCAGGGGAAATGTGTTTTCAGCGCGTCGCGGGCGGCGGGAGAAGGCGCGGGGCCAGGGCCGCGCCGAGCGTCGCCCCGGCGGCGCTGACGGTGACGACCGTCCAGGCGCCGGGGCCGAGCGGGACGCAGCCGAAGAACTGACTGAGACCCGGGGTCTCCACCACGGTGAACAGCGCGGCGGCCGAGACACCGCAGGTGGCGAGGACGAGGGGGCTGTGCCAGCGCGCGATGAGGGTCTGCCCGAGCTGCGCGCCGACCAGCGCGGCCAGGCCCATCGTGGACGCGCGGCGGCCGCCGCCGGGGATGAGGCCGGTCAGCCGTCCCGTCTGCCAGGACACCAGAGCGGCGGCCGCGGTGGCGGTGCCGCGCACGGCGAGCACGCGGCGCATGTCCGCGCCGAACTCGTCGGAGCCGGGGCCCGCGGGGGTGATGGCGACGGCGAGCGCCGGGAGCATGTCGGTGAGCATGTTCACCACGAGCAGCTGCCGGGTGCTGAGCGGCGCCTCCCCGCCGAGGGCCGTCCCGAGGACGGTGAACGACACCTCGCCCGCGTTGCCGCCGACCAGGATCGCGGTCGCGTCGCGGACGCTGCGCCACAGCGCCCGGCCCTCGCGCAGCGCGTCCAGGATCAGCGCGGTGTCGGGCGCGGTGAGGACGAGGTCGGCGGCGCTGCGGGCGGCGTCCGAGCCGCGCCCGGCGATCGCGATGCCGACGTCGGCGCGGCGGATCGCGGCGGCGTCGTTGGCGCCGTCGCCGGTCATCGCGACCACCCGTCCCGCACGGCGCAGGTCCTTCACGATCCGCACCTTCTGGGCGGGTGAGACGCGGGCGAAGACGGCGGCGTCCCGCACGGCGCGGACCCGGTCGGCGGCGGGCAGGGCGTCGAGTTCGGCTCCGGTGACGACCCGGTCGGCGCCGGGGATGCCCAGCTCGGCGGCGACGGCGGCGGCCGTGGCCGGATGGTCACCGGTGATCATCGTGGTCCTGACCCCGGCGTCGCCGAGCCGCCGCACCGCGTCCTCGGCGGTGGGACGCGGGGTATCGGCGATGCAGATGTAGCCGAGCAGCGTGAGGTCCTCGACCTGGTCGGCGATCCGGTCGTGGACGGCGCCGTCGTCGGGCACGGCCCGTTCGGCGATGGCGAGGACCCGCAGCCCCTCCCCGGCCAGCCGCCGGAACGTCGCGGTCGCGGCACGGCGCCGCTCGGCGGTGAGCAGTTCGCCGCGTCCGGTGGGCTGCCGATGCGTGCGGACCCTGGCGCAGCGGGCGAGCAGCACCTCGGGCGCGCCCTTGACGGCGATGACCGCCTGGCCGCCGTCGTGGCCGAGCGACGCGGAGAAACCTCGGGTCGTCTCGAAGGGCAGTTCCTCGTCGAGCGACCACCGGGTGTCCGGCGGCAGGGCGGCCACGCGGTCGAGCACGGCCCGGTCGGTGGCGTGCGCGAGCTGGCGGCCGTCCGCCGGGCAGGCCCGCGCGGCGACCCGCAGCACGCGCTGTTCGGCTGCTCCGGTGAGCGGCAGCGTCCGGGCCGGGCCCGCCGTGCGGACCACGCGCAACCTGCCCTCGGTGAGCGTGCCTGTCTTGTCGAAGCACAGCGTGTCGACGCGGCCGAGCGCTTCGAGGGCGTGGGTGGTGCGGACCAGCACGCCGAGGCGGGACAGCCGCCGCGCCGCCGCGAGCTGCGACGCGGTCGCGACGAGCGGCAGCCCCTCCGGGACGGCGGCGACGGCGACCGCGACCCCGGAGCCGAGGGCGCGGCGCAGCGGCAGGCCGCGCAGCGTCCCGAGCGCGGTGACGGCGGCGCCGCCGAGCACGGTGGCGGGCAGGGCCTGCCGGGTCAGCTCGGCGAGGCGCGTCTGGAGGCCGGACGAGGCGTCCGCCCCGGAACGCCTCCTCGGCGGTGTGGGCGTGCCAGGCGTCGCGGACGACGGGCGGCGGCACCGGACGGCGATCGAGCCGCCGCGCCGTCACCGCGTTGGCCAGCATCGCCATCATCGCGGCGGCGTGCACCGGCGGCAGATCCTGCGAACGCGGTGGGCCGAACCGACGTGAGGGTCGGCGGCCCGCGAGCAGCAGCGCGCCCAACGCCGACGCGCTCAGCGACAGCTCCGCCGCCCGGTCGCTGGCCTGCCGCGCGGGACGCACCGCCGTCAGCAGCCGCCACGCCTCGGACAGGCCGGGGCCGCACACCACGTCGGCGCGCCAGTCGGCCGGGCCGTCGCCGCGCAGGACGCTCACCCCGACGTCGGCGGCGTCGAGCGCCGCGTCCTGGCCGGACGAGACGGCCAGCACCACCTGGCCGTCGCGTTGCAGCGCCCGCACGGACTCGGACATGTTCTCAATGGCCACGGACGGGTCGTCGCCCCACGCGACCAGTTCGCGGGCACTGGCGTGCTCGGTGAGAACGACCACGTCGGCCGCCTGGTGCGCCGCCACCAGCAACGCCTCCGCCAGCGGGTCGAGCGAGCAGCCGACCCTGACCCGGCCGCGCGGGACGCCGCGCCCGTCGACCAGGTCGAGAGTGGCGCCGCGCGGGTCGGCGGGGGCGCCGGACGGGTCGTCCTCCACGCGCACCAGCCGCCATTCGGCCTTTGGTTTCCGGGGCCAGGGGCCGGGGCCCGCGAGGTCGTCGGGGGCGCGGCCCGCCAGCACGGATCCGGCGGCGCGCCATACGGCCGCGTCGTCCAGGCCGTCGCCGGTGGCGGACGCCGACAGCACCCGAACCTCGCCGTCGCACAGCACCGCCGCGTCGACGACGACCGCGCTGACCCTGTCCAGCCTGCGCAGCGCGGCCGGGTCCAGCACCACCGTGCCGCGTCCCGCCAGGTCGTGTGCCAGCTGCGCGGCGAACGCCTCGCGGCCGTACCGGGCGGCCTTCGCGACCGTCGCGAGCAGGAGGTCCGCGACGGCGGCCCCGTCGCGTGTCCCGGCCAGGACGCCCGCTCCGCCGAGGAGTTGTGCGAGGGCGGTGCGGGTCGCGGCCTTCTCGACCGGTCCGTCCGGCAGGGGGCAGGGCCGTTCGGCGCGGGCGCCGCACTCCTGTGGCTGTCCCACCGCCGCCAGTCGCGGCTCGCGCCGCCGCCACGCCTCCCGGCGGGCGCCGATCTCGTGCAGCTGGAACACCCGGTGCATGGCGTCGGCGGCCAGCGGCGCCACCCCGTGCCCCGCCCCCTGGACGACGGCGGTGGCGACGCCGAGCAGCGCGTCCGCCCGCAGCATGCCGAGCCGCCGTTCCAGTTCCGTCCGCACCCGTGGCACCGAGTCGGCCATCACCACCGCCGCCCGCACCGGGCTCGGCACCGGCGGGACGGCCAGCAGCCTGCCCGCCAGGGCACCCGCGGCTCCGACCGCGTCGGCGACCAGGGCGGACATGGCCACCGCCCACGCCGCCTCGTCGTCGGGGAGCCGCGCGTGGGCGTCGTCGGAGAGCCGCCCGTCCCGGTGCGTCTCCTCCACGTCCTGGACGATCGCGACCAGCGCGCCCAGCTCTATCTCTTGCTCCACGTACTCCACCAGGACGTGGCCGGTGACCGCGTTGACCTCGGCCCAGTTGACCCCGTCCAGCCGCCGGATCGCGCCGGTCAGCGCCCGCACGTACCGGTGGTGCCGGGGCCCGTCGCCGGACAGGCCGCGCACCTGGATGTGGGCGCGCCCGGCGTGCGACCAGACGCGCCGACCGCCCTCCCCCGCCGCCAGGGACGCCAACGCGCCGGCGGCCGAGCCGGGGGCGCGCAGCATCGTCCTGGCCAGGGACGCCCCCGGAATCCCCACCGCAGCTCCTCCCCCACGGGAGCCCGACCGGGCCGCCGACGAACGCCGGGTACCCCCGGCCGTGTCCGGCAAACAAGCGGCGAATCAGCCCAGATCGGCGAGTTTGCGTCGCAGCAGGGCCCGTTCCGGTTCGTTGCCGCACAGCTCGACGGCGCGCTCCAGTTCTGGACGCGCCTCGGCGGCGCGTCCGAGCCGGGCGAGCAACTCGCCCCGGACAGTCGGCAGAAGGTGCGAGTCCTTCAACGCCCCGGCGTCGGCCAGCCGGTCCACGATCGGCAGCGCGGCGGCCGGGCCGTCCGCCATGGACACCGCGACCGCCCGGTTGAGGTCGACCACCGGGGACGGCATGAGACGTCCGAGCGCCTCGTACAGCAGGACGATCCGCCCCCAGTCCGTCGCGTCGACCGACGGCGCGACCGCGTGGCATTCGGCGATGGCCGCCTGCAACCCGTAGGAGGCGAGGCCCCGCCCGGCGCCCTCGGCGCGGGCCAGCGCGGCCCGGCCACGGCGGATCGCCGCGCGGTCCCAGCGGGTGCGGTCCTGGTGCTCCAGCAGGACGGGCTCCCCGTCCGGGCCGGTACGGGCCGGGAACCGCGCGGCGGTCAGCTCCAGCAGCGCCAGCAGGCCGTACGTCTCCGGCTCGTCGGGCGCCAACCGGCTCAGCACCCGCGCCAGCCGCAGCGCCTCCCCCGCGAGGTCGTGCCTGATCAGCGCGTCCCCCGAGGTGGCCGACGACCCCTCCGTGAAGATCAGATAGAGCACGCTGAGCACCGAGCCGAGCCGCCCCGCCCGATCCCGCGCGGGCGGCACCTCGAACGGCACCCTGGCCGCCGCGAGGGTCCTCTTGGCACGGGTCACGCGGGCCTGGACGGTCGCGGTCGGCACCAGCACCGCCTTCGCGATCTCGTCGCTGGTCAGGCCGCCGACGACGCGCAGGGTCAGCGTCACGCGCGCCTCCCGCGACAGGACGGGATGGCAGGACACGAACATCAGCGCCAGCATGTCGTCGTCGATCTGGTCCGGGTCCCACAGGACGTCGTCGGCGTCCCGGACGGGGTCGCCCGGCGCGTTCCCCGCGGTCGCGCCGCCCTCGCCCAGGTGGTGGGCGAGGGCGGCGTACCGGTCGTCGAGCGCGGAGCGGCGCCGGAAGGCGTCGATGGCGCGGCGCCTCCCCACGGTGAGCAACCATCCGGCCGGGCTGCGCGGCACGCCGTCGCGCGGCCAGGTCACCAGCGCCTCGGCCAGCGCCTCCTGGGCGAGGTCCTCCGCGAGCGCGAAGTCACCGGTGTACCGGGCGAGCGCGCCGACGATCCGCGCGGACTCGATCCGCCAGACGGCGGCGACGGCCTCACGGCCCGTCGGGTCGGTCATGGTCGGCCGGTCCGCTCAGAGCTGGCCGGTGGACTCGCGCCACGCCCGCTCCTTCTGGATCCACTCGTTGTCCTGCGGGAACTCGTCGATCGTGGTGACCCGGCGGATCTCGGTCTTGAAGCCGGGGCCGGTGAGCGGCTGCCGCCTGGCCCACTCGACGGCCTCCTCCTTCGACGCGACGTTCAGGATGTAGAAGCCGCCGAACAGCTCCTTGGTCTCGCCGTACGGGCCGTCGGTGACGACCGGCGGCTCGGCCGAGTAGTCGACGACCACGCCCTCCTCGGCGTCGGCCAGGCCCTCGGCGGCGAGCAGCACCCCCGCCTGCACCAGCTCCTGGTTGTACTTCCCGACCGTCGCGATCATCTCGGTGAAGTCGGCGTCCACCATCCCGGCGAAGGCCTCGTCCGTGGCGCGCATGATCAGCATGTACTTCATATCTCATTCTCCCTGACGGTGCGGGCCCCCGCTTCGGGGCCCTCTCACGCATAGGTCGAACGGCCCGCGCCACGGATCGACACGTCCCCAAAACTTTTTCGGGGCCGTGTTCAGGCGAGGGAGAAGCCGAGGATCACGGCTGCGGAGACCACGATGCTGCCGGGCGCCAGGTCCTGTTCCGAGGCCACGTCGACCGAGGAGTGGCTGCGGTACCGCTCGACGCCCAGACTGTCCGGGTTCACGTCCTCGATGTGCACGACGTCGCCCAGCCGTACCCCGACGGCCTCCGCGTACAGTTCGGCCTTCTCCCTGGCCGCCGTGACCGCCCGGCGGCGTGCCTCGGCCCGCAGCTCGCGCTTGCCGCGCACGTCGAACGCGACCTCCTCGATCTCGTGCGCGCCGACGGCGACCAGATCCACGAGCAGGGACTGGACGTCGTCGAGAGCATGGGACTCGACGGAGAACGCCGCCACGCACTCGTACCCGAGGAGCTTGCGCTTGGTCCCGTAGCTCCACGAACTCTTCAGGCCCAGGCGGGAGCTGTCGACGGCGGCGTCCTCGACCCCGTGCTCGCGCAGCGTCCGGCGGACGGCCTGCACGGCGTCGTTGGCCGCCTCGAACGCCCGCGACGGCGTCTGCTCCAGACGGACCACCTTGAATCTGACCCGCACGAGGTCGGGCTTCCTGCGCACGCTCGCCGTGCCGTGCGCGGACACTCCCCACGGCTGCTTCAGCATCTGCATGGTGATCATCCAAGCAGTCCCGATCACCGGACATATCCGCTTTCGATGGGCAGGGTTAAGGGCCGGTGAAGTTTTTGTGCTCGTCGCGCGTCGCGATCGTCGCCGCTTAGTAGGCTCGCGGCGGGCACACGCAGGTCGGGAGAGGAAACCGGGTCATTGAGCGTCATCAATGTGGGGCAGGCCATCGTCCTCGGGATCGTGGAGGGCTTGACCGAGTTCCTTCCGGTGTCATCGACCGGGCATCTGAAGATCACCGAGGGGCTGATGGGCATCCCGGTGGAGGACGACGCCGTCATCGGGTTCACGGCCGTCATCCAGGCCGGGGCGATCGCGGCCGTCCTGGTGTACTTCTTCGCCGACATCGTCCGGATCGTGAAGGCGTGGGGGGTCGGCATCGTCCGGCCGTCCGAGCGGTACCACCACGACTACAAGTTCGGCTGGTGGGTCATCTTCGCGACGCTGCCCGTCGTTGTCGTCGGCGTCGCGGCCGACGACCTCATTCATGGTCCGCTCGCGTCGCTGTGGGTGGTGGCCGGGTCGCTGCTCGGCGGGAGCGTCGTGATGTGGCTCGCCGACCGGTACGGCAGGCACAAGCGGGGTGAGGACGACACGTCCTTCACCGACGCGATGCTGATCGGCACGTCGCAGATCCTCGCGATGCTGTTCCCCGGCTTCTCCCGGTCCGGCGCGACCATGTCCACCGGGCTGCTGCTCGGCCTGGACCGGGTCGCCGCGACCCGGCTGTCGTTCTTCCTCGGCATCCCCGCGCTGACCGGCGCCGCGATCTACGAACTGCCGAGCGCGCTCGGGTCGGGCGCGGGCACGCTGCCGCTCGTCGTCGGCGCCGGGGTGTCGTTCCTCGTCGCGTACGCGTCCATCGCCTGGCTGCTGCGGTTCGTGGCGCGGCACAGCTTCACGTCGTTCGTCATCTACCGGGTCGCGGTCGGGCTGCTCCTGTTCGCCCTTCTCGGCGCGGGAACGTTGGACGCCTGACCCTTCGTGGGGTAGAGCGGACGCATGAACGATGCGATATGGGCCGGAACCGTCACCGTCCGTGGCCATGAGGGCGCCGAACTTGAGGCGTACCTGGCGAGACCGCTGAACGACGCCCCACGCGGCGGGATGGTGGTCATTCACCACATGCCCGGGTACGACGCGGCGAGCAAGGAGTACGTCCGGACGTTCGCCGCGCACGGATACGCGGCGATCTGCCCCAACCTGTACTCGCGGGAGGGCGCCGGGGTCAGCCCCGACGACCAGGCCGCCGCCGCCCGCGCCAAGGGCGGCGTCCCGGACGAACAACTCGTCGGCGACGTCGCGGGCGCCACCGCCCACCTCAACGCCCTCGACCACGCCAACGGACGGGTCGGGGTGATCGGGCACTGCTCGGGCGGGCGGCAGGCGTTCCTGGCCGCCTGCTCCCTGGCACTCGACGCCGCCGTGGATTGCTACGGCGCGTTCGTCGTCAACGACCCGCCGCCCGAGCGTCCGACCAAGGCCAGGTCGATCGTCGACAAGGCGCCCGACCTGTCATGCCCGCTGCTCGGGCTGTTCGGGGCGGACGACAAGTTCCCGGCCCCGGACGAGGTCGCGGCGCTCGACGCGGAGCTGACCCGGCTCGGCAAGGACCACGAGTTCCACGGCTACGAGGGCGCCGGGCACGCCTTCTTCGCCGTCGACCGGCCGTCGTACCGGCCCGCCGCCGCCAAGGGCGGCTGGGAGAAGATCTTCGCGTTCCTCGGCCGCCACCTGAACGCCTGAGACGTCCGAGACGCCCGAGAGGAGACGGCATGTGCACCTACCAGACGATCAAGGTGAGCCTGGACGGCGCCGCGAAGGGCGCGAACGGCTGGTTCACCGTGACCGACGCCGCGGTCTATGTGGACCATCCGTTCCACGCCTGCCACGAGCACACGGTGAACATCGACTTCACCAACCCGGGTGACGGGCCGTCGGCGCGCGTCGCGGTCGAGCTGACCGAGGAGGCGGCGCTGGCGCTGATCGACGCCGTCCAGCGGGCGCTGGCCGCCGCGCCGCCCGGACTCGCCTCCGCCCGAGGCGCGGCCTGACCATCGGGAGGGCCTCCCGGGAGGCGCGCCCTCCCGGGACCCTCCCAAGGGCCCTTCCTGGTCAGGCGCCCGTGTACGCCGCGCGGAGTGCGGCGATGTCGAACTTGCCGTGCGTCGCGAGCATCGCCTGGGTGACCCGCGCCGCCTTCGCGGAGTCGGAATCGCTCACCATCTCCAGCAGCTCGGTCGGGACGACCTGCCAGGACAGGCCGAACTTGTCCTTGAGCCAGCCGCACTCGGAGTCCTGGCCGCCCTCGGTGAGCCGGTCCCAGTAGTAGTCGACCTCCGCCTGGTCCGCGCAGCGGATCTGGAACGAGACGGACTCGTTGAACTTGAAGAGGGGGCCGCCGTTGAGGCCGACGAACTTCTGCCCGTTGACCTCGAACTCGACCGTCAGCACGCTGCCCGGCTCGCCGGGGCCGCCCTCGCCGACATGGTGGACGTGGCCGAGCTTGGAGTCCTTGAAGATCGAGACGTAGTGGTTCGCCGCCTCCTCGGCCTGCCCGTCGAACCACAGGCACGTGGTCAAAGGCTCGGTGGTCATAGGAACCTCCCTGGTGTGGTCGCTTCGATAGTGCAGACCAGGCCCGTCCCGAAAACTCATCGGTCGCGGCGGGCTCGTTCAGGAGTCGCGGCGGGCGCGGGCCCGGCGCTTGCCCTCGTGCATGGCCTGGACCCTGGCGATCGGGATGGTGTGCCCTTCGGCGACGAGGTCGGCGGGGAGCCGCCGCGGCGGCGGCATCAGCTCGGCCCAGGGATCGCGGTCGCCCAGCAGGCCGGGCGCGGTCCGGATGGTGAAGTCGCCCGGCGTGACGCCGTCGAGGTCGTCCCACGGGACGGGGAACGAGACCGGCGTGCCGGGCCGGATGCGCGGGCTGTAGGCGGCGACGACGGTGGCGCCGCCCGCGCGGGTCGAGTCGAGGAACACCTTGCCCGCGCGGTCGTCCCGGATGAACGCGGTCGTGGCGAGGGCGGGATCGAGCCGCTCGGCGCGGGCCGCGAGGGCCCGGGTCGCGGCGGCCACGTCGTCGGCGGTGTGCCCCTCCACGGGCACGAACACGTGGACGCCCTTGGCCCCGCTGGTCTTGACCGCGCCGCGCAGCCCGCAGTCGTCCAGCGCGCGTCGCACGAGATGGGCGGCGGCCACCACGGCGTCGAACGCGCCTCCCTCGGGCGGGTCGAGGTCCATGACGAGGTGGGTGGGTTCGTCCCAGGCGTCCGCGCGGACGAGCGGCGGGTGGTACTCGACGGCGCGCTGGTTCGCGAACCACAGCAGCGTGGGGCGGTCGTCGCACAGCGCGTAGGTGACCTCCCGCTGGGACGTCTCGGCCCACACCGTCACACTCCGCACCCAGGACGGCGTGTACTTCGGCAGGTTCTTCTGCATGAACGGCTTCTGGCCGCGCAGCACCCGCTTGACCGACAGCGGCCGTCCGGCGAGCCCCGGGATGAGGCGTCCGGAGAGCGCGTCCAGGTAGTCGACCAGGTCGCGTTTGGTCGCGTCGGCGCCGTCGAACAGCGGCTGGTCGAGGTTCGTCAGCCGGACCCCGTCCCGTTCCTCTTCGGTGCTCACGCTTCCAGCGTCGCACGCGGGGGCGTCAAAACCGCAGGCGCGTCCTGCGGGACACCGGTCAGCGGGGACGCCAGGGGGACTCGGTGGACGTCGGGTTCGGGTCGGCCGCCACCCGGAGCGCGTAGGTGGGCGTTGGGGCGTCCGGGACCGGGCCGAGGTAGGCGTGGCCGGTCAGATGGCACCAGGCGGGCAGGTCGATGGGGGCCACCGGGTCGCTCGCGATCAGATGGACGACGGTGCCGGGGGCGAGGCCCGCGATGTGGCCGCGCAGCTCCAGCAGGAGGCGCACACAGGAGCGGTCGCCCCCGTCGATGATGATCGGTTCCGAGCCCATCGTCCCTCCCGTCGCGCTGCTCGCGAACCTAGCAGTGCCGGGGAACATTTACCCACATGGACCCATATGTACGGCACCACTCCCGGCCCGCGTGGGCGACAAACCGGTATCAAGCAACCTTGAACGGTGTCGTTGGCGTTATGGGTGATCGACGTCCCAGACTTGACCATTCCTTTCAGGTTCCGTCCAGGTCTGGGGCTTACAGTCACAGGGAGGTGCCCCCCGCTGTCATCCAGCCGAGGGAATCGACTGCGGGGGTGAACCATGGATCTCGGAGTAGCGCGAGTGGAGATCACGGAGACCTGCGGGACGCTGATGTTCCCCGCCGAGGTGGACCTGAGCAACGGCGACATGATCCTCGGACAGGCCCTGCGGCTGCTCGACTCCGGCACCCCGGCCCTCATCCTCGACCTGACCGGATGCGCGTTCTGCGACTCCAACGGGCTGAACGTGATCACGCGCTCGCAGATGCGGGCCAGTGAGCTCGGCGTGCCGATGTGGGTGGTGCTGCCGCCGCGCGGGCTCGTCCGCCGGGTGTCGGACGTGGCGGGGTTGCAGCGCCGCGTCGCCATCGCGCCGGACGTGGCGACCGCCCGCGACGCGCTCACCTCCGCCGCCCACCGCTGACCGATCCGCACCGACCGGTCGCGCCGCCCACCTGTCACCACCGGCGCTCGGGAAGCCGCCGGGCCGACGACAGATGATCTCTTTGCGTGATCTTGTCGCGGCGGTGATGGCGGGGCGTCGCGGACGGGGCATGGATGCCTACGACCCGAACCCCGTGACCCGGGGCCGGAACGTCACCGACGAGCGGGAGCGGACATGCAGGTGAAGCTGGAGGCGGAGCTCGGTCGCATTCCGATCCTGGACGTGGCGCCGGTGGTGGGGTGCGGCCGGTGGCCCGCCAAGGCGGTGGTGGGCGAGACGGTCGAGGTGTCGGCGACGGTGTTTCGTGAGGGTCATGAACGGTTGGGCGCGGCGGTGGTGGTGCGGACGCCCGAGGGCGAGGAGTTGCCGGGTCAGCCGATGACCGAGGTCGGGGCCGGGTTGGACCGGTGGTCGGGTCGGGTGACGCCGACGGGGGTGGGGGCGTGGTCGTTTCGGGTGGAGGCGTGGGGTGATCCGATCGCGCACTGGTGGGAGGACGCGCTGATCAAGGTGCCGCGCGGGCAGGACGTCGAACTCATGCTGACCGAGGGATCACTGCTGTTCCGGCGGGCGGGACGTCAGGCGCCCGTGAAGGACCGGCGCGTCCTGTCCCGCCTCGCCAAGCTCCTGGTCGACGAGGACGCGGACGCGCTGGAACGGCTCATGGCGGCCGACGACCCGGCGGTGCTGGACGTCCTGAAGCGTCATCCGGTGCGGGAGTTGTTGACGGTGAGTGACTGGTATCCCCTGGTCGTCCACCGGCAGCGCGCCCTGTACGGCGCCTGGTACGAGTTCTTCCCCCGCTCCGAGGGCGCGACCATCGACCCGATGGGCCGCCGCGGCCCGGTCTCCGGCACCTTCCGCACCGCCATGAAACGACTCCCCGCCATCGCCGCCATGGGCTTCGACGTGGTGTACCTGCCGCCGATCCATCCCATCGGGATCTCGTTCCGCAAAGGCCCCAACAACACCCTGGACGCCGGGCCCTACGACCCGGGATCACCGTGGGCGATCGGATCAGCCGAAGGCGGCCACGACGCGATCCACCCCGACCTGGGGACCCTGGACGACTTCGACGCCCTCGTCGCACACGCCGCCGACCACGGCATGCAAATCGCCCTGGACCTGGCCCTGCAATGCTCCCCCGACCACCCCTGGGTCACCGACCACCCCGAATGGTTCACCACCCGCGCCGACGACACCATCGCCTACGCCGAAAACCCACCCAAGAAATACCAGGACATCTACCCCCTCAACTTCGACAACGACCCAGACGGCCTGTACACGGAGGTCCGCCGCGTCATCCACCACTGGATGAACCACGGCGTCCGCATCTTCCGCGTCGACAACCCCCACACCAAACCCGTCGCGTTCTGGGAACGGCTTCTGGCCGACATCAACGCCGCCCATCCTGACGTCATCTTCCTCGCCGAGGCGTTCACGCGGCCCGCGATGATGCACACGCTGGCCAAAATCGGGTTCCACCAGTCGTACACGTACTTCACCTGGCGCAACAGCCCGGACGACCTGCGCGAGTACTTCGAGGAACTGTCTGGACCGGCCGCCGCCTACATGCGGCCGAACTGCTTCGTCAACACCCCCGACATCCTGTCCGAATACCTCCAGCATGGTGGGCGACCCGCGTTCGAGATCAGGGCCGTTCTCGCCGCGCTCCTCTCCCCCACCTGGGGGGTCTACGCCGGGTACGAGTTGTGCGAGAACACACCCGTAAGGCCCGGCAGCGAGGAATACCGCGACTCGGAGAAATACCAGTTCCGGCCCCGCGACTGGGACAGCGACGCCAGCATCGCGCCTCTCATCACCCGGCTGAACGCCCTTCGCGACACGCATCCTGCGCTACAGCAACTCCGCGATCTGCATTTCCACCACGTCGACCAGCCCGAACTGGTCGCCTTCTCCAAACGGCATTTGGACGACGTCGTCCTGGCGGTGGTGAACCTCAACCCGCACCACGCCCGCGAGGCCACCGTGCACCTGGACCTCGCCGCCCTCGGGCTGCCCGACGACCCCGACAACGCCTACACCGTCACCGACCAACTCGACGGCGCCACCTACACCTGGACCCGCTCCAACTACGTCCGCCTCGACCCACACACCAAACCCGCACACATCCTGACGATCCAGCGGAGCGACGGGCGTGTGCGGGCCGGTGGTTGAGGCGGCTGAGTCACACGGGCTCGGCGGCGGCCGGCCGGTCCTCGATGGAGCGGCAACCGGTGAAGACCGAGCCGAGGCCCTCGCGGTCGATGATCTCGCGGAGCCGGTCGGGCAACGCGGGCAGTGCCAGGCAGCCGCCCTCGGCGGCGACGCGCCAGCGGATGCCGAGCAGGATCGGCAGCGGGTCGCAGCGGACGCCGAGCCGCTCGTGCATCCGCACCAGCAGATGGCGCAGGTTTCCCTCGACGAGCCGGGTGAGCGTCTCGCCGAGCCGGGGCACCGTCGCCTCGTCCAGGACGCCGGACAGGTGGACGACGGTGTGGTCGCCGTCCCCCGCCGCCGTCGTGGTGATCATGAGTTCGGCCGGCGCGGGCGGGTCCGGCGCGAGGCCCGCGTCACCCGGGTGGAGCGCGCGGATCGCGTCCAGCACGTGCGTGGCGTCCACGTCGGCGCCACGGACCCGGGCTGGTGTGGCGGTGGCCGACGCGACGTCCGGGAACACCGGGACGAGCTTCGCCAGGCCGGTGACGTGCAGGGCCCGCCGCACATGGTCGGACGGTCCGGGCACGACGGCGCGCAGCGCGCGGCCGAGCAACTGCGCCCGTGTCTCGGCGCGGGCCAGCAGGACGAGGCCCGCCGCGTCCAGCAATACCGCGTCACCGAAATCGACGACAACACCTGTAGTGGTAAGGGAAAGCGCCTTACTCAACCCTTCCCGAATGCCCGCGTAGTTGCGCCAACTGATCTGTGCGGGCATTCCGAGCACGGTGAACCCTCGCCGGGTCTCGACGCTCAGGCCCGGCACGGTCGTGTCCTTCATGGGTCACATCCCAATCGGGGTTCTCGTGGCCGCGCGGGCTCCCCGTACGACGCCCGTCAGCCGGGACGTCGCGAGGCGTTCGATCATCCGCTCCTCGGGCGGCACCCCGAGATGCGCGCAGCAACACCACAGGTCGTCCACGCAGCGACGCACGTTCTCCGCCGGAACATCGGCGAAGCGAACACGTAGCCGCGCCACGAGCTCATCGCGCGTCGGTACGACCGATGGCGACATCTCCCAGCGCTCCACTGTCCCTCCGATCGCTTCTGGACGGACGATTTCCGTCCGAACTGATGAGAACCCGCCGGGACGACGGGTTCTGAGCATGGAAATGGCCTACCCGGGACATGCGCCAGAAAAAGCGACGAACCTAAAAACACGGACATGACACAACCGTCGCGCGGCAAGCATTTGGGCTGTCCGGCGCCAGGAGCCGGGCCGTACATCGCCGTGTTTTTGCGCTATTTTCCGGCGCCATGACCGGCCCCGACCGGACGATGACCTTCCGGCCACGGCGGAACGGCGCACGCACGGGCCGGGCCCGTCGCGATCTACCCCTAGCAGGGTCCCGGGCCGCCCCGCCCGCCGGGCGTCCCCGCCCTCGAAACCGGCACCACGGTCACGGACAGTACTGAGATTTTTACGGATGGTTGCCTGTCGCGGACGTCCCCGCGGCGGACTTCGGGAATCGCTGATCTAGATGCCTTCCAACGCACCCGGGGTGACGCATGCACGTCCAGCCGAAGAACTTCATCTGCACCACGTCGGACCAGGTCACCGACCCGGAGGCGGAGAGCGAGCCCGGTGCGGAGACGGCGGCGCAGCCGGTGCCGGACCCGTTCGGCGAGGAGACGCCGCGCGACCCGCACTGGTTCAAGACGGCGGTGTTCTACGAGGTGTCGGTCCGCGGCTACGCCGACTCCAACAACGACGGCTACGGCGACCTGCGCGGCCTCATCTCCAAACTCGACCACCTGCAATGGCTCGGCATCGACTGCCTGTGGCTCCTGCCCATCTACCAGTCACCCCTCCGCGACGGCGGCTACGACATCGCCGATTTCACCCGGGTCCTTCCCGACTTCGGGGAACTGGGCGACTTCGTCGAACTCATCGACCAGGCGCACGCGCGTGGTATTCGGGTCATCGCTGATCTGGTGATGAATCACACCTCTGATCAGCACCCCTGGTTCCAGGCGTCGCGTACCGACCCAGACGGGCCCTACGGCGACTTCTACATGTGGGACGACACCGACACCAAATACCCCGACGCCCGCAT
>NZ_BAABAS010000005.1:0-650307 GCF_039537545.1 Actinomadura meridiana
ATGCGGGCGTCGGGGTATTTGGTGTCGGTGTCGTCCCACATGTAGAAGTCGCCGTAGGGCCCGTCGGGGTCGGTACGTGACGCCTGGAACCAGGGGTGCTGATCAGAGGTGTGATTCATCACCAAGTCGGCGATCACGCGAATACCACGCGCGTGGGCTTCCTCGATCAACTCCACGAAGTCGCCGAGGTCACCGAAATCGGGCAACACCTTTGTGTATTCCGCGATGTCGTAGCCGCCGTCGCGGAGGGGTGACTGGTAGATGGGCAGGAGCCACAGGCAGTCGATGCCGAGCCATTGCAGGTGGTCGAGTTTGGAGATGAGGCCGCGCAGGTCGCCGTACCCGTCGTTGTTGGAGTCGGCGTAGCCGCGGACCGACACCTCGTAGAACACCGCCGTCTTGAACCAGTGCGGATCACGCGGCGTTTCGGGGCTGAACGCGTCCGGGAGCGGCTCGGACGAGGCCGGGACGGCATCGGGCGGAATCTCGGGAACGGGCTCTTCCCCCGAGACCGCGCCCGGTACGGGATCTGGCGTGGCGGATTCTCGTGGCTCGTGGGGTTCGCTCAAATCTCTCCACTCCCCACTGTGAAGACGTGCGCGGGTTTGGTGTGCGGGTCGAGACGGACGTAGTTGGAGCGGGTCCAGGTGTAGGTGGCGCCGTCGAGTTGGTCGGTGACGGTGTAGGCGTTGTCGGGGTCGTCGGGCAGCCCGAGGGCACGCAGATCCAAGTGCACGGTGGCCTCGCGGGCCTGATGCGGGTTGAGGTTCACCACCGCCAGGACGACGTCGTCCAAATGCCGTTTGGAGAAGGCGACCAGTTCGGGCTGGTCGACATAGTGGAAATGCGGATTGCGGAGTTCTTGCAGGGCCGGGTGGCTGTTCCGCAAGGTGTTGAGGAGCGTGAGGAGCGGCGCGATGGTGGTCCCGGCGAGATCGGCGCCGTCCCAGTCGCGGGGCCGATACTGGTATTTCTCCGAGTCGCGGTATTCCTCGCTGCCGGGCCGCACCGGGATGTTCTCGCACAGCTCGTACCCGGAGTAGACGCCCCAGGACGGCGACAGCAGCGCGGCCAGCACCGCCCGAATCTTGAACGCCGCCCGTCCGCCATGCTGGAGGTACTCGGACAGGATGTCGGGGGTGTTGACGAAGCAGTTCGGCCGCATGTACGCCGCCGCCGAACCGGCCAACTCGGTGAAGTAGTCCCGGACCTCGTCGGCGGTATTACGCCAGGTGAAGTACGTGTACGACTGGTGGAACCCGATCTTGGCCAGCGTGTGCATCATCGCCGGTCGCGTGAACGCCTCGGCCAGAAACAACACATCGGGGTCGCTGTCGTTGATGTCGGCCAGCAGCCGTTCCCAGAACGCCACAGGCTTGGTGTGCGGGTTGTCGACGCGGAAGATGCGGACGCCGTGGTTCATCCAGTGGTGGATGACGCGGCGGACCTCCGTGTACAGGCCGTCTGGGTCGTTGTCGAAGTTGAGGGGGTAGATGTCCTGGTATTTCTTGGGTGGGTTTTCGGCGTAGGCGATGGTGTCGTCGGCGCGGGTGGTGAACCATTCGGGGTGGTCGGTGACCCAGGGGTGGTCGGGGGAGCATTGCAGGGCCAGGTCCAGGGCGATTTCCATGCCGTGGTCGGCGGCGTGTGCGACGAGGGCGTCGAAGTCGTCCAGGGTCCCCAGCTCGGGGTGGATCGCGTCGTGCCCGCCCTCGTCCGACCCGATCGCCCACGGCGATCCGGGGTCATAAGGCCCGGCGTCCAGGGTGTTGTTGGGGCCTTTGCGGAACGAGATCCCGATGGGATGGATCGGCGGCAGGTACACCACGTCGAAGCCCATGGCGGCGATGGCGGGGAGTCGTTTCATGGCGGTGCGGAAGGTGCCGGAGACCGGCCCGCGGCGGCCCATCGGGTCGATGGTCGCGCCCTCGGAGCGGGGGAAGAATTCGTACCAGGCGCCGTACAGGGCGCGTTGCCGGTGGACGACCAGGGGATACCAGTCACTGACCGTCACCAACTCCCGCACCGGATGGCAGTGCAGAATGTTCTGAATGTCCGGGTCGGTCACCGCGTCCATCCGGTCGGCGACCGGGACGGTCGGGTCCCCGAGCCGCTTCGCCAGCCGCTCCACGGTGGGCCGATCCTTGCCGGGTACGGCCTCGGCCGCGCGCCGGAACAGCAGTGATCCCTCGGTGAGCATGAGTTCGACGTCCTGCCCGCGCGGCACCTTGATCAGCGCGTCCTCCCACCAGTGCGTGATCGGATCACCCCACGCCTCCACCCGAAACGACCACGCCCCCACCCCCGTCGGCGTCACCCGACCCGACCACCGGTCCAACCCCGCCCCGACCTCGGTCATCGGCTGACCCGGCAACTCCTCGCCCTCGGGCGTCCGCACCACCACCGCCGCACCCAACCGTTCATGACCCTCACGAAACACCGTCGCCGACACCTCGACCGTCTCGCCCACCACCGCCTTGGCGGGCCACCGGCCGCACCCCACCACCGGCGCCACGTCCAGGATCGGAATGCGACCGAGCCGCGGGCTGCCTATATCTCTGGACGTCCCGGACTCGACGTGCATGTGCCGTCCCTACCCGTGCGAAACTTCCAAAACGTCCATGCGCGGGAACGGGAGGCGCAAAGTGCCTCCCCCCTTGTCGCGCCACCCGGCCTCACCACATAGCGTGACCATGTGAAGGCAATCCGACGTTTCACGGTCCGCACCGTCCTCCCGGAGCAGCTTCGGCAGTTGGAGGAGCTGGTCCTCAACCTGCGCTGGTCCTGGCACCACGAGACGCTCGACCTGTTCCGCGCCGTGGATCCGGCGCTGTGGAAGGCCGTCCACCACGACCCGGTCCGGCTGCTCGGCGAGGTCGCGCCGGACCGGCTGGCGCGCCTCGCGAAGGACCGGCGATTTCTGCGCCGCCTCCAGGACACCGTCGACGACCTGCGCGAATACCTGACCGCTCCCCGCTGGTACCAGTCGCGGTCCGAGGTCCCTTCGTCGATCGCCTACTTCTCGCCCGAGTACGGCATCGCCGCCGCGCTGCCGCAGTACTCCGGCGGGCTCGGCATCCTCGCGGGCGACCATCTGAAGACGGCCAGTGACCTCGGCGTTCCGATCATCGCGGTCGGGCTGCTCTACCGGCACGGCTATTTCTCGCAGTCGCTGTCGCCGGACGGCTGGCAGCTGGAGCGCTACCCGCCTATCGACCCGAACGGGCTGCCCCTGACGCTGCTGCGCGAGCCGGACGGGTCACCGGTCCGCGTCAGCGTCGGCCTGCCGAAGGGCCGCGGGCTGCACGCGCAGGTGTGGATCGCGCGGGTCGGACGCGTCCCGCAACTACTGCTCGACTCCGACGTGGAGGAGAACGACCGGTCCGCGCGGGACGTCACCGACCGGCTCTACGGTGGTGGCGGCGACCACCGGTTGCTCCAGGAGATGTTGCTCGGCATCGGTGGCGTCCGCGCCATCCGCCGGTACTGCCGCATCTCCGGGCACCCGGAGCCGGAGGTGTTCCACACCAACGAGGGCCACGCCGGGTTCCTCGGCCTGGAACGCATCCGCGAACTGGTCGCCGGTGAGGGCCTGACGTTCGACGAGGCCTTGGAGGCGACCCGCGCCGGGACGGTCTTCACCACGCACACGCCCGTCCCCGCCGGAATCGACCGTTTCCCCCGCGACCTGGTCGGACGGTACTTCGGCGGCGTCGGCGAGGAGGAGGCGGTCCCCGTCGAACGGATCCTCGCGCTCGGCACCGAGGACTACCCCGGCGGCGACCGCACCGTGTTCAACATGGCCGTGATGGGGATGCGGCTGGGACAGCGCGTCAACGGCGTCAGCGAACTGCACGGACGGGTCAGCCGCGAGATGTTCGGCGGGCTGTGGGGCGGGTTCGACACCGCCGAGGTCCCCGTCGGGTCGATCACCAACGGGGTGCACGCGGGCACCTGGGTGGCGCGGGAGATCCTGGAGCTCGCCGCGCGGGAGCTGCCGTCGATCATCGAGTCCGGGCAGGGCTGGGAGGAGATCCGGGCCCGTCCGGGCACCGAGCTGTGGCGGATCCGCGGCAAACTGCGGCGGCGGCTCGTGCTGGAGGCGCGGCGCAGGCTCCGCGAGTCGTGGCGGCAGCGCGGCGCGAGCGAGGCGGAGACCTCCTGGATCGACCGGGCCCTCGACCCGGACGTGCTGACGATCGGGTTCGCGCGGCGCGTCCCGTCCTACAAGCGGCTCACGCTGATGACCAGCGACCCGGACCGGCTCCGCGCGATCCTGCTGAACCCCGAACGCCCCGTGCAGATCGTGATCGCCGGAAAGGCGCACCCGGCGGATGAGGGTGGCAAACGCCTCATCCAGGACATCGTGCGGTTCACCGGGGAGGAGGACGTCCGGCACCGGATCGTGTTCCTGCCCGACTACGACATGGCGCTCGGCCAGCTCATGGTGCAGGGCTGCGACGTGTGGATGAACAACCCGCTGCGCCCGCTGGAGGCGTGCGGCACGTCCGGGATGAAGGCGGCGCTGAACGGCGCGCTGAACCTGTCGATCCGCGACGGCTGGTGGGACGAGTGGTACGACGGCCAGAACGGCTGGGCGATCCCGTCCGCCGACGGCCTCGCCGCCCCCGACCGGCGCGACGAGCTGGAGGCCGCCGCGCTGTACGAGCTGATCGAGGACCACGTGGCCGTCACGTTCTACGACCGCGACTCGGCCGGGCTGCCGCGCCGCTGGCTGGAGATGGTCAAGCACACCGTCGCCACCCTCGGTCCGAAAGTGCTGGCGTCCCGGATGATGCGCGACTACGTCGAGAAGCTGTACACGCCCGCCGCCGTGTCCGAGCGCGCCATGGTCGCCGACGACTACGCCGGTGCCCGCGCGCTGGCCGCGTGGAAACAGCGGGTCAGGAAGGCATGGCCGGACGTGACCGTCGAGCACGTCGAGTCGAACGGGGCGGAGAGCCCGCAGGTGGGGGCGCGCCTCTCGGTCCGGGTCGTCGCCGACCTCGGCGGCCTGGGCCCGGACGACGTCGCCGTCGAGGTTGTCTATGGCCGCGTGGACGAGGCCGACGCGCTGGTCGACCAGTCCTACCTGGAACTGGTGGACGGCGAACGGTTGGAGAACGGGCGGGTGCGCTATGTCGGCGACGTCCCGCTGTCCCGCAGCGGCGCGTTCGGATACAGCGTCCGCGTCGTCCCGAGCCACCCGATGCTGTCGGGCCGCGCCGAGATGGGCCTGATCGCGCTACCACCCGCCCCGCACGGCATGACGAACGGCGACCTCCGCTAGCCCCGCGCCAGGCCGAAGGCCCGGTGCGCGGTCGCGAACGCCGGGCGGCGCACGGTCCGCCGTGCGAGGAAGCGGTGGTCGTCAGGCGGGCGGCCAGTTTCGCAGGGCCGCGTCGGCCACCCGCTGGAGTTCGTCGCGGCCGGCGCCGCCCGCGGCCTGGACGGCGATGCCGTTCGCCACGGTCATGATGTACCGGGCGAGCAGCCCCGGATCGGTGTCCGGGGGCAGGTCGCCCTCGTCGACGGCCCGCTGGAACCGGTCGCGGAGGCGGAAGCGGCCGTCGTCGCGCCAGGCGGTCAGGGTGTCGCGGGCCGGTCGACCGGCGGCACCGGCGGCCAGGGCTCCCTGGACGCCCAGGCATCCGGTGGGGTACCCGGGCCGGGTGGTGGTCCGGACCGCGCCGCTGAGGACCGCGGCGGCGACGTCCCGAGCGGTCGACTCCAGCAGGGCATGGGCGACGTAGACGGCGAAGCCCTCGGTGTAGCGGCCCAGGGCCTTGCGGAACAGTTCCTCCTTGTTCCCGAAGGCCGCGTACATGCTGGTGCGAGTGATGCCCATGGCGCTGGTCAGGTCGGTGAGGGTGGCCCCTTCGTAGCCCTGTTCCCAGAAGACCAGCAGGGCACGTTCGAGCGCCTCGTCGGTGTCGAACCCTCTCGGTCGGCCGATCGGCGCCTTCTCCCTCTTGCCCACGCATCTGAGCCTACCTCTTCCGTACCGATCGGTCTTGAAGTGCGCTACGGTTTCTTTCTGTACTGGTCGATACTGAAGTTCTCGGAGGTCATTCGCATGGGACAGCTGGAAGGTAAGACCGCCGTCGTCACCGGCGGCGGCACCGGGATCGGCCGGGCCAGCGCCGTACGGCTCGCCGCCGAAGGAGCACATGTGTTCGTCACCGGGCGGCGCGAGACCGAGCTCGCCGCCGCCGTCGAGGCCATCGGCTCGGCCACCGCGGTCCCGGGTGACATCTCCGACCCGGCCGACTTGGACCGCCTGTACGACGCGGTCCGCACCCGCGGCCGGGGCCTGGACGTGCTGTTCGCCAACGCGGCCACGGCATCATTCGTGAGGCTGGAGCAGACCACCGAGGAGCACTTCGACGAGACGTTCGGCGTCAACACCCGAGGCACACTGTTCACTGTCCAGAAGGCGTTGCCGCTGCTCAACGAGGGCGCCTCGGTGATCCTGAACGCATCCACCGCCGCCGACAACGGCGCCGCGGCGTTCGGGACGTACGCGGCGTCCAAGGCGGCCGTCCGTTCCTTCGCGCGGACCTGGGCCAACGAACTCAAGGACCGTGGCGTCCGGGTCAACGCGATCTCGCCGGGCCCGATCGACACGCCCGGGATCACCGGCCTGGTCGGCGAGGGGCAGGCGGACGCCTTCAGGGCGAGCCTCGTCGCGGGGGTCCCGATCGGCCGGATGGGACGCCCGGACGAGGTCGCCGCCGTCGTGGCCTTCCTGGCCTCTGACCAGAGCAGCTACGTCATCGGCGCCAACCTGTACGTCGACGGCGGCGAGAACCAGATCTGACCTCACCGCCTGGCGCTTCGCGCTTCCAGAGCACCGATCACCTGCCCGCGTCTCACCCGGTCACCTCGAACCAGACCGTCGTCCGCCCCGCCACTCCCGTGAACGAGCCCCACCCGTCAGCCAACCCGTCCACGACCATCAGGCCGCGCCCGCACTCGGCCGACCCTTCCCGCTGCTCCGGGATCATCGGTCGCGTCCGCGCCCCGCCGTCGTCCTGGATCTCCACGCGCATCCGCCCGGACGAACCGGCTCGGCCTTGGCGTCCAGGTAAAGCACCGACCCCCGCCCAAGCCCACGCAAGGCCCACATGAGCTGGACGAGAAAGTTGAACCGCTCACCCGTCACGTCCCGATGCCCGGATCCCGACGACGGAGGGTTCGATAGATTGCTCACAGGTCCGACTCCTTTTCAGTCGGGCTGAGGCCCCTGGCCGGTGCTGCTGACACCGACCCGGGGCCGTTTCTCATTTCCCTGCGCCACGTGAGCATCCGGTGGCACACTGTGTGCAACAGCATGCACTAGGATACAACTCTGTGCAATGCTGCCCATGAAATCCTGCCCACAGGAGGAAGATCTTGACGCACAGGCAAGATCGGAGCCACAGCCCGATCCTCCGTTCCCGAAGGCTCGCGCTGGAGCTGACCAGGCGCCGCGAGGCTGCCGGTATGAGCCGAGATGAGGTGACCCGCCGCCTGGAATGGGCGAACTCGACGCTCTTTCGCATTGAGACCGCCCGTACCAGGCCGCTACCCCGAAGCGTCCGGGAGATGCTCGACCTCTACGGTGTCACCGGCGCAGAGAAGGAAGGACTCATCCAACTCGCGAGGGAGGCCCGGAAGAGGTCCGCGCCGGGCGTTACGACAGGTAGCCGCGCTTGCGCTCGGTGTCACGGTGATGCCCCACCGCGCGGCGGCGGGTCGACCGAGGTCGTCCCACCAGTGGTGGGCGGCTTCCACCTCGTCCCAAAGACTCCGGTCGCCGTGCTGGCGAACCTCGAAGGTCTCTCGTGACCGACGACTACGCGGTGCTGCTGGCCGCCCGTTTCGTCTGCGGCCCTGGCCTATGCGGGGTACTGAGCGGTAGCGGCGGTCACCGCGATCAGTCTGGTCGCCCCGGACCGTGCGGCGCGCGCCTCGGGGGTCGTCGTCAGCGGGCTCGGTCTGGCGATGATCGCCGGTGGCCCGGCGGGCGCGCTGCTCAGCTACTTCACGGGCTGGCGGGGCGGCTTCTGGGGCCTCCCGGGCTCATATATGGTACGTATATGGTACGGTAAACCTGTACCATATAAAGGGAGTGAGTCCAGTATGGCCATCAGTGCCAGCGAGGCGCGCTCGCGTCTGTTCCCCCTCATCCAGCAGGTCAACGACGACCACGACCCCGTACGGATCACCTCCAGGGGCGGCGATGCCGTCCTGATGTCGGCCGAGGACTACGACTCCTGGCAGGAGACGATCTACTTGTTGCGTTCGCCGGCCAACGCCCAGCGCCTCATGGAGGCCATCGCCCGGGACAAGGAAAGCCGTCCGGCGATCACGAAGACCATGGAAGAGCTGGAATCCCTGGCCGGTGAGGTGTGAGGAGTGTCCATTTCGATCCTGACGCCTGGGAGGATTTCCTGTTCTGGCTTGGTGCGGATCGGAGAATGGCGAAGCGGATCACCCGGTTAATCGGTGAGATCCAGCGCGACCCCTTCGCGGGTATCGGGAAGCCCGAGCCGCTGAAAGGTGACCTGTCGGGGTACTGGTCCCGCAGGATCGATGACGAGCATCGTTTGGTGTACCGGGCGGACGAGAAGGAAGTGAAGATTCTCAAGGCCCGCTACCGCTACGAACGTAATTGAACCCTGCGGGATCAGCGTGGGGGCGGAGGTCGCTGCGTTCCGCGTGGGCGGACTGCGGGCTGTCTACCAGCAACGCCATCCGTAGAGGTCTGGTCTGCCTTCGCTGACCGGTTGTGGTTGGTCAGCGTTGGGTGGACCGAGGTCACGTCGTAGGGGTGGCGGGGCCAGGTGGGTCTTCCGGGTGGGTGGCGGGAAGGCCGTAGAGGACGGACGTCCACGCGTTCGTGAGGGTGTCGACGAGCGTCTCCTCGTCGTCGAACGGGGGGACCTCGGCGGCGGCGAGGTAGTAGAGCCGTTCGCCGAGCCAGGTCAGTGAGGCGGCGACGGGGCGGATGTCCTCGTCGCGGAGCCGTTCGCGGACCTGCGGGTCGGACCGGACGCGGTCGGCGGCGGCGTCGGTGAACAGGTTCATCTGTTCGAGCCACAGGGCGCGGAGGCCCTCGTCGGAGGCCCAACTCTCCACGATCGCCATGAGGACGCCCGCGTTGGCGCGCCACAGCCGGGCGCCGTCCCGCACACCGGAACGAAGCGCGGCGAGCGGGTCGTCTTCGTGGTCGATCCAGGGTCGTGCCGCCTGCTGCCCCTGCGCGACGGCCTCGCGCACCAGCTCGCCGAGGACCGCCTGCTTGCTGGGGAAATAGAAGTAGAAGCTGGCCCGGGAGACCTCGGCGGCGGTCAGGATGTCGGCCACGCTGAGGGTGTCGAAGCGCCGCTCGCGCAGCAGGTCGCGCGTCGCGGCCAGGATCCGCTTCCGCAGGTCGGCGGAGGTGGACGACGCGTCTGATCGGCGGGCGGATCGCGCGGTGCGCTTGGGCGGCATGCGGGCATAGTACCGACGCCATGTACGGACACCCTGTCTATACATGACGTCCAGACAAGCTGTATGGTCTTGGACATGGCACACATGGCGATTCATCTGGTGGTCACCGACCCGGTTCGGGCCGCCGCCTGGTACACCGAGGCGCTGGGCGCGCAGGAGACGAACCGCATCACGCTTCCCGACGGCCGCACGCTGACCGTGGAGCTTTCGCTCGACGGCACGGTCCTGGCGGTGGCGGGCGAGATGCCCGCGCTGGGCATGCGTTCACCGGCCAGCTTCGGCGGCACGTCCGCGGCGCTGCATGTGTCCGTTCCCGACGCCGACGCGGCCTGGGCACGGGCGCTTCAGGCGGGAGCCGAGGTCTTCGAACCGCTGCACGACGCCTTCTGGGGCGACCGCACCGGCCAGATACTGGACCCGTTCGGGCATCGCTGGGCCTTGGACCAGCATGTGCGGGACGTGCCGCACGATGAGGTCGTCGCCCAGGCCGCGGAGTTGTTCAGCGAGACGTCGACAGCCTGAGACGTCCGCGCTCAGTCCTGTCGGGGGCTGGGCCTGGCGCGGACGTGCATGCGTTCGCCCTGGCGGCCGAACAGGTTGAGGACCTCGACGGGGGAGTCGCCCGCCGGGCCGAACCAGTGCGGCAGCCGGGTGTCGAACTCGGCGGCCTCGTCCGGCCCGAGGACCAAGTCGTGGTCGGCCAGGACGAGCCGCACCTTCCCGGACAGGACGTACATCCACTCGTAGCCCTCGTGCGTGCCCGGCTCCGGCGTGTTCTGGTCGGCCGGGATGATCGACTTCCAGGCCTGGATCGGGCCGGGGTGCGGGGTCAGCGGGATCACCGTGCGGCCGTTGCGGACGCGGGGCTTGGCGCGACCTGGGCCAGCGCGGTGGCGATCGTGGATTCCTCGTCCATCTCCCCATTCCACCTCCGCGTCCCGGAAACGGCAACGGAGGTTGTCGGTCGGCGCCCGGGAACCGCAGCATCGGCCGCGGAGGTGATCGCCATGAACTACGACGTGGTGGTGGTCGGGGCCGGGGCGGCCGGACTGAACGCGGCACTGTTGCTGGGACGAGCCCGCCGCACGGTGGCGGTGCTGGACGCAGGAGAGCCGCGCAACGCGCCCGCCGCGCACATGCACGGATTCCTGTCCCGCGACGGTCTGCCGCCCGAGCGGCTGCTGGAACTCGGCCGCGCCGAGATCGAACGGTACGGCGTCGGGAGCATCCGGGGCCGGGTGGAGCGGATCGACCACGGCGTCGGACGGCGCCGGGCGGCCGTCCGATGAGCGTCGAGACCGAGCCGTCACGCGCGACGGTCACCGGCAGGCTGCCGCTCGGCGTCTACCTGCTCGCGTTCAGCCTGTTCGCGATGGGAAGCGCGGAGTTCCTGCTCGCCGGGGTCCTCCCGGCGATCGCCGACGACCTGGACATCAGCCTGTCCGCCGCCGGGGCGCTGATCTCGGCGTTCGCCGTCGGTGTCGTGGTCGGTGGGCCGCCGCTGGCGATCCTGACGCTGCGGTGGCCGCGCCGCACCACGCTGATCACCACCCAAGCGATCTTCGCCGCCGCGCTGGCGGTCGGCCTCGTGACCGACGACTACGCGACGCTGCTGGTCACCCGGTTCGTCTGCGGCCTCGCCTACGCGGGGTACTGGGCGGTCGCGGCCGTCACCGCGATCAGCCTGGTCGCCCCGGACCGCGCGGCGCGCGCCTCGGGCGTCGTCGTCAGCGGGCTCAGCCTGGCGATGATCGCCGGTGGCCCGGCGGGCGCGCTGCTCAGCTACTTCACCGGCTGGCGCGGAGGATTCTGGGGCGTGGCCGCGCTGACCGCCGTCGGCGCCGTGCTGACCCTGGTCGCGGTGCCGACGACCGGCGGGGACAGGCGGCCCAGCGTGCGGCGCGAGCTCACCACCATGCGGCGGCCGCAGCTGTGGGCCGTCTACGCCGCGACCATCCTGAGCACCGCCGCCTACATGATCTCGTTCAACGGGGCCACCACCGTGTCGGCGTTCCAGCTCGGCATCAGCCTCGTCCCGGCGCTCGCCGGAACCGCACTGAACGCCGGTGCGAGCATCACCGCCGTCTGCTGGATCGGCGCCGCCCTGGCCGTCGCCATGATCCCCACGGTCCTCGCGGACCGGGCGATCGGCCACCGGTGCCGCGCGTGAAGAAGGGCCCGCGTTCCCGCGGGCCCTTCTCGTTGTTCGGTCCTACTCCTGCCACTGCTCGGCGAAGGAGACGCCCGGCTTCGGGCGGCCGATGAGGGCCAGCGGCATGAAGAACCCGATCTGTCCCATCACGGTGATGAGCGTGACGATCTGGTGCGTGTCGTAGTGCTTCGCGACCTCGTCGAACAGGTCGTCGGGGACGCGCTCGCCGGTCGGGTTCGGGGTGTGGACGGCCTCGGCCAGCGCGAGCGCGGCACGCTCGGCCTCGGTGAAGTAGGGCGCCTCCCGCCAGGTGGCGACGGCGTTGAGACGCTCCGGGGTGTCACCGGCCTCACCCAGGATGCGGGCGGTGAAGTAGGTGCTCCCGAGGAGCTGCCCGATGCGCAGGTGCACCAGGGCGGCGGTCGTGCTCGGGATCGCGCCGTCGGCGTTCGCCTTCCCCACGGCCGCCGCGATCTCGTTGAGCACGGGGGCATGTGAGGCGGGGTCGATGATCCGGGGCGACTTGGTCATGGCGATGTTCCTCTCTCCTGCCGTTCAGGTACATCCCCCTGACGAGTCCCGCGCCCCGAATGTAAGACGGTGAACCACCAATGTGGCGGGCATCACTATCGAACCCGTTTCTGTGGACGTCAGTCGGAATCATCGGTGGTGAGGGCCCTGTAGGCGGGAGCGAGGACGTCGTGAAGCGGGCGGCGGCGAACCTTGATGGGCGGCGGCGTCGTCAGCTGGAGCACGAACCCCGGCGGGACGGGCGGCGCGGGCGGACGGTCCCGAAGGTGCCCCAGGCCGGACGGAGGCGTCCAGAAACCGGTGGCCGTCAGGGGCTCGTCATCCATCTCGAAAGGGTCGGGGGTGGTTTCGGTACCGCGTCGCAATGCCGTGAGGAGTTGTTCCTTGCTCCGGCCGTTCCATCGCAGGATGAGGAACGGGTCGTCGTCGAACGCCTCAGCCAACAGGTACAGGACGGCGGCGGAGTGTTTGCACGGGTCGCCCCAGTCGGGACAGTCGCACATCAGATGCAGATCGCCCGCCGACCCCGGAAACAACGAGAGGCCCAGTTCGGCGAAGACCCACTCGATCTCCGGCGGCATTTCCCCGGCGAGCAGCCGGGCCCGGAACACCGCTCGGGACGCCAGTTCCTTCTCCGCCGCTCGCCAGCCGTCGGAGTCGATCGCCTCGATGCCGAGGGCCACCTCGTACGGGACGGGCGCCGTCCCCCGCACCTTCGCGGTCACCTCGTAGGGGTCGACCTTCAGGTCGAAGACATTTCCCTGGCGGGCGTAGGCGCGCCCGCGCTGAAGGCGGCCCTTGTCGGCGAACGACTCGACCAGGTCGATGAACCGGCGCGACCACCATTGGGCGCCGATCGAGCCGCGTTTCGTGCGGGCCCTGATGCCGTCGTCCATCAGTCGCTCACCGCCTCGGGGGACAGGCGCAGGACGTCGCGGAGTTCGGCCACCGACAGTTCGGTCAGCCATTCCTCGCCGGTGCCGACGATGGAGTCGGCGAGCGCCTTCTTGCGTTCGATCATCTCGTCGACGCGCTCCTCCATCGTCCCGACGCAGATGAACTTGCGGACCTGGACGTTGCGCGTCTGCCCGATACGGAACGCGCGGTCGGTCGCCTGATCCTCCACAGCCGGATTCCACCACCGATCGACGTGCACGACATGATTGGCGGCCGTGAGGGTCAACCCCGTCCCGGCGGCCTTGAGAGAAAGCAGAAAAATCGCGGGCTCGTCATCGCTCTGGAAACGCTGAACAAGATCATCGCGCGCCTGCTTCGACGTCCCCCCGTGCAGCCACAGCACAGGACGTTCCAACCGAGCGGCGAGGTAAGGCTGGAGCATCGAGCCGAACTCGGCGTACTGCGTGAAGACAAGCGCCTTCTCACCCTGCTCCAGCACCTCGGCGCAAATCTCTTCGAGCCGTTCGAGCTTTCCGGAACGGCCGGGCAGACGCGAGCCGTCCTTCAACAATTGCGCCGGATGGTTGCACACCTGTTTGAGTTTCGCCATCGTCGCGAGGACGAGGCCGCGCCGCTGCTTCTCGTCCGCCTCGGCGATCTGGGCCAGCATGTCGTCCACGGTCGCCTGGTAGAGGGACGCCTGCTCGGTGGTGAGGTTGCAGTAGACCTTGATCTCCTGCTTCTCCGGCAGATCCGAGATGATCGAGGTGTCGGTCTTGAGGCGGCGAAGCACAAATGGCTGCGTCGCCCGCCTGAGCGCCACCGCCGCCCGCTCGTCACCGTCCCGCTCGATCGGGATCGCGAACCGCTGCCGGAACACGCCGCGCGGCCCGAGCAGCCCCGGATTCGCGAACTCCATGATCGACCACAGCTCGGTCAGATGGTTCTCCACCGGCGTGCCCGTGAGCGCGATCCGGTTGCGCGCCGGGATGCTCCGCACCGCCCTGGCCTGCCGCGTCCCGCTGTTCTTGAGCGCCTGCGCCTCATCGCAGACGACCCGCCCCCACCCGATCCGCGCCAGCATCTCCGCGTCCCGCGTCGCCGTCCCATAGGTGGTCAGCACAAGATCGGCCCCCGCCACCGCCTCAACAAGATCGTCCCCCCGACGCCGCCCCGTCCCGTGATGGACGTAAACGCGCAACTTGGGCGTGAACCGCGCCGCCTCCCGCTGCCAATTCCCCACCAACGACATCGGCAGGATCGCGAGCGTCGGATCGGGCCGGGCGCCGTGCTCTCGCTCGTGGACGAGGAGGGAGAGCACGGAGATCGTCTTCCCCAAGCCCATATCGTCCGCAAGTAGGGCACCTAGCCCCAAACCGTCCATGAAGGTCAGCCAGGCGAGCCCGCGTTCCTGGTAGGGGCGCAGCTCGGCGTCGAGTTCGTCGGGGGTGGGCACGGGGGTGAGGCGGCGGTCGGCCTCGCCGGACAGGAGGTCGCCCAGGGTGCCGCCTGCGTCGACGCTGGTGAGAGGGAGGACGTCGTCGCCCGCGTGGACGACCGCGCGGATCGCCTCGGCGGCGGTCATCCGGCCGCGCCGGGGGTGGCGGAGGAAGTCGAGGGCGGCTTCCAGTTGTTCTTCGTCGAGTTCGACCCAACGGTCGCGCAGGCGGACGAGCGGCGTCTTGAGCCGGGCGAGTTCCTCCAGTTCGGCCTCGTCGATGTCGTCGTCGCCGATCGCGAGGTCCCAGCGGAAGTCGACCATGGCCTTCAGATCGAGGCCCGAGCCCACGGCCGCGCCGGACGACGCCTCGGGGTCGTCGTTGCGCGTCGTCAGTTTGAGGCCGAGCTTCGTCTTGCCCGCCCACTGGGGGAGCAGGACGCCGAACCCCGCGGCGGCAAGCATCGGGGCCGCCTCGCGGAGGAAACGGAACGCGCCTGCCGTGTCGAGTGGCAGTTCACCGGGTGTGGGGCCGTCGAGCGCGGAGGCCAGGTCGGGGAACAGGCGCAGGGCGCGGCCGAGGCCGGTGAGCAGTGTCTCCTCGGCGTTCGCGATCGAGGTGACCTCGCCGCCCCAGACGAGCGCGGCCGGGACGTACAGGCTCGGATCGTCCGTGCCCTGGAGCGCGAACTCCACCCGCCAGGAGTCGGCGTCGGCCTCTGGTTCGGCGAGGCGGAAGCAGACGCGCAGGGGGCCGGACGGGCGGCGCGCGGCGGCGGACCAGGCGTCCAGTTCGGCGATGAGGTCGTCCGGGTCGTCGAGCGGTTCGCGCCCCACCTGCGGGGACGGGCCGGTCAGCGCCAGCACCCACCGTTCGGCGAGCGGAACCCGGTCGACCTCCTTGCGCCGCGACGGCAGCAGCGGATGCGGCACCACCCCGCGCACCGCCGTGTCGACCAGCCCGGACAGGGCCTCGCGCAGCACCTCGGCGGCGGGGCGCCCGCCGTCGGCCGCGCGGCAGGCGGCGGGCATGGCGCGGGCCAGCGCCCGGTACCGGGCCGGGTCGTCGATCACCGGACGCCAGCGGGCCACGAGGTCGCCGTCCTCGCGCAGCAGCGCGGGCAGCACCTGGCCGCGCCCGGTGAGATGGACGGCCTCGCCCGCGAGCAGGCACAGGAAACGCAGGTCGGTGCCGGGGACGACGTCCGCGCTCTCCTCGGCGGCCTGGAGCAGGGCCATGGCGGAGAACGGTTCCAAGACGAGCGCGGGCACCCGCCACGGGCGCAGCTCCGGCTCCCGCGAGACCGGTTCGGGCCCCAGTTCGGCGGACGGCAACGGATGGTCGCCGAGGGTCGGCAGCGTCAACGTCAGCTCGACCCGGAACGCCGAACGGACCAGTGGCTCATACGACGTCCCGCCGAAATCACATGTCGCGAAGGGATGGACGTCCGGTGAGAGCTCGTGCGGACCGGCGCGTTCGGCCCACAGGCAGAGCGCACCGCCATGCCAGGTGGCGTGGGCGACGAGCATGGTCACCGAAGCTACCAGCAGCCTCTGACGTCACGGCTCGCCACGGCCGTCCCGGGGATGGGCGCCGGGTGCCCATCTGACTAGGCTCGTGGCGTTCGTCACCGAATTGCGCAGGAGGGTCGCCGTGGGCGAGTTCGTACGGGTCGAGGTCGAGGACGGGATCGCGACGATCAGGCTGGACCGTCCGAAGATGAACGCCCTGAACGCCCAGATGCAGCGGGAGCTGATCGACGCGGCCCGGCAGGTCACGCAGGACGACGCCGTCGGCGCGGTCGTCCTGTACGGCGGGGAGAAGGTGTTCGCGGCGGGCGCCGACATCAAGGAGATGGCCCCGATGTCGTACGCGCAGATGTCGGCGGGCCATTCCCGGCTCCTCCAGGACTTCGCGCGGGCGCTCGCCGGAATCCCCAAGCCCGTGATCGCCGCGATCACCGGCTACGCGCTGGGCGGCGGATTGGAGACGGCGCTGACGGCCGACTTCCGCGTCGCGGGCGAGAGCGCGAAGGTGGGGCAGCCGGAGATCCAGCTCGGCATCATGCCCGGCGCGGGAGGGACGCAGCGGCTGTCCCGGCTGATCGGCCCGTCCAGGGCCAAGGACCTGGTCTTCTCCGGACGGCACGTGGCCGCGGACGAGGCCCTCGCGATGGGGCTCGTCGACCGGGTCGTCCCGGACGCCGACGTCTACCGGGTCGCCAGGGAGTGGGCGGCGACGTTCGTGGGCGGCCCGGCGATCGCTCTGCGCGCCGCCAAGCAGGCCATCGACGCGGGCCTTGAGGTCGACCTGGAGACGGGCCTGGAGATCGAGCGCACCCAGTTCGCCGCGCTGTTCGCCACCGAGGACCAGGCCGCGGGCATGCGCAGCTTCATGGAGGAGGGCCCGGGGAAGGCGAAGTTCACGGGCCGCTGACCGGCTGGTCCAGGGCTTCCAGTACCTCGTCGGCGTAGCGTTCCGTCCAGGCGCCAAGGGCGGACAGCGGTTCGAGTAGACCCCGGCCCGGCGCGGTCAGCTCGTACTCGACGCGCGGCACGAGGGCGTCCAGGACGTGCTGCGCCAGGCGGGTCCCCTGGACGGGAAGGTGCTGATCGACTGCACCAATCCGATGGAACCGCCCTTCGAAAACCTGAAGACTGGGACCGGACCCTCCGCCGCTCGGCGGGCGGCGGACGCCAGCGGCGCCCGGGTGGTGAAGGCGTTCAACCTGTGCCACGAGAGCGTGTGGCGGATGACGCCGCCGGTGTTCGGCGGTCGGCCGCTCGGCGTCCCGCTGTGCGGGGACGACGCGGCGGCGCTCGCGACCGTCCGGGGCCTGGTGGCCGACCTCGGGTGCGAGCCGATGGACGGGGGCGGGCTCGACCGGGCGGGGCTGCTGGAGGCGACGACGGCGTTCCTGGTCGGCCTGTGGGTCGCGGGCGAGGACCCGTCGCGCATGGTGCCGCCGCCCGCGCACGCCGGGGACGGCAGCGAGCCGCAGGTCACATCCGGGTGACTTTCGGGAGTTTCTTGGGCGAGCCGCCGGGGTGCGTAAAGATCGGCAGATACCATCACCGGCCATGCGACACGCGTATCGCACCGCCCTTGTGACGGGTGCGACCAGCGGGATCGGCGCGAGCTTCGCACGCCTCCTCGCGGGCCGCGGCGCCGATCTGGTGATCGTGGCGCGGCGGCCCGCGCGGCTGGACGAGTTGGCCCGCGAACTGGTCGAGCGGTACGGCGTCGCCGTGGAGGTGGTGGCCGCCGACCTCACCGACCCCTTCCAGCGCGCCGAGGTCGAGGGGCGGCTGAGCGAGGACCCGGTCGAGCTTCTGGTGAACAACGCCGGTCACGGCGCTTTTGGAGCGTTCGCGGACGCGCCCGTCGACGACCATCTCGCCCAGGTCGAACTGAACGTGACGGCGCTCGTCCGGCTGACCCACGCCGCGCTGCCGGGGATGGTCGGACGCGGGCGCGGCGGGGTGCTGAACGTGGCGTCGATGGCGGGGTTCGCGCCGTCGCCCGGCTGCGCCACCTTCGGGGCGACGAAGGCGTACGTGGCGTCGTTCTCCGAGAGCCTGCACTCGGAGGTCGCGGGCGCGGGCGTCCACGTGACCGCGCTGTGCCCCGGGTTCATGCGCACCGACGACGACGCCCCGTCCCATCCGATGTGGCTGCGCCGCGACGACGTGGCGCGGGCCGGGCTGGACGCGGTGGCCGCCGGGCGCGCACTGTGCATCCCGGGCGTGCAGTACAAGGCGGCGTTTCCCGCGCTGCGGCTCGTCCCGAGACCGCTGTTGCGGGCCGCGGTGAACCTGATGAGGCAGCAGGCAGCGGACAGTCGGTGACAAACGACTCACCCCGGTTTATTGCTCGGATCTACAAAACTCGGCGCCACCCGCTTGTTACGGGGGTGACTTGACGGGGCACGCATGGACTGGCGACGATCGAACCTACGGTTGCGTAGGTTAAGTACCACCTGCTGGCAGCCCCTTTCGCGCCGCGAGCACGGCGGTGCGAGCCCGGCAAGACGACCGCCCTCGTCCAGCGAAGGAACCGCATGTCCCTGACCCCCGAAGAGAAGCTCAAGCACGGTCTCCTGATCGACCTCGAGCCGGTGGTCGAGCAAGAACTGAACCGGCACCTGTCGATGGCCAAGGAATGGTTCCCTCACCAGTACGTTCCGTGGAGCCAGGGCAGCGACTTCGACGGGCCCCTGGACGGCGAACCGTGGTCGCTCGAGCAGTCGAAGCTGAGCCCGGAAGCGCGCGAGTCGCTCATCGTCAACCTGCTCACCGAGGACAACCTGCCCGGCTACCACAACGCCATCTCCACCGCGTTCAGCCGTGACGGCGCCTGGGGCACCTGGGTGAACCGGTGGACGGCCGAGGAGAACCGGCACGGCATCGTCATCCGCGACTACCTGACCGCCACCCGCGCGGTCGACCCGGTCGCGCTGGAACGCGCCCGCATGAAGCACATGGAAGCCGGATACGACGCCGACCACGGCGACTCGTTCCTGCACGGCGCGGCGTACGTGTCGTTCCAGGAACTCGCCACCCGCGTGTCGCACCGCAACACCGGCAGGGCGTCCGGCGACCCGCTGTGCGAGCAGATGCTGGCCCGCGTCGCCGCCGACGAGAACCTCCACATGATCTTCTACCGGAACCTGATGGCGGCCGCGCTGGAGGCCGAGCCGGACGCGACGATGCGGGCGATCACCGACGTCGTCAAGGGGTTCCAGATGCCCGGTCACAGCATCGACGGCTTCCTCCGCAAGTCCGTCCTGATCGCCAACTCGGGCATCTACGACCTGCGGCTGCACCACGACGACGTCCTCATCCCCGTGCTGCGCAACTGGAACATCTTCGACCGCGGCGGGTTCACCGGCGACGGCGCGAAGGCCCGCGACGAACTCGGCGAGTTCCTGGCGCAGCTCGACGCCTCGGCGACCAAGTTCGAGACCCGCCGGGAGGAGCGCCGCGCCCGCCAGGAGGCCAGGAAGGGCTGACGGCGGGAACGAGTGCCAGTTTTGTGGCGTCAAACGATGCATGGGGACGCATCGGCGACTGGGCGGGTATCGGTTGCTGGACGAGATCGGCCGGGGGAGCACGGCGATCGTCCACCTGGCGATCGATCCGAGCGGCCGCGAGGTCGCGGTGAAGGAGCTGAGCCCGGAGGTGGCGGGGGAGCCGGAGGCGATCGGCCGGCTCGCCCGCGAGATGTCGGCGCAGGCGCGGGTGCGCAGCGCCTACGTCGCGCGCCTGCTGGACGGGGCGATCACGGCGGAGCGGCCGTATGTGGTCATGCAGTACGTGGCCGGCTGCCCGCTCGGCGACCTCGTCGAGGCGTACGGGCCGCTGCGCCATGACCGGCTCGTCCGGTTCGCGCGGCGGCTCGCGCTCGCGCTCGGGGACGTCCACGACGCGGGCGTCCTGCACCGGGACGTCGCGCCCGGCAACGTGATCGTGCTGGGCGACCGGCCGACGCTGATCGACTTCGGGATCGCGCACGAGGCGGGCGCCGAGCAGATCACCAGGCGCGGGATGGTCGTGGGGACGCCCGCCTACCTGGCGCCCGAGCTGATCGAGGGCGGCCGCGCCGCGCCCGCCTCGGACGTGTTCTCGTGGGCGTCGACGGTCGCGTTCGCCGCGACGGGACGCCCGCCGTTCGGGCGCGGCTCGCTGCACGGGGTGTGCTTCCGCATCCTGCGCGGCCAGGCCGACCTCGACGGCGTGCCCGAGCCGCTGGCGGGGCTGCTGCGGGCGGCGTTCCGGCGCGACCCGGCGCAGCGTCCGACCGCCCGGTGGCTCGCGGGCGCGCTCGCCGACAAACCCTCGGGCGGACCGGTGGGCGGGGGCCCGGTGACCAGGCGATCCGGTGCGGCGGCCTGACGATCGATGCGATTTCGGGGACGATCGGCGAAGGTAGGGTTTCGGAAACGATGAGGGGAGCTGTCACGTCCGGGGACCAGATCGGCCACTACAGCGTGCTCCAGACCCTGGGGGAAGGGGGGATGGGCGTCGTCTACCTCGGCGCCGACCCCGAGGGGCGCGATGTGGCCATCAAGGTGCTGCGACCCGCGGTCGCGGGCGACGCCACCGCGCGCCGCCGGCTGGCCAGGGAGGTCGACTCGATGCGCCGGGTGCACAGCCCGAACGTCGCGGAGATCCTCGACGCCGACGTGACCGCCGACCAGCCCTACATCGTCACCCAGTACGTGCCGGGACGCACGCTGGAGGAGGTCGTCGAGGATTCGGGCCCGATCTACGGGCCCGCGCTCCAGCGGCTCGCGGTCGGCCTCGGCGCGGCGCTGTCGGCGATCCACGGCGCCGGGATCGTGCACCGGGACATGAAGCCCGGCAACGTGATGCTCGTGGACGGCGAGCCCATCGTGATCGACTTCGGCATCGCGCAGGCCGCCGACGCGACCCGGCTCACCGCGACCGGCATGGTCATCGGCACGCCCGGCTACCTGGCCCCCGAGCTGATCGAGGGTGAGGACGCGGGCCCGCCGTCGGACGTGCACGCCTGGGCCGGGACGGTCGCCTACGCCGCGACCGGACGCCCGCCGTTCGGCTCCGGCACCTTCGAGTCGATCTTCTACAAGATCATGCAGGGCACGCCCGACCTGGCCGGCGTGCCCGAGCCGCTGCTGCCCGTGCTGCGGTCGGCGATGGCGCGCCACCCGGCCGAACGTCCCACCGCGGTCAACCTGGTGCAGCTCGCCCGGCGCATCCACATCGAAGCGACCATCACCGACCAGACGCGGGTCGACCGGCACTACCCGTCCGCCGCCGCACCCTCGGTCAGTACGCCGCCCGCGCCCGACGAGACGGCGGCCGACCACTCCCGGCAGTTCTCCATGCCGCTCCCGGCGCCCGCACCGGCGCCGCCCGAGGCGCGTCCCACCACGCCCGGTTCGGACGCGATCCCGGTGCCCGGCCCTCCGCCCGCGCAGCTGCCTCCGGCGCCGGCGCAACCGAGGGACTTCGTCGGGCAGCTTCCGCCCGCCGCGCCGCCGCCCGTCCCGCCGCCGGGCCCCGCGCCCTACAAGGCGGGCGAGCGGTACCAGGGTCGCGGCTACGCGCCGCCCGCCCCCTACGACCAGTCCGCCGGATACCCGCCGCCTTACGCGCCCCCGCCCAACCAGCCCCCGCCGGGCGCGGTGCAGCGCGGCCCCGGACCGTACGACCAGCAGGGGCAGCGGCGCGTCGACCAGGCCCGCGCCGACGTCGACGCCCGCGCCCGCGCGGAACGCGACCGCCGCAAGCCGTACGCCTGGTACCGGGTGCTCAGCCTCCTCGTCCTGGTGGCGCTGCTCGCCTTCGCCGACATCGCGCCACTGTTCTCCGTCGGCGTCACGGTCGTGGGCGCGTTCGTCCTGCGCATGGCCGACAAGGCCGCCAAGGGCATGGAGGGACGGCAGACGCGGCGCGGCCCGCGCACCGGCGACGCGGTGGCCGCCGCGTTCCGGACGCCGCTGCACCTGCCGGGCGCGCTGATGTCCACGGTGCTGTGGACGTCGCTCAGCGTCGCCGCCGGGCTGATCATGCTCGGGGTGCTGATCATCGCCAAGTCGGACATGACCGCCTCGTCCGCCATCGCGTACTCCGCCATGGCGGTGATCGGGCTGCTCTGCCTCGCGCCGGGCAGCGGCGCGCCCCGGCGCCAACTAGCCCGGATCTGGGGCGCGATCTTCCCGCGCACCGGGGCGGCGATCGCGGGCGTGCTGGTCGTCGGGGTCTTCGCCGCCGTGCTGGCCGTGCTGTCGCGGGACCAGCCGCCCGACACGACCCCGCTGGACGGGATGAGCCAGGACCTGGAGGGCCTGCGCGCCGACGTCCGCGACCTCGTGTCCGACCTGCCGGGAAGGTGACCCGGTCGGTAGGGTGGCGTCCGATATGAGCGGCAGGATCGACGGTCAGGCGCACCTCGGCCGGTACCGGCTGCTGTCCAGGCTCGGCGCCGACACGGGCCCCGGAGCCGTCCACCGGGCCGCCGGACCCGACGGCCGCGACGTGGCGATCCGGCTGCTCGCGCCCGGCGCCGTCCCCGACATCGACCGGATGCGCGAGGTGCTCAGCCCCTACGTGGTGGACGTTCTGGACGGCGACGCCGCCGCGTCCCCGCCCTATGTCGTGTCCCGGTTCGTCCCAGGACGGCCGCTGGCCGAGACGCTCGCCGAGCAGGGGCCGATGGCGGGCGACGCGCTGCGCCGGATGGCGTCCGGGCTGGCCAAGGCGCTGGCCGCGATCCACCGCACCGGCCTCGCGCACGGCGACCTCGGCCCCGAGACGGTCCTGGTCGTGGACGGCGCGCCCGTCGTCGTCGACTTCGCGCTGACCGCCGGGGCCGACGCCGCCGGAGACGTTCTCGCCTGGGCCGCGACCGTGACGTTCGCCGCCACCGGCGACCGTGCGGCGTCCGTCGACGTTCTGCCCGCCGCGCTGCGCCCGCTGGTCGAGGCGGCCCGAGCCGCCGATCCGGGCGCCCGCCCGGAGGCCGCCGATCTGGCCGAGGCCGCGTCCCGCCTGACCTTGCCCGAGGCGCCGCCGCGTCCGCCGGTCCCGGTGCCACCCGCGCCACGCGCACCGGAACCGCCCGCGCCGCAACCGATGCCGCCTTTGTCGGAGTCCGTCCCGCCGCCCGCGTTCGCACCGGCGGCGCACGGGCTGGCCGTGGCGCGGGGATGGGCACGGCTGCTCGCGGCCCTGGTCGTGGTCATCGCGGTCGGCATCGTGATCATGGCCCCGATCGCGGGCCTGGTGCTGTCGGTCGGCGCGGTGACGTTGCTGCGGGTCGCGGGGACGTCGGCGCGCGGCTGGGCGTGGGCGCTCGGCCGGACGCTGCTGACCGTCCCGTACGCGGCGGCGTTCACGGTCGCCGTGCCGCTCGGGCTCGTCGCGGTGTCGGCGGTCGGCGGCGAGATCGATTCGCTCAGCGCCTGCGCGTTCGGCGCCGGGGCGGGCGCGGCGGTGCTGTGGACGGCACCCGGCGTCAGCGGCCCCCGTCGGCAACTGGAGCGGATGTTCCTGACCGTCGCGCGGCGGCCCCGCGACATCGCGGTCGCGGGCGTGGTCCTCGGCGCGTTGGCGCTGGCGGCGGCGGTCGGCGCGCTGACGCTGACCCCGAGCTTCTCGCCCATGTACGGGTTGCAGAGTTCGCTGGAGGGCACGATGGACCGGCTCCAGACGAGCGTCGACCGGTTCTGAACGAGTTTTGATCGTCCCCTACTCGCGAGTAACATCTGGGGTGCACGCCGAATCGGGGACCCGAGTCCGAAACCCGTTCGGATGTTTGGCAGGCTGTGAGACCGAATACGCCGCTGATCTCGGCGGCCAACCGAATGCAGGGGAGGTCGGCCACCGGCCATGAACATCGTCGTCCTGGTGAAGCAGGTTCCCGACACGGAGAGCCCGCGCAAGCTGAAGTCCGATGACAGCACCCTCGACCGCGCCGCCGCGGACGGCGTCATCAACGAACTCGACGAGTACGCGATCGAGGAGGCGCTGCGCGTCAAGGAGGCGCACGGCGGCGAGGTGACCGTCCTGACCATGGGCCCCGACAAGGCCACCGACTCCATCCGCAAGTCCCTGGCGATGGGCGCCGACAAGGCGGTGCACCTCATCGACGACGGGCTCGCCGGGTCCGACGCGCTCCAGACCTCCTACGCGATCCAGCAGGCGCTCGGCCGCACCGGGTTCGACCTGGTGATCCTCGGGTCGGAGTCCACCGACGCGCGGACGGGGCTGCTCGCCGCGATGCTCGCCGAACGGCTCGGCGTCCCGCAGCTGTCGCTCGCGGGCAAGGTCGAGATCGACGGGACGTCCGTCACAGTGCAGCGGCAGACCGACTACGGCTACGACCGGGTCGAGGCCAGCCTGCCCGCGGTCGTCAGCGTCATCGAGAAGATCAACGAACCGCGCTACCCCTCCTTCAAGGGGATCATGGCGGCCAAGAAGAAGCCGGTGGAGACGCTCGGTCTGGCCGACGCGGGGATCGACGCGGGCCAGGTCGGCCTGGCGAACGCGGCCACCGAGG
The DNA here is from genome assembly GCF_039537545.1 of Actinomadura meridiana. Lineage (NCBI taxonomy): Bacteria > Bacillati > Actinomycetota > Actinomycetes > Streptosporangiales > Thermomonosporaceae > Actinomadura > Actinomadura meridiana. The sequence continues at coordinate 24,544 of NZ_BAABAS010000005.1, forward strand.
TGGTCGACTTCGCCGAGGCCCCGCCGCGCGAGAAGGGCCAGATCGTCACCGACGAGGGCGACGGCGGAGTGAAGATCGCCGAGTTCCTCGCGTCGAAGAAGTTCGTCTGACCGGGGAAGGGGATTAGCGAACGATGGCGGAGATTCTCGTCCTCGTCGACCATGTCGACGGTGAGGTCAAGAAGGTCACGCTCGAACTGCTGACGCTGGCCAACCGGCTTGGCGAGGCCGCCGCGGTCTGGGTAGGCCCCGGCTACGACAGCGGCAGGGACAGGCTCGCCGAGTACGGCGCGGGCAAGGTGTACGTGGCCGCCGACGAGGAGCTGACCTCCTACGTCGTCGCGCCGAAGGCCGCGCTCCTCGCGCAGCTCGTGGCCGCGTCGTCCCCGGCGGCGGTGCTGGTCGCCGCGACCGCCGAGGGCAAGGAGGTCGCCGGACGGCTCGCGGTGCGGACCGGGTCCGGCGTGCTCACCGACGTCGTGGACGTCACCGACGGCTTCGTCGCCGAGCACTCCATCTTCGGCGGCGGCGTCGTCGCGCACGCAAGGGTGCGGACCGGCACGCCGATCATCGCCGTCCGGCCCAACTCCGTCGCCCCCGAGGCCGCCCCGGCGACCCCGGCGGAGGAGCAGGTCAGCGTCACGCTCTCGGACGCCGACAAGGCCGCGAAGGTCGTGGAGAAGGTCGTCCAGGAGAAGGGCGAGCGCCCCGACCTGACCGAGGCCGCGATCGTGGTGTCCGGTGGACGCGGCGTCGGTGGCGCCGACAACTTCTCGATCATCGAGGGCCTGGCCGACTCGCTCGGCGGCGCCGTCGGGGCGTCCCGCGCGGCGACCGACGCGGGCTGGTACCCGCACTCCTTCCAGGTCGGCCAGACCGGCAAGACCGTGTCGCCGCAGCTGTACATCGCGGTCGGCATCTCCGGCGCCATCCAGCACCGGGCCGGGATGCAGACCTCGAAGACCATCATCGCCATCAACAAGGACCCGGAGGCGCCGATCTTCGAGCTCGTCGACTACGGCGTCGTGGGCGACCTGTTCAACGTCGCGCCGCAGCTCACCGAGGAGATCACCAAGCGGAAGTGACCGTCAGGCTCGGCCCCGGCGACCGAGGTCGCCGGGGCGGTCAGGCGGCCGAGGGCTCGGGCCGGGTGTCGCCCTCGTCGGCCCGTGCGGGCACGTCGAGCGCGGCGACGTCGGCGACCTCCCGCAGCGGGACGAACCGGGCCCCGGCGGCGATGAGCAGGGCCAGCACGACGACCGTGCCGACGCCCAGCCGCAGCGACGTGGCGTCCGACAGGAACCCGACCACGACGGGGCCGAGCAGCAGTCCGCCGTAGCCGATCGCGCCGACCTGGGCGACGGCGGCGGCAGGACGGTCCGGCGCCGCGGTGCCCGCCAGCGAGATCGTCGTGGGGACGACCGTGCAGACCATCACGCCCGTGACGAAGAACCCGGCGATGGCGACGGCGGGCACGGGTGCCAGCACGACGATGGACATCCCGATCGCGGTGCCGACGCCCGCCCCGGCCAGCATCCTGCGGGTGCCGAGGCGCGTCCGGACGCGGTCGCCGAAGATCCGTCCGAGCAGCATCGCCAGCTCGAACGTCGGAAGGCCCGCCGCCGCGAAGGCCTCGCTCGCGCCCATCCCGTCGTGCAGCAGCAGCCCGCTCCAGTCGGCGATGGCCCCCTCGGTCATGAACGCGATGAAACAGAGGGCGCCGATCAGGTACACGGCGGCGGGCAGGCGGTGCGATCCGCGTCCCGTCCCGGTCGCCGCCGAGACCGGTGGCTCGGGCAGGTAGGTGCGGCCGAGCGCGAGGCTGGCGGGCAGTGTCAGCAGGGCCGCGGCCAGGATCGTCGTGGTGAACCCGAGCCCGACCGCCGCCGTCACGACGCCGAGCAGGCCGCCGCTCATCGCGCCGGTACACCACCCGGCGTGCATGCCGCTCATGATCGGCCGTTTGTACGCCCGCTCGACAGCGGTGCCCTGCGCGTTCATCGCGATGTCGGTGACGCCGAACGTCATGCCGAACACCACGACGGCGCCGAGCAGCACGCCGTAGGTGGGGGCGAGCGCGACCACCGCGTACGACAGCGCCGTCAGCGGCAGCGCGACCCGCAGGGTGGCGCGGCTCCCGGCGCGGGCCATCACGCCGCGCAGCGCCTGCATGGCCGTGATCGCGCCGAGCCCCCAGACGAGGACGACGATGCCGATCTCGCTCTCGTTCGCCCCGAACTTGTCGGCCAGCGCGGGCATCCGGGACACCCAGACCCCGGTCATCAACCCCGCCACCGCGAAGGTCAGGAACGACCCCGAACGGGCGCGGAACAGCACGGCTCACCTCTTTCTCGTGGAACGCTCCAGGACGGAGATCGGGGGCTATCGGTCCAGCAGCGCCAGGAGCCGCTGCTTCAGTGTTTCGAGCTGTTCCTCGCCGTACAGGCCGGGCGCGTGGCCCATGACCTCCCAGAGACCCTCGGCCGCGAGCCGGACGACCGTCGCCGCGGACGGGTCGGAGTCGCCCGCCGGATCGCGGGTGTGCCAGCGCCGCATCGCCTCGTTCAACGGCTCGGCCTGCTCCGGGCCGGTCGCGGCGGCCGTGATGGCCGACCAGCGCCGGTGCGTGCGGGCGTCGCCGGTCAGGATCTCGAACGTGGCCTCGACGTATGCGCGGGTGTAGGCGTCCGGGGCGCCGTCGCCGTAGGAGTCGATGTAGGAGGCGATCAGGTCGTCGAACTCGTCGATGGTCCGCGCCACCATGGCCCGGACGAGCGACTCCTTCGTGGGGAAGTGGTAGAGCAGCCCGCCCTTGCTGACACCCGCCCGCTCGGCGACGGCGTTGAGGGTCAGCGCCTGCGTGCCCTGCTCGGACAGGACGGCCTCGGCGGCGTCCAGGAGGACATCTCTCTTCATGGTCGGCTCACTGTACCGGCTGGACGGTTCAGAGCCGCTAACCCGGTACCGGTCCGCCGTATTCCCCCGGTACGGGCGGGCGCCCGGAACGGAACAGCAAGGGCGCGGATACTGTTGTGGGCGTGGTGACCTACCTCGATCACGCGGCGACCACCCCGATGCTCCCCGAGGCCGTCGAGGCCATGACGGCGGAGTTGCGCGAACTGGGGAATCCGTCCTCGCTGCACGCGGCGGGGCGCCGGGCCCGCCGGATCGTCGAGGAGTCCCGCGAGATCATCGCGGAGGCGTTCGACGCCCGGCCGAGCGAGGTCGTGTTCACCTCCGGCGGCACCGAGGCCGACAACCTCGCCGTCAAGGGCCTCTACTGGGCCCGCCGCGCCGCCGACCCCGCCCGCGTCCGGGTGCTGGCGAGCGCCGTGGAGCACCACGCCGTCCTCGACTCCGCGCGGTGGCTCGCCGACCACGAGGGCGCCCGCGTCGACTGGGTGCCCGTCGACTCGGTGGGCCGCGTCCGCCCCGAGGCGCTTCGCGACGTGCTTGGCTCGGGCGACGACGTGGCGCTCGTCACCGTGATGTGGGCCAACAACGAGGTCGGCACGGTCCAGCCGGTCGCCGAACTGGCCGCCGTCGCCCGCGCGGCCGGGGTGCCGCTGCACACCGACGCCGTCCAGGCCGCCGGGGCGCTGCCCGTCTCGTTCGAGGCGAGCGGCGCGCAGGCGCTGTCCATAACCGGCCACAAGCTGGGCGGACCCATCGGCGTCGGCGCGCTCCTGCTCGCCAAGCCCAAGGAGCCCGTCTTCCTCGACCCGGTGCCGCTGCTGCACGGAGGCGGCCAGGAACGCGACGTCCGCTCCGGGACGCTCGACACGCCCGCCGTCGCCGGGTTCGCCGCCGCCGTCCAAGCCATGGTGGCCCGCCGCGACGCCGAGGCCCGCCGCCTCGCCGAACTGCGCGACCGGCTGGTCGACGCCGTCCGCGCCACCGTCCCGGACGCGATCCTGAACGGCGACCCCACCGACCGGCTCCCCGGCAACGCGCACTTCTCCTTCCCCGGCTGCGAGGGCGACGCGCTGCTGATGTTGCTGGACGCCCGCGGCATCGCCTGCTCGACCGGCTCGGCCTGCTCGGCCGGAGTGGCGCAGCCCAGCCACGTCCTGACCGCGATGGGCACGCCCGCCGACCACGCCCGCGGCTCGCTGCGCTTCACCCTCGGCCACACCTCCACCGAGGCCGACATCAAAACCCTCGCCGACGCCCTGGGCCCGGCCGTGGACCGCGCCCGCCGCGCGGGCCTCAGCTGACTTTGTCCGTGTTTGACCGTCCCTTGAACGGGGACGGCGTGTCCGTGGCGACGGACACGAGCAACGGACTCGAACAAGCGGCGGGACACCCCTGGTTTCACGCCATGTCCCGCGTCGGCTTGATCGCGCGAGGATTCCTCTACCTACTCATCGGCTGGCTGGCCCTCCGGGTCGCCTTCGGCGGCAGCGGCCCGGAGGCCGACCGAAAGGGCGCGCTACAGATCGTCGCCGACAAACCCGGCGGCCAACTGATCCTCGCGCTGATGGTCGCCGGTTTCGCCGCCCTGGCCCTCTGGCAGTGCGCGGAAGCGGCCTACGGCCGTCCCGTGCCAGACGGCGACGCCCCCACCAAGCGCCTGGCCTCCGCCGGACGCGCCCTCGTCTACGCGGCCGGCTGCGCGGCGACGCTGGCGTTCCAGTTCGGCTACCAGGGCAAATCCAGCGACCAGCAGTCGAAGACCCTGACCGCACGCCTGATGGGGCAGCCAGGCGGCCGCTGGCTGGTCCTGGCAATCGCCGCAGCGGTCGTGGTCTGGGGCGCCGTAGTGATCGTCAACGCGGCCCGCCGCACCTTCATGGACGAACTCGAAACCGCCCGAATGGGCCGCCTCGCCCAACGCGCCGTCCAGCCGTTCGGCGTCATAGGCAACACGTCCCGTGGCCTGGTCGCCGCCGCAGTCGGCGCCTTCCTCGCCTACGCCGCCCTGACCTTCCAACCAGACAAGGCCAAGGGCCTGGACGGCGCCCTCCGCGAATTCGCCACAACCCCCGCAGGCCCCTGGGGCCTGGCCGCCCTGGCCGCCGGAGTCCTCACCTTCGGCCTCTACAGCCTGAGCGAAGCCCACTACCGCAAACTCAACCCCACAACCCGCCCAACCTGACGCGCGTCCGATGACCGCAGGACCGAACCACGGGTCGCGTGACCGAACACGCCCCATCGCGTCTGATGACCGCAAGATCGAGTCCACGGGTCGCGTGGCCGGAGGCGCCCCAGCGCCGTAGGTCGCGCGACCCGACGGGCGGTGGGCCGTTTTCGTAAGCCGCCCCAGCGGCGCACGAAAAGGGCCCACCGCCCGCCAACGGGGGTTCCAGGGGGTCGCCCCCCTGGGAAGACACAGCCCCCTGGGAGATTAGGGCTGGTAGGGGGCTAGGGCTTTCCAGCCTGGGTCGCTTGTGGAGGCTAGTTTTGCTTTGCCTTCGGCCCATCCTGCGGTGAGTTGGTCGAGTTCGGAGATGACGCCTGAGTCGGGGTCGACGTACAGGTGGAAGACGCGTAGGCCGTCGCCGGTTTCGCGGACGGCGAGGACGGCGCGGTCGCCGAGTTTGCCGAGTTTCTTCTCGAAGGCGCGCAGCGCGCCCGACGACGGTTCGACGGGTAGCCGGTCGGGGTTGCTGTTGGCGTACGGGACGCTGATCGCCACGTGCAGGTCGCAGAGCGGGTAGTCCTGGCGGTGCAGTGGGAACCGGGCGCCGAGGCGGGCGGGGTGGCCGCGCGGCGTGCGGCCCTCTCCGGTCAGCCAGGCGGGCTCGGAGAACGGTTCGGAGATCTGCTCGACGACCGAGGGCAGCATCGACGGCGGCAGCGAGTCGATCGGCGCCTCGGTGGCGATCGAGACCTCGCCGACCCAGCGGGCGACGTCGTCCTCGCCGAGGGCCCAGTGCAGGACGTTCAGCGCGACCTGGATCCGCTGCTCGTCGGCGACGAACAGGAAGTCGGGGTGGTAGGCGGTGAGGTGCACGCGGGCCCGGTCGGCGTCGGCGCGCATGCCGAGCCGGACGTACTCCAGGTCGAACTCGTGGTCGCCGAGGATGAGGTCCTGGCCGAGCATCTCCGGGTCGGGCTGGCGCGCGGGGTGGAACGTCCATCCGGCGGCGGCCGGGCCGGTCGGCGCGGCGCGCACCCAGCGTTCGGTGATGCCGCGCAGCTCGGGGTTCCCGCCGCCGGTGACGGTGAGGGACGGGGCGCGGTCCTCCGCGCCGCCGATCTCCCACAGCAGCCCCGGGTTGATCTTGTGGATGCGGCGCGACAGCTCCTCCATCGCCTCCGCGGACAGCCCGCCGCCGGGTTCGGACGCGTCCGCCTCGGCGGCGTCGACGTCGACGGAGTCGAGTTCGGACATGTCGATGTCGGCCGTGTCGAACTCGGCCGGGTCCGGTTCGGGCCGGTCGGGCCCGGACGCCAGGGACGCTTCGATCGTCGGGCGGGCCTGCGCCCACCAGTCCCAGAACTCGCTGATCGCGGGCGGCGTCACGGCGGACGTGTCCCGCGGACGACGGAAGATTCCCAACTGTCGTCTCTTCCTTGTCGTGGTCAAGCGGCCGAACCGCCTCATGACCGGGGCCGATGAGGTCGCTGGAGGATGTGCCGGCATGGCGGGGGCTCGGCGGGAGATCCGGCGAGGCCATGCCCGTTGCGTAAACCCTACGTGAGCCGCCGCTCTTCCCGTGGAAGGCCGCCCCCTCCGATGGCGTCCGCCCGCGTCCGGAAATAGTGTCGGGGACGCGGGCCATGGCGCGTACCCTCGAAGAGTTATGGCTCTGCGTGTACTTGCCGCCATGTCGGGCGGCGTCGACTCCGCCGTGGCCGCCGCCCGTGCCGCCGAGGCCGGGCACGACGTCACCGGCGTGCATATGGCCCTGTCCAGCAATCCGCAGTCGTACCGGACGGGCGCGCGCGGCTGCTGCACCCTGGAGGACTCCAGGGACGCCCGCCGCGCCGCCGACGCGATCGGCATCCCCTTCTACGTGTGGGATCTCGCCGAACGCTTCCACCAGGACGTCGTGGAAGATTTCGTCAGCGAGTACGCGGCGGGACGTACCCCGAACCCGTGCCTGCGCTGCAACGAGAAGATCAAGTTCGCGGCGCTGCTGGACCGCGCCATGGCGCTCGGGTTCGACGCCGTCTGCACCGGCCACTACGCGCGGCTGGACGGCGGCGTCCTGCGGCGCGGCGTCGACGAGTCCAAGGACCAGTCGTACGTTCTCGCGGTCTGCACGCCGGAGCAGCTCGCGCACGCGCTGTTCCCGCTCGGCGACACCGCCAAGGCCGACATCCGCCGGGAGGCGGAGCGGCGCGGCCTCCAGGTGGCCGACAAGCCCGACAGCCACGACATCTGCTTCATCGCCGACGGCGACACGCGCGGCTTCCTCGCCGAGCGGCTCGGCACGGCGCCCGGCCCGATTGTCGACGCCGACGGCACCGAGGTGGGCCAGCACGACGGCGCCTACGCCTACACGATCGGGCAGCGCAAGGGGCTGCGGATCGGGACGCCCGCGTCCGACGGGCGCCCCCGCTACGTCCTGGACATCTCTCCGGTGACGAACACGGTGACCGTGGGTCCGCGCGAGTCCCTGGACGTGCGGGAGATCACCGGCGAGCGTCCGGTGTGGCTGAGCGACGTCCCGGACGGGCCGTTCGGGTGCCACGTCCAGCTCCGCGCGCACGGTGAGGTCCACGCCTGCACGGCCGAGGTCGACGGCGACGTGCTGCGCGTCAGCCTCGCGGCCCCGGCCCGTGGTGTCGCGGCGGGGCAGGCAGCCGTCCTGTACGACGGCGACCGCGTGCTGGGCTCGGCCACGATCGCCGACACCGTCCGAGTCCCCGCCTAGGGTTTCGATCGGACGATCTTTACGTTGGAGGGTGTTGTGGAATTCGGTGTGTCGACGTTCGTGACCGACGACGGGATCCGGCCCGCGGCCCTCGGGCGGGCGCTTGAGGAGCGCGGGTTCGCGTCGCTCTACGTCGCGGAGCACACGCACATCCCGGTGAAGCGCGAGACGCCGTGGCCGGGCGGCGACGAGCTGCCGCGCCACTACCACCGGACGCTCGACCCGTTCGTCGCGCTGACCGCCGCCGCGACGGCGACGGAGCGGCTGCGGGTCGCCACGGGCATCGCGTTGATCATCCAGCGGGACCCGATCACGCTGGCCAAGGAGGTCGCGTCGCTCGACCTGGTCTCCGATGGACGGGCCGCGCTCGGCATCGGCGCGGGTTGGAACCGGGAGGAGATGCGCAACCACGGCACCGACCCGACGACCCGGATGCGGCTGCTGCGCGAGCGGGTGCTCGCCGTGAAGGAGTTGTGGACGAAGGACGAGGCGGAGTTCCACGGCGAGTTCGTCGACTTCGACCCGGTGTTCTCCTATCCGAAGCCGGTGCAGGAGCCGCACCCGCCCGTCCTGATCGGCGGCGCGGGGCCGACGACGTTCGACCGCGTCCTGGAGTTCGGCGACGGGTGGATGCCGATCTACGGCGCCGCGGGCGATCTCGTCGCGAACATCGCGGAGCTGCGGGAAGGGGCGGGCCGCGCGGTGCCGGTCACCGTGTTCGCGACGCCCGACAGGCGTGAGATCGTCGCCGAGCTGGAGGCCGCGGGCGTCGACGAGGTGCTGTTCCAGCTCCCCACCGAACCCGAGGACGAGTCCCTCCGCATCCTGGACCGGTTCGCCGAGCTGACGTGATCGCCGCGCCGGTAGGGTGCCACCCGTGACGACGAGTTACCCCTGGCAGACGGGGACGGCGACCGGGGTCGGGTCCTATCCGGGCGATGACCCGGCGGAGGCGCTGCGGGTCGTTCTGGGTGAACTGCCCGAGCTGCCGCATCTGCCGGAACTGCCCGCGCGCGGCCCCGGCGCCGACCTCACCGGACGGACGGCCGGGCTGCTGCTCGACATGCCAGTGCACCTGCAACCGTCCGGCTGGCGGTTCTCCGACCGTCCGGGCCGCGACACACTCCGGTCCCACGACCATCTGGCCCGCGACCTGGACGCGCTGGAGGAGCAGGCGGGCGGCCACGACGGGCCGTTCAAGATCCAGGTGTGCGGGCCGTGGACGCTGGCCGCGACGATCGAGCTGCGGCACGGCGACCGGGCGCTGAAGGATCCGGGCGCCGTCCGCGACCTGGCCGCCTCGCTCGCCGAGGGCGTCGCCGCGCATGTCGCGGACGTCCGCCGCCGCCTGCCCGCCGCGCGGATCCTGCTCCAGCTCGACGAGCCGAGCCTGCCCGCCGTCCTTGCCGGGACGGTCCCGACCGCCAGTGGCTTCTCGCGCCTGCGCGCCGTCGAGGCGCCCGTCGCGGAGGACACGCTCCGGACGGTGATCGAGACGGTCTCGGCGGACGACGCGGCCTATCCGATCGTCCACTGCTGCGCGCGGAACGTCCCGTACGCGCTGCTGCGCGGCGCCGGAGCCAAGGCGATCTCGGTCGATCTGAGCGTGGTCCCGAGACGCGACGACGACGCGATGGGGGAGACGATCGACGCGGGGACGGGCCTTCTCCTTGGCGCGGTGCCCGCGACCGACGCCGTCCTGCCGTCCCTCCAGACGACCGCCCATCCGGTACGGGAGCTGTGGCGGCGGCTCGGGTTCCCGCCCGCGCGGCTGGCCGAACAGGTCGTGATCACCCCGTCCTGCGGGCTGGCGGGCGCGTCGCCCCGGCACGTCAGGGCCGCGCTGAGACGGTGCCGCGAGACCGCCCGGATGATCTATGAGGCGGCGGCCTGACCAGGCGCGGCGCAGGCCATATTGTCGGTGGTGGCGGCCACAATGGGGGCATGAGCATGAGCGACGACGGTGTTCCCAGCCAGGCACGGCAGCGGCATCTTGAGCTGAGCCGGGAGATCGACGAGGCCAACTACCGTTACTACGTCCTCGATCAGCCGACGCTCACCGACGCCGAGTACGACGCCCGCATGCGCGAGCTCCACGACCTGGAGGCGCGCCATCCGGAACTGGTCACGCCCGACTCGCCGACGCAGCGGGTCGGCGCGCCGATCATCACCGACTTCGCGACCGTCCGGCATCTGGAGCGGATGCAGAGCCTCGACAACGCGATGACCGGCGACGAGTTGCAGGCGTGGGACGACCGCGTCGTCCGGGAGGTCGGCGAGGTCGCCGGTTACCTGTGCGAGCTGAAGATCGACGGACTCGCGATCGCGCTGACCTACGAGAAGGGGCGGCTCGTCCGGGGCGTCACCCGCGGCGACGGCCGCACCGGCGAGGACGTCACCAACAACGTCCGCACCATCGCCGACATCCCCGACGTGCTGGCGGGCGAGGGCTGGCCGGACGTGCTGGAGGTCCGCGGCGAGGTGTTCCTGCCCGTCGAGGGGTTCGAGCAGGTGAACGCCGCGCAGGTCGAGGAGGGCAAGGAGCCGTTCGCCAACCCGCGCAACGCGGCGGCGGGCTCGCTGCGCCAGAAGGACCCGCGCGTCACCGCGCACCGGCCGCTCGGCATGCTCGTCCACGGGTTCGGCGCGTGGCGCGGCGGGACGCAGCCCGAGAGCCAGTCCGGCGCCTACGAGCTGATGCGCGGCTGGGGCCTGCCGGTCAGCGACCGCTACCGGGTGCTCGACGGGATGGACGCCGTCCGCGCGTACATCGCCGAGTACGGCGACGACCGGCACGGCACCGCCTACGAGATCGACGGCGTGGTCGTCAAGGTCGACCAGTTCTCGTTGCAGCGTCGGCTCGGGTCGACGAGCCGCGCGCCGCGCTGGGCGATCGCGTGGAAGTACCCCCCGGAAGAGGTCAACACCAAGCTCCTCGACATCAAGGTCGGCGTCGGGCGGACGGGCCGCGTCACCCCCTACGGCGTGATGGAGGCGGTGAAGGTCGCCGGGTCCACCGTCGAGCGCGCCACGCTGCACAACGCGAGCGAGGTGAAGCGCAAGGGCGTGCTGATCGGCGACACGGTCGTGCTGCGCAAGGCCGGTGACGTGATCCCCGAGATCGTGGCGCCGGTGGCCGCGCTGCGGGACGGGTCCGAGCGCGAGTTCCAGATGCCCGCCACCTGCCCCGAGTGCGGCACCGAACTGGCGTACGAGAAGGAGGGCGACGCCGACATCCGCTGCCCGAACGCCCGCTACTGTCCCGCGCAACTGCGTGAGCGGCTGTTCTTCATGGCCGGACGCAACGCGCTCGACATCGAGGCGCTCGGCTATGTCGGCGCGACGGCGCTGACGCAGCCGCTGGAGCCGTCCGACCCGCCGGTGAAGAACGAGGGAGACCTGTTCCACCTGACCGTGGAGCAACTGCTGCCGATCAGGAGCCTCGTGCTCGACCAGCGGACGGGCACGTCCAAGATCGACCCGAAGACCGACGAGCCGAAGGTCGTGTCCTTCTTCGCCAACAAGGAGGGCGAGCCGAAGAAGACCGTCGAGATCCTCTTCGACGAGCTGGAGAAGGCGAAGCAGCAGCCGCTGTGGCGGGTGCTGGTGGCGCTGTCGATCCGGCACGTCGGGCCCTCGGCCGCGCAGGACCTGGCCCGCGAGATGCGGTCGATGGACGCGATCTCGACCGCCTCCGAGGAGGAGCTGGCGGCGGTCGACGGCGTCGGCCCGACGATCGCGGCCTCGATCAGGGCGTGGTTCGAGGTCGACTGGCACCGCGAGATCGTCGAGAAGTGGCGGACCGCGGGCGTCCGGATGGAGGACGAGGGCGCGCAGGGCCCGCGTCCGTTGGAGGGCGTCAGCGTGGTGATCACCGGGTCGCTGGAGGGCTTCAGTCGCGACTCGGCGACCGAGGCGGTGCAGCGGCTCGGCGGCAAGGTGTCCGGGTCGGTGTCCAAGAAAACGGGCTTCGTGGTCGTCGGCGACAGCCCCGGCTCTAAATACGACAAAGCGGTCAAGCTGGGCGTACCGGTCCTGGCGGAGGACGGGTTCCGGGTGCTGCTCGCCGAGGGGCCGGATGCGGCCAAAAACGTGACCGTGAGCGCCGACGAATAACCCCGCGTGGTCAAAACGTCGCCACCAGGTTCGCGTTACTCAGGGGTACACTTTAACTACCCAACGGTGAGGAGCGGGCGGGGGCCGGGCATAACGGAACGTGCCCAAACGGTTTCGCGAAGTTGAGCGAAGGTCGTACTCTCCCTCTCATCACGACCCACACCTGAATCTCCGGACGTGACACCCGGGGGGAGTCCCCCGGGGGCGGGGACGCCCGGTGCCGGGGGAACGGCCCCCCGAACCCCCCGAGGATGTGATGAAGGACCCGAACAACACGCGGAACACGGCACCGCGCCGCGGCTCCCCGTTGTGGATCTACTTCGTCGCCGTCATCCTGCTCGGCGGCGTCGCCTGCGCCGTCGCGTTCACCGGGCTGACGGGCGCCGACCTGGACGCGCTCGTCCGCATGCCGGTGTTCTGGATCCTCGCCTGCTTCATCATCTTCGGCGAGCTGCGGCCGATCGTCACGCCCGGCTCCACCGGGCACAACGGGGCGACGACGTCCACCACGTTCTCGTTCGCCGCGCTGCTGTACGCGGGGCTGCCGATCGCCGCCGCCCTCCAGGCCGTCGCCGTCATCACCTGCGGCATCTTCCGCGGCCGCACCCCGCACCGCATCGCGTTCAACGTCGCGCAGTACGTCCTCAGCTTCGCCGCCGCCGAACTCGTCCTCGCGCTGTTCGGCGACGTCGCGACCCCCACCGACCCGTGGGTGCCGGACGGCGCCGACCTCCCCGCGGTCGCGCTCGCCGGGACCGTCTACTTCCTCTGCAACGACACGCTCGTCGGCTCCGCCATCGCGCTGCACGAGCGGATCTCCCTGGTCAAGGCGCTCCGCTGGGACCTCGGCTACCAGGTCCTCGTGCACCTGGCGCTGCTCGGCCTGGCCCCGCTGATGGTCGTGGCCATGGACCGCTCCGCCGTCTTCCTCCCGCTGATCGTGCTGCCGTTCATCGCCGTCTACCTGAACGCCTCGGTGTCGGTCCGGCGCGAACACCAGGCCCTGCACGACGGGCTGACCGGCCTCCCGAACCGCAAGCTGCTGATCGTCCGGACCGAGGAGGCCCTCGCCGAAGCGCGCGGCGCCGAGAAACGCGACACGGAGAAACGGACCGCCCCCCGGCGCGGCGGTCGCGCCGGGATCGGGTCGCGGCTGCGCAAGACCACCGACGATCCGAAGCACCGCTGCGGGCTGTTCCTGCTCGACCTCGACCGTTTCAAGGAGGTCAACGACACGCTCGGGCATCCCACCGGCGACCGCCTCCTCCAGATCGTCGCGCACCGCCTGACGCACAGCGTCCGTCCCGGCGACCTCGTGGCGCGGCTCGGCGGCGACGAGTTCGCGGTGCTGCTGCCGTCCGTCCGCGACGAGGCCAACGCCCGCGAGGTCGCCGCCCGGCTGCGCGCCGCGCTCAGCGAACCCGTCCGGCTCGACGGCATGTCGTTCGATCTGGAGGCCAGCGTCGGCATCGCGCTGTTCCCCGACCACGCGCCCGACTTCGAGCTGCTCCTGCAACGCGCCGACGTCGCCATGTACAACGCCAAGGAGGCCCGCTCCGGCGTCGCGATCTACTCCGCCCGCAAGGACCGCAACTCCCCGGCCCGGCTGCGCATGCTCGGCGACCTGCGCCGCGCCGTCGACCGCTCCGAACTCGAACTCTTCTACCAGCCGAAGGTGGCGCTGCGGGACGGCCAGCTCGTCGGCATGGAGGCGCTACTGCGCTGGCGCCATCCTGACAGGGGCATCCTCGAACCCGCGTCGTTCCTGTCGGTCGCCGAGCAGACGTACCTGATGCGCTCGATCACCCGCCATGTCGTGGAGGCCGCCCTCACGCAGGCCGCCGCCTGGTGGCGGGAGGACCTCACCGTCCAGGTCGCGGTGAACGCGTCCGGACGCGACCTGTTCGACACCGGCCTCACCGAGACCATCGAGGAGGGCCTGCTCGCCCGCGGCCTGCCCGCCGCCGCTCTCCAGTTGGAGATCACCGAGCGGATCCTGATGAACGAGCCCGCCTACGCCTCCGACACCGTCGGCGCGCTCGCCGAACTCGGCATCCCCCTCAGCCTGGACGACTTCGGCACCGGCTACTCCTCCCTCGTCCGGCTGAACCGGCTGCCGGTCGAGGAGATCAAGATCGACTCCTCGTTCGTGGGACGGCTCGTCGAGTCGCCCGAGGACGCCGTCATCGTCCGCTCCATCGTCGACCTCGCCCGCACCCTCGGCCTGCGCTCGGTCGCCGAGGGCGTCGAGGACCCGGCCACCGCGGGAATGCTCCGCGAGATCGGCTGCGACGCCGCCCAGGGCTGGCACTTCGGCCGCCCGATGGACGCCGAGACCGCCACCGACTGGCTCCGCCGCCACGTCCAACGCGCCCCCGAACCGGCCGCCTGACCCATACCCGCGAAACCCCCGCGAGCACTACGATTCCGGGCCATGAACAACAACACCCTTCGCTTTGTGGTGTTCGGCGTCTCGCTCGTCGGAATGGGCCTGATGCTCCTGATGATCATCGACTCGGGGTCCGCGGACTCCGGGGAGGAGATCACGTCCGAGGACATGGCCACGGTGATCGGCGCCGGTTTCATCATGCTCTCCTGCGCGGTCATGGGCGGGGCCGCGCTGACCGGCCTGAAACTGTCGGACTCGAAGCCGAAGCAGGTCACCTTCCCGTACCAGCAGGGCGCCGTCCCCCAGCAGGGACAGCCGTACCCGCAGCAGTACGGCCAGCCCCAGCAGTACGGCCAGCAGCAGTACGGGCAGCAGGCACCGCCGCAGGAGTGACGCCCGCCGGGCGGCGCGCCCAAGCAAAACCGGTCGGGTGGAGGCGAGCGTGGCCCATAGGATGGCCCGTGAACCCACAGACATCGCAGGAACGGTTTCTCTCATGTCCGCCATCACCCGTGACGAGGTGTCGCACCTCGCCCGGCTTTCCCGGCTGGCGCTGCGCGACGACGAGCTCGACCATCTCGCGGCCCAGCTCGACCAGATCATCTCCGCGGTCGCGCGGGTGCAGGAGGTCGCGGCGGAGGACATCCCGCCCACCTCGCACGCCCTACCGCTGACCAACGTGTACCGGACGGACGAGATCCGCCCGTGCCTGTCGCCCGAACAGGCCCTCGCCGGCGCGCCCGCCGCCGAGGAGCAGCGCTTCCGCGTCCCGCGGATCCTGGACGAGGAGGCGTGATGGAACTGGTCGGCAAGACCGCCGCGGAACTCGGGAAAATGCTCGCCTCCGGCGACGTCTCCGCCGTCGAGGTCGCGCAGGCGCACCTCGACCGCATCGCCGCCGTCGACGACCGCGTGAACGCCTTCCTGCACGTCGACGGCGACACGACCCTCGCGCAGGCCCGCCGGGTGGACGAACGCCGCGCCGCGGGCGAGGCACTCGGCCCGTTGGCAGGCGTCCCCGTCGCGCACAAGGACGTGTTCACCACCAAGGACATGCCCACCACCGCCGGATCGAAGATCCTTGAGGGGTGGCGGCCGCCGTACGACGCGACCGTGACGGCCCGGCTCCGCGAGGCGGGCCTGGTCATCCTGGGCAAGACCAACATGGACGAGTTCGCCATGGGGTCGTCCACGGAGAACAGCGCCTACGGCACCTCCCATAACCCGTGGGACCTGGGCCGCGTCCCCGGCGGCTCGTCCGGCGGCTCGTCCGCCGCCGTCGCCGCCTACGAGGCGCCCCTGTCCACCGGCACCGACACCGGCGGCTCGATCCGGCAGCCCGCGTCCGTCACCGGCATCGTCGGGATGAAGCCCACCTACGGCGGCTCGTCCCGCTACGGCGTGATCGCGTTCGCCTCGTCCCTCGACACGCCGGGCCCGTTCGCCCGCACCGTCCTGGACGCGGCCCTCCTGCACGAGACGTTCAGCGGCCACGACCCGATGGACTCCACCTCGATCAACGAGCCCGTCCCCCCGGTCGTGGACGCCGCCCGCCGCGCCGACGTCAACGGAATGCGCATCGGTGTGGTCAAGGAGTTCGCGGGCGACGGCTACGAGTCAGGCGTCTCCGCCCGCTTCACCGAAACGGTCGACCTCCTCGAATCCCTCGGCGCGAAGGTCATCGAGGTCTCCTGCCCGCACTTCACCTACGCGCTGCCCGCCTACTACCTGGTGGCGCCGTCGGAGTGCTCGTCCAACCTGGCCCGCTTCGACGCGATGCGCTACGGCCTGCGCGTCGGCGACGACGGCACCCGCAGCGCCGAGGAGGTCATGGCACTGACCCGCGCCGAGGGCTTCGGCCCCGAGGTCAAACGCCGCATCATGCTGGGCACGTACGCGCTCTCCTCGGGCTACTATGACGCCTACTACGGCAAGGCCCAGCAGGTCCGCACCCTCATCAAGCGCGACTTCGAGGCCGCCTTCGAACAGGTCGACGTCCTCGTCTCGCCCACCACCCCGACCACCGCCTTCCCGATCGGCGAACGCGCCGACGACCCGATCGCGATGTACCTGGCCGACCTGTGCACGATCCCGGCCAACATGACGGGCAACGCCGCGATCTCCGTCCCCTGCGGCCTCTCCGACGGCCTCCCGGTCGGCTTCCAGATCATGGCCCCCGTCCTCGGCGACGACCGCGTCTACCGCGTGGGCGCCGCCGTCGAACGCGCCCTCGAAGACCGCTGGGGCGCCCCCCTCCTGTCCCAGGCCCCGGCCCTCTAGCCGACCAGGAACGGCGGAACGTCAGTGATCACCCGCATCGAGATAGACGGCTTCAAGTCCTTCCTGGACTTCCAGCTCGACGTCCCGCCGTTCCTGGCCCTGGTCGGCCCCAACGCCAGCGGCAAATCCAACCTCCTCGACGCCATCAAACTCGTCGCGAACATCATGATGTTCGGCCCCGAGCGTGGCTTGATCGCCCAGGACCGCGGGGGCGCCGCAGATTTGTTCCACCGCTTCGCCGATGGAGACTCCGTCAATACCGTCACCATCACTGTCGACATGATCATAGGAGGGGTCCAAGGTTTCGGGCCGGTGCCCATTCGTTCCCGCGTGGTCCTGAGGAAGAACGCAGGAGTGCCGGAAGTCAGCGAATCGGTCGCGTGGGTGAGCACACCTGAGGAGCTGTCATGGCTGGAACGACGTGGCGTGTCCGTCAACTCCGCTGGAGAACTAAGGGAAGGGCGCCGCACGCTCGAGCGGTACGGTGAACCGGCGTTCATCCAGATGGTGCCGGGAGACGGACTTCCGCGTATGGGCCAGTTCTGGCGACATTTGCTTCTGGAAGTGCGATGGTGGCACCCGTTCAGCCTGGAGCCCAAGCACATGCGGCGCCCGGCGGAAGGTCCGGACATGCTGCCGCTGGAGACGGATGGGCGGAATCTTGCGGCGGTCCTCCACCGGCTAGGAGAGTGGGACGAGCTGTGGCGGGTCGAGGCCGATCTCGCGGCTGTGATTCCAGGCGCGACTGAGATCAAGCCGCTGTTCGATGAGCGGCGCCAGGAGTACGACTTCGATGTCGTCTTCGCGAGTTCCGGGTTGGTCCAACCCCGCCTGCTCTCGGATGGAACGCTGCGTGCCATGGGCTTGCTGGCGGCCCGTCACGATCCGCTACAGATGGGAACGCTGGCGATCGAGGAGGTCGAGAACGGCCTGCATCCGAGTCGCGTGGCGGAACTGGTGCGGCGCCTGACCCGAGACTTGCCGGACTTTCGAGCGGACGAATCTCTCCGATCGCCGCACCAGGTTTTGCTGACTACTCACTCACCCGCGCTGGTCTCTGCGCTTTGGCCCGAGCAAGCAGAGGGCCTGGTGTTCACCGAGTCGGTGACGCACGTAGAGGGAGCACGGCAACGACGATCGAAGGTCACGAGGGCGCTCCCGGTGGCTGAGAACGGGGAGCCTGGCACCTTCACGAGTCCGTGGGACGTGGAGGAGTTCTTGTCGGTGGTGGAGTGGAGCGAGCCATGAGCCGACCGCTACGCCCAGGCTTGATCGCCGAGGGTGACAGCGACTGCGACTTCCTCCTTCCGGTCATCGATCGGCAGCTCAACGAGATCCTGCTCGCCAACCCGTCGGCCGACTGCGACGTGTTCCCCTCGCGCAGGTCCGTCTGCGTGAAGAAGCACGGTAAGCAGAGATTCCGGGAGGCGGCCGCGAGGCTCGCCCGCCAATGCCAGCTCGTTTTCGTCCACGCGGATCATCATGAGGTTCATGAGGCGGAAGAGATGGCCGCCGACATCGGGCAGAATCCGCACCACGCCGTGGTTCTCGTCCCCAAACGGGAGACCGAGGCCTGGTTGCTTGCCGACGCGGAGGCTTTTCGCCGCGTGCGGGGCGCCGAGATCGGCATCCTGCCGGATGACGTTGAGAAGGAACAGGATCCGAAAGCGCTTCTGAAGAAGGTCATGGGCCCGGCTGGGGTGGACAGGCCCGCTGACTACTTCGAGTTGCTCGGACAAGACATCAGCCTGGACGTTCTGAAGACCGTCCCCGCCTACAAGCGGTGGTACGACAGGACGGCGGACGCGTTGAAAGGACTGCATTACCTGTGAGTGTCGAGACGGTGATGGCGTACGACGAGGCGCTGGCGCGGTTTGAGCCGGTGTTGGGGATCGAGACGCATATCGAGTTGGGGACCGCGTCGAAGATGTTCTGCGGGTGTCCGACCGGGTTCGGGGCTGAGCCGAACACTCAGGTTTGTCCTGTGTGTTTGGGGTTGCCCGGGTCGTTGCCGGTGACCAACCGGGCGGCGATCGAGGGGATCGTGAAGATCGGGCTCGCGTTGAACTGCGACATCGTGGAGTGGTGTCGGTTCGCTCGGAAGAACTACTTCTATCCGGACATGCCGAAGAACTTCCAGATCTCGCAGTACGACGAGCCGTTGTGCGTGGACGGGTATCTCGATGTTGATGTCGATGGGGAGACCTATCGGGTCGAGATCGAGCGGGTTCACATGGAGGAGGACACCGGTAAGTCGCTGCACGTTGGGGGCGCTACCGGGCGTATTCATGGGGCCGAGTACTCGCTGGTCGACTACAACCGGGCGGGTATTCCGCTGGTTGAGATCGTGACCCGGCCGATTGTCGCGACGGGGGACAAGGCGCCGTTCGTGGCTCGTGCTTACGCGACGGAGTTGCGGGAGTTGGTGCGGTCGCTGGACGTGTCCGATGTGCGCATGGAGCAGGGGTCGATGCGCTGTGACGTGAACGTCTCGCTGATGCCGCGTGGTGCGAGCGAGTGGGGGACGCGGACGGAGACGAAGAACGTCAACTCGCTGCGGTCCGTGGAGCGGGCCGTCCGGTCGGAGATCGAGCGGCAGGCGGGTGTGCTGTCGGACGGTGGCCGTATCGTCCAGGAGACGCGGCACTTCCACGAGGAAACCGGCAGGACGACGAGCGGGCGCAGCAAGGAAGAGGCGCAGGACTACCGGTACTTCCCCGAGCCCGACCTGGTGCCGATGGCGCCGTCGCGGGAGTGGGTGGACGAGGTGCGCGCGTCGCTGCCGGAGCTTCCGGCCGCGCGTCGTCGCCGCATCCAGGGGGAGTGGGGGCTGTCCGATCTGGAGCTGCGGGACGTCGTCAACGCCGGTGCCGTCGATCTCATCGAGGCGACGATCGCGCACGGCACCGACGCGACGTCCGCCCGGAAGTGGTGGATGAACCAGCTGTCGCGGCACGCGACCGAGCAGGGTGTGGAGCTGGCGGAGCTGCCCGTCACGCCCGAGCAGGTCGCCCGCGTCCAGGCGATGATCACCGCGGGGGAGCTGAACGACAAGCTGGCCCGCTCGGTGTTCGAGGGCGTCCTCGCGGGGGAGGGCACGCCGGACGAGGTCGTCGCCAAGCGGGGCCTGAAGGTCGTCAGCGACGAGGGCGAACTCGCGTCCGTTGTCGACCAGGTGATCGCCGAGAACGCGGGTGTGGCCGACAAGGTCCGTGCCGGGAAGGTCGCGGCGGCGGGTGCCCTGGTCGGCGCCGTCATGAAGGCGACGCGGGGGCAGGCCGACGCGGGGCGGGCGCGCGAGCTGATCCTGGAGAAGTTGACCTGACGGGTCAGCGGACGGGGAGGCTGACGATCCGGTCGTCGCCCTTGGCGGGTTCGCCGCGGCCGTCCTGGTTGCTGGTGCTGATCCAGAGGGTGCCGTCGGGCGCGGGGACGACGGCGCGCAGGCGGCCGTAGCCGGAGGTGAGACGCGCGACGGGGCGGCCGACCTCGCCGTTGTCGAGGGGGATCTGCCAGAGCCGTCGCCCGGCGAGGGCGGCGGCCCACAGGGAGCCGTTCGCGTAGGCGAGGCCGGACGGGGACGCCTCGTCGGTCGACCAGGTCAGCAGCGGGTCGGTGAACCCTTCGCGGTGCTCGACGCCCTCGACCTCGGGCCAGCCGTAGTTCTTGCCCTTCTCGATGAGGTTGATCTCGTCGTAGGTGTTCTGGCCGAACTCGGTGGCGAACAGGCGGCCCTTGTCGTCCCAGGCGAGGCCCTGTACGTTGCGGTGCCCGTACGTCCAGACGAGGGTGCCGAACGGGTTGCCGGGGGCGGGTTTCCCGTCGGGCGTGGCACGCAGGATCTTGCCGCCGAGCGACTTCTTGTCCTGCGAAAGGTTCCCGTTTCCGGATTCGCCGGTCGTGATGTACAGCATCTTGTCGGGGCCGAACGCCAGGCGTCCGCCGTTGTGGTTCGGGCCGTTCGGGATGCCGGTGACGATGGGCTGCGGCGTGCCGAGACGCCCGTCGAACGTGGCGCGGACGACACGGTTGTCCGTCGCGGTCGAAAAGTACAGGTAGATGAGGTGGTCGGTGGCGTAGGCGGGGGAGACGGCGACGCCGAGCAGCCCGGCCTCACCGTCGGGTTTGACGCCCGGCACCGTGCCGACCTGCTCCCACTCCCCGGACGGTTTGACGCGCACCAGTTGGGCGGTGTCCCGTTCGGTCACGAGCGCGTCCCCGCCGGGCAGGAACGCGATCGCCCAGGGAACCTTCAACCCGGTGGCTATGTTCTTCGTCTCACCAGGGGCCTGCGACTTGGACGTCGTGGTCGGCGGCGGCGGTGTGCGCCCCTCGCCGTCGGACGAGTCCGACGAGCAGGCCGCCAGGAGCACCGCGACCGCGGCGAGGACGATGGTGTGCTTTCGCATGAGCGCCTCCGGTTGATCATACGGATCCGCGGGGCCCGCCGTTCCCGCCCCCGGATGCGGTCACTCAGCGTAATGCCGGGCAGGTGGCGCAACGGGGAGAATCCGCTTTCGGACGACCCAAACCGGTATTCGACGAGGTCGTTTGTCGCCGGGAGGACGCTCAGCCTCAATCGCTCCGTGACCTACCGAACGTACATTGAGCGTCACGGTGATCCCGTACCGCAGCAACGTAGCTGAGCTCCCAACGGGCGAATCTCCCTGTGATTCGCCCCGCTTCGCGCGGACCCTGCGCGGGGCACCATTCAGGGCCTTCCGACCGTTATCCGTGCGGTGAGGGTCGTGAACCCGTCATCTCCCCTGGCGCGTGGCCGCGCATGCAGGGACCGAGCGCTCCACCGGGGCAGGAAGGGACACGGCGCGATGAGCGGCGAGAACGCCAGGCGGGTGCCGCCGCGCGTGCTGCCGGTCGCCATGGCCGCGGTCGTCGGCGTGCTGTACGCCACCGGTTCGTTGCTGGGCTGGGGCGGGCGCGCCTTCATCGCGTGGGCGGAGGTGGGCGCCGCGGGCGCCGCCGCGGTGTCCCTGCTGCTGTCGGCCCGGTTGCCGGACGGCGTCGCCGACACGGGCCACGACCCGAGGCCCACCCGCGTCTGGCGCGCGTCATGGCGGTGGTACGGGATCGCCGCCGCGTCCTGGTTCCTGGGCGCCCTCGGCAGCGCCCTGACGGACGGGCACTCCCGCAGCGCGCTGTCCCTCTCGGTCCCCGACGTCTTCTACCTGTTCGCGCTGATGGCGCTGGTCGTCGGCCTGGTCGCGCCGATCCGGCTGCCCCGCGACGCGGGCGCGTGGCTGCGGTACGCCGCCGACACCTACGTCTGCGCCAGCGCGTTCTTCGTGCTCGGCTGGGTCGCGTTGTTCGGCGCGCTCTACCACCGGTCGGGCGAGTCGCCGTACGAGTTCCTGCTTGAGCTGCTGTATCCGCTGATCGACATCGTGTTCATCTGCGGGGCGCTGCCGTTCGTCCTCGGCGCGGCGCGTGGGCACCGCCGCCTCGCGTGGATGGGCTACGGCGCGCTGAGTGCCGTCGCGGTCGCCGACATCGTCGCGACGTTCGTGCGGCTGGACGGCGGCGGCCCGGCCGACGACCCGTCCGACATCCTGCGGCTCGCCGGGCTGCTGCTCCTGCTGCTGGTGCCGTGGACGGGCCCGGCCGCCGAGCCCGAACAGCCCGTCGACGACATCCCCGAGGACGAGACCGCCCCCGACGCGGCCGACGAGCCGTGCGGCCGCATGATCGGGCCGGGCCTCGCGCCCGCCGCGGTCGCCGCCGCGGCCGGAATGTTCATCGCGGGCCACTCGGTGACGGGGGAGAACGGCCTCGAACCCGCCATCTCGATCACGGCGGGCTCGGCGGCGCTGGTGCTGATCGCGCGGCTCGCGGGCCTGCTGCGGGAGAACGACGCGCTGCGCCGCGCGGTACGGACGGGCGAGGAGCACTTCCGGGCCCTGACCGAGAGCATTAATGACGCGGTCCTTATCTGTGACCTCGACGCCACAGTCCAGTACGCCAGCGCCGGGGCCCTGCACACCTACCACTACACGCCGGACGAGCTGCTCGGGCGTCCGCTGGGCGACCTCATCCACCCGGAGGACCTGCCGCGCGTCCAGGACGTCTTCACCGGGTTCCTCGACGACGACCAGGCGGGCCTGGACGGCTTCCAGGACGCCCTGCGCGTGTCGTGCCGGGTCCGGGCGGCGGACGGCACCTGGCTGCCGACCGAGTCCACGATCTCCCGGTACAGCGGCTCGGACGACGCCTCGGCCCGCCTGCTGATCACCACGCGGGACCTGAGCGAACAGGCGGCGTTGCAACGGCAGGTCGCGCACCTGACGTTCCATGACGGCCTGACGGGCCTGCCGAACCGGTCCTACTTCGAGGAACGCACCAGGGAGGTGCTGTCGCGGCACCCGTCCGCCGGTGAGGTCGCGGTCGTGTTCGTCGATCTCGACGGCTTCACGGCGGTGAACGACTCGTCCGGACACGCGGCCGGTGACCAGGTGCTGGCGCAGGCGGCGCGGCGGCTGCGCGGGAACGTCCAGGCCGACGACACGGTGGCGCGGTGGGGCGGCGACGAGTTCGCCGTCCTCGTCCAGATCCCGCCGGACGACCGTGAGACTCGCGCCACAGTCGAGCTCGCCGGTCGCCTGCTGCGGGTGCTTTCGGCCGACCCTTATCAGGTCGGTGACAAACAGATCGTGTTGACGGCGAGTGTCGGGATCGCGTTCGCGGGCGACGAGGAGCGGCCGGACGGCGCGGGCCCCGAGGCGGGACGCAGGCTCCGGCAGACCGCCGCCGACCTGATGCGCAACGGCGACCTGGCGATGGCCCGCGCGAAGGAGCTGGGCGGCGGCCGCGTCGAGGTGTACGCGCCGCACATGCACGCCGACGTCGTCCGGCGGCTCGAACTCGGCAGCGACCTGCAACGCGCGATGGCGGAGGAGCAGTTCGCGATCGAGTTCCAGCCGGTGGTCGACCTCGCGACGTCCCGCGTGACGGGCGTGGAGGCGCTGCTGCGCTGGCGGCGCGGCACCGAGTCGGTGCCGCCGGAGGAGTTCATCGGCCCGGCCGAGGAGTCGGGGCTGATGATCCCGCTCGGCGGCTGGGTGCTGCGGGAGGCGTGCCGGGAGGTCGCCCGGTGGCGCGGCGACTCGTGGGCGGTGGGCCTGTCGGTGAACTTCACCGCCCGGCAGATCGCCGCGCCCCGGTTCGTGGAGTCGGTCGCGGCGGCGCTGGAGGAGACGGGGCTGCCGCCGCACGCGCTGACGCTGGAGGTGCGCGAGGAGGTCCTCGTCGAGGACGCGGGCCAGAACGTGGAGCGCCTGGTGGAGCTGCGCGACCTCGGCGTCCGGCTCGCGATCGACGACTTCGGCACCGGCTACGCCTCGCTCGCCTACCTGGGGCAGCTCCCCGTCGACATCATCAAGATCGACCCGTCGTTCGTGGCGGGTCTCGGCTCGGACGAGACGCTGACCCTGCTCACCCGGACGATCGTGCGGCTCGGCAGCGACCTCGGGCTGACCGTGGTGGCCGAGGGCATCGAGCGGCCCGAGCAGCTCCAGTTGCTGCGGGAGATGGGCTGCCCGCGTGGCCAGGGGTTCCTCGTGGCGCGTCCGATGGAGGCGGAGCGGGTCGAGTCGCTGGTCCGCACGAACCTGAAGGGGCGCACGCTGTCCGGCGACGTCCCGCTGCCACTCCCGGGCTGACCGGCCGCCGCCGCCACGGCCGTCACTGTCTCACATGCTGGGACAAAGTGTCCAAGGATTTGACCGGCGGCCCGACATCGGCGAAAGTGGGGCTCGTGCAGAGCATCCTTGCCATTCTCGTAGTACTTGGTCGGCGCGCAGGCTGACCAAGCTCTCCGACCTGCGCGCCTCCCCTCGATCGCCTCACGGCGGCGGGGGTTTTTTGTTGCCCGGCGAGCCTCCTCATAGATCTCTCCCCACAAGGAAACGCACATCATGACGACCGAACAGATGACGGGAGCCCAGGCGCTGGTCCGCGCGCTGGAGAACGTCGGCGTCGATACCGTGTTCGGCATTCCGGGCGGCGCGATCCTCCCGGCGTACGATCCGCTCTTCGACTCGGCGAAGCTGCGGCACATCCTCGTCCGGCACGAACAGGGCGCGGGGCACGCCGCCCAGGGCTACGCGATGGTGACCGGCAAGGTGGGCGTCTGCATGGCGACCAGCGGCCCCGGCGCGACCAACCTCGTCACCGCGATCTCCGACGCCTACATGGACTCGGTGCCGATCGTGGCGATCACCGGGCAGGTCGCGTCCTCGCTGATCGGGACCGACGGGTTCCAGGAGGCCGACATCGCGGGCATCACGATGCCCATCACCAAGCACAACTTCCTGATCACCCAGGCCAACGACATCGCGCGGACGATCGCCGAGGCGTTCCACATCGCGGGCACCGGCCGTCCGGGGCCGGTCCTCGTCGACATCGCCAAGGACGCGTTCCAGGCCACCGTCGACTTCGAGTGGCCCGTCCAGCTCCAGCTTCCCGGATACCGGCCCGTGACCCGCCCGCACTCCAAGCAGGTCAGGGAGGCGGCGCGGCTGATCGTCCAGGCCGACCGGCCCGTCCTGTACGTCGGCGGCGGCGTGCTGAAGGCGGGCGCGGCCGCGGAGCTGAAGGTGCTGGCGGAGCTGACCGGGGCGCCCGTCGTCACGACGCTGATGGCGAAGGGGGCGCTGCCCGACAGCCACCCGCTGCACATGGGCATGCCCGGCATGCACGGCGCGGTCGGCGCGGTCGGCGCGTTGCAGCGGTCCGACCTGCTGGTCGCGCTCGGCGCCCGGTTCGACGACCGCGTCACCGGCAAGCTGGACGGGTTCGCGCCCCGCGCCAAGGTCGTGCACGCCGACATCGACCCGGCGGAGATCTCCAAGAACCGGCACGCCGACGTCCCGATCGTCGGGGACGCCCGTGAGGTCATCGCCGACCTGATCGTCGCGGTGCAGAACGAGCACGCGGCGGGACACAAGGGCGACTACACCGACTGGTGGCGGCAGCTCGACGCGTGGCGCGACACGTATCCGCTGGGCTACGACACGCCCGACGACGGTTCGTTGTCGCCGCAGTACGTCATCGAGCGCATCGGGCAGATCGCCGGTCCGGACGCCTACTACGTCGCGGGCGTCGGCCAGCACCAGATGTGGGCCGCGCAGTTCGTCAAGTACGAGCGGCCCGGCGCGTTCCTGAACTCCGGCGGGGCCGGGACGATGGGCTACGCCGTCCCGGCGGCGATGGGCGCCAAGGTCGGCGCGCCCGGCACCACGGTGTGGGCGATCGACGGCGACGGCTGCTTCCAGATGACCAACCAGGAGCTCGCGACCTGCGCGATCGAGGGCATTCCCGTCAAGATCGCCGTGATCAACAACGGCAACCTGGGGATGGTCCGGCAGTGGCAGACGCTGTTCTACAACGCGCGCTACTCCAACACGCAGCTCCAGCCCCAGGCCGGGCACGCGGCCAAGCGGATCCCCGACTTCGTGAAGCTCGCCGAGGCGTACGGTTGTGTCGGCCTGCGCTGCGAGAACGCCGCTGACGTGGACGACGTCATCGCCAAGGCCATGGAGATCAACGACGCGCCCGTCGTGATCGACTTCGTCGTGCACGAGGACGCCATGGTCTGGCCGATGGTCGCGGCCGGCACCACCAACGACGACATCAAGATCGCGCGGGACATGGCGCCCGAGTGGGAGAACGGAGACTGACCCCGATGAGCCTGCACACACTGTCGGTGCTGGTGGAGAACAAGCCCGGCATACTGGCACGGGTCGCGGCGCTGTTCTCCCGGCGCGGCTTCAACATCGAGTCCCTCGCGGTCGGCGTCACCGAGCATCCGGAGATCTCCCGGATGACGATCGTCGTGAACGTCGAGGAACTGCCGCTCGAACAGGTCACCAAGCAGCTCAACAAGCTGATCAACGTCCTGAAGATCGTCGAGCTGGATCATTCGGCGTCCGTGCAGCGCGAGCTCGTGCTGGTCAAGGTGCGCGCCGACGCCGAGACGCGCTCGCAGGTGCTGGAGATCGTCCAGCTGTTCCGCGCGAAGGTCGTGGACGTCGCGCCGGACGCGGTGACCATCGAGGCCACCGGCAACCGCGACAAGCTGGACGCCTTCATCAAGGTCCTGGAGCCGTTCGGCATCAAGGAACTGGTGCAGTCGGGCATGGTGGCCATCGGCCGCGGCGCCCGGTCCATCACCGACCGGTCGCTGCGCGCCATCGAGCGCAGCGCGTAGCCGGTGCGGGGAACGACCCCCGCGGCCCCCCGGGCAAACCCACAGAAACCAACGAAAGGCAACAGCACTGTGGCTGAGATGTTCTACGACGACGCCGCCGACCTGAGCGTGATCCAGGACCGGCACGTGGCGATCATCGGTTACGGCAGCCAGGGGCACGCGCACGCGCTCTCCCTGCGCGACTCCGGCGTCGACATGCGGGTCGGGCTCCGCGAGGGATCGGCGAGCCGGGAGGCCGCCGAGGCCGAGGGGCTGCGCGTCGTCACCCCGGCGGAGGCGGCCGAGGAGGCCGACCTGATCATGCTGCTGGCCCCGGACCACCACCACCGGGAGATCTT
This sequence comes from Actinomadura meridiana, assembly GCF_039537545.1. NCBI lineage: Bacteria > Bacillati > Actinomycetota > Actinomycetes > Streptosporangiales > Thermomonosporaceae > Actinomadura > Actinomadura meridiana. The sequence goes on from NZ_BAABAS010000005.1 coordinate 51,714, forward strand.
CGAGAAGGACATCCGGCCCGCGCTCGTCGAGGGCGACGCGCTGTTCTTCGGTCACGGGTTCAGCATCCGGTACGGGCTCGTCCAGCCGCCGGAGGGCGTGGACGTGGCGATGGTCGCGCCGAAGGGCCCGGGTCACCTCGTCCGCCGCCAGTTCGTCGCCGGACGCGGCGTGCCGGTGATCGTGGCCGTGGAGAAGGACCCGTCCGGCAACGCCTGGCCACTGGCCCTGTCGTACGCCAAGGCCATCGGCGGCCTGCGCGCGGGCGGGATCAGGACCACGTTCACCGAGGAGACCGAGACCGACCTGTTCGGCGAGCAGACGGTGCTGTGCGGCGGCGTCTCCGAGCTGATCAAGACGGGGTTCGAGGTGCTGACCGAGGCGGGCTACCAGCCGGAGGTCGCCTACTTCGAGGTGCTGCACGAGCTGAAGCTGATCATCGACCTGATCTACGAGGGCGGCATCTCCAAGATGTACTGGTCGGTGTCGGACAACGCCGAGTACGGCGGCTACAGCCGCGGCCCGCGCGTGATCACGCCGGAGACCAAGGCCGCGATGAAGAAGATCCTCGGCGAGATCCAGTCCGGGCAGTACGCCAAGGAACTCGTGGACGAGTTCGAGGGCGGTCAGAAGCAGTTCGGCAAGTACCGCGAGGAGCTCGCCGAGCACCCGATCGAGAAGACCGGTGCGGAGCTTCGGCCCATGATGAGCTGGCTCAACGACTGATCCCTTCCGTCCGGGGCGATTCCCGGACTCCGAGGTCACGCGGCGTGTCGTCCCTCTGGGGCGGCACGCCGTTCCTCGTTGGTGCATACGCGGTATTGCCTGGAGCATGCTCGGTATGCATACTTGGTAGGCATGTCGATTCGTCATGGCCTGCTCGCCCTGCTGTCACAGGGGCCGCGCTACGGCTACCAGCTTCGCGCCGAGTTCGAGGCGTCGACGGGCGCCACCTGGCCGCTCAACATCGGGCAGGTGTACTCCACGCTGTCCCGGCTCGAACGCGACGACCTCGTCACCCGCGTCGGCGCCGACGACGAGGGCCGCTTCGTCTACCGGATCACCCCGGCGGGGGAGGCGGACGTCCTTCGCTGGTTCGGCACGCCGATCGCGCGCACCGACCGGCCCCGCGACGAGCTCGCGATCAAGCTGGCGTTGGCCGTCACCACACCGGGCGTGGACGTCGCGGGCGTTGTCCAGGCCCAGCGCGCCGCCACGCTGCGCGCCCTCCAGGACCTCACCCGGCTCAAGGCCGACGCGCCCGCCGCGCCGGACGGTCCCGAGGACCTCGCGTGGCGACTCGTGCTGGAGTCCATGATCTTCCAGGCCGAGGCCGAGGTGCGCTGGCTGGACCACTGCGAGTCGTTCGTCGCGCGGGCCGAACCGGGCTCACCGCCCGTTCCCCCGCCACCCGCCTCCGCGCCCCACCCGGCGCGGGCCGACGGGGAGGCGCGGCGATGAGCCTGCTCGCGCTCCGCGACGTCTCCCGCGACCACGGCGGCGGCACCTACTCGGTTCAGGGCAGACGATTCGGTGATTGTCCGTAACCGATTGTTGACTGTTGGTAGGGTCGCGGGTGTGCGGCTCCGGTACCAGTTCCGTCTCTACCCGACCCCCGATCAGCAGCGGTCGTTGGCGCGGGCGTTCGGGTGTGCGCGGGTGGTGTTCAACGACGCCCTGCGCGCCCGCCGTCAGGCGTACGAGGCTGGGTTGCCGTTCCTGTCGGATGGGGAGTTGTCGAAGCTGGTGATCACGGAGGCGAAGAAGACCAGCGAACGGGCGTGGCTCGCGGAGGTGTCGGCCGTCGTCTCGCAGCAGGCATTGGCGGACCTGACCGCCGCGTACCGCAACTGGTTCGCGTCGCTGTCGGGCGAGCGCAAGGGACGTAAGGTCGCCGCGCCCCGGTTCCGGTCGCGTAAGGATCGGCGGCAGGCGGTCCGGTTCACCCGCAACGCCCGCTTCAGGGTCACGCCGAGCGGGAGACCGCGCCTGCCGAGGATCGGGGACGTGCCGGTGCGGTGGTCACGGGACCTGCCATCCGACCCGTCCTCGGTCACCGTGATCAAGGACGCGGCCGGACGGTACTTCGCGTCCTTCGCCGTGGAGACGGCAGACGAGCCGTTGCCGGAGACGGCTGACGAGGTCGGGATCGACCTGGGGCTCACGCACTTCGCGGTGCTGTCGGACGGCCGGAAGATCACCAGTTCCGGGTTCCTGCGCCGCGCCGAACGCAAGCTCCGCAAAGCCCAGCAGGCGCTGTCCCGCAAGACCGCAGGGTCGAACAACCGGCGCAAGGCCGCCGCGCGGGCGGCCAGGATCCACGCTCGCGTGGCGGACGCGCGGCGGGACCATCACCACCGGGTGTCCACACGGCTGATCCGCGACAACCAAGCGGTCTACGTGGAGGACCTGGCGGTGTCTGGTCTGGCCCGCACAAGACTGGCCAAGTCCGTGCACGACGCGGGGTGGGCCCAGTTCACCGCGATGCTGGAGTACAAAGCGGCCCGGTACGGGCGGGTCTTCGCCAGGGTGGACCGGTGGTTTCCTTCCTCGAAACGGTGTTCGGTGTGCGGGACGGTCACTGGGTCGATGCCGCTGCACGTCCGCGCATGGACGTGCGCGTGTGGGGCGGTCCACGACCGTGATGTGAACGCTGCGCTCAACATTCTCGCCGCCGGACGGGCGGAGAGACAAAACGCCTGCGGAGGGACCTTAAGACCCGCCGCCTAGCGGAGGGCGGGACCCAGCGAAACAGGAAGCCACAGACGCGCCACACTATGTGGCACAGGCTGAATCCCCGGCCTCCAGGCCGGGGAGCACGTCGAGTCTTCCAGGACCTCAACATCCCGCAACCGCGCCCGCACCGCCCCGGCGATCGCGGCGATCACCGCCGCCGTCGCCGGGATCACCGCGCTGGCCCTCGGGGGCGCCAGCGACTTCCGGCAGGACCAGGTCGAGTACCGGCCGCGGCTGCCCATGGGGACGACCCTCATCCGCACGCCGATACAGAACCCGGACGCGATGGGCCGGGCCGTCCGCGCCGACCTGCCCGGCGTGCCCGTCATCACCCTCAAGGTCTTGCCCTTATGCCTGGGGGAGATGCGACGCCGGGGGTGACACCGGGTGTCCCGAGGTGGAGGTCGTCGCCCACGGGATCTTCACCTCGGGCCGGCTGCCGATGACCCGCCGCGCGGTCGGGTAGCGGACGCGGCGCGGCCGGTCCCTCCGCCCGGATCGGCCGCGTCGGCCGCGTCGGCTCAGCCACGCGCCGTTGCCGGTGGTAGCGTCCGGCGCGTGGCTGAGGCGGTTGCGGACGAGGAGCGCGCCGAACGCGTTCCGGCCGGCCGCTGGGAACGGTCCGGACGCCGCCGGACGGCGCTCGCGGCGATGATCACGCTGAGCGCCGCGCTATTCGCGGCGTACTCGTTGATGCGGCTGCGCGCGTTCCGGACGGGAAGTTACGACCTGGTCATCTTCGACCAGGCGGTCCGCTCCTACAGCCGGTTCGAGTTGCCGGTCGCCATGGTCAAGGGCGTCCACAACGGGTTCGGGCCCGGTTTCTCCATCCTCGGCGACCATTTCTCCCCGATTCTCGCTCTGTTGGCGCCGCTGTACTGGATTCACGACGGTCCGGCGACGCTGTTGCTCGCGCAGGCGGTGCTGCTCGCGCTCGCGATCGTGCCGATCTGGCGGTTCACCGAACGCAGGCTCGGCGCGTCCGCCGCGTACTGCGCCGCCGGTGCCTACGCCCTATCGTGGCCGGTCGCCGAGGCCCTGGCGTTCGACTTCCACGAGGCCGCGTTCGTGCCACTGCTGTCGGCACTCACGGTGGAGCGCTACGACGCGGGACGGCGCGGCCAGGCGGCCGTGGCGGCCTTCCTCCTTCTGCTGGTCAAGGAGGACATGGGGCTGCTGCTCGCGGGCTTCGGCCTGTACCTGCTCACCCGTGGCGGGCACGGATGGCCGCGCAGGCCGCGGGAACTGCTCCCGAGGGGCGACCGGCGGGCCGGGCTCGCCTACATCGTGGTCGGCCTCGTCGCGACCTGGGTGTGCTCCCGCATGGTGATCGCGGCGTTCGGCGGCGACAAGGACTACTACTGGGCCTACGGGTCGCTCGGCCCCGACCTGCCGCACGCGGCGGTGCACGCGCTGACCCATCCGTGGGACGCCGTGGCCGTCCTCGGCACCCCGCCGCAGAAGGTCCTGACGATGGCGCTCGTCGTCCTGCCGCTGCTGCTCCTGCCGTTGGCGTCGCCGCTGACCCTGACCGCGCTGCCTCTGCTGACCGAACGGATGCTGAACAGCCGTTTCAGCAACTGGTGGGAGCCGCACTACCACTACAACGCGTTCATCATCGCCGTCCTGATCCTCGGGGCCGTGGACGGGGCGACCCGGCTGCGCGGCAAGGTCTCCGCCCTGAAACGCAGACCGTCGGCCCTGCCCGTCGCCGCGGTCCTGGTCGCGATGGTCGTCTGTGTGCCGTTCTTCGCGTACCGGCACCTGGCCGACCCCGCGCTGTGGGCGCCGAACGAACGGGCCCGCGCGGCGTCCGCCGCCGCCGCCACGATCCCGGACGGTGCCCTCGTCGAGGCCGCCAACGGCGTCGGCCCGGCGCTGACGGCACGCGCCCGCGTCCTGCTGTGGGACGAGCGGGCGCGCGGCGCGCCCTGGGTCGTCGCCTATGTCGGACGGCTGGAGTTCCCGTTCCCGAGCGTCGCCGTCCAGCGGCGGCGGGTCGAGGAACTGGCCGCCGGGGGATACCGCGAGGTCTTCCGGCGGGACGGCTATGTCGTGCTGCACCGCACGTCCCGGGACCGGCCCCGACCATAATCATCGATCTTTGGACGCATTGTCCAAGTGACCGATCATCGCAACAGAGGTCAGAATGCCGGTGAAGGCAGCTTGTGGCGAAATTCCTCTGTCTTTTTGGCGCTCTTTGCCTGATACTTGAAGAAAGCCGTGACGGCCGTGGCCGGCGCGGGAACCCCGCGCGATCACACCGTGCGACCGCCGCCGGAGCGGCAACAGGGGCGGAGAGCATGAGTGGTGTGATGCAGTTCAAAGACGACGGAGGGTCACCGGCCGGAACCGAAGTGGAATTCATCCCCGGCACGACAATCCCCCGGCCGCGCAATTCCGTGATCCGCATGGCGGGCCACGGAATGAATGACGGCGTGGAGTCGTGACGTGCCGGCGGAGGAGGACCGGGAGGTCCGGCGCTGGGACACGTGCGGGCAGGCGTGGATCGGCGTCCTGCGACACGTGTGGACCGCCGGTGAGGCGGGCCTGGAAGACGGCGACGCCATCATCGAGGGCCCGCCGTTGCTGTTCGAGGTCGCGTCGCTGAGCTGGGAGGACCCGATCCTCCACGAGCACGGCGACCACGCGCGGATCGTGCGGCGCGCCCAGGAGCGCACCCGCCGCACGGTCCGCGGACGCTACTGGCCGAGGCTGCACGATCTGGAGGGCAACGACCAGATCCGCTGGGTCGTCGACCTGCTCCGGGCCAGACCGTGGACGACCAGCGCCTGGATCCCGCTGACGATCCCCGGCGAGCCCGCGGAGGGGCTGCCCGCCCTGACGGCGCTGTCCTTCCGCATCCGCGGCTACCGGTTGATCATGACGGCGATGTTCAGGTCGCAGAACGTCCACCGCGCCTACCTGACCTACATCCCGCTCCGCGAGGTGCAGGTGCAGGTCGCCGACGAGCTGGGCCTGCCGCCCGGTCCGCTGCGCGTGTTCGTGGACGTCCCGCACGTCCACCTCGCCGACGCGGAACGGGTCGCGTGCGTCCTGACCGCGGTGCCGGAGCCCAACGCGGCCTGACCGGACGGGACCGGGCACGCCTGATCGCCGCGCGGCCTGAGGGGCACGCGGCGATCGGGCGCGCCCGGAACCGGGTGGCCCGTGCCATCGGGCGCGCCATCGGACGAAGGTGAGTTATGAGCCGGTGTCTCCCCGCCGCGAACCGCGCGGGGGCACGGGAGATAGAATCGCGGCCGGGGGCGAGGGCACGACGAGGTGACCCGCGACTTCACCCGCACACCGAACCGACACCCACTTTCCGAAGGACTGTTTCCTCTTGAGTAAGCCCGTCGTCCTCGTCGCAGAAGAACTCTCCCCGGCCGGCATCGCCGTGCTGGAGGCCGACTACGAGGTCCGCCACGTCGACGGCGCCGACCGCGAGCGGCTCCTGCCCGCCGTCGCCGACGTCGACGCGCTGATCGTCCGTAGCGCCACCAAGGTCACCGCCGAGGTGTTCCAGCACGCCGCCAGGCTGCGGGTCGTCGCCCGCGCGGGCGTCGGCCTCGACAACGTGGACGTGGAGGCCGCCACCAAGGCCGGCGTCATGGTCGTCAACGCGCCCACGTCCAACATCGTCACCGCCGCCGAGCACGCCATCGCGCTGTTGCTCGCCACCGCCAGGAACGTTCCCCAGGGCCACTCCGCCCTCAAGCAGGGCGAGTGGAAGCGGTCCAAGTACACCGGCGTCGAACTCCAGGGCAAGACCGTCGGCGTCCTCGGCCTCGGCCGCATCGGCGTGCTCGTCGCGCAGCGCCTCGCCGCCTTCGACATGAACGTGATCGCGTTCGACCCGTACGTGCAGGCCGCCCGCGCCGCCCAGCTCGGCGTGAAGCTCGTCACCCTGGACGAGCTGCTCCGCGAGTCCGACTTCATCACCGTCCACCTGCCGAAGACGCCCGAGACCCTCGGCCTCGTCGGCGACCGCGAGCTCCGCCTGGTCAAGCCCAGCGTCCGGATCGTGAACGCCGCCCGCGGCGGGATCGTCGACGAGGAGGCGCTCGACCTCGCGCTCAAGGACGGCCGGGTCGCCGGGGCGGGCATCGACGTGTTCACCTCCGAGCCGATGACCGAGAGCCCGCTGTTCCACCACGACAGCGTCGTCGTGACCCCGCACCTCGGCGCCAGCACCCACGAGGCGCAGGAGAAGGCGGGCACGCAGGTCGCCCGCTCGGTGAAGCTGGCCCTGTCCGGCGAGTTCGTCCCGGACGCGGTCAACGTGCAGGGCGGCGCCGTCGCCGAGGACGTCAAGCCCGGCCTCCCGCTCGCCGAGAAGCTCGGCCGCATCTTCACCGCCCTCGCGGGCGGCGTCCCCGTCCGACTCGACGTCGTCGTCCGCGGCGAGATCGCCGAGCACGACGTCAAGGTCCTGGAGCTGGCCGCGCTCAAGGGCGTCTTCCTGGACGTCACCGAGGACGCGGTGACCTTCGTCAACGCGCCCCTGCTGGCCCGCGACCGCGGCGTCGAGGTCACCCTCACCACCAGCGAGGACAGCCCCGACTGGCGCAACGTCGTCCAGGTCCGCGGCACCATGTCCGACGGTTCCGTGGTGTCGGTCTCCGGCACCCTCACCGGCCCCAAGCACGCCGAGCGGATCATCGAGATCAACGGCTACGACATGGAGCTGGTCCCGACCGAGCACATGGCGTTCTTCTCCTACGTCGACCGTCCCGGCATCGTCGGCGCGGTCGGCAAGCTCCTCGGCGACGAGCAGGTCAACATCGCGGGCATGCAGGTCGGCCGGGCCGCCAAGGGCGGCAAGGCCCTCATCGCCCTCACCGTCGACTCGGTCATCCCGACCCAGCTGGTCGACGCCATCTCCGCCGAGGTCGGCGCCGACATGGGCCGCCGCGTAGACCTGGAGAACTGAATTTGTTCAATCCCGGCCCATCGTGCTCGTCTGGCGGCTGTGTTTCCGCAATCACGGTCAGAAGCGCTCGCCTGGCGGCTCGCACTCCTGACCGTGATTGTGCGAGCGCTGCATCGCTTCGCGATCTGGCCGTGGGAGGCTCGCCTTCGGCGTCGCCTCCCACGGCCAGGTAACGCGCTCGCGTGACGGTTCAGGCCGTCGTCCGTCTCAGATCGTGAGATTTTCTGCCACGGGTCGGACTCTTTTGTCGCGCCGGGGGTAATCTCGCAGGTAGTCATGCGGCGCTTCGTAGTAATCCTTCGCTGCCGCAGCGGGGCCTGACACTTCGGCAGGCCGGCCCCCGCTGCGGAGGTTCTGCCTGGCCGTGAGTCCGATCTCCCGCCGACCCGTGCGAACCACGGCACTCCGGCGGCCCCCGCGGTCATCAGCACAGCGACTTGGAGCAAACCCATGAACGAAACCTGGACCAACACTCCTGCCGACGACGCCGAAGAAGAAGCGGCCCGCGCCCTGCAAACCGCGCTGGACCGCCGCGCCGACTAGTACCCGCGACCAGCCGGACCCCGCAGCGGCGGTCGCTGTGCGTTCCACAGACAGCTCCTCGCGATCCTGAACCCGTCCTCGGGCAGGATCGCGAGGAGCTGTCTTGGTTCGCGGGTGGGAAACTGGGCGCATGGCGGTCGATGTTGGTCACCGTGAGGTGGCCGAGGTGTTGGGGGAGGCCGCCCGGCTCGGGCCCTACTTCGAGATCGTCACCGGGGTTCAGGCGGACGGTGCCGGGTGGAGCGCGTTTCCCGGCGAGGTCGGGAAACTTGACGCGCTGAGCGGTGATTACGCCGAGCGGCTCGGCACCGGGGAGGCCCGGGTGGCGAGTTCGCTGCTGTTTCAGGGGCTCGCGGCGCGGTTGTGGTCGCCGGTCGTCGCCTCGGCGGCTCTGGGGGTCGTGCCTGATCTGGGGGAGTTGAGGTGGCGCGGGCTGCCCGGCGAGCCGATCGTGCTGGGAGTCGTCGAGCCTCGCGGGTGGCGGGTGAACGACGCGGTCGGTGCCGCCGAGCGGGTCTACTCCGTGGTCGTGGACGGCCAACTTCGCCGGTTGCGGGAGTTGACGGCGGGCCTCGCGGAGGGGCTCGCGTGGGGGAACGCCGCGTCCGCTCTGGTCGGGAGCCTCAATGTGGGGCCCGATGATCTTGCGCGGCGCGCCATCGTCCGGGAGTTGCTCGGGCGGGAACCCCTGGAGGCGACGGGCGTGTGGGGGACGCACGGATACGTCCGGCGTAGCTGCTGTCTGTACTACCGTGTCCCAGGTGGGGGCATGTGCGGCGACTGCTGCTTGCGTCCCGAAATGTGAGATCGAAGCCCAGGCACTGAGACGTTTGCAGTAGAGTGCGCGCATGGTTTCCCGCAGTGTTCGTCTGGCCGTGATCCCGGGGGACGGGATCGGTCCAGAGGTGGTCGCCGAAGGGCTGAAGGTCCTCGACGCGGTGTCCCCGTCCAGCGGTCTCACGTTCGAGCGGACGTCCTATGACCTGGGCGCCGCCCGCTGGCACCGGACCGGCGAGACGCTGCCCGACGCCGTCCTGGACGAGCTGCGCCAGCAGGAGGTCATCCTGCTGGGCGCCGTCGGCGACCCGACCGTGCCGAGCGGGACGCTGGAGCGCGGGCTGCTGCTGCGGGCCAGGTTCGAGCTCGACCACTACGTCAACCTGCGTCCGGTGAAGCTGTTCCCTGGCGTGTCGACTCCGCTGGCCGGGGTGACCACCGACGACATCGACATGGTCGTGATCCGGGAGGGCACCGAGGGGCCGTACACCGGCGTCGGCGGCGTCGTCCGCAAGGGCACCCAGCACGAGGTCGCCACGCAGGAGAGCGTCAACACCGCCTACGGTGTCGAGCGGGTCATCCGGTACGCCTTCGAGGTCGCCGCGGGGCGGCCCCGCAAGCACCTCACGCTCGTCCACAAGGACAACGTCCTCACCTTCGCGGGCGACCTGTACCAGCGCACGCTGAAGCAGGTCGGCGAGGAGTACCCGCAGGTCACGACCGCCTACTGCCATGTCGACGCGGCCACGATGTTCTTCGTGTCGCAGCCGCAGCGGTTCGACACGATCGTCACCGACAACCTGTTCGGCGACATCATCACCGACCTCGGCGCCGCCGTCGCCGGGGGGATCGGGCTCGCCGCGTCCGGGAACGTCAACCCCGACCGCACCGCGCCGTCGATGTTCGAGCCGGTGCACGGCAGCGCGCCCGACATCGCCGGGCAGGGCAAGGCCGACCCGACCGCCACGATCCTGTCGGTCGCCATGCTGCTCGACCACATCGGCGCGGCCGACGCCGCCCGCCGGGTCGAGCGCGCCGTCTCCGACGACCTGGCCGAGCGGGCCGCGGTCGGCGAGCGGTCCACGACGCAGATCGGTGACGCGATCGCCAAGCGAGTATCCGGCTGAGGGCGCGCCTCTCTGCCGGACCAGAGGATCTCCGGGCGCGCCACGCGGCGCGCCCGGTTTTTCGTGTGCGCCGCGCCCGGAGGAGTGGGACTAGACGAAGTAGGACAATAGGGACTATGGAAGCCGTAGCGGCGATGGGGCCGTTCCGGCGATCCGCGAGAGGACGACACCGCGATGAGCAGCACACTTGACTTCGAGATCACGCGCACCGAGCGACCCGCGACGGCGGACGACCGCGCGCGCGTCATGGCCGATCCCGGCTTCGGCCGGCACTTCACCGACCACATGATCACGATCCGCTACTCGCCGGACCGGGGCTGGCACGACGCGCGCCTCGAACCCTACGGGCCGCTTCCGATGGACCCGGCCAGCCAGGTGTTCCACTACGCGCAGGAGCTCTTCGAGGGCCTCAAGGCCTACAAGCAGCCGGACGGATCCGTCGTCACGTTCAGGCCGTTCATGAACGCGGCGCGGATGAACCGGTCCGCCCGCCGGATGGCGATGCCGGAGATCCCCGAGCAGCTGTTCGTCGACGCGATCGAGCTGCTCGTCCGCACCGACCGGGAGTGGGTGCCCGAGACCGAGGGGCACAGCCTCTACGTCCGGCCCTTCATGATCGCCACCACCCGCGCCCTCGGCGTCAACAGCCCGGCCAGCGAGTTCCTCTTCGCCGTCATCGCGTCCCCGTCCGGCCTGTACTACCCGCGCGGCATCAAGCCGGTGTCCGTGTGGCTCTCGCAGGACTTCACCCGCGCCGCGCCCGGCGGCACCGGCGAGGCCAAGACCGGCGGCAACTACGCCGCCTCGTTCGCCGGTCAGGCGCAGGCCGTCGCGGAGGGCTGCGACCAGGTCGTCTGGCTGGACGCCGTGGAGCACCGCTGGGTCGAGGAGGTGGGTTCGATGAACCTCATGTTCGTCTACGGCTCCGGCTCCCAGGCCCGGCTCCTGACGCCCGCGCTCACCGGGACGCTGCTCGCGGGCGTCACCCGCAACTCCATGCTGAAGCTGGCGACCGACCTCGGCATCCCCGCCGAGGAGGGCAAGATCAGCGTCGAGGAGTGGCAGTCCGGCTGCGAGTCCGGCGAGATCACCGAGGTGTTCGGCTGCGGCACGGCCGCGATCATCAGCCCGGTCGGCCGGGTCAAGGGCGCGGACCGGGAGTGGACGATCGGCGACGGCGAGCCCGGCGAGATCTCGATGCGGCTGCGCCAGGAGCTCATCGGCATCCAGTACGGCACCCGTCCCGACCCGTACGGCTGGGTCCACAAGATCGCCTGATCACGGTCGTCGAGGCCCCGGTACCGCACCGGGGCCACGCCGTCCACCTGGGATGTCTCAGCATCCGAGACCGGTGTCCCAAGCGCGCGGGGTTGTGTGGCAGACTGTGTGCATCATGCGCATCAGCCTCGTGATTATCGGCTGGCGCGCCGGCAGCAGCTAACGGGACAAGCGCCGGCGCGCAGACCTCTCACGTCCGTGAGGGGTCTTTTTTGTGTCCTGGCGCAGTCCCCTTGGGGGTACCACGCAATGCAAGGCGACGCTTTCCACGTCTACGACACCACCCTGCGCGACGGCTCGCAGCAGGAGGGGCTCAACCTCTCCGTGGCCGACAAGCTCGCCATCGCGCGGCACCTGGACGACCTTGGCGTGGGCTTCATCGAGGGCGGCTGGCCCGGAGCCAACCCCAAGGACACCGAATTCTTCAGGCGGGCTCGAACAGAGCTCGGCCTGACGCACGCGCAGCTCACCGCGTTCGGCGCGACCCGCCGGGCCGGTGTGCGGGCCGCCGACGACCCCCAGGTTGCCGCGCTGCGCGACTCCGGCGCGTCCGTCGTGACCCTTGTCGCCAAGAGTCACGACAGGCATGTCGAGCTGGCCCTCCGCACCACCCTGGAGGAGAACCTCGCGATGATCCGCGACACGGTCTCCCACCTGCGTGCGGAGGGCCAACGAGTCTTCCTTGACGCCGAGCACTTCTTCGACGGCTACAAGGCGAACCGCGCCTACGCGCTGGAGGCCGTGCGGACCGCCGCCGAGGCGGGCGCCGACGTCGTCGCGCTGTGCGACACCAACGGCGGCATGCTGCCGGACGAGCTGGCCGACGTCGTCCACGAGGTCGTGGGGCTCGGCGTCCGCGTCGGCATCCACTGCCATGACGACTCCGGCTGCGCGGTCGCCAACTCCCTCGCCGCCGTGAAGGCCGGGGCCACCCACGTCCAGGGCTGCGCGAACGGGTACGGCGAGCGCAGCGGCAACGCCAACCTGTTCACCGTCGTCGGGAACCTCCAGCTCAAGCGCGGCATGTCGCTGGTCTCCGACAACCAGCTCGCCGAGATGACCCGGATCGCGCACGCCGTGTCCGAGGTCACCAACGTCGCGCCCAGCTCCCAGCAGCCCTACGTCGGCGTGTCGGCGTTCGCGCACAAGGCGGGGCTGCACGCCTCCGCCGTCAAGATCGACCCCGACCTGTACCAGCACATCGACCCGGCCGCCGTCGGCAACGACATGCGGATGCTCGTCTCCAGCATGGCCGGACGCGCGTCGGTGGAGCTGAAGGGCCGCGAGCTCGGCTACGACCTGTCCGGCGAGAAGGCCAAGGCGGTCGTGGGCAAGGTCAAGGAGCTGGAGTCCACCGGCTACACCTTCGAGGCCGCGGACGCCTCGTTCGAGCTGCTGCTGCGCGAGGAGCTGACCGGCGTCCGGCAGCGGCACTTCGAGGTCGAGTCCTGGCGGTCGATCGTGGAGCGCCGTCCGGACGGCTCCATGGTCAGCGAGGCGACCGTCAAGCTGCACGCCAAGGGCGAGCGGATCATCGCGACGGGGGAGGGCAACGGCCCCGTCAACGCGCTCGACAACGCGCTGCGCATCGCGCTCGGCCGCCTCTACCCGGAGCTGGCGCGGCTGGAGCTGATCGACTACAAGGTCCGCATCCTGGAGGGCTCGCACGGCACCGACGCCCGCACCCGGGTGCTGATCGAGTCCAGCGACGGCGAACGCGAGTGGGGCACGGTCGGCGTGGAGGACAACGTCATCGCGGCGTCGTGGCAGGCGTTGGAGGAGGCCGTGACCTACAGCCTGCTTCGCGCGGGCTACGAGGCGGGCTGACGGGGGCCCGACGGGAATCAGTCCGACGCGGCGGGCATTATCGGAGGCATGAGCACCGAGATCACCGACAACTCCGCGCGGAACCGCTACGAGATCAGCCTGGACGGCGACGTCGCCGGGTTCGTGGAGTACGAGCGGGGCGACAGCGCGCTCGTCCTCGCCCACACCGAGGTCGGTTCCGACTACGAGGGCAAGGGCGTCGGCAGTTCGCTGGCCCGTGGCGTCTTGGACGACGTCCGGGCCAAGGGCCTGTCGGTCGTGCCGCTCTGCCCGTTCATCAGGAAGTGGATCGAGAAGCACCCCGACTACCAGGACATGGTCGCGAAGTGAGGGGCTCAGACGGCGCGTAGCCGTGAGTCGCCGCCTTCGAGGGTGAGCCATGCCGACTGCGACGTCTCCTTCAGCCGCACGCGGACCCGCGCGTACCGGCCGGGGTCGACGAACCCGGGGGCGGACGTGATGACGGTGTCGAAGACGAAGTCGGAGGTGACGAACCCCAGGTCGGCGCCGGACTCGGCGACCCGCTTCTTCACCGCGGGCGCGTCCACCATGCGCCGCGTCTTGATGATCGAGATGCCGGACACGCCGTTGGGCCCGCGCTGCACGGGGCCCACGTTGAGCGCGACGCGCAGCTGCATCCGGCAGGGGTCGGCGGCGCGGCGGTTGTAGCGGCGCAGGCCGGCGGCCAGGTGCGCGAGCATCGGGTCGATGACCGCCTCGGTCGGCGTGGTGGGCGGGACGACGATCAGCGCCCCGTCGCCGCGGTCCTCCCGGTAGAGGTCGGCGAGCCGCAGGGAGGACGCGGCGAACGACTCGTCCAGCAACCCGTACATGGCGTCGAGGACGTGCTTGCGGTCGGCGTCGGTGCGCGACGGCGAGCTGAACCCGGTGATGTCGGTGATCAGGATCGTGCAGTTGCCGCCCGACCAGTCGGGCAGCGCTACCGGCCCCGGCCAGTCGCTCGTGGGGGCACGACCCCCCGCGCCGCCCAGGACGGCCGGTTCGACCTGACGCTGATACACCTGCTGCTCCAGAACGCCGCGGACGCGCGGGTGCCCGTCCAGGAACGTCGCGAAGTCGCGGGGGCCGATCCGCAGGGCCCGCACGTCGCCCTCGGCGGTCACGTTCGCGGACCTGTTCTTGACCATCAGCGCGGCGCGCTCGCCGATCAGCTCGCCCGCGCCGCGAAAGGCGAGGGTGCGCTGCTCGGCGCCCTCGTCGACCCACACCCGCGTCCAGCCGGACAGGATCACGATGACCTCGGTGGCGGGGCCGCCCTCGCAGCACAGCGAGTCGTCCTTGCGGTAGACGTGGCTGCGCGCCAGGGCGCTGAGGGTGCCCTGCTCGTCCGGCATCAGCGAGCCCCAGAACGTGGTCTCGTCGTAGGCGCCGAACGTCGGGATCTCGACCAGTTCGTCGCCGGGGACGGCGACCGCCAGCGGCGGGGCGGGCCCGGACGGCGGCGGCCCGGGCGTCTCGTGCAGCGTCCCGGCCCTCATGTACTGGACGAAGGCGTTCGTCACGCTCACCACGGGAAACGTGAGGAATGTCAGCGAGCCGGTGATCATCGCGCCCGCCGAGCCGTCCATCGCGTACCCCAGCACGACGGCCAGGACGGTCACCGGCGTGGTGACCTTCGCGCTCAGCAGGCTGGTGCCGCCGTGGGGAGCCGCTTGCCCCCGCGGCCGCTTACGGAAACGGTCAGTGCTCACGAAGTAGTCCTTCCCCCGGGAGGGTGCGCCGCGTGTACGCGCGCCCCCTCGGCGTCCTGTCCCCACTTCTCCCCACGGTCACAATACCAGGGAACCATAGGAAGGACATGCAATGAGCATACGAATGCTGTATAAAATGAGGTGAGTGTTGGCTATCCAGCTGGCAACAATGAAGCGGAGTCGAGATGGTACAGGTTTCCGGGGTTCCGGTGGGGGGAACCTCTAACGTGCACCCTGCGCGAGGGGCATGGGTTCGCTGGCGGAAGGCTGCATCCTCGCTGACCGGTGGGCGCCCGGGCACCCCGTGCCGGACGGTCGCCGGTCCGGCCCCCGCCCCGGCCTCCGTCCCGGATAGGAGAACGCGCTCATGACGAACTCTCGAGCAGTTTCCGACACCTCGGGTGGGAGCTTGGACGCCGGTGAGAGGGCACACCGCACCGAGGCGGTCCCGCAGCCCGAACGGGTGACGGTCAACCTGACCGGCAAGGCCGTCCAGGCGCTGCAACGCCTCCAGGAGATGACCGGCTACAACAAGACGGACTGCATCAACCGGGCGCTGATCATCGCCGGGGAGGTCGAGGGGATGTCCCGAGATCCGGGTGCCGTCTACTGGCGCGAGAGCCCCGACAGCGACCTGATGCTCGTCCGCTTCGTCTGACCTGGCGTTGTTCGATCCGGCCTGGCTGGTCGGGCGCGGTCTGGCCGGTCGGGCGCAGCCCGGGTGGTCACCGGGCCGCGGGCGCCGACGGTTGGGGCGCGGCGATGAGCCGGGTCCGCCGGAGCGCGATGCCCGGTTCCCCGGCGTCGCGCGCCTCGACGATCCGGGGGCGGCGGGAGGGCGCGGACACGTCCAGCCGCTTCTCGAACAGCGCGCCCGACGGGGTCGCGTCGCTGGTGGTGCGGACCGCGACGTCCGTGAACCCCTGGCGGCGGTAGTAGGCGTGCAGCTCGCCGTTGTCGGTCCAGACGTCGATCCTGATCAGTTCCGCGTCGCGCTGCCGGGACGCCCCCGCGCGTCCCGCCCATTCGATCAGCTCGGCGCCGAGGCCCTGGCCCGCGTAGGCGCGGTGGATGACGAGCCGGTGCAGGTAGACGGCCTCCGTCCGGCGTTCCTCCGGCGTCCAGAGCTCCTCATGGCCGATGAGCCTGATGCTGACGGTCCCGATCGGGCGCCGACCGTGGAACAGCAGCCACGTCTCGTCGTTCAGCAGGGCCTCGTGGACGCGCTTCCTGCGGTCGTCCGTGCTGGGCCACGGCCGTTCCCACTGCGTCGTCCTCTTGGTGCGCAGCCAGTCGGCCGCGTGGTCGATCAGCCCGAGGACGACGTCGATCTCGTCCGGCCGGGCCAGGCGGATGCGGTAGCTGGTGTGGCGGGCCCGGCCGCGTTGACGGGCCCCGGTGTCAGTGTCCACGTTCTCCTGAACTCCGTGAAGGACCGAGCCCCGCTTCCCGGCCGTTCCTGGGAGTCCTGACTCTCGACCGGTCGGGAAGGGGGCGGGTGGGACGAGTGGGAGACGGTCGCCATGGTCGGGCGGCGGCTGTCTATCCGCTTTCGGCGTCGTCGGACGATGGGGATTCGCTTGGCGAGCCCTTCGCGGTCGCGTCGGCGTCCTTGCCTGTGACCGCGTTGCCTGTGACCGCGTTGCCTGTGACCGCGTTGCCCGCGTCTGCGTTGCCTGCGTCCGCGTCGGCTCCGCCGGGCGGCCCCGTGCCGGGTGCGCTGAGGACGTCGAGGGGGACCTGACCGTCGTTGTAGTGCAGCCGCGTCCGGTCGGCGGCCCAGACCGCCACGGTCAGGCGGAACGCCGTCCCGTCGGGGGAGTAGGCCGTCCGGACGGTCTCGAACACCGCGTCGGCCGCCGACTCGCCGAGGCCGAAGAACCGGCGTTCCTGCTCGTTCGGCACCCGGGCCTTGATCTCGTCGTGGAAGCCGACCTCCTCGTAGCCGAGCGTCTCGCGGAGGTAGGCGACCGCGCCTTCCGGGATGTCGCGCGGGTAGAGGAGACGGGACGCGCCGCCGGTGGCGAACTCCAGCGGATAGAAGGAGGTCTGGAGGGCCCACGGCTGCTCGTCCAGATACAGCTCCTGGTGGCGGAGGATGAACTCCGAGCCGGGGTTCGTCTGGAGGTAGCGGGCGATGACCTTGGTGCCCTCCTGGACCTCCACCCTGACCGGGGACACCCGCACCTTCCGGTGTCCGGGGACGTGGGCGTCGCGGTTGTACCACTCACCCGTCCCGAGGCCCGGCGCGAGGTCGATCTCCGCGGCGGACAGCGTCACATGGACGATGTCGGGCCGGTGGACGACGAACGTCCCCTTGCCCTGTTCCGAGACCACGTATCCCTGCTGTTGCAGGTAGGAGAGCGCGTCGCGCACCGTGTTGCGGGACGCGCCGTAGCGGGTCTCCAGGTCCTTCTCGGGCGGCAGGCGTCGTCGCCCGGACGAGGTCCCGCGAGGGCTGAGATCACCCGATTCGATGCGTCGCAGCAGGTCATCGGCGATGTCGCGCCAGCGGACCGGCGTGGATCGAGCCATCGGATCCGCTCCTTCCCGGTGTCCACTCGGCCGTGCTCCGTCGCCCGACGAGGGACTTGGACGTCACCGGCCTCATGACCTGAACAAGTCGTTCCCATGCAATGTGTTTGCAACCTCTAAAAATGGTAACACCTTGAGTGAGAGACTTGTTGGTACAACTCAACCAGCAGAGAACGTCGACAACAGTAGCAGTGAGATGTGCTGGATGTAAGGGATACCGCCGACCAGTCGGAGGAGGGATCACCATGACCGCCGCGATCGCCCTGTGGGTCCTTGGTCCCCTGGCGCTGTTCCTGGTCCTGTCGATCTATGTCGTCTTCTTCATGGGCCTTCGCACGAAGGGCCTGAAGTTCCGCACCCGGATGACCAGTCCGACACCGGCGCTCGGCCGCCGGGCGTTGCTGGTCAACGTGGTGGTCCCGGCCGGTGAGCCGCCCGCGGGCGGCCCCGGCGCATGATCTCCGGTCGCCGCGGGGCGGGCCGCAGACCAAAGGAGAGTTCGAAGTGGAGAACAGCTGGACAGACGCGGTGCCGAGCGCGTCGTACCCGGTGTCCGGGTACGGGCGGGGCACCGTGTGCGAGGAGCCGAGCGAGCGGGCCTACCCGTTCGTGCTGCTCACCCCGGTCCACGCCACCCATCCGATGGCGCGGGCCTGGACGGAGGTCGACTGGTCCCTCGTGGTCGCCGGGATCGCGGTCCTGGTGTTCACGGCCGAACTGGGGCGCCGCGCGGGCGCGACCGCCCGGCTGACGGCGTTCTGCTCGGCGGCGAGCCTCGCCGTGGTGGTCGTCGTGCCCCGGCTCGTCTGCGCGGTGCCGCGACCCCGGTTCCGCGCGCCGTCCACCGCGGCGGCGCGGTGAGAGTGACCGCGCTGTGCACGATGGCGTGACGAGTGACGGCGGCACCCGCGGCGCAACGGCGCGCGGCGGGCGTCGCGACGCGTCAGGACCCGGGTGGTCCGGGGCCCGGTAACGGACGAGTCAAGGGGGAGAGAAGGGAGGAGACAGGGGCGAAGGGGTCTGTTTGGGCTGCCTTCCGAAAAATTTCCTTGCCGACAAACGGGACATAACGGATCTTTTCCCTCATACTTCTAAATACAGGAGTCTGAACGGAAGAGAGGTAGACCTAGTGATCGGCCACATTCGACCTCTGCCCCACCCCGACCCGTTCGTCGAAGCCACTCGCGGCTACATCACCCGCGTCGGCGACGCGCTTCAGGCGGGCGGGGTTCCGCTCTCCGAGGTATGGCTCGATCCATGCAATCCCCGTGACGCGACGTTCGTTCTCGGTCTCCAGGCCCTGGTGTGGAACGAGTCCGAGGGCTTCGTCCTCGGCGAGTTCGTCTCCGGCGAGCCGGGCGTTCGTACCGTCCTGCGCGACCCCGTCCGGTTGGGCGACGGCGTGCTGCCGGACCCGCGGACCGTCCCCGCCCTGATGACGGCCGGAGCCGAGGGCTCCCTGACGCGTCCGCGTCCTTTCACCGCCGGTCACGACGGCTTCGAGGACGCGCTCGGCCGCTATTCGGCGAGCTGAACGGCTCGTTCGGCGCAACGACAGTCTTTCCGTCCGCATCGGTGCGGTTACGCAGAAACTTCGCCGAAGATGGCGAAACCGGTGGCGGATTTCGGGTGGAACGTCCACCATTGGACCGACACGGCGTGTGGGGCGTTCCACTCGCCGTTCTTCTGTTGACCGACGCG
This sequence comes from Actinomadura meridiana, assembly GCF_039537545.1. Taxonomy (NCBI): domain Bacteria; kingdom Bacillati; phylum Actinomycetota; class Actinomycetes; order Streptosporangiales; family Thermomonosporaceae; genus Actinomadura; species Actinomadura meridiana. The sequence goes on from NZ_BAABAS010000005.1 coordinate 70,884, forward strand.
CCGGAGTGATCCCATGACTGTCCGACCCTTGAGCCCCGAGGACCTTGGGTGTCCCACGGACGGGGCGTGGGCGGACGTGGCGTTCGGCCTCGGAGAGACCTGCGAGCGCGAGGGCGACCTCGAACAGGCCGCGGACTGGTTCCGCGTGGTCGCCGAGTCCGGTCGCGCCGACGCCGCTCTGCGCCTCGGCGCCGTGCTGGGCCGGTTGGCCGACGAGGGCTCCGCCGCCGACTCGGCCGAGGACCTGCTGGCCGAGGCGACCCGCTGGCTCAGCGGCGCGCAGGACGCCACCACCCCGGACGCCATCGAGCTGATCACCGACCTGCTCAACCGGCAGTTGCGGCAGGCGGCGCGGCGCGGTCTCGAACCCGCCGTCACCGGCTGACCCCTTGAACTGACCACCGCCGGACTCCTCCCGGTTCGTCATGAACCGATCCGCCCCGTTCGTCGTCGGACTCCATGAGATCGACGACAGCGGAGGGTGGACGAGTTGAGCGGCGAGGAGCCCGGGTACACGCCCCCGGACCACAGGACGACCGCCGAGTTCCACGTCCCGGGCCGCCCCGCGGATCCGGAGGCCGCGACGGGGGCCGACTCGACCGTCGTCGACGACGACGATCTCATCGACCCGGGGGCGACACTCCAGGACGTCGAGCCGGAAGCGACCCCGGACGTCACGCTCCAAGACCCGCCGGGAACCCCGGAAGACGCGGTCACCCCAGAGGGCCGTTCCTCGGTGACCATCGCCGACATGCCCGTCCAACCGAAGGAACCCCCGGCGCAGGAACCACCCCAGGAAGACCCCGCCGAAGAGACCGAGGCCGAACAGCCGGTCATGCCCGAGCAAGCGGCCATGCCCGAGCAGGCGGTCACACCCGAGGAGGCGCCCTGGACGGCGCAGTTCGGCGCCGAGGCCGTCCCGCCGACGGACCCCGACGCCGGAACGCCCGTGTACCCGCCGCAGACCCCTCCTCCGTCCGAGGCCACGGTGCCGCCTCCCATCGCCTCGCCGTCAGTGGGAATGCTGACGTCGGAGCCGTCCGGGACGCGGCGTCCACTGCTGTTCGTCGCGGTGATCGGCGCGGTGGTGGTTCTCGCGGCCGCCGTGGTCGCGGTGCTGCTGCTCTCGGGCGACTCGGACGAGAAAGGGACGGCCCAGCCGCCGCCGTCAACGGCGTCCACCCCGGCCACCCAAGCTCCGATAGCGCCCGGAGAGCCGTCGCCGAGTGGGGCGCCCGCCGTGACCCCGACCCCGTCGGGCGGGGCGGTGGGGCGGCCGTCCGAGGCCCCGGCCGTGCCGACCGCGCCGATCGGGCCGGTGCGGAAGGGCGACGGCATCACCTACCAACTCGTCGAGCAGAGCGAGGGATACTTCGAGGGCCAGTTGGTGATCACCAACCGCACCGACCGGCCGATGCGGACATGGCGGCTCACCTTCCAGGTCCCCGGCGCGAACGTCCGGAACATCTGGGGCGCTCGGCTGGTCAGCGGCGGCGCGAACCCCGAGATCGTGAACCTGGAGGGCGCGCCCGCGATCCCGCCCGGCGAGACGTGGGACGTCCGGTTCGGGGCGGCTGGCGCGACGTCCACCCCGAAGGGCTGCGAGCTGAACGGCGAGCCCTGCGGCTTCTGACCGGACGCCGTGACGCCCGCGAGGCCGCGAGGCCCGGGGCGCCCAGGCGTGTCGGTGTCAGCGGCTAGGCTCTCGACCATGCGTATCGCCAGGTTCTCCACCGACGAGGGCATGTCCTTCGGCGTGGTGGAGGAGAACACCGTCGCCGCCATCGCGGCCCACCCGTTCGGTGACCTCACGTTCACCGGGCAGCGCCTCCCGCTCACCGACGTCCGGCTGCTCGCGCCGATTCTGCCCAGCAAGGTCATCGCGATCGGCAAGAACTACGCCGGACACGTCAGCGAGATGGGAGGGGACGCGCCGCCCGCCGAGCCGGTGGTGTTCTCCAAGCCGTCCACCGCCGTGATCGGCCCGCAGGAGGCGATCGCCTACCCGCAGAAGCTGTCGCAGCGGGTCGACTACGAGGGCGAGCTGGCCGTCGTCATCGGGCGGATGTGCCGCGAGGTCCCGGCGTCCCGTGCCGCCGAGGTCATCCTCGGCTACACCTGCGCGAACGACGTCACGGCCCGCGACCTGCAAACCAAGGACAAGCAGTGGACGCGCGCCAAGGGCTTCGACACGTTCTGCCCCCTCGGCCCGTGGATCGAGACCGAGATCGACCCCGCCGACCTGGCGATCACCACGACCGTCAACGGCGAGACGCGGCAGGACGCCCGCACGTCCCTCTTGCTGCATGACGTCCCGACCCTGGTCGAGTACGTCAGCCAGGTCATGACGCTGCTGCCCGGCGACGTCATCCTCACCGGCACGCCCGCCGGGATCGGCCCGCTGGAGATCGGGGACGAGGTGACCGTCACGATCGAGGGCATCGGCGGCCTCACCAACCGCGTCATCGCCCGCGACTGAACCGACCGTGACGGGGGAGTGCCATGGCGTTCGGCGGTTTCACCGACGAGGCGTTCGCGTTCTACGAGGGATTGCAGGCCGACAACAGCAAGCCGTACTGGACGGCCCACAAGGACACGTACGAACGCCATGTGCGCGAACCTCTGCTGCGGCTGTGCGCCGAGCTGGAGGAGGAGTTCGGCCCCATCAAACTGTTCCGCCCGTACCGGGACGTCCGCTTCAGCAAGGACAAGACGCCCTACAAGACGCACCAGGGCGGCCACACGAGTGAGGGCTTCTACCTCCAGGTCGACGCGGACGGGCTGATGGTCGCGGGCGGCATGTACGCGCCCACGTCCGACCAACTCCACCGCTACCGCGAGGCCGCCGGGTCTGACCTCTACGGCCCGGAACTCCAGACCATCGTGGACGACCTGCGCGCCGCCGGAATGGAGATCGCGGGGGACCGGCTCAAGACCCGCCCGCGCGGCACGCCCCCCGACCACCCGCGTCTCGACCTGCTGCGGCACCGCTCCCTCTACGCCCACGAGGGCTGGCCCGCCGACCCCTGGATGGAGACGCCGGAGGTGGTGACGCGGGTCCGCGCGTCGTGGCGGCGGCTGCGTCCCCTCGTCGACTGGGGCCACCGGCACATCGGGCCGCCCGACTTCACCCGCTGAAGGCGTCCGGCGGGATCCGTGCCCCGGTCTGCGGCGTTACACCGTTCCACTGCTCGACCTCTGCCAGCGCCCACTCGGCCCAGCGCAGCAGCAACGCGTTCTGCTCCCGCACCAGTTTCGAGGGCAGGGCGATGACCGGGAGCCGATCCGGATACGGGCCGCCCTCCTCGTACTCGGCCATCCGCGCCTCGGTGATGGCGACGCGCTTCACGGCGTCGTCCCTGATCCGCCGCAGCGTCGTGCGCAGCTGTTCGACGGTGCCGTGGTCGGCGAACGCCACCTTGATCAGCGCCTCGAACTCCATCACCGGGCCCGCTCCGGGCTCGTCCAGCCACTGCCCGACGCGGGCGCGCCCCTCCTCGGTGATCTCGTAGACCGTGCTTCGGCGCCGTCCGGTGTACTCGACGCGGGACCTGGCGAGACCGTGCTCGACCAGCTTCTTCGGCTCCTCGTAGATGACGCTCTCCGCGCGCGGCCACATCGTCCGCAGTGACCGCCGCATCTGCTCCTTGAGCTCGTACGTCGTCCACGGCCGGACCGCGAGCAACGACAGGACCGCGTAGGACGTCGTCGTCAGTTCCCGTGCCATACGCCTTACTGTTCGTCCTCGACCCACCCCGATAGACGGCGCCGCCGGGCCGAGCGGACGGGGGCCCGGCCCGGCGGTCGCCCGCCAATCCGTTTTGGTCGCGGTCCCCCAGCCGTGTATTCTCATCGAGGCGCGAGCGACCAGCCCCAACCGGCCCGGACGCCCGTTCCCACTGGGGTATGGTGTAATCGGCAGCACGAGTGATTCTGGTTCACTTAGTCTAGGTTCGAGTCCTGGTACCCCAGCTGCGTCCGCACTCGCGGACACACGCCCCCGTCGTCTAGTGGCCTAGGACGCCGCCCTCTCAAGGCGGTAACGGCGGTTCGAATCCGCTCGGGGGTACCGGCCGACTTCTACTCGCCGAGCCTTTGGCTCGGCTTCGCCGTTTTTCGCGCTTATCTGGGGGGCGACCCCCAGACCCCCGATGTGGTGGGCTCCGCCCCCCACGCCCCCTCGTGGCCGGGCCGTGCTGAGATCCGCGAGCCCCGCTCAACCCGAGGTTCAAACACTCGTCGGCCTGGCGGCCAACCTCAATGTGGGGCTGCGCCCCTACACCCGCTTTGGCCGTGGGTTATTCGGTCGGGGTGGTGGGGGATTTCCGGTAGGGTGGGGGGTGCCCGAGTGGGAGATCGCTTGGGTTCATCATCTGGCCCCCGTCGTCTAGTGGCCTAGGACGCCGCCCTCTCAAGGCGGTAACGGCGGTTCGAATCCGCTCGGGGGTACATTCGCCGCAGGCCGTCAGGTCTGCGGCTCTTGCATGTGGGGGGCGGGCCTTCTCGGGCTGCTCGGCTGGGTGAAGGCGATGCGGGTGACGTCGCGTTCCAGGGTGGCGCCCTGGAAGCCGTAGGTTTCCATTCCGTCCACTTTGATGACCAGGCAGAACCGTTCGGTGGTCTCCACTGAAGAGGCCAACTCGCGGTACCGGCGTTGGAGGAAGTGGACGGCGGCGCGGTTGGCGATGGAAGTGTGCCCGCAGATGATGAACACCGGGCCGACGGCGGGATCGGGCCGGAACTTGGCCACTATGGCGTATTCACGCCGGCCGAACTCGCAGCGGAAATGCTCGTCGCCGATGGAGAACGCCAGCGAGTCGGCGTCGTCGGCCGCGAAGGGGAGGATGCTGACGCCGGGCAGGTGGGCGGCCATGTGGCCGCCGGTTCGCGGGTTGGAGCCGCCTGTCGGGCCACCGATGCAGAACTCGGTGCTGGCGCCGTTGCTGCCCTGGTAGTCGTGCGCCCGGCGGATCTCGACCGGGCTCCCCAGTTCCCGCGCGAGCATCGCGACCTCGACGAGCGCGTGGACGTCATTCTGGGCCGTGCTCCCGGGCTTGTTGTACTTCTCGTTCATCACGATGACGCAGGGCGCGTTGTCGCCGAGACCGAAGAACGCGGCCTTGCGGTTCAGCGTGCGTATCTGCTTCGTGCGGTTCCACAGCCATACACCTCCGCCGCTCAGGACGGTGGTCACCAGGCCGATCAGGACGTTCAGCAGTGCGCTGGACATGGATTCCTTCCCCGCTCACACACCGTGTCCATTTTGATCATATATCGCGTATGGGGACCGTGGTGGCATTCCCGGTTCCGCTTGGGAGCCTATTGCAGGACGTCGCAGAGGACGGGCGGTCTGATGACGGGCGTTGGTCGTCGCGGCCGGAATCTCGGCGGGTGGGGCCGTTTCCCGGAGGGCTCCGGTCTGGAACAATCGTCCTTTCGGCGCGGTCGGAATGAGACGTGGTGAACACAGTACAAATCAAGATCGACGGGGGCGACGAAGTCGGAGGGCTCGTCGCGCTCCACGATTGGCTTCGGGGCGAGGCGGAACTCGCGGGGTTCGTCAAGCTGGGACGTCGGGCCGCCGGGGCCGAGGAGCTCGGTGGGGTCCTGGACGTGGTGACCGTCGCCGTCGGGTCCGGTGGTGTCGCCGCGGTTCTGGCGCAGTCGCTGCCCACCTGGATCAGGAGCCGCCGCCCGGCGGTGAAGGTGACCATCACCTCGCCGAACGGCAGGACGTTGGAGCTGGAAGCGGCCGAGGCGGCCGACGCCGAACGGCTGATCATGGACCTGCTTCGGCAGGTTGACGATGGTGCCTGAGCCGGGTCCCAACCGTGCGGGGTCCCGGGCGATCCTCATCGGTGTGTCGTATTTCCTGGACGACGCTTTCCCGCGCCTACCCGCGGCCGACAACAGCCTGCGTGCGGTGCACAGGACGCTCGTCGCGGACGACCTCGGCGGGTGGTCGCCGGACCAGGTCACCGTCATCGCCAACCCGTATCGCTCGGTGGAACTCATCCAGCAGGTGCGGCGGCTGGCCGAGGCCACGACCGGCGCGTTGCTGCTCTACTACGTCGGGCACGGCACGATCACCGATCGTGGCAACCTTTCCCTGACGGTTGTCAGCACCCATAGTGACGATTCCGATGTGACCGGTGTGGAGTATCGGCATATCCAGGAGGCGCTTCAGTACAGTCCGGCGCGGGTCAAGGTCGCCATTCTGGACTGCTGTTACTCCGGTCGAGCGACGCAGGGCATGACCGCTACGGGCGTCGCGGACATCACCGAAACGGCCGGCACCTATACGTTGACCGCCGCCGATCGTGCGGCCCATGTGCCTCCGCCGGAGGAACAGGCGCTCGCGACCACGTCGTTCACGGGTGTTCTGCTCGATGTGGTGCAGTCCGGGCTGCCCAATGGGCAGCCGTTTCTGACACTCGACGCGCTTTTCCCGCATCTGCGTGTGGGATTGATCGAGCGAGGGCTGCCCAAGCCCAATCAGCGGTGCACCGACACGTCTGGGCGTTTTGAGTTCAGTCGCAATCCCGCGTATGAACGAAGGGCGGTGTCTGAACCGCTGCCTTTGCCTGAACCGCTCCCTGTGCCTGAACCGCTTCCTGTGGCGGGTTCGGCCGTGCAGGTGTTGTCGGATCCGACTCCGCCTCCTTCGCAGGTTGAGGTGCCTGTCGTTCCTGAGACATCTGTTGTTCGGCGGGCTGCTCGGGAGACGGTCGACTGGACCCTGTTGATGAAGTCGGTCTGGCCCGACCTCCTGGTTCCGGCGCTGGGAATCCTGACGTGGGGCTTGGTGATGACGCTCATTGTCGCCGCCCTTGTCCCGCTCGTGTGGGCCTTCGAGTACAGGTTCTGGGTGAGTGTTCCGGCGTTCGCCGTCATCGCGGCGACAGTGGGCGCGGTCGGGTTCAACGGGACCGACGTTCCACTCGTTTATGACCACGGTGACCGGCCTGTCAGTCTGCGTGATTCCGAATCGCTCGTCAGGATGGCGGACACCGATGTCGGCTGGGCTCTCGGCCCCGGCAAGCACGTTGATGTGACCTGGCGGGTCCCCTCGGTGTCGGGTGCTCATTGGCTCGACGGGCATCTCGACGCTCGGGCGTCGGGAGCGAACGGTTCCCAGTGTCAGGGAAAGATCAGCTACCAGATATATGCCGACAGTGGTGTGTTCGCTCATGGTGAGCTGGTCGTCAAGGCGGACGCTGACGCTCATAGCGGCTTCGACCGGTTGGAGGACCTGCCGCGCTCCACCGCGAGTATCCGGCTGATCGCGACTCGAAATGGTGGTTCTGCCTCCTGTGATGTCTGGCTTGTCTGGGTGCGGGTCGGGCTTGATTCCGGTGGATTCGGACCGTTCAACGGCCTGTCCGACACGGCGGATTCGGCTGCCCACGGTCCGTTGAGTGGGTGAGGCGGGCCGGGGCCTTGGGCGGCGGCGGGGGTAGGCGTGTTCGGCGCATGGGGTGACATGCGTTTCTGTAATGATCTGTATCGCGTATTTCCAAGAGACGGGAAGTTCGCGGCTCCGGGCCTGAGGTCGTGTTCCCATGAGCGGGAATGGGATCGTCTCGCGATCGGAGAACGGGAATATGAGAAAATGGGGCACTTGCCTCGTCGCGTCGGCCGGGATCGTCGCGGCCGTGGTCGCCGTCGCGCCCAGCGGGTCCGCGGTGGAGGTGCGCCGGGCGCCCGGGGCGGTCGTGGTGGACGAACCGTTCACCGGCGGCGCCGCCGACACGCGCTTCGTCGGGTACGGGACCGCGTGTCTGACGGGCGCTCCGCGTGGGAAGGGCGAGGCGGAGGCCACGAATCATCGGCTTCGGGGATGCCGCCGCGATCCGGTCGGGCCCGTCCCGCCGGGGGACGCGGCCCCGCGTGGATATCTCCAGCTCACCGATGCCCATGACGAGCAGACCGGCGCGGTGCTGTTCGATTCTCCGATCCCGGCGGCGGGCGGGCTGGACGTTTCCTTCGAGCAGTGGCAGTACGGCAACACCACGCGGGGGGCGGCCGACGGGCTCTCGTTCTTTCTCGTCGACGGTTCGACCTCTCTCACCACGCCGGGCGCCTTCGGGGGGAGTCTCGGTTACGCGCAGCGGTTGCCGGGCGGCCGAACCGATGGCATGTTCATCCCGGGTGTCAACGGTGGATATCTCGGTATCGGGCTCGATGTGCTGGGGGAGTACTTCGGTGACGGGGAAGGGCGCGGGAACGGCTGCGATCGGCGTTCTCCCGCCGGGACGGAATATCGTCAGCCCGCCCCCGGCCCCAACATCGTGACGGCGCGCGGGCCCGGAAACGGGGTCGAGGGCTACTGTCTGATCGCCGCGACGAACGGCGACAGGTCGTCGTCGGGCGCCTGGGGGTCGTCGCTTCCGGGGAATCTCCACGGTCGACTGAAGTCGATGCCCGCCAACGTGTCCGCGCGGCGGGCGGAGAGCCTGCTGGAGCCGGTGAAACGGACCGTCCATGTCGTGGTGTCGCCCGACTCCAGTCCGATGGTCACGGTCGACATCGACTTCCAGGACGGTAAGGGGTTCCAGCCGGTGCTGAGATTCCGTGCGCCCGAGCCCGTGCCGGACACCGTCAAGTTCGGGTTCGCCTCGTCCACGGGAGCGCGCACCGATGTGCATCTGATTCGCCGTGTCGTTGTCCGGGGTGAACGCGGGGACGACGAACGGAGTCGTTGAAGACGAAGCGGAGGGACGGCCCCCCGACCGTCCCTCCGCGCCCCATGACCACCCTTTCAGCGGCGCGGCTCCCCGCACGCTGGCCGCGGAGTGAGATTAGAGAGACAACTCTCGCCACCGCATCATGGCCTGACTGCGAAATGCAATTGCAGGCCGCCATCGGTCATCATGGACTGCGGGTAGATGTACATTCTTGCCATCTATGAGTGGCTTGTTCAAGCATCGCCCTGTAGATCCCTCCGGCGGTGTTTGATGAACACGAAATCTTATGGTCAGGCGTAGGATCGCTTTGGTATTCACTTTGATATTTCCGCCTTGATCGGGGTGGGACGCTGGTGGTGTGGCGCGGTGACGCGGCCCGGCCACCAGAAGCGGGGGCCCGCGTCCAGGGCCAGGGCGGGGACGATGACGGATCGGACGAAGAAGGTGTCCAGCAGCACGCCGAGGGAAACCAGGACGCCTATCTGCACCATCATCGTGACCGGCATGACGCCGAGGACGCCGAACGTCGCGGCGAGGACCAGTCCTGCGCTGGAGATGACGCCGCCGGTCACGCCGAGGCCGCGCAGGACACCCGTCCGATGGTCGGAGCGTCCCGCCTCCTCGCGGACGCGGGACACCAGGAACAGGTTGTAGTCCACGCCGAGCGCCACCATGAACAGGAAGCCCATCAGCGCGACCTGCGTGTCGAGCGCTGGGAAGTCGAAGGCGTACCGGAACAGCAGCCAGGCCCCGCCAAGGGCGGCGAAGTAGGACGCCACGACCGTGCCGATCACCAGGAGCGGGGCGACCAGGGCGCGGAGCAGGGCGATCAGGACGACGAACACGACACTGAGGACGAGCGGGATCACGACGCGGCGGTCATGGGCCTGCGCGTCGGCCTTGTCGATCTCGCTGGCCGTGCTGGCTCCGATGGTGGCGTCGGGGATCGTCCTGCGCAGGTCGCGGACGGTCTGCTCGGCCGCTGAACTGTCGGGCGGGTCGTCCAGGACCACGGCGAGTTTGGTGAGGCGGCCGTCCTCCGACGGCTTGGGGTCGTCCACGCGGGCCACTCCGGGGGCGTCCTTGAGCGCGGCGGTCACCTGCGGTGTGTCGCGGGTTTCCGTGACCACCTGGAGTGGGCGGCCCTGGCCACTGGGGTAGTGCTTGGCCAGGAGGTTCTCGCCGATGGTGGAGCTGGGCGTGGTGGTGAGGAAGTGGGCGCGGTCCAGGCCCGTGGTGATGCCGAGGGTGGCGGACGCCAGCGCGCCGAGGACCGCCAACCCGCCGATCCAGACCGGGCGGGGGTGGGCCGCGACGCGGTGGCCGACGCGGTCCCACGCGCCGCGTGCGGGCGCGGCGTCGCCGGGACGGGGGACGCGCGGCCAGAAGATCCAGCGTCCGGCGATGAGGAGCAGCGCGGGCAGCAGGGTCATGACGACGACCAGTCCGGCGAGGACGCCGATGGCGGCGACCGGGCCGAGCGCGTAGTTGAAGCCCATGTCGGCGGCGAGCAGGCACAGCAGGCCGAGGGAGACCGTCGCGGCGGACGCGATGACCGGTGCGGCGGCGCGGCGCAACGCGATCGCCATCGCGTGGTGGCGGTCGGGATGGTGCCGCAGTTCCTCGCGGTAGCGGGCGAGGAGCAGCAGCGCGTAGTCGGTGGAGATGCCGAAGACGAGCGCGTTCAGGATGGCGGACATGCCGTCGGCGACGTACAGGTCCGCGTGCTTGCCGAGGAGGTAGACGACCGCGTTCGCCACCTGCACCGCGATGGCCGCGTTCACGATCGGCAGCAGCCACAGGACCGGGCTCCGGTAGGTGAGCAGCAGGACGGCCGTGACGATGAGGATCGTGATGATGAGCAGCGGCTTGTCGACCTTCTCGAAGGCGTCGCCGACGTCGAGCGCGGACCCGGCGGGGCCCGTCAGGCGGATCTCCAGGCCGTCCGGCGCGTTCTTTTCAGACTGGTCGCGGAGTTTCTCGGCCTTGTCGCCGAGGGTGTCGTCGTCCGTCAGCGGGACGTTCAGCATGAGCGCCTTGCCGTCGGCGGACGACTGGGGCGGCGCGACTCGTCCCGCGGCGATGGGGGCGAGGGCGGCGCGGTCGGCCTCCGCTTTCGCGCGGTCGGCGGCGGTGATGCCGGACGGGCGGACGTAGGCGATGATCCCGGGCGCCAGCTCGCCGCCGGGGAAACGGGAGGTCAGCTCGTCGACCTTCGTGGACTGCGCGCCGCGCGGGAGTTCGGCGGACGACCTGCCCTCGACGACGTCCGGGAGGTGGCTCGCGGCGGGGACGGCCAGGATCGTGATCACGATCCAGAGGAGCAGCACGACCCATTTCAGGAGGCGGCCCCGTGGTGGGGGCGACTGGTGTTTGCGTGAGAGCAGCATGAGGTGCTCTCCTTTCCGTGGGGCTCGTTGTCGCGTGGAGAACACGCCGTTTCGGCGTGGTGACGCGGGCTTCGCCCGTCCGGGCCGTCGAGGGGCAACTCGGCGGCCCGGACCTTCTCGTCGGGCTCAGACCTCGGGGAACGCCAGGAACCTGGCGTGGACGGTGCGCGCTTCCCGCGGCGGGTCGTCGTCGGCGCGTTTGTAGCGGTAGATGAGCGCGATGTACTCCTCGAAGAACGGACGCACCTGGTCGGGCGTCAGCGTGACGGTGGAGAAGGAGAACAGCAGGGCGTCCGCCCACGGGCCCAGCTCGTCGCGCACCCGCTGGAAACGGGCGAGCTGGTCGAGTTCGTTGGCGAACTCCAGGCGGGTCACCTCGTCCACGACCTCGCGCATCTCCGCGGACTGCTCGCTGTAGCGCGGCACGCGGCGGTCGGCGGGCACCGCCCGCCACCAGCGTTCCCGTCCGCGCGCCAGCTCCGGCACCTCCTCGACGAACCCGTGCTTGGCGAGCTGCCGCAGGTGGTAGCTCGTCGAGCCGGTGCTCTGGCCGAGTTCGCGGGCGAGGGTCGTGGACGAGACCGGACCGCGCCGCATGACCTCCGCGATGCGCCGCCGCAGCGGATGCGCGAGAAGGCGCACCTGGTGCGGATCGGTCATCGCCTCGGACGGCGGTTGCTCCTTCATGCCAGCGACCGTAGAAGTTGCAAAGGGTCTTTGCAACGATTCTTGGCAAAGTTCACCGGCAGGGGTGAGGAGACGGGACCTGAGAGGGAGGGCGACTCACCCTCCCGGTCGAGTGCTTGGCCGACGGGTGCGAGTGTGGTCAACTAAAATCATCGGCTTCGGGGTGGGAGGCATGATGAGTGATCGCATGGGCGAGGTATCTCCGGCCGCGTCGCTGGCCGAGAAGGTCGAATGGCTGATCCGGAACCTGTGGCCGGAGCGGGCGGAGCCGCCGCGCAACAACGTGGACACCGCCGCCGCGATCGCGCGCACCACCGGGGAGGACATCTCGTCCACCACCGTCTGGAAGCTGCGCACCGGACGGCAGGAGAACCCGCAGCTCAAGACCCTCACCGCGCTCGCCACGTTCTTCGGCGTGCCGATCGGGTTCTTCGGGTTCCCGACCGAGTCCGAGCCGATCGGCGACGATCTCACCCTCAAGGCGCTTCGGCGGGACGTGGAGAACGGCGTCATCCGTCCCGAGGTGCTGCGCGCCCTCGTCGACCTGTCGCCGGACGCCCGCTGGGTCGTGGACGAGATGATCCTCGGCGCGGCCGCCGCCGACCGGGAACGGCATGCCGGACCGGCGTAGGCCCATGTTTTGCGGGTGCCTGATCAGGTAGAGGTCACGTGGCCAGGTAACCGTACCCGGGAGGGGTCATGGCGCCGTTCGTCGTCGTCCTCTCCGTGGTGGGGCTGGTCGGCGCGCTCGTCGCCGGGGTCTACGCCGTGTCGTGGGCGCTGGCGCCGCGCGGGGTCGTGGAGGCGGGGCCGTTCCTGTCGGGGGCGCGTCCCGTCGAGCACGCCGTGTCGCGGTACCACGTGCGGTGGTACGCGGTGTCGATGGTGTTCCTGGCCTTCGACATGGAGATGGTCTTCATGTACCCGTGGGCGCTCGTCGTGGCGTCCGTGGGTGTGAAGGCCGTTGTAGAGATGTTCCTCTTCCTTGCGTTGATCCTGGTCGGGGTTCTGTACGCGTGGCGTGAAGGGGCGTTGCGGTGGGCCTGAGGGTCGCGACGCGGCGTCCGTTCGTCGTGTCGGCGGCGGACGGGACGGCCGACCGGCTGCGGGTCGAGGCGGAGCTGCGGCGCCGGGGATGGCGGGCCGCCGTCTCCCCAGCGGAGACGGGGACGCTCGTCGTCTGCGGCAACCCAGGGCCGGAGCTGGCGAGCGCCATCGAGGCCGTGTGGCGGGATATGCCCGAACCGCGTGCGCGTGCGTCGGCAGATCTCGACTGGACGGGCGGCGCGCCACGACCCCCGCTGGAGTTGGACGACGTCGGCATGGCCGATCGGGCGGACGACAGGGACGGGCTCCGGCTCGATGTGCTGCACGTCCCGTTCGGGCCCGTGCTGGCCTGGTGGCCTGCGGGATTGCGGGTCGATCTGACCGTGCAGGGCGATGTCGTCCAGGCGGCGGAGGCCACGGCGGTCGACACCGCCGACGCGACGTTCTGGCATGAGGGGCGGCGTGCGGCGCACCGGCTCGACAGCGTGTCGCGGCTGCTGCGCGTCGCGGGCTGGGACGTGGCGGGCGAGCACGCGGCCGTTCTCCGGGACGAGGCCCTCGCGGGCGCGCCGGGCGTGGCGGACAGGTTCCGCCCATTCGCGCGGAGGGTCGGGCGGTCGCGGGTCCTTCGATGGATGACGCGAAACGTGGGAAACGTCGAGCGGCGCCTGGACGGGTGGCTGCGAGACATCGGCGCCGCTCTCGACGGGCGTCCGGTCGGGCGGTCGCGCGAGCCCTGGCCCGAGGCGCTGGCGGCGCTGCCCGCGCTGCTCGAAGGTGTCGGATTGGCCGAGGCGCGGCTGATCGTCGCCGGTCTCGATCCCGATCTCGGGACGGCCGCCGATGGCTGAGGTCCTCGTCCTGGGCGCGCTGGCGGTGGCGGCAGCGTCGCTGAACGCGGCGTTCGCCGGACGTCCCGCCGAACCGTTCCACGAGGTCGCACGGCTGCTCACCTTGCAGCGGCGCACCATCACCAGAGCCGACGCGCTGCTGATGCGGATCGGCGTGATCTCCCTGCCGGTGGCGGCCGCGCTCGCGGCGCTGGTGGTGCCGTTCGGTGGCCGCGTCGCGATCGACACCTCGGTCGGCGTCGTCTGGTTCAACGCGATGGAAGTGGTGGCGTGGGCGTCGGTGTGGCTGGTCGGCTGGGGCGTCAACTCCGCGTACGCGCTGGTCGGCGGGTACCGGTTCCTCGCGCAGGGCCTCGCGTACGAGCTGCCGCACATGTTCGCGCTGATCACGGCGTCGCTCGCCGCCCACTCCCTGGACCTGCGCGCCATCGGGGACGCGCAGGACGGCCTCTGGTACGTGGTCTGGATGCCGGTCGCGTTCGCCGTCTACCTGGTGTCCGCGCTGGCCATGACGTTCTGGGGGCCGTTCGCACACCCCGTCGGCGGCGACCTGGCGGGCGGCGCGGCGCTGGAGCTGTCCGGCCCGGACCGGGTCGTGTTCCTGGCGGGACGCTACGGGCTGTTGGCGGTCTCGGCGGGCGTCGCCGTCCCACTGTTCCTCGGCGGCGGGGCCGGGCCGGTGCTGCCGGGCTGGCTGTGGTCGCTGGTGAAGACGTGCGCCGTCCTGGCGCTGCTGGTCTGGACGCGGCAGCGCCTGCCCGTGCTGCGCATGGACCGGTTCATGACGGCGGCGTGGACGGTGCTGATCCCGGCCACGCTGCTGCAAATGCTCGTCGTCGGGATCGTCGTGGTCTGAGGAGGTGAGCCATGCGGGACGTCGGATTCTGGGTGCTCGCGGTCGCGTCGGTCGGGTTCGGCGTCGCGGTGTTCGTCGTGAACTCGATGGCGCGGGCGACGTTCGCGTTGCTCGCGTCCTTCCTCTGCGTCGCGGGCGAACTGCCGCTGATCGACCTGAGCTATCTCGGGGTCCTGGTCGTGCTGATGATGATCATGGAGATGCTGGTGATGGCCGTCTTCATGATCATGTACATGATGAACCCGGCGGGGCTGATGCCGATGTCGATGACGCACAACGCGCGGGGCGCGGCGGCCATCGCGGGCGGCGCGTTCGTCGCGCTGGCGGCCGGGATCGTCGCGGTCCCGTGGCCGGAGCGGCGGGGGCGCCCGCCGTCCGACCCGACGGTCGCGCTCGGCGAGGCGATCATGGGGCCGAAGATGCTGGTCATGATGGTGATCGGCGTCGCCATCCTGGCCACCATGATCGCCACGGTGGTGCTGGCGACGCGGCGGGGACGCTATGACGCTTGAGACGTTCCTGCTGCTCGCGGCCGCGCTGTTCTGCGTCGGGCTGTTCGGCGCGCTGTCCCAGCAGTCGATCGTGATGCTGATGATGGGCCTCGAACTCATGATCAACGGCGTGGTGGTCGCGGCGGCCGGGTTCTGGCACTGGGTGTCGCCGGGTTCGGCGGACGGGCAGGTTCTCGTGCTCGTGGCCATCACCGTCATGGCGCTGGAGATGGCCATGGGCTTCGCGGTCGTCACCGCCCTGTTCCGGGCCCGGGACGTCGACCTGACCGATGACGCGGGGGATCTGAAGGGATGAGTGCAGCGCTCCGGGGGGTGTGGGGGGTCGTCCCCCCACAGGGAATGGAGGTGATCCCGGGGTGGACGAGCGGGCTGGCAGTGGACGAGCTGTCCGGGATCCTGCTGGTGACCCTGGTCGTCGTGCTGGTGGCGGTGCTCGCCTACGCGTCCGGGGAAGGGTACGGGGCGCGGTTCTTCGTGCTGATGCTGGTGTTCGCGGCGGCGATGGCCGTCACGGTCACGGCGTCCGACCTGCTGGTGCTGCTGATGGGCTGGGAGGTCATGGGCGCGATGTCGTACGCGCTCATCGGCTACGTGTGGTCGGACGCCGAGCGGGTGCGGTCAGCGAACGTCGCATTCCTCACGACTCGGGCCGCCGACATGGGTCTCTACATGGCGGCGGGGTTCGCAATCGCCGGTGCCCATTCGCTGAGACTGGACGACCTTCCGCACGCCGACGAGCCTTGGCGGAGCCTGGTGGCGGCCGGTGTCGTGGTGGCGGCGTTGGGCAAGTCGGCGCAGCTTCCGTTCTCGTTCTGGTTGTCGCGGGCCATGGCGGGGCCGAGCCCGGTGTCCGCGCTGCTGCACTCGGCCACGATGGTGGTCGCCGGGGCGTACCTGCTGCTGCGCCTGCGTCCGCTGCTGGACGCCACCGGGTGGGCCGCCACGGCGGTGAGCTGGGCCGGGGCCCTGACCGCGCTGCTGCTGGGCGCGGTCGCGCTGGCCCAACGCGACCTGAAGCAACTGCTGGCGGCGTCCACGTGCGCGCAGATCGGCTTCATGGTCCTGGCCGCCGGAGCGGGGGCCGTGGACGGCGGCACGGCGCAGCTCGTCGCACACGCCGCAGTGAAAAGCCTGCTGTTCCTGTGCGCGGGAATGTGGCTGGCTAGACGCGGGAGCGACCGGTGGGTCGATGTCGTGTTCGGCGTCGGCGCGATCGCGCTGGCCGGTGTTCCGCCGCTGTCGTTGTGGGTGACCAAGGACGAGGTGCTCGCGGGCGTCGGGGAACAGTCGTCCGCGCTGCTCGCGGTCGCGTTCGCCGCTTCGGTGCTTTCGGCCGCATACGCCGGTAAGGCACTGCTGTGGTTGTTCCGGGCGGGGGAGCGCGTGCGGGTGCCGTGGTCGCAGCGGGTTCCGCTGGCCGGGCTGGCCATCGCGGCAGCCGGGCTCGGGGTGCTCGGGCTTCCCGGGATCTTGGGCGAGCCGGGGCCGGACGCTTGGGAACTCGTCCTGTCCGGGGTGCTCGCGGTTGTGACGGTGGGCGCGGTGCTGACGGTTCGACGGGTTCCGGAGCCCGCGTGGGGTCTTCAGTGGCTGTGGTTGGAGCGGGTCGCGGTGGTGGGGGTGGTTCGTCCTGGATTCGCTGTGGCGCGGGCGTTGGCGCGGTTCGACGACCAGGTGGTGGACGGCGCCGTGCAAGGCATCGCGCGGGGCGGGCTCTGGACGGCCGGGCTCACCCGTCGCCGTGTCGAATTCCGCGTCGACGGGCTCGTCGGAGCGGTCGGACGCGCCGCACGGAGCCTCGCCGCGCTGGCCCGGCGCCCACAGACCGGGCAGCTCCACCTGTACTACGCGCAGGCGGCGGTGGTGCTCGCCGTGCTGGTCGTCATCGCGGTCCTGGCCGGGTGACCCATGCTCACGCTGGTGATCTTCCTGCCGCTCGCCGCCGCGCTCGTGCTGCCGGGCGTCCCGCGCCGGGCCGTGCCGTGGACGTGGACCGGCGTCAGCGCCACCGAACTGGCACTCGTCGTCGCGATGTGGGCCGTACACGGGACGGGCGGCGGCACCTCCTTTGAAACGGACGTGCGATGGATCCCGTCCGTCCGGGCCGGATACCACGTTGGTGTGGACGGCCTGTCGCTTCCGCTCCTCGCGATGACCGCCGTGTTGTTCACGTCATGCGCGGTGTATTCGCTGCGGCAGACGCGCCGGGTGCGGGCGTACGCGATGCTGTTCCTCTTCCTGGAAACGGTGTGCGTCGGGCTGTTCGCGGCACTCGACCTGCTGCTGTTCTTCGTGTTCTTCGACCTGTCGATCGTCGGCATGTACTTCGTGATCCTGCTGTGGGGCCACGAGAACCGGGCGCGGTCGGCGCTGATGTTCTTCCTCTACACGTTCCTCGGCTCGCTCGTCCTGCTGCTCGGATTCATCGGCCTCTACCTCGGCGCGGACCCGCACACCTTCGACATGACCGAACTGACCCGCACGCCGCCGTTCGCGGGGTCGTCGGGGCTCGCCGGGCTGACGCTCCTCGCGGTCGGGATCGGCCTCGGGATCAAGACGCCGGTCGTCCCGTTCCACACCTGGTTGCCGCCCGCGCACACCGACGCGCCCGCCGCCGGGTCCGCGATCCTGGCCGGGGTCATGCTGAAGATGGGCACCTACGGGCTCGTCCGGATCGCGATGCCGATGCTGCCGGACGCCTGGCGCCGCTACGCGCTCGTGATGCTCGTCGTCGGGTTGGTCAGCGTCCTGTACGGGGCGTTCGTCGCGCTCGCGCAGGACAACGTGAAACGGCTCGTCGCGTACACGTCCGTCAACCACATGGGGTACATCGTCCTGGCGCTGGGCGCGGCGGGCGTCCCGGGCGGCGACGCGGACGCCCAACGGCTGGCCGTCACCGGCGCGGTGACACAGATGGTCAGCCACGGACTGGTGACCGGCGCGCTGTTCCTGCTGTGCGGCGTCCTGCACGACCGGGCCGCGAGCTACGACATCGGACGGTTCGGCGGCATCGCGCGACCCGCACCCGTCTACGCGGGCCTGGTCGCCGTCGCCGCGTTCGCGTCGCTGGGACTGCCGGGCCTGTCCGGGTTCATCGCCGAATTCCAGATCCTCGCCGGGACGATCGGGAGCGGCACCACGGCGACCGCCGTGACCGGTGCGCTGGCCGTCACCGGGATCCTCGTCACCGCCGCGCTGTTCCTGCGGCTCCTGCACAAGGTGGTGCTCGGGCCGCCCGGCGAGCTGACGTCGCGCGTCACCGACGTGCGACGGCCCGAGCTGGCGGCGCTCGTCCCGCTGCTGGTGTTGTCGCTGCTGATCGGGGTCGTCCCGCGCGTCCTGCTCGACACGATCGAGCCGCTGTCGGCGATGGTGATCGCCCTCGTGGGCCGCTGATGAACGAGAACCCCGCCGACCTCGCCCCCGAACTGTGCGTGCTGATCGCCGCCGTGCTCGGCCTGGTCAACGGGCTGTTCCTGCCCAGGACGCAGCAGTGGCGGGTGGCCGTGATCTGCGCGGCGGGGCTCGTCGCCGGGCTGGCCGCCGCGGGCGTCGCCGCGACCCGCGCCGACCTGATGGCGTTCGACGCCTTCATGATCGACCCGATCACGCATGTCACCCGGATCGCCGTCCTCGGCTCGACCCTGCTCGCCGTCGTGCTCGCCGCCCGGCCGGTGCACGGACACCCACGGGAGAGCGAGCACTACGTGCTGATCCTGCTGTCGGCGCTCGGCACGATCGCGCTCGGCGCCACGTCCGACCTGCTGGTGCTGGTCGCGGCCTACCTGCTGGCGAGCATCCCCGCGTACGCGCTCGCCGGGTTCGGCAAGGACGCCCCTGGCACCGAGGCCGCGCTGAAGTACTACCTGATGGGCGCGCTGCTCGGCGTGCTGATGCTCGGCGGCGTCACGCTGTTGTTCGGTGTCGGGCGCGGCACCGGCTACCCGGTGCTGCGGGCGGGTTTCGCGGACGCGCCGTCGGCGGCCGTGGCGGTCGGCGTCGTCGCGCTGCTGGCGGGGCTGCTGTTCAAGGCGGGCGCCGTCCCGGGACATTTCTGGGTTCCGGACGTGACGCAGGGCGCGCCCCCGGCCATCGCCGCCTATGTCACGACCGTCCCCAAGATCGGGGCGTTCGCCGCGCTCTACCGGTTCGGTGCGGAGACGCTGCCCGACGGCTGGCCCGTGGTCGTCGCCGTGGTCGCCGCCGCCACGATGACGCTCGGGAACCTCGCCGCGTTCGGGCAGGACAACGTCCGGCGGCTGCTGGCGTACTCGACCGTCAGCCAGGCGGGATACCTCCTCGTGCCGGTCGCCATGGCCGGACGGACCGACCTCGCGGAACCCGCCGTGCTCTACTACGTCGCCGCCTACGCCGTGACGAACCTGGGCGCCTTCGCCGTCGTGCTCGCCACCGGCCGCGACGACCTCGCCGGATACACGGGCCTGCTGCGCGGCTCGCCGCTGGTCGGGCTCTCCCTGGTCGTGTGCCTGCTCGGGTTCATCGGCACGCCCCCGACCGCCGTTTTCGTCGGGAAGGTCCTGATGTTCGGGGCCGCCCTGGACGGCGACTACGCCTGGCTCGCCGTGGTAGCCGCCGTCAACACGGTCGCGAGCGTCTTCTACTACCTGCGCTGGATCGTCCCGCTGTTCGGACGGCAGCCGTCCTGCGACACGATCCACCCGTCGCGAAGCGCGGCGGCCGTGGCAGTGGCGGCGGCGGTCGTCTCCGTGGCGTTGGGCATCGGCAGCGGCATCGCACTCGCCGCGTCCTGATCCGTTCAGCCGCCGAACCACTCGCCGGAGGATCGGGTCTGCGGCGGCACGGACGCCGTGGGAGCCGCCGGTGGGGTGTCGTTCTGGCGGGCGAGGGTCCGTTCGCGCAGGGCCGCTTCGATGCGCAGCTCGTCCTCGCTCGGCGCCAGCGCGATGATGGCCAGCAGGATCATCGACACGACGCCGATGCCGCCGATGAGCGGCAGCAGGAAGTCGGTCGCGGTCGCGCCGGACGGCGACGTCGTCTGGTGGTGCACCATGACGCTCATCGACGCCATGCCCGTGTAGTGCATGCCGGTCACGGCCACACCCATGATCAGCGCGGCCCCGGCGGTCGCCCACGCGCCCCGGACGCTCAGCGCGAACCACAGCGCCACGGACGCGGCGACCACCGCGATCAGCACCGACAGCGACACCAGGCCGGTTCCGTACTCGACGTGCCCGGACATGTTCATGGCCGCCATGCCCATGTAGTGCATGCTCGCCACGCCGAGCCCCATGATGACGCCGCCCAGGACGATCGAGCGCAGCCGCGTCGTGCCGAAGCCCACCATGAACAGGCCGGCCGCGACGACCGCGACGGCGACGACGCAGCTCAGCATCGTGAGCGGCACGTCGTAGCGGATCTCGGCGCCCGGCACGCTGAAGCCGAGCATCGCGATGAAGTGCATCACCCAGATGCCGGTCCCGCCGATCGCCAGCGCCGCCAGAACCAGCCACGAACCACGCGCGCGGCCGGTGACCCCGCGCGCGCGTGCCGTGCACAGCAGCCCGAGCAGGGAACCGGCGACGGACATGGCGTAGGCGAGGACGGGCGTCAGCCATCCATGAGAGAAGTGCTGGACCTCCGACACGCGATCCCCCCGGAATCCAATGTGAACACGGTGGCCGGATCATAGCCGGACAACTTGTACAAACCGCCATCGCACCCAGGAAACGGCCAAATGCGGACGTAGTCAGGAGTTCGCAGGTCGGAGCGTGATGACGGCCGGTTCGCGCATCCCGAAGCGGTCCGCCGCGGAGCCCTGGTTGACGGCGAGGCCCAGCAGCCCGGACGAGTCGACCCACAGCAGCGGCTCGCCCGGCGCCACGCCGCCGAACGTCTCCGCGAACGTGATCCGCTCACCGCGCCCGGACACCTCCAGCGGCGCGCCGTGCTCCAGCGGGCCGAACGCGGCGGCGAGATCGTCCGGCCCCGCGTTCAGGATCAGGCTCCCGAACCGGTCGGTGTAGAGGATCGGCGCGGTCAACTCGCCCTCGCCCACGACCGGCGACGCGACGTCCAGCGGAAGCGGCTCGGCAGGCGCGCCCAGGTCGGCGACCGCGACGCCCGCGGCGAGGTGCGCGGCGGCGGGCGAGAAGATGTCGCGCCCATGGAACGACGCCGACACGGTGGGCAGCCGGTACGCCGGGTCCTCCAGGACATGCGCGCGGACGGCACCGCCCAACGCCTCGGCCGCCGGGACGAGAAGCCCGTTGTCCGGCCCGACCAGCACATCCCCCCGGCCCGTCTCGATCGCGATGGGACGGCGCGGCGTCCCGACACCCGGATCGACGATCCCGACGTGCACGCCCACCGGAAGATAAGGCAGCGCCTGCCGCAGCAGCATCGCGCCCTCGGCGACCGCGAACGGCGTGATCTCGTCGGACAGGACCAGCACCGTGGCCCCCGGGACGATCCCGTACACGACACCCGCGCAGATGCCCGTGTACGCGGCCCCGAAATCCGTGGCGAGGCTGACGAACGGGGGGCGCTGCGGCATGCCACGACCCTATCCGGCGGCCGTCCCGCGGCCTCGTATGCTGCGGGTGTGCGCGCCGAGGCCCTTGATCCCGTCCTGCTGAGGACGTTCGTCTCCGTCGCCGACCTCGGCTCGTTCACCGCCGCCGCGGCCGCCGAGGGCTACACGCAGTCGGCCGTCTCCCGGCAGATCGCCGCGCTGGAGGACGTCTGCGGAGTGGAACTGTTCGCGCGCGGCGCGCGGGGCGTCCGGCCGACACCGGCGGGGGAGTCGCTGCTGCCGCACGCCCGCGGCCTGCTCGACCGGCTCGCCGACACCGCCCGCGCCCTCGACGGCCTGCGCAGGCTCGACACCGGCACGCTGCGGCTCGGCGCGTTCCCCACCGCGAACGCCGCGCTGGTGCCGCGCGCGCTCGCCCGGTTCCGGGCCCGGCATCCGGGCGTCCGGCCGACGCTGCGGGAGGGCATGACCGAGCGACTGCTGCCGATGCTGGAGGCCGGTGAACTCGACATCGCCGTGGTCAGCACGCACAAGCACCCGTCGATCGCCGCCGACGACCTGGTGACGCTCGCCGACGACGCGCTGCTCGTCGCGCTGCCGAGCACCCACCGCCTCGCCGCGCGTCCCCGCGTCGCCCTCGCCGACCTGGCCGACGAGCCGTGGATCGTCGCCGACAACCCCGAGGCGGTCGCGACCATGCGCGCCCGCTGCGAGAGCGCCGGGTTCGTGCCGGAGACGCCGCTGCGGGCCGCCGAGTGGATCTCCAAGCTGGGGCTGGTCGCGGAGGGGTTCGGGGTCGCGCTCGTCCCGGCGCTGGCGGCGACGGCCGTGGCGCGCGACGGCGTCGTCCTGCGCGGCGTGGCCCCCGATCAGCCGCGCAGGACCGTGTACGCCGCCGTCGGACGGCACGCCCGCAGGTCCCCGGCCGTCACCGCGTTCCTCACGGACCTGCGGGACGTGGCCGAGGAGCTGCGACCCTGACTGCCCGGCCCTCAGGCGCCGGGTTTTCAGGCGCCGGGTACGGCGACCAGCTCCACCTCCAGCAGGGCGTCGGGGTGGAACAGCCGCGAGACCTCGACCGTGGTGCTCACCGGGCGGAGGTCCCTGAGGAACGGCTCCCGGGCGGCCACGTACTCCGACAGCAGGCTGATGTCGGTGACGAACGTCTGCATCTTCACGATGTCGGCGAAGCCCGCCCCGTGCGCGGCGAGGATCTTCTCGATGTAGGTGAAGGTCAGCTCGGTCTGGCGGGCCATGTCGCCGGGCGCGTCGATCTTGCCGTTCTCGTCCAGGGCGACCTGCCCCGAGACGAACAGCAGCGGACCCGGCGTCACCAGCGCCGTGTGCGAGTAGACGGGCCTCGGCGGCGGGGGGACGCTTTCTGGGTTGCCGAACGTGACGCGCATCCTGATGTTCCTCCTACAGGGCTGACAATGGATGGCGTTTTGACGCTAGGTGCCACGCCGCCATGACACCAGCGAAGGCTTCGCATGGCACTCATGCGCCGAAGGCATGGCTAGAGGGCGGCGTGGCTACAGAGCGAAGAGCACGGCCGTCGCGGCCAGGAGGATCGTCAGGACCGTGCTGATCAGGACGGACTCGGGGTCGGCCGCGCCGCCGCCCCGCGACCTTCGCCGCCGGTCGCGCAGGCTCGCCCGCGCGCGGTGCAGCTGAAGCACCGCGCCCCCGCACACCACCACCGCCGCGATGGCCGCGCCCGCCGCCGACGGCGCGAGCCGCACGCACAGCAACCCCGCGCCGACCAGGGCGAGGGTGGTGCGGGACCAGGCCAGCGCCGTCCGCTCCGGCTGGACGCCCGGGCCGCGCAGGCTCATCGGGCCACGAGCACGGCGACCAGCACGACGATCGCGCCGACCGCCAGGCCGTAGGAGATGACCGGGGCGAGCGCGGGCGGCGGCAGCGTCTCGGCGCGGCGCAGGGCGCGTTCGGTGCGCAGCCAGCGGCGGAACGCCAGCCCGGCGACCAGCGCCCCGGTCGCGGCGAAGCCCACCGCGAGGACGGGCCGCAGCGGCGCCCCGACCAGGTCGTCGGCGAGCGCCAGCCCGACCCCGGCGGCGATCAGCGCCAGCGCCGTCCGGATCCAGGCCAGGAACGTGCGCTCGTTGGCGAGCGTGAAGCGCGGATCGGGATCGGTGCCCTCGGCCAGCAGGCGGTCGGACCACCTGCCGCGCGGGGAATCGGGACGGTGCGGTGCGGTCATCGTCCATTCATATTAGGCGACGAAAACGCGAGCATTACCGTCGGGTAGCCAATAGGCCATTCCGACAGGCCATCCCGGAATTGGCGGTGACCACCGCAGGTCAGCGGCGGTCAGGGCTTGCCGAAGCGGCGGGACGAGGCGTTCTCCTGCGCCAGCCGGTGCAGCGCCGTCAGCACCTGCTCGTACAGCACGGTCGAGACCAGCAGCGAATGGACCGTTCTGGCGCGCGGCGTCCCGGCGGCGACCCGGCCGATCTCGTGGTCGGCCACCTCGGTCGCGGCCTTCACATAGGGGCGCAGGTCGCGCAGGGTGATCGGGAAGCCGAGGCGGCGCAGCGCCACGAACGTGTGCGCGAGCAGATCGCGGGCGGGGGCGCGGTCGCCGACATCCCAGCCGAGTTCGCCGACGAGGGCGTCCACGTCCTCGCGGGCGGCGCGCCAGTGCGGGTCGTGGGGCGCGGCGACATGCGGGCCGATCGCGTGCTGGGTGGTGGCGAACAGGTCGTGCAGGCTGACCCGGTCGTCCTCGATGGCCGCGATGATCTGCTGGATCGCCGACACCGGCAGGTCGCCGACCTCGCGGAGCGCGCTGATCAGCCGCAGCCGCTCCAGATGGCGCAGGTCGTACTCCGACCGCGTCGCGCTCACCGCCGAGCCCTTGGGGAGCAGCCCCTCCCGGATGTAGAACTTGATCGTCTGGACCGTCAGGCCGCTTCGATCGCTGAGCTCGGAGATCTGCACCGTCGCACCCCCTTTACCGTTGGTTAACGGTATCCGGATGGACCAATTAGATACCGGCACTATCCAATGGGTGTCCGAGTTATGGGGGTAAGCGAGGAAGGGCGGATCAGGCGGCCGTCCGGCGCATTCCGTCGGTGATCTTCTCGGCCGCCGCGGCGACCGGACCGGCGTGCAGGCGGCCGGGGGAGCGGGTCAGCCGTTCGAGGGGTCCGGACACCGAGACGGCGGCGATCACCCGTCCGCCCGCGCCCCGGATCGGCGCCGACACCGATCCGACGCCCTGCTCCCGCTCGCCGACGCTCTGCGCCCAGCCGCGGCGGCGGACGGCCGCCAGCGTCGCGGCCTCGAACTTGGCGCCGCGCAGCCCGCGGTGCAGCCGGTCGGGCTCCTCCCAGGCCAGCAGGATCTGCGCGGCCGAACCCGCCGTCATCGGCAGCGCCGCGCCGACCGGAATGGTGTCGCGCAGGCCGCTCACGCGCTCGGCGGCGGCCACGCAGACCCGGGCGTCCCCCTGGCGGCGGAACAGCGAGGCGCTCTCCCCGGTGAGGTCGCGGAGCTGGACGAGGACCGGCTGCGCGATCGCGAGAAGGCGGTCCTCCCCGGCGGCGACGGCGAGTTCGGCGAACCGCGGCCCCAGGATGAAACGCCCCTGCGTGTCGCGGTGGACGAGCCGGTGGTGCTCCAGCGCGACGGCCAGCCGGTGCGCGGTGGGACGGGCCAGGCCGGTCGCCTGGACGAGCTGCGCGAGCGACGACGGGCCGGCTTCCAGCGCGTTCAGTACGAGAACGGCTTTGTCAAGGACGCCGACTCCGCTAGAGTTGTCCATGTCTTGATATTGCCGTCTCGGATTTTGAGATGCAAGTCAGGGCGACGAACCATGACGATCAACACACCCGAGGTGGGAGCGATGGGCCGGACACTGGCCGAGAAGGTATACGACGCGCACGTCGTGCGGCGCGCGGAGGGCGAGCCGGACCTGCTCTACATCGACCTGCACCTCGTCCACGAGGTGACCAGCCCGCAGGCGTTCGACGGGCTGCGGATGGCGGGCCGCACCGTGCGCCGCCCCGACCTGACCATCGCCACCGAGGACCACAACGTCCCGACGACGGACCTGCTCAGGCCCATCGCCGACCCGGTGTCGCGCACCCAGGTCGAGACGCTGCGCAAGAACTGCTCCGACTTCGGGATCAGGCTGCACCCGATGGGCGACGACGGGCAGGGCATCGTCCACGTCATCGGCCCGCAGCTCGGCCTCACCCAGCCCGGCACCACGGTCGTGTGCGGCGACTCGCACACCTCGACGCACGGCGCGTTCGGCGCGCTCGCGTTCGGCATCGGCACCAGCGAGGTCGAACACGTCCTCGCCACCCAGACGCTGCCGCAGAACCAGCCGAAGACCATGGCGGTCACCGTGGACGGCGCGCTGCCCGACGGCGTCACCGCCAAGGACCTCATCCTCGCGATCATCGCGCGGATCGGCACCGGCGGCGGCCAGGGCCACATCATCGAGTACCGCGGCGAGGCCATCCGGTCGCTGTCGATGGAAGGCCGCATGACGGTCTGCAACATGTCCATCGAGGCGGGCGCCCGCGCCGGGATGATCGCCCCGGACGAGACGACCTTCGAGTACCTCAAGGGCCGCCCGCACGCGCCCTCAAATGCTGTTGCCGGGGGGTCTGGGGGGTCGTCCCCCCAGAATGAGAGCGCCGACGACTGGGACCGGGCGGTCGAGTACTGGACGTCCCTGCGCACCGACGACGACGCGGTGTTCGACAAGGAGGTCGTGATCGACGCGGCCGAGCTGACCCCGTTCGTCACCTGGGGCACCAACCCGGGCCAGGGCCTGCCGCTCGGCGACTCCGTGCCCGACCCCGCGTCCTTCGCCGACCCGGTCGCGCGGCAGAGCGCCGAGCGCGCCCTGGAGTACATGGGTCTCACCGCCGGGACGCCGCTGCGCGACATCACGGTCGACACCGTCTTCGTCGGTTCCTGCACCAACGGCCGCATCGAGGACCTGCGCGCCGTCGCGGACGTCCTGAACGGCCGGCGGGTCGCCGACGGCGTCCGGATGCTGGTCGTCCCCGGCTCCATGAAGGTCAAGAAGCAGGCCGAGGCCGAGGGGCTGGACGAGGCCATCTCCGCGTCCGGCGCCGAATGGCGCGAGGCGGGCTGCTCCATGTGCCTGGCGATGAACCCCGACAAGCTCACGCCCGGCGAGCGCAGCGCGTCCACGTCCAACCGCAACTTCGAGGGCAGGCAGGGCCCCGGCGGTCGGACGCACCTGGTGTCGCCCGCCGTCGCCGCCGCCACCGCGGTCACGGGCCGCCTGACCGCCCCCCAAGACCTCGGCGCAGCCGCCGGGGGGCCTGGGGGGTCGTCCCCCCAGAATGACACCGAGCTGTAAGGAACACGATGGAAGCGTTCACCACCTACACCGGACGTGGCGTCCCGCTGCGCCGCAGCAACGTCGACACCGACCAGATCATCCCCGCCGTCTGGCTGAAGCAGGTCAGCCGCACCGGATTCGACAAGGGCCTGTTCTCCGCCTGGCGCGAAGACCCGGACTTCGTCCTGAACCAGCCCCAGTACGACGGCGCGGGCGTTCTGGTCGCCGGGCCCGACTTCGGAACCGGTTCGTCCCGCGAACACGCCGTCTGGGCGCTCCAGCAGTACGGTTTCCGCGTCGTCATCGCGTCCCGCTTCGGCGACATCTTCCGGAACAACTCCACGAAGATGGGGCTGCTGCCCGTCGTCCTCACCGATGAGCAGGTCGACGACCTCCAGACGCGCATCGAGAAGGACCCCGCCCTGGAGATCACCGTCGACCTGGAGAACCGCGAGGTTCGCTGGGACGGCGTGTCCGCCCCGTTCGAGATCGACGACTACACCCGCTGGCGTCTCCTGGAGGGCCTCGACGACATCGGCCTGACCCTCCGCCACGCCGACGCCGTGGCCGCTTTCGAGGGCGACCGGCAGCCCTGGCTCCCCACGACGGTGTAGTGACTTGGTATAGGGCGTTCACGGCTTTTTCGGCCCCGGGTGGGCGGACGGGAACCGGCGGCAGGGAGAATTCTCCTAGTGCGACGACCCGTTCGACTGTTCGGAGGCGTGATTTGAGTACGGTCCCCTGGGCCGGACCAGAGTTTGACGATCCCGCGTTGACGCAGCTAGCACGTCAGTTGCGTGACGCTCATCGGGCGGTCGCGCCGCTGCCGGCCGACACCCGGCAGCGGCTCATCCGCCATCTGCTGGCGATCACCGATCTGGCGAAACGCGACCCTGGGCTGGCCGCGCGCAGGCTGGAGACGTTCCTCGCCGATTTCCACGAGAGCCCCGACGTCGGTTAGCGTGCGCAGTGGCCGGATCCGGTCCGGTCACCCGGCGAGACGGGGGCGAGGCCGACAAAAACGCCAGCGACACGCCAACTCGTGCGTGCAGGTGATTGTGTCCATGCCGAGGGTCCCTTAGTTTCGTTCGGGCAAGGGGGGAACTAGAGGAGTAACCCATGAACAAGCGTGAGCTGGTGGACGCCATCTCTGACCGGCTGGGCAGCAAGAAGGTCTCGGCCGAGGCTGTCGACGCCATCCTGGAGGCGATTCAGACCACCGTCGCCAAGGGCGAGAAGGTCGCGATCACCGGGTTCGGTTCGTTCGAGAAGGCCGACCGGCCTGCCCGTACGGCCCGCAACCCCGCAACGGGCAAGACCATCCAGGTCCCCGCGACGTCCGTGCCGAAATTCAAGGCCGGCGCGGACTTCAAGAACCTGGTGGCCGGCAAGAAGTAGGCGTACCCGCGACAGCGCCCGGGCCCAGAGTCGGCCCCGGGCGCTGTCGCATGTCCGCCCCGGGTCGGACGGGCGGGATCAACCGAGCGGGAAGGTGGACAGGGTCACGACCGAGATCCGGTCGTCGTCGTCCACGGCGAGGTTGACCCTCTGGCCGAAGCGCAGCAGGCGTAGGCCGCCAGCCGCGAACGCCTCCGCGTCGAACGGCAGTTCCGTACCGTCGTCGAGCAGGACGCTGCCCGTCCGGGTTCGCGTGTCGAACTCCTTGACCGTTGCCTGCATAGCGGAACTCTAGGCGAGCGCGGACGGGTTCAGGCGAGCGCGGGCAGGTTCGCCGCGACGGCGGCGGTGCGGGGGCCGGTACCGAGCGCGAGCGCGGCGCGGAGGTCGTCGAGCGTGTCGACATCGCGCCGGACGGTGTCGGTGCCGGGCAACGCCAGTTCGCGGGCGCCGCGGGCCCGGTGCGCCGCGCGGGAGTCGGCGCCGAAGGCCGGGGAGAACGCGACGCCCGGACGGGTCGTGTACAGCGTCGTCCCGGTTCCGGCGGCGTCCGGGACGAACGCCTCCGGCGCGTCGGCGGCCGCGTCCAGGACCAGGGCGAGTTCACGGGGACGCAAAGCGGGCAGATCGGCGGAGAGCGCGCCCACCCCCGCGTCCGCGGCGAGCTCGCGGCCCCGGGCCGCGCCGTAGACCAGCGCGGGATTCAGCCCGGCGTCCGGGACGTCGGGCACGACCCGGGCGCCGAGCGCGGCCAGATCGGCGGCGGGAAGGGGGTCGTCAGTGACGACGATCACGGTGCGGACCCGGTCGCAGCGCAGCGCCGCGGCGACCGTGTCGGTCGCCACCGCCAGCGCGAGGGACTCGCGGTGCGGGCCGGCCGTCGCCGACATGCGGGTCTTCGCCCTGGCCAGCACCTTGACCGGCACGATGAGCGACCATTGGAGGTTCTCTGCGGTAGACATGGCAACTCGACACTATGCGCACCCAACCGCGACACTCATGTACACCCCGCGTTCACCTGGGGGAAGGGACGAGGAGGAATCGAGCATGGGGCACGCTCATTCGCCGGGGTGGCGGAGGTTCACGACCGCCGTCCTGCGCCCGCTGCTCACCGCGCTTCTGAAACGGGACTGGCGGGGCCGCGGGAACGTGCCCGCGACGGGCGGCGTCATCATCGCCGCCAACCACATCTCCGAGGCCGACCCGCTGGCGCTCGCGCACTTCGTCCACAAGTCCGGCCGGTTTCCGGTGTTCCTTGCCAAGTCCACGCTGTTCGACGCCGGGTTCGTCGGGAGGGTCCTGCGGGGGACGGGGCAGATTCCCGTCCACCGGTACAGCGCCGACGCGGCCAACGTCCTGGAGGACGCCGAACGGGCCCTGCTGGACGGCGAGTGCCTGATCTTCTACCCGGAGGGCAGCTGCACCCACGACCCCGAGCTGTGGCCCATGACCGGGCAGACGGGCGTCGCGCGGATGGCGTTGAAGACCGGCGCGGCGGTCGTCCCGGTCGCGACGTGGGGCGCGCACGAGCTGCTGCCCTACCGCAAGGGCGAGCTGACGGGCCTCGCGGGCAGCCTGAAGAAGGGCGTCCACCCGTTCCCGCGCAAGACGATGAAGGTGGCCGCCGGGCCGCCGGTCGACCTGTCGCGGTACACGGAACGACCGCCCGGCCGGGAGACGCTGCGCGCCGCCACCGAGGACATCATGGCCACGATCACCGCCCTGCTCGCCGGGCTGCGCGGCCAGGAGCCGCCGAAGGCGCCCTACGACCACCACCGCGTCCTCGAAGAGCGCCGCGCCAGCTCGAAGGCCAGCTCGAAGGGCACGTCCGAGGCCCCCTCCAAGGCCAGCTCGAAGGCCGCCTCCAAGCCGAAGGCGGAGGGCTCGTGACGTACCGCACCGCGGTGATGGGGGCGGGATCCTGGGGCACCACGTTCACCAAGCTGCTGCACGACGCGGGCGGCGAGGTCGTGCTGTGGGGCCGCCGTCCCGAGGTCGTCGAGGCCGTCAACGAACGGCACGAGAACCCCGACTACCTGCCCGGCGTCACGCTGCCCGAGTCCGTCCGCGCCACGCTCGACCCGGCCGAGGCGCTCAAGGGCGCCGACTTCGTCGCGCTGGCCGTCCCGGCGCAGACCCTCCGGCAGAACCTCACCGCGTGGGTGCCGATGCTGCCGCCGGACGCCGTCCTCGTCAGCCTGATGAAGGGCGTCGAACTCGGCACGTCCCGGCGCATGTCGGAGGTCGTCTGCGAGGTCGCCGACGTCCCCCCGGAGCGCGTCGCCGTGTTCTGCGGCCCGAACCTGGCCCCGGAGATCGCGGCGGGCGAGCCCAACGCGGCCGTCGCCGCCTGCGTGGACGAGAACGCCGCCCAGCGCCTCCAGACCGCGACGATGACGCCGTACTTCCGCGTCTACACCAGCACCGACGTCGTCGGCTGCGAGCTCGGCGGCGCGGTGAAGAACATCGTCGCGCTGTGCGTCGGCATGTCCGTCGGGCTCGGGTTCGGCGCCAGCACGCAGGCGATGCTGATGACCCGCGGGCTCGCCGAGATCGCCCGGCTCGGCGCCGCGCTCGGCGCCGACGAGCACACCTTCGCCGGGCTCGCCGGGATGGGCGACCTCGTCGCGACGTGCATGTCGCCGCTGTCGCGCAACCGGACGTTCGGGGTGAACCTCGGACGCGGCATGACGCTGGACGAGGTCATCGCCGTCACCCGGCAGACCGCGGAGGGCGTCAAGTCGTCCGAGGCGGTCCTGGAACTGGCCCGCAAGCACAACGTGGAGATGCCGATCGCGGAGGCCGTCACCGCCGTCCTGTACCACGGCATGCCGATGAAGGAGGCGGCCATCTCGCTGATCTCCCGCTCCCCGAAGCCCGAACGGTACGGCGTGTGACCGGCGACGCGGGCGGTCGCTCGTGGCCGATCGTGCCTGATCACCGGTAGGGTCGGGCCTCATGTCCCAGGCATCAAGGGTCCGCGTGGCGGTGGTCTTCGGCGGGCGCAGCTCCGAGCACGCGATCTCCTGCGTCACCGCCGGAGCGATCATGGCCGCCATCGACCGGGAGCGGTACGAGGTGGTGCCGATCGGCATCGCCCGCGACGGCCGCTGGGTGCTCCCGCCGAGCGATCAGCGGCTCGCCATCGAGGACGGCCGCCTGCCCGAGGTCACCGGCACCGGCGGCGTCCTCGCCATGCCGTTCGACCCCGACGACCGCGGCCTGATGGTCGTCGGGCCGCAGCGGGTCCCCGAGCGGCTCGGCGACGTGGACGTGGTGCTGCCGCTGCTGCACGGCCCCTACGGCGAGGACGGCACCATCCAGGGATTGCTCGAACTCGCGGGCGTCCGTTATGTCGGGGCCGGGGTGCTGGCCAGTGCCGTCGGCATGGACAAGGAGTTCATGAAGCTCGTCTGGCAGGCACGCGGCCTGCCCATCGGCGACTACGTCGTCGTCGGCGACCGCGCCTGGCGGCACGAGCGCAAGCGCAAGATCGACGAGATCAAGGAGCTGGGGCTCGCGGCCGGACGCGCCGTGTTCGTCAAACCGGCCCGCGCCGGGTCCAGCATGGGCATCAGCCGCGTCGCCGACGAGGCCGACCTCGACGCCGCCGTCGAAGCGGCCCGCGAACACGACCCGAAGGTCATCGTGGAGGCCGCGGTCGAGGGCCGCGAGATCGAGTGCGGCGTCCTACAGGGCGTGGACGACGCCCCCGCCGAGGCGAGCCTGCCCGCCGAGGTGCTGGTGGGCGGCGACCACGACTTCTACGACTTCGAGACCAAGTACATCGACAGCGCCTCCGGCCTGGCCATCCCGCCGGACCTGCCGCCCGCCGCGATCGAGGAGGTCCGCCGCATCGCCGTCCAGGCGTTCGACGCCGTCGACTGCGAGGGCCTCGCCCGCGTCGACTTCTTCCACACCTCCGACGGCCGCTGGATCCTCAACGAGATCAACACCATGCCGGGCTTCACCCCCGCGTCGGCCTTCCCGCAGATGTGGGCGGCGACCGGGCTCGACTACCCGGCGCTCGTCGACCGCCTCATCCAGACGGCGCTGCGCCGCTCCACCGGCCTGCGCTGACCGGTCAGCCGAACGGCACCCACGCCGCGCTCCTCAGCGTGGCGGCGTCGGTGGCGCGGGCGCCGTCCTCGGAGAACGTCCAGAGCGTGCCGCCGACGATGACCGACCGCTGGACGCCACCGGTGTAGGCCCGCCCTGGATGTTTGACGGTGCCGATCTCGCTGATGGACGTCCCGGACACCTTGAGGGCGAGGGCGTCGTTCGTCCCGCCGCCCGGACGATCCACCGGGATCACCGTCAGCCCCGACCGCGGCCAGTACAGGAAGGCGTGCGGCTCGAACTCCGCCTGCGACGAGGCGCCCTTCACCTGGTAGGACGCGACCTTGCGGGGCTGGCCGGACACGTCGAAGAGCGAGACCTGGAGCCCGCGCGTGCGTCCGGACGTGTCGGCGTCCCGTCCGACACCGAGGAGCTTGCCGTCCGCCATGGGATGCAGGTACGCGGAATAGCCGGTGATCTTCAACTCGCCGGTCAACCGGGGACGGCGCGGATCCTTGAGGTCGAGCACGTAGAGCGGATCGACCTGCCGGAAGGTCACCACATACGCGGCGGCCCCGATGAACCGGACGGAGTAGATCCGCTCACCCTTGCCGAGACCGTCGACACGCCCGATCTCACCAAGACGCGCACCATCCTGCGCGAGCACATGCACCGAACTCTCCGACCGCTCCCGATCAGCCCCGAACCGCCCGACAGTAGTGGCCACACGCAGATTCCCGCCGTACTCCGACATGGAGTACTGATTGAGCAGATCACCCTTCACCGACCCGGACGCCACATAACGCGGACGTCCCTTCCCACTGACGTCGAACTTGTAGACATCAGTCTTTTGCTCGATCGCCTTGCTCGGCTCCTTCCACAGGAAAGGCCGCGGGGGAGTGCCGGTGACATAGAGGCTCTTCCCATTCCCGTACACGGTCGCCCCGTCAGCCGTAACGGCGATCGCCTGCGGGTCCCCGAGCCCACGTGACAGGTCGAGCGTCAGCATGCTCAGCATCGCCGACCCCGTATAAGAGGCCGGACGGCTCACCTGGTCACACGGAGGCGTGTACTTCTTCGCGGGCCCACCATTCCCCGCATCGACCTGGAACTCCGGAAGCCACGCACCAAGCGGCGCCTTCATCGCGGCCGCCTTGTTCTCCTGGACGGCCTTCTTCGGGTCCGCGCCATGGCCGGGAAAGTCGATGTCCGGCCTGTTCCGCACCACGACCCGGACCGTGGAGCCGCTCTGCCGCGCGTCCAGATAGTCGGACTCGGTGGTCAGATTGCCGATGACCTTGGGCGTCCCAGACAGATCGACCAACGTCAACCGAGTCGTAGGCCGTGCCGGATGAGGCCACGGCCTGACCTTCCCCGGCATCGCCCGACGCGGAAGAGAAACCAGCGGCCACGACTCACTCAACACGAGCACACGGTCACCACTGAGCAGCAACTGCCCAATCCCGCGCCGCTGCGCCCCCGGGATATCCAGCGTGTGGACGACCTTCCGCGTCACCGGATCGATGACGCGGAGCCGCCCATCCGTGAGCGTCACGATCCGACGCCCATCGGTCTTGACGAGATCGGGCTCGTCGGCCCCCGGCTCATGCGAGTTGGTCGTCGAATGCTCCGGCGCACCCCCCGGCACCGGCGCGGCCTGCGGCACCTTCCCTCGCGACATGCCATCCTCGGCCAGCCCCAAGGGCATGTCGCTCAACCCGTAGGGCCCGACCTTCTCCGCCGTCGCCTGACGCAACCCGTCCAGCAGAGCGTCACAACCGTCATAAGCGACAAGCCGCATCGGCGGCGCCGCCTCCGGCGCCTTACCGCCCCCGGACGACCCACCACACCCGGTCACCCCGACCAGCAACATCGCCGCCGATACCGACGCAAAGGTACGACTACCCATAGACCTCAGACGCCCAGAAGACCCACCCGGTTCCCCCAAGTCCAACTTTTTCTAGACATCAAAAGCCCGAATTGCACCGAACAAAAGGTTTTGCGGCGTGGCATAACTCACGGTCAACGAAGTACCAAGCAATATCCAAAGAAGTGCCGATAGTGTCTTCCGCATGCCAAGTCAACAACACGACATTTCGGCGGAACTCTTCCGCTGGTCGCCAGAACTGGCCGGTGAGCTCCTGGCGGAAATGGGCGTCGAGATTCCCGAGGTGGTGAGCGTCCAGGACGTCTCGGAGTCCTTCATCGACCTCAAGACCAGCGAGTACTCGGGCGACGCCGCCGTCGTCATGGAGACCGTCGACGGCAAACGTGGTGTGGTCGTGGAGGTCCAACGCTGGCCGCCCACCGACAAGGAGTGGACGTGGCCGCTCTACATCGCCATCCTCCGCGCCCGCCAACGCTGCCCGGTCGCACTGCTGGTCCTCGCACCCGACCCGGCCATCGCCGCCCAGTGCGAGCGCCCCATCCAGACCGGCCACCCGAACAACGTCCTGGTGCCCCTGGTGGTCCGCCAGGAGCACGTCCCGTTCCTCAACGACCCGAAGGAGATCGCCGCCGACCCCGCCATGGGCGTCCTGTCCGCCCTCTACCACGGGTACGGCGCGAGATCCGCCGAGGTCGTCAAGTCCGCCGTCCAGGCCACCAACCTGCTCGGCGACAACCACGACGCCAGACTGAACCGTTACTATGACTTCGTAGCCGGAGTGCTTCCCGAGGTCGTCCGCAAGAGCCTGGAGGCCATGATGAAGACCGACTCGCCGTACTACTCCGACCTGTTCCGCAGCGTGGAGAAAACGACCACGGCCAAGATCATCGTGTCGATGATGGAAGGCAAGGGAGTGTCGTTGCGTGTTGAGGATCGGGAGCGGATCCTCGAGTGCACCGACCTGGCGCAGTTGAAGACCTGGCTGAGTCGTGTCGTGGAGGCCAAGTCCGCCGCCGACCTGTTCGGCTGAGTTCGCCGCCAGTGGGTGACTTCCCTAGGGGCCTGGTCGATCTGGGGGCGGTGGCGAAGAGCGTGTCGCACTACTACTCCGACTTCCGTCGCGCCGCGAACGCCGAAGGAAAAGTCGAGGGAAAAGCCGAGTCCGTGGTGATGGTGCTTGAAGCCAGGGGCGTGGCGCTGCGCGCGGACGAGCGCGAGCGGATCCTCGCGTGCACTGACCGGGAGCGGTTGGACGTCTGGCTGCGCCGCTCCGTGCGGGTCGAGTCCGCCGCCGAGCTGTCCGGCTGAGGGTTGGTTTGGTTGGGGGTGTTGGGCTGGGGCGTTTGGGGTGATCAGATGTGCCAGGCTTGGGGGCTGAAACTCACTTGATGAGGGGAATGTCCCTTGGCGCATGGCGACCTGCCGGACCGCATCGGCCCGTATCGGGTCGTGGACCGGCTCGGCGAGGGTGGGATGGGAACGGTCTACGCCGGGCTGGACGCTGCGGGGCACAAGGTCTCAAGGTGATCAGGCGCGAGTTCGCCGCTGACCGGCAGTATCGCGCCCGGTTCGAGGCCGAGGTCGCGGCGGCGCAGCGGGTGCGGCCGTTCTGTACCGCGCCCGTCCTGGACGCGGGGCCCGGCGCGGATCCGCCCTATCTCGTCACGGAGTTCGTGAATGGGCCGAGCCTGGACGCCGCCGTGGCCAAGGACGGGCCGCTGCGGGGCTCCGACCTCGAGGCCGTCGCGGTCGGGATCGCGACCGCGTTGACCGCCATCCACGACGCGGGCATTGTGCACCGCGACCTGAAACCCGCCAACGTGCTGCTGTCCACGTTCGGTCCGCGGGTCATCGACTTCGGCATCGCGCGGTCCCTGGACGCCACCCGCCTCACTGTGACCGGCGGCATCGTCGGCACCCCGGCGTTCATGGCCCCCGAGCAGTTGGACGGACGCGGCGCCGCCCCAGCGTCCGACGTTTTCGCCTGGGGCGCGACCGTGGCGTTCGCCGCGCGCGGCGGGCCGTGCTTCGGCGGAAACTCGATCCCGGCGATCATCCACCAGATCATGAGCGAGGAGCCGGACCTGAGCGGGCTGGACGGGTCGCTCCTCGCCGCCGTCCGCGCGGCGCTCGCCAAGGACCCGGCGCGGCGTCCGGCCGCCCAGGCGCTGTTGGACGGCTCATCTCCGGCGGCGTCCGCGAGGCCAGGACGCAGCCCCCCACGCAGTTCCCGACACAGCCCCGGATCCAGACGGCCGAGGCCGTGCGGCCGCCCGCGCTCGCCGCCGGGGAGGCGGAGGTGCTGGTCGAACGGCAGTACCGGCAGGCCGCGCAGGCGGGCGATCCCGGCGCGATGCGCAACCTTGCCATGCTGCTGCACGGGCAGGGGCGCACGGCCGAGGCGGAGACGTGGAAGCGGTACGCCGACGCGGTCGCCGCGCGCGGGGCCGCGTACCAGCAGCCCACGGGGTACGCGCCGCCCCAGTACGGGCCGCCCGCCAAGCCGCGCGTCAACAGCCTCGCGATCTACGCGGTGTCGATGGGCGCGGTCGGCCTGGTGACGTGCGGGTTGCCGTCCATCCCGGCGATCGTCGCCGGGCACGTGGCGTGGGCGCGGCTGCGGCGCTCCGGGGAGCGCGGGCTGGGGCTGGCGGTGACGGGGATCGCGCTCGGCTGGGTCATGGTCGCGTTCTGGGCGCTGATCGCGTTCGGCGCGGCCCTGCCCGACGAGACCTGACCCGAAAATGCGTTGCGGTGAATTCGGGAATGGTGGCACCGTAGACGACGTCGGCGGGACACACGGTCTCTGAAAGGAGACCGGTCCTTTCATGCGGCTCTACTCCAATTGGTAGAGGGGCCACTTTCAGGAAGTGGTTGTTCCGGGTTCGAATCCCGGGAGCCGTACGCATGCCTCCGTAGTCCAACGGTAGAGACGACAGCATGAGGTGCTGTGCGCTGGGGGTTCGAATCCCTCCGGAGGTACGACGCGGCCGCGAGGCCGTGCGAGGGGCGGCGCCGACGTTCGGAGAGTCGGGTCCGGCTGTAACCCGGTCGCCTTGCGCTGAGTGGGTTCGAATCCCACCCGCCTCACCGTCAGATCTGGCCCTCGGGCTTCGCCGGGATCGTCGCCGTGATCAGCGGGCCCAGTTCGATCAGGACGTCCCCGGCCGGGTTGTACTTGGGCGGGACGGTGACCTCGACGTAGGCCTGGCGTCCGACGGCGACGAACGTGACCGGACGGTCGACGGGGCGACCGAACCACAGCACCCCGTTGATCTCCCCGAGTTCTGACATCGGCTTGAGCGACCGGGGGCGCGGCACACCGCAGCGCAGCGCGATCGCGGGCGACCCCCAGGCGGCGGTCAGCGGCGAGGACGGGGACGTGTCGCGCCGTTCCTGCCCGTGCACCTTCTCGGGGAGCCGCAGCCCCTCGCACAGCCGTTGGACGGCCGCGTCGGGCTGGGGCACCGGCACCTGCACGGCATCGTCGCCGCACGCGGCGGCCATCAGCGCGAGACAGGCGAGGACGCCCGGGAGCGTGCGTCTCAACCTAGATGTGGACGATCGGGCACGTCAGGGTGCGGGTGATGCCGTCGACCGCCTGGATCTGGGCGACGACGAGCTTGCCGAGTTCGTCGACGTTGCGCGCCTCGGCTCGGACGATCACGTCGTAGGGGCCCGTGACGTCCTCCGCCAGAGTGACGCCCGTTATGCCGGAGATGTGGCCCGCCACCGCGGCGGCCTTGCCGACTTCGGTCTGGATGAGGATGTAGGCCTGCACCATCACGTCCTCCCCGGGCGGAGAATCAACCGTCGGACGGTTCACCGTATCGTGTTACGCGCCGCCGCGCGTGGCCAGGGGCTCGCGTGCCGTGATCGGACACGGACGGACGGCCGGAGCGCGGGGGACGGGGCGGATGGGCACGATCGGTGACGCGGGCGAGTTCGGGTTGATCGCCCGGTTGACGCGGCGGCTCCCGCAGGGTTCTGACGTGCGGCTCGGCCCCGGCGACGACGCCGCCGTGATCGCCGCGCCGGACGCACGTGTCGTCGCCACCACCGACCTGCTCGTGGAGGGCCGCCATTTCCGCCGCGACTGGTCCGGGCCGTACGACATCGGGCGCAAGGCCGCCGCGCAGAACCTCGCCGACATCGTCGCGATGGGCGCCCGTCCCACGGCCCTTCTGGTGGGGTTCGCGGCGCCACCCGACACCTGCGTGGACTGGGCCGAAACCCTGTACGACGGGCTCGCGGACGAGTGCCGTGTCGTTGGCGCGTCCGTCGCCGGGGGTGACGTGGTGGGGGCGTCCGAGATCACGCTGGCGGTCACCGCGCTCGGCGATCTGGGCGGCGCCGCGCCGCTCACCCGGTCCGGGGCGCGTCCCGGCGACGTCGTGGCGGTCCGGGGACGGCTCGGGTACGCCGCCGCCGGGCTGGCGCTGCTCGACGCGGGACGGGACGGCCCCGCCGAGCTGCTCGCGGCGCATCGCCGTCCAGAACCCCCGTACGCGGCGGGGGACGAGGCGCGCTCCCACGGCGCCACCGCCCTGCTGGACGTGAGCGACGGTCTCGTCCAGGACCTCGGGCACATCGCGGCCGCCAGCGGCGTCCAGATCGACGTCGACTCCTCGGCCGTCCCCGCCCCGGAGATCCTCGGGCCGGACGGACAGCACCACGCGCTCACCGGCGGCGAGGACCACGCCTTCGCCGCGACGTTCCCTCCCGGCACCGTCCCGCCTGCCTGGACGGTCATCGGAACCGTCGCCGAAGGGGCAGGAGTTCGTGTGGACGGACGCGAACCACCGACCGGCGCATGGGACCATTTCCCGACGTGAAACGGTACGCACGCGACATCCCCACCCGTTCACATTGACGCATCCTGTAGGCAGGGTTGGTGCGGGTTTGGTATACATCCTGTGATCGAAGAGGGATGTGATGGGACGACACGCCAGGCGCGAACGACCGGACGACGAACCCGTATCGGACGTCGGCGCGTCCCAGGGTCTGTTCTACGGTGCTCCGCTGGATCCGTCCTACAACGACCTGGATCCGTCCTACAACGGCTACGGCGGCTTCGACGACTTCGATGACTTCGCCGGGCCGACGGACGACCGCGTCTACGTGTCGCCGCACGAACGCGTCTCGTCCGGTTCGCCGCAGACGCACGGCCCACCGGACGGGTACCTGTTCGAGCCCCTCCCCGGGGACTATCCGGGTGACTATCCAGGCGCTCCAAGCTCCTATCCCGCCACCGCTCCCGAGACGTCGGACCCCTGGTCGCGGAAGGCGCCCGCCGAGCCGGCCCGGTCCCGCAAGTCCCCGTTCAGGTTCCTCTCGCTGCTGCCGGTGCCGCTGCTGCCGATCGTCGCGCTCGTCATCGCGGTCGGGATCGTGGCGTACGCGCTGAGCACGCAGCAGATCTCCCTCAACTTCGCGGGCGGCGCGCCGGACACGCCGCGGCAGACCGACCCCAGGGACAACCAGGTCTCCCAGCGCGGCGACGGCGACGGTGACCGCGCCAGCCGTGGCGGCAACCGCACCGACGGCCTGATCATCGCGTTCCGGGTCGCGTCCAAGAACCCCGGCGGCTTCAAGGCGACCGCCACGATCGCCAACAAGGGCGCGCAGCCCGTCACGAAGTGGGCGCTGGCGTTCACGATCACCACCGCGACCGTCACCGCCATCAAGGGCGCCACCGTCGTGAAGACAGGCAAGATCGCCTATGTGCGCGGACGCACCGCGATCGCCCCCGGCCAGAAGGTGCGGGTCGTGTTCGCGGCGAAGGGCGTCGCGCACAAGCCGTCCACGTGCGTGCTGAACAGCCAGCCCTGCGCCATGGTGTGAGCCGGGCCCATGGTGTGAGCCCGGGCCATGGTGTGAGCCCGGCCTGAGATCACCATAAAGTGGACGTCATGCCGCATTCTCCGTCGACGTCCCGGACTCCGCCGCTCGTGCTCACCGTCGCGGGCTCCGACTCCGGCGGCGGCGCCGGGATCCAGGCCGACCTGAAGACCATGCTCGCGCTCGGCGTCCACGGGATGAGCGTCGTCGCCGCCGTCACCGCGCAGAACTCGCTCGGCGTCCAGGGCTACTGGGAACTGCCGCCCGAGGCGGTGCGCGCCCAGCTCGACTCGGTGCTGTCCGACATCGGCGTCCACGCGATCAAGACGGGGATGCTCGCGTCCACGGTCCTGGTCGAGACCGTCGCCGAGGTGCTGGCCGCGTCCGACGCGCCCGTGGTCGTGGACCCGGTCGGCGTGTCCAAGCACGGCGACTCGCTGCTCGCGGCGGACGCCGTCCACGCCGTCCGGACGGCACTGCTGCCCGCCGCGACGGTCGTCACGCCCAACCTGTTCGAGGTCGAGCAG
This sequence comes from Actinomadura meridiana, assembly GCF_039537545.1. NCBI lineage: Bacteria > Bacillati > Actinomycetota > Actinomycetes > Streptosporangiales > Thermomonosporaceae > Actinomadura > Actinomadura meridiana. The sequence continues at coordinate 111,491 of NZ_BAABAS010000005.1, forward strand.
CTCACCGGGGTCAAGGTGGTGGACGAGTCGGGCCTGCGCGAGGCGGCCGAGGCCGTCAAGGCACTCGGCCCGCGATGGGTGCTGATCAAGGGCGGGCATCTCCCCGGCGAGCCCGCCGACCTGCTGTTCGACGGGGAGCACGAGCACCGGTTCACCGCGCCCCGCCACGACAACCGGCACACCCACGGCACCGGCTGCACGCTCGCGTCCGCCATCGCGTCGCACCTCGCGCTGGGCGACGACATGCCGACGGCTGTCGCGAAGGCGAAGGAGTACGTGACGGGCGCGATCGCGGCGGGCTTCCCGCTCGGCGCGGGCATCGGCCCCGTCGACCACGGCTGGCGCCACCGCCCCTGACCTGCCCCCGGCCACGAGAGCCCCCGAGCGCGGGCACGCGAAAAGCCGACCCACCGGACGAGTCCGATGAGCCGGCCGCGACCTCGCTCGGGTGCCGTCAGACGGTCGGCTTGGCGACCTTTCCGGCCTTGATGCAGGAGGTGCAGGCGTTGATCCGCTTGGTGCTGCCGTTCACGACGGCGCGCACGCGCTGGATGTTGGGGTTCCAGCGGCGCGGGGTGCGGCGGTGCGAGTGGGAGACGCGCATGCCGAAACCGGGTCCCTTGCCGCAGACGTCGCAGACGGAAGCCACGGGAAACTCCAAGTGGTGTCGATACTCTGACCGGAGCGCCGCCCGACCGAGACGGGGCATCACGGGTAAGCGCCTCGGACGAGGCGCACGGACCAGGGTAGCCGACCGCCGGTCACGTAGGCGAATCGGCGCCCGCCGCGTCCCGGCGTTCCCTGATGCCCGTCGTCCCCATCGGCTAGAAAAGACGGTGTGGCGAATCTCGACGAGCCGTTGCGCAAGGTCCTCGGCGACAAGACGGCCAAGGTCCTGGAGAAGGGCCTCGACCTGGACACCGTCGGCGACCTCCTGCACCACTACCCGCGCCGCTACGCCCACCGCGGCGAGCTGACCCAGCTCAGCGGCCTCCAGGACGGCGAGCACGTCACCGTCATGGCGGAGGTCGAGAAGGTCCAGGGCCGCACCCTCCAGCGCAACCCCGGTTACGTCCTGGAGATCACCGTCACCGACGGGACGGGCCAGCTCAAGCTCAGCTTCTTCGGCCGCAAGGGCTCCTACCGCGCGGAGAAGGACCTCTCGCCCGGCACCCGCGGCCTGTTCGCCGGGAAGATCAGCACCTACCGTCCCCGGAGCGGCCGGGAGGTCAGGCAGCTCGCGCACCCGCAGTACAAGGTCGTCCACGACACGAGCGCCGAGCAGGCCGCGCAGGAGTGGGCCGACGAGATCATCCCGATCTACCCGTCGACGAAGTCCCTCCCGATCGAGACGATCGGCACGTCGGTCGGGACCGTCCTCGACCAGCTCGATCTCCCCGCCGATCCGATGCCCGCCGAACTGCTTCGCCGCCGCGACCTGATCGGCCTCCGCGAGGCCTACGAGGGCATCCACCGCCCGAGCAGCTGGGACGAGCTGGGCCGCGCCAAGAACCGCCTGAAGTGGGACGAGGCGTTCGTCGTCCAGGTGGCCCTGGCACAGCGCCGCATCGCCGCCGCCGCGCTCCCGGCGACACCGCGTCCACCCTCCTTCGGCGCCCTCCAGTCGGAGTTCGACACCCGCCTCCCCTTCGAGCTCACCGACGGCCAACGCCAGGTCGGCGACGAGATAGCCGCCGACCTCGCCCTGGACCACCCCATGCACCGCCTCCTCCAAGGAGACGTCGGCTCTGGAAAGACCGTGGTCGCGTTGCGGGCGATGTTGCAGGTCGTGGACGGCGGGGGGCAGGCGGCGCTGCTCGCGCCCACCGAGGTCCTCGCGCAGCAGCACCACCGGTCGATCACCGGCATGCTCGGCGACCTCGGGCGGGCCGGGCAGCTCGACGGGGCCGACAACGCCACCCGGGTCGCGCTGCTCACCGGGTCGCAGGGCGCCAAGGCGCGCAAGGGGGCCCTGCTGGACGCGGCGTCCGGCGCCGCCGGGATCGTCGTCGGCACCCACGCGCTCCTCCAGGAGAGCGTCCAGTTCGCCGATCTCGGCCTCGTCGTCGTGGACGAACAGCACCGCTTCGGCGTCGAACAGCGGGACGCCCTGCGCGAGAAGACCACGGGCGGCCGTCCCCACGTGCTCGTCATGACGGCGACGCCGATCCCGCGCACGGTGGCGATGACCGTGTTCGGCGACCTGGAGACGTCCGTCCTCGGCCAGCTCCCGGCGGGCCGCTCCCAGATCCAGACCCATGTCGTCCCGCCGGAGAAGCCCGCGTTCCTGGCCCGCACCTGGGAGCGCATCAAGGAGGAGGCCGCCAAGGGACGCCAGATCTACATCGTCTGCCCCCGCATCGGCGAGCAGGAAGGCGACGAGGGCGACGCCGTCGCCCCGGACGAGGAGGGCCGCCGCTCGCCGCTCGGCATCATGGAGGTCCTCCCGAAACTGGAGGAGCTCCTCGACGGGCTCCGCATCGGCGTCCTGCACGGCAAGCTGCACCCCGACGAGAAGGACGGGGTGATGCGCCGCTTCACCGACGGCGACCTGGACGTCCTGCTCGCCACCACGGTCATCGAGGTCGGCGTGGACGTGCCCAACGCCACCGTCATGGTGATCATGGACGCGGATCGGTTCGGCGTCTCCCAGCTCCACCAGCTCCGTGGCCGCGTCGGCCGTGGATCACACCCGGGCCTGTGCCTCCTCGTCACCGACGCCGCACCCGCGAGCAAGGCCCGCGAACGCCTCGACGCCGTCGCGTCCACCACCGACGGCTTCCAACTGTCCCGCCTCGACCTGGAACAACGCCGCGAGGGCGACGTCCTCGGCGCCGCCCAGGCGGGCCGCGCCTCCAGCCTCCGCCTGCTCACCCTCCAGCGGGACGAGGACGTCATCCGCGACGCCCGCGACGAGGCCACGACCCTGGTGAACGCCGACCCCGACCTGACAGACCACCCAGCCCTGGCCACAATCCTGACGTCCCTCCTCAACGAGGAACGCACTGAATTCCTGGAGAAAGGCTGACGTTCACCGTGCGCGCCCCCTCGGCTGCGCGCACGGGCTTGCCCGAAACGGGTGGGCGGGGCGCAAACTTCCGTGCTCGCCCCCGACAGACACCAACGTCTAACGTATTGCGCATTGTGAGTAACCATGCGGTGCTCGCGCGGGTACAGGTTCCTGTGGCGGGTTGTGTGCGACAAAGGAGCTCCCCATGGATGTCGCTTCGCTGCTGCCCGGTGATCCTGAGCGGCTTGGGCGGTATGAGCTGGTCGGGCGGATCGGTGAGGGCGGGCAGAGCGTTGTCTATCTGGGGCGGCGTGAGGACGGCGAGCAGGCGGCGGTGAAGCTGCTGCGGGACCGGTTCAGCCGTGATCCCGAGTGGCGGGCGCGGTTCGAGCGTGAGATGGGGATGATCGGGCGGGTCGCGGGATTCTGCACCGCCCAGGTTCTGGACGCCGACATTTCTGGTGATCTGCCCTATGTCGTAAGCGAGTACGTGCCGGGGCCGTCGTTGAGCGGGTTGGTCAACGGGAAAGGCCCCCGGACGGGGACGGATCTTGATCGGCTCGCGATCGGGACGGTGACGGCGCTGGCGGCGATTCACCGGGCGGGGATCCTGCATCGCGACTTCAAGCCGTCCAACGTGCTGATGGGGCCCGATGGGCCTCGGGTCATCGACTTCGGTATCGCGCGGGTCATCGGGGCATCGTCGGCGCGCGGCAGCGGCGTGGTGGGGACGCCGTCGTACATGGCGCCCGAGCAGGTCACCGACACCGACCTCGGTACGGGCGTCGACCTGTTCACGTGGGCGGCGACGATGTTGTTCGCGGCGACGGGACGCCATCCCTTCGGTAACGACACGATCTCCGCCGTCTTCCACCGAATCCTGAACTACGAGCCCGACCTGTCGGCGTTGCCGGACAGGTTGCAAGGGGTTGTCAGGTCTTGTCTGGACAAGGACCCGGCGGGGCGGCCGGAAGCGCAGCAGGTGTTGTTGAACCTGCTCGGCGGTGAGGCACCCGACCGGGCGAGCAGCGAGGGGACGCTGACCACCGGCGCCCATTTCGCGGGTGATCCGAGGACGCCGCAGACCGCGCCGCCAACAGTAGGCAGGATCGATCATTTCGCCGCGACGAGCTCGGACGGGTTCGGCCAGCAACCGCCGCCGACCGTCCCGCCACAGCGCAGGCGGCGAGGGACGGCCGTCATCGCGGCTGCCGCAGCAGCTCTGCTGGCGCTCGGGGTGGGCGGGGCGGCGTGGGCGCTGCTGTCGGACGGATCGTCGGAGAGCCCGGCGGAGGCCGACGCGGTAGCGGCGCCGCCCCCGGACGTCGCGGCGGCCGTCGGTCCCGCCGCGGAGGCGATCAAGGCGGTGCTGAGCTTCGACCACGCGCGGTTCGACCAGAACGTGGAAGCGGCGCACAGGGCGTCCACGCCCAGGTACGGCACCGAGTACGACCGGCAACTGAAGGCCCGTGGATACCGCGCGGAACTGACGGCCAAGAAGGGCTCGGTCACCACGGCGATCGTCGACTCGGCGGTGGTGTCCGCGTCGCCCGACAAGGTCACGGTGCTGTCGTACGTCAAGCGGACGGTCCGCGCCGAGAACGCCGACCCGAACCGCCTCCAGAACCCGATGCGGGCCACCGTGGTCAGGCAGGGCGGCGGCTGGCTGCTCGACAGCCTGTACTCGTTGAAGGCGGCCTCGCCGCGCGCCGACCTCGCGGGTGCGACCTGGCCGGGCGCACCGGCGCGGGGGGCGCTCGACGCGGTGGCGCAGGCGCCGACCGTCGCGTCCGGGACGCCCGTGGAGGTCGGGCTGCGCTCGGGCGGTCAGGACGACCGGTTGGTCGCGCTGGTGACGCTCGGCACCTGCAAGGGCGACTGCACCGACGAGAAGCCGGTCACCGTCCACCGGCTCCAGCTTCAGCGTTCGGGCGGCACCTGGAAGGTCACGGGTTCTGAGAACCTCTGACACCGCACGGTGAAGGGGCGCCTCCATGGTTCTGGAGACGCCCCTTTCACGGGCTTGCTCAGGACTCGCGGGCCGCACGCCTACGGGTCGCGGCGACCGCGGCGCTGCCCGCGGCGATGGCGGCGAGGCCGAGCGCCACCAGCGGCAGCGCGTCGGTCCCGGTGAACGGCAGTTCCTTCGGCGGCGTGAACTCGCCCTCCGCCGTGGCGCCGGGGCCCATCGGTGAGGACGGCAGGTCCGGCAGCAGCGGACCGGACGGCGGACCCGGCTGGGTCGGTCCCGGCGGCACCGGCGGGCTGGGCGGCGTCGGCGGGGTCGGGGGAGTGGGCGGCGTGGGCGGGGTCGGGGCCTGGTTGCAGCCTCCGACGCAGGCGTTGGCCGACACGTTGACGGCGACCGGGTCGACCCCGGCGCTCGCGTTGGCCCGGGCGCCGACGAGCCGGTTGCCGCCCGCCGAGACCCCGACGCCCGCGCCGACCGAGACGCCGGTGCCCTGGCTCGCGGCCGTGGTCCGGTTGCCGGACCGCGTGCCCGAGCCGCCCAGCGTGGCGCCCGCGTGGACGCGGACGTTCACGCCGGTGTCGGGGGAGCCGACGCCCAGGCCGAGGTCGAGTCCCAGGCTGGTGGTCTTGGATGACTTGTCGGTTTTCGCCGTTGGGGCGAGGCTGAGGTTCAGCAGTGAGCCCGAACTCTTCGCCGTCGCGCTCTTGGACGGTTTGGCGGAGGGCTGGGAGGTCTCGGCGTGGGAAACGCCGCTCATGGCGGCGATACCGAGGACCGTCGCGCCGGCCGTCACCGCCAGTCTCCTACCGTGATGCACTGATGCTCCTGAGGGGATCGGGTTGTACAACCTGCGAGCACGCTTACACGTCCAGTAGCGGCTGTGAACCGTAATCGGATCATTTAGGTCGAGTTTCACAAGAGCCGCGTGCCCCGGTTGTGCATTCTTGGGGCGTGTCGCCCCGGGAAGGGCGGTGCCGCGAGGCCGGGATACTGGGGGGATGACCAGGGTCATCGCGGGCAGCGCGGGCGGACGGCGGCTGGCCGTCCCGCCGGGACGGGACACCAGGCCGACCAGCGACCGCGCGCGTGAGGGCCTGTTCGGCACGGTGCTGGCACTGCTCGGCCCGCTGGACGGGTCGCGCGTCGCCGACCTCTACGCCGGGTCGGGCGCGGTGGGCTTGGAAGCGCTGTCGCGGGGCGCCGCGCACGCGTTGCTCGTCGAGTCGCATCCGCGCGCGATGAAGGTGATCCAGAAGAACGCCGAGGAGATCGGGCTGCCGGGCGCCGTCCCGTGCGCGGGCAAGGTGGAGCGGATCGTCCGCAAACCGCCACCGGACGGCCCCTACGACCTGATCTTCGCCGATCCGCCGTACGCGCTCGACGACAAATCCGTCACCACACTGCTGGAAGACCTCCGCGACCACGGGTGGACGGCGCCGGACGCGCTGGTCGTCGTGGAGCGCGCCACCCGCGGCCCGGCGTTGCGCTGGCCCGACGGGTACGAGGCCGAACGCGAACGACGTTACGGCGAGGCGGTGTTCTGGTACGGGCGTGCCGTCGGCAGTTGAGAAGACCATCCGTGGGGTAGGGGTCGGCCCATGAAGCCGGGTGTTGACCGCGCCGTGGGGCGTACATGGGTCATCACCCTGGTGTTGGTCGTCGCGCTCATGGCGAATATCACCTACGTCCAGGGCTTCGACGCCCAGAACCTGCGCGACGACCCGAACAACGCCCGCCAGTTCGAGGACCGCTTCAAGATCGACCGAGGCCCCATCGTCGCGGACGGCGAGCGCCTCGCCTGGTCGGAGAAGACCGGCCACGACCGCTACCAGCGCCACTACAAGGACGGTCCGGTGTTCGCCCCCGTCACCGGCTACTTCTCCGTGTTCTCCCAGACGGGCCTGGAGTCCGCGGAGAACCACTTCCTGGACGGGACGGACGACCGCCTCGCCACGACCAACCTCGTCGACAAGCTCATCGGCAAGCACGTCCCGGGCGGCACGGTCGAGACCACCGTGAACGCCGACGCGCAACGCGCCGCCTACGACGCGCTCCGGTCGGCAGGCGTCCGCCGCGCCGCCGCCGTCGCGCTCGACGCCAGGACCGGCGCGATCCTGGCGATGGCGTCGACGCCGTCCTACGACCCGAACGACGTGTCCACCCTCGACCGGAAGAAGGCGACGGCGGCGTTCGACCGGCTCAACGACGAGCCGCTCAAGCCGCTGCTCGACAAGGCGACGAACGAGGTGTTCCCGCCCGGCTCGACGTTCAAGACGGTGGTCGTCGCGTCCGCGCTGAAGGCCGGGGCGAGCGAGACGACCCGCGTCCGGGCGGGCCGCAGCTACCGTCCGCCCGGCGCCGGGCAGGCGATCAACAACGACGCGGGCGACATCGGCGGATCGTGCGACCTCAGCCGGATCCCGCTCATCGAGGCGTACGCGCAGTCGTGCAACACGACGTTCGCGTTCATGGGGGCTGAGGAGCCGGGCAACGACGCCGTCCACGCGCAGGCCGAGCGGTTCGGGTTCGGTGACCGGATCGAGTACGCCGACGGGCTGCACGCCGCCGCCAGCTCGTTCCCGAAGACCGGGGAGGCGTCGCTCAGCGCGCTCGGCTCCATCGGGCAGGGCAACACGGTCGCCTCGCCGCTCCAGATGGCCATGGTCGCCGCCGCCATCGCCAACGACGGCGTGATCATGCGGCCGCACCTGGTCGACAGGCTCCGCGCGCCCTCCGGGACGACCGTCGACCGCATCGAACCGAAGCGGATGTCCGAGGCCCTGACCGGCGAACAGGCGGGTCAGCTGCTCGACATGATGAAGGCGGTCGTCGCCCGGGGGACCGGGAAGTCGCTGCGGGGCACGTCCATCCTCGGCGGCAAGACCGGGACCGCCGACGTCGAGGGCGCCGCCTACAACGACCGCTGGTTCATCGGCGTCGGGCCGAAGGACGAACCCAAGTACGCGGTCGCGGTGATGACGGAGGCGCCCGGGTACGGAGCCGAGTCCGGCCCCATCGCCGCGAAGATCATCGACGCGCTGGAGCGCGGGTGAACGACCCGTCCCCCGCACCCGCTGAAAGGTACGCCGACGGCGATTTGGTACGTTCGCGCCGCAGGTCGGAAAACGGGACCGAAGGGGTTCGTGCCGTGCGCCGTGTCGTCTGTCCGGGGTCGTTCGACCCCGTCACCAACGGGCATCTCGACATCATCAGCCGCGCCTCCCACCTCTATGACGAGGTGGTCGTCGCCGTGCTGATCAACAAGAGCAAGAAGAGCCTGTTCACCGTCGACGAGCGCGCCGACATGATCACCGAGGTCACCCGGGAGTACGGCAACGTCCGGGTCGACACCTTCTACGGCCTGACCGTCGACTACTGCCGCGAGCAGGACATCCCGGTGATCGTCCGGGGGCTGCGGGCCGTCAGCGACTACGAGTACGAGTTGCAGATGGCGCAGATGAACCACCGCATCGCCGGGGTCGAGACGCTGTTCATGGCGACGAACCCCGAGTACGCGTTTCTGTCGTCGAGCCTCATGAAGGAGGTCGTGAGGTTCGGCGGGGACATCTCCGGCCTCGTGCCCGACCTCGTCCACGAGCGGCTCGTCGAACGGCTCACGCAGGACTGATCGCGGGACTCGTCACGGTGGCCGCGAGTTGGGGCGACCGCCGGGTCTTCGGTACTCTGGGACATCGGCCATCACCGTGGCCGGTATTCTCATGCCTCACGAAAGCAGGAATCCGCTGACACGCCTCGACCCCAACGCCCCTCTCGTGCTCGACACCCGAGCTCTGGGCAGGCGACCCGGGTCGTCGCGGGAGGAGCACCTGTCCGTGCCGGCACCGGAGAATCTCGGCGTCGAGATGGTGGGCGTCCCCGAGAGCGCCGCGCTCGAACTGGACCTCCGGTTCGAGGCGGTCCTGGAGGGGGTGCTCGTCACCGGTACGGCGACGGTCCCCCTCAGGGGGGAGTGCGCCCGCTGCCTCGACCCGATCGCCTCGACCTTCGAGGCGGAGTTCCAGGAACTCTTCGTCTACGACGACACCCGCTCCGGCGGGAACGCCGCCGACGACGAGCTCCGCCTTGAGGGCGACCTGATCGACCTCGAACCCGTCCTGCGGGACGCGGTGGTGCTCGCGCTGCCGCTGTCCCCGCTGTGCCGGGACGACTGCCCGGGCCTGTGCCCGGACTGTGGCGCGCGGTTGGCTGACGTCGACCCCGACCACGACCACGACGCCGCCGACCCCCGGTGGGCGGCGTTGCGGGGCCTCGCCGACGACACGGCGCCGGGGCCCTCCGACCGGGGAAACGGGAGCAGCAACGGCTCCCGCGCACCATCCGACCGACGAGAACGAAAGCAGGAGGGCTGACGTGGCCGTCCCCAAGCGGAAGAAGTCGCGCAGCAACACGCGGCACCGGCGCTCGCAGTGGAAGACCAGCGCGCCGAACCTGGTCGAGTGCCCGACGTGCCGCGACCCCAAGTTGCCGCACACCGCGTGCGCGACCTGTGGCACCTACAACCGGCGCGAGGTCATCGCACCGTCGTCCTGAGTCTTCTCGCATCCTGGGGGGCGGATACGCGCGGACGGCGCGACCCGCCCCCCGATGCGGTAGGACAGGCACCCGACCACCCGGCGCGACCACGTCGGCGTGGTGACCGGCACGGAGACTGAACACCCTTCCCCGGACGAACACCCTTTCTCCGGACGACGGGCGTTCACTGCGCCCGGAGCCGTGGTGCACGCCGGGATCAGCCGACCGGCGCGCACCTCGTCTTCGCGGACCCTCCCGCCGTGCGTCCTCGCCGTACCGGCCGCGCGCCACACGCGACCGCCCCACGGGGCGGTTCACGGCCTGCGAGGAGGGCCTGTGAGCGGCAAGAAGAGCGATCCCGCGCCGGATCGCAACGAACTGACCGGCGCTCTCGGCGTCGATGTGACCGACACACTGCTCGAACGCGCGCTGACGCACCGTTCGTACGCCTACGAGAACGGCGGCCTGCCCACCAACGAGCGCCTGGAGTTCCTCGGCGACTCGGTGCTGGGCCTCGTCGTCACCGACACGCTGTTCCGCGGCCATCCCGACCTGCCGGAGGGGCAGCTCGCCAAGCTGCGCGCCGCCGTGGTCAACATGCGGGCCCTCGCGGGCGTCGCCCGCGGCCTCGGCGTCGGCGCCCACATCCGGCTCGGCCGCGGCGAGGAGGGCACCGGGGGCCGCGACAAGGCCTCCATCCTCGCCGACACGCTGGAGGCGCTGATCGGCGCCGTGTACCTCGACCGCGGGCTGAACGAGGCGTCCGCCCTGGTGCACCGGCTCTTCGACGCGCTGATCACCCGTTCGGCGGGCCTCGGCGCCGGCCTGGACTGGAAGACCTCGCTCCAGGAGCTCACCGCCGTGGAGGAGCTCGGCGTCCCCGAGTACCACGTCGCCGAGAGCGGCCCCGACCACCAGAAGACGTTCCGCGCCTCGGTGCGGGTCGGCGGCCGGACGTACGGGTCCGGTGAGGGCCGCAGCAAGAAGGAGGCCGAGCAGCACGCCGCCGAGGCGGCCTGGAACGAGATCCGCGCGATCGGCGTGGAGCGCGACGCCGCGAACCGGGCGGGCGGGCAGAAGTCGGGGCAGGCGGCCCAGGCCGGTGCCTGAACTGCCCGAGGTCGAGGTCGTCCGGCGCGGCCTGGACCGCTTCACGAGCGGCCGCGTCATCGCGTCCGCCGAGGTCCTGCACCCGCGCTCGGTGCGCCGTCACGAGGCCGGTCCCGCCGACTTCGCCGGACGCCTCGCGGGACGCACCGTCCTGCCGCCCCGGCGACGCGGCAAGTACCTGTGGCTGCCCCTGGCAGACGACGGGGGCGGGGCGCCGGAGGAGGCGGTCCTGGCGCATCTCGGCATGAGCGGGCAGTTGCTCGTCGGCGAGCCGGATCGTGACCGTGAGAAGCACCTGCGCGTCCGGGTCGTCTTCGACGACGACGGCTTCGACATGCGCTTCGTCGACCAGCGGACGTTCGGCCACCTCATGGTCACCGAGCTGGTTCCGGACGCGGTCGGCGGCCCTGTCAGTGGCACGGTCGGTGGCACGGTCGGTGGCACGGCCGGTGGCACGGCCGGCGGTCAGGGGAGCGTCCCGGAGCCGATCGTTCACATCGCCGCCGACCCGCTGGAGGACGCCTTCGACCCGGAGGCGTTCTTCCGCGCCCTGCGCCGCCGCCGGACCGGGCTCAAGCGGGCCCTGCTCGACCAGTCGCTGATCAGCGGCGTCGGCAACATCTACGCCGACGAGGCGCTGTGGCGGGCCAGGCTGCACTGGGCGCGTCCGACCGAGACGCTGACGCGGGCCGAGGCGACGCGCGTGCTGGACGCCGCGCGCGAGGTGATGGACGCGGCCCTCGCGGTCGGCGGCACGAGCTTCGACAGCCTCTACGTCAACGTGAACGGTGAGAGCGGCTACTTCGAACGTTCGCTGGACGCCTACGGCCGCCGCGACGAGCCGTGCCGCCGCTGCGGCGCCCCCATCCGCCGTGACGAGTTCATGAACCGCTCGTCCTACAGCTGCCCGGTGTGCCAGCCGCGTCCTCGGCGGGCACGGTACTAGGCGATCGGAACGGGGGACGCGGTGGACGAGACGGTACGGCTGACGGCCTGGGTGCGCGGCCATGTCCAGGGGGTCGGTTTTCGCTGGTGGGTGCGGGCGCGGGCACTGGAACTCGGTCTGTCGGGCAGCGCCGCCAACCTGGCCGACGGCCGCGTGGAGGTCGTCGCCGAGGGCACCCGGGAGAAGTGCGAAAGCCTCCTCGACCTCCTGCGGGACGAGATCACCGAACCGGCGCGTCCGGGGAAGGTCACGGGGGTCACGGAACGGTGGAGCGAAGCGCGCGGAGTCGTCGCCGGTTTCCAGGAGTGCTGATGGGGTAGGGAGTCCTGGTTTATACCTGCTAAACTGGTCGTGGAAGGTTGTTACCGGCCTGTGATGTGCGTCTTGACCAGGACACCGGCCGGTGCGACTCTAGACGATACGCGCACCGACTTCAGCAGATTCTCGTGCGCGATCCCTGCTGGTTACTCAGCGTGGAGGACCCTTAGTCATGGCGAAGGCTCTACTCGGCCACGTCGGCGGTCCCGACCCCCGGATGGTCGCGGAGATGCGGCGCCTTCAGCAGCGCGTACGTGACCTGGAAGCCGAACTCGTACGGCTCCAGGCGGAGAACGACGCGCTGGCGACGGCGGCAGACGACGACGTGATGTCGCTCGCGGTGAAGGACCGCGAACCGGCGCTCACTTGATCTCCCAGGGGGGCCTGACCTCCCAGGGGGGACGACCCCCCTGGTACCCCCCCGTCACGACGCAGGCGATCCTCACGCCGCAGTTTCGGTTTCTGTGCCCGTGTGGCTTGTTGGGCGTCGCTGCGGTCGCCTGCGTCGGCGCGCATGCGCGTTCCGCTCGTTGAACTCGCTCCACACGCCTGCGCGTGACCGTGGTTGAGGTCTGGTTCTCGGTCACGGACTGTCACTCGTCCCACAACGCGGTCGTTCTGCTTGTGCCTTTTGGCTGAGCGGGGACGTTCGCCATTTCTGCGTCGTGAGCCAATGGCCGCCCACTGGTGGTCAAGATTGGGTCAAAACTCACACCATTCCGGTATGTCCGGGTCCGCGCTTTCGTGTTATCCGCTCGGATCCGGACGGTGGGGTGGTGTGCGCGGCGCGCCCGCCTCGACCGCGTCTGACGGAGGATGCCGCGGCTTTTCGGTATCGTGCGTCGGATGATGTCGGCTCCGTGGAGGAGGGAGGCGGGGAGGACGTGTACCTGAAGACGCTGACGTTGCGCGGCTTCAAGTCCTTCGCGTCGTCCACCACGTTGAAGTTCGAGCCGGGCATCACGGCGGTCGTGGGGCCGAACGGGTCGGGCAAGTCCAATGTGGTGGACGCGCTGGCCTGGGTGATGGGGGAGCAGGGCGCCAAGTCGCTGCGCGGCGGGAAGATGGAGGACGTCATCTTCGCCGGCACCGCGAGCCGGGCGCCGCTCGGCCGCGCCGAGGTCGTGCTGACGATCGACAACTCCGACGGGGCCCTGCCGATCGACTACACCGAGGTCACGATCAGCCGGTTGATGTTCCGGTCCGGGTCCAGCGAGTACTCGATCAACGGCGACTCGGCCCGGTTGCTGGACATCCAGGAGCTGCTGTCGGACTCCGGCATCGGCCGCGAGATGCACGTGATCATCGGGCAGGGGCAGCTGGACCGCGTCCTGCACTCGGGTCCCGAGGGGCGCCGGGCCGTGATCGAGGAGGCGGCGGGCGTCCTCAAGCACCGCAAGCGCAAGGAGAAGGCGCTCCGCAAGCTGGACGCGATGCAGGGCAACCTCACCCGCGTCCAGGACCTCACCGGTGAGCTGCGGCGGCAGCTGAAGCCGCTGGGCAGGCAGGCGGAGATCGCGCGCAGGGCCGCCGTCATCCAGGCCGACTGGCGGGACGCGCGGCTGCGGCTGCTGGCCGACGACCTGGTCACCCTGCGGACGAGGCTGGAGCAGGAGGCGGCCGACGAGGCGGCCGTCCGCGAGCGGCGCACCGAGACGGAACGGGCGCTCGCGGAGGCGCAGGAGCGCGAGGGGCTGCTGGAGGCGGAGGAGGCCGAGCAGGCGCCGATGCTCGCCAGCGTCCAGGACACCTGGTTCCGGCTGTCGGCGCTGAAGGAGCGGCTGCGCGGCGTCGCCGACCTCGCCGCCGAGCGGCACCGCAACGCGGCTGAGGCGCGCGAGGAGGAACGGCGCGGCCGCGATCCGGAGGACATGGAGCGCGAGGCCGTCGAGATCCGCGAGCAGGAGGAGATGCTGCGGGCCGCGCTGGAAGAGGCACAGGACGGCCTGTCCAGGGCCGTCGAGGAGCGGTCGGGTGCCGAGGACGCCCTCGCGGGCGAGGAGCACCGGTTGCGGGCGGCGGCCCGTGCCGCCGCTGACCGCCGTGAGGAGCTGGCCCGGTTGCGCGGGCGCGTCGAGGCGCTGCGCAGCAAGGCGCAGGCCGGACGGTCGGAGATCGGACGCCTCGCCGACGCCCGTGAGGAGGCCGGGCAGCGCGCCGAGGCGGCCCGGGTGGAGTTCGAGGCGTTCGAGGCGGAGGTCGTCGAGGATCCGGCGCTCGCGGCCGAGCACGAGGCCGCCCAGGAGGCGCTCGCCACGGCGAAGGACGCCGCCGAGTCGGCGCGGGCGGCGGTGGACGGGCCGCGCCGCGCCCTGAAGGAGGCCCGCGCGGCGGTGGGCTCGGCCCGCTCGGCCGACCAGGCGACGCAGAAGAAGGTCGCCGCGTTGCAGGCGCGGATCGAGGCCCTCGACCTGACGCTGGCGAGCGCCGCCGACGGTGGTGAGGCGTTGCTGTCGGCGGGGTCCGACGGTTCGCTCGACGGTGTGCTGGGGACGGTCGCGTCGCTGCTGAACGTCCGCCCCGGGTATGAGACGGCGGTCGCGGCGGCGCTCGGCAACGCCGCCGAGGCCATCGCGGTCGGCTCGCTCGCCACGGCGGAGGCGGCGCTCGCGCTGCTGCGGTCCCGGGACGCGGGCCGCGCCGGGCTGCTGGTCGGCGGGGGAGCGGCCGTGTCGTGGGACCGCGTTCCCGGCGTCGACTACGCGGTCGACGCGGTGCGCGTGTCGGATTCGGTGCGTCCGGCCGTGGAGCATTTGTTGCGCGATGTGGCCGTGGTGGACGACGTCCCAGCGGCGGCGGCACTCGTGCGCGGGCGGCCGTCCGTGCGCGCCGTGACCCGTGACGGTGAGCTTGTCGGCGCCCACTGGGCGCAGGGCGGCGCGGCGGGCGGGCAGGGCCTGTTGCAGATGCGCGCGACGCTCGACGAGGCCACCGAGGATCTGGCGGCGACGGAGACGGCGGCCATCGCGGCCGCCGACGAACTCGCTGCCTGTCTGGAACGTGAGCAGTCCGCGCAAGGGGCGGTGGAGGCCGCCGAAGCCGCCGTTGGCGGAGCCCAGTCGAGCGTGAACCAGGCACAGACGGAGCTGGACCGTGTCCGCGCGCGCCTGCGCGAGTTCGACGCGCAGGCCGCCCAGGAGGCGCAGCGAGCCGCCCGGCTGGAGGCCGACGTCCGCGCGGCCCGGGGCGAGGCGGAGCGGCTGACGAAGGCGCTGGACGCGGCCAACGAGTCCGTGGAGCGCGACACGGAGGCCGCCGAGGAGCTGGCGATGCGGCTCGCCGAGGCGGAGGAGGCCGCGAACGTCGCCGACGACGTCGGGCACGACACCGAGGCCCGCGACGAGCTGAACGCCCGCTGCCAGGAGTTGCGCGCCGTAGAGATGGAGGCGCGGCTGACGGTCCG
Source organism: Actinomadura meridiana (assembly GCF_039537545.1). NCBI lineage: Bacteria > Bacillati > Actinomycetota > Actinomycetes > Streptosporangiales > Thermomonosporaceae > Actinomadura > Actinomadura meridiana. Next base: position 126,783 of record NZ_BAABAS010000005.1, read on the forward strand.
CACCGCCGAGGAGCGCGTCCAGGCCATCGCCGGACGCGCCGACGCCCTCGAACGCGGCGCCCGCCGCGAACGCGAGGAACGGGCCCACGCGGCGCGACGTCGCGCCCGCCGCGAGGAGCAGGCCAGGGTCGCCGCCGCCGTCCTGCGGGGCGCCACGACGGCGCTGGACCGCATCGAGCACTCCCTGGACGCGGCCGTCCGGCGGCGGGAGGCGGCCGAGCAGGCCAAGGCGGCGCGCGAGGCGGAGCTGAAGGTCGTCCGGACGCAGGTCCGTGAGCTCTCGGCCACGCTCGAACGGCTCGTCAACGTCGTGCACGGCAACGAGGTCGCCCGCGCCGAACAACGGCTCCGGCTGGAACAGCTCGAACAGCGGACGCTGGAGGAATTCGGCCTGGAGGTCGAGTCGCTCGTCTCGGAATACGGGCCCGACCAGCCCGTTCCGCCCGACCCCGAAAAAGGGGAGGACGCGCAGCCCACCCCCTATGAACGAGCCGTTCAGGAAAAGCGCGCGAAAACGGCGGAACGCCAGCTCAACCAGCTTGGCAAGGTCAATCCGCTGGCGCTGGAGGAGTTCGCGGCACTGGAAGAGCGGCACGCCTTCCTCACCTCGCAGCTGGAGGATCTGAAGAAGACCCAGCGGGAACTCCTCAGCCTCGTCAAAGAGGTCGACGACCGCGTCCAGCAGGTGTTCGCCTCCGCCTACGACGACACCGCCCGTGAATTCGAACGCATTTTCGCCCGCCTGTTCCCGGGCGGGGAGGGCAGCCTGTCGCTGACCGAGCCGGGCGACATGCTCGCCACCGGCGTCGAGGTCGCGGCCCGTCCGCCCGGCAAGAAGGTCAAGCGGCTGTCGCTGCTGTCGGGCGGCGAGCGGTCGCTGGTGGCGATCGCGTTCCTCGTCGCCGTCTTCAAGGCCCGTCCGTCGCCGTTCTACGTCCTGGACGAGGTCGAGGCCGCGCTGGACGACACCAACACGCAGCGCCTCATCACGGTCTTCGAGGAGCTGCGCGAGTCGTCCCAGCTCATCGTGATCACGCACCAGAAGCGGACCATGGAGGGCGCCGACGCGCTCTACGGCGTCAGCATGCGGGGCGACGGCGTCACCCAGGTCGTCAGCCAGCGCCTGCGCGACTGACGGCGGCCACTGACGATGGACGCTGATGGCACCGGCGCGGCGCGTACCGAACGGAGTTCAGTTCGCCGGATGGTAAAAAGATTGGCACTTTTCTTGGACCGTTACATCGGTCGGTAGTGCATATATCGGGCATGCATGATCGGGTCACGGTTATTTTCACGGCCTATAACGGTTTGGCCTCGGTGTATTTGCGCCGGTGACGGGTTGGACCACGCCACTGACATGCACTGACCGTGACGGTGCGGCGACGCTCACGGGCTTGTGCGGCTTTGCGCCGATCCACTACGCATATGCACCGTGGATCTCCGGCTCCCCTACCGGACGCCCCCGCCCGTTACGGAGATCCCGGGAGGTGATGCCCGTGGACGCGCAGAAACTCAAAGACAATTTCGCCCTGGTGGGCGCGAACGGCGTTGACGTCGCCGAATATTTCTACGCCGACCTTTTCGCCCGGGAGCCGCAGCTCAGGCGGATGTTCCCCACCGGGATGACCAGGCAGTACGAGGTCCTGCTCGGCGCGCTCACCCAGGTCGTGTCGTCCGTCGACGACCACGACACGCTCATCCCGTACCTGGAGGACCTCGGCCGCCGCCACCACGGCTTCGGCGTCCTGCGCGAGCACTACGGGCCGGTCGGGGTCAGCCTCCTGGCCACCCTCGCCTACTTCAGCGGACCCGAGTGGAACGACGACCTCGAACGGGACTGGACGGCCGCCTACGGCCTCGTCACGGAGGTCATGGCCGGGGCCGCCGCGGAGCTCGTCTCCTGATCCACGTGGACGCACAGCGCCTCAAGGACAACTTCGCGCACGTCGCCGAACAGGGCGACGCCGTCGCGCTTTTCTTCTACGCCGACCTGTTCGTCCGCAATCCCCATCTGCGCGACATGTTCCCGGTCGGGATGAGCGCCCAGCGCGACAAGCTGCTGCGCGCCCTCGGACAGATCGTCTCCCAGGTGGACGATCTGCCGACCCTCGTCACGTTCCTCCAACAGCTCGGCCGCGACCATCGCAGGTTCGGGATCGTCGCCGAGCACTACCCGAACGTGGGGGCGAGCCTCATCGCCACCCTCCGGCACTTCTCCGGACCGGCCTGGAACGACGAACTGGAGAGCGACTGGAGCGCCGCCTACGGTCTCGTCGCCAAGGTCATGCTCGAAGCGGCCGACGAGGACGCCCTGACCCGCCCCGCCTGGTGGGACGGCCAGATCGTCGCGGTCGAGCGGCGCAGGTTCGACATCAGCGTCCTGCGGGTCCAGCCGGACCGGCCGCTGCCGTACCTGCCCGGGCAGTCCGTCGCGATCGAGGTGCAGTCACGGCTGCGGCACTGGCGGTACTACTCGATGGCGAACGCGCCGCGTCCCGACCACACGCTCGACTTCCACGTGCGTCTCGTGGACGGCGGCCCGGTCAGCTCCGTCCTGGTGCGCGCGACCGAGACGGGCGACCGGATCCGGATGGGCGCGCCCATCGGGACGCTCACGCTGGACGAGTCGTCCGAACGGGACGTGCTGCTCATCGGGGGCAGCACGGGACTCGCCCCGCTCAAGGCCATCCTGGAGCAGATCTCGGGTCGTCCCGTCCCGCCCCGCGTTCACCTGTTCTTCGGCGCCCGCACCCGTGACGGTCTGTACGACCTGGAAGACCTCACGAAGCTCGCCGACGAGTTCCCATGGCTCACCGTCGTCCCCGCCGTGTCGGACGAACCCGGGGGGCACGGCTTCTCGGCCGTGCTCCAGTCGGGCGTCCGCCGCCCGGGAAGCTGGTTCGAACCGGTCTCGCGGTCCGGCGACGACGAGCTGGAATTCGGGAACCTGTCAGACGTCGTGGCCAAACGCGGCCCTTGGAACGATCACGACGCCTATGTGTGCGGCCCCTCGGCTATGGTCGGCCATACGGTCGAGCAGCTCCTACAGCTCGGCCTTCCGCGCGACCAGATCCGGTTGGAATCCTTCGCAGACGCCCAGAGGTGAGCGCGATGAACCCTCCTGACCTGCCCGTCGTCTCCGAGGGCACGCGGCTGACGCCCGCCGAACTCCAGACGGTGGTGTTCGCCCGAGCGGCCCTCGGTCGCCGCGGATTCGACGAGGACCAGGTCCGCACGTTCCTGACGCACGTCGAGCGTGAACTCGTCCAGCTCCTCGGCGAGAGAGGGGCCCTGGCCGACGAGGTCACCCGGCTGCGCGCCGAGGGCGCCGAGGGGACGCCGCGGGTCATGGCGCCCGAGGACGCGCACTTCCAGGCCGTCCGGATCCTGTCGCAGGCGCAGCAGACCGCCGACCTGTACGTCGCCGACGCCGAGCGCTACACCCGCGAGCTGTCCCACGAGGCCCGCCTGCACCGCGAGGCGATCCTGTCCGACGCCAAGGGACGCGCCGAGCACATCCTGGAGGACGCCCACCGCAAGGCCGCCGCCGTCGCCGACGCGGCCGTCCGCACCGCCGAACAGGCCGCCCGTCCGGCCTCCCGCCCCCCGGGCCCGCCGGACGACGAACGGCGCGCCATGGAACTGGAACGAGAGGTCGCCTACCTGCGCACCTACAGCGACGTCTACCGCACCCACCTGCGCTCCTACCTCGAAGCCCTCCTGCGCAACGTCGACGAATGGGAAGCGTCCGAACGAGCCTCCCAGCCCCACTAGCCCCCCGATCCGGGCGGCGAGGACACGCCCACCGGGGGGCTGGCTCCGCCGGGCGACGTGTTCTGGGAAACTGGGGGCGCTATGGAATTTGTGATCGTTGTTGCCGCGCTGGTCGTCGTCGCGTTGGTCGTCGGCGGTGTCCTGTTGGTACGGCCGCGCGCGGGGCGGCCGAGGCCGCCCGTCGAGCGGCCCTCGGAGCGGGCGGGGGGCGCGACCGCCGTCGACGAGGCGGACGCCGGGGCGCCCCCGGCCGAGCGCGCGCCGCCGGTGGAGGTGCCGCCGCAGCGGCCCGCCGTCGAGATCGAGAAGCCGCCGCCGGGGGCCGGACGGCTCGTCCGGCTGCGGGCGCGGCTCGCCCGGTCGCAGACCACGTTCGGCAAGACCCTGCTCGGGCTGCTGTCGCGCGAGACGCTCGACGACGACGCCTGGGAGGAGATCGAGGACACCCTCATCACCGCCGACATGGGCACGACCGTGGCGCGCCAGGTCACCGACGACCTGCGGACCCGCGTCCAGGTGCTCGGCACGCGCACGCCGGGCGAGGTGCGCGACATGCTCAAGGAGGAGCTGGTCAAGCAGATCGGGCCCGATCTGGACCGGTCGCTGCACACCGAGACGCCGGGTGAGCGTCCCGCCGTGCTGATGGTCGTCGGCGTCAACGGGACGGGCAAGACCACGACGTGCGGCAAGCTCGGCCGCGTCCTCGTCGGCGACGGGAAGACCGTGCTGCTCGGCGCCGCCGACACGTTCCGCGCCGCCGCCGCCGACCAGTTGGAGACGTGGGGGAGCCGCGTCGGGGCGCAGGTCGTCCGCAGGGACGAGGGCGCCGACCCGGCCAGCGTCGCGTTCGACGCCGTCAAGCAGGGCATCGACACCAAGGTCGACGTCGTGATCGTCGACACCGCCGGGCGGCTGCACACCAAGACCGGGCTGATGGACGAGCTCGGCAAGGTCAAGCGCGTCGTGGAGAAGCAGGCCATGGTCGACGAGGTCCTGCTCGTCCTGGACGCGACCACCGGTCAGAACGGCATGCAGCAGGCCCGCGTGTTCGCCGAGGTCGTCAACATCACCGGCGTGGTGCTGACCAAGCTTGACGGCACCGCGAAGGGCGGCATCGTCGTCCAGGTCCAGCGCGAGCTTGGCGTCCCGGTCAAGCTGGTCGGGCTCGGCGAGGGCCCGGACGATCTCGCCCCGTTCGAACCCGAGGCCTTCGTGGACGCCATCCTCGGCGAGTGAGAAACAGGCCAATCCGCCCCCGAACGCGGTATGTAGGGATTTGGTAACACCGGCGAAACACGGCGGGCCGCGGTTTCACACCGTGGAAACGTCCCCGCCCCTCGGGTGAAACGGCCGCGCCCGAGTCTCTGAGCAGTCAGGTTCCCCTGGCGTGGGAGGACTCTCAGAGATGAAGATCGACAGCGGTGGTACCGCCTGGATGCTGACGAGCACCGCGCTCGTCCTGCTGATGACGCCCGGGCTCGCCTTCTTCTACGGAGGCATGAGCCGGGCCAAGAGCGTGCTCAACATGATGATGATGAGCTTCGTCAGCATCGCCGTCGTGGGGATGGCGTGGGTCGTCTACGGCTACTCCCTCACGTTCGGCGACGGCGGCGTGCTCAGCCCCGTGATCGGCGGGTTCGGCGACTGGGGCCTGCTCGGCCTGGAGGACGCCGCGACGACCGGCGACGGCACCGGCGTCCCGCAACTCGTGTTCGTGGCGTTCCAGGCGACGTTCGCGATCATCACCGTCGCGCTGATCAGCGGCGCCGTCGCGGACCGCGCCAAGTTCGGCGCGTGGGTCGTGTTCGCGCTCGCGTGGATGACGCTCGTGTACGTCCCGATCGCCCACTGGGTGTGGTGGTCGGACGGCGACAAGGCGGGCTGGCTCTTCGACCTCGGCGCACTCGACTTCGCGGGCGGCACCGTCGTGCACATCAACGCGGGCGCCGCCGCGCTCGCGCTGGTCCTCGTCCTCGGGCGGCGCCGGGGCTGGCCGGAGGAGCCGATGCGTCCGCACAACCTGCCGTTCGTCCTGCTCGGCGCCGGGCTGCTGTGGTTCGGCTGGTTCGGGTTCAACGCCGGGTCGGCGCTCGGCGCCGGTGCCGCCGCCGCCGTCGCGTTCGTGAACACGCTCGCCGCCGCCTGCGCCGCCGGGTTCGCCTGGATCGTGGTGGAGAAGCTGCGGGACGGGGCGTCCACGACGCTCGGCATCGCGTCCGGCATCGTCGCCGGGCTGGTCGCCGTCACCCCGGCCTGCGCGTTCGTCACGCCGCTCGGCGCCATCGGACTCGGGCTCGTCGCGGGCGCGGTCTGCGCGTTCGCGGTCGGCCTGAAGTACCGGCTCGGGTACGACGACTCGCTGGACGTCGTCGGCGTCCACATGGTCGGCGGCATCGTCGGCGCCCTGCTCATCGGCCTGCTCGCCACCACCACCGTGAACGACGCGGGCGCCGACGGGCTGCTCACCGGCGGCGGGTTCGGGCTGCTCGGCAAGCAGGCGGTGGCCGTCCTCGCGACCCTCGTCTACTCGTTCACCGTCACCTACGTGATCGCGAAGATCATCGACCGGGTGCTCGGGTTCCGGATCGACGCGGACGACGAGGCCGCCGGAATCGACCGCACGGCGCACGCCGAGACGGCCTACGACTTCGGCACCATCCGGGCGGGCATCGGCTCCGGCGCGACCGCGGCGGCGCCCGTCACGGCACGGAAAGTGGAGGCGAAGGGATGAAGCTGATCACGGCAGTCATCAAGCCGTTCAAGCTGGACGAGGTCAGGCGGGCCCTGGAGGCGTTCGGGGTGCGCGGCCTGACCGTCAGCGAGGCCAGCGGCTACGGCAGGCAGAAGGGCCACACCGAGGTCTACCGGGGCGCCGAGTACCAGGTCGACCTGGTGCCCAAGCTGCGGATCGAGGTCCTGGTGGAGGCCGCGGACGCCGACGACATCATCGACGTGATCGTCAAGGCGGCCCGCACCGACAAGATCGGCGACGGCAAGGTCTGGGCCGTCCCCGTCGACACCGTCGTCCGGGTCCGCACCGGTGAGACCGGACCGGAAGCCCTCTGACGGCCGGGCGGCCCTCGCCTCGGCGCGGGCCGCCCGGTCGGCCGACCTGGACCGCTGGCTGGCGTCCCTGGTGACCGGCGGCCCCGTCCAGGACGGTGTCGCGCTGCTCGCCGTCGGCGGCCACGCCCGGCGCGAGCTGACGCCCGGCGGCGACCTCGATCTGGTCCTGCTGCACCGTGGCGGCCCTGGGATCGCCGGGCTCGCCGACCGGATCTGGTACCCCGTGTGGGACTCCGGGCTGCGGCTCGACCACTCCGTCCGCACCGTCGACGAGGCGCGGACGGTGGCGCGCGCCGACCTCAAGGTGGCCCTCGGGCTGCTCTCGGCGCGGCGGATCGCGGGCGACGGCGCGCTCGCGGACGAGCTGCGCGCCGCCGTCCTCGCCGACTGGCGTGCGGACGCCCGCACCCGCCTGGACGAGTTGGCCCGGCTCTGCCGCGACCGGTGGGAGACCCACGGTGAACTGGCCTTCCTCCAGGAACCCGACCTGAAGGAGGCGCGCGGGGGGCTGCGCGACGTCCAGGTCATGCATGCCGTCGCCGCGTCCTGGGTGACGTCGGGGCCGGACGGGCGGGTCCGGGCGGCCCATGACCTGCTCCTGGACGTCCGGCACGCGCTGCACGAGGTCACGGGACGTTCCGGCGACCGCCTCGTCCTCCAAGAACGCGACGCTGTGGCCCGTGCGCTCGGGTTCGCCGACGCCGACGTCCTGCAACGCCGCGTCGCTGAGGCCGCCCGCGCCATCGCCTACGCGTCGTCCCACACCTGGCATCGGGTGCACCGCCTCACCAGGACGCGCGGAGTCGTCGAGCGGCGTCCGGTCGGGGACGGAGCCGTCGACCACGACGGCCAGGTCGTCCTCGCCCGCGATGCCGATCTGGACGACCCGGCGATCACCCTCTGCGTCGCCGCTGCCGCCGCCCAGGCGGGCCTGCCGCTCGCCCCCGCCACCGTCACCCGGCTCGCCGAGCGCGCCGCCCTGCCCGGGACGCCGTGGCCCGCCGCCGCCCGCGACGCGCTCGTGTCGCTGCTCGGCGCCGGTCCCGCCGCCATCGGCGTGTGGGAGGCGCTCGACCAGGCAGGGTTGATCGTCCGGCTGCTGCCCGGGTGGGAGCACGTCCGGAACCGGCCGCAGCGCAACCCCGTCCACCGCTACACCGTCGACCGCCACCTCGTGGAGACCGCCGCGCGCGCCGCCGCCCTCACCCGTGACGTCGCCCGTCCCGACCTGCTCCTCGTCGGCGCACTCCTGCACGACATCGGCAAGGGCCGGGGCGGCGACCACTCCACCGCCGGGGCCGCCGTCGCCCGCGACATCGGCGCCCGCCTCGGATTCGCCGAGGACGACGTCCGCGTGCTGGAAACGCTCGTCCGCCACCACCTGCTCCTGCCCGAGACCGCCACCCGCCGCGACATCGACGACCCGGTCACCGTCCAGACCGTCACGGCCGCCGTCGCGCGGGTGCCCGGCCGCGAGCGCGAGATCCTCGATCTCCTCGCCGCGCTTGCCGTCGCCGACGGGGAGGCCACCGGCCCCGGCGCCTGGGGAACCTGGAAGGCACGCCTCGTCGCCGACCTCGCGGGCCGCGCGGCCGCCGCCCTGTCCGGCGGGACGCCCCCGCCCGTCCCCGCTCTCGACCCCGACCACGTCGCCCTCGCCCGCCATGACGGAGCCGCCGTCCGCGTCGTCGGCTCGCGGATCACCATCTCCGCTCCCGACCGTCCCGGCCTGCTCTGGCGCGCGGCGGGCGTCCTCGCCCTGCACCGGCTGGCCGTGAAGACCGCCCGCACCGTCTCCGCCGCCGTGAAACCGAACACCGCCCCCTACCGGACGGCCGTGCTCGACTTCACGGCCGTGCCCGAGTACGGCAACCCGCCGGATCCGGCCACCCTGGAGGCCGACCTGCGCCGCATGCTCGCCGACCGGCTCGACGTCGCGGACCGCCTGGAACGCCGCGCCCGGTCGATGCGTCCCGGCCCGGCGGTGGCCCCGCCGCGCGTCGTGATCGTGGACGACGCGTCCCGCACCGCCACCGTCGTGGAGGTCCGCGCCCATGACCGGCCGGGCCTGCTCTGCCGCGTCGGACAGGCGCTCGGTGCCCGTGACCTGGACGTTCGCGCCGCCCGCGTCGACACCCTGGGCGCCGAGGCCGTGGACGTCTTCTACGTCGTGGACGCGGCCGGCCGCCCCCTGGACGACCCCGCCGACCTGGCGGGCGTCCGTGCCGACATCCTCGCGGCGCTGGGCTGACCACCCGTCCACCGGGAACTGTCCGGGTAAGGGGGGTGGGGCTCGTCCGGTTACCCGATACGCTGATATGCGATCCCAGAAGCTTTCCAAGGACGGTCCAGACACGTGTTCGAGACGCTCTCCGACCGGTTGACGACGGTCTTCTCGTCGCTGCGCAGCAAGGGCCGGCTCTCCGAGGCCGACATCGACGCCACGGCCCGCGAGATCCGGATCGCCCTGCTCGAGGCCGACGTCGCGCTTCCCGTCGTCAAGGACTTCATCGCCCAGGTCAAGGAGCGGGCGCGCGGCTCGGAGGTCTCGCAGGCGCTGAACCCGGCGCAGCAGGTCGTCAAGATCGTCAACGAGGAGCTCGTCAACATCCTCGGCGGCGAGACCCGGCGGATCCGGCTGGCCAAGAACCCGCCCACCGTGATCATGCTGGCGGGCCTCCAGGGCGCCGGTAAGACGACCCTCGCGGGCAAGCTCGCCCGGTGGCTCAAGCAGGAGGGTCACGCGCCGATGCTCGTGGCCGCCGACCTGCAACGTCCGAACGCCGTCCAGCAGCTCCAGGTCGTCGGCGAGCGGGCCGGGGTGCCGGTGTTCGCGCCCGAGCCGGGCAGCGGCGTCGGCGACCCGGTGGACGTGTCGCGCCGCTCCATCGAGCAGGCCAAGCACGCCCAGCACGACGTCGTCGTCATCGACACGGCCGGGCGCCTCGGCGTCGACACCGAGATGATGCAGCAGGCGATCGACATCCGCGACGCCGTCAAGCCCGACGACATCCTGTTCGTCGTCGACGCCATGGTCGGCCAGGACGCCGTCAACACCGCGCAGGCGTTCATGGACGGCGTCGGCTTCGACGGCGTCGTCCTCACCAAGCTCGACGGCGACGCGCGCGGCGGCGCGGCCCTGTCCGTCCGGCACATCACCGGCCGTCCGATCATGTTCGCCTCGACGGGCGAGAAGTTGGAGGACTTCAGCGTCTTCCACCCGGACCGCATGGCGGGCCGCATCCTCGACATGGGCGACATCCTCACCCTGATCGAGCAGGCCGAGCAGGCGTTCGACGCCGAGCAGGCCGAGAAGATGTCCAGCAAGTTCGCCTCGGGCGAGGACTTCACCCTCGAGGACTTCCTCGAACAGATGATGATGATCCGCAAGCTCGGGCCGATCGGCAACCTGCTCGGCATGATGCCCGGGATGGGCCAGGTCAGGGAGCAGGTCAACCAGATCGACGACCGCGACCTCGACCGGATCGCCGCGATCATCCGCTCCATGACCCCGCAGGAACGCAGCCAGCCGAAGATCATCAACGGTTCCCGGCGGGCCCGCATCGCGACCGGCTCCGGCGTTAGCGTCGGCGAGGTCAGCAGCCTCGTCACCCGCTTCTTCGACGCGCAGAAGATGATGCGCCAGATGGCGGGCGGGATGGGCCTGCCCGGCATGCCCGGCGGCGGCCGCCGCAAGACCAGGGCCGCGAAGGCGGCCAAGAACAAGAAGGGCAAGCAGCGCAGCGGCGACCCGCGCAAACGCGCCGTCGGGGGCAAGCAGCCCCAGGAGCAGCAGCCCGCGGCCGACGCGACGCCGCAGGGCCTCCCGCCCGGCCTCGGCGGGCCCGGCGGCTCCGGCGGTGCCCCCGGCGGGCTCCCGCCGGGCCTCGGCAAGCTCCCGCCCGGGTTCCAGATGCCCGACGTGAACAAGTTCCCGGGCCGCAAGAAGAAGTAGCCCGGCTCCGGCGGTGGCCCGGCTCCGGTGCCCCGGCGGCGACACGGGATCGTACGATTGCGCGTTCGCGCGGATCGTCTGGCAGAATGACAGGCTGGAAACCCCGGAGTCGCCAGGCGCCCTCTCTCGTCCTGCGCGACCGGAGTCCTCGGGCGGCCGCGAGCCGGTGTTCCCCACCTGGCGCGGGCCCGTCCACCCTGTGATGAAGTCTGGAGTACACCACACCCGTGGCAGTCAAGATCAAGCTCAAGCGTCTGGGGAAGATCCGGAACCCGCAGTACCGGATCGTCGTCGCCGACGCCCGCACCAAGCGTGACGGGCGCGCCATCGAAGAGATCGGGATCTACCAGCCCAAGCAGGAGCCCTCGCTCATCCAGATCGACTCCGAGCGGGCGCAGTACTGGCTCGGCGTCGGCGCGCAGCCGACCGAGCCCGTCCGCAACCTGCTGAAGATCACCGGCGACTGGCAGAAGTTCAGGGGCGAGCCGGGCGCCGAGGGCACCCTCAAGGTCGCCGAGCCGAAGCCCGACCGCAAGGCCGTCTTCGAGACCGCGGTCAAGGAGTCGCTCGGCGACGACGCGGCCTCGGGCGCCGCGACGACCGGCCGCGGCAAGAAGAAGGCCGAGCCGAAGAAGTCCGAGGCGAAGGCCACCGAGGCGAACGAAGCTAAGAGCGAGGGCTGACGTGCTCGAAGAAGCGCTCGAGCACCTGGTCCGCGGGATCGTGGAGAACCCGGACGACGTCCGGGTCCGCGCCCGCCGGATCAGGGGCGGCAGGGTCCTCGAGGTGCGCGTGCACCCCGAGGACCTGGGCAAGGTCATCGGCCGCAGCGGTCGCACCGCCAAGGCCCTTCGCACGGTGATCAGCGCCCTCTCCGGCGGTCGCTACGTGCGTGTTGACCTCCTCGACGTCAACGAGGTCCGCTGAGTGGCGTCCCGATGAGCGAACCGCTCGTGGTGGGACGGATCGGACGGCCGCACGGGATTCGCGGTGAGATCAGCATCGACGTCCGCACCGACGAACCGGACACCCGGTTCGCCGCGGGCACGACGATCGCCACCGACCCCGCGGCCTCCGGCCCCCTCACCGTCGAGCGCACTCGCTGGCATTCGGGACGCCTGCTCGTGCGTTTCACCGGGATCGCCGACCGCGACGCCGCCGAGGAACTGCGCGGCGTCTGGCTCGTCGTCGACCCCGAGGACATCCCCTCGTCCGCCGATCCGGACGACTTCCACGACCGGGAACTGATCGGCCTCACCGTCGTCACCGCCGACGGCGCCGACGTCGGCCGTGTCGCCGACGTCCTGCACCACGGCCAGGACGTTCTCGTCGTGGACGGCCCCGCCGGGCAGACGCTGGTCCCCTTCGTGACCGCGCTCGTCCCCGAGGTGGACGTCCCCGGGGGGCGGCTCGTCATCGACCCGCCCCCCGGCCTGCTCGACGCCCCATGAGAATCGACATCGTCACGATCTTCCCCGAGTACTTCGCCGCCCTCGACATCTCTCTTCTGGGCAAGGCGCGGCGTACCGGGCTGCTGGACGTCCACGTCCACGACCTGCGCGACTGGACCCACGACCGGCACCGCACCGTCGACGACACCCCGTACGGCGGCGGCCCCGGCATGGTCATGAAACCCGACCCCTGGGGCGAGGCCCTCGACACCATCGCGCCCCCGTCCACGGCACCGTGCGCCGCCACGGGGGGCCGTTCCGGGGCGGTGCCGCGCCTGATCATCCCGACCCCGAGCGGGCGCCCCTTCACACAGGAACTCGCTGCCCGCTACGCCGCCGAGCCATGGCTGCTGTTCGCCTGCGGCCGCTACGAGGGCATCGACTCGCGGGTCGTCGACGAGGCGCGCACGCGGATGCCCGTGGACGAGGTGTCCCTCGGCGATTTCGTGCTCGCCGGGGGAGAGGTCGCGGTCCTGGTCATGATCGAGGCGGTCGGGCGCCTGCTGCCCGGCGTCCTCGGCAACGCCGACTCCGTCTCCGACGACTCGTTCGCGCCCGGCGCCATGGAGTCGCTGCTGGAGGGCCCCGTCTACACCAAACCGCAGGTCTGGCGGGAACGTCCCGTCCCGGACGTCCTGCTGTCGGGCCACCACGGCGAGATCGCCCGCTGGCGCCGCGACGAGGCGCTTCGCCGCACCGCCAAGCACCGTCCCGACCTGCTGGTCCACCTCGCGCGCGGGGGCCTGGACGACCGCGACCGCGCGGTTCTGCGTGAGGCCGGTTTTCCGGTTGACGCCGAAGATATGGCAGACTAAAGCGTCCGTGCGTCCAACTGCACGGCACCCCACGACCACACTCCGCGGCGCGACGCCCCCACTCAAGACACACCGGGGCCTCTCGACGTCCGCGTTCGACCATGAGGAAACCGCTGCGATGCACACCCTGATCCAGGAGATCGAGAAGGCCGCGATGCGTGCCGACGTCCCGGACTTCCGTCCGGGCGACACGCTGAAGGTGCACGTGCGCGTCACCGAGGGCAACCGGAGCCGTATCCAGGTGTTCCAGGGCGTGGTGATCCGGCGTCAGGGCGGCGGCGCCCGCGAGACGTTCACCGTCCGCAAGATCAGCTACAGTGTGGGCGTCGAGCGGACGTTCCCGATCAACAGCCCCTCCATCGACAAGATCGAGGTGGTCACCCGCGGAGACGTCCGCCGCGCCAAGCTCTACTACCTGCGTAATCTGCGCGGCAAGGCGGCGCGCATCAAGGAGAAGCGCGACCACTGACGTGCACCGTTCGAAAAAAAGGTCCAGCTGAGCTGATGAACACCAACGCCCCGGGAACCCCAGACGGTTACCGGGGCGTTGCCCGTTTCGGACTGAGATGGTCAGTCAGGCCGCAGGCGACACGCCCACAGGCGGCGTCCAATGGGCACCTCGCCGCTAGGCTTTCGCTCTGATGACTGACGAGAACGATCGGAGAGACGTGCGATCCGAGGCCGAGGGCGCGGCGCCCGAAGAAAAGGAGCCTGTGGATTCGGCCGACGAGACGGCCGACGACTCCGACGACTCCGGCAAGGGCAAACGCAAGAAGAGGAAACAGGGCTCCTTCTGGAAAGAGCTCCCCATCCTCATCGTGGTCGCCGTCGTGCTCGCGCTCGTCATCAAGACGTTCGCGGTCCAGGCCTTCTACATCCCGTCGGGATCCATGGAGAACACCCTCCAGGTCGGCGACCGCGTCCTCGTCAACAAGATCGTTTATCACACCCGCGACATCGCCCGCGGCGACGTGATCGTCTTCAACGGCCTCGACTCCTGGGACCCGGAGATCGAGGTCGACGAGCCCGGCAACCCCGTCTCGAAGGCACTGCGGGCCGTGGGCACCGCCTTCGGCGTCGCGCCCAACGAGAAGGACTACATCAAGCGCGTCATCGGCATCCCCGGCGACCACATCAAGTGCTGCGACGCCCAGGGCCGCGTCATGGTCAACGGCGTCCCGCTGGACGAGAACTCCTACCTGTTCACCGACCCGGTGACGCACGAGCGGAACAAGCCGTCCAACGACCCCTTCGACGTCACCGTGAAGCCGGGCCAGCTCTGGGTCATGGGCGACCACCGCGAACTCTCCTACGACTCCCGCTCCCACCGCGGCGACCCGGGCGGCGGCACCATCCCCACCGACCGCGTCATCGGCCGCGCCTTCGTCATCGTCTGGCCGCTGAACCGCATGGACACCCTCCCGATCCCCGACACCTTCAAACAAAAGTCCCTGGCAGCCGCAGTCCCCGCCACCCCCTACGCTCTGGGCGCCATAGGCGCACTCCCCTTCGCCTACATCCAAAGACGCCGCCGAAGAGCCCCTAAGCCCCACCCCACAAAACACGCCCCCTGAACTCCCGACCGCCACCCGCGCGTCCACGGCATGCCATAGCCACATCAGCGCCGTCCAACGCACCTGCAAGAACATGACCACTGCGCCCACGGCCACCAGAACGTACGGCCGCAACCGCCATCGCCAAGGGAATGCCCCCGGGCGTTGAGGGACACCCGCAGTCAGCCTCAGCCTTCGTGCGGAGTGTTGTTCGGCCTCAGCCTTCGTATGGAGTGTTGTCATGCCATGTGATCAGGAACGTCATGGAACGGCGGCGTTCAGGGACTGATGGAACGGGGGCGTTCAGGGAGCGGCGGACGGCCGTGGGGACGTACGCTGCGGAGCATGAAGGGTCGTCCACTGCGCTTCACGCCGCGCCGTGACGCGGGGTTGCACGCATACGAGCGTTCCCTGCAACACGCGGGGCTCAGCCCGGTCGCCGGTGTCGATGAGGCTGGTCGCGGGGCGTGCGCGGGCCCCCTGGTCGTCGCCGCGGTGATCCTCCAGGGCGGACGCGGCAAGATCGACGGCCTCACCGATTCCAAGCTGCTGACCCCCGCGCGGCGTGAGGAGCTGTACGCCGAGATCACCGAGCGCGCGTACGCCTGGAGCGCGGTCATCATTCCGTGCCATGACATCGATCGGATCGGCCTCCACCGCTGCAACATCACGGGGATGCGACGGGCCCTCGCCGCCCTGGACCGGCGGCCCGCGTACGTCCTCAGCGACGGGTTCCGCGTGCCCGGCCTGGAAGTCCCCGGGCTCGCGATGATCAAAGGCGACCAGACGGCGGCGTGCGTGGCGGCGGCGTCCATCGTCGCGAAGGTCACCCGAGACCGGATCATGGTGGCCCTCCACGAGCGGTACCCGGAGTACGGCTTCAACCTCCACAAGGGGTATGTGACCCGCGTGCACGGCAAGGCGCTCGCCGAGCACGGACCCTGTCCAGAGCATCGGTTCTCCTATGTCAACGTTGGGCGTGCCTTGCGTAACAATGGGGAGGTGGCCTTGGTGGAGGAGACCGAAGGGGAGGTCCCCGGCGGGGGCCACGCGGAAGGGGCACGGGCGTGAGCGCCGAGGATCTCGAAAAGTACGAGACCGAGATGGAGCTGCAGCTCTACCGCGAGTACCGAGACGTTCTCGGGCTTTTCGGCTATGTCGTCGAGACCGAGCGCCGGTTCTATCTCACCAACTCGGTCGACCTTCAGGTGCGCAGCGTCGACAACGGCGAGGTCTTCTTCGAGGTGACGATGCAGGACGCCTGGGTCTGGGACATGTACCGCCCTGCCCGCTTCGTCAAGAACGTACGTGTCGTCACCTTCAAGGACGTCAACGTCGAAGAACTCGCCAAGAGCGATTTCGAACCCCCCTCCGACCAGTAGCAAAACGCCTGGAACCGTCCACCACGCCACCATTCGAGCGGTAAACCGCCCCCCGGAACACCAAAAGCACGGCCTGGCCTCCCCTCCCGATGGCAGCACGGCAAACGACACCCAAACCCACCTGAACCGACGCGACACCAACCCCAGACAGACCCCGCCGTATCTCAGTGACCAGTGTGGTTCTACGGGTTCACTGCCCTGGCTACGGCCGGTGGGTCTATTGGGCGAGGCTGGGCTGTGAGGGCAGCGGTCAGTTCGGGTGGGCGTGGTGTTGGTGTCGTTCGGTTGCGGAAGAGCTACGTGACGGGCCTCCTCAGGGCAACTGGGGCTGGCGGTGGTGGTCGGGCCGGTGTCCTCGGGTTGCGGGAGGGTCGCCTGTGGCGTCCTCTCAGGAAGGGTTGTGGTTGGTGATTGGGTCGGTGTCGTTGGGTTGGGAGGGCGGTGCGCGTGGGGTCGGCTCAGGGAGGTTTGGGGTTGTTGGTGGTTGGGCTGGTGGGGGTCTTGGCTGATTTGGTTAGGCGCCAGCCTGACGGGGTGCGTTCGATGAAGCCTGCGGCGGCGAGGAGGCCCAGTTTGGCGTTGATCGTTGTCAGGTCGACGCCTGCCTTGACGGCTAGTTGTGCGGGGCCGGTGGTGCCGCGTGAGGGGAATGCTTCCAGAACGGATCGGGTCACTGGTTCCAGGCGGTCGCGGGCCAGGACGGGGGTGTTTGGTGGTGGGGCGAGGTCGGTGCCGAAACGGCCCACGGCCTCAATGATCTCTGCGGTGCGGGTGGTGAGGGTGGCGCCGTCCTCGCGTAGGAGGCGGTGACATCCGACTGAGGATCGGCTGGTGATCGGGCCGGGCACGGCCATGACCATGCGGCCCAGTTTTGCCGCCCAGGAAGCGGTGTTGAGGGCGCCGCTGCGGGCTTCCGCTTCTACGACGACCGTTCCTCTGGAGAGCGCGGCGATCAGGCGGTTGCGGACGAGGAAGCGGAGGCGGTGCGGGTGGGTGCCCGGTGGGGACTCGCTCACCAGGACGGAACGCCGGGCCATCTCCGCGAACAGGCCCTCGTTGGCGGCCGGGTACGGGACGTCGACGCCGTTGGCGAGGACGGCGACGGTGGAGCCGTCGGCGGCGAGGACGCCCCGGTGGGCCGCCGCGTCGATTCCGAGGGCGCCGCCGGAGATCACCGTCCAGCCTCCGTCGGCCAGTTCGGCGGCGAAGTCGGACGCGGCCCGCAGGCCGTAGGGCGACGCGGCGCGGGAACCGACGATGGCGACCGAACGCAGGCAGCTGTACCGCAGGTCCCCGGGGCCGCGCAGCCACAGGGCGTAGGGGCGTCCGGTTCCGAGATCGTCGAGGGTCGTGGGCCACTCCGGGTCTCCCGGGCAGACGAGGCGTCCGCGGAACTGGGAACAGACGGCCATGTCCTGGTCGGGTTCCGCGGCGATAAGGCGGATGCGCCAGTGTTCGAGGCGTTGGATCTCCTTCGGGGAGGCGTACAGGCCGTCGGGGATCCGGGTGGTGCGTATGGATTCGAGCGCCTGTTCTGGGCCGCAATGGTCGATGATTCGGTTGAGAAAGATGTCTCCGGGTTCGGCGACTGCGGTGAGGGTGGCGCGGGCGGTGCGTTCGTCGCTCATTGGCGCCCCGCCGTCCACAGTGTCAGCGCGCCGCCGATGTCGTCCGCGTCCGGTTCGTCGTGGCCCGTCAGGTCGGCGATCGTCCATGCGACCCGCAGGACGCGGTCGAGGCCGCGTGCGCTCAGTGCGCCTCGTTGGAGAGCTTCGTCGGCGCCCACCATCGCGTCGGCCGGGGGAGTGAAGCGGCGGCGCAGCTCCGGCCCCGGGATCTCGGAGTTGGATCGCCACGGCGTGCCCTCCAGGCGTCTGAGCGTCCGTTCCCTGGCGAGCTGGACACGTTCGGCCACCACCTGGCTGGACTCGGCGAACTCCAGGTCGAAGCGGAGCTCGGCGCGGCTGGCCGGTGCCAGTTCGAGCTTGAGGTCGATGCGGTCGAGAAGCGGGCCCGACAGGCGGGAGACGTATTTGCGGCGGATGCCCGGAGAGCAGGAACAGTCGATCTGTTTGGCGGCGGCGCACGGGCATGGGTTCGCCGCCAGGACGAGGGTGAAGCGAGCGGGAAAACGCGCCATACCCTCGATCCGGGAGATTCTGACGACGCCTTCTTCGAGGGGTTGGCGAAGGGCATCCAGGGTTCCCGACATGAATTCGGGGGCCTCGTCCAGGAAGAGAATGCCGCGGTGGGCTAGGGATACCGCTCCCGGTTGCAGGACGCGGCCCGAGCCGCCGCCGACCATTGAGGCGCGGGACGCACTGTGGTGTGGGGCGTAGAACGGTGGCTGGGTGATGAGCGGCTGACCCGGTCGTAACGTCCCCGCCACCGAGTGGATCGCTGTGACCTCCAGCGCGATGTCGGGTTCGAGCGGTGGCATCAGCGTTGGCAGCCGCTCCGCCAACATGGTTTTGCCGCATCCGGGCGGGCCCGTGAAGGCGAGGTGATGGCCTCCCGCGGCGCTGATCTCCAGTGCTCGGCGGGCCTCCGCCTGGCCGCGGACATCCGCCAGGTCGAGGTCGGGCGGGACGTCCTGCTGCCGTATGGCGAGTCGGTCGGAGGGGGAGGAGGGACCGGTGCTCTCCTCCTCTTCGATGGGCGGTGGTTCGTCGCGCAGGAGGCACAGGAGGCCGCGCAGCGTGGCGGCGGACACGACTTTCATCCCCGGGACGAGTTCGGCCTCGGCGGCGTTCGCGCGTGGGACGACGACCGTCTGGCAGCCCTGGTTGGCTGCGGCCAGCACGGCGGGGAGCGCGCCCTGGATGGGGCGGATGCGGCCGTCCAATCCCAGTTCGCCGATCAGGACGAGGTCGGCGCAGGCCTGTGCCGGAACGGCCTCCGCAGCGGCGAGCAAGGCGATTGCGATGCTGAGATCGAAGGTCGACCCCTTTTTCGGCATGCTCGCTGGGAAAAGGGAGATCGTGACGTGGCGATTGGGCCAATCCTCGCCCGAGTTGAATATGGCGGCGCGGACCCGGTCGCGGGCCTCGCTGAGCGCCGTGTCCGGGAGGCCGACCAGGTGCAGGCCGGGGACGCCGCTGGTGATGGCCGCCTCGACGTCGACCACGCAGCCGTCCACCCCGACGAGCGAGACCGAGCGTGTTTTCGCGAGCGTCATCAACACACCTCCCGCATGTGGTCGACCGAGAAACCGTCGCCGTCCGGGAGCAGGCCGAGAACGTCGACCCGGACGAGCCCTCCGTTGACGCCGTGCGCGGCGGCCCAGCGCCAGGCCAGCCTCCGTAACCGGGCCGCCTTGTCCGCGGTGATCGCTTCGAGGGGGTCTCCGAAGCGGTCGGAGCCGCGGGTCTTCACCTCGCAGGCGACATGGCTCCGGCCGTCGTGGGCGACGATGTCGAGCTCTCCCTCGCGGCAGCGCCAGTTGCGGTCGAGGATCGTCCAGCCGAGGTCGACCAGGTAGTCGGTGGCGGCGTCCTCACCGCGCCGACCGAGGCTGATGTGGGCGTTCATGGGCCTCACCTCCGGATTCCGACGATGCCGTGCCGTGACAGTGCGTCGCCGAGAAATGACACCCTGTGGATAACTTTGGGGAAACGGCGTTCGGTGCTTGCTTCTCGCGGGCGGTCGTCGCACCGTGACGCTGTGGCCAACGCGATGGAGGACGCCGTCTCCGAGTTCGGGCGCCATCTGCGGGCCGAACGCGATGTCTCGCCGCACACCCTGAGGGCCTACCTCGGTGATCTGAGCGACCTGACCGGCTACGCCAGCGGTGTCGGCGTCGTGGACCCGGCGGAGTTGGACGTCACGCTTCTGCGCGCCTGGCTTGCCCGTCAGCACGCGCTTGGCCGCTCCCGTGCCACCCTGGCTCGCCGCACGGCCGCCGTCCGCGCGTTCACCCGGCATCTGCACCGGCGCGGTCTGCTCCAGGACGACCCCGGCCTGCTGCTCGGAACCCCGAGGAAGCACCGTGATCTCCCCGGGGTGCTCACCCAGGACGAGGCGGCACGACTCCTTGACACGATGGACTCGGAGGGCCCACTGGGGCTCCGCGACCTGGCCGTTCTGGAGACGTTCTACGCGACGGGCGTCCGCGTCAGCGAACTGTGCGGTCTCGACATCGACGACCTGGACACCGGACGCGGCACCGTCCGCGTCCTTGGGAAGGGCGGACGCGAACGGACCGTCCCGGTGGGAGAACCCGCCGCTCGCGCCGTCCAGGACTGGTTGCGAGCCGGACGCCCCGCGTTGGTGACGGACGGCAGCGGGCCCGCACTGTTCCTGGGAGCCCGGGGGAAACGCCTGCACCCGACGAGTGCGCGCCGCATCGTCCACACGCGGATCGCCGAGGTCGGCCAGGTGACCGACCTCAGCCCGCACGGCCTTCGCCACAGTGCCGCCACGCATCTGCTGGAGGGCGGCGCCGACCTGCGAAGCGTCCAGGAAATCCTCGGCCACGCCTCCCTACAGACGACCCAGCTGTACACGCATGTCTCGGCCGAACGCCTCAAACAGGTCCACCGCCAAGCCCACCCCCGCGGAGCCCGGTAACACCCGAACTTCGCAGGGGCGGGCCAGCGCTCGCTCGTGACAGACAACTGCACTCACCAGCGGGAACGGTCGCCCGTGGTGGGTTTAGGGGTGTGGCGTAGGCGGCGTTCTCGGGAGAGGTTGATGACGCCGGGCGGTGGGTGGCGGCGACTGTGCAGGCGGGAGCGGGCGTGGGTGCGGCGCCAGACGAAGGTCAGGGTGAAGCTGAGGGCCATGCCGGATAACGCCCCGCCTGTCGCGGTGGTTGCGTCTCGCAGGGCGATCCCCGAATCGGGGGCTGGGTCTGGGGCGGGGCGGCTCGCGGACGGTGTTGGGCGTTCCCAGAGGGGGAGCAGCCGTAGCTCGCGCTGCACCAGACTGATCGGATTCAGGTAGACGGGCCCGCGTAGCAGGCCCCAGTGCAGGCAGGTTTCCGGGCAGTGGTGCGAGCCGTCCTCCACGGTGCCGATGCGGGCGCCGGACGTGACCCGGCGGCCCACCCGGACGCTGGGACGGACCGGCAGATACGTGGTCCGCAGCTCGCCATGGCCGATCGCGACCACCCCGCGTCCCGCCAGACGGGCGGCGTAGAGGATGCGGCCCGGACCGGAGGCGTAGACGGGCTGCCCCGGACGGGCCGCGAGATCGACGCCCCGGTGACCTGGTCCCCATGTGGACACGGGAGGGCTGAAACCCCGGATGATCCGAGGGGCGGGCGGGCCCAGCGGCCAACGCCAGGCGTCCAGGGCGGGGCTCCAGGCGCTCAGGCCCGACGTCGCGGCGGTGATCACGCAGGTGAGGAGCAGTGTCAGCAAGACCATGTCCCGCAGCCTGTCGGTGCCACGCACCCCGCGTCCCAAGGTCCCCGAACTGTGGATAACCATCGCACCAGCGATTCCCGGACCCGTCCACGCCCTGATAATCTGTAACCGTGTCCGAGGGGGCACCGGCCAGGCCAGGCCGTTGACGATCCCCCCAGGGGGAACGCCGAGAAGCCGCGTTGAGCGGAACGGTCACAGGACCCGGGAACGGGTCACAGCCGCCAGGGTTGTCCCAGGCGGCTGATTTCACGCGCCCGCATGCCATCCGCGCAGGGTGGGGCGCCGTCCCTCGGTCCGTCGCACGGCGACGGTGGGATGACGCCCGGGCGTAGGCAGACAACCAAATGCGGCCCGGCAGGGCCAGAGAAGGAGAACACGGGCAATGGCACCCGTCGTCACCATGCGGCAGCTCCTTGAGAGCGGCGTCCATTTCGGCCACCAGACCCGCCGGTGGAACCCGAAGATGAAGCGCTTCATCCTCACCGAGCGCAACGGCATCTACATCATCGACCTGCAGCAGTCGCTGTCCTACATCGACCGCGCCTTCGAGTTCGTCAAGGCCACGGTCGCCCACGGCGGGACGATCCTGTTCGTCGGCACCAAGAAGCAGGCCCAGGAGTCCATCGCCGAGCAGGCCACCAGGGTCGGCATGCCCTTCGTCAACCAGCGTTGGCTCGGCGGCATGCTCACGAACTTCTCCACCGTCCACAAGCGGCTCACCCGGCTCAAGGAGCTGGAGGAGATCAACTACGACGATGTGGCCGGCTCCGGCATGACCAAGAAGGAGCTTCTCGGTCTGCGCCGTGAGAAGGACAAGCTGGAGCGCACCCTCGGTGGTATCCGCGACATGGCGAAGGTTCCGAGCGCCATCTGGATCGTGGACACCAAGAAGGAGCACATCGCCGTCAACGAGGCGAAGAAGCTCGGTATCCCGGTCGTGGCGATCCTGGACACCAACTGTGACCCCGACGAGGTCGACTACCCGGTTCCGGGCAACGACGACGCCATCCGCAGTGTCAGCCTGCTGACCCGCGTCGTCGCCGACTCCGTCGCGGACGGTCTCATCGCCCGCGCGGGTGCCGCGCCCGGCGGCGACCAGAAGCCGGCGGAGGGCGCCGCCGCTGGAGGCGCCGAGGAGCCGCTGGCCGAGTGGGAGCGCGACCTCCTCAAGCCGAACGAGAACGCCGCGGAGGCGCCCGCCGAAGCGCCGGAGGCCCCGGCCGAGGCTCCCGCCGAGCCCGCCGACAGCGCTCCGGCCGAGGCCGAGGCCGAGGAGACTGAGCAGGCCGAGCAGGCTGCGGAGCCCGCGGAGCCCACTGCGGAGGCCGTCGAGCAGCCCGTTGAGCAGCCCGCCGAGCAGTCCGCCGAGGAGGCCCCGAAGCCCGCCGAGGCCGAGCAGGCTTGATCCCACGCTCCCGGCCGCCCCGGCGCGGGCGCGGCCGGGAGCGTCGCGGATCCCACGATCAACGACGAGAGAAGCGAAGAGAGCTATGGCCAACTTCACCGCCGCTGACGTCAAGCGGCTGCGCGACCTGACCGGCTCCGGCATGATGGCCGTGAAGAACGCCCTCACCGAGGCCGACGGCGACTTCGAGAAGGCCACCGAACTGCTGCGTCTCAAGGGCGCCAAGGACGTCGGCAAGCGCGCCGAGCGCACCGCCGCCAACGGGCTGGTCGCCGAGTACTTCGCGAACTCCGGCGACGGGGCGCTCCTCGAGCTCAACTGCGAGACCGACTTCGTCGCCAAGAACGAGCAGTTCATCGAGCTGGCGAACCGGCTCGTCGAGTTCGCCGCGGGCAGCGGCACCGCCGACGCGCCGGGGCTGCTGACCGCCGAGATCGAGCCGGGCACGACCGTCCAGGCCCTGATCGAGCAGAACAGCGCCAAGATCGGCGAGAAGCTGGAGCTGCGCCGCTTCGCCCACTTCCAGGGCGCCTATGTGGCCAGTTACCTGCACAAGTCCGACCCGTCCCTGCCGCCGACCACCGGTGTGCTGGTCGAGCTGGACGCCGAGAACCCCGAGGTCGCCAAGGACATCGCCCAGCAGATCGCGGCGATGGCCCCCAAGTACCTCACCCGCGAGGAGATCCCCGCCGAGGCGATCGAGAAGGAGCGGGCGCTCGCCGAGCAGCTCACCCGCGACGAGGGCAAGCCCGAGCAGGCCATCCCGAAGATCGTGGAGGGCCGGGTGAACGCCTACTTCCGTGATTTCGTGCTGGTCGAGCAGGCTTTCGTGAAGGATGGCAAGAAGACCATCGCGAAGGTCCTGGACGAGGCCGGTGTGAAGGTTGTCCGCTTTGCCCGGTTCAAGGTCGGGCAGGCATAGGGGCACTCTGGAGACAGACGCCGACAGAACACGAAGCAACGAGGAGGCCGCCGACGTGCCGGAGAAGACGACCACTAGCGCGACGGCGGCCTCGTCGTCCGATCGGGATGTCAGCAGCCGACAGCCCGCGCACGGCCAGCACGCGCCGCGCGCGGGCTGGAAGCGGGTACTGCTGAAGCTCTCGGGCGAGGCCTTCGCCGGACGCGACCCACTCGGCATCGACCCGGAGATCGTCCAGCATGTGGCCGAGGCCATCGCCGAGGCCGTACGGGACGGCGTCCAGGTGGCGGTCGTCTGCGGCGGGGGCAACATGTTCCGCGGCGCGGTCATGGCCGAACGCGGTATGGATCGCGGACGCGCCGACTACATGGGCATGATCGGCACGGTCATCAACTGCCTGGCCCTCCAGGACTTCCTGGAGAAGCTCGGTCTCGACACCCGCGTGCAGACGGCCATCACCATGAGCCAGGTCGCCGAGCCCTACATCCCACGGCGCGCCATCCGGCACCTGGAGAAGGGACGCGTCGTCATCTTCGGCGCGGGCCTCGGGCAGCCGTTCTTCTCCACCGACACCACCGCCGCGCAGCGCGCGCTGGAGATCGGCGCGGAGGCCGTCCTGAAGGGCACGCAAGTGGACGGTGTCTACGACGCCGATCCGCGAAAGAATCCTGACGCGGTCAAGTTCGACCGTTTGGAATACGGTGAGGTTCTACAGCGGGGCCTGAAGGTCATGGACGCCACGGCCATCAGCCTCTGCATGGACAACGCGCTCCCCATCGTGGTGTTCGATCTCATGGGGCAGGGCAACATCGTCCGGGCCGTCCGGGGTGAGAAGATCGGCACGCTGGTCAGCCCGGAGGAGGGCTGACCGCAGCCCCCGACCGCGGTGCGCGACACGGTACGGGACCCAGCGCGGAACCGTACGACCAGGGCCGACCAGATGACATGGGAGTCACAGTGATCGACGAGACCCTCCTCGAAGCGGAGGAGAAGATGGAGAAGGCGGTCGCGGTCGCCAAGGAGGACTTCCAGGCCATCCGCACCGGCCGGGTCACCCCCGCGATGTTCAACAAGATCACCGCCGAGTACTACGGCACGCCGACGCCGATCAACCAGCTCGCGTCGTTCACGTTGCCGGAGCCGCGGATGGTCATCGTCCAGGTCTTCGACAAGTCGTCCATGCAGGCCGTGGAGCGGGCGATCCGTGACAGCGACCTTGGCGTGAACCCCACCAACGACGGCAACGTCATCCGGGTGGTCTTCCCCGACCTGTCGGAGGAGCGCCGCAAGGAGTTCATCAAGGTCGCGGGCACCAAGGCGGAGGACAGCCGGGTCTCCATCCGCAACATCCGCCGCCGGGCCAAGGACAGCCTCGACAAGCTCGCCAAGGACGGCGAGGCGGGGGAGGACGATGTCCGGCGTGCGGAGAAGGAGCTCGACGACGTCACGCACCGCTACGTGGCGCAGATCGACGAGTTGCTTGAGCACAAGAAGGCGGAACTGCTCGAAGTTTGATGGAACTCGACGACGCCGGGGGGCCTCCGCGCTCCCCGGAGGAGCCGGAGGCCGACATGGCCGACATGGCCGGGAAGGCACCGGACACCCCCACGGAGGACGAGTCGTCCTCTGGCGCCGCCCCTCCCGCTGGCGCGCACGCATACGTCCCGCCTTCTGACACCCCTCGCACTGACGAGTCCCCTCCGGGGCTGGTTGATGACGACACGTCCACTGGAGGCGCCTCTCTTGCAGGGGCGTCTTCTGTAAACGGCGGGTCTGCGGACGCGTCCGCCGGTGGGGTTTCTTCCGCAAGCCCGCCTTCCGGGACGTCCGGGGGCAAGCGCGCGGGCAGGACTGGACGCGACCTTCCCCTCGCGATCGGTGTGGGGCTGGGGCTCGGCTCCTTGGTGCTGCTCTCGCTCTACACGGTCAAGGAGATCTTCCTTGCCGTGATGATCGTGTTCCTCTTCATCGGGATGCGGGAGCTGACGGAGGCTTTCAAGAGCCGCGACATCCGCGTTCCGTTCGTCCCGGTCGCGGTGGGCATGGTGGGCACACCGGTCGTGGCGTACGAGTGGGGTTCCACTGCCGCGTTGGCAGCGGTATCGGTGACGGTGTTCGCGCTACTGCTGGCACGGTTGACTGACGGCGCCGATGGCTATGTGCGGGACGTCTCGGCGGGCGTTTTCGTGGTCGGCTATCTGGTGCTCGTAGGCGGGATCGTGGCGCTGCTCATGCGTCCCGATGACGGCGACCACCGCATCGTCATTTTCATCGCCACCACGGTGGCGAGCGACACGGGCGGCCTGTTCGCGGGAGCATTCCTGGGCAAGCACAAGCTGGCGCCCACGATCAGCCCGAAGAAGACCTGGGAAGGGGTCACGGGCTCCGCTCTCATGTGCGTGCTCGTCGGCGGCGGCCTGGTCTGGTGGCTGCTGGACGACGGCAAGATCTGGCAGGGCGTGCTGGTCGGTCTCGCCGCCGTGGTCACCGCGACCGCGGGCGACCTCGTCGAGTCGATGATCAAGCGTGACCTCGGCATCAAGGACTTGGGAACGATCCTTCCCGGCCACGGGGGCGTGATGGACCGCCTCGACTCCCTGGTGGTCACGGCCCCCGTCGTCTGGCTTCTCCTGGAACTGTTCGTCCCGAGCTAGGACGCGCCTTCGCGCGGTGGCTGAGAAGCCTCCTGGGTTGGTTCAGGACACGACCCAGGAGCGTCCCTGTTGCGCGAGGCGGCGGACCAGTGCGTCCGAACCCTCGTTCTTGGCGTGGCGGTGCTCTTCACCGGTGATGGGCACCAGCCACAGCCATCGGACGGGGTCGCTATGGAGTGTGAGCCCCGTCAACCCAGGTGACTCTGGGCCCGCCAGACGGCTGGGGTCGTCCAGGAGGAGTACGCCCTCCCAGGTGGAGTCGCCGCTGCGCAGCGGGAACGTGCTGGCCTCGTGGTACCACTTGACGACGTCTCCGGGCGCGAACCACGTCACCGACCGCCACGGGTACTGCGACAGCCACGGGAAAATGCTTCCCACGCGCTGACTCGGCAGGGTGCTCGCTACTGCCAGCTCTATGCGTCCGTACGGGGTGACGTCGTCTTCGTAGAGTTCGACCGTTGGCATCCTCTGGCGGCACATCCCGACAGTGCTGAGGACGGTGAATTCGCGCTCGCCGCGTGCGGGACGTTCCGAAACCCCTACGGTCGGGGCCATGCCGGTGCGTCCGCTGCCAAGTTGCCGTCCTACGTCGTGCCAGTAGTGGCCACCTGGGCCGAGCCGTTGGAGCAGGTGTCCGAGCACCGATTGCTGGAACTCCGCCCACGAACCGTCCGCGCGGCACATCTTCCAGTGCTCGCGGGCCCGGTCGATCCGCGGGCCGAAGTCGTCGATCTCCTCGTCCAGCGGGAACGCGAAAGGACTCTGGCGCGCTGCGTCACGGGCGTATCCGGGGATGCCGCGACCCATGTCGGACCAACCAGGGATCACGAACAGGGGATCGCCCGCTTCGAGGACGGCCACTCCGTCGCCCTCCTCGAACCACACGACCTCCAGGCTCTCGGCGTCCAACGCCTTGCGTCCCCCCGGATGGCGCACGTGGGACTCGGGCAGAAGGGGCGCGCGGCCCGCGCCAAGCCGGGACTGGTCGAGATCGGACGGGGCCTTGCGATGGTTCGCGACCCACACCGCCCCGACCACGGAGTCACGCGCGTCCTTCAGGTAAGCGGCGGTGACATCACCGTCGGTCTCGATGGTGAGCCGCCGACTACCGTACGGACTCGCCGCGGCGTGGACCACCGTGGCCGCCGAACCCTGGGACGAGGCGGCGCCCCTGCGCAATACCGACATGATCGAGACCTTAGTCGCACACAAGGTCATGTGCAGGAATGTCGAGTGTCGAGTGGGCGTGTGTCCGTAGATGGACGATGCACGTGCCGGTATTTGCGACACTGGAAGAACCATGTCTAGCACCCAGCCAGCCGTCACTGCCTCCGCGCCTGAGAAGACCCCCGCGAAACTCGTCTTCGCGGCGCCCAGGCGCGGTAAGCCGCCGCGGCATCTCGCCGACCTCAGCTCCGCGGAACGCCGCGAGGCGGTCGTCCAGCTGGGTGAGAAGCCGTTCCGGGCCGACCAGCTGTCGCGTCACTATTTCTCCCGGCTGGTCGACGATCCCGCCGAGATGACGGACCTGCCCGCCGCCGTCCGGGAACGTCTCGTGTCCGACCTTCTGCCCTCGCTGCTCACCTCGGTGCGCGAGATGGACTGCGATGGCGGGAAGACGCTGAAGACCGTCTGGAAGGCGTTCGATGGCGTGCTGTTCGAGTCCGTGCTGATGCGGTACCCGGATCGGGCCACGCTGTGCGTCTCGTCCCAGGCAGGGTGCGGCATGAACTGTCCCTTCTGCGCGACGGGTCAGGCGGGGCTCACCCGCAACCTCTCTACGGCCGAAATAGTCGAACAGGTCACTGCGGGCGCGCGCGCACTGGCGCGTGGACGCATCACTGGTGGGCCGGGACGTCTGTCCAACATCGTGTTCATGGGCATGGGTGAACCTCTGGCGAACTACAAGGCGGTGATGGGCGCGGTGCGGCGCATCACCGACCCCGCACCCGCCGGCCTGGGCATCTCGCAACGCGCGGTTACTGTTTCGACGGTCGGGCTCGTCCCGGCGATGGAGAAACTCGCCGCCGAGGACATGTCGGTGCGGTTGGCAGTGTCCCTGCACGCGCCCGACGACGAACTCCGCGACGACCTCGTCCCGGTCAACAACCGGTGGAAGGTCGCCGAGGTCCTGGACGCGGCCTGGGCGTACGCCGACCGCAGCGGCCGCCGTGTCTCGATCGAGTACGCCCTCATCAAGGACGTCAACGACCAGGCGTGGCGGGCGGATCTTCTCGGAAGGCTCTTGCGCGGGAAACTCGTACACGTCAATCTGATCCCGTTGAATCCAACGCCGGGTTCCAAGTGGACCGCTTCACGGCCCGAGGACGAGCGTGAGTTCGTCCGGCGGCTGGAGGCCCACCGGGTCCCGGTCACGGTGCGCGACACTCGGGGCAGGGAGATCGACGGGGCCTGCGGTCAGCTGGCCGCGTCGACCAAGGACTGAGCGTTCCGCGGGGTCGCGCCCGCGGGGCGAGGGGACACGGCTGAGGAGCAGGTCGCGGTGAGAGCGGATGCGCGGCTGCCGGTGGTCTTGCGCGGCTACGACAGGATCCAGGTTGATCGCTTGCTGCGCCGGATCGCGCGGGCACTGAACGGCGGGCCCCCGATGTCCGCGGACGAGGTGCGGAGGGTGCGCTTCGACATCGTCCTGCGCGGCTACGAACCCCATGCCGTGGACCAACTGGTACGTGAATGCATCCTGGAACTCCAGGTCAAGTCTCCGCTCTCCGAACGGCTCGGCCGTCCGCGCGCGCACCCGGCCTGGCTTATCAACTGGATCCAGAACGCCCGTTTCGCGGGCGCGGGCATGCGTTCCGGTTACGACGTACGCGACGTGGACGCCTTCCTGGACCGTGTGATCGCCGGTCTGCGCGGCACCGCCCCACCGCTGTCCGCCCGGGACGTGCGGGAGAGCTCGTTCCGCGTCGTCCGGCTCGGACCCGGCTACGACGAGCAGGAGGTCGACCGCTTCCTCTTGCAGCTCGCGGGCGCCCTCGAACGCCGCTGACGAAGTTATCCACAATTTCGCGGGGTGCTGCACGCGGCCTGGGGGCTGCGTAACCCTACGTACATGGACGACTTCAAGGCACAGTTTGTGCGGCTCCGATGCCTTCTGGCGGCTTTCCTTCCTCCCGAGTTCGCGGCGGCCTTGATGCCCCTGACCAGGCCCGCGCTGCGACTGGGCACCAGCGGCGAGGTACCCGTCCACCTGGGCGGCGTCCCGCTGCTCCCGCCCGACGAGCCCTGGCCGTGCTGGAAGGGACGCCTCCTCGGCTTCCTGGGGGCGATCGACTTCGCCGCCCTCAGCCGCTTCAAGGACATCGCTGGCCTACCGCCATCCGGCAAGGCCGCGTTCTACTACGCCTGCGAAACTCCCCGCCCGTGGGGAGACGAGGCGACCCAGCGCGACGGCTGGCGCGTCCTCACCGGCGACCTCCGCGAAGCCACCCCGCCACCCGGCGCCTCGAACTCCCCTCAAACCCTCCTGCACGCCGCCCCATTCCTCTCCCTGCCCTCACCCCAGGAGGCGCCCATACGACGCCTGGAGGCCACCTGCAGCGGCTTCTTAGCCATCTACGAACAGCTGCACGCAGTCTGGGCACAGCACATCTGGCCGGACGACATGCCCGTCCACCAACTGGGAGGCTGGCCCGCCCTCGTCCAACGCCCGATCGGCCCCGACTGCCTGTACGCCTCAACGGGCCGCCCTCTGGAGACCCTCAACCCCCCACCCCTGACCCCCGAGGAAGAACAAGCCGTGCAGGAGTGGCAACTCCTCCTCCAACTCGACTCCGACGACCGCCTCGGCTGGTACTGGGGCGACCCAGGCCGCATCTACTTCTCCGCCCGCCCCACCGACCCCCCAGAAAATTCCTGGCTAACCCTCCAAGCCGCCTAACCCACCCCCGCCCCAGCCTCCCCACCCGCCCACAGCCCCACCACCCCCCAGCTCCCATGCCCACCCCAACGAGGAACGCCCACCCAACGACGAACGTTCACCCCGACGACCAACGCTCACCCAACGACGGGTGCTCACCCCAACGACCAAGGCACGCTCACCCCAACGACCAAGGCACGCACAACGACCAACGCTCACCCAACGACCAACGAACGCGCAACCACAACAGGCGTCCCCATTACGCCGCACACCAAGCCACCGGCCACGCCCGCACCACCCGAACGAAGGCGAACCCGCCATCACGCAACCGACACCCCCACCCAACAACGCCCTCCCATTGAGCCAGGCTCGACCGAGCGCTCGTCCCATCCAGGCTCCTCTGAGACTCAGCCGTGCCGAGGACGCCGAGCTGGCCCGCGTCCACCATCACGCAACCGCACTCCCGAACAACGCCCTCCCACCAAACCAAGTCCAACCGAGTGCTCGTTCGTCCGACCCAGGCTTTCCCGAGGAGGTTTACGTGCCTTGACCGGGGCCCCTGTCTGGGCGTGGCGTGACGCTCCGCGTGATGCCAGGGGTTTTGGCTGCGTATGGAGAACACACTCTCCGCCCAAGGCACGCCAACCCCCTCGGCGCGACACCAGAGAGCTAAGCCCGAGCGCGGCCCCGCGCGCTGATCAACAACACACACGACCCACCTCAACGCCCCATGACTCACGCGAACCCGACCTCGTAACAGGGGCAATCACCGAGTGCGCCCCCCACGGTCGAGGACCTGGCCCGTCAGATGACCCAGCCATCCCGGCACCACCCGAAGTACACAAAGTCGCCCCGTCCGGGCGTCACGTCACCGGATCTCTCGGACAACGCCGAGCAGCTTGAGAGTGCCTGGTGGTGTGGCAACGGGGGTTGGTGGCGTGCCGAGGGTTGGTGGCGCGTGCTGCGCCGTTGGTCGTGTGCTGCGTGGGTTGTTGCTAGAGAGGAGGTTTGGTGGTGGTTATTGGGGGTTGGTTGTGTTTTGTTTGGCGGTTGTGTTGTCGGTGGTGGGTGTCAGGCGTCTTGTCGGTGCTGGGTGGTAGTTGTGGGGCTCGGGTAGCGTCGCGGGGGATGCGGGTGAAGGGGAGTGGTGCGAGTGGGTGGGGTGGGGCAGGGGTGTGTGTTCTGCGAGATTGTTGAGGGGGAGCGGGGTGCGCATCTGGTGATGGACATGCCGGATGTGGTGGCGTTTCTTGATACGCGGCCGCTGTTCAAGGGGCATACGTTGCTGGTGCCGCGCGTGCACTACGAGACGCTGATGGATTTGCCTGGCGAGTTTCTGGGGCCGTTCTTCGAACGTGCTCAACGGATCGCGGGGGCTATGGAGTCGGTGCTCGGCGCGGCGGGTTCGTTCGTGGCGATGAACAACCGGGTCAGTCAGAGCGTCCCGCATCTGCATGTTCATGTCGTCCCGCGTAATCGGAAGGACGGCCTTCGCGGATTCTTCTGGCCTCGGCAGAAGTATGAGTCCGATGAGGAGGCTGCTGACTACGCCGCACGCTTGTCGGCTGAGGTTGGCGGATGACTTGTGGAGAGACGGTGGTGACCGGCCGGTTCGGGGAGGGTCGCTTACTGTTCTGGTTTTGAGGTGGTTGTTATTGCGGTTGTTATCGGGTTGATGCAGCTCGCTCTTGGGGGAGGAGGGAGCGAAAGTGGGCGCGGCTGTGGGTGTGGCGGGGCACGGTATGGCTGCGGGCCTTGTGGCGGGTGGGTGGTGGTGGCCGCGAGTTTGCGTTGGGGGGTGGGGTTAGGTGTAGGCCAGTAGGAGGGCTGTTAGGGGGGCGACTGGTTCTGTGTTGGTGGGGGGCATTTCCTCGCGGGCGGCGGCGTGTTCGTAGAGGTCTCGTTCGGCCCTGTCCAGGAGAGCGGACATGACGTAGTCCGTGACCGTCCAGCCGATCAGCTCGGCCGCTTTGCGGATCACCAGGAGCTGCTCGGCGGAGGGGTGGAGCGTGATCTCGTCGGCGGCGGGAAGGTTCTGGCGAACCGACTCAGACATGGCCGGTCTCCTTCCTTCGGGCATCTAAAAGTACGCCGTGGGGTGTCAGCGAGACATCCCACGAGAGAACGAGAATCGTCAGCTCTCAGGTGGAGGACGCGGGGCCTGGTGTAGGCCTGTTTGCGTAGTTTCGTGTAGACGAAGCGCTTGGTGGAGGTGTTGCCCGGGACGGCGCGGATTCGGCCGTGAGAGTTTCCGGGGGCGTGCGTCCCGCTCGTCGGGCTAGTCGGGGGACTCGTCGATGGTACCGAAGATCACCGAGGAGACCTCCAGGTAGAGCTGTTCCGGGTACGGCATGAAGCCGACGTTGCGGAGCGCCTGTTTCTGGCCCGCGGATTCCATGACGAACTCGCCGTAGCCGAGGATGCGACCGGTCATGGAGCGGTTCAGGGCGATGTCGGTGACCTTGGCCAGGGGCATCATGGCCACGTTGCGGTTGAGGACGCCGTTGATCACCATGACGCGGTGTTCGGTGACGAGGAAGAACTCCACCGACCAGGCGATGACCTTCCAGACCAGGTAGCCGATGGCGATGAGCCACAGCCACCAGATCCAGGCGAGGCCGACGACCGCGCTGGCGGCGCCGCAGGCGACGAGGCCGGCGACGACGACGGCCACGGGGAGGAGCAGGACGGCGGGGTGGCGGCGGACGGCGATGACCCGTCCCTCGTAGGACATCAGGTACTTGTCGACGGTGCGCGACGAGGTGTCGTGCTGCACCATCATGTCCTGCAGATTCACGGCGGCGTCCTCGTCATGATCCGGGTTGGTTCAACGGTAACCGACGCGGCGGTCAGGTGCAGGAGGCCGCGCGGTAAGGGCCTTGGCCTTGATGGGGCGGGAATCGCGACTGATTATGGTCGGCATGGAGGGCGTTCGCGAGTTCGCGGTGGACGTGACGGTTCGGCCCATCTGGCGACTGTTGCTGAGGGGCCTCGGTGTGTATCTGCCGGGCTGGGAGATGCCGGTGGGTGCGCTGCGGGTGCGGGACGGCGCGGCGGACGGTTTCGGGCCGCCCGCCTATGTGGACGACGCCGGGTTCGGCGTCCAGGTCAGGGATCGGCGCAAGGGGCTTGAACCGGATAGGGAGATCTATGTGCGAGGGAAAGAGAACCCTAGTTTCGGGATCGTGGCGGCGGGTCCGGCGGCGGCGATCGGGAGTCGCGTGGTGGACGCCGGGGCGCTGATGCGGTTCGCGCGCAGGTTGACGTTCGAGGAGCTGTTCGACACCGGCGACGCGGATTCCGTCCCGTATGCGGTGCGGGGGGCGCGGGCGGTGGAGAACGCCGTGTTCCTTGACCGGGCGGCCGGGATCGGGTTGTGCGTCGAGGCCGATCCGGTGACGCGGGCCGTGGCGTGTCCGTTGTACGTGCGGCTCGGCGGGCCGTCGGAGCGGACCGTGCGGGTCTATGGGGTGGCCCAGCCGGTGAGGTCCCACAGCTGATGGGACGGCAGCCGCCGCAGCCGGACGGCGGCGGCCGCCGGGTCCCAGAGGTCTGCGTCGTTGTCCAGGGACTGTTCCGGGCTGAGCACGGCGCACAGAAGTTCGTCGCGGGTGCGGACGGCCATGAGCGGGCCTATCTGCGCGATGGCGCCGGTGCTTTCCGACAGGGTGCGCAGGAGGGCTTTGAGCGCGGCCTCGTCCTCGGGCGGGCGCGTGGGTTCGACGGGCGGGGCGCCGGGTTCGACGCGGGCCAGGCCGCGTCGGCTGGCGGTGCCGTTGCCGGGCAGGTCGGCGCCAGTGGAGATGAGCAGTGCGGTGAAAGCCCCTGAGAGGGCTTCGACGGGGCGCCCGCCGAGGAAGTATCGGCGACGTTCAGGAGAGCCGGGGGTGGGTTCGTCGGCTGTGCGGAACCGGACGTCCATCCCGCCCGCGCGGACGCATCGTTCGTAGATGTCGCCGAGGATGTCGTCGAGCTGTTCGTCGCGGGTCCAGAGGCGGCCCGTGGCGGTGACGGGACGGCCGCCCGAACGGCCCGTGAGCGCGGCCACGACGGTGCCGTCCAGCTCGCCCTCGGTGAACCGGAGGAGTTCGGCGACGACGTCCTCGACGTCCTCCAGCGTGCGGGTGAGGGCGCGTTGGAGTTCCAGGATCCGGGTGCCGCCGCGTTCGAGGTCGGCGAGCCTGTCGAGCGCGGCGTCGACCCTGCCCTCGATCGCGTCCGCGCCCGTCCGGGTGACGGCGCGTACGGACGTTTCCAGTTCGGTCAGCTTGCGGCGCAACGCGGTGAGGGTTATTCGTTGTTGTTCGAGGTCGTGGAGGCGTCCGGCCTGGGTCCGCAGGGAGTCGTCGGCTTGGTGGACGAGGCCCGCCAGTTCCTCGACCTGCCCCGTGTTCTGCCGGAGCCGGGTGTCGAGCGCGGGAAGCACATCCTGTTTCACGCGCGCCAGTTCGGCGGTGAGCCGTTCACCGACCGCGACCAGGACGTTGTTCTGCTTGGTGACCTGGTCGTTCATCGCCTCGATCCGGCGGGTGAAGGCGTCGGCCTGGTCCCGGCTCTGCCTGCCCGCGTACAGTTCGAGCGCCCCCACCACGACGCACATCACCACCAGGATGACCGTCGTCATGGGACTCCTCGCGCGTGACGGTGATTGCCGGAACGGGATTTGTTCGCGACCATAACTTACGATCACGCGCGCCGATCGCCACTTACGTAACCGACTGATCTCAGTGACCAGGCGGTTTCACCTGTCCTTCCTGTGCCATTCCGTAGCCGTGTTCGTGCGCTCGGTCACGGCTTTCAGACACAGCCCTCGAATTGCGGGACGGTCGGCGTCACCTTGAGGCCAACCGGAGCGAACCATTTGTCCAGCAGATGGGGTGCGGTGCGGTCCTGGAACATCTCCGTGATCGTCTTGTTGACCGCCTCGCAGCCCTCCACGTCGGCCTTGCTGATGCCGACACCGTACGGCTCGTCGGTGAACGGGGCGTTGACGATCCTGAGGCGGTGCTTCTGGAGGGACGCCTTGGCCGCGAGGCCCGCGAGGATCAGGTCGTCGGTGGAGACGGCGTCCAGGGTCCCGGCGGTGAGGGCGGTGAGGCAGTCGGTGTAGCCGTCCGCCTGGACGGGCAGCGCGGCGATGCCCTGCTCGTCGTGGACGCGCGGGAACGACACCGATCCGGGCACCTTGCACAGCTTGCGACCCGCCAGGTCGTGCACGTTCCGGATCTTGGACAGGTCGGGCTCGCGGACGAGAACGTCCTGGTGGGCGACGTAGTAGGGACCCGCGAACGCCACCCTCACCTTGCGTTCGGGTGTCACGGAGTAGCTGGCCACGACGAGGTCGACGTCGCCGTCCTCGATCATCTTCTCGCGCGTGGCGGACGTGACCTTCTTGAACGTGACGTCCGCCGCGGCGACGCCCAGCCGTTTCGCGATCTCGTACGCGATGTCGATGTCGAAGCCCTCGTAGGAGCCGTCGCCGGTGCGTTCGCCGACGCCGGGCTGGTCGGCGTTGACGCCGATGACCAGCGTGTCCTTGCGGGCCACCGAGGTCTCGCGCGCGTCGGCGACCCCGCACGCGGTGCCCGCGGCCACGACCGCGAGAAGCACGGCCACGGCGCGGAACGCGGTCACGGTCCGGAGGGCGGCGACGGTGCGCAGCGCGGTCACAGCGCGGAAGGCGACCATGGTGCGGAGCGCGCGGGGCCTCACTTCGACCACCGGTACTCCGCGAGGCGGGGGCGGACGCCGATGAGCACGAGCCCGGCGATCACGATGCCCGCGATCGGCAGGACGGCGTACCAGCCGCGCGTGCCGCCGTCGCCGTCGTCCACGGCCTCGTCGAACGCCTTCTGGTGGACGCGCGCCAGTTCTTGCAACGACTGGTCGTACCGGGCGAAGTCGGCCGCGGTCGCGCCGCGCGCGGCGACGGCCTGGTCGCGTTTCCCGCCGTGGACGAGGGCCCTCATCTGACTGTCGTTCGCCTGCACCTTCTGGTAGTTCTTCAGCACGTTGCTCAGCGCTTCCGCCAGCTGGGCGCGCCGTTTGTCGGACTCGGTGGGACGGTTCGCCTCCGTGCCGAGGAAACCGAGGAACGGTGCGCGTCCCGGCTCGAACTCCAGGTCTTTCTGCACGGCCGCGTTGTACTCGGTCAGGTTCCCGGCCTTCAGATACAGGACGGTCTGGGATTTGCTCAGGTAGACCTGCTCGTAGGCGTCGGCACGTTCGGGGTCGAGGAGGAACCGGGTCTCGTCGGCGGCGGCGCTGTTGCTGATTGCGCGCGTCCGGGACAGCGCCAGGATCGAGTCGAAGCCCTCCTCCTTGGCCTTGCGGAGATGGCTCGCCTGGCTGGAGAGCATCGTGGCCCCGATGGCGACGATTGCGAGGGTGATGAGCGTGGCCGCCGCCAGCGGCACGTTCAGCAGCCTGCGGAAACGCCTGGCCAGGTAGAGCTGGAAGATGGCCAGGACGGCGAGCAGCGCGACGCCCGTGGCGAGGATCCAGGTGCGGCCCGCGCGGACGGCCGACCGCTTGTCCTCGTAGGTGTGCCGGACGAGGGTGCCGTTGTCGAGCGTCAGGTTGTACGCCTTGGGCAGCAGGTCCAGCTTCATCAGGTCGGTGGCCTGCTGGTAGAGCTTGACGACCCGCTCCGACGGCGGCCCGGACGCGTGCCCGGACTGCTCGTCGAGCAGCAGCGCCTGCCCGGCGAAGCGCTCGTAGCGGCCGAGCGCGTCCAGGACGTCGCGGGCCGTGTTGTCCTCGGTGCGCTCGTCGGCGAGCTTGGCGGCCTTGAGGAGCGCGTCGCCCGCCTTCTGCCGGTTCACGTTGTAGCGGGCGAGGGCCTGCGCGCGTCCGCCGCCCGGCGCGGCGCCGATCAGCAGCGCGTTGGCGAGCTGCGCGTCCATGTCGGTGAGCTGGAAGTACAGGTCGCCGGTCGCGACGACCTGCGGGCCCGCGTCGTGCCCGATCACCCGGACGCCCTCGCGGGCGTTCGCGATCGCCCACCACCCGACCGCCAGCATCGCCACCAGCAGGACCGCCGTCGTCGCCGTCATCGCCCGTATGCGGGACGCGACGGTGCGCGGGAACAGCCGGGCCACGCCGGACGGGGCCGGTTCGGGCGTCCGCCACAGCCGGCCCGAGGACCGCCGCTGCGCGGGCCCCGCCGGGCCCCGCGGGGAAACGGCGGGCGGACCCGCCGAGGCTGTCTGCTCAACGGCCGTCATGTCGCCTCGCCTCGGATGAGCGTGATGGTGGTCCACGCGCCCACGTGGATCCGGTCGCCGTCGGAGACCCCGATCTCCACGTTGTTCGGGATCGGCTCCATCGAGCCGTTCAGGCACGTCCCGTTGGTGGAGCCGGGGTCGACGAGCGTCCAGGTGCCGTCCGGCTTGGCCAGCAGGACGGCGTGGACGTGGGAGATGCCGGGGTCCTCGGGCGGTTCGCGCAGGTCGATCTCCGGCGGGGTCTGCTGCGCCGAGCTGCGCCGCCCGATGCGGATCTCCCGCTCGGCGAGCGGGATCCGCCGTTCGGGCGCGTACGGCGGGAACGTGAGGGACGCCGAGTCCGGGCCCTCCTCGGCGATCACCGAGTTGTAGTAGTCGCGGTCGGCGGTGACGACCGCCGTCCAGACGGTCGCGGCGGCGGGCGCCGTCGGGACGGGCGGAGTCACGGGAGGCGGGCCGGTCGCGGGCGCCGAGGGAGTGGGTGCGGGCTGAGTCGGGGTCGGCGCAGGCGGAGTCGGTGGAGGCGGGGTGGGCGGAGGTGGAGGAGAGGGCGTGGACGGGTTGGCCGGTGCCGTCCGGGGCGTAGGCTTGCCGCCGCCGGTGGCGAAGTCGTAGCCGCACGCCTCACAGAAGCGGTCGGTGCCGGGCGTCCCGCAGTCGGGACACGGCGTCGGACCGGCCTGGGCGCTCGTCGTCCGCGCCTGCGACTGGGCCCGGTGGGACTGGGCCGCGCGCGGCTCGGACGCGCCCATGCCACCGCCGGACGGGGAGGCGGAGGCGGACGGGTCGATGCGCTCGCCGCACACGTCGCAGTAGTCGGACGCCTGCGACGTGTGGCCGTTGGGACAGCTCGCCATGCTCAGCCCTCGCCCCGGCGCGTGGTGACGGTCTCGTCCTTGCGCGTCCGGACCGTTTTGCTTGACCGGGTGTCCAGCTCCATCTCGTCGGCCTTGTTGACCTCACGCTTCAGCCGGACGGTGCCGGTCTCCAGGTCGACGACCTCCACGACGCGGCGCAGCATCGAGGTGATCTCCTCGTTGCCCGCCTCGTTCGCCAGCACCACGGCCCGGCCGAGCCGCGCCGTCGCGGTGTCGACATCGCCGTCCTTGCGGGCCTGGAGCCCCTCCTGGATGGCGGAGGCCAGCTCGGCCTGGCCCGTGTAGTGCGCCACCCGCGCGTTGATCCTGGTGGACTGGGCCTCGTCGTCCGTCCACTGGGCGAGGACGTTCGCGCTGGCCAGAACCTGCGCCTCCGCGCCCGGCGGGCCGGGGACGACCAGCTTCACCCACGCGGCGCGCAGCTCCTTGCCGATCTCGCCGGGCGGCACCTCCACGCAGATGTGGTAGTCGCGGGCCTCCTCGCCCCACGCGCCGAGCGGATAGTCGCCCGCCTGCGGCGCCGACTCGACGCGCTTGGCAGTCAGGTCCTCCACCGACGGCATGACCTGTTTCACGAAGCGGAGCCGCGCCGTCTGCGGCGTCCACACCCGCAGCGCGACGTCCGCGACGGTCTTGCCCATCGCCGCCTCCGTCATCGCCTGGAAGTCGGCGACGAGCCCGGCCGGGTCGGCGACGATGTCCACGGTGCCGAGCAGCGCGGAGGAGATCTTGCGCAGCTCGGCGACCTCCCAGTCGGTGCCGACGCCCCGGCAGTCGCACACGAACCGGCGCTCGCAGCGGGCCAGGACGGCGTCGAGCTGCTCGGGCGTCTCGTGCTGGTTCTTGCCGTCGGTCAGCAGGATCGCGTGCCGGATGCCGCCCTGGTCGTCGTCGAACAGCTCGTCGGCGAGCCGCAGCCACGACCCGATCGCGGTGCCGCCGGACGCCCCCAGCTTGTTCAACGCGACCTTGGCCTGTTCGCGGCTCTGCGGGGTCGCGGCGACGAGGCCGGGCCGCGCCGGGAACACCATCTTGGCGACGTTGGACCCGGACACGACCGCGAACTCCACGCCGTCGCGCAGCGTGTCGATCGCGACCTTCGCCGCGGCGACCGCCGCGCGCAGCTTCGTCTCGGGGTAGGACATCGAGCCCGAGGTGTCGATGATGATGACCTCGGACGCCCGGGTGGTCGGCGGAACCGGCGCGGCCCCCTCGGCGCCCTCCGCCGCGGTCGCCTCGACGGACACGATGGCGTGCACCTCGTGGCCGCCCTCGGGCAGGAACTTGTTCTGGTCGATCTTGACGGTGAAGTTCGGCTGGTCGCTCATCGGGGCTGCTCCGTGCTCGGCGTGGTGCTCTCATGGATGCGGCTCTGCGGGGCGGCGGGGGACGGAAGCGGGATGACGACGACCGTGATGTTGTCCCGGCCGCCCGCGTCGAGGGCGCGCCGGACGAGCGTCCGCGCCGCGCCGAGCGGATCGGCCCCGGGATCGGCCCCGGTCGCGTCGGCCGGGCCGGGTGCGTCGTCTGTCGGACGGTTCGGATCGGCCGCGTCGCCCGGGAGCGCGGGGTTCGGGAGTGCGGGGCTCGCGGTCAGCAGCGCGGCGAGGTCGCGGGCCTCGGGGAAGTAGTTCCACAGGCCGTCGCTGCACACCAGCAACGTGCCGGGACCCGTGGGACGGAACGACGCGACGTGCGGGTCGACCTGCCCGGCGTCGCCGCCGAGCCAGGCCGTGATGACATGCGCGTTCGGGTGCGCCTCGGCCTCGGCCTCGGTCAGCGAGCCCTCGGCCACCATGAACGCGGCCCAGGAGTCGTCGTCGGTGAGCCTGCGCGAGGGCCCCAGCTCCGCCATGTCGCCGGTGCTGACCTCGGCGGGGTCGGTGTCCCCGGACTGGCCGGCGGGGTCGTATTCCTCGGCGCCGTCCGCGGACAGCCAGTAGGCGCGGCTGTCGCCGACCCAGCCGACCGTCACCGTAGAGCCGCGCGTCACCGCTGACACGTACGTGCACGACGGCGCGTCGTTCGGTGACGTGGCCAGCGCCGCGACGGCGGCGGCGGCCTTCAACGCGGCCAGGCGGGTGGCGTCCTCGGGGTCCTCACCGGCGTCGATGCGCGCCACCAGCTCGGCGGCGCCCG
Source organism: Actinomadura meridiana (assembly GCF_039537545.1). Classification (NCBI taxonomy): domain Bacteria; kingdom Bacillati; phylum Actinomycetota; class Actinomycetes; order Streptosporangiales; family Thermomonosporaceae; genus Actinomadura; species Actinomadura meridiana. The sequence goes on from NZ_BAABAS010000005.1 coordinate 167,252, forward strand.
TCTCGGCCGCCGCGTGGGACGCGTCGTCGGGACGCTGCGACGACCCGACGCCGTCGCACACCACGGCCGCGACTCCGGCGGCGTGCGCGGTGATGGCGAGGGCGTCCTCGTTGCGGCTGTACCGGCGGCCACGGTCGCTGGCGCCCGCCGCGACGACGGGACGCGTCCCGTTCCCGCCGCCCGCTGCGGAGACCTCGATCTCGATGTGGTCGCGTGCGGCTGGCTGGCGCAGCCCGCAGGACTCGCAGTAGCCCTCCGCGTCGATCGCCGTCCCGCCGCACCCCTGGCATGGGGGAGCGGACGGTTCGGCCACGGGCTCCGGGACGGGTTCGGCGGCCCGTTCCGGAGGCGGCGCGTCGACGAGGCGGTGCCCGCACTCCTCGCAGAAGATCTCGCCCGCGTACACGATCTCGCCGCACGCCGGGCAGGACAGCTCCGACGCCTTCGCGCCGTTCTGGCCGCCGTTCTGGTCGCCGTTCTGGGCCCCGGTCACAGCAGCGTCCTCGGACGGACGGCGTTTGCGGAGTCGACCAGCCTGCGGCATTCGTCCCGGTCGCGGGTGCGCCGTGCCATCTCCCGGTACGTCGACTCCAGGAGGCGGCGCAGCCGGGGCTCGGTGAGCGGCGTGCCGAGGACGGACCCGCCCCGCGCGCCGCCCGCCGCCCCCGGCCCGGACAACAGCCAGTCGAGCGCGGCCTCCAACACCTCCGCGGCGAGACGGTCGCGGCGTTCGGCGTCCAGGTCGAGGCCGGTGAGGCGGTCGCCCGCCGAGACGAGCTGCGCCGCCGTCAGCTCCACGGGATTGCGGCCGCGCACCACCGTCGCGACCGCCGCGACCTGCGCGGGCAGGAACCGGATCGAGATCGTCGGCACCGAGTCGAGCGCGGTGACCGCCGCCGCCCGGTCGCCCGCCGTCAGATGGACGCGGCCGAGGCCGAACGCCGTGTTGATGTAACTCTGGTCGGTGCGCCACACCATCTCGTACAGGCGGATCGCGTCGTACGGCGCCGTCCGCTCGCGGCAGTAGGCGAGGCCCAGCTTGGGCGCGGGCTCGCCGGGCAGCAGCCCGTAGAGCCGGTCGAAGCCGGGCTCGGCCTCCGCGACGCGGCCCCGCGCGAGGAGCCCGACCGCGCGGTACCAGTCGACCCGCCAGTCGGTGGGACGTTCGGCGGCCAGCTCGGCGAGCAGCTGGTCGGCCTCGTCCGCCGCGCCAAGCTCGATCTTCACGCGGGTGAGCGCCAGCCTGACCTCGGGCGTGCGCTCCGGCGCGTTCTTCACCGCCTCCACGACCTGCTCGGGCCCCAGCGCGCTCAGCCCGGACACGAACGCGGCGGCCGGGTCGGACCCGTCCGCCAACGGCACCGGCAGCGCGGCGGCGGCCACCGCGGGCGGGACGGGCGGCAGCGCCGACTCGTCGCCGTCGCCGCCCGCCATCCGGGTCGCGAACCGTTCGGGGCCGAACAGCCCGGAGGGGGAGGGACGGGGCGTCCCGTCGTCGGCGGCCAGGACCTCCCGCAGCACGCCGGTGAGCTGCTCGGCCATCTCCGCCGCGTCCTGGAACCGCTGCTCCGGGTCGTCGTGCGTCGCCCGCCGCAGGAAACGGTCGAACGACTCGAACCGCTGGAGGACCTGGACCTCCTCGCGGCGCGGCAGCGAGTTCGCGAACGCCCGGGTGAAACCCCGGAACGGGAAGCTCAACACGGCCAGCGACCGGCCGACCGTGTACAGGTCGGACGAGATGGACGGCCCGTCCGCCGCGATCTCGGGCGCCTGGTAGCCGACCGTGCCGTAGATCGCGCCGGTCTGGTCGTCCAGCCGCCGGACGCCGCCGAGGTCGATCAGCCGGAGCTGCTCCTCGGACTGGATCACGTTGTCCGGCTTGAAGTCGCAGTAGACGAGGCCCTGCGCGTGCAGGTACTCGAACGCGCGCAGCACTTCGAGCCCGTACGCGATGGCCTGCGCGAGCGGCAGATGCTTCTCGCCGGCGGGCTGCGGTTGCCGCAGCAGGATGTCCTTGAGCGACTGGCCGCCCACGTACTCCATGACGATGTAGCCGTCGCCGTCATGCTGGACGAAGTTGTAGATCTTGACGATGTTGGGGTGCTCGACCTCGGACAGGAAGGCCCGCTCGGCCGCCGCGGCCGCCATGGCGTCGGCGTCGCCGCTGTCCAGCAGGCCCTTCAGCACCACCCACCGGTCGTTGACGTTCCTGTCCTTGGCCAGGTAGACCCAGCCGAGGCCGCCGTGGGCGAGGCAGCCGAGGACGTCGTACTGCCCGCCGATGAGGTCGCCGGGTCCGAGCTTCGGCCGGAACGAGAACCTGGTGCGACACTTCGGGCAGAAACCCTCGGACCGTCCGGGCTGCCCGCCGCGCCCCCGGCCGACCGGATGGTCGCAGTTGCTACAGAACCGCTTGCCCTCCGCGACCTGCGGGTCGCTCATCACCGCTGTCGAGGGGTCGCGGTAGGGGACGCGCGGCACCTCGACCAGCCCGGCGCCGAGCATGCCCCGGCGGCCGGACCCGCGCCCCGACCCGGTGCGGGTGCTGCCCGTCCGCGTGGTCGCGCCGGAACCCGCCGTGCCCGCCGTGCCGGATCCCGCGCGCGAGGTGAGCTTGGTGTGGCTGGGCGGGGCACCGCACACGTCGCAGTAACCGTCCATGATCGTGCCGCCGCAGTTGGGCATGGGACACGAGTCGTCGGGCACGGCGACGGGCTGCCTCGGCGCGGGCACGCTCGGCGCCGGGCCGCTCGCCGGGGGGCTTCCGCAGATGGTGCAGTAGCCGTCCGAGATCGTCCCGGTGCAGCCCGGTTGCGCGCACGCGCCCGGTGTGGACGGGCCCGCCGGAGGCGGATTCGAGGCGGGGCCCGCTGCGGCGGCCACCCCGCACACGGAGCAGTACCCGCCCTCGATCGTTCCGCCGCAGCCCGGCTCGGTGCACCGGCTCATCGGTCAACTCCCTTCGCCCGCGAGTTGATGGCCTGCTGGTATCCGGCGAGCGCCACTGTCGCACTCCGGAGGTCGCAGGGGGACGTCCACAGCAGCTCGCGGGCCTGCTCGTGGATGCGGGCCAGCTCGGCGTCCTCGGCATGGCCGAGTCTCGCGGCCTTCGCGCGGTACCCCTCCAGGCGGCCGCGTAGTTCCTCGCGCCGGTCCAGCAGTCCGCTGATCACACCGGCGGCGTCCCGCGCCCGTTCGAGCGCGTCGTTCGCCGCCTTCTCCAGGTCGGCGACCCGCGCCGCCAGGTCGTTCCAAGCTCCGTCGCGCGCCGGACGGCCGACCGCGGTGAGACGGTCGGCCAGCGCGGCCGACGTCTCGGGCAGGTCGGGCAGCGCCGGGGCGACGATCTTGGCGAGCACCTCGTGGCGGGCCCGGCGCGCCGCCGCCTCCGCCTCGCGCAGCAGGTCCAGGACGGACGCGACGCCGCGGATCCGGTCGGCGAACCCGTCGCGCAACCGCTCCGCCTCTTCGAGGCCGCGCCGCACCTCGGCGATCCCGGTCCGGATCTCGTCGAGCCGGGTCGTGTCGACCTGGCCGTCGCGGGCCAGCGCCATCGGGTCGGCGCGCACCACGACGGCGACGGCGTCAAGGTCTGCGCGCAACCGATCAAGGTCGGGCTCCGCCCCGTCGAGAGACTCCAGCAGCTCCTCCGCCGCGCGCCGCTCCGCCTCCACCTCGGCGAGCCGCGACAGCAGTGCCGACCACACAGCGTCCAACGCCGCGACGGTTCGGGCGGCCTCCTCATACAGGGGCGTCATCCGCTCGACCGCTTCCCGCAGGGTCAGCCGCTCGCCGGACGGGACGGACAGCAGCGTCCGCCGCTCCAGCGGCACCTCCTCGGCGGGCAACTCGACCGACGGGCCAGCGAGCAACCGGGTCAATTCGGTGAGCTGCGCCTGCCCCGGCTTCGCGTGCCGGGACCGCAGCTCCTCCGCCGCGCCGAGCACGCGCCCGTACACGTCGAACAGCGTCCACAGCGACGCCACCCCCGCCCTGACCTCGGACTGGACGCGGCGGGTCTCGCCATCGAGGGACGCGCCATCGAGCAACTGGTAGCCATGGTGGGCCTCCAGTTCGAGCAAAGCCGCGCTGATGCGCTCACGCTCGTCCCGGAGCCGTGCCAGCGCTGCGTCCGCCTCGGCGCGGCTCATCGGAGGCTGGCCCACCCGCGCGTCAGCCAACACCGGACTCCGCTCGCCCCATGGTCGGCCCCCAATTCCCCCGGACAGAGCACATTTGGAGCCCAAGTTTTCCCCATCGAAGCCCGCGTTCTCAACCGCGATGCCGATCATGCGCCCCCATGGGCCCGGCCTGCGTCACGCGACTCTTTCCGAGTGCCGGGCGGAGGCTCACAAATGTCAGTGTTCGAACATACAATCGAACCATGGCGAACGTTGCGACGCACCCACAGACCGCGCCCACCACGAGCGCCGCGCTCACCGCGGCGGAGATCGCCGCCCTCGCGCTGTCGCTCGCGCACCTCGGCACCGGCCCGCAGGCCACCACCGCCCGCCGGGCCCTGCACACCCTCCTCGACGCCGCCCCCCACGACGACGTGGTCACCACCACGCTCGCCACCCTCACCACACCCCTCGACACCTCCACCTCCGACCGCGCCCGCGTGATCGCCGCCGCCATCACCGAGCACCGCGTCGTCCGCCTCTGCTACGGCGACGCCGCCGCCAACGTCACGATCCGCGAGGTCGAACCCGTCACCTGCCTCGTCCACCGCGACCACTGGTACCTCGTCGGCTGGTGCCGCATGCGCCGAGGCGTCCGCGCCTTCCGCTTCGACCGCATCCTCGCCGTCGAATCCACCGGCCTCCTGGCCCGCCACCGCCGCGCCGAGCGATACCTCCCGTTCCAGCGCCGGAAAGCCAGCTAGCTGGCTTTTTGGCGCGGCCCTCGTGTGGCTGGGGTTCAAGCATGGGGTCGGGGTCCGTGGCCACGGTCGCGGTTAGTGCCCGTGTTTATCTGGGGGGCGACCCCCAGACCCCCGGCTGCGCGGTTCGGGTCTCCTCACTGCGCTCGCAGAGCTCGCTCCGTTGCGGGGACGCGCCCGCGCGCGGGTGTGCCCGCTGCGCTCGCAGAGCTCGCTCCGCGTGCCCACCCGTGTTCCTGTGGCTGGGCTTAGAGCCCTGGGGTGGGGGTGTAGAAGGAGTTGACGGCGGGTTGGCCTGTGTAGTTGGGGCCTGCTGCGTCGTCGGCGCCTTGGTAGTGGTAGGGGAGTTCGATGATTTGGTGGCCGCGTAGGGAGATGAGGTGGCGGCGGGGGTCGTAGGTGAAGCCTGCCTGGCGTAGGGCTGTTATTAGGCGGCGTCCGTGCGGGGTGCCGTCTGGCAGGCGGACGCTTTGGGGGTCGAAGTTCGCGATTAGGAGGCCGTCCTTCGTTAGCCAGGACGCGGCGCGGGTGAGGGCGGCGAGTTTGTCGCCTATGTAGTGGAGACCGTGCACGCAGGTGATCAGGTCGGACGGGGTGTCCGGCTGCCAGGCTGTGATCGAGGCTGTGACCAGGCGGAGTGAGGGTGGGTGTGGGGCGGGGGTGAAGAAGTCGACCAGGTCGACGCCCACGATCTTCGCGGTGGTGGGGAGGGTCGGGGCCGCCTCGAACAGGGCTCGGGCCGAGCCGCAGCAGAGGTCGAGCCAGCTGCCGGGTCCGACCTGGGTGGGTATGTCGATGCCGAGTTCGCGCTGGTAGGAGGCGAGGGTGCGCTCGCGGTTCATGGCGCGGTTGGCCACGACCGGTGACTGTTCGAGCGTGGCATCGTCCAGGTGGGTCATGGGGGTGATTCTGCCTCAGGTCGTGGACCCATTATCTGGAGATGAAAGTGGATTCTATAGATGTGGGTGGGCGAGGGGTTTGTGGGGGTGTTCTGTGCTGACCGAAATAGTTACGGTCGTGACAGATATGGTCTGAGGGGCGCGATTGCGGGGACGGGTCGGAGGTCGTCGTGGAGAACGTTGTTCAGGTCTTGTCTTTCATCCAAGTCTAATGAATAGTTGAACCGCTCTCCGTCAGATGTGCGAAACGCCGTCGGCGTCGTCGCCGAGTCAGCCTGGTCTGGTGCCACGTGCTTCTGTTGTCATTGTTTCGCTGGTGTCGCCAGATAACGGGTTTGCTAGGGGATCCGTGTACGTAAAGGTGCTTGGTCCGGTCGAGATGGAGACGTTGTCCGGATACGTGACGACGCCGAAGTCGGTGAAGGTCAGGTCGCTGCTGGCCTATCTCGCCGCGTACCAGGGGAAGGCGGTCTCGCCGAGCCGAATCATTGAGGCGTTATGGTCGGGCGTTCCTCCTCGGACGGCATCGACGGCCCTTCACGTCCATATGTCGAAGCTTCGGAAATTCATTCGGGAATTCGGTGTTGACGCGGACTCCGTAATCACCACGGAAGTGTGCGGGTACCGGCTCGACCCGTCGAACTGCGAAGTTGACATCCACGTTCTTGAGCAGACGTTGGAGAAGTCCGCGCAACTCATCGCGATGGGGCGAGGGGAGCACGCCTCCGACACCCTTAAGGGCGCGATATCGCTCTGGCGCGGGCCCGCGTTCGAGGACCTCCGGGGGAATCCGACCTTCGAGATCATCGGTCGCCGGGTGGACGAGCAGCGCGTGTACGCCTGCGAGCAGCGGTTCGAGCTGGAGCTCCAGCTCGGCCATCACAAGGCGCTGATCAGGGAGATCTACTCGCAGCTCGACCGCTATGTGACGCAGGAGAACCTCTACGAGTACCTGCTCATCGCGCTCTACCGGAGCGGGCGGCAGGTCGACGCGTTGGAGGCCTACGGCAAGCTGCGCTGGGTCCTCGCCGAGGACCTCGGGGTCGAGCCCTCGCCGCGGCTGCGGCAGTTGCACCGGGCGATCCTCGATCACGACCCCTGTCTCGTCGGTCCGGGGCTGCCCGTGTTGCGCGCCGACGGCTGAGGCCCGTCGATACCTAGTGAGATCGCGTGGTCACTGGCCGGGCGATCTGTGTCACTTTGTGTTCTTGGAAGGTTACTTGTTGTGGGCGTTATTCGAGGCTTTAGTGGGGTGAGTAGTGGGTCTTATGGGGCGCGGACGGAGGTGGTTAAGGGGCATTGGGTAATGTTCTCCGAGGCCGGGGGAAAGGCGCCCGATAAACGGGCCCTTAACGGCCACGGGGTTCGATAGCGCGCGGGGACACGCGCTGACTGGGGGTTTACATTGATCGTCAGCATGCCTCATGACGCCCTGCTGGGCGCCGTCGTCACGGAATTCGATCACTCGACCGCGACCGAGGCCGACATCGCGGAACTCAAGGAACTCGTCTACCAGCACAAGATCGTCCGGCTCAGGGGACAGGAGCTCTCGACCGGTGCGTTCGTCGAGCTGGGTAAGAGGTTGGGTACGCCCGCCTCCTATTACGAGCCCATGTACCACCATCCTGAGAATGATCTGGTGTTCGTCTCGTCCAACCTTCCGGAGAACGGTAAGCAGATCGGGGTTCCGAAGACCGGGAAGTTCTGGCACTCGGACTACCAGTTCATGGCCGAGCCGTTCGGATTCACGCTGATCTATCCACAGGTTGTGCCGCAGAAGAACCGCGGCACCTACTTCATCGACCTCGGCAAGGCGTTCGAGGCGCTGCCGCAGGACCTCAAGGACGCCGCCGCCAGCGCCAGGGCGGTGCACAGCCCGCGCCGGTTCTTCAAGATCCGTCCGTCGGACGTCTACCGGCCGATCGGCGAGCTGATGGCGGAGATCGAGGCCAAGACGCCCGCCGTCACCCACAACGCCGTGACCAAGCACCCGCACACGGGCGAGGCGGTCCTGTACATCAGCGAGGGGTTCACCGTCGGGCTCACCGACGCGGAGGGCAAGGACCTCGATCCCGGTCTCCTCGACGCGCTGCTCACGGCCACCGGCCAGCGCGACACGACGTTCGAGCACCCCAACATCCACCTTCAGCGTTTCGACGCCGGAGACCTGTTGATCTGGGACAACCGGAGTCTCGTCCACCGCGCCCTGCACACGAACACCCCGGAGCCCGCGGTCTCGCACCGGGTGACCGTGTACGACGAGTACCCGTTCGACGCTTCGGTCGAGAACTGAACACCCACTCTCGCCACGGACACGGGGGGTCTCCATGAAGAAGTGTCCTTTTGACACCGCGTATTTCGACGATCCGTATTCGAGGTACGGGTCGCTCCGGGACGAGGCGCGGGTGCACCGCGTCTGGCTTCCCGAGGGCATCCCGGTGTGGCTGGTCACGCGGTACGAGGACGTCTACGCCGCGCTCAACGACAAGCGCCTCGTGCGCAACCGCAGGCACGCGAACGCCGACTACCACAGCGAACTGCTGCCGGAGGCGGTCCGTGACGGCAACCTGCACATGGAGGACGGCGACGTCCACACCCGCCTGCGCCGGTTCATGAACTTCGCGTTCATCCCGCGCCGCATCGCGGCGCTCCGGCCGCGGATGGAGCAGGTCGCCGACGACCTGCTGGAGAGGATCGCGGTCAAGGGCGGCGGCGACCTGATGGCGGACTTCGCCGAGCCGCTGCCCATCGCGATCATCGTGGACATTCTCGGGATCCCGCGCGACATGGAGGGCGACTTCCATGTGTGGAGCGACATGATCATGTGCGGGGTGATCGAGGACGCGCAGGCGGCCGGGGGCGCGCTGATCGAGTACACGTACCAGCTGATCGCCCGCAAGCGCTCCGACCCCGCCGACGACCTGCTCTCCCACTGGGTGCACGGCAAGGACGAGGAGGGGCGCGGCATGACCGACCACGAGATCGTCGGCATGACGTTCTTCCTGCTGCTCGGCGGCTACATCACCACCTTCGGCTCGTTCGGGACCGCCGTCCTCGGTCTGCTCACTCAGCCCGAGAAGGCCGCGCGGCTGCGGGAGCGGCCGGAACTGATGGGCGCGGCCGTCGAGGAGTTCCTCCGCTGGGACGGGTCCGCGCAGAACGCGATCCGCCGCTTCGCGATCGAGGAGATGGAGATCGGCGGGACGCTCATCCCCAAGGGAGACACGGTTCTGCTCTCTCTTGGCTCGGCCAACCGCGACCCGCGCAAGTTCCCCGACCCTGAGGAGCTGCGGTTCGACCGCGAGAACAGCGCACAGCATCTGACGTTCGGCAAGGGCGCGCACAACTGTCCCGGCAAGGAACTGGCCCGCGTCGAGCTGCGCGTGATGATCGCGAAACTGCTGGACCGGTTCCCCGATCTCGCGCTCGCCGTGCCCGCCGAGTCGATCACCTGGCGGCCGAACTACACCTTCCGAGCCCCGCGCGTCCTGCCCGTCACGGTGTGACCAGAGGTGATGACATGGCAACCAAATGCCCAGTACACCAGCGTGATGTTCCGTTCGATGCCGCGTTCTACGCCGACCCGTACCCGGTGTACTCCGCGCTTCGCGAGGACTCGCCCATCCACCGGGTGTGCCTGCCCGAGGGTCCTGAGGTTTGGCTGGTCACGCGTTATGACGACGTCACGAGGCTGCTGAACGACCGGCGGCTCGTCCGCAACGTCCGGCATGCGAAGGACTACAGGAACGAGGTGCTCCCCGACTTCGTCCGGGCGGGGAACCTGCACATGGAGGACGGCGAGATCCACACCCGGCTGCGCCGGTTCATGAACTTCGCGTTCACGCCCAAGCGCATCGAGGTGCTGCGGCCCTGGATCGTCGCGGAGACGACGCGGCTGCTGGACGAGATCGAGAAGGAGGGCGGCGGCGACCTCATGCAGACGCTCGCGGCGCCGCTGCCGATCGCCGTGACCGTCCAGTTGCTCGGAATCCCCGACGACATGACCGCCCCGTACCGCGAGTGGAGCGACGCCCTGCTCGGCGGGGTGCTCGCCAACGCCCAGGCGGCGGGCCAGTCGCTCATCGAGTTCGTCTACCGGCTGGTGGAGCGCAAGCGCGAGCAGCCGGACGACGACCTGATGTCGCACTGGATCCACAGCGTCGACGAGGAGGGCGAGCACCTGACCGAGCAGGAGATCGTCGGCATGGCGTTCTTCCTGGTCATCGGCGGCTACGACACGACCGTCGGGTCGATCGGCAGCAGCCTGCTGGCCCTGCTCACCCAGCCCGACCAGGCCCGGCGGCTCCGCGACGATCCCGCGCTGATCCCGGACGCCGTCGAGGAACTGCTGCGCTGGGACGGCTCCGCGCACAACGCCTTCCGCCGGTTCGCCATCGAGGACATGGAGATCGCCGGGACGCGGATCGAGAAGGGCGAGACGGTGATCCTCAGCATCGCCTCGGCCAACCGCGACCCGGAGCGCTTCCCGGAGCCGGACGTGCTCGACTTCGACCGCGAGGACAAGCAGCACTGGTCGTTCGGTCGCGGCGCGCACCACTGCCCCGGCAAGGAGCTGGCGCGGATCGAGATGCAGATCATGCTGGACATGCTGCTGCGACGCTTCCCCGGGATGGCTCTCGCGGACGTCGAGGAGCAGATCCAGTGGCGGCCGAACTACCTGATCCGGTCACCGCGCAAGATCGTGGTGACGGTGTGATGCGGGGCGCCGACCATGAGCGTTGACCTCACCGAGGGCGTGACCTTCGAGACCGACCGGGAGCTGCTGCCGCTGGTGCTGCGGCCCTACCGCGACCACTGCAAGTACATGCGGTCCGCGGTCGTGGCCGTGGAGCCGCCGGGGCGGCCGACCGTCTCCGGTGACTTCGCGATCGGCGACTCCTGCTACATCGACGACACCGGGCACTTCAACGCCGTCGAGTTCAACATCTGCTACAACCAGCTGGCCTACTACCTGATCGCCAAGTCGGTGAAGGAGCGGCTGATCCCGGTGCTCGGGGAGTGGGAGCTGGACGACTTCTGGCGGCACCAGCTCCCCAACATCCTGATCACCAGTTTCCGTAGCCGGTTCAAGCAGAGGATGCGCGGCAAACGGTTCTTCGGAAGCGTGTCGCTCACCGACTCCGTCCGGTTGGAGAAGTCCGACCGCTGGGACCCGCTGGTCGTGCTGCACACGGTGTGCCGGTTCTGGGACGAGACGGGCGGCCGGAGCAGCGGCGACGTGCGGCTCGCCATCACGGACTCGGCACGATGACGGAACGTCCCAACGCCGCCTCGCGCCTGGGGCGGCTGCCACGGTCGGAGCGGCGCGGCGCCCTGGAGGCCCTGGTGGTCCAGGAGTTCAGGGGCGCCCTGCTGATGTCCGACGACGACGTCCTTCCCCTCGACGAGAACTACTTCGATCTCGGGCTGACGTCGCTGACAGCGTCCGCGGTGAGGCAGCGGCTCGAAGAGGAGCTGGACTGCGAGCTCGACACGGCGGCGATGTTCGGTGCGGCGACGGTGCGGGACGTCATCGAGCATCTCGCCGCGGCCGTGCTGCCGGAGCTGGCCGCGCCGTCCGCGTCCGACCGTGGGGGGCCGGACCACCGTCAGCAGGTCAACGATCTGATCGCGGACCTGTACGGATCCTGAGCCGTGTCAGCCCGCCGCCCGTCCCGGGCGGTGGTCGGCGCGACTCGTTCGAGACTTCTAGATCTGAGGGACCAGGCATGTCCGACAGCAGTGAGGACTTACTTCGTCGGCTCCTGCTGGAGAAGTGCGAGCCGATCGCGATCGTGGGGGTGGGTCTGCGGTTCCCGGGCGGGGCGACGACCCTGGAGGGATTCGCGGAGTTCCTGCGTTCCGGCGGTTCCGGCACGGGCCCGATCCCGGCGGACCGGTGGGACGTCGACGGCCTCCACACCGACGGACCGGCGGAGAAGGGCCGGATCACGGCGGTGGGCGGCGGTTTCCTCGACGACATCGCGAGCTTCGACGCGGCGTTCTTCAACATCTCGCCGAAGGAGGCCGCCTACGTCGACCCGCAACACCGGCTGGTGCTGGAGAGCGCCTGGGAGGCGCTGGAGTCGGCGGGCATCGACCCCGGCACGCTGCGTGGGTCGGGCGGCGGCGTCTACGTCGGCATCTCCTGCTTCGACTATCTCCTTGAGGTAGGCGAACTCGCGAGGGAGGACCTCGGGGCGTACACGGGCACCGGCACCGCGCACAGCGCGGTGCCCGGACGGCTCTCCTACCTCCTCGGCTGGCACGGGCCGAGCATCGCCGTCGACACCGCGTGCTCGTCGTCGATCGTGGCGCTCGACCTGGCGGTCGCCGGGCTGCGCAAGGGGGACTGCGAGATCGCCCTGTGCGGCGGGGTGAACGCCATCCACCACCCGCTCAACCACATCGTGTTCTCCCAGGCGGGCATGCTCTCGGCGGACGGCCGGTGCAAGACCTTCGACGACGCGGCGGACGGCTACGCGCGCAGCGAGGGCTGCGGGATGCTCGTCCTCAAGCGGTTCTCCGATGCCAAACGCGACGGCGACACGATGCTGGCCCTGATCCGGGGCACGACCGTGCGGCAGGACGGCGAGAGCGGCGGTCTGACCGTGCCGAACAGCACCGCCCAGCAGGCGGTGATGCGCGCGGCGCTGCGCAACTCGTCGCTGGAGCCGTCCGACATCCAGTACGTCGAGGCGCACGGCACCGGCACCTCCCTCGGGGACCCGATCGAGATGCAGTCGATCGCGGCGGTGTTCGCGGAGTCGCACACGACGGACGAGCCGGTGGTCGTCGCGTCGCTGAAGTCGAACCTGGGTCACATGGAGGCCGCCGCCGGGGTCGGCGGTGTCATCAAGACCGTGCTCCAGTTGCGTGACGCGCGCGTCTATCCGCACGTCAACCTGGATCGGCCGTCCGAACGCATTCCCTGGTCGAGGTCGCCGGTGACGGTGCCGACGGAGGGGCGGCCCTGGCGGGCGGGGGTGCGCCGGGCGATCGTCAACTCGTTCGGCTTCGCGGGGACGATCGCGTCGGCGGTGCTCGAACAGACGCCCGAGCGGAAACCCGAACCGGCCCCCGAGAGGCCGGTCGGGGGCGGCGGCGAGGTGTTCGTGCTGTCGGCCAAGAGCGAGAAGGCCCTGCGCCTTCAGGCGGAGAAGTATCTCGGGTTCCTGCGGGCCGGGCCCGGAGCCGAACTTCGGGACATCGCCTACTCCGCCACGGTCGGACGGGCGCATTTCGACCACCGCATCGCCGGTCTGGTGAACGACGTCGGCGAACTGGAAGCGCTTCTGGCCGATCCGCATGGCGTCGCCGCCGGTCTGCCGAGGGTGGCGTTCCTGTTCACCGGGCAGGGTTCGCAGTACGCGGGCATGGGCCGGGCGCTCTACGACACCTATCCGGTCTTCCGCGAGCAACTCGACGAGTGCGACCGTCTCTTCGCGCCGTACCTGGGCCGCTCGGTCAAGGCGCTCATGCTCGGTGACGACCCGGACGGCGACCTCCGCCAAACGGGCTACACCCAACCGGCCCTGTTCGCGCTCGAATACGCCACGGCGAGGCTGTGGATGAGCATGGGCGTCCAGCCCAGCGTGCTCATGGGGCACAGCATCGGCGAGGTCGTCGCGGCGACGATCGCCGGGCTGTTCTCGCTCGACGACGCGGTGACCCTGGTCGCGGCGCGGTCGAGACTGATGCAGTCGGTGTCGGCCCCGGGCGGGATGGTGTCCGTCCAGGCCTCGGTGGAGTCGGTCGCACCCCTCCTGAAAGGCCGCCCGGACGTGGCCGTCGCGGCGGTGAACACGCCGAATTCGTGCGTGCTGTCCGGCGGGACGGGCTCTCTCGCGGAGATCGTCGAGGCGCTCGACGAGCGGGACGTGCGGACGAAGGCGTTGGACGTGTCGCACGCCTTCCACTCGCCGCTGATGGCCGAGGTCTTCGCGGAGTTCGCGGACGCGATCAGCGGCGTCCGGTTCCACGAACCCGACATCACCCTCATCTCCAACGTCACCGGACAGGCCGCCGCGTTCGACCAGATCGCGACGCCGGAGTACTGGGTGCGCCACATCGGCGCGCCGGTCCAGTTCGCCGCCGGGACGCGGGCCATCGCCGAACGAGGGACGGACGTGTTCCTGGAGATCGGCCCGTCCTCCACGCTGCTCGGCCTCGGCCGCCGGTGCGTGCCCGCGTCCGAGCACACCTGGCTGGCCAGCGCCCGCCCCGAGGACGAGGTCGGCGACGTCTTCCGCCGGTCCCTCGCCGCGCTGTACACGGCGGGCGCCCCGATCTCGTGGGCCGACTACCACCGGGGACGTGAGGGACGCCGCGTCGCGCTGCCCTTCTACGCCTTCGACCGCCGCCGCCACTGGCTGCCGAACGGCCGGGGCCGGGGGTTAGGCCCGGCGGCGGAGGCCCGGCATCCGCTGCTCGGCGTCGAGGTCTCCGACCCGGCGCGGCAGGACGGCGGCGCGCGCGAGTTCGTGTCCACGATCGACCAGGACCGGCCCGGCTACCTGCGCGATCACGTCGTGCTCGGGCAGGTCGTCGTCCCGGCCGCCTGCTACGTCGACCTGCTGCTGGCCCTCCAGGACGAGGTGTTCGGCGAGACCGGCCGGCCGCTGGCGGACGTCGCCATCCACGAACCTCTGATCGTCCCCGATGGCTCCGAGGTCGAGGTACTCACCCGGCTACGTACCGAGGGCGACGGCTCGACCGTGGAGATCTCCAGCCGGGCGGCGGCGGGTCAGGGCGAGGCGATCGAGCGGCTGCACGTCACGGCAAGGATCGGCGCCGCGACCGGTCGGCTTCCCGCGCTGTCCGCGTCCGCCGACGCCCTCATCGCTGCCGCCGCCGCGCCGCGTCCGCCCGGCGACCAGGCCGCGATCGACGACCTGTACGCCGACTTCGACGACCTGGGCCTGGCCTACGGGCCGCAGTTCCAGCGGATCACGTCCCTGCGCCGGGAGGGCGAGGATGTCGCCGTCGCGCTGCTGCGCGGCCACCGGACGGGGATCGCCGAGTACCTGCCGCCCGTCCTGCTGGACAACGTGATCCAGTCGATCGCCGGGGTGCTCGACCGTGACGGCAGCTACCTGCCGGTCGGGTTCGCCGAGCTGCAACTGCTGAAGAAGCCCAAGGGCGCGACCCTGCGCAGCCTGCTGCGGATCACCGGCGAGGACGCCGAGCGCCGCGAGCTGACCGCCGACATGTTGCTGCTCGACGACGGCCGTCCGGTGACGATCGTTCGCGGGCTCGTCATCCGGCGGGTCGTCGCGACCGACAACGGAAGCCGCGCAAGCCTCCTCCACGAGGCTCGGTGGGTGAAGCGTTCGCTGGTGAGCAAGGGGCGCCCGCGCGACGTCCTGGTGGTGAACCGATCGGCCGACCGGTTCGAGGCTCCGGACGATGTGCGTCTGGTGCACGCGGCCGACTCGTCCCAGGTCGAAGCCCTGCTGGCGGAGGCGAACCCGTCCGACATCTGCTGGTTCTGGACCCCGGGGGAGGGGCCGGTGACCGCCGCGTCGCTGCGGGAGGAGTGCGAGCGCAACTACCGCGACCTGCTCACGCTGCTCACGACGTTGGGCGCGGGCGGTTTCGGCGACGGACGGCGGCTGTGGCTCGTCACCGAGTGCGCCCAACTACTACCGGACGACCAACCCGCCGAGGAGTCGTCCCTGGCGGCGGCCACGCTGTGGGGTTTCGGACGGTCGGTCGGCAACGAGAACCCGGCCTACCGGGTCACGATGGTCGACCTGCCGGGCGGGAGCCGCGTGGACTACACGTCGCTGCTGTCCGAATGCCAGGCGGCCGAGGGCGAGGAGTTCCAGGTCGCCTACCGGAACGGCATGCGCCATGTGCTGCGCGTCCACCCCACGACCCGGGCCGCCGACGAGGACGGCGAGTTCGAGATCGCGAGCCCGAACCCCGGCGAGTTCACCGACCTCAGGCGCGTACCGGCGCCGGGACGGCCGCCGAGCGGGGACGAGATCGAGGTCCGGGTCCACGCGGCCGGTCTCAACTTCAAGGACGTGCTCAACGCGCTCGGCATGCTCAAGCAGCACGCCGACGCCGCCGGTGTGGAACACCGTCCGCTGCCCCTCGGGTTCGAGGCGGCGGGAACGGTCGTCACCGCCGGTCCCGACGCCGAGTTCGAGGTCGGTGACGAGGTCGTCGTCAGCCATCTCGGATGCCTGCGCGGTCGGGTCACGGTGCCGTCCGGGGCGGCGGTGCGCAAGCCGCCGAACCTCGGTTTCGCCGAGGCGGCGGGTCTCCCGACGGCCTACATCACCGCCTACTACGCGCTGCACGACCTCGCCGAGATGAAGGCGGGCGACCGGGTGCTCGTCCACGCGGCGGCGGGCGGCGTCGGCCAGGCGGCGGTCGCCCTGGCCAAGCTCGCCGGGGCGGAGGTGTTCGCCACCGCGAGCCCCGGCAAGCACGCCTTCCTGCGCGACCAGGGCGTCGAGCACCTGATGAACTCGCGGACGCTCGACTTCGCAGACGAGATCCGGGAGCGGACCGGGGGCGCCGGGGTCGACATCGTCCTCAACAGCCTGAACGGCGAGTACATCCCGGCCGGGATCGGCGTGCTTGCGGAAGGCGGACGGTTCGTCGAACTCGGCAAACTCGGGGTCTGGTCGCCGGAGCGGGCGCGGGAGGCGCGCCCCGACGTCGCGTACCACAACTTCGACCTCAGCGAATTCGAGGCGGACGAGCTGCTCCGCATCAACAACCGCATCCTCCGAAAGGTCACGGACCTGCTGGCGGACGGATCACTCCCACCCCTCCCCACGACCACGTACACCCTCGACGAGACGGCAGAGGCGTTCGGAGTGCTCAGCCGGGGCGCGAACATCGGCAAGCTCGTCATCGACCTGCGCGGACGGGACGGGCTCGGCTCGCGTCCCGAACCGGTGCTCGACCCCGGCGAGACCTACCTGATCACCGGCGGGCTCGGCGCGCTGGGCGCGGTGACCGCGCGGAAGCTGGCCGCCGAGGGCGCCCGCCATATTGGCCTGGTGAGCCGCAGGCCGATCGCGGACGACGACGCAGCCGCGTTGCGGGCGAAACTGGGCGACGAGGTCCAGCTCTCCTTCTGCCAGGGCGACATCTCCGACGCGGCGGACGTCCAGCGCCTCATGGCGGAGATCGCGGCCGAGGGCCGTCCGCTGGGCGGCGTCGTCCACGCGGCGGGCGTGCTCCAGGACGGTCCGATCTCCGCGATGCGCTGGGAGGACATCGACAAGGTCTTCCAGGCCAAGGTCTACGGCGCCTGGCTCCTGAACGAGGCCCTGGCAGCCGTCCCAGACCTGCGGTTCTTCGTCGGCTACTCCTCGATGGCGTCCGTGCTCGGTCCCGTCGGCCAGGCCAACTACGCCGCCGCCAACGCGTTCGTCGACGCGCTGATGACCCGGCGCGCGGTGGCCGGACGGCCCGGCCTGTCGATCGGCTGGGGCCCCTGGGCGGAGGTGGGCATGGCGGCGAACCTGTCCACGCAGTCGATCAAGGCGATCGAGGGCCAGGGGCTGCGCTTCCTCAAGCCGAGGGCCGGGGCCAGGGCGCTGTGGCAGGTCGTCGGGCAGCCGCTCAGCCACGTCCTCGCCGGTGAGGTCGACTGGGACCGGCTCGTCGCGCAGCGCGTCACCGGAAACGCCCTCTACCAGGAGGTCGCCCGGGGCTCGGCGGAACCCGAACTCAAGATCGACCTCGCCGAGCTGGCGGCGCTGCCGCGCCAGGACCGCCGCCAGGCGATCAAGGACGCGGTTCGGGGAAGGGTCGCGTCCCTGCTGCACCACGGCGGCATCGACGACGTATCCCCGCACGCGCGTTTCCTGGACCTCGGCGTCGACTCGCTGACGGCGGTCGAGCTGAAGAACGGACTGGAGGCGATGTTCCAGTCACCGCTGCCCACCTCGCTCGTCTTCGACCATCCCACGATCGACCAACTCGCCGCGTTCATCGAGGAGAGACTCGCCCCGGCCGCCCGGCCGGGGGACGCCGACGACGACGATCTCGCGGCCGTCGCGTCGCTGACGGGCGAGGACGTCGACGCCGAACTCGCGGCCCTGCGGAGCACCTGACCGGTGAAGGACTACATCGACTCGCTCGAACGGCTGTCCCACAAACAGCTGGTGGTGCTGCTCGCCCGGCAGCGCCTGGCCGCCACGCGGCCCATCGCGGTGGACGGCATGGCCCTGCGGTTCCCGGGCGGCATCGACGGCCCGCCGTCCCTGTGGTCCGCGCTGCGCGAGGGCCGCGTCGTGACGGGCGGACCACCGCGCATCCCGGCCGACAGCAAAGGACGGCCACGCTGGAACGTCGCCGCGCCCGACCTCGCGCCCTACGCCGACCTGCTCGGACGAGGCGCCTACCTGCCCGACATCGACCTGTTCGACGCCGACCGGTTCGGCGTCCCCGCCGAGGAGGCGGCCTACCTCGATCCCCAGCAGCGCCTCCTGGTCACCTGCGCCGCCGAGGCGCTCGCCGACGCCGGGGTCACCGACGTCTCCGGGCTCCGGGCCGGGGTGTTCGCGGCGTTGAGCGCGGTGGAGTACAACTACGCCGCGCTCCGCAACCGGGTCGGCATGGACGATCTGTCCCCGCACATGGGGCCCGGTGCCGCGCTCAGCGGTGCCGCCGGACGGATCGCGACCTGCCTCGGGCTGTGCGGCCCGGCGCTGACCGTGGACACCGCGTGCTCCTCGGCGGTGACCGCGCTGCACCTCGCGTCCGCCTCGCTGCGGTCGGGCGAATGCGACGTCGCGCTCATCGGGGCGAGCCATCTCTCGCTGGCGCCGGGAGCCTTCGGCGTCCAGGCCCGCGCGGGAATGCTGTCGCCCACCGGACGGTCACGGCCGTTCGACGCGAACGCCGACGGATACGCGCGCAGCGAGGGCTGCGGCGTCCTCGTCCTGCGCCGCCAGAGCGACGCGGTGAACCCGTACGCCGTGGTGCGGGGGACCGCCGTCCACCAGCACGGCGCACGGGATTCGATCTCCCGGGTGTCGGCCGCCGGACAGGCCGAGGCGATCCGGCGGGCGCTGCGCGCGGCCGACTGCGCGCCGCGCGACGTCGGCTACGTGGAGGCGCAGGCCAACGGCGTGCGGCTGGCCGACGTCATCGAGGTCGAGGCGCTCGCCGACGTGTACGACCGTGGGGGCCCGGACGCGCCGCCGCTCGTCGTCGGCTCGGCCAAGGCGAACCTCGGCTACCTCGAAACGGTCTCCGGGATGGCGAGCCTCATGAAGGCGGTGCTCGCCGTCCACCACGGGGAGATCCCGCCGCAGCCGGGCGTCGAGCGTCCCGATCCCGACATCGCGTGGCGGAAGCTGTCCCTGGAGATCCCGCGCGAGATCACCCGCTGGCCCGAGGGGGCGCGGCGGCTCGCCGGGGTGAGTTCGCATGGCTTCACCGGGACGTGCGCCCACGCGGTGGTGGAGTCGGTCGCCGCCGAACCGGCCCCGCGTCCCGTGGCCCGCGCGTCCACCCCCGGCGACAGCCACTGGCCCGACACCCACCACTGGTCCTGACGGAGCGGCGCGCCGATGAACCTCAGTAAACCGACCACCATCCACGCGGTCCTCGCCGAGCACGCGGCACACCGCCCCGGCCAGGACGCCGTGCTCTGCCAGGACCGCCGGGTGAGCTACGCCGAACTGCACCGGCGCAGCGACCTGATGGCGGGCGCCCTGGTCGCGGACGGCGCCCGTCCGGGAACCCGCGTGGTCTACCTCGGGCAGGAGTCGGAGTACTTCTACCTCCTGCTCTACGCGTGCGCGAAGGCGGGCGCGGTGCTCGTGCCGGTCAACTGGAAGCTCACCGCGCCCGAGGTGGAGCATGTCCTGCGCGACTCCGCCGTCCGGTTCGCGTTCGTCGAACCGGACTACCTGCCCGTCGCCGAACGCGCGGCGGCCGACCTCGCTCCACGGCCGACGCTGCTCACCCTGATCCCGGACCTGCCCGGCGGCGGGCCCGCGTTGGCCGGGTGGGTGGACGGGGCGTCCGAGTCGGTCCCTGTTCCGCCCGGTGACGCGGAGGCGCCGATCGTCCAGATGTACACGAGCGGCACCACCGGACTGCCGAAGGGCGTCGTGCTCGCGCACCGCAGCTTCTTCCAGGTGCGGGACGCGCTCGCCGACGACGGGCTCACCTGGATCGACTTCCGGGACGGCGACGTCAGCCTGATCGGCGTGCCCGGATTCCATGTCGGCGGACTGTGGTGGGCGATCCAGGGGCTCAACGCGGGCGTCGCCAACGTCAGCCTGCGGACGTTCGCCGCCGCCGACGCCGTCGCGCACATCCGCCGCCACCGGGTCACGACCGTCTGCGTCGTCCCCGCGATGCTGCGGCTGATGCTGGCCGAGCGGTCGGTCGTGGACGCCGACTTCGCGAGCCTGCGCAAGGTGGTCTATGGCGGGTCGCCGATCGACGAGACGCTGCTCGGGGAGTGTCTCGCCCGCGTCGGCTGCGAGTTCGCGCAGATCTACGGGCTCACCGAGTCCGGGAACACGGCGGTGTGCCTGCCGCCGTCCGAGCATGTCGTGGGCGGCCCACGGATGAAGGCGGCCGGACGCCCCTATCCGGGGTTCGCCATCGAGATCAGGGACGAGGGGGCGAAGCCGCTGCCGGAACGCGAGATCGGGGAGGTGTGGATCCGGACCCCGGCGCGCATGGTCGAGTACTGGCGCCAGCCCGAGGAGACCGCGCGGACGCTCGTCGACGGCTGGCTGCGCACCGGCGACGCCGGTTACGTCGAGGACGGCTACCTGTTCATCCGCGACCGGATCAAGGACACGATCATCGTCGCCGGGGAGAACGTCTATCCGGCGGAGGTCGACAACGCGCTGGCCGAACACGCCGACGTCGCCGACGTCGCGGTGGTCGGAATTCCGGACGAACGATGGGGCGAGGCGGTGCACGCATTCGTCGTCCCCGTTCCCGGCGCGACGGTGAAACCACGGGAACTGATGCTGTTCCTGCGTGGACGCCTCGCCGACTTCAAGGTGCCGACCAGCTACTCGATCGTTGACGCGCTGCCGCGAAACGCCAGTGGCAAAATTCTCCGGCGTGAGCTGCGGGACGCGTTCTGGCAGGATAGGGCGCGTCAGGTCAATTGAATTGTCACGCGATGACCAATGGTGGAGGGTATGGCATGACGTCACCCGAGGAAATCCGGCGCGACCTGAACAAGCTCGCCGCCGAATCGCCGTGTGCGGCGGGCGAGCTGGCGTTCGCGCTGTTCACCGGGACCCCTCCGCCGCTGCCGGTCCGGCCGTCCGAGCGGGCGACGCACGACCGGGCCGCCGTGGACCGCGTCGACGTGGACGGCCGGAGCCTCGCCGTCTACCGCTGGGGCGACACCGGGGGCCGCGTGCTCCTCCTGCACGGCTTCGAGGGCCGCGCCTCGAACCTGTCCGGATTCGTCGACGGCATCGGTGACCTGGGGATGTCCGCCGTAGCCTTCGACTTCTTCGGGCACGGCGCGTCCGAGGGCGACCGGGCGACGATCACCGACCTGGTGGCCGCCCTGCGCGTCGTCGACACCGAGTACGGCCCTTTTCGCGCGATCGTCGCCCATTCGTTCGGGGCGCTCTGCGCGTACGAGGCGCTGCGGTCCGGAGTGCGGGCCGACCGGCTGGTCACGATCGCGTCGATCTGCGACTTCGACTACGTGCCGAAGGTCTTCTGCCAGAAACTGGGCTTGGACCCGCGCATCGAAGAGGACCTGATCCGGCGCAGCGAGGAGTTCTTCTCGGAGGACTACATATGGGAACGGTTCTCCGCCACCTACCGGGCGGCGGAACTGACCGTTCCACTGCTGGTGATTCATGACGAGAATGACAAAGAGATCGCCGTGGAGCAGGGCCGGAAAATCGCGGCCGTCTACGGCCAGGCGCAGTACATCGAAACCAGGGGGCTCGGCCACCGGCGAATCCTCGCCGACGCCGACGTCATCACGGCGACGCTCGAGTTCGTCGCCCAATGAGTCAGCCTTGCCAGGAAGGACGGGGGAAACGGAAATGAGCATCGAGGGTACGGACACCGACCTGTGGAACGAGATCCGCGAGATCGTGGCGGACGTCGTCGAGGTGGACCCCGACGAGATCGGCCCGACCACGCGGTTCTGGGAGGACCTCGACGCCGACTCCTTACAGGCCATCGAGATCCTGTCCGCGCTGGAGCGCCGGTTCCGGATCACCATCGACCAGAAACTGCTCGTGGACATGCGGGACGTCCAGAGCACCTACCGGGTCGTCGTGCGGGCCAGAGAGGTCATGACCGGCGATGGGGCCTGACCGCAGAAGGGTCGTCGTCACCGGGCTCGGCGTCATCAGCAGCATCGGGACCGGCGTCGCGGAGTTCGCCGAGGGGCTGCGGAAGGGCCGGTCGGGGGCACGGCCGATCACCGCGTTCGACGTCACGGGGTTCGCCCACACCACCGCATGCGAGGTGGTCGACTTCGTCCCCGAACGCTGGATCACGCGGCTGAAGCCCGACGAGCTGGGCCGTGCCACACAGTTGTCGGTGGCCAGCGCCGTCCTCGCCCTCGGCGACGCGGCGCTGACGCCCGAGCAGCTCCGCGACCTGCGCGCGCTGATCGCGGTCGGCACCACCTACGGCGAGTCCGCCGAGCTGGACCGGATCGTCGCCCGGCAGGCCGCGACCGGGTCCGACGGTGATGATCCTGGCGGTGTCGATCCCGACGCGGCGGCCAAGTCGTCGTCCAGCCGCCTGTCCATCGACGTGGCGCGCGAGCTGGAGCTGACGGAGGCCGAGGCGGTGACGATCCCGACGGCCTGCGCCGCGGGCAACTACGCGATCGGCTACGGGTTCGACGCCGTCGCCGACGGGGAGGTCGACGTGGCCCTGTGCGGCGGTGTCGACGCGCTCCTGCGGATGACGTTCGTGACCTTCTACCGGCTCGGCACCATCGCCCCGAAGATCTGCCAGCCGTTCGACCGCGACCGCGAGGGGATCCTGACCGGCGAGGGCGGCGCCGTCCTGGTCCTGGAGGACCTCGACTCCGCCCTCGCGCGGGGAGCGCACGTCTACGCCGAGATCCTCGGCTACGGTCTGGCGTGCGACGCGCACCACCCGGTCGCGCCCGACCAGGACAGCGTGGCCCGATGCATGACCCGGGCGCACGCCAACGCCGGGATCACGGCCGCCTCCGTCGACTACGTCTCGGCGCACGGCACCGGCACCAAGGCCAACGACGTGACCGAGGCGGCGGCCATCCGGCGGGTGTTCGACGGCGACCCGCCGCCGGTCAGCTCGCTGAAGTCGATGCTCGGCCACGCCATGGGCGCCGCGAGCGCCCTCGCCGCCGCCGGGTGCGCCCTCGCCCTGGAACGCGGGTTCATGCCACCGACGATCAACCATGTCGAGACCGACCCGGAGATCGGGATCGACTGCGTCCCGAACGTCGCGCGTCCCGCCGACCTGCGCGTCGTGCAGAACAACTCGCTCGCCTTCGCCGGGAACGACGCCGTGCTGATCCTCGGCCGCCACGAGGGGGACGCCGCGTGAACGCCCCCGTCATCGCCGGGCCCGTCATCACAGCGTGGGAGACCTACTCTCCGCTCGGGCACGGCGCGCGGGCGCACACCGGCGGGCTGGACGCCGTCCACGGCACCGGCGAGACACGATCCGCCGTGGAGGGCTTCGACGCCCGCGAGATCCTGGGACGCCGTGGCACCCGGTCGATGGACCGGGTCGCGGGCCTCGCCGTCGCGACGACCGCGCGGCTGCTGGGAAGGACGGGCGAGCCCGGGGCGCCGCTCGGCGGGCACGCGCCGGAGGACGTCGGCCTCGTCCTCGGAATGAACGACGCGATCAGCAGCGTGTCCGCCTTCGTCCGCGACTCCTGGACCAGGGACAAGCCGTACGACGTCGACCCGTCCCACGTCCCGAGGACGCTGATGAACTTCGCGGCCGGGCAGTGCGCCATCCGGTTCGGCGTGAAGGGTCCGAACACCACCATCTGCGGTAGCCACGCGACGGGCCTGATGACCCTGAACTACGCGCGGCGGTTGCGGCGCAACGGCCACGCCAAGGTCGTCGTGTGGGGCGCGGTCGAGGAACTCACGGCTGAGCGCGTGGCCGTCGAGGCGGCCCGACCCCGTGAGGAGGACGCCAGGCCACCCGGCGAGGGCTGCGTCATGTTCCTGCTGGAGTCGCCCGACGCCACCACCCGTAAGCCCCTCGCCGAAGTGCTCGGCGTCGAGTTCGGCGTCTGGGCCGATGAGGGCGGCGTCCGCGACGCGCTCTCCGCATGCCTGCGGCGCGTCCTTTCGCGGGCGTCCGTGGACCCCGGCGCCGTGAGCGCCGTCGTGCCCTCGCCGTCCACGGGTCATCGCGGTTCCCAGGAGCGCCAGGCCATCGCGGACGTCTTCGGCGCGGCGCCGGTCGCGACCAGGACCGCCGAGCGGGTCGGCGACACCGGCGCGGCGTCGGCGGCGTTCCAGATCGTCGAGCTGCTCGTCCAGGACGGCGGCTCGGGCCGGATCGGCGCGGTCACGACCACGGACGCGGAAGGACGGGTCGGGTGCGCCTTACTACGAGTCCTCTGACGACTTCCTCTTGGAGAGTGACATGTCGAAGCGTCCCGTAGCCCTCGTGACCGGCGGATCGCGCGGGATCGGACGAGCCGTCGTCCTGCGGCTCGCGGAGGCCGGGCACGATGTCGCCTTCTGCTACCGATCCCGGGCGGAGGACGCCGAGAAGACGCTGCTGACCGCCCGCGAGTCGGGCGCCACCGTCCTGTGCGACCAGGTCGACGTGTCCGACTCCGCCATGGTCGCGGCGTTCGTCCGCAAGGTCGAGGACGAGCTGGGCCCCGTCGAGGCCGCCGTCACCTCCGCCGGAATCACCCGGGACGCGCCCGTGGTCACGACCACGGACGACGACTGGTCCGCGGTGCAGCGCACCAACGTCGACGGCACGTTCAACGCCTGCCGGTCGGCGGTGTTCGGCATGATGAAGCGCCGCCGCGGCTCCGTGGTGACCCTCTCGTCCATCGCGGGCCGGTATGGAAACGCCGGACAGGCCAACTACTCGGCGGCGAAGGCCGCCATCGCCGGGTTCACCCTGGCCCTGGCGAAGGAAGTCGGCCGGTACGGGATCCGCGCCAACGTCGTCGCGCCCGGCTTCATCACCACCGAGATGACGGAGAAGCTGCCCGAACGGGTGTGGGAGCGGACGCGGCCGAGGATCCCGCTCGGCCGCATGGGCACCGCAGAGGAGGTCGCCGACCTCGTCGAGTTCCTGCTGTCCGACCGCGCGTCCTACATCACCGGCCAGGTGTTCGGCATCGACGGCGGCCTGGTCCTGTAGTCGTCCGACAAACGCTGAGGATTCCCATGACCGCACCATCACCGCGGCAGGACGGAGCGGTGGCCGGCTCCCTGGTGCTCGCGCTCGCCTGCGGCGCCACCCTGTTGACCTTCCTGGACACGACGGTCGTCAACATCGCCTTCCCGGAGATCCAGAAGAGTCTCCCGTCGGCGTCGTTCGCGCACCTGACCTGGATCGTCACCAGCTACACGACCGTGTTCGCCGCGCTGCTCACCACGGCGGGACGCTGCTCGGACGCGCTCGGGCACCGCAAGGTCTTCACCGTGGCCGTCGTGGTGTTCACGCTGGCCTCGGCGTCCTGTGCGGTCTCGGCCAACCTGACCATGCTGGTGATCTCACGGGTGGTCCAGGGGGTCGGCGCCGCCGCGCTCATCCCGTCGGCGCTCGGGTTGGTGCTGGTGAACACGCCCCCCGAACGCCGGACGAAGGCCATCGGCTACTGGGGCGCGGCGGGCGCGGTCGCCGCCGTGGTCGGCCCGGCGGTCGGCGGCAGCGTGACCAACTGGGTGAGCTGGCGCATGATCTTCGCCATCAACCTGCCGATCGGGCTGGTGATGATCTATGGCGCGTTACGTCACCTGAGATGGTCGGCGGAGCCGCGCACCGGACGCCTGCCTGACCTGCTCGGCACGGCCCTGATCACCGTCGGGATCGGGTCCCTCGTCGTCGGACTGAGCCAGGCCGGTGACTGGGGCCTCGCGTCCGCGAGGGTGCTCGCCCTGACCCTGGGCGGGCTGCTGGTGACGGCGGCCGGGGTGCTGCGGTCGCGTGGCCACCGCGCCCCGGCGATCGACCTCGGGCTCTTCCGGATCCAGACGTTCGCCGCCGCCAACGCCGCCGTCGCTCTGTTCAGCGGGGCCATGTACATCATCCTGCTGGTCAGCCCCCTGTACCTGACCGATCTGTGGCACTACAGCCTGTTCGAGGCCGCGCTGTCGGTGACCCCGGGCGCGTTCGCGTCCCTCGTCGTGTCGCTGTACCTGGGGAAGCGGGCGACCCCGAGGGTGCAGCGCGTTGCCACGATGGTGGGCGCGGCGTGCCTGCTCGTGACGTCGGTGACGATGTACGGGGTGCTGAACGACCATCGGAGCTTCTGGGTGTGGCTGCCGTTCAGCGTCGGCGGCGGGGTCGCGGCGGGCCTGGTGCTGACCGCGCTCTCGGCGGCGGTCGCCGTGTCGGTGCCGCCGACGAAGTTCGCCGCCAGCATTGGGCTGCTCACCACGTCCCGGCAGGCCGGTGGGTCGCTGGGCATCGCGATCATGGCCGCGATGCTGAGCGGGTCGCGGGCGGGTCATCCCGAGCAGATCCGGGACGTGTTCCTGGTCTGCGCGGTCGGCGCGCTGCTCGCCCTCGTCCCCACGCCGTTCCTGCACCGCCGCGTCCAGGCACCCGTCCCCGCCCCTGACCCGGCGCAGTCGTCCTGAAACGACCGGCTCAGGGACGCTCCCAGCGGACGGAGCTGAGCGCGAGCAACGCGACGTGAAAGGAGACGCACGACTCCACGTCGTCGAGATCGGCGTCCAGAACCCGCTCAATGCGGCGCAGCCGTTCGTAGAACGCGGGGCGCGACAGGTGGGCCTGCTGCGCCGCGACGGCCTTGTTACGACCCGCTTCGAGATACAGCTCCAGGATGTGGGTGAGGTCGCTGCCGCGCTGGGCGTCGTACTCCAGTAGGGGGCCCAACTCGCGTTCGACGAACGTCTGGACGCGCGCGTCGTCACGCAGCAGATGCAGCAAGCCCCGCAACCGCAGGTCGGGAAGGCGGTAGAAGAGCCGAGCGCCCGAGCCACGGGCGGCGACGTCGGCGACCTGCTCGGCCTCCAGAAACGAACGTCGGACGTCGCGGATCGTCTCCACGACGGACCCGGCGGCCATGACCGTCTCGCCGGACTGCTTGCGGATGCGGGTGGCGACCTCGGTCAGAACCGTCTCGACGTCGGCGCGGGCGGGCAGCGACGCCAGCACGCCGACACGGGCGTGCGGGCCGCCCTCGTCCAGGACGCCGACGAGCGCGGAAAGGCGGGCGTCCTTGCACGCGGCGGCGGCCGTCTCGGCGAGCGCGGACAGCTCCCCGATCGGGGGCGGCGCCCCGCGCCGCGCGCCGGTGGGGTCGCGGTGCCGCAGCACCACGCCGAGCAGGCGGCGCCCCGACAGGGGGACGCCGAGGGCGCGGGCGCGGGCGGCGGCCTCCTGCGGATCGGAGTAGGCGTGCGCGAGGATCCGGGCGATGATCGTCCCGTGCGCCTGGCGTTCGACGCTCTCGGCGTGCCGGTCCAGGAGACGGCCGAGGGCGAGGGTGGTGGCGGCGCGCTCGATCAGCACCGTGTCGCGGGCCGACGGTGGCGCGCCGAGGTCGATGATCAGGCGACCCCAGTCCTCGCCACGTGCGCCGACCATGGTGATCAGCCAGCCGGACGTCTCGTCGTAGCCCGTGCGGCGACCCGGCCGCACGGCGCGCGACCGCGTCTCCCACGCCGACAGCAGCTCCGACGGGTCCGCGCCGCCCGCGTCGGCCGCGAGGACCTGGTGGGAAAGGTTCTCCAGCACGACGGGATGCCCGCCCAGCGAGGCGACCTGCCGCACGACCTCGTCCGTGGACGCGCCCTCCACCGACAGCTGCGTGAAGATCTCGTGGAGCCGCTCGGACGCCCGCAGCTCGGCGAACTGGTCCTGCACGATCCGGGCGTGCACCGACTCGGTGATGTCGACGAACGCGGGCTCGTGGGCCAGCACCACCACGGGCAGGCCGTGGTCCTCGGCGGCGGCGATCAGGGCGGGCGGCAGGACGCTGGCGTACCGGCGGCCCAGCTCGATCATCAGCCCGCTCACCCCGACGTCGGCGAGGTCGGCGATGTAGGCGCGCAACCGCTCCGGCTCGTCCGGCAGCGCGATCCCGGTGGTGAGGACGAGCTCGCCGCCGTGCAGCAGGTGCGCGATGTCGGTGACCTCGGCGACGTGCACCCAGCGGACCCGGTTGCCGGTGCGGTCCGCGCCCGCGACGACGTGCGGCTGGCCGCGGCGTACCGCGTCGAGCTGGAGGACGTCGTCGACAGTGGGCAGCATCACCGCCGATCCTAGCCCGACAGAATGTCAAGAGGCGCTGATCAGGCCTTACCGTCCTCCAGCCCCCGCCCGCCACCGTTCAATCGAAGAATTCCCCTTTGCCGCGAGCAGAGCGTTAACGGGAGACGCCCGGTCGTGACACTCTGCGGGTTTTCGCGGTACCCCCGCGCGCATGACACTTGAGCCATGTCGGATCACGCGAATCTGCTCAGGCGCCACCGGGCGGTCATGCCGTCCTGGATGGCTCTCAACTACCAGGACCCCATCGAGATCGTCGGCGGCAAGGGCAACCGTGTGACCGACGGCGACGGCAAGACCTACCTCGACTACTTCACGGGCATCCTCACGAACATGCTCGGGTACGACGTGCCCGAGGTGCGGGACGCCGTCGAGCGTCAGCTCGCCACCGGCGTCGTGCACACCTCCACCGCGTACCTGCTGCGCGGCCAGATCGAGCTGGCGGAGAAGATCGCCCGGCTGTCGGGCATCCCGGACGCGAAGGTGTTCTTCACCAACTCCGGGACGGAGGCGAACGAGACGGCGCTGCTGCTGGCCGCGTACGCGCGGCGGAGCCAGCAGGTCCTCGCGATGCGGCAGAGCTACCACGGCCGCTCGTTCGCCGCGACGGGCGTCACCGGCAACCGCGCCTGGACGAACGTGTCGTACTCGCCGCTCGACGTTCACTTCCTGCACGGCGCCGACCGCATGCTCCCGCAGTTCGCGGGCATGTCCGACGAGCAGTACATCGAGGCGTGCGCGCAGGACCTGCGGCACGTGATCGCGACCGCGACGGGCGGGAACGTGGCCGCGCTGATCGCCGAGCCGATCCAGGGGGTCGGCGGTTTCACGATGCCGCCGGACGGCCTGTTCGCCGCGTACAAGGGCGTCCTGGACGAGTTCGGCATCCTGTTCATCTCCGACGAGGTCCAGACCGGCTGGGGACGCACCGGTTCGAGCTTCTGGGGCATCGGCGACCACGGCGTCACCCCGGACATGATGACCTTCGCCAAGGGTCTCGGGAACGGGTTCGCGGTGGGCGGCGTCGTGGCGCGCGGCGACCTGATGGACGGCCTGCACGCCGTCGGGATCTCCACGTTCGGCGGCAACCCGATCTCGATGGCCGCCGCGAACGCGACCCTGGACTACGTCCTGGACCACGACCTCCAGGCCAACGCGGCCAAACAGGGCGCGACGATCATCGGCGGCCTGGAGGCGGCGGGCGAGCGGCTCGCGATCGTCAGGGAGGTGCGGGGTAAGGGGCTGATGTTCGCCGTCGAGCTGGCCGACCCGGGCACCGGCGAGCCGAGCGCGCCGCTGGCGGCCGCGGTGATGGAGGCGGCCCGCGAGCGGGGCCTGCTGATCGGCAAGGGCGGCCTGTACGGCAACGCGGTGCGGATGGCGCCGCCGATGACCCTGACCGACGCCGAGGCCGCCGAAGGTCTCGGCATCCTGATCGCCTCCCTTGAGGCGGTCAACGAGCAAGCCACTTCCTGAGCGAGGTGGGGGGCGTCCCCTACGGGGGACGGATTTACCGGAGCGAAACGGGGGGCGCGGGGGCCGCCCCCCACCAAGGAGCGGAAATGAGCAAGCACGTCACGCACTGGATCGGCGGGAAGTCCTTCGCGGGGGTGGCCGAACGCCGGGGCGACATCTACGAGCCCGCGTCGGGGCGCCTCGCCGGGACGGTCGACTTCGCCGCGCAAGCCGAGGTGGACGCGGCCGTCGCCGCCGCGAAGGACGCCTTCCCCGGCTGGCGGGACACGTCGCTGTCGAAGCGCGCGCGCGTGCTCTTCAAGTTCCGCGAACTGCTGGAGGGGCACCGGGACGAGCTGGCCCGGCTGATCTCGTCCGAGCACGGCAAGGTCGTGTCGGACGCGGCGGGCGAGGTGGCCCGCGGCCTGGAGGTCGTCGAGTTCGCCTGCGGCATCCCGCACCTGCTCAAGGGCGGGTTCTCGGAGAACGTGTCGACCCGGGTGGACGCCTACTCGATCCTCCAGCCGGTCGGCGTCGCCGCCGGGATCACGCCGTTCAACTTCCCGGCGATGGTGCCGATGTGGATGTTCCCGGTGGCGATCGCGTGCGGGAACACGTTCGTCCTGAAGCCGTCGGAGAAGGACCCGTCGGCGTCGGTGCGGGTCGCCGAGCTGTGGGCGGAGGCAGGCCTGCCGGACGGTGTCTTCAACGTCCTCCACGGGGACAAGACGGCTGTGGACGGGCTGCTCCACCACCCGGACGTCAAGGCCGTCAGCTTCGTCGGCTCCACCCCGATCGCCCGGTACATCTACGCGACGGCGGCGGCGAACGGCAAGCGGGTGCAGGCGCTCGGCGGCGCGAAGAACCACATGCTCGTGCTGCCGGACGCGGATCTCGACCTCGCCGCCGACGCCGCCGTGTCGGCCGGGTTCGGCTCGGCGGGGGAGCGGTGCATGGCGATCTCCGTGGTGGTGGCCGTCGACCCGGTCGGCGACGAGCTGATGGCCAGGGTCCGCGAGCGGGTCGCCCGGCTCAAGATCGGCCCCGGCGACCACCCCGGATCGGAGATGGGGCCGCTGGTGACGGCCGCGCACCGCGACAAGGTGGCCTCCTACCTGGACGGCGCCGTCGCGCAGGGCGCCGAACTCGCCGTCGACGGCCGCGACCCGGAGGTGCTCGGCGGCGCCGGGGACGGGTTCTGGCTCGGCCCCACCGTCCTCGACCACGTCACCCCCGAGATGGACGCCTACAAGGACGAGATCTTCGGCCCGGTGCTGTCAGTGGTGCGGGCCGAATCGTACGAGGCGGCCATGGAGCTGATCTCCGCCAACCCGTACGGCAACGGCACCGCGATCTTCACCAACGACGGCGGGGCGGCCCGCCGCTTCCAGAACGAGGTGGAGGTCGGCATGGTCGGCGTCAACGTGCCGATACCGGTGCCGATGGCCTACTACTCCTTCGGCGGCTGGAAGGACTCCCTGTTCGGTGACAGCCACGCGCACGGGATGGAGGGCGTCCACTTCTACACCCGGACGAAGGCCGTCACCTCCCGTTGGCTCACTGTGTCTCACCCCGATGGCCACGCCCCACCACCCCCCGGAAGTCATGGCGGTCTGAACCTCGGATTCCCCACCAGCGGCTGAACCTCCGCACGTCCCGCTCCGCCGTTCCCGTCGTTTATTTTCGTCGCGCGGCGGCGGACGAATAATGCCAACATCCATTGACGGCCCCTGTGTCGGACGACACAATCTGACTGTCTCAATTAATTGAGATGAAATAAATGTCAGGGTGAGCCGCCAGAAACACCAGGTCCTGACCACAGGGTTCGGTGGAGTGGGATGTGCAGGAGTGCCGCGCGATGACCGCAGTCGACCACGCCGCCGAAGTGGACGCGCTCGAAAGGCGATTTCCGGGCTGGACCATTTGGTTCGGCCCGTTCACGCGCCGCTGGTGGGCGTTGCCGCCGAAGGACCGCGACGTCGGCGACTTCCTGGAGGCCGACACCCCCCGCCGGCTCATCGCACGGATCGAGGTGGTCACCAGCAGCGCACCGACCCGACCTCCCGCACGACCCCCCGTCAGACCCGCCGCGGGACACGGCCGCCGCCGGCCGTACCGCGAAGACCCCCGGCCTGACGTGCGACGTCCTTCGAACCTCCGCCGTCTCGAAGGCGTCACACCGTCGCCGTCCGGCCGGGTACCGGCGATCGCGTGGCCAGGCAGCACTGCAAGGTGATCCGCTGTTCCCCAACCTCGTCACGTCCGCCGGTGCCGCCGCGGCCCCGGGAAAAGGGCGGCAGCCCGCGCCATATCCCTCTCCAGCAACCTCCGTGTATGGCGCGGACGCCAGCACCCGCCGTCCCCCGGGGCCCTGGCGGTTTTTGCATTAACAACCCGTCCGAAACCCGTGCGATTCTCCGTGTCCATCCGCCCGGGAATCGTGTGCCGAATCGCATACCAATGGGTCACCCTGTTCTTACCCTCATGGCCGTAACGGAGTGACCGCGCGACGCGATCACTGCAAATCCGGAGCCGTTTCGCGCCGAAGTCGGAGGGGATATCCCGCGATACCGGCGATGAACTCGTACGCGGTCGCCGGGGCGCACGAGAATGGCCGTGAGGCCGGAGCGCGGGCGCCGTTCCTGGCGGGTCCGGACGCCCGCGCGGGGCCGAAGACGCTACGCTGCGCCGGACGGGCCCCGCACGGACGCGCGAGGTCCGGGGCACCAATCGGGGAGCGAGATGCGGCTGAGGGCCACGATGCGGGTCAAGGTGGGCGTGGCCGTGGTGGCGGCCCTCGCGCTGACCGCCGCCGGCCTCGGCGCGTGCGGCGGCGACGACGGCAAGGAGCCGGTGGGCCTCGCCCAGGTCGCGAGCACCCTCGGGCCCGGCGAGGGCGTCCTCAACCTGCTCACCCTGCCCGGCGTCACCGAGACCGGCCAGGTCGATCCGCGGGTCGACTGGGTCACCCCGTTCCAGGAGCGCACCGGCTGCGAGGTCGGCCTGAAGGTCGTCAAGACGCCCGCCGAGATGGCCGACCTGATGCGCGACCCCGACCGCCGCTACGACGGCGTCGCCGCGCCGCCCGAGGTCGCCGGTCAGCTCATCGCCGAGAACCAGGTCGTGCCCGTCAACACCGACCTCGTGGACGGCTACAAGAAGCTGGAGCCGAGGCTGCGCGGGCTGCTCAAGAAGGACGACAAACAGTACGGCGTCCCGTACACGTGGGGCGTCAACCTCCTCATGTACGACACCCGGGCCGTCCCGCCGCCGGACAGCTGGGCCGCGCTGTTCGACCCCGCCCAGGCCCGCCGCTACTCCGGCAAGCTGGAGATGCGCGACAGCCCGCTCGCCATCGCCGAGGCCGCGCTCTACCTCAAGGGCAAGCGGCGCAAGCTGAAGATCCACGACCCGTACTCGCTGACCCGCAAGCAGCTCGCGGCGGCCGGGCGCGTCCTGGCCGAGCAGCGTCCGCACGTCGGGGACTACTGGGAGCGGCCCGCCGACGCCGTCAGCGCCTTCGCCGGTGGCCGCGCCGTCCTGGGTCAGGCGGGGCCCTACCAGGTGGACGTCCTGAACCGCGCGTCCCGGCCCGTGCAGGGCGCCGTCCCGTCGGAGGGCATGACCGGCTGGATGGACTCCTGGATGATCGGCGCCCGGGTCCAGCACCCGAACTGCATGTACCAGTGGTTGCAGTGGACCGCGTCGCCGGACGTCCAGCAGCAGGTGGCCGAGTGGACCGGGGTGGCGCCCGCCAACCCGCAGGCCTGCTCCGGCGACCGCCTCAAGCCCGGCTTCTGCGCCGCCTACCACGTGGGCGACCGTGACTACATCGACAAGGTCATGTTCGCGCACGCGCCGACGCGGGCGTGCGGCGGCAAGTCGGACGAGAACGACTGCACCGACTACGCCGAGTGGACGAAGACATGGATCGAGTCCACGAAGACCTGACCGCGTAAGCAGACAGACCGCGTGGGAAGCACGGCGTAGCAAGACACGGGCGCGTAAGAAGACATCAGCGCGTGAGGGGCTCTCCGGCGCGCCCGACCGCCCCCAGCCGGGCGCGCCTCACGGGTGGTCCCGGACTTCCCCCCGAACGTCCGGGTCACCCTTTCCCTGGAGAGACCTCCATGGCGGCGGCGTCCGTCCATACGGGCGGCGCCGTCGCCGTCACCGGCGGCCGCTCCACGGCCGGCCGTCCGGTGTTCGCGCGCGGCTCCCGAGGGCCCCGCCGAGCGCGGGGTACCGGCGGGGCGGGTGCGCAGTCATCGCACGCGAACACCCCGGTCGAGTCCGGCAGGCGGCCGACGAGAACGCGCGGCCGGGGCCACTTCTTGCGGCAGACGGCACAGGCGTCGCCCAGGCGCTGGGCTGTGCTGAGCCCGCCCGGGTCGACGGTCGGCTCGTCCGTGTGGCCCATGTCCCCATCCCCCTGGCGGGAGTCGACGTCACGTGCCTCCTTTATAGGCAGGGAAGGGTGTTGTCACTCTTCGCGCAGGTGAAAAGCGCGGCAAAGCCTTACGTGTCGGCGGGCACGTGAAGATCGTCCGCGCTAGGCGGTGTCGCGGCGGGTTGGGCGGGACGTGTCCAGACCCGTCCCATACGGTCACTGACCAGGGCGTTTGCCCTGTCTTGGACGGTCAGTACGTACAAAGGAGGTATGTCGGTCCGGAGCGACGGGAAGAGCGGCGTCCTCGCGGCGGCAACGGCGCTCCTCGGCCTCACCGGATTCGGGCTGGTCATCTGGGGAGCGCGGCTCGCCGGGCGCGTCCGCGCGCTACGCGACCGGCTGGAGGAGGAGTCCCTGCGGCGGCGCGCGTTCGTCGCGGACGCCTCACACGAGTTGCGCACCCCCATCACCGCGCTGCGGACCCGCATCGAGCTGATCCTGGACGGACCCGACGACGGCGGCCTCGACGACACCCTCCGGCGCTCGCTGGACGACGTCGACCGCCTGCACCAGATCGTCGACGACCTGCTCGTCCTCGCCAGCATCGACGCGGGCGACCTGCCCGCCCGCGAGCGCGTGGACCTCGGCGCGCTGGTGGAGACCGTGACCGGCGGCCGCGTCCCGCCGCCCGTGCCCACGACGATCAAGATCGAACCGGCCGTGCCGGTCGTCGGCAACCCGCCGCGCCTCGGCCGCCTCCTGCTCAACCTGCTCGCCAACGCCGAGCGGCACGCCTCCGGCGGGATCGAGGTGGAGGTGCGCGCCGAACGGGGTGAGGCGGTCGTCGAGGTCCGCGACGACGGGCCCGGCATCCCGCCCGGCGCCCGCGACCGGGTCTTCGAGCGCTTCACCCGGCTCGACACCGCCCGCAGCCGCGCCGACGGCGGCAGCGGCCTCGGGCTGGCCGTCGCGCGGCAGATCGCCGTCGCCCACGGCGGCCGCCTCTACGCCGCCGACGCCGCGCACGGCGCCCGCCTCGTCCTGCGCCTGCCCCTGGCCCGGCCCTAGCAGAGAGCTGATGGCGCGGGGGAGAACTCACGGCATCGGGGAGACCTGAGCGGGGCGATGGCCGACAATGGGTCCGTGATGTCACCTTCGAGTCCCGACGCTCCCGCCCGCGACATCGTCGTCCTCGGCTCGACCGGGTCGATCGGCACCCAGGCGCTCGACGTGATCCGCCGCAACCCCGGCCGGTTCCGGGTCGCCGGGCTCGCGGCGGGCGGCGGCCGGGTCGACCTGCTGGCCGACCAGGCGCTGGAGTTCCGGCCCGAGATCGTCGCCGTGGCCAAGGCGTCCGCCGCGCAGGACCTCCAGCTCGCCCTCTACGCCGAGGCGAAGCGGCGCGGCTACGCCACCGGCGACTATCCGCTGCCGAAGATCGTCGCCGGTCCCGACGCCGTCGCCGAGACGGCGGCCTGGCCGTGCGACGTCGTGCTGAACGGCGTCACCGGTGCGCTCGGCCTCGCCTCGACGCTGGCCGCGCTGGACGCCGGACGGACCCTCGCGCTCGCCAACAAGGAGTCGCTCATCGTCGGCGGCCCCCTCGTCAAGGAGCGGGCGCGGCCCGGGCAGATCGTCCCGGTCGACTCCGAGCACTCGGCGCTCGCCCAGTGCCTGCGCGGCGGACGCGCGGCGGAGGTCCGGCGGCTGGTGCTCACCGCCAGCGGCGGGCCGTTCCGGGGACGGGCCCGCGCCGAGCTGACCGACGTCACGCCCGAGCAGGCGATGAACCACCCGACCTGGGACATGGGCCCCGTCATCACCATCAATTCCGCGACCCTCGTCAACAAGGGTCTGGAGGTCATCGAGGCGCACCTGCTGTTCGACGTCCCGATGGACCGGATCGCCGTCATGGTGCACCCCCAGTCGATGATCCACTCGATGGTCGAGTTCACCGACGGCTCCACGCTCGCGCAGGCGAGCCCGCCCGACATGCGGCTGCCGATCGCGCTCGGCATCGACTGGCCGGACCGCGTCCCGGACGCCGCGCCCGGCGTCGACTGGACGAAGGCGCACACCTGGGAGCTGTTCCCGCTCGACGACGAGGCGTTCCCCGCCGTCGCGCTCGCCCGCAGGGCCGGTGAGCTGGGCGGAACGTTCCCGGCCGTTTACAACGCCGCCAACGAGGAATGTGTGGACGCGTTCCGCGCGGGACGGCTGCCGTTCCTCGGCATCGTCGACACGATCGCGCGGGTGCTGGACGAGCACGACCCGGGCGCCGCCGGAACGCCGACGCTGGACGACGTCCTGGCGGCGGACGGCCGGGCGCGCGCGAGGGCGAGGGAGCTGACCGGGGAACCGACCCGAACCGACTGAACCCCGGGGGCCCGCCTCCGGAGCGAGCGAGCCTGGAGGGAACCGATGGCCTTCTTGCTCGGCGCGGTGGCGTTCGTCGTCGCGCTGCTGCTGTCGGTGATGCTGCACGAGGGTGGGCACCTGCTGACCGCCAAGCGGTTCGGGATGAAGGCCACTGAGTACTTCGTGGGTTTCGGTCCTACCCTGTGGTCCACCCGCCGGGGCGAGACGGAGTACGGGGTGAAGGCGATCCCGCTGGGCGGCTTCGTCAAGATCGTCGGCTACACCCCGCTGGAGAAGATCGCCGAGGCGGACCGTCCGCGCGCGTTCTACCGGCAGCCCGCCGGGCGCCGCGCGATCGTGATCGCGGCGGGCGTCGTCGCCAACTTCGCGTTCGCGTTCCTGCTGCTCACGCTGATGGCGATGATGGTCGGCACGCCGCTGGCGCGGACGGCGACCAGCACCGTCGACGAGGTCACGCCGTGCGTGCCGTCCGGGCTCCGGGCCGACTGCGAGGCGGGCCGCCCGCGTTCTCCCGCCGCCACGGCGGGGCTGCGCGCCGGTGACCGGGTGGTCTCGTTCAACGGCACGCCCGTCTCGGACTGGGACGACCTCACCAAGGCCATCGACAAGGCCAAGCCAGGCCAGACGGTCAACGTCGTGGTACTCCGGCCCGTTCCGGGGGGTGCGGGGGGTCGTCCCCCCAAAAGGGACAGGCCAGGCGTCCGGCAGCAGGTGACGTTGCCGATCAGGCTCGCGGACGTGGACGGGCAGCCGTTCGTGGGCATGTCCGCGAAGGTCGTCGGCGGCGGCTACGACCGGACGGGCCCGATCAACGGCGCCGTGTTCGCCGGACGCGCCATCGGCCGGACCGTCGCGGGCATCGGCGACGTCGCCGTGGACCTGCCGACAGCGATCCCGAAGCTGTTCTCACCCGAGCGGGAGAGCACGCCCGGCGGGCAGGTCGGCAGCGTGGTCGGCGCGACCGACGTGTCCGGCCAGATCTTCGCGTCCGACGCCACCACCCGCGACAAGATCGCCCTGTTCCTGTCGCTGGTCGTCTCGGTGAACATCTTCCTCGGGGCGCTGAACGTCCTGCCGTTGCTGCCGCTGGACGGGGGCCATCTCGCCGTCGTCGGCTACGAGCGCGCCCGCGCCGCCCTCAACCGCGTCAGGGGGCGTCCGGATCCGGGCACGGTCGACCTGACCAGGCTGCTGCCCCTGACCTACCTGGCGATCCTCGTTCTGGTGGGGCTCGGGGTGCTGCTGATCCTCGCGGACGTCCTTAATCCGCTCCATCTACCGGAATGATGCGAAATGTTCACGCAGTGCCATCGAATGGTCGCGCGGAGAACGCGGGGGTTGCCGTCATCGCAGCCGTTCGCGGCGCTTAGGCTTTGTATGGGGCCGCGAGTAAGAGGAGAGGGATGAGCGTTTCACTGGGAATGCCGAGTATCCACGGCGAGGGGGACGGCCAGGACGCGCCGGGCCTGAGCACTCCCCGTCGCGCGTCCCGACAGATCATGGTCGGGAACGTTCCGGTCGGCGGCGACGCCCCGGTGTCCGTGCAGTCCATGACCACGACGCTCACCGCCGACGTGAACTCCACGCTCCAGCAGATCGCGGAGCTGACCGCGTCCGGGTGCCAGATCGTCCGGGTCGCGGTGCCGTCGCAGGACGACGCCGACGCGCTGCCCGCCATCGCGCGCAAGTCGCCGATCCCCGTCATCGCCGACATCCACTTCCAGCCCAAGTACGTGTTCGCGGCGATCGACGCGGGCTGCGCCGCCGTCCGGGTCAACCCGGGCAACATCAAGAAGTTCGACGACAAGGTCGGCGAGATCGCCCGCGCCGCCAAGGCCGCCGGCGTCCCGATCCGGATCGGCGTGAACGCCGGGTCGCTCGACAAGCGGCTGCTGGAGAAGCACGGCAAGGCCACCCCCGACGCGCTGGTCGAGTCGGCGCTGTGGGAGTGCTCGCTGTTCGAGGAGCACGACTTCCGCGACATCAAGATCTCGGTCAAGCACAACGACCCGGTCGTGATGATCGAGGCGTACCGGCGGCTCGCCGCCGCCTGCGACTACCCGCTGCACCTCGGCGTGACCGAGGCGGGCCCGGCGTTCCAGGGCACGATCAAGTCGGCGGTGGCGTTCGGCGCGCTGCTCGCCGAGGGGATCGGCGACACGATCCGGGTGTCGCTGTCGGCGCCGCCGGTCGAGGAGGTCAAGGTCGGCACCGCGATCCTGGAGTCGCTCGGGCTGCGCAAGCGCGGGCTGGAGATCGTGTCGTGCCCGTCGTGCGGTCGCGCCCAGGTCGACG
Source organism: Actinomadura meridiana (assembly GCF_039537545.1). Classification (NCBI taxonomy): domain Bacteria; kingdom Bacillati; phylum Actinomycetota; class Actinomycetes; order Streptosporangiales; family Thermomonosporaceae; genus Actinomadura; species Actinomadura meridiana. The sequence goes on from NZ_BAABAS010000005.1 coordinate 205,992, forward strand.
TGTACACGCTGGCCGAGCAGGTCACCGCCGGGTTGAAGGACTTCCCCGTCCCGCTGCGCGTGGCCGTGATGGGCTGCGTCGTGAACGGGCCCGGCGAGGCGCGCGAGGCCGACCTCGGGGTCGCGTCCGGCAACGGCAAGGGCCAGATCTTCGTGAAGGGGCAGGTCGTCAAGACCGTCCCCGAGGCGCAGATCGTGGAGACCCTGATCGAGGAGGCCATGCGCATCGCCGACGAGATGGGCATCGAGATCGGCGAGGACGGCACGGTCTCGGGCCCCGGCGCCGACGTCATCGTCACCTGAGCCGTCACCCGAGCGTCACCCGAGTCGTCACCTGACCGGCGCCGCGCCGGTCGGCGCCGTCACCTGACCAGCCGACGACGAAGAAAGCCAAGGTCGCAGGGCCCCGGATGGGAATCCGGGGCCCTTTCGCGTGCGCGCTGACCGGGATTCGCAGACGCCGAAGGTGATCACGAAGTTCCGTTGATCTTGTCACGATTCCGCATCACTAGCCGCGCGCCCTGTCGGCGCTACGGCCAGGACGTCACAATTCTCCCGCATTACCCATATGTCTGACTCAATCGGAGTCGGCACGTTAGGGGGATTTGTGAAGAGGATCGTTGTCGTGGCCGCGGTGGCCGGCCTCGGTCTCACCGGCCTGGGCGCCACAAGCGCGCAGGCCGCGAGCCCCTCCGCCGGAACGGCCGGAGGATTCCAACCCGCCGCCCCGAAGTGGCACACCTGTCCGGCGGACTTCGTCAAGACCGTGCATGACCTCTACGACGCCATCTATCCCGTCTCCGAGATCATGCAGTGCGCCGAGCTGTCGGTCCCGCTGGACTACGCCAAGCCGCACGGCACGAAGATCACGCTCCAGCTGACCAAGACCCCGCACACGGGCAAGGGTCCGGCCAAGGGCGACATCGTGGTCAACCCGGGCGGCCCCGGCGGGGGCGGCGCGCTGTTCGGGCCGCGCGTGTTCGCGCAGAACTCCGCCGCGATGCGCAAGGAGTTCAACGTCATCGGGTTCGACCCGCGTGGCGTCGGCATGAGCGTCCCGGCCCTCACCTGCGACCGGAACTACACCAACGCCCCGCGTCCCGACTACGGGACCGGTGACCGCAGGTCCGTCCACACCTGGCTGAAGCTCTCCAAGGGCTACGCCGACGCCTGCGCGAAGAACGACAAGATCGGGCTCCTGGACCACATCAAGACCATCGACTCGGTCAACGACGTCGAGTCGATCCGGCGCGCGCTGGGCAACGACAAGCTCGACTACTACGGCGCGTCCTACGGCACCTACCTCGGCTCGTCGTACGCGACCGTCTACCCGAAGAACGTCGGCCGGATGGTGCTGGACGGCAACGTCGGCCCCTCCGACGCCTGGTACGACGCCAACCTCAACCAGGACATCCAGTTCGACATCAACATCGACTACTACTTCGGCTGGATCGCCAAGTACGACTCGGTGTACCACCTGGGTAAGACGCAGCGGCAGGTCCGTGACTACTTCTACGCCCTGCGGCACAAGCTCAAGTACAAGCCCGTCTACTACACCGACAAGGACAGCGGTCAGACGACCGCCGTCGGCCCGGACGAGCTGAACGACGTCATCCTCAACGCCGGGTACCGGCGCAACCAGGCGCTCTGGCACGGCTACGCCGCCGGGCTGGCCGCCTACAAGGCGGGCGACACCGCCGGGTTCGCGCAGACCTACGGCTCGCCGACCACCGGCGGCGCCGACGACAACGGCTACGCCGTGTACCTCGCCGTGCAGTGCACCGACGTCCAGTGGCCGCTGAGCTGGCGCAAGTGGCAGCGCGACAACTCGCACATCAACCGCAAGCACCCGTTCTACGCCTGGGGCAACGCCTGGTACAACGCGCCGTGCCTGTACTGGGGCGCCAAGGCCGGCACGCCGATCGACATCGGCCGCACCCGTGACCTGCCCCGCAACATCCTGATGTTCCAGTCGACCGAGGACGCGGCCACGCCGTACGAGGGCGCGCTGGAGATGCACCGCAGACTGAAGGACTCGCGCCTGGTCGTGCAGGACGGCGACCGCACGCACTGCATCGTGCACCGCGGTTCCGCCCAGGTGGACGCCTACTTCGACGCCTACTTCCTGACGGGGGAGCGGCCGAAGGAGCGGACCGTCCACGTCCCGCAGCTCGGTGACCCGACCCCGCCCGCGTCCGCCAACGCGAACGCCCGGACGCTGACCGGCACCGGCTCGCTGACGGCGGCCCAGCTGAAGGCGGACATCATCCGCTGACCCAGCACGGGACACCACGTAACACCCGTAACACCATGTAACATCACGGCGTGCCACCGCCGTATGACGGTGGCACGCCGTACCCGAAGGCCCCGGGGAGTGATCTCCGGGGCCTTTCGCGTGGCCCGGAACGTCCCGCAACATCACGAAGTTCCGTTGATCTTGTCACGATTCGGCATCCACTCAGGTCGGACCCTGCCGCTATATGCCACATAAGGGACAGAATCTGGCACGCAATTCGCATCCGCTATGCATCGGCGTGGCTCCCCCCTCCGGCCCCAACGTCGGGCATCCGGAGCCGCCGATCTGAGGGGGTCAAGTGAAGAGAGTCCTGCTCGTCGCGACCGCGGCGGTCGTGGCGACCGGCGGCGCCGGAGCCGCCGTCACCGCGAGCGCGGACACCGGCCCGGCCGGTGCCACCGCGGTCGCGGCCACCGGAATCGACTGGGGCAAGTGCCAGGTCAGCGGCCCGGACGACCCGATGAACACCGCCCAGTGCGCCCAGGTCGCGGTGCCGCTCGACTACCGGCACCCGGACGGCCGCAAGATCTCCATCGCGGTGTCGCGGTACAAGCACACCGACGACAAGAACTACCAGGGCGTCCTGTTCGTGAACCCGGGCGGCCCCGGCGGCTCGGGCCTCGCGTACGCGCCCGCGCTCGCCCGCTGGATCGGCGGTGTCGGGCACGCCGACGTCGCCGCCAAGTACGACATCATCGGCTTCGACCCGCGCGGCGTCGGCTCCAGCCAGCCCGCGCTGACCTGCGACCCGCACTACTCCGACCCGATCCGTCCGGACTACGTCCCCGGCTCGCGGAAGGACGAGGCGGCCTGGATCGCCAAGTCGCGCAAGTACGCGCAGGACTGCCAGAAGAACTTCGGCTGGCTGCTGCCGCACATGCGCACCACCGACGCCGCCCGCGACATCGACACGATTCGCGCCGCGCTCGGCCAGAAGCAGATCAGCTGGTACGGCTTCTCCTACGGCACGTACTTCGGCGCCACCTACGCCACGCTGTTCCCGAGCCGCGTGAAGCGGATGGTCCTTGACGGCAACGTCAACCCCAAGACCATCTGGTACGACGCGCAGCTCGAACAGGACAAGGCGTTCGAGCGCAACATGAAGTCCTGGTGGGGCTGGATCGCCAAGTGGGACTCGGTCTACCACCTCGGTACCACCGAGGAGGCCGTCGAGGCCAAGTACTACGAGGTCCGCGCCGGGGCGAAGAAGTCCCCGATCGCAGGCAAGATCGGCCCGGACGAGCTGGACGACATCGTCCTGACCGCCGGGTACAACACGGGCTACTACATCCCGTTCGCGCAGATCCTGTCGGCGTGGGTCAACAACGAGGACCCGTCGGGTCTCCTCTCGTGGCTCAACACCGGCGGTGACGACAACGGCTTCGCCGTCTACAACGCCGTCCAGGCCGCCGACGTGCAATGGCCGCGCAACTGGGGCAAGTGGCACCGCGACGCCGAGAAGCTCTACCGGCAGGGCTACCACTTCAACACGTGGAGCAACGTCTGGTACAACGCCCCGATCGCGTTCTGGCCCTTCAAGGGCGGCCCCGAGTTCCGGCTGAAGGGCAGCAGGCACCTGCCCGGCATGCTGCTCGTCCAGTCCACGCAGGACGCGGCGACCCCGGTCGTCGGCGGGCTGGAGATGCACAAGGTCTTCCCGTCCTCCCGGCTGGTGTTCGAGGTCGGCGGCAAGACGCACGCCAACACGCTCAACGGCAACGCCTGCCTGGACGACAAGGTCGCCGCGTACCTCGACACGGGCGCGCTGCCGCGGAGCCACCGCGGCCCCGACGCCTACTGCAAGGCCGTCCCGGCGCTGAACGACCCGGACCCGACGGCCATGACGGCCAAGGCCGCCGGAGGCGCCACCGGTAAGGACCTCCCGGTCGGACGCCCGTAACACGCTGAATCCGCACATGGCGTGCCCGCTTCGCGGCGGGCGCGCCATGTCGCGTTGTTCGAGGTACATCCGGCTTGAGGCTGGAATCGCGCGATATCGGGGTTCGGGGTGCTCGCGGCGCCGCTCCGATAGAAATCCGGAGTGCTGAACGACGCTGGAAAGAGGACCGTGGCCGGGACGGCGGCCGCCGCCGTCACGCTGGGGATCATCGGTGCCGCGGCATTGGGGGCGCCCGCCGCCGCGACGTCGCGTCCGGCTTCCGAGCCCACACACCCGGCTCCGCGCCCGGCGGGGATCGACTGGAAGGCGTGCCCCACCAAGGACCCGGTCGAGGGGACGCACGTCAAGGGGCTCCAGTGCGCGTCCATCCGGGTGCCGCTCGACTACGCCCGCCCGGACGGCGAGCAGATCACCCTCGAACTGACGCGGGCCCGGCACACCGCGTCCCGCTCCCAGGGCGTGGTGCTGCTGAACCGGGGCGGGCCCGGCGCGCACGGACGCGACCTGCCCGGCTTCTTCAAACGCACCCTGCCCGCGAAGGTCGCGGCGTCCTACGACTGGATCGGCTTCGACCCGCGCGGCGTCGGGGCCAGCAAGCCCTCCCTGATCTGCGACACCAGCTACCAGGACCCCGGGCGCGCGCGTCCCGACACCATCCCGGCGAACGCGCGGGAGGAACGGGCCTGGACGGCGCGCGCCAAGGCGTACGCCGACGACTGCGCCAGGAAGTACCGGAAGATCCTGCCGTACATGGGCACCACCGAATGGGCCCGTGACATGGACGAGATCCGCAAGGCCCTCCGCCAAGACAAGCTCAACTACTTCGGGTACTCGTACGGCAGCTACCTGGGCGCGGTCTACGCGACGATGTTCCCCGGACGGGTCCGCCGCATGGTGCTCGACAGCGTCGTCCGTCCCAGCGGGGTCTGGTACCAGGACAACCTCGACCAGAACGTCGCGTTCGAGAAGCGGATCCGCGCGTACTTCGCCTGGATCGCCCGCCACCACGACACCTTCCGGCTCGGCACGTCCGAGAAGCGGGTCGCGCACGCCTACGCCAAGGCACGGGCGGCGCTCAAGGCCAAGCCCATCGACGGGAAGATCGGGCCCGCCGAACTGGACGACGTCTTCCTCGCCGACGGCTACGCCGACCAGAGCTGGGCCGCGCACGCGAGGGCGCTGTCGGCGTACGTCGTCCGGCACGACGCCGGGCCGCTGCGCAAGACCTGGCGGCCGCCCGGGCGGCTCGACCAGAACAACTACGCCGTCTACACCGCCGTCCAGTGCCGCGACGCCTCCTGGCCGCGCGACTGGGACCGCTGGCACGCCGACAGCGAACGCCTCTACCGGCAGGGCTACCGCTTCGAGACGTGGAGCAACACCTGGTACAACGCGCCGTGCGCGTTCTGGGCGGTGAACGGCGACACGGCCCCGCGCGTGCGGGGCACGGCGTCGCTGCCGCCGATCCTGCTCGTCCAGGCTCAGGAGGACGCCGCGACGCCGTACGACGGCGCGGTGGAGACGCACCGCCTGTTCCCCACGTCCCGGCTCCTGGTGCAGCGGGGCGGCCACAACCACGGTGTCTCGCTCTCAGGGGACCGGTGCGTCGACGGGGCCGTCGCCGCCTACCTCGGGAGCGGCCGGGTGCCCGCGAGCCGTCCCGGGCCGGACGCCGAGTGCCAGGCCGGTCCCGAGCCCGCCGCCGTGGCGAAGCCGCGCCAGGCGAAGCACACCGTCTCGCATCACTGACCCGTGTCGCCTATTCGCGGTGCCGACTCGTACCGTCGAGCGCCTGCCGGACGGTCCGGACGACCGTTCATGGTGCTCGCGCGGATGACCGGACTTCAGACGGCATAGGCTTGAGCACGTGCTGCTTTCAATGGTGAGGGTGCGCGCGGCCACCGGGGGCCGGTAGCCGTGCGCATGCTGGGCTCGGTCCCGGTGCGCGTGCTGGACGACCGGCACCGGGCGGAGGCCCTCGCGATCCTGGACGCCGACCCGGTGTCCAACGTGTTCGTCAGTTCCCGCGTGCACGCGGCGGGGCTCGACCCGCGCCGCCTCGGCGCCCAGATGTGGGGTTACCTGCGCGAGGGGCGGCTCGTCTCGCTGTGCTACTCCGGCGCCAACCTGATCCCCGTCGCGGCGGGCCCGCGGGCCGTCCGCGCGTTCGCCGAACGGGCCCAGGCGCAGGGACGGCGCTGCTCGTCCATCGTCGGGCCCGTCGACACGGTCGGGGAGCTGTGGGAGATCCTCGCGCCGTACTGGGGGCCGCCGCGGGCCGTCCGGGCCGTCCAGCCGGTCATGGCGACCTCCGCCGTCCCCGCCGTCCCGGCCGACCCGGGTGTCCGGCGGGTCCGGATGGAGGAGTTCGACATCGTCTACCCCGCCTGCGTCGCGATGTTCACCGAGGAGGTCGGGATCTCGCCCGACACCGGCGACGGCGGCGTCCTGTACCGGGCCCGGGTCGCCGAGCTGATCCGCGACGGCCGCGCCTTCGCCCGCATCGAGGGTGGCCGCGTCGTGTTCAAGGCGGAGGTCGGCGCCGTCACCCCGCACGCCTGCCAGGTGCAGGGCGTCTGGGTGCCGCCCGATCTGCGCGGGCGGGGCCGGGCGGCCGCCGGGATGTCCGCCGTGGTGCGCGAGGCGCTGCGCGGCATCGCACCGGCGGTGTCACTGTACGTGAACGACTACAACGAGCGGGCGCGGGCCGTGTACCGGCGGGTGGGCTTCGCCGAGATCGGGTCGTTCATGTCGATTCTGTTCTGAATCGGGCTGGCTGGGCCTAGCATTTTGTCTTTGCCTGCCCGGTATCGCCCGAACAATGATTCAGGCTGTCCAGGACCGGTACCATCCGGCCGTGGAATTCGCCGGAGCGTTGCGGCAGGCCATTCAGGCCAGCGGGCTGACTCTGGAACGGATCCGGCACCGGCTGGGACGGCGTGGCCTCACCGTCAGCGTGGCCACGCTGAGCTACTGGCAACGTGGCCGGAGCCGTCCGCGCTCCCGCACCGTCGTCGTCGCCCTGGAGGAGATTCTCCAGGTGCCGCCGGGGACTCTGACAGACCTGCTCGACGACCCCGCGCCCACCGCGACGCCCGTCCGCGGCGGGCTGACCGCCGGGGCGCCGGGTCCGGGCGAGCGCGGCCGTCCCGTGCGGGACCTGTGGCCCGACCCTGAGCAGTACACGAACCTCGTCGGGCAGCTCGACCGGTCCGGCGACCACCGGCTCGAGCGGCTGAGCATCCACGACGTGTTCCGGCTCGACGAGGTCCGCCGCTCCTGGACGCTGTCGGTCCGCACCGTGCTGCGCGCGGCCGGTGACGACATCGACCGGGTCGTGTGCGTCCACCAGACGCGCAGCGTCCAGCAGCCCGGCAACACCGGCAATCTGGGCAACGCGGGCGGCACGGGCAACCCCGGCAACGGCGTGGCGCCCGCCGAGCACGCGCTCGACGTCGCGGCCGAGGACGGCGGCATGCTCGACGGCCGCATGGCCGACCACCGCCCGGCCGAGGGCTGCGACGCCAAGAAGGACCTGCCCGACGACGAGATGGTCTCCGGAACGGGCATCGGGACGGCCGGTCTCGCCGACGTGCGCTACTGCCGTCCCGGACGGATCCGCGCCGAGGGCGGGCTGGTGGCGTTCGAGCTGGTCTTCGACCGCGTCCTGTCCGCGGGCGACACCGCCGTCGTCGAGTACGAGCTCGGCCCCATCGACGAGCCCGCCTACGACTGCTACGACCGGAGGTTCTCCCATCCCGTCCACGACTACGTCGCGATCATCCAGTTCGACGGCGACCGGCTCCCCGCGCGCTGCTACGGCTTCACCGCCGAAAGCTCCCAGTCGCCGCGGCAGCGCCTCGGAGAGCTGTGGATCGGGACATCGGGCAGTGCCAACATCGCCGTCGGCGCCGTGCGGCGCGGCATCGTCGGCATCGAATGGGAGTGGCATTGAGCCCGGTTCCGGAGCGGGAGTCGGCAGGTGGGAGTGGGTCGACCCCCGCCGCCCGCCACCTGCGGATGATCTCGTCCGGGAAACACATGACCGGCGGGCCCGCCGGAGCTACACTCCATGAACCCGGCATTGCCCCCGGGTGGCCGCGACGAGACGAATGGGAAAGGAGAGACGTCAAAAGTTGCCTGTTGGCATTGAGCCACCAGGGACTTACAGTGAGCATTGAATCGCAATTGAAGTTGTCAAGGCCGTTGTGCGGGGGCCGGCCGGAGCTGATCCGGAGGCCGAACAGTGCAGAGTGTCGCAGAAGACGATCTCCTACAGGTCTTGCAGTACGGTCCGTTCAATGTCGCCCTGCATGCGGCGATCCAGGCGCGGGGCCTCAGCCTCGACTCGCTGCGGCGCCGCCTGGACGAGCAGGGCATCGCCGTCAGCCTGTCCACGCTGAGCTACTGGCAGCGCGGCCGGACACGGCCCGAGCGCGCTGACTCCATGCGCGCCGTCCGCGGCCTCGAGGTCATCCTCGAACTGCCGCGCCATTCCCTGTTGACCCTCCTCAAGCCGACCGCGGAACGTGCGACCGGTCCGTGGCTGCCCGTGGAGGAACTGTGTCCCGAGCCCGGCGTCCGCGATCTGCTGGACGAGATCGGGGACCGCGGCGAGCGGCAGCTCACCGGGCTCAGCATGCACGACCAGTACATCATCGGTCGCCGCCGTGAGCTGCACGAGGTCCGTGTCCGCGCCGTGTTCCAGGCACAGCAGCGCGGGGTGGACCGGTGGATCGCGGTGTACCACCATCCGCAGGGCGTCCTGCCGTCGTCCCGTACCGTCCGCGGCTGCCGCTTCGGGCGCGTCAGGATGGACGAGGCCAGCGGCCTCATCGCCGCCGAGCTGCTGTTCGACCGGGCCCTCGGTCGCGGCGAGACGTATCTGCTGGAATACGGCTTCGGGTTCGACGAGGCCAGCCCACCCGCCAGCGAGGAGGGACGCGGGTTCCGCGCCCCCCAGCACGAGTACCTGATCGAGATACGGTTCCACCCGGCCGCGCTCCCCGCCCGCTGCTACCGGACGTGGCGTCCGGACGGCCACACCGCGCTCAAGGACTCGGCCGACCTGCGGCTGTCGAGCTACCAGAGCGTCCACTTCATCGAGTTCGGCATGGCCGCCGGGTATCACGGCATCCGCTGGGAATGGGATTGAATGAATGGCTTGCGCGGTTCGTCTCCTCGCCCCCGCGGGGCTCGGAGCCGAGCCGCGTAAGTGTGTGAACACGGAGACGAATTAATTGACGATAATTCGTTTTCCGACCAGCCGGGCTCGTTTTCAGGTCGGCATCATTTGACGAGCAGATCGAGCAGGCGGTCCAGCTCCGCCGCCGGGTCGTCGGTCAGCCCCGCGTGCACCGGCCCCGGCTGGACGATCGTGCTCCGCGGCGCCGTCAACCAGCGGAACCTGGCACCCGGCTTCTCGTTCGCCGCCTGCCCCGCCTGGTCGCCGCCGCAGCAGACGGCGGACACGGCCTTCAGCGCGTTGCGGACGCCCTCGACGTTCAGCAGCGGGTCCAGGGCGAGGAGGCGCTGCTCGTCCAGATGGGTGCGGCAGCCGAGATAGTCGCGGGCCCGGCAGTACACCACCACGCCCACGTTCATCGTCTCGCCGCGCTCCACACGCGGGACGATCCGCAGCGCCGCGTACTCGAACACCGTGGGCTCCGCCGCCGTCCGGATGTTGCCGCTCATCGTCCGCCACCCCCGAGCCAACCGGGACGGTTCCTTGTGGGGGGACGACCCCCCACACCCCCCGGACCGGCTCGGTTCTCTCCGCGCCGCACTGACGTGTCGGGGGAGTGCCCGGCGACGTCCAGGTCCGGCAGCCAGTCGCGGGGCTTGCCCGCGCGGGGCAGCAGGATGTCGACGTAGGCGTCGCGCAGCGCCTGCGGGGAGGCGAACCCGGGCTCGCCCTCCAGCCAGAGGTCGGGCACCAGGGCCGTCACCTCGCGCAGCAGCGCCTCGGTGATCTTCGGCGCGAGCTCGGCCTCCGCGGCCTCCAGTTGGGTCGCGTACGGGACGAGGACGTGCTCGTCCACGTCGTAGGGGCCGGAGAACAGCCGGGTCGCGTTCGTCCAGGCGTGGTGGAAGATGAGGCTCGCTCCATGGTCGATCAGCCACACGTCGCCGTGCCACACCAGCAGGTTCGGGTTCCGCCAGCTGCGGTCGACGTTGCCGGTGAAGGCGTCGAACCACAGCACCCGGGACGCGAAGCCGGGGTCCGGACGCCAGCCGAGCGGGTCGAACCCGAGCGACCCGGGCAGGAAGTCGACGCCGAGGTTCCACCCGGGGCTCGCCTTGAGCAGGTCCTGCACGTCGGGGTCGGGCTCGTGCCGTCCGATCGCGGGGTCCAGGTCGACGAGCACCTGGTCGGGCACCCGGAAACCGAGCCGGCGGGCCAGCTCACCGGCGATCACCTCGGCGATCAGCGCCTTGCGGCCCTGCCCGGCGCCGTGGAACTTCACGACGTAGGTGCCGAGGTCGTCGGCCTCGACGACGCCCGGCAGCGACCCGCCCTCGCGTAGCGGCGTCACGTAGCGGATGGCTGTCACGTGTGGCAACACACCGCAAACGCTATCGGGTGAGGGCGCCCGGGATAATCGAATTGTGGGCCTTGAACTGCTCGACCTGTCGGTGCCGATCGCGACGGGCATGCCCGTGTACCCCGGGGATCCGGAGGTCGAGGCCGTCCCGGCGCTGACGGCGGCGGAGTCCGGCGTGAACGTGCTGCGGCTGCACCTGGGTTCGCAGACCGGCACCCACGTGGACGCCCCGTTCCACATCGACGACTCGCTGCCGCGCCTGGACGAGCTGCCCCTGTCCCGCTTCACCGGCCCGGCCGTCGTCCTGGACGCCCGCGGCCTCCCACCACGCTCGCCCATCGGCCCTGACCTGCTCCCGGACGGGCTCGCGCTCGGCGTCGTCCTGCTCATCGCGACAGGTTGGTCGGAACACTGGGGGACCGACGCCTACCTAGCCCACCCGTACCCCACCCCGGAGACCGCCGCCGCGATCGTGGCCGCCGGTGCCCGGACGGTCGCCATCGACGCCCTCAGCGTCGACCGCACGCCGCCTCCCGGCTCGGACGACTTCTCCCTGGCGGCCCATCGCGTCCTCTGCGGCGCGGGCGCGGTGATCGGCGAGAACCTGACCGGCCTCGACCGGGTCCTGGCCGCGCAGGACGCGGGCCGCGCGGTCGAGGTCTCCCTGTTCCCGATCGCCTTGGCGGCCGCCGACGGCGCGCCCGTCCGCGCCATCGCCCGCGTCGACGACCCGCCCCCGCCCGCCTGACGGCGCTCGACGGGTGGGCTAGCGGACCATCCGGAGACAGAAGAAGGCCGGGAACCGGACGTACTGCCCCTTACCCGCCTTCACCGCGCCCAGGATGATGAAGACCCACTGCCCGATCAGCGCCTCCAGGTACGGGACGATGAGCAGGGCGAGGGGCGCGGGCGTGTCCAGCGCGATGGCGAACGGGATCGAGACGGCCAGCACCGCGACGAAGTGGATCATCAGGGTGAGCTGCTGGTTCAGCGCCTGCGCCGCGTGGTACCTGGTGAACGGCTCGGTGTTCTTCTTGACGAAGTAGATGATCATCGGCGCCAGGAAGCCGAGCACGATCATCCCGACATAGGAGAAGATCGCCCAGGTCGTCTCCAGTTGCGGCCCACCGTACGGAGGGACGCCCGGAGGCCCGTATCCCCAATGCGGATCGTAGGGCCCACCAGGCGGCGGTCCACCAGGCGGCGGCGGACCCCCGGGAGGCGGTCCACCGAACGGCGGCCCTCCGGGAGGCGGTCCACCAGGCGGAGGCGCGCCGGGAGGCGGTGCGCCAGGAGGAGGATCGTCCACGGGAGGAGCGCCCGGCACCTCGCCGTAGGAGCCTTCGTACGGCGGGGGCTGCGCGGGCGGCGGATCGTCCGTCACTGGTCGTTCCTTCGGTACTGGGGGATACCGCAGAAATCTATCGGAATCCGAAGCGGCGCCGGTCTGAGGCGCGCACCGCGCCGTCCCCTCCTTGGACCGTGACAAGATCATGGCCTCGCCGCCGGTGCACTACGGTCATCGGACATGACGGGCGACAAGGGCTTCGGCGGCATTGGCGACGATTCGGGACGCGACAACCCGTATCCGCTGCCCGGCCAGGATTGGGAAACGCCCCAGAACGACACGCCCCCGCCCCCGACGCCGGGCGATCCGTCCTCCTTCATCGGCGGCCGCTCGGTGCGGTCGAGGCCGAGCCGGATCTGGCTCGCGTTCCTCGGCCCGTTCGTCGCCTTCATGCTCGTCATCGCGACGTGGGCCGGGTACGAGTTCTACCAGCTGTCCCAGGACCCCGACGTCGAGGACGAGTACTCCTCGGCACCTCCGCCGGACTCCCCGGAGCCCGAACCGTCCAGCACCGTCCCGCCGAGGGTGCGGGGCTGGAAGGCCGTCAGCAGCGCCAAGTACGGGCTGACGTACGACGTCTCGCCGTCCTGGCGCATCCTGCCCTCGGGCACGCTCCACGGCTACGAAGGCGTCAACGGCGGCAATCCGGTCATGATGAGCTCCGGCGCCGAGTTCCGCGAGGGCGCGTGTAAGGACGGCGACGACGAGTACGACCGCGCGGACACCGGCTTCAACCAGTACGTCGTGGGCGACGTGCTGAAGGTCGCCAACCACGCGGCGAACAAATGGGCCACCAACGGCTACAGCGAGGAGGGCGCACCGGCCCCGGTGGTCACCCTGAGCGCCCCGAAGACCGTGCGGGTCGGACGCGCGCGTGCGGTGTACATCCGCGCCGACGTCGTCGTGAAGGCCGGGAAGAAGTGCTCGCCGCCGAAAGCGGTCGTCCACACGGTGGCCGTGCCGGGCGTGGCTCCCGGGCTGACGACGGTCTTCGTCCTGCTGGCCGACCAGGGCGTCCCGGACGCGCTGCCGAACGCGGACATGCGGAAGATCCTGGCCAGCCTCCGGCCCAACCCGACGCCGACGTCCAACGGGGCATGAAATGTCGTAGAACAACCCCAGTGTCCGGACCGCCGCGGGCCGTATCTTAGAATCGCGTTCGGCTTATCGGGGGCGGGGACACCCCGGCTGGGAGAGTGCATGAGCGCGGCGTGGGGACGGGACCAACTCGGCGAGGACGAGGCGGCGGCGCTGGCGTGCCTCGCGGCCCGCGTCCGCGAGCTGGCGGAGGCCGCCCTCCTCACCGGGATCGGCGCCGCCGAGGCCGCCACAGTGGCCGACGAGGTCCGCTCACTGACCGCGCGCCTCGAAACCGAACGCCGGGACGACCCGCCGTTCGCCGCGCCCTCCGCCGACCGCGTGGACCGGCAGCTCGGCAGCCCCGTCTCCGGGCATCTCAACCCGCTCGCGCCGCCCGTCGACCTGGAGGTCACCGCGGACGGCATCGTCCGCGGCGAGTTCACGCTCGGCCCCCTCTACGAGGGCCCGCCGTCGTACGCGCACGGCGGCGTCTCCGCGATGGTGCTCGACCAGGCCCTCGGGATGGCCGCCCTCGCGACCGGCACGCCTGGCATGACCGCGAACCTGGAACTGCGGTACCGGCGTCCCACCCCGCTCGCCGTCCCGCTCCTCGTCGAGGCGAAGGCGAGCCACGTCGAGGGCCGCAAGGTGTTCGCGTCCGGGACGATCGCCGCGCCGGACGGCCGCGTTACCGTGGAGGCCACCGCGATGTTCGTCATGCCACAGCGGTTCGTCACCTCCCGGTACCGTCCCGCCGAGAACGGCCCCGGCACGCCCCCCTGATTCGACGGGGCAAGATACGACATTGCGCGACGCATGAGCATTTGGTGGCATACGGTTCCGCCATGGCGAGTGTTCTGGTGGTCGAGGACGACGCGAACGTCCGAACCGCCTTGATCAGGGAACTGAGCGCCCGTTCGCATGTCGTGCGCAGCGTCGGCACCGCGATGGACGCGCTGCGCGAGGTGACGCAGTCGCCGCCGGACGTCGTCGTCCTCGACCTCGGGCTCCCCGACCTCGACGGCGCGGAGGTGCTGAAGATGCTGCGCGGCATCTCCGACATTCCCGTCATCATCGCGACGGCCAGGGACGACGAGCCGGAGATCGTCCGGTTGCTGAACGCGGGCGCCGACGACTACCTCATCAAGCCGTTCTCCATCGAGCACCTCAGCGCCCGGCTCGCCGCCGTGCTGCGCAGGTCGGCGCGGTCCGGCCCGACCAACGAGCTCAGCGTCGGCGGCCTGCACATCGACCTGGACCGGCGGCAGGCCACCCTCAACGGCGACGCCCTCGAACTGACCCGCCGCGAGTTCGACCTGCTCGCCTACCTCGCCGCCCGTCCCGGACGGGTCGTCGCGCGACGCGAGCTGCTCGCCGAGGTGTGGCGGCAGGCCTACGGCGACGACCAGACCATCGACGTCCACCTGTCGTGGCTGCGCCGCAAACTCGGCGAGACCGCCGCCGCCCCCCGCTACCTGCACACGGTGCGCGGCGTCGGGGTCCGGCTGGCCGAACCCGACCCGCGACCATGAGACGGACCCTGGTCCTGGTCTCGCTGGCGGTCACCTCCATGGTGGCGCTGGCGTTCCTCATCCCGCTCGCGCTGACCGTCCGGGAGATCGCCAGGGACCGGGCCGTCACCACCGCCGAACGCCAGGCCAGCGCGCTCGGCCCCGTCCTGGTCGTCACCGAGGACCGCGCCGCCCTCGAACGCGCCGTCGCCAGCACCCAGGCGGGCGCCGCCGGCCGGATGACCGTGCACATGCCGGACGACGAACTCGTCCCGACCGGCCCCCGCGACGGCACCGGCGCTCACCCTGACCAACTGGCCGAGGCAGAACGCCGTGGCCGCTCCTACACCGCCCGCGTGGACGACGGCTACGCGCTGCTGCAACCGGTGTCCCTGGACGCTGGCCGCACCGCCGTGGTCGAGGTGTACCTCCCCGACGGCGACCTGACCCGAGGCGTGTGGAAGGCATGGCTGGTCATGACAACGGTCGCCGCCGCCCTGGTCGCCGGTTCCGTAGCCGTCGCCGACCGCTTGGGCAACCGCATGATCCGCTCCACCCGCCGCTTGGCCGAAGCCGCCGCAGCTTTCGGGGACGGCGAACTATCAGTCCGCATCGAACCCGACGGCCCACCCGAACTGCTCGAAGCGGGCCTGGCGTTCAACGCGATGGCCGACCACGTCGTCCAACTCCTCTCGGCGGAACGCGAAATGGCCGCAGACCTCTCCCACCGCCTCCGCACCCCCCTCGCCGCCCTCCGCCTCAACGCCGAAGCTCTCGGCGACGGCCCGGTCGCCGAACAAACCCGCCAGGCCGTAGACCGCATCGAACGCGAGGTTGACCAGATCATCCGCACCGTCCGGCGCCCCACCGGCCGAGGCAGCTGCGACGCCGCGAAAGTCCTCCGCGACCGCGTCGCGTTCTGGTCCGTCCTGGCCGAAGACGAGGGCCGCTCCTGCGAACTGGTGGGCGCCGAAACCCCGGCCCCCCTCCGCGTGCCCGGCACCGAACTAGCAGCCGCAGTAGACGCCCTCCTGGGCAACATCTTCCGTCACACATCCGAAGGCACAGGCTTCGTCGTCACCCTCCACCAGGGCCAAGGCGTGACCGGCATCCTCGTAGCAGACGGCGGCCCAGGCATAGCCGACCCGGACGCCGCCCTCAAACGGGGCATCAGCGGCGGCGGCTCCACCGGCCTCGGCCTGGACATAGCCCGCCGCGCCGCCGAATCCACCGGCGGCTACCTGCGCATCCATCGCAGCGTCCTCGGCGGCGCCCAGATCCAGATGTGGTTCCGCACCAAATGGCTACCACCCACCCGCCGCCCCCGCTCCCGCCGCCTAGTCCGCCGCCGCCACTCCCGCACGCCATAAGCACGCGCTTAAAACCGCCTTAACACCCAAACCCAGAACCACGAAGCCCCTACCGTCCCCACCATGAACCGCCGCACCCGATACGCAGCCGCAGGGCTCATCGGCATCGCGGGCCTCGTGGTCGCCGCGACAATCGCCGTCCTCGGCCTCCTCGCGAGCGGCTACGTCCCCACCGCCCCGAGCGGCTATCTCATCAACATCTGACGCCGGGAAACGGGGCCGACGCAGGGCGCCGGCCCCGACCCGTCAGTGGCAGTCGGAGTACTTGACGTACCACTTGCCGTTGCCGTTGCCGAGAATGTAGTCGGCGATCCAGCGACCGTTGGAGAGCCGCACCCACAGGTACCCGTCCTCGCGGACGATGCTGCTCCAGTTGGCGGTGACGTGCGTGCCCCGGTGGTACTTGCCCACGACCTGGTGCTCGAGCCCCGCACCGTTCCGGACGTTCAGCGTCGAGACGACAACCGTCCCGTGGCACCAGCGAGCCCGCTGAGCCTTGTAGTACTGGAGCCGCGCGAGCGCGGCGGCATCGCCTTCGGCCCCCACGAAGATGGCCCCGGAGCCCTGCCCCTCTTCTTCACCCTGAGGCTGAGCCTGCTCCTGCCCCTCGGCCTCCTCGACGTCCTGCCCCTGAGCCTCCTCCTGCTGAGCCCCAGGCTGCTGGATCGACTCCTCCTGGCCCGGGTTCGGCGGCGGCTCCGTAGCCCCGGCGACCGCCCCGACGCTCAGCGCGCTCCCGGCCATGACGGCGGCGGCCACCCCGACACCGAGCTTCACCCCTACTTGCATGTCTTCCTCCAGGTTGGTCCGACCTACACAACCGGCATTACCCGGAGTCACAAAACCAACACCCAGAGTAACGAAAACTCTTCTTGAGTAACCACTCCCGAATAACTCCACCACCCCAAGCAAGCCCTAGAGGCCGAGCCCCCACCTGGAGAAGAGGCGCCGGGCCACCCAACGCCCTGGAGAGGCCAAGTCGCGACCCGCGCACCTACACGAACTTGAAGATGTCGTTCACGCGCTCAGCACCATCGCAAATCTCGGGCTTGAGCCAGTACCGGTAAACGGTTTCAGTGACCTCGCTGTTGGAGCACCCAACGAGCCCACTGATCTCCTCCACGAGAACGTCCCGCCCGCTCATGATGGCCAAGACTGTGTGCCGCAGCCCGCGTGACACCACTCGCCGACGTCGAGCCTCCCCACCCTAAGGACCACACGCAACCGCGGCAGACTGCTACACGGGTGCACGCCCCACCGTCCTCGTGACAGAAGACCGTGGCCCTGAGGTGAAGCGCGTCCACGGCCATGTTGGCCACGCCGAGACCGCGTCGCCTCAGCTTCGCCTTCGTCTCGCCTCTGCGCCGATCGGCGCACAGAACGTACACGGTCGCCTCGTCGGGATCGCCGTCACTCCACTCGGGAGTGCAGAGTCCCTCCGCACAGAGCCCCAAGAAGATCGCCAGGACGCCACACGCCCCGAACCTGTGGTCCGGCTTGCTCACCTCTTGGGCGAGCGCGCTCGCCTGCTTGAGGCTGAGCGAACGCAACTTACGCGCAGACCTGCCGTCCGGCGTGTCAAGTGTGTCCGTCCGATGAACGAAGCCGACGTTGCAGCGCGGTTGCGTGTCGGTCCTAAGGCCGTCCAGAGCTGGATCGCGGGGCGCGTGCCCTCCACGCCAGCGGAACCGGTTAGCGTCACTGGTCGGACGAGACGAGGCCGACCAGCGGCCGCACCTCGACATGCGAGCGTCCGAGCACAGCCGCGTTCGACAACGCACACGCCGTCCGAGGCACTGAGCATGGCGTGAACGGCAACTCCGTCGCGTGTCCGCACCGCACGGACGTGCATGGGCATGGGCGACTGCATGGCAGGCGATGATCCGGAACGCCTTTGGTCCACTATCGCGCGCTGCCGGAGGTGGACGGAGTTGCAGACGTCCTTGGAGAATTCTGAGCGCGTCCGGTCTGGGGTGTCCTTCGTGAGCTAGGCCGTGGCCTAGTGCCTGGAATTTGACACCTGAACCCGTCAAGCCCCTTGCGCATCTTCAAGTGGCTCGACAATCGGCTGCATGAGTTATCGACTCGGTGTCTGACCCTTGGCCTCTGCTGTGTGCCCCGTAGGGCCGAACTCCCTCGTCCACGCCGCTGGCTCGTTCCCGCCCTCCGCGGAGTTCTGCGCGGGCCTCGTGATGGGCCCAATGCGGGGCGGGAGGTGACGTCAGCCCGCCCGGCGGTTCAGGCTGCGAGTCTGCCCCCGCTCAAGCTCGCGTCCGTCCGGCTCGGCGGCTACAACGGTCTCACCACGATAAAGGGCTCCAGCCTGACTATTGTCTTTCATTGGGTGCTCTCTCGGTGCACCGAGTTGAATGATATTGATCAGAAATTTTGGCAAGCGGGTAGCCGATTGTGGACAGAATACATTGTTCGCACGTCCGGGATAGTGGCGGCCTCGCCATGGGCTGTGATAAGTAACCATCAGAACTCATGGTGCTTTGCCCATCTCATATCCAGGAGTATCGGATGTCACATTGGGTGCGAGGTCATTTCCGGGGCGGACGGTGGGTGAGGGGACATTGGGGGAGGAGTCCTGGTAGGCGGTTCAGAAGTGCTGAATACAACAATCATGGACCCGTTGGAATGAGGATTTTCGTCGTCGTCGCTGTTGTTATAGTGGGGATTGTAACTATCGGCTTTGGTGGTATGAAGCTTCTGAATAGGGGTGCGGGTAAGTCAAATCGTTCGGGCTGGCCCACCAACCCTCTGTCAACGGAGGCGCAAGCGGGATTCAAGCGGGCCGAGACCGCATTGAGAGCAAATAGCACGGCGAGTGCGGTTGTGATTCGGATGAGGCGGTCAGCTACGGGCCAGCTCCCTTCGCCACTCCTGCGCGCATGGGTCGTCCTCGCCGTGGGTGATGTGGCGCTTGGCGAGCATGAGGGCCGTGATGGCTGCGTTGTGGTCGAGTAGGTGAGGGTAGCTGGTGACGTGCGATCCGCAGTCGGTCGTGTGGCGGTGGCGATGACCTTGCCGGCTGTTGTGGCGGTCATCGTGGTTGCGGTGATTTCTACGGCCATGGGGGTGGCCTTCTCCCTGCTGAGGGGGGAGCCACGGGGGCCAATTTGGGGAGCCAACGCCAGTCGGTTTGGTTCGACGGCGCTGGACGGGCCCGGACTGGTCCCGTGGGCTCCTTCCCTTGTTTTCGCAGGTGAGCGGCTCTCTGGCCGACTTCCCCGGACGGTGCCGGACGGGGTGTGAATAAGGGTGGCTCAGCCCATCCCTAAGTGAGGGTTAAGGGGGGGCTGTGGGCGGGTGGGTGGGCTTAGCGTGGTGGGTGTCAGATCGGAGACACGGCGGAGGTGCACAGGCGGAGAGCAGAGCGAACGTCGGCTGAGGTTCCGACTGAGGTTCCTGATTGAGACAGGTTTCTGGCCCGCACGGCCCCGTCACCCCGCTCTGGGGCCGTGCGGGCCAGAGATCTTTGTGGGGGCGGTTCAGCGGGTGCGGAGGCCGTCGAAGAGGAGGGCCAGCATGCGGTCGGCGTAGGCGTTGGGGTCGGTGGTGCGTTCGGCGGCTACGCCTATGGCGTTGGTTATGCGGAGGAGATCGCGGGGGTCGATGGCGGTGCTGATGGCGCCTGCGTTCTGGGCGCGGTTGAGGAGGCGGCCCAGGGCGGCGCAGATTGTGGTTGCGGCGTTGCCTAGGCCGGTTTCCGCCCATTCTCCGGACATCGCTTCGATGATCACTGTGGAGGTGCCGCGGGGGGTCTCGGCGCCGGACAGGTAGGTGCGCAGCCAGCGGTCCAGGGCGACTTCCGCGTCGAAGGGCTCGGTGGCGAGGAGTTCGTCCGCGTGGGCCAGGAGGCCCTCGATGCGGTCGTGGAGGACGGCGTGTAGCAGCGCGTCTCTGGTGGGGAAGTGGCGGTACAACGTTCCCGAGCCGACTCCGGCGCGTTTGGCGATGTCGTCCAGGGACGCGCCCGTGCCGTGCTCCATGAAGGCGATGCGGGCCGTCGTGATCAGGCGCTCGTAGTTGCGGCGGGCGTCGGCCCGCATCGGCCTGGTGTCCATGGGCACCGTCCAGCGGTGTCGCGGATGACCTGGGTGTCTCCGTCTGCTTCTGGACGAGGGTGCCATCTTCGGGAAGGGAGCGCTACCCGGCCAGCGCATCGCGGGAGAGCCGGTCGGCCCTGCGCGTCGTCTCCGGCAGGCGGTACTCGGGTGCCAGGTCGAGAACGTTCCGGCAGGCGGTGTCGAGGTTGGTGCGGTGGCCGACGGAGACGAAGACCGGTTTCACGTTGTTCTGGGTTCTGAGTACGCGGCCGATGGTGGTGGTTCCTTCTAGGAGGGTGGGGAGCTCTCGGAACGCGAACAGGCTGGGGATGTAGGGGAAGGTGGGGGTGCCGATTTTGACTGATTTGTCGATTATCTCCAGGGTTTTTGTGTCCAGGACGACTGCCGCTGCGGCCACGCTGGTGGGTGCGTAGGAGACGTTGAGCCCTGCGACGGTGCGGGGGGTGGACGGGCCGGGGGCGTCCAAGATCAGCAATGGGCGGAGGCGGTACTGGATCGCCTCCGCCTCCTCGGGCGACGTCGGCCATGAATGAAGTTCATGCACCTTCATAGGGCGCACATTATCGGTAGAATGAGGTCAGCATGCCTCGTCAGAATGGATTTGTGTATGGGTTACCCTCAGCCTCCGTTACCTTCGAGGCCCTCGTTCTTCCGGCGGCCGGTGGTTCTGGTGATCGCGTCGGTGGTGGGTCTTGTTCTCGTCGGGTCGCTGATCGTGCTCGTCACGGACGGGTCGGGCGGGGGAGGGCCTGACTCGTTCGACGGCTCCATTGACCGTGGGCTGAAGGTCCGTACCGGGAAGGAGCTTGAGACGTACCTGCTCGCCGCGGGCGAGCTCACGGCGGGGCTGACCGTGAAGCCCGAGAGCGTGGAGAGCGATGGGACCTACACCGACAAGGAGAGCCCGATACCGGCGCTGACGCCCTGTGCGCCAGAGGAGACAGCGGAGCTGTCGCTTGAGTATCCGATCGCGCAGGCCGCGTTCAATCAGGGGACGGAGTGGCCGCTGTTCTCCGAAGTGCTCATGGTGTTCCCCAAGAAAATGGCGATCAAATTCATGAACGAGTATGAGAGCCAGTACGCGAAGTGCAAGGAATACAAGGTCGACGGTGAGCAGCGGGTGTCGGTGACCGTTGAGCGGGCGAATTTCGGTGACAGCAGCCTTCGCATGAAGGCGCACAATCTGGACTATGACCCCACGGATTCGACTTCCGGCTCTGATGCCGAGACGCTGCTCGTCCGGGTGGGTGGGACCATCGTCTTTATGTCGGTGAACTCGGCTGGGGGGTCCGTTCCGAGTGATGTTCTGGAGAAGCTCGCGTCGAAGGCCGTGGGCAAGATCGTGAATGGTGGCTGACGTAGGCTCGTGGTGATGAAGAGGTTGCTGATCGTTCATCACACGCCGTCGCCGTCCGTGCAGGGGATGTTGGAGGCGGTGCGGGCGGGCGCGTCCACTGATGAGATCGAGGGCGTGGAGGTGGTGACGCGTCCGGCGCTGACCGCCTCGGTTGTGGACGTCTTGGAGGCGGACGGCTATCTGCTCGGGTCGCCAGTCAACCTCGGGTACCTGTCCGGGGCGCTCAAGCACTTCTTCGACCAGATCTACTATCCGTGCCTGGAGGAGACCGTCCGGCGTCCGTTCGGGGCGTTCCTGCATGGCAACAATGACGCGACGGGTGCGCTGCGGGCCCTCGAATCCATCACCACCGGGTTGAGGTGGAAGGCCGTCCAGCCGACGGTGGCCGTGATGGGGGAGCCGTCCAAGGCCGACCTGGAGGCGTGCTGGGAGTTGGGCGCGGTCACGGCCGCGGAACTCTGAACCGTTGATCTTGGCGTGGTGGGCGGTAGCGTGCCGCCATGAGCGGATTCCGGCATGTGGTGTTGATCAAATGGGCCGAGGGGACGACGACCGGCCAGCAGGACGAGTTGGCGGCGCGGCTGGGTGAACTGCCCGCCGTGATCCCGGAGATCCGGGGGTACAGCCTCGGCGCCGACGTGGGTCTGTCGCCCGCCGCCCATGACTTCGCGATCATCGCGGACTTCGCCGATCAGGACGCCTACCTGGTCTATCGCGACCATCCGTCCCACCGGGAGGTGGTCGACCGGTACCTCACGCCGATCACCGCGGAGCGCACCGTCGTGCAGTACGAACCGTGAGCGTGCGCGGTCGCCGGGAACCGAGCAAGCGCTTGAGCCTGAACGTTTTTCGGGTTACGGTCGCCACAGACGCCCTCCGGGGACGGATCGCGCCCCGTCCTCGGGGGGCGGTATGTCGTGCGTCCCGCGAGGAACGGCCGTGATCCGCGTTGTGCTCGCCGACGACCAGTCGCTGGTCCGCGCCGGTTTCCGCTCGTTGCTGGCCCGCGGTGACGGCATCGAGGTCGTCGGCGAGGCCGAGCACGGTGGGGTCGCGGTCGAGTTGGCCCAGGCGCTGCGCCCGGACGTCGTCCTCATGGACATGCGGATGCCCGAGGTGGACGGGCTCGCCGCCACCCGCCGGATCGTGTCCGACCCCGCGTTGAAGGACGTGCGGGTCGTGGTGCTCAGCACCTACACCGACGACGACTACGTGTATCTGGCGTTGCGTGCGGGCGCGTCCGGGTTCCTGGTCAAGGACATCGAGCCGGACGACCTGCTGCGCGCTGTCCGGGTCGTCGCGGCCGGTGAGTCGCTGCTCGCGCCCGCCGTGACCCGGACGGTGATCGAGGGGTTCGTCGCGCGGCACCGTGAGCCGGACCGGCCGCCCGTCGCGCTCGGGACGCTGACCGCGCGGGAGCGGGAGGTCGTCCGGCTGGTCGGACGGGGCCTGTCCAACGGCGAGATCGCCGAACGGCTCCTGTTCAGCCCGCTCACCGCGAAGACGCACGTCAGCCGCGCCATGGGCAAGCTCGGGGCGCGCGACCGGGCGCAGCTCGTGGTGCTGGCCTACGAGTCGGGGCTGGTCATCCCCGGCTCCGCAGGCTCATGATCTCGTCGCGCAGCTCCTGCGGCGTCGGCGCCTCCAGCAGCCGCGGGCCGCTGCGCACCTGAACCATCGCCCACCACGACCCGGTCGCCTCGCCGTACCAGACCCGGACCCCGGGGAACTGCTCCTGCAAGCCGCGCGCGGTGGCCGCGCGCAGGGCTGCGGGCGTGGGCTCGCGACCGGCGGCACCTCGCTCAGCCGTCATCTCACGCTCCCCCCGCCTGCCGTTCCCCGCCCGCCGACACCATCGGCTCAGCGGTCTCTCCAGTAACAGCGTCCCCACGGGCCAAGGCGTCACCCCTAATCGGCAAGTTGTGACTAAGCACACTATGGGGGTTAGGGGACTCGCACCGTGGGATACCGCGCCGGATGTACTCCAATGGATGTATCCGGGGAGCTCGATGACACCGTCCGTGCGATGTGTCAGACCCCGCCTACCGGCAACGTTGGAACCACCAACGCCCCAGCTGAGGGGCGACTTGTCCGACGAAGGTGGTTTCCATGAGGTTGGCCAGGCTTGCCCGGCTCTGTTATCGGAGGCGGCGGTTGACATTGGTCAGCTGGCTCGTCGGCACGATCGTCGTGATGATCCTCGGCTTCGGCTTCGCGGCCGAACCGCTGAACGATTTCTCCGGTGGGGACTCGGGGTCGGCGAAAGCCTCCGACCTGCTGGAGCAGCACTTCCAGGACGAGAGCGGCGACTCGATCACGCTGGCGGTGCACGCCGACGCGGGCGTCCAGAACCCGCAGGTCAAGGCGCGGGTGGAGCGGGCCGTCGCCCGGCTCGCCGACACGCCGCACGTGGCGTCGGTGTCGTCGCCCTACCAGACGCCCGGTCAGATCTCGCAGGACGGGAAGACGGCGTTCGCGACCGGAAGCCTTGACGTCACGTCCGACGAGATGTCCAAGTCGGACGTGAACGCGCTCCTGGACGACGTCCGCTCGGACAACGGGCCCGTCGAGATCCAGCTCGGCGGCGCCGCCGTGGACGTCGCCGAGACGCCCGGCGGCGGCCCGTCGGAGGGCATCGGCGTGCTCGCGGCCATCGTCATCCTCCTGGTCGCGTTCGGGTCGGTGCTCGCGATGGGCCTGCCGATCCTGACCGCGCTGTTCGGCATCGGGTCCGGCCTCTCACTGATCATGCTGCTGGGGCACCCGCTGCCCGCGCCGTCGTTCAGCCCGATCGTCGCCGCGCTGATCGGGCTCGGCGTCGGCATCGACTACGCGCTGTTCATCGTGACCCGCTACCGCGAGGAGACGCACGCCGGGAACGACCCGGAGGAGGCGACCGTCACCGCCGTCGCCACCGCCGGACGCGCCGTGCTGTTCGCCGGGACCACCGTCGTGATCGCATTGATGGGCCTGTTCGTCATGCAGCAGAGCCTGCTCAACGCCGTCGCGGTCGCGGCGGGGGTCACCGTGCTGATGACGATGCTCGCGGCGGTGACGCTGCTGCCCGCGATGCTCGGTTTCACCGGACGTTCCATCGACCGGCTCCGCGTGCCCGGATTCGGCCGGACGCGGGGCCGTCCGCTGGCCGAACGGTGGGCCCGGACCGTCCAGGCCCACCCGGTCGTCGCGGGCCTGTGCGCGGCCGCCGTGCTGCTGGTGCTGGCCGTGCCCGCGCTGTCGATGCGGCTCAGCCTGCCCGACTCCAGCACCCAGCCGCACGACCACAGCGGGTACCGGGCGAGTCAGATCATGGCGAAGGGCTTCGGGCCCGGCGCCTCCGCGCCGCTGATCCTCGTCACCGAGGGGGGCACCGGCGCGGAGGCGGGACGGCTCGCCGCCGCCGTCCGGCAGACGCCCGGCGTCGCCGCCGTCCAGCCGCCGCGCACCAGTCAGGACGGCGCGGCGTCCGTCATCATCGCGTTCCCGACGACCGGCGCGCAGGACGAGGCGACACCGAAACTCGTCCACGAACTGCGCGACAACGTCATTCCGCGCGTCGAACGCGGCACCGACGCCCAGACCTACGTCGGCGGCCAGAACGCGGCCTCGATCGACTTCGCCGACGAGGTCAGCACCCGGCTGCCCTGGCTGATCGCCGTCGTCGTCGGGCTGTCGCTGCTCCTGCTTGTCGTGCTCGTCCGGTCGGTGACGGTGGCGTTGCAGGCCGCGCTGATGAACCTGCTGTCGATCGCCGCCGCGTACGGGGTGCTGACGGCCGTGGTCCAGTGGGGCTGGGCGGGGAGCCTGCTCGGGTTCCCGATGGACATGCCGGTCACGACCTGGGTGCCGCTGATGATGTTCCCGATCCTGTTCGGGCTGTCGATGGACTACGAGGTGTTCCTCGTCTCCCGCATCCGCGAGAACTACGAGACCGGCGTGCCGACCCGGGAGGCCGTCGCGCTCGGCCTGTCCCGCACCGCCCGCGTCATCACCGCCGCGGCCGCGATCATGGTGATGGTGTTCCTGTCGGTGCTGCTCGGCGCGGACGTCGCCGTCAAACAGATGGGGCTCGGCATGGGTATCGCGATCCTGATCGACGCGACGATCGTGCGGCTGGTGCTCGTCCCGGCGCTGATGGAATTGTTCGGCGAGGCGAACTGGTGGCTGCCACGGCCGCTGGCGCGGCTGCTGCCGTCCCGCACCGTGCACGCCGACCCGGACCGGGTGAGCGTCTAGCGCCGGTCGATCCCGTCGAAGATGACCCCGAGGTAGTGTCCGGCGAGGGCGTCGGCGTCGAGGCGCCCTCCCGGCCGGAACCAGCGGACCGCCGCCCAGACGGTGTCGCGGATCATCAAATACGTGATCTTCGGGTCGAGGTCGGCGCGGAAGAAGTCCTGCTCGCGGCCCGTGCTGAGGACGTCCACCCACATGCGTTCGACCTCGTCCTCGAACTTGGTCAGGTAGGCGAAGCGGTCCAGGCCCTTCAGGTAGTTCCAGTCCTTCTGGATGACCGTGATCGCGGCCCGGTGCCGTTCCAGGCTGCCGAACGCGACCCTGACCAGCCCGGCGAGGGCGTCGCGCGGGTTCGCGCCCTCGTCGAGAACCGTTCGGTAGGACGCCATGAGCTGGTCGAAGAAGCAGGACAGGATCTCGTCGGCGATCGACTCCTTGGAGTCGAAATGGTGGTAGAGGCTGCCGGAGAAGATGCCCGCCTCGGTGGCGATGTTGCGGACGGTCGTGGCCTGGAAGCCCTTCTCGGCGAACAACTCCCCGGCCAGCCGGACGAGATGCTCGCGCCGCTCCGACCGTGGCGCGGCGTGCCCCGCCCGGCCACCGCGATCAGCGCTCGTCGTCACCCCGCCATTATGCCGCGCCGTCCACCCGTCGTTCCGTTCTCCGCCGCCGCGCCGTCGGTGCCGCCGTCTAGGCTCGAAGGCATGTCCAATGTGATCGTTTTCGACCTGTACGGAGTGATCGCCCGCACCCAGACCCCCGAGGGGGTGCGGCGCATCGAGGACGTCGCGGGCGTCGGCGGCCCCCGATTCTGGGACGCCTACTGGTCGTGCCGTCCCCCCTACGACGCCGGACGGGAGAGCGCCCTGTACTGGGCGGACGTCGCGGGCGTCCTAGGCGCCGAGTTCTCCGACGTCCCCGCGCTGATCGAGGCCGATCTCGACAGTTGGACGGCGGTGGACGACACCATGGTCGACCTCGTTCACGAACTCGCCGACAAGGGCCGCACCCTCGGCCTCCTGTCGAACATCATCAGCGACCTCGTGCCCCGTTTCGAGGCCCGCCACGACGCATGGCTGTCCCGCTTCGACGCCCTCACCTACTCCTGCCGGATCGGCGTCGCCAAACCCGACCCCCGCGCCTACCAGATCTGCGCCGAACGCCTGGGCGTCGAACTCTCCGACGTGCTGTTCTTCGACGACAACGAACTCAACGTCCGCGCCGCCCGCGAAACCGGAATGCGCGCCGAACTCTTCACCTCACCCGACCAGATCCGCGCCATTCTCTGAACGCGGCCGGTCTGTGAACGCGGCCGGACGTCCGGTCAGGGTTTGCGGGCCACGCCGCCGAACGAGTCGATGGCCCGGGGCTTACCGACCTCGGGGAAGTCGGGCCGCCACAGCGGGGTCGAGACGACGCCGGGGTCGACCAGCTCCAGGCCCTCGAACAGCGCCTCGATGTACTCCGGGGTCCGGGCGTGGTACGGGACGGTCCCGGCCTCGGCGCACAGCCGGAGCGCCTCGCCCCGCGCGGTGGCCTCGGCGGGCGTCCACTCGGTCACGCCGAGGACGTTCGTCCCGTCGTTGATCGCCACATGGCTGCCGGACGGCAGCGCGGCGACCAGGCGGCGGACGATCCCGGGCGGGTCGTCCTCGTCCGCGACGTTGCCGACGATGCCGAGCAGCAGCAGCCCGACCGGTTCGGTGAAGTCGAGGACGGACGCGGCGCCCTCGATGATCGCATCCGGCGTGCGGATGTCCGCCTCGATGTAGGAGCAGACCCCGCCCGGAGCGCTGGACAGCAACGCGCGGGCATGCGCCACGACCAGCGGATCGTTGTCGACGTAGACGACCCGCGAGCCCTGGACGTCGCGCTGCGCCACCTCGTGCGTGTTGTCGACGCCGGGCAGCCCCGTCCCGATGTCGAGGAACTGCCGGACGCCCTGGCTCGTCATGAAGTGCACGACGCGTGCCAGGAACGCCCGCGAGTGCCGCGCCACGTCCGCGATCTCCGGATACACCGCCGCGATCTTGTCACCGATCTCGCGGTCGATCGGATAGGTGTCCTTGCCGCCCAGCCAGTGATTCCACAACCGCGCCTGATGCGGCCTCGCCGTGTCGATGTCCGCGACCGGCGACGTCCCGCGCTCCTCCGCCATGACGGCCCTCCCGAGGCTCGTGTCAAGGTGCCGCGAACAACCCTAAACCCGCCCATCGGCCTCGGCGCGATGTGGACGCAGGACGGTGGGCTAGGGGTGCGGGGGGAGTTCGTTGGCGGCCTCGGTCGCCTTGGTGAGGCGGTCGCGGAGGGTGCGGAGGAGTTCGTCGCTCTGGTCGGTCAGGCGTTCTATGGCGGGGAGCGCGAGGTCGTCGCGGACGGTGTCGGCGAGGAGTTCGTCGTACTCGTGGGCCTTCTCCGCGATGGCCTCCAGGTGGCGTTGGGCGCGCAGGACCTCGTCGGCCTCGCGGGCGCGGTCGGCGTAGCGTTCCAGGGCCTCGACGCGGCGGGTCACGGCCTCGACGGAGATGTCGAGTTTGGCGCGGAGCGGGCGCAGCGCCTGCTCCACCTCGGGGAGGACGGCGGCGCTCTCCAGCCCGGTGTGGTCGGCGCGTAGTTTCGACTGTTTCTCCAGGACCTGTGCGATCTCCCATTCCTGGCGCGGCAGCGTGACGGCGTTGTCGACCGCGTCCAGCAGGCCCTCGCGGTTGACCTCGGAGTCGCGGACGGCGTCGACCGCGGCCTGGACGCGCGCCAGCATCGCGCGGCCCTCGTCGTCGAGGTCCTCGGGGGTGAGGTAGCGGTCGCGGCGGCGTTCGAGTTCGCGGGCGCGGCGCAGGTCGAGGGACACCGACGGGGTGCCGAGCGCGACCAGCACCGCGAGCATGCCGAGGCCGAGCAGCCACAGCGAGCCGAGGAACGGGGAGCCGACCAGTCCGAGGCCGAGGACGGTCAGCGGCGTCAGCCACAGCAGCGGCTTGCGGCGCGCGACGATCGTGTCGAGTTCGGCGCGCAGCGCCGGGTCGGCGACCGGACGGGCCTCGGCGGGGGAGCCGTCCTCGGGGGCGCGGGGCGGCGCGATCCGCCGCCAGTACGTGGACACATGGGTCTCGAACGCGAAGTCGGTCCGCGCGATCTCGATCTCCGTGGGACCGGCGGGCAGCGGCCACGAGCCGACCGGGTCGCCCCCGCCCGGGCCGGTGAAGCGCACCCACCAGCCTCCCTTGCCGTCGTCGCACCGGTAGCGACCCGGGGCGACGTCGATCCCCACGAAGAACGTTCCGACTCCGGGTATGGAATCACTCCACGTGCCACTGGTCACCGGCGACCTCCGACCCGACTGCTCCGGCGTGCCCCCTCGCCGTCCCCGGCGAAGGCCCAGTCCGTTACAGGAAAGACGTCCAAGGGACGGCACAAGTTGCAGTACCCACATCCGTGCCCGGGAAGCCGCTTTGGAATACTCCACGGGTGCGACCCGACTACGACCCCCTTGACGATCCGCCGTGGGCGATGCAACTGGTGGTACGCGCCGAGAAGGCCGATCCGCCCGGCCACGGCGCGGTCTGCGAGGCGGCGGCGACCGCCGTGGTGCGGCTGCTGACCGACCCGCGGGCGGTGGAGCCGGACGGGGAGTGGCGCGAGGCCGTCCACGCATGGGAGTCGCGCCGTATCCGGAAGGTGACGCGGCGTGCGCGGGGCGTGCGGTGGCCGGAGGCGCAGGCGTTTCCCGGGGTGACCGTCGAGCACGCGGGCGCGCAGGTGCGGGCGTTCCCGCCGGGGCCGGTGGCGGACGTCCCGCCCGAGCTGGCAAAACTCCAGGTCGCCGGGCTCGATCTCGCGGACGCCGAGGTGCCCGCCCCGGAGCCGGAGCCGCCGTACGCGGCGATCGCGCTCAACCCGGACGTGACGATCACGACGGGCAAGGCCGCCGCCCAGTGCGGGCACGCGGCCCAGCTGTTGCTGCGGCAGGGACGGCGCAAGGACGTGACCGCCTGGGTGGAGGCGGGCGCCCCCGTCCACCTGGCGCGGGACGTGCCGTGGCGGCAGTGCGTGAAGAAGGCGACGGTGGCGGTCCGCGACGGCGGATTCACCGAGGTGCCGCCCGGCACGATGACCGCCATCGCCTGGATCGTGCGCAAGTAGATCGTGCGCGAGTAGGGGGCGCGCCGGGGCCGGTCAGCCCCGGCACGCCGCTCGGTCAGGGGAGGGTGACTGCGACCGGGGCGATGCCCGCCGCGCGGATGAGGGAGGGAAGCCTTCCCGCGAACGGATGATGGTCGGTCGGCAGCCCGCGCGGGTTGTCGATCACGTCGGCAAGGTCTGCCAACGTCAGCCGCGCTGTTCGGGGCGGGGCCGGGGGCCGGTTCGCAGGGCGGCGGCCCGGTTGATCGCCTGGAGCGCGAACTCCTGCGTCCTGGTGAGCCCGTTCGGGCCGCGCGGCGAGCCGGGCTCGACGTCCCGGCGGGGCGCGCCCGCGAGTTGGGCCTTCGCGCTCAGCCCGTACGACAGGAACAGCAGCGCCACGAACCCCGCCAGGTAGAGCAGGTGCTCGAACAGCCCTCCCCACCTGGTGGTGAACACGTCCAGGACGGCGAACATCGCGAACCCCGCCATCCAGCCCGCCATCGACGGTACGAACAGCAGGTCGCGGCGCAGCACGACGCCCGCCACGGCGGACAGGACGAGCGCCGCCTCGACCAGCTTGGCCAGCACGAGCACGGCCGTCACCGGGCCGGACCCGAAGTAGGCGTCGATCTCGTCGCGCCGGTCGTCCCACAGCGCGACCGCGCTCGCCAGGCCCGTCACGCCGTACGCGATGAGGAACACCCCGACGGCGTAGTGGAACCGGTGCCACGTCTGTGAGGCGCGTGTCCGCGGGCTCGGCGGGGGCCCGGCGGGTCCGGCGGCCTGTCCCGGTGGCGGGACGGCGCCCGCCGCGATGCCGAGGACCGGAGTGGCGTCCGGGTCGGCGGCAGGATCCGGGCCCAGCGTCATACTTCGCCCCCAAGGTCGCGTTCGGCTGCTAAGCGCAAGATATCCCGGACGAGGCGTCGCCCGCTGGCCCCGAGCCCACCTCGGGACGCCCGCGTCCCGGCTCGACACGCGCGCCGGAGGCCGGGATGAATGTTGAGGCGACGAACATTCGAGTCGCTCGCCTGGACGGTCGAACCGCGCGCCACCTCCCCATGCTCGCCGGGGCGCGTCCCGATTCCCCCGTGGTGATCTCGCGTTATGTGATTGTTACCGCACGCAACAAATTGGGCCGGTGGTGGGTCTGGCGTCACGGACGAAGCCGACATAAGTTGCGGGGCACAACATTTACGGCCCACCCCCTCGGCCGCGGCACGGCGGCCACCCCCAGAAAGGACCCGGGCGATGCGCAAGGGGATCCTCAGCCTGATGGCCCTCACCACGGCCGCCGCGGTCGGCCTCACCGCGTGCGGCGACGACTCCGGCGACTCCGGCGGCTCCGCGAACTCCGCGGCGGCCAAGGGCAAGGTCGGCGTCATCCTGCCCGACACCACCTCGTCCGTCCGCTACGAGAGCTTCGACCGGCCCTACCTGGAGCAGGCGTTCAAGGCGGCGGGCGTCGGCTACGACATCCAGAACGCCGAAGGGTCGGCGCAGCGGTTCCAGACGATCGCCGACCAGATGCTCACCAGCGGCGTCACCGTCTTGGTCGTGGACGGCCTGGACTCCAACTCGGCCGCCGCCGTCCAGCGCAAGGCCCAGGCGCAGGGCGTCAAGACCATCGACTACGACCGGCTGACCCTCGGCGGGGTGGCCGACTACTACGTGTCGTTCGACAACGTGAAAGTCGGCGAGGATCTCGGCAAGGGCTTGCAGAAATGCCTCGGTGACAAGAAGTCGAACATCGTCTACCTGAACGGCGCCCCCACCGACAACAACGCGACCCTGTTCTCGCAGGGCGCGCACAGCGTCCTCGACAAGGTGAGCGCGTACACGAAGGTCGCCGAACAGGCCGTCGAGAAATGGAAGGCCGACAAGGCCGCCACGCTCTTCGAGCAGATGTGGACCGAACAGCACGGCAAGATCGACGGCGTGGTCGCCGCCAACGACGCGCTCGGCAACACCGTGGTGTCCATCCTCAAGAAGAACCAGGAGGCGGGCAAGGTCGCCGTCACCGGACAGGACGCGTCGCTCCAGGGCCTCCAGAACATCCTGGACGGCACCCAGTGCATGACCGTCTACAAGCCCGTCAAGCAGGAGGCCGACGCCGTCGCCAAACTCGCCGTCGCCCTCATCAAGGGCCAGAAGGGCGAGACCAACGGCACCGTCAACGACCCGACCGGCAAGCGGGACGTCCCGTCGGTGCTGCTGACCCCGATCCCGGTCTACAAGGACAACGTCAAGAAGCCCGTCGACGACGGCTTCATCAAGACGGCCGACCTGTGCAAAGGCGCGTACGCCGCCAAGTGCAAGGACGCGGGCATCCAGTAGCGCACCCGTCCAACTGACACGCCAGAAGACGCGAAAGGAGACACGTGGCTGAGAACGGAGATCCCGTCCTCCGGGTGACCGGGCTCAACAAGAGCTTCGGTGCCGTCCATGTGCTGCACGACGTGGACTTCACGGTGCGGCTCGGTGAGGTGATGGCCCTCGTCGGTGACAACGGCGCGGGCAAGTCGACCCTGGTCAAGTGCGTCGCCGGGATCCACCCGTTCGACTCGGGACGGATCGAGTTCGACGGCCGCCAGGTCACGGTCGACGGCCCGCGCGCCGCCGCCGCGCTCGGCATCGAGGTCGTCTACCAGGACCTCGCGCTCGCCGACAACCTCGACATCGTCCAGAACATGTTCCTCGGCCGGGAGCGGCGCAGGGGGATCGTGCTGGACGAGCCGTCGATGGAGGAGGCGGCCCGCGAGACCCTGGCGCGGCTGTCGATCCGCACCGTGAAGTCCGTCCGGCAGCAGGTGGCGAGCCTGTCGGGCGGGCAGCGGCAGACGGTCGCGATCGCCAAGGCGGCACTGTGGGAGTCGAAGGTCGTGATCCTGGACGAGCCCACCGCCGCGCTCGGCGTCGCGCAGACCCAGCAGGTCCTCAACCTCGTCCGGCGGCTCGCCGACACCGGTCACGCGGTCGTGCTGATCTCGCACAACATGAACGACGTGTTCGCGGTGGCCGACCGCGTCACCGCGCTGTACCTCGGCCGGGTCGCGGCGGACGTGGCCCGCGCCGAGGTCACCCACGGTCAGGTCGTCGAGCTGATCACCTCCGGCCGTTCCGGCGATCTCGGCCTCGCGCCGCGGACCGCCGCCGAGAGCTTCTGAGGGAGGACGCCATGTCCACCGACATCCCGGGCGGCGAGAAGACCGCCCTGACGCTGGCGGAGGCGGACTTCGCGGCCGACCGGCGCACGCACGACATGGGCTCCGCGCTGCTGGACTACTGGCACCGGATCAAGGCGGGCGAGCTCGGCGCGCTGCCCGCCGTCCTCGGCCTGATCTCGCTGGTCGTGCTGTTCACCGCGCTGAAGCCCGACACGTTCCTCAGCAAGGGGAACATGGCGAACCTGTCGGTGCAGGCGCTGCCCATCACGATCCTCGCGATGGGGCTGGTGTTCGTCCTGCTTCTCGGCGAGATCGACCTGTCGGCGGGCGTGGCGAGCGGCCTGTGCGCGGCGGTGCTCGCCAAACTCATCACCGACGCCGACCAGCCCTGGTACGTCGCGGTCCTCAGCGGCGTCGCGATCGGCGTCGTCATCGGCACCGCCATCGGCTGGCTCGTGTCGGTGCTGCGCATCCCGTCGTTCGTCGTGACACTGGCGTTCTTCCTCGGGTTGCAGGGCGTCACGCTGAAGCTGATCGGCGAGGGCGGGACGGTGGCCGTCCGCGACGACGTCATCGTGGCGCTGTCGAACAAGAACATGCCGATCTGGCTCGGGTGGACGCTCGCCGCCCTCTGCGTCGCCGGGTACACCGCGACGCAACTGCTGCGGTGGCGGCGCCAGCGCGTCCGCGACCTGCACTCCAAGCCGCTCCAGTTCGTGCTCGCGCAGTGCGCCGTCGTCGCCGCGGCCCTGCTGATCAGCACCTATGTGCTCAGCCTCGACCGCGCGCCGAGCCCGCTGATCACCCTCGGCGGCATCCCGTGGGGCGTGCCGCTCGTCGGCGCGCTGCTGATCGTCTGCACGTTCGTCCTCGGCCGCACCGCCTACGGGCGGCACATCTACGCGGTCGGCGGCAACGCCGAGGCCGCCCGCCGCGCCGGGATCAACGTCGCCCGCATCCGGATCTCCGTCTTCATGATCGGGTCCGGGCTGGCCGCGGTCAGCGGGATCGTCGCGGCGTCCCGGCTGAACTCCGTCGCCACCGACGCGGGCGGCGGCAACACCCTGCTGTACGCGGTCGGCGCCGCCGTCATCGGCGGGACGAGCCTGTTCGGCGGGCGCGGCAAGGCCCGCGACGCCGTCCTCGGCGGGCTCGTCATCGCGCTCATCGACAACGGGCTCGGGCTGCTCGGCACCAGCGCCTACCTCAGCTACCTGATCACCGGACTGGTACTGCTGTTCGCCGCCAGCATCGACGCGCTGGCCCGGCGCCGCCGGTCGAACACGGGACGATGACGTCGGACGGCACCTTCGGCGAGCACGGTTCGTCCGGCGCGCCGTGGAACGCTGCTGATACGCTCACGGACCACGACCGCCTGGCGCGCGGCGGCGGTGTGGCACGGTGGGAGCCTCTCGGCATGTCAGTGACGCCAGCCCTGGATCTGCGCGGCATCGACAAGAGCTTCGGTTCCGTGCGGGTGCTGCACGACGTCGCGTTCCGCGCGTATCCCGGCGAGGTCACCGCGCTGGTCGGCGACAACGGCGCGGGCAAGACGACCCTGGTGCGCTGCATCGGCGGCGTCCATCCGCCGGACGCGGGCGAGTACCGCTTCGAGGGCAACCCGGTGCGGGTCTGCGGGCCCCGCGACGCCGCGCGGCTCGGCATCGAGATCGTCCACCAGGACCTCGCGCTCTGCGAGAACCTCGACATCGTGCAGAACCTCTTCCTCGGCCGGGAACGGCACCGCGGCCTCGCCCTCGACGAGGACACCATGGAAGAGATGGCCCGCACCGCGTTGTCGGGGCTGTCGGTCCGCACGATCGGCTCCGTCCGGCAGCGGATCTCGACGCTGTCGGGCGGGCAGCGGCAGACCGTCGCGATCGCCCGCGCCGTCCTGTGGGACAGCAAGGTCGTGGTCCTGGACGAGCCCGCCGCCGCGCTCGGCGTCGCGCAGACCCAGCAGGTGCTGGAGACCGTCCGGCGGCTCGCCGACCGGGGGCTGGCCGTCGTGCTCGTCTCGCACAACATGAACGACGTGTTCGCCGTGTCCGACCGGATCTCCGTGCTGTACCTCGGCCGGATGGTCGCCCAGGTGCGGACCGCCGACGTCACCCACCGGCAGGTCGTGGAGCTGATCACCGCGGGGACCGGCGAGGCGCTGGGGCAGCGCCGATGATGAAGGGCGGCCCGTCACAGGAGGAGATCCGGCGCCACAACCTCGGGACGCTGCTGCGCTTCGTCCATCTGCGGGGACCCGCGTCCCGGGCGACGCTCGCCGAGTCCCTCGGCCTCAACCGCAGCACGATCATGGCGCTGACCACGGATCTCACCACCGCCGGGCTGGTCCGCGAGGAACTGCCGCGCGGCCCGGGACGCCGGGCCGGACGGCCGTCACTGGTCGTGCGGCCCGAGTCGACCCGGGTGTACGTGCTGGCGTTCGAGATCGGCGTCGACCGGCTCGTCGTCGCCCGCGTCGGACTCGGCGGGGTCGTGCTGGACCGCCGCGAGGGCGTCAGGTCCCGCGACGCCGACGCCGCCGACCTGCTCGGCGTGCTCGTCGCCGGGGCCCGCTCCCTCATCCGCAAGGCCGAGCGGGACGCCGTGTGCGTCGGCGCCGCCGTCGGGTTCCCCGGCGTCGTCCGCCGCTCCGACGACACCATCATGATCGGCCCCAACATCGACGTCGGCGACCTGCGGATCGGCGACGCGCTGGCCCGCCGTCTCGGCCTCGGCATCCCCGTCTCCGTCTGCAACGACGCCAACCTCGGCGCCCTCGCCGAACACGAGCGCGGCGCGGGCGTCAACTGCGACGACCTCATCTACCTGCACGGCGACGTCGGCGTCGGCGGCGGCATCATCGCGCGCGGGCGGCTGCTCGGCGGCGACGAGGGCTACGCGGGCGAGATCGGCCACATGATCGTCAACCCGGGCGGGCGGCCCTGCGCCTGCGGCTCGAAGGGCTGCCTGGAGGCGGAGGTGGGGGAGCGGACGCTGCTCGCCCTCGCGGGCCGGGAGGAGGTGCCGGGGCGACCCGGGCGCGACGCCGTCCGTGACGTCGTGGCGTCCGCCGACGCGGGCGACATCGCCGCGCGGGAGGCGCTGCAGCGCGTCGGCACCTGGCTCGGGTTCGGCGTCGCCAACCTCGTCAACATCTTCAACCCGGGGCTCGTCGTCTTCGGGGGGACGCTCCGCGACATCTACCTCGGCGCCGCCGCGCAGGTCCGCAGCGTCCTGGCGACCGGGGCTCTCGCCGCTCCCCGCGACAAGGTCAAGCTCCGCACCGCCGCGCTCGGCGACGACACGACCCTGGTCGGCGCCGCCGAGTTCGCGTTCGCCGAGGTGCTCGCCGACCCTGTCCAGGTCCTGGCCCGCCTGAAGGCGCCCGAAGACAGCCCCGTCTAGGACGGCCGGTCGGCGACCAGGTCCTCCGGCGGGGTTCAGAGCTTTCGGGTGGGGTTCAGGGTCTTCGGGTGGGGTTCACGGCATCGGACTCGGCGGGCGTGTCCGGAAGCGGCCGCTCCTCCTCGTCCTCCCCGGCCTCCTGCTGTTCGTATTCGGTGATGCCGAGGCCGTCCCTGCTCTGCTCGGGCTCCTCGATGTCGAGTTCCTCGGGGGGATCGGTGACGTACTCGTCGGTCAGGGCGATCTGCTCGTCCTGCGTGTTGTCGCCCATGTCGTCGATGTCGTCGCGGAAGTCCCTGGACTCACCGGGCTCGCGCGCTCTCATGGCGTCCTCCCTTGTTTATTGGGGGGGCGACCCCCCATTCCCCCCGGCTGCGCGGCACGGGTCTCCTCACTCCGCTAGCGCTCCGTTGCGGGGACGCGGCGCGCCGGGTATTCCCGCTGCGCTCGCTGGCGCTCGCTCCACGGGAATACCCGTGACCCTGTGGCGAGGGTTCAAACTGGTGGCTGGGGTTCGAACTGGTGGCTGGGGTTCGAACTGGTGGCTGGGGTTCGAACTGGTGGCTGGGGTTCGAACTGGTGGCTGGGGTTCGAACTGGTGGCTGGGGTTCGAACTGGTGGCTGGGGTTCGAACCGGTGGCTGGGTTCGAACCGGTGGCTGGGTTCAGACCGGTGGGCTGGGGTTCGAAACGGGTGGCTGGGGTTCAAGCTCTGGGTCGGTTCCTGTGGTTACGATCCGAATCATGGGCGTACAAGCTGTGATCTTCGACTGGGGCGGGACGCTGACCCCGTGGCACGACATCGAACTGGCCGACATGTGGCGGGCGATCTGCACCGCGCACCTTCCCCCGGACGGCGTCGAGAAGGCCGCGGTCGCGCTCGCCGACGCCGAGCTTCGGCTGTGGCGCCGGGGTGACGAGGAGCAGCGCAGCGCCACCCTCGCCGAACTGTTCGAGCTGGCCGGGGTCGAGCCCACCGAGGCGATCCTCGCCAGCCACTACGAGACGTGGACGCCGCACACCCACACCCACCCCGCCGTCCCCGGCCTGTTCCACGCCCTACGCGACCGGGGCATCAGGATCGGCGTGCTGTCCAACACCATCTGGTCGCGCGACCTGCACGAACGCATCTTCGCCCGCGACGACGTCCTGCACCTGCTCGACGGCGCCGTCTACTCCAGCGAGATCCCCTGGACCAAGCCGCACGCCGAGGCGTTCCGCGCGGCCATGGACGCCGTCGGCGCCACCGACCCCGCCGCCTGCGTCTTCGTCGGCGACCGCCCGTACGACGACATCCACGGCGCCAAGGGGGCGGGGCTGCGCGCCGTCCAGATCCGGCACCAGACCACCCACGCCTTCGAACGTCCCGGGCTCACGCCCCCCGACGCCCTCATCCACGACCTGACGGAGCTGCTTCCGCACATCGAACGATGGCACGCTCCATGATCACGATGGCACGCTCCACGACGGCGTGGGCCCGAGGGGGGGTGACGGTCAGCGCTTGCGGGCGGTGATGAGGTCGCGGGTGATGGCCTGGTCCACGCGGTGACGGAACCCTCGGTAGGCGTCCGAGTCCTGGACGTCGAGGCCGTTCGACGCGAGGATGCCCGCGAGCTCGTCCCGCCGCCCTCCGTAGGTGTTCCAGGAGATTCCGACGGCGCCGCCGGGACGCAGCAGCCGAACCCATTCCGGGACGGCGGCCGTGAGCAATTCGACGGGGCTGCGCGACAGGGTCGGCCCGCCCTTCTGGCCGGGCCGCTCGCCCTTGGGACGGCTGCCGTGCTGGACGCCGTACGGCGCGTCGGTCACGATCAGGTCGAACGACGACGGCCGGAAGAACTTGCCCGCGTCGAGCGAGTCGGCGTTCACGACGACGATCTCCATCGTCTCGCCGCTCTTGTACCGCTCCTTGGACGCTCCGAGGGTCACGTGGAGACGGCGTCCCAGCACCGCCTTCTCCCGGCGGATGTTGGTGATCTCCGCCTGGTGCTTCACCCGGTTGTTGCGCAGCCAGGTCTTGACGAAGGCCGCGTAGGCGTCGAAGTCCTTGCCGTCGATGTCGATCCCGGCGGCGTCCAGGCCGTACATCATGGCCTGGTTGAGCGTCGTCCCGCGCCCGCACAGGGGATCGAGGACGCGTGCACGGCCCGTGACCAGGTCCATGGGGGAGTCGGTCGCCATCGCGGTGACGTTCAGCAGCAGCTTGGTGAAGTACTCGTTCGTCTTGCCCGAGTACTTCTGGATGGTGAGCAGATCGCTGCCGAACAGGTCGAGGGGCCGCAGCGCGACGGGCCGGAGCAGTTCCCCCTCGATCTGGAACAGCGCGTACAACGACGACAGGTTCGACAGGAGGCGGAGGTCGTCGTCCGCGAGGTCGCCGGAGAACGTCACGTACGGGACGCCGCCGATCTCGGTCTCGCGAATGTCGTGGACTCGCCCGCCGAGCGCCCGCTCACCGAACACCGCCAGCTCCGCCTTCACCAGGTCGGCCGCCGACTGCGCGTAGACCCGGTTGTGCGAGGGGGAGACAAGGAGCCCGTACGCGGTCATCTGGTCGACCTTACAGCGTTCTCACGGCCCCGAAACCACCTGGAAGAAAGGCGGAGACCGCCGGGGTCGAAGCACCCGGCGGCCTCCGCACGGCCCATGTGCGGGCCGTTCCCTTCCCCGGTCAGGCGGCTCGGACGGGACGGTCCTGAGGCGCGGCGGGCAGGGCCCGCGCGGCCGGTGCCTCCACCGGCGCGGCGGCCGCCGGGGCCGCCGGTGCCTCCAGGGCCGGAAGGTGCCGCGCGGCGGCCTCCAGCAGTTCGGCGACCCGGCTCTTCAGGCTGGCGAGATCGGCCTGCGCCACGTCGGCCCTGGCCTGGGCGCGGCGCGCCTGGCGCCGCGCGGCGTCGCGTTCGGTCGCGAGCTGCGTCAGTTGTTCGTGGTAGGCGGCCCGCAGTTCGTCGAGGGCGCTCCCCTGCGTGGTGGTCATGCTGCTCCGGACTCCTCCCCCGAGTCATCCCGTGTAAAAGGACTAACGTGACTAACTGGGCGCATCGTTCCCCGCGTGCGGAAGATCACTCACCCGGTTCGCGACGCGGCGACAGCGCCCCGGACGGCAACCCCGGAAACGCGTCCCGTGGAGCGGGCGCGCCCGCCTTGGCGAGCCACGCGGCCGACCGCGCCATGGCCCGCCGCGCCCCGTCCGCGGCGAAGGCGCGCAGGCCGGGGGAGGAGGCCCCGGCGAGACCGACGTAGGCGGGGACCAGACCGTCCTCCAGCGCCGCCGCCAGCCGCGCGGCGTCACGGGCCGTGTCGGGTTTGACCGGCAACCGGTACGCGGGCGCGGCGGCCACGGGCGTGACGGCCAGGACGGAGATCAGCTCGTCCCGCCGGGCCCGGTGATCGTTCCAGATCGTCGTCGCGGTCGCGCGCAGCGCGCCCCGCAGCCGCGCGCCGAGGACCCCGTACCCGTACACCGCCGCGTGCTCCACCGCCAGCACCGCCTGGACGGCCTCGACACCCGACTTCGACCGGACGGGCGGGGCCACCGCGCGCACCGTCCTGCGTACCGCCATCGCATGGCCCGCCTCGCAGGCGCCGATGCTCGCCAGCAACTGCGCCAGACCGGGGGCGGCCTTGGTGGCGTCGGCCATGCGCTCCCGGGCCGCGCGGTCCTCGGCGTCACGCAACTCCGCGAGCGTCCCGCCGTCGCCTCCGAGCAGGGACGTGCTCGGGGACGGGATGCCGCCGCCCTCGTCGGCCCGGTCACCCGACCCGGGCACGTAGTGCCGCTTCAGAACGGCCAGATGCTCGCGATGGTGCGCGAGGACGGGATCGAGTCGTCCGGCCAGTGTCGCGTCCGCCGACCGCGCCGCCTCGTACGCGGCGATCAGGTTCTGCTCGGACGCGATCGCCCCGACCAACGTCGCCAGGTCGGGACGCGATGCCGACGCGCCCTCCGCCCTGCCCTCCGCCGTGCAGCCCGCCAGCCACGGCAGGACTAGCGCGCCACCGCCGAGCGCCACGCCCCGGCCCAGCAGCAGACGGCGTGACAGGACCTCCGGCGGGCATGGCGTGGCCTGGGGCAAGGGAGTCTCCGCACCGGTGGTGGGGTGGTGGCGGCCCGCCGCGGGCCCGGTCCCTGGACACGGCCGTCGGGCCTGCTCAAGCATTCCATATCCGCCGCGCCGGTGAGGCGTCCGAAAGACCGCCGTGGTCTCCGGCTGTCGATAGTCTTGAGGTGTCACCGGACGAGCGGTGACATTCCGCGACCGCAGGCGGCACAACAGAGGAGGGCCCATGAGCGTCGAGTCCCGCGGCGGCCGCGCTCAGGGGGGGCGCGGCCAGAACCGGCGCGGCCAGACCCGCGCGCGGAACGCCGACCCGCGCGGTGGGCAGGGCGCCGACAAGGGCGCTGACAAGGGCGGAGGGCAGGCCCCGGCGCGACCGGCGCGGTCCGCAGGCGCCGCCGCCACCGCCGCCGAACTGACCCGGCTCCTCGCGCCCGCCGTGGACGAGGCCGGTTTCGACCTGGAGGAGGTCGACGTGCGGCCCGCCGGGCGGCGCCGCCTCGTGCGGATCGTCGTCGACGGCGACGCGGGCGTCGGGCTCGACGACATCGCCGCGATCAGCGACCTGGCCTCCGGGCTGCTCGACACCACCGAGGTCATGGGGACCTCGCCGTACGTGCTGGAGGTGTCCTCTCCGGGCGTCGACCGCCCCCTCACCGAGCCACGGCACTGGCGCCGTGCCGTCGGCCGGCTGGTCGTCGCCCCGCTGGCCGAAGGAGGCCAGGTGGAGGGCCGGGTGGTCGCGGCCGACGACGCGGCCGTCGAGATCGACGTCGTCCAGAAGCGCCGGACCAAGGGCGCCGGGAACGAGACCGTGCGGCGCCGGTTCGGCCTCGACGAGCTGGGGCGCGGCCGCGTGCAGGTGGAGTTCGCGCCCCCGCCCGTGGCCGAGGAACCGCGTTCTCCGGCTGAGCCGGACTAGAGGGGGGAACCTCGTGGACATCGACATGACCGCCCTGCGGGGCCTGGAGAGCGAGAAGGACATCTCGCTCGACGTGGCCGTCAAGGCCATCGAAGACGCACTGCTGATCGCCTACCACCGGACGGAGGGCGCCGCGCCCAAGGCGCGCGTCGAACTGGACCGTCAGAGCGGCCACGTCACCGTGTGGGCCGCCGAGACCGACGAGGAGGGCGACACCCTCCGGGAGTACGACGACACCCCGACCGGGTTCGGACGCATCGCCGCGACAACCGCGAAGCAGGTCATCCTGCAACGCCTGCGCGACGCCGAGGATGAGCTGACCTTCGGCGAGTACGCCGGACGCGAGGGCGACATCGTCAGCGGCATCATCCAGCAGGGCAAGGATCCGCGGAACGTGCTGGTCGACCTCGGCAAGATCGAGGCGGTGCTGCCGCCGCAGGAGCAAGTGTCCGGCGAGCGCTACGACCACGGCGAGCGGCTGCGCGCCTATGTGGTGCAGGTCCGCAAGGGCCACCGCGGGCCGTCGATCCAACTGTCCCGGACGCACCCGAACCTCGTGCGCAAGCTGTTCGCGCTGGAGGTCCCGGAGATCGCGGACGGGACGGTGGAGATCGCCGCGATCGCCCGCGAGGCCGGGCACCGCACCAAGATCGCGGTGCGGTCCCGCAAGTCGGGCGTGAACGCCAAGGGCGCCTGCATCGGGCCGCTCGGCAGCCGGGTCCGCAACGTGATGGCCGAGTTGCACGGCGAGAAGATCGACATCGTCGACTGGTCCGACGACCCCGCCGAGTTCGTCGGGAATGCCCTGTCGCCCGCGCGGGTTTCGCATGTGGTGGTCGTGGACGCCGACGCCCGGGTCGCCCGGGTCGTGGTGCCCGACTACCAGCTGTCCCTCGCGATCGGCAAGGAGGGTCAGAACGCCCGCCTCGCCGCCCGGCTCACCGGCTGGCGGATCGACATCAGGTCCGACACCGAGCCGGAGCAGACGCCCACCCGGCCTGAGCAGACGTCCACCGAGCCAGAACGGACACCTGCCGAGCCAGAACGGACATCTGCCGAGCCGGAACAGGCGCCAGCCGAGCCAGAACAGACACAGTCGAAGGCCGCCGACCCCGGCGAATCCGGATCTTCTACGCCAGGAGCCCATGCGACAGGTCCCGCCGACGCCTCGGCGCGGTAGACTCATGAACCGTGGCCGGACGGTCCCTGTTCGCACGTGTGTGGGCTGTCGGGGTCATTCGGTCAAGTCCGACTTGCTGCGCCTGGTGGTGGTCGAGGGCGTCATCGTCCCCGACCCGCACGGGCGGCTGCCAGGACGGGGTGCGCATCTGCACCCCGATCTGGCGTGTCTCGAGCTCGCAGAGCGGCGTCGGGCGTTCCCGAGGGCGTTTCGCCTTCCGGGGCCGCTCGACGGTGAAGCGCTGCGGGATCGGCTTGCGGCACGTGCCGCGCGGCAGCAGGATGGCAGAACAGTAAGCGACGTCTAGTCGGAAGCAGGTCGAGATTGCTATGAGCGCTCGATGAGCACGCCGCGATGAGTACGGCAAGTTAGCGACGGTCCGGAGGCCGCACCCCCGGACCGAGTTAGGGAGTGCAGTGGCCAAGGTCCGGGTGTACGAACTCGCCAAAGAGTTCGGTGTCGAGAGCAAGGTCGTCATGGCCAAGCTCCAGGAAATGGGCGAGTTCGTCAGGTCGGCGTCCTCCACGATCGAGGCGCCGGTCGTACGCAGGCTGACAGAAGCCTTCTCAAATTCGTCGTCCTCCAAGCAGGGGGACAGGCGGGCCGCGCCGAAGCGTCCTTCGGCTCCACGGCCCGCCGCGCCGCGTCCGGGTCCTCCCGGCGGCGGCTCCGATTCTCAGGGCGGACGGCGGCAGGCGCCCCGTCCCGGCGCGCCGCGTCCCGCCTCGCCCAAGCCGAGCCCCAGTGGCCCCGGTGGCGCGGGCGGTTCCAACGGCGCCGGTGTGCCCGCGGGTGGCCCCGGTGGTGCTGATGGTCCCGGTGGTGCTGGCGGCCCGGGCGGCAGCCCGCGTCCCGGCCCGCCCCGGCCGGTCCCGCCGGTGCCGAGCACGCCGGTCGAAGCGCCCGCGGCGCAGGGCCCGAGCGCTCCGCCCGCGGCCGGTCCCGGTGCCGGTGCCGGTGCCGGTGCCCCAGGCGACGGCCCGGGTGGTGGCGGTCGCGCGCCCGGCGGTCCGAAGCCCGGTCCGCGCTCGCCCAAGCCGGGCCCGCGTCCCGGCCCCCGTCAGGACGGCGGCCGTGGTCGCGGTCCGGGTGGTCCGCGTCCCGGCAACAACCCGTTCAGCTCGAACGCCAGCGGCATGGGCCAGGCGCCCAAGCCGGGGCCGCGTCCCGGCCCGCGTCAGGGCGGCGGTGACCGTCCCGACCGTCCCGACCGTGGTGGTCCCGGTGGTCCGCGTCCCGGCGGTCCCCGCCCAGGTGGCGGCGCAGGTGCCGGTGGTCCGCGTCCCGGAGGTCCCCGCCCGGGTGGCGGCGCCGGTCCCGGCGGTCCGCGTCCGAGCCCGATGAACATGCCGTCCTCGCGGCCGTCCGGCGCCCCCGGGCGCGGCGGTCCCGGCGGCGGTGGCGGTCGTGGTCCCGGCGGTGGCGGCGGAGGCCGTGGCGCGGGCGGCGGTCGCGGCCCGGGCGGCGGCGGTGGCGGTCGTCCCGGCGGCTTCGGCGGCCCCCGCACGGCGGGCGGCGGCGGTGGTGGCGGTCGTCCCGGCGGCTTCGGCGGCCCCCGTCCCGGTGGCGGCGGTCGCGGTCGCGGCGGCACGCAGGGCGCGTTCGGCCGTCCCGGCGGACGCCCCGCGCGCGGTCGCAAGTCGAAGCGGGCGCGTCGCCAGGAGTTCGAGAACATGCAGGCCCCCGCGGCCGGTGGCGTCTCGGCTCCGCGCGGCAACGGCAAGATCATCCGGCTGCCGCAGGGCGCGACGCTGACCGACTTCGCCGAGAAGATCGGCGCCAACCCGGCGTCGCTCGTCGCGATCATGATGCATCTCGGCAAGATGGTCACCGCGACCCAGTCCGTCGACCCCGACGACCTGATGGCGCTCGGGGTGGAGCTGGACTTCGACGTCCAGGTC
This sequence comes from Actinomadura meridiana, assembly GCF_039537545.1. Taxonomy (NCBI): domain Bacteria; kingdom Bacillati; phylum Actinomycetota; class Actinomycetes; order Streptosporangiales; family Thermomonosporaceae; genus Actinomadura; species Actinomadura meridiana. Next base: position 250,455 of record NZ_BAABAS010000005.1, read on the forward strand.
GTCAGCCCCGAGGACGAGGACCGCGCGCTGCTCGAGTCGTTCGACATCGAGTACGGCGAGGACGAGGGCGGCGAGGAGAACCTCCAGTCCCGTCCGCCGGTGGTCACCGTCATGGGCCACGTCGACCACGGTAAGACCAAGCTGCTGGACGCCGTCCGCAACGCCAACGTGCAGGCGGGCGAGGCCGGCGGCATCACCCAGCACATCGGCGCCTACCAGGTCGAGACGGAGGTCGACGGCGAGGAGCGCCGGATCACCTTCATCGACACCCCGGGTCACGAGGCGTTCACCGCCATGCGTGCCCGCGGCGCCGACACCACCGACCTGGTGGTGCTGGTGGTCGCCGCCGACGACGGCGTCAAGCCGCAGACCACCGAGGCGATCGACCACGCCACCGCGGCGGGGGTCCCGATCGTCGTCGCGGTCAACAAGATCGACGTCGAGGGCGCCGACCCGAACAAGGTGCGCGCGCAGCTCACCGAGTACGGCCTGGTCGCCGAGGAGTTCGGCGGTCAGACGCAGTTCGTCGACGTGTCGGCCCGCGAGGGCATCAACATCGACGGGCTGCTGGAGGCGATCGTCCTGACCGCCGACGCCGAGCTCGACCTGAAGGCCAACCCCGACATGCCCGCCCAGGGCTCGGCCATCGAGGCCCACCTGGACAAGGGCCGGGGCGCCGTGGCGACCGTGCTGGTGCAGCGCGGCACGCTGCGGATCGGCGACTCGATCGTCTGCGGCGTGGCCAACGGCCGCGTCCGGGCGATGCTCGACGAGAACGGTCAGACCGTCGAGGAGGCGGGCCCGTCCCGTCCGGTGATGGTGCTCGGCCTCGCCGCCGTGCCCGGCGCTGGCGACAACTTCCTGGTCGTCGAGGACGACCGGGTCGCCCGGCAGATCGCCGACAAGCGGGTCGCGCGCAAGCGCAACGCCGAACTGCTCAAGAGCCGCAAGAGCAGCTCCCTCGAAGAGCTGTTCAAGGACCTGGAGCGCGGCGACCGGCAGGAGTTGCTGCTCATCCTCAAGGGCGACGTGTCCGGTTCCGTCGAGGCGCTGGAGGACTCGCTCCTCAAGATCGACGTGGGCGACGAGGTCAACCTGCGGATCATCCGGCGCGGTGTCGGCGCGATCACGCAGGACGACGTCAACCTGTCGCTGGCGTCCGAGGGCGCGGTCATCATCGGCTTCAACGTGCGGCCCGAGCGCAACGCGCAGGAGCTGGCCGACCGCGAGGGCGTCGACATCCGGTACTACTCGATCATCTACCAGGCGATCGAGGAGATCGAGGCGGCCCTCAAGGGCATGCTCAAGCCGGAGTTCGAGGAGGTCCAGCTCGGTACCGCGGAGATCCGCGAGATCTTCAAGGTGCCGCGGATCGGCAACGTGGGCGGTTCGATGGTCACCTCGGGCGTCATCCAGCGCAACGCCAAGGCGCGCCTCGTCCGCGACGGCGTCGTGGTCGCCGACAACCTCACGGTGTCGTCGCTGCGCCGCTTCAAGGACGACGCGACCGAGGTCCGCGAGGGCTTCGAGTGCGGTATCGGAGTGGGCTACAACGACATCAAGCTCGGCGATGTCGTCGAGTGCTTCGAGATGCGCGAGAAGCCCCGCGACTGAGCGGTGGTAGCACGATCACGGTCCAGGGGTGCGAGCCCGGCGGTTCGCACCCCTGACCGTGACTCCGCGAGCGCGGCGTCGCATCCCCGGCCAGGTAGCGCGCTCGTGCGGCGGTGAGCCCCGTCGACGACGGCCCTGCGATCCAGGGCGGGCGGGGCGTGGGAACGTTCCCGGGCCCGGGCCGGTCGGGCTTCTCGGGACGTGATCGCTTATTCGGGTGACATGGCGCCGGGCGGATCTTCTAGCCTGGCGTCTGTCATGTCCGATCCGTCCCTGATGTGGGGCGGTGGCCGGGAACACGGTGGGTGACCATCGTCGTTCCACCTTCTGAGGATCCCGAGGTGATCGACCAGGTGTACGTGGGTGCGCTGACGCTCGACCTGCTGCTGGGGGACGTCCGCTCGCTGAAGCAGAAGCGGTCCGTCCTGCGGCCCCTCATCGCCGAGGTGCACAGGCACTTCCCGGGGGTGGCGGTCGCCGAGACCGGCGGCAACGACCTGCACCGCAGGGCGGAGATCGGGGTGGCGGTGGTGTCCGGCACCGCCGCGAACTGCACCCAGGTGCTCGACCGGTGCGAACGGCTCGTCGCCGGTCGGCCGGAGATCGAACTGCTGTCCGCGCGGCAGCGGCTCTTTCAGAGCGACGAGTGAACCGCCCCGGACCGGAGCGCCGGGGACCGGAGCGTCGTTAGACCATTGGACGGGTCGTCAGACCATAGAAAGGGAGTGCGATCATGGTGGACGCAGCTCGGGCGCGCAAGCTCGCCGACCGCATCCAGCAGATCGTGGCCGAGATGCTGGAGAGGCGGATCAAGGATCCGCGGCTCGGCTTCGTGACCGTGACCGACACCCGCATCACCAACGACCTGCGTGACGCGACCGTCTACTACACGGTGTACGGGTCGGACAACGAGCGCGCCGAGACGGCCGCCGCGCTGGAGAGCGCCAAGGGCGTCATCCGGTCGGAGGTGGGCAAGAAGACGGGGGTCCGTCACACGCCCAGCCTCACCTTCGTCATGGACTCCGTGATGGAGAACGTGGCGCACATCGACGACCTGTTGGCCAAGGCCCGCGCGCGGGACGCGGAGGTGGCGCGCGCCGCGCAGGGCGCCGCCCCGGCCGGTGAGGCCAACCCGTACCGCGCGACCGACCCCGAGGACGACGACCTCGCCGAGGATGACGCGGCCGACGCCGACGCCGCCGACGAGGACGACGACGTCGACGGGCGCGTCGGTGCGGAGGACGGTGAGGACGACCGTTCGGGACGCCCGCCATCGTGACCGGACCCGAGGGGCGCGCGGAGGCGCCGAGCACCGGCTGGGGCCAGGAGTTCCCGCCGCACGACGCGGGCGGGCATTCCGGGAACGGGCATGACGTCGTCCCCCGCGCCGGAGTCGGACTCCGCCTCGGTGCCTCGCCCGCGCCCGGCGAACCGCCCGCCCCCGTCCGGCCGATCGCGCCCCCGGAGGCGGACGGCGCGTCCGCCGAACTGGAGTGGGAACGGGCCGTCGAACTGATCGACGCGGCAAGCGAGGTCTGTCTCGCCTGCCATGTGGCGCCGGACGGCGACGCGCTCGGCTCGATGCTGGCGCTCGCGCAGGCGCTGCACGCGCTGGGCAAACGGTGCGTGGCCTCGTTCGGGGAGCCGTTCGCCGTGCCCGCGATCCTGCGCTTCCTGCCCGGCCAGGAACTCCTCGTCGAACCCGCCCGGGTGCCCGCCGCCCCGGAGCTGATGATCTCGCTGGACGCGGCCGGACAGGCGCGGCTCGGCGCGCTCGCCGGTCCCGCCGAGCGGGCCGGGGCACTGATCGTGATCGACCACCACCGCTCCAACGTCGGGTTCGGCGGCGTGCGGATCGTCGACCCGGACGCCGCCGCGACGGCGGTGCTGGTCGAGGAGCTGATCCGCAGGCTCGGCGTCCCCCTCGACCGGGACATCGCGCAGGGCCTGTACGCGGGCCTCGCGAGCGACACCGGCTCGTTCAAGTACCCGTGCACGACCCCCGAGGTCCACGACCTGGCGGGACGGCTGCTGACGGCGGGCGTCCAGCCGGAGGCGGTCAGCCGGGAGCTGTGGGACCGGGCGCCGTTCGGCTACCTCCAGGTCCTCGCGGGCGCGCTGGCGCGGGCCCGGCTGGAACGCGACGCCGCGGGCGGCCGCGGCCTGGTGTGGACGACGGTCGCGCGCGCCGACCGCGACTCCCGCGACGTCGACTACGACCAGCTCGAAGGCGTCATCGACCAGCTCAGACGCACCGACGAGGCCGAGGTCGCGGTGGTGTGCAAGGAGAACGACCGCGGCGAGTGGTACGTGTCGACCCGCTCGAAGGGCTCGATCGACGTCGGCCGCGCCTGCGTCGAGCTCGGCGGCGGCGGGCACCGCACGGCCGCCGCGTTCACCATGGGCGGCGAGCCCGCGTGGATCATCGACCGGTTGCGCGCCGCGCTGCGCCTGCCCGGTGACCAGGACTGACCTACTTCGGAGCGGGTGTGGACAACTCGGGACTCGTCATCGTCGACAAGCCCGGCGGCTGGACGTCGCACGACGTCGTCGCCAGAACGCGGCGGCTCGCCGCGACCCGGCGCGTCGGGCACGCGGGCACGCTGGACCCGATGGCGACGGGCGTCCTCGTGCTCGGGATCGGCAAGGCCACGCGCCTGCTCGGCCATCTCGCGCTGACGGAGAAGGGCTACGACGCCACGATCCGGTTGGGCGTGTCCACCAACACCGACGACGCCGAGGGCGAGGTCACCGCGACCGCGTCCGCCGCGTCCGTCACCGAGGACGCGCTGCGCGCGGGCGTCGCGGCGCTGAGCGGGCCGATCAGGCAGGTCCCGCCGCAGGTCAGCGCGATCAAGGTGAACGGTGAGCGGGCCTACAAGAAGGCCCGTAAGGGCGAGGAGGTCGAGTTGGCCGCCCGCCCAGTGACCGTGCACGACTTCACGATCCTGGACGTCCGCCGCGACGGCGATGTGATCGACGTGGACGCCTCCGTGGCCTGCTCGTCCGGCACCTACATCCGCGCGCTGGCCCGCGACCTCGGGGCGTCGCTCGGCTGCGGCGGCCATCTGACGGCGCTGCGCCGCACTCGCGTCGGCCCGTACGACCTCGGCCTGGCCCGGACGCTCGACCAGCTCGCCGAGAAGCTGGAGGTCGTCCCGATCGGCGAGGCGGTCGCCGCCGCGTTCCCGCGCCGGGACGTCTCGGCCGACGACGCCCGCAAGGTCGCGCACGGCGGGCGCCTCCCGGCGGCGGGTCTCGGCCCGGGCCCGGTCGGCGTCTTCGCGCCCGACGGATCGCTGCTCGCGCTCGTCGAGGAGCACGGCCCGCTCGCCAAACCTCTCGCGGTATTCATCTCCTGATCAGCCGCGGAACCTGGACGAAGCGCCCAAGCCTGACCATCATGACCTCCGCGTGGCCATCATCACCGGGGAAACCGGTGCATACCAACCTACGGTCACGTAACCTACCAGTGCGTAGGTTTCTGTGAGGAGGTGTCCGTGACCACCGTGAACGACGGCGCCCGGGCGGCGTCCCCGACCAGGCCGCGGCTGCGCGGCTGGCTGCACATCGGCGCGTTCCCCGCCGTGCTCGTCGCCGGGCTCGTGCTGGTCGCGCTCGGCCCGACCACGCAGGCGCGGCTCGCGTCGGCGGTGTACGTGGCGACGTCGGGAATGCTGTTCGGGATCTCGGGGACGTACCACCGGCAGACCTCGGTCCGGCTCCTTGAGGTGCTGCGCCGCTTCGACCACGCCAACATCTACCTGATCATCGCGGGGACGTACACGCCGTTCGCCGTCCTCGCGCTGGACGGGGGCGTCCGCGTCGCCGTCCTCGCCACCGTGTGGGCGGGCGCCGTCGGCGGCGTCGTCTTCCGGACGGCCTGGATCGGCGCCCCCCGTGCCCTCTACGTCACCCTCTACATCGTGCTCGGCTGGGTCGCGGTGTTCTTCCTGCCGCACTTCCTGACCGGTGCCGGCCTGGCGGCCTGCGTCATGGTCGCGGTCGGCGGCGTCTGCTACAGCGTCGGCGGGGTCGTGTACGGGCTGCGCCGTCCCGACCCGTCGCCGCGCTGGTTCGGCTACCACGAGGTCTTCCACGCCTGCACCCTCGCCGCGTACGTCCTCCAGTACATCGCCGTCTCGCTGGTCGTCTACCAGTCCGCCTGAACCCGGGTTCCGCCTCGTCCACCCGCGCATGGCACTCTTAAGGACGGCAGCATGAACCGGAAGGGCACGTCCTACGCAGGGAGTGAATGGTGCGGCGCTGGAATGGCCTCGACGAGGTTCCCGCAGACTGGGGCCGTTCAGTGATCACGATCGGGGTGTTCGACGGGGTGCACCGCGGCCACCAGCGGATCGTCGGCTCCACCGCCGAGGAGGCGCGCCGCCGGGGGCTGAGGTCCGTGGTCATCACGTTCGACCCGCATCCGGACGAGGTCGTCCGGCCCGGCACGCATCCGCCGCTGCTCGCCTCCACCGCGCGGCGGGTCGAACTGCTCGAAGGGCTCGGCACCGACGCGGTCGTGGTCGTGCCGTTCACGCTGGAGCTGTCGCGGATGGCGCCGGACGAGTTCGTCCAGTCCGTCCTGGTCGACCGGCTGCACGCGGCGCACGTCATCGTCGGCGAGGACTTCCGCTTCGGGCACAAGGCCAAGGGCAACGTGACGCTGCTGCGCGAGCTGGGCGACAAGTACGACTTCACCGCCGAGGGCGTGCCACTGGTGGCCAACGGCGACACGATCTCGTCCACCTCCATCCGCGGGCGGCTCGACGCGGGCGACGTGGCGGCGGCGGCGCGGGCGCTCGGCCGTCCGCACCGCGTCGAGGGCGTCGTGGTGCGCGGCCACCAGCGGGGCCGGGCGCTCGGCTTCCCGACCGCCAACCTGGAGACGCTGCCGCACACCGCGATCCCCGCGGACGGCGTGTACGCGGGCTGGCTGGTCTGCGACTCCGACCGCTACCCGGACTTCCGCTGGCCCGCCGCGATCTCCATCGGCACGAACCCGACGTTCGAGGGCGCGGAACGGACCGTCGAGGCGTACGCGCTCGACCGCGACGACCTCGACCTGTACGGCGAGCACATGGCCGTCGACTTCACCGACCGCATCCGCGACACCCTGAAGTTCGACTCGGTGGACGCCCTGGTCGAGGAGATGGGCCGGGACGTGGCGCGGGCACGGGAGCTCACCTCCGCTTAGCGCGCCGCGAAGCGCGTACCCTGCGACAACGGGGCTTTCCGCTTCGTAACCGGGGGCCTTTCCGACATGGTACGGTGAATAGTCGCCGGGATAGGGTTCCGGCGCGGCTGGCTGCACCCTCATGTGGCCCGCCACTCCCTTAAAACGCACCATGCGGACCCGTGCGCCCACCGGGCCCGGATCTGCGGGTGACGATCGCATCGAAGGAGCCACGTGTCGCTCGACACCGCCACCAAGAACAAGATCATTTCCGAGTACGCGACCACTGAGGGTGACACCGGTTCCCCGGAGGTCCAGGTCGCACTGCTCACCCGTCGGATCAACGATCTGACCGAGCACCTCAAGGAGCACAAGCACGACCACCACAGCCGCCGCGGCCTGTTGCTGCTGGTCGGCCGTCGTCGCAGGCTCCTGAAGTACCTCGCGAACAAGGACATCAGCCGTTACCGGCAGCTGATCGAGCGGCTCGGCCTGCGCCGCTAGGACGGTGAGGGAGTGGCCCACGCGGCCACTCCCTTCCTTTATGGCCTGGTAGGGGTATGGCCTGGTACGGGTTCCAGAGCCGAACGGGGTGGCCGGACGGGGTGAGCGACGCACCGTCCGGACGCGCCGTCCAGACGCACCGGGCCCGGCCACCGGCGGCCACCGGCACACGGAGCCGCCCACCGGGCCGGCCGACGAGACCGGCCGGGCCGCCCACCAGGCCGCCCGCCGCCCCGGCAGGCGGAGGCGGCCGCACAACTGAAGAATCAAGCCTCGTGGACACCGCTGGTGCGGGCCGGTCCTCGGTAGTGGCTTCCGGATCCGTTCCGCCGCACACGCGGACCTCTCGAATCCGGGCGCTTCGATCGAAGACCGGCAACGTGGAAGACCAACGGGAAACGGCCGCGAGGACCGACATGGAACCTTGAGGAGGTTTCCCGTGACAGAAGCTGTGCGCATCGACGGCGCCCAGACGACCGAGGCCGTGATCGACAACGGCACGTTCGGCACCCGCACCATCCGCTTCGAGACGGGCCGTTTGGCCCGCCAGGCCGCCGGCTCCGCCGTCGCCTATCTCGACGACGAGACGATGGTGCTGTCGGCGACCACCGCGTCCAAGAAGCCGAAGGACAACCTCGACTTCTTCCCGCTGACCGTGGACGTCGAGGAGCGGATGTACGCGGCCGGGCGCATCCCCGGCTCGTTCTTCCGCCGTGAGGGCCGTCCCTCCGAGGACGCGATCCTGACCTGCCGTCTCATCGACCGGCCGCTGCGCCCGTCCTTCACCAAGGGCCTGCGCAACGAGATTCAGGTCGTCGAGACGATCATGGCGCTGAACCCCGACCACCTGTACGACGTCGTCGCGATCAACGCGGCCTCGATGTCCACGCAGCTGGCGGGCCTGCCCTTCTCCGGCCCGATCGGCGGCGTCCGCGTCGCGCTGATCGAGGGCCAGTGGATCGGGTTCCCGACCCACCCCGAGCTGGAGAACGCCACCTTCGACATGGTGGTCGCCGGTCGAGTCCTGGAGGACGGCGACGTCGCGATCATGATGGTGGAGGCCGAGTCCACCCGCGACACCCTCAAGCTCGTCGGCGAGGGCGCCACCGCCCCCACCGAGGAGACGGTGGCCGCGGGCCTGGAGGCGGCCAAGCCGTTCATCAAGGCCCTGTGCAAGGCGCAGAGCGACCTCGCCGCCGTCGCGGCCAAGGAGACCGCCGAGTACCCGATCTTCCTGGACTACCAGGACGACGTGCTCGCCGCCGTCACCGACGCCGTCAGCGGCGACCTCGCCCAGGCGCTGACCATCGCGGGCAAGCAGGAGCGCGAGTCCCGGCTCGACGAGATCAAGGCGGCTGCCGCCGAGAAGCTCGCCGAGACGTTCGAGGGTCGCGAGAAGGAGATCTCCGCCGCTTACCGCGCCGTCACCAAGAAGCTCGTCCGCGAGCGCGTCATCCGCGACGGGCTGCGCATCGACGGCCGCGGCACCAAGGACATCCGCCAGCTCACCGCCGAGGCGCACGTCATCCCGCGGGTGCACGGCTCGGCGCTGTTCGAGCGCGGCGAGACGCAGATCCTCGGCGTGACCACGCTGAACATGCTCCGCATGGAGCAGATGATCGACACGCTCAACCCCGAGCGCACCAAGCGCTACATGCACAACTACAACTTCCCGCCGTACTCGACCGGTGAGACCGGCCGCGTCGGCTCGCCGAAGCGCCGCGAGATCGGGCACGGCGCGCTCGCCGAGCGGGCGCTGATCCCGGTGCTGCCGACCCGCGAGGAGTTCCCGTACGCGATCCGGCAGGTGTCGGAGGCGCTCGGGTCCAACGGGTCCACCTCGATGGGCTCGGTGTGCGCGTCCACCATGTCGCTGCTGGACGCGGGCGTCCCGCTCAGGCAGATGGTGGCGGGCATCGCGATGGGCCTGATCAACGAGGGCGACGAGTACGTCACGCTGACCGACATCCTCGGCGCCGAGGACGCCTTCGGCGACATGGACTTCAAGGTCGCCGGCACCCGCGACGTCATCACCGCGCTCCAGCTCGACACCAAGCTCGACGGCATCCCCGCCTCGGTGCTCGCCGCCGCGCTGAAGCAGGCCAAGGGCGCCCGGCTGGCGATCCTGGACGTGATGCAGGAGGCCATCGAGGCGCCCGCCGACATGAGCCCCTACGCGCCGCGGATCATCACCATCAAGGTCCCGGTCGACAAGATCGGCGAGGTCATCGGCCCGAAGGGCAAGATGATCAACTCGATCCAGGACGACACCGGCGCCGACATCACGATCGAGGACGACGGCACGATCTACGTCGGCGCCACCGACGGCCCGTCCGCCGAGGCCGCCCGGCAGGCGATCAACTCGATCGCGAACCCGCACATGCCGGAGATCGGCGAGCGGTACCTCGGCACCGTCGTCAAGACCACCACGTTCGGCGCGTTCGTGTCGCTGCTGCCCGGCAAGGACGGCCTGCTGCACGTCTCGCAGATCCGCAAGCTGCACGGCGGCGCCCGGATCGAGAACGTCGAGGACGTGATGGGCGTCGGCGAGAAGATCCAGGTGGAGGTCACCGAGATCGACCAGCGCGGCAAGCTGTCGCTGGTGCCGGTCGAGGTGGTCCAGCGCGAGGCCGCCGACCGGGCCGACTCCGGGTCCGGCTCCGGCTCGGGCTCCGGTGACGCGCCCGAGGCCGCGTCCGCCGACGGCGAGTCCGGCGAGCGCCGGGAGCGTCGCGACGACGACGACGGTGAGCGCCGCCCGCGCCGCCGCCGCACCCGCCGGGGCGACGACTCCGGTCAGCGCAACTCCTGACCCCGATGACCGACCGGTCCGCCGCGCCGGGCGAGCACAGCTCGTCCGTGCCGCGGCGGGCCGGTCGGCGCTTTCGACGACGAGAAGTGAGCGAGACGTGACCCTGCCGGCGAGGGCGCAGGAGCCCGGCACCACCACCACGATCCACACCGACGGCGCCGGCGCGGTGCGCCGCACCGTCCTGCCCGGCGGGCTGCGCGTCATCACCGAGACGATGCCGACCGTGCGGTCCGCCGCGTTCGGCATCTGGTCCGCGGTCGGCTCCCGCGACGAGGCCCCCGCCGACGCCGGGGCCAGCCACTACCTGGAACACGTGCTGTTCAAGGGCACGAAACGGCGGTCCGCGTTGGAGATCTCCGCGACGATCGACGCGGTCGGCGGCGATCTCAACGCCTTCACCGCCAAGGAGTACACCTGCTACTACGCGCGGGTCCTGGACGCCGACCTGCCCCTCGCCGTGGACGTCGTCTCCGACATGGTCGCCGCGTCGCTGAACCGTCCCGAGGACGTCGAGGCCGAACGCGGCGTGATCCTCGAAGAGATCCACATGCGCGACGACGACCCCGGCGACCTCATCCACGACGAGTTCGCCACCGCGCTGTACGGCGACACCCCGCTCGGACGTCCCATCCTCGGCACCGAAGACTCCATCAACGGGCTGTCCCGCGACCGGATCCACGGCTACTACCGCAGGCACTACGTCCCGTCGAACCTGGTGGTGTCGGTGGCGGGCAACATCGACCACGACGAGGTCGTCCGCCTGGTGTCCCGCGCGTTCGAACCGCACCTGACCGGCGACGCCGAGCCCGCCGCGCCCCGCCTGGACGGGACGCCCGCGCCGGTCGACCCGCGCGAGGTCGTGATCGAGAAGGACACCGAGCAGGCCCACATCATCCTCGGCGGCGCCGGGGTGTCCCGCACCGACGACCGCAGGTTCGCGCTCGGTGTGCTGAACGCGGCGCTCGGCGGCGGCATGTCGTCCCGCCTCTTCCAGGAGATCCGCGAGAAACGCGGCCTCGCGTACTCGGTGTACAGCTACACGGCCCAGTACGCCGACTCCGGGATCTTCGGCGTCTACGCGGGCTGCCAGCCCGCCAAGGCCGACGAGGTTCTGTCGATCTGCCGCGACGAGCTGCACAAGGCCGTCGAGTCCGGGCTCACCGACGAAGAGGTGGAGCGCGGGAAGGGGCAGTTGCGCGGCGCCATGGTCCTCGGCCTGGAGGACACCGGTTCCCGGATGAGCCGCATCGGCAAGAGCGAGCTGGTCTACGAGTCGCTTCTCCCCGTGGACGAGGTCCTGGCCCGCATCGAGTCGGTGACCCTGGACGACATCCGCGCCATCGCCCAGGACGTCCTCACCTCCCCCCAGGCCCTCACCGTCATCGGCCCCGCCTGATCGGAGCCCGACCGCTCGCTTGATAAGCGGACCAAGGTCCGTTAATCTCTTCACCAGTAACCGGACCTTGGTCCGTATATTTGTGGAGGGGTTGGTCATGTCTCGTCTGCTGCACATCTCCGCGTCGCCGCGGGGGAACGCGTCGGAGTCACTGGCGCTCGCCGGGGCCTTCGTGGGCGCCTATCGCGAGGCCCACGGTGACGTCGTCGACCACTACGACCTGTGGGACGGCACGCTTCCCGCGTTCGGGCCCGCCGGTACCACCGCCAAGATGACCGTCCTCGCGGGGGAGGAGCTGTCCGGGGAGCAGGTAGCCGCCTGGGACGCCGCGCGGCGGGTCTTCGAGCGCTTCGACTCCTATGACCGCTACCTGTTCAGCGTGCCCATGTGGAACGCGAGTGTGCCGTACATCCTCAAGCAGTTCGTCGACGTCGTGTCCCAGCCCGGGTGGGTGTTCGGCTTCGACCCCGAGAAGGGCTACACCGGCCTGTTGCGCGGGAAGAAGGCCGCCGCCGTCTACACCAGCGCCGTGTACGGCGAAGGGCGTCCGCCCGCGTTCGGCACCGACCTCCAGGAGCCGTTCCTGGACGGCTGGCTGCGCTGGGCCGGGGTCGACGACATCAGCGCCGTCATGTTCCGCCCGAACCTCGCCACCGCCGACGCCGACACCGGACGGCGCACCGCGCACGCCGAGGCACGCGAGCTGGGCAAGCGCTTCTGACGATAGGCTCGGCCGGGACGCCGAACGGGAGGAACACACGTGATCAAGGTCGGGGTGCTGGGCGCGCGAGGCCGCATGGGGACCGAGGTGTGCGCCGCCGTGCGGGGGGCCGACGACCTGGAGCTCGTCGCCGCCGTCGACCAGGGCGACGACTTCGACGCGCTGACCGCGGCCGAGGTCGTCGTCGACTTCACCCACCCCGGCGTCGTCATGGACAACCTCAGGTGGTGCGTCGAGCACGGCCTGCACGTCGTGGTGGGGACGACCGGGTTCGACCCGTCCCGGCTCGACACGGTCCGGTCGTGGCTGACCGACGGGTCGAGCGGCAACGTGCTCATCGCCCCGAACTTCGGCATCGGGGCGGTGCTGATGATGGCCTTCGCGCAGAAGGCGGCGCCGTTCTTCGACTCCGTCGAGATCGTCGAGACGCACCACCCGAACAAGGCGGACGCGCCGTCCGGCACCGCCTACCGCACCGCCGAACTGGTCGCCGCCGCCCGCGCCGAGGCCGGGGTGGGGCCGTCCCCGGACGCCACCACCTCCGAGGTCGGCGGCGCGCGCGGCGCCGACGTGGACGGGGTCCACGTCCACGCCGTCCGGCTGTCCGGCGCCGTCGCCCACCAGCAGGTCCTGCTCGGCGGGCACGGTGAGCTGTTCACCATCCGGCACGACTCGATGGACCGGGCGTCCTTCATGCCGGGCGTGCTGCTCGCCGTCCGCAGGGTGCCTGACCTCGACCGCCTGACCCTCGGCATCGAGGGCCTCCTCGGCCTGTGACCCCGTCCGGCGGGGTCAGCCGAACGCGCTGAGTTCGAGGGTGGCGAGCCGTTCGGGGTCGGCGAGGATGTCGATCGCGGTGACCTTGCCGTTCACGACGGTGAAGGACAGCACGGAGGCGGGCTTTCCTTCCACATATCCGATCACCCCGGCGGTGCCGTTGACCGTGACCGGTCGGGTCTGCCCGCCGCCCTGGCGGAACATCATCGCCTGGCCGGCGACCGCCGCCGCGCCGCGCACGACCCTGCGGTCCGCCCCGCCGACGTCGGCGCGCAGCACCACGTCGGGATCGAGGACGGCGACGAGGGCCTCGAAGTCGCCGCCGCGCGCCGCCGCCTGGAAGGCGTCGACGACCTCGCGCTGGCGGATCGGGTCGCGTTCGGGGACGGGCCCGGCGCCCCGCACCCGGCGGCGGGCCCGGCTGGCGAGCTGCCGCGCGGCGGCCGGGGACCGTCCGACGATGGCGGCGACGTCCTCGAACGGCATGGCGAAGGTGTCGTGCAGGACGAACGCGAGCCGCTCCGCCGGGGTGAGCGACTCCAGGACCACCAGCAACGCGAGGCCCACCGAGTCGGCCAGCAGCGCCTCGTGCTCGGGATCGGCGCCGGACTCCGGACTGATGATCGGATCGGGGAGCCGCTCCTCCAGCGGATCCTCACGGCGTGCGGTGCGCGAGCGCAGCATGTCCAGGCACAGGCGTCCGACGACCGTGGTCAGCCAGCCGCCCAGGTTCTCGATGGCGTCCGCGTCGGAGCGACTGAGCCGCAGCCACGCCTCCTGGACGGCGTCGTCGGCCTCGGTGAGCGAGCCGAGCATCCGGTAGGCCACCGCCCTGAGGTGGACACGGTGCCGCTCGAGCTCGCCCGCCAAGAACTCGCGCTGATCCATCGCATCCCTCTCTCATCAATGTCGTAGCACTGACGAATCGAACGTTGGGGATGTGACAGGCGCTGGTCGACCCAATCAGGTCCGCTGCCAGGGCTCCCATTCGTCCGTGGGGATCTCCAGCCCGAACGGCTCGGGAAGCTTGACCGCCTCCCCGAACGCCCAGCTCACCGAGGACAGGTACTTGCCGTCGGCGGTGTCGGGGTCGGTGAACAGCGTCGTCCGCGTCTCCTGCGGGTCACGGTCGACCAGCAGGTAGTACGGGATGCCCACCCGGGCGTACCCGTTCCATTTCGTGAGCCCGGAAAAGCCGCGACGAGGCTCGCGGTCGTCGTGGACGGTGCTCGGCGAAGTGACCTCGACGGTGAGTTCGAGCCCCTGGACGGGCAGCTTCTTGAGCTGGGCCGACCGTGCCCGCTTGTCGTTCTCCACGCTCAGCACGCACAGGTCGGGGATGTAACCATCTTTGATATCGCTCAGCTTCACGTCCTGTGTGGTGATGCAGCGCCATGGGAATGAGGGATCCGTCAGCTCCGCGGCGAAGAACCGCTGTTGGATGCCACGGACGACCGCGTTGTGGCCATAGTCCGGCCCTGGGGACACGATGATCTCCCCACCGATGATTTCGACACGGGTGCCGTCGTGGGGGAGATCCAGCACATCGGTGAGTTCGTCCCGCATCCACAGGTTGAAGGGGGTGTCGGGGAGCTCGTGGTGGTGGTGAGCTATCGCTAGTGTGCTCACTTTGGGTGTTTCCTCCGTCACGTTCGGCTCCCGACATCGTAGAGGACCGTGCGTAGTCAGCGTACCCGGATTCGGTGATCGCCTCGCGGAGAGTCACTGCGGGGAGGACGGCGTGGCGAAGCCGTACTTGTTGAACAACTTCTGTGCTGGGGCGGTGACCAGCCACGAGACGAACTCGTTCGCGGCGTCCTCGTGGTCGCCGTCGCGGACGACGGCGGCGGGGAACGCGGCGGTGACGTTCACGTCCGCCGGGATGGGGACGCTGCTGACCGCGACGCCCGCCGAGCGCAGGTCGGTGACGTAGACGATCCCGGCGTCCGCCTCGCCGGACCTGATCCGGTCCAGGACGGCCCGCGCGCTGATCTCCTGCGAGCTCCACTGGACCGACACCCCCGCCTTCGCGAGGACCTGGCGGGTGTAGCGGCCCACGGGGACCGTCCCTGCGCCGACCGCGACGCGGAGCCCTCGTCGCCTCAGATCGCGTAGCTCGTTGATGTGGCGCGGGTTGCCGGGGGCGACGGCGATGGTCAGCGAGGTGTTCGCGATGGTCCGGCGGCGTCCCGCCAGGTATTCGTCGGCCTCGTTCATGCTCGCCTTGTCGGCCGTCACCACGACGTCGCCGGGATAGTGCTCGGACAGCCGCTCGACCATTTCAGGCGCCGAGCCGAACTCGAACCGGAACCTGACGTCGGGGTTCTCCTGCTGGTAGGCCGTGCCGATCTCGCCGAACGCCTCGGTCAGCGACGCGGACGCGAGGACGGTGAGCGTCGTCGGCCCGGACGCGCCACCGCAGCCCGCGCCGAGGACGGCGACGGCGAGCACGGCGAGCAGCAGCGACGCGCGGAGCCGCCGCCGACGGGGGGAATCGGGCATACGACGTCATCTTAGGACCGGGAGGGGTTCGGCCCCTGGATTCGAACCTGGCGTGTCAGTGTCGCGGGCTAATGTGAGCGGCGCACTGGAGATCACGTTCGCGGAGGCCCGACGATGTCGCTCGACCTGATGGAACTGCTGCCCGGCGACTGGCGGGAGCGGCTCGACCCGCTGCTCGACCCGATCGGCACGGCCGCGCTGGGGGCGTTCGTCGAGGGGGAGTACGCCGGGCAGACCGTTTACCCGCCGCGCGACGACCTGTTCAGCGCGTTCCACCACTGCCCGTTCGACCGTGCGCGCGTCCTGATCCTCGGCCAGGACCCGTACCACGGGCCCGGCCAGGCGCACGGCCTCAGCTTCAGCGTGCGCGACGGCGTCCGGCTGCCACCGTCGCTGCGCAACATCTACAAGGAACTGGCCGCCGATCTCGACGTGCCGGTCGCGACGTCCGGTGACCTGACCCGCTGGGCCGACCAGGGGGTGCTGCTGCTCAACGCGGTGCTGACCGTCCGGGGCGGCGAGGCGGGCTCGCACGCGAACAAGGGCTGGGAAGACTTCACCGACACCGCGATCCAGGCGCTGAACGACAAGTCGGAGCGCGTAGTGTTCGTGCTCTGGGGCGCCTACGCGCGCAAGAAGGCCCGGCTGATCACCGGCGCGCACCACACCGTGATCGAGTCGGCGCATCCGAGCCCGCTCAGCGCCAAGAAGTTCTTCGGGACGCGGCCGTTCAGCGCGGTGAACAAGGCCCTCGTGGACGCCGGTCTCACCGAGATCGACTGGGGCTCGCGGCCGCCCGCGAGCTGAGCGCCGGCCAGCTGGGCCCTGGCCGGTTGAGGTCGGGGCCGTCTCACTCCGTTGGGGGAGGGGCGGGGGCGGTTTCCCCCGGCGGCGGGAAGTGGCGCGGGGGTGGTCCGGGCCATCGTCGATGCCATGACCGTTTCAGCTCCTCTGCGGCCCGCGCCCGTCGCGGGCGGGGGTCCGGGGCGCCTCCGGCTGGGCGTCTGCCTGGCGACCGTCGCCGCGTGCGTCCCCTACCTCACGATCAAGCTCGCGTGGTTGTCCGGCAGCACGGTCGGGTGGGACGACCCGGAGGCGGCGAAGGACTCGGCCCTCTACGTGGGCAACGCGATCACCATGGGCATGGACGCGGTGGCCGTGGCGGTGGTCGTGGCGTTCACGTTCCGCTGGGGTCTGCGGCTCCCGGCCTGGCTGGTGTTGACTCCGATGTGGATCGGGGCGGGGCTGCTCGCCCCGATCGTCGTGGCCGTTCCGATCGGCGCGCTC
Source organism: Actinomadura meridiana (assembly GCF_039537545.1). NCBI lineage: Bacteria > Bacillati > Actinomycetota > Actinomycetes > Streptosporangiales > Thermomonosporaceae > Actinomadura > Actinomadura meridiana. The sequence goes on from NZ_BAABAS010000005.1 coordinate 267,247, forward strand.
GTCCAGACGCTCTTCTCGTCCGCGCCGCTCACCGCGTCCGACAACCCGCTCCAAGGCTGGGTGTACGGCGTCGTGTACACCGGGTTCTCGTTCCAGGCGGTCGGCCTCATCACCGCGTTCGTCCTTTACGCGCGGAGACGCTGGCCGGACGTCTTCACCGTCCGCACCAAGGATGTCCCCAGAGGCGCGACACATTCGCTACAGGCGCTCCTGGCCTACACGGCGACGGTGTTCGCTCTCGTGTTCGCGGCCGCGCAGTTCTACTGGGCGTTCGGCGGGACGTCGGGGCTCACCGCCGACGAACTCGACTACCGGGGCGCGGTCCAGCGGCTCGCCGACGGCATCATGGGCGTGCTGGCGTTGGTGGGCGCGGCGGCGCTGGTCGCGATCGTGCGGCGCGGTGCTCGTCCGCCCCGGTTCGCCGTCCCGCTGGCGGGGGTCTGGCTCGGCGCGGGCACCACGTTCACCTGGACGCTGTTCGAACTCATCACCAAGCTCGGCGACCCGGAGTTCCTCGACTCGGGTTCGGCGAGCGCGCTCAACCTGTCGGGCCTGGCCGGGTTGATCGCCGGGCTGCTCATGGGCGTCACAGGGGCCGTCCTGCTCACCGAGCGGGACGCGCACGCTCAGAGCGCCAGCCCGACCGCCAGCAGAACGCCGTAGGCGATCTGCAGCCGACCGGTCTCGCCCAGCACGGGGATCAGGGCGGGGCCGGTCGCGCCGTTCAGCACCTTCTGCGTCGGCGGCAGCGACAGCGGCGCGGCGAGCAGCGCGATCAGCGCCCAGGGATGCGGGGCGCTGATCGCCAGGACGACCATGAACGGCAGAGCGGTGCACGCCGCGTACATGACGCGGGTCCAGCGGTCGCCGAGGACGACCGCGAGGGTCTTCTTGCCCGACTCGCGGTCGGTGGGGATGTCGCGCAGGTTGTTCACGGCGAGCAGCCCGCAGGCCAGCAGCCCGAGCGGCACCGCCGCCGCCCACGCCTCCCAGGGCAGGCCCTCGACCTGCACGTAGACCGTTCCGACGACGGCGACGAGGCCGAAGAAGACGAACACCGAGATCTCGCCGAGGGCGCGGTAGCCGTACGGGTTCTTGCCGCCGGTGTAGAACCAGGCGGCGAGAATCGAGGCCGCGCCGACGAGCAGCAGCCACCAGGTCGTCACGGCCGCGAGGACGAGCCCGGCGACGGCGGCGGCCCCGAAACAGCCGAACGCGGCGGCCAGGACCTGCTTCGGCGGCGCGACCCTGGACCCGACGAGGCGGAGCGGGCCGACGCGTTTCTCGTCGGTGCCGCGGACGCCGTCGCTGTAGTCGTTGGAGTAGTTGACGCCGATCTGCAGGACGAGGGCGACGAATCCGGCGAGCAGGGCACGCCACCAGATGGCGTCGCCCTCGCCCGCCGCGACGCCCGTGCCGACGACGACGGGGACGACGGACGTGGGCAGGGTGCGGGGCCGGGATCCGGCGACCCATTCGGAAAGGGTGGCCACAGTTACCGCTCGTTCTCGTGGGGCGACAGGGGGACTATCCCTTCGATTCTTCCCGATGATCACCCCGGCGATCACCACCGGGGCGCAGCCGCAGCGACATGCCGAGCCCGAGCGCGAGGATCGCGGCGGTGGTGAGCGCGGCGTTCCGGGTCGCGACGGCGAGGCTGGCGTCGGCGGCGTGGGCCTCGGCGGCGAGCGCGGGCGTCTCGTGCAGGTGGCGCCCGTACGTCCCGGCGCTCTCCCGCAGGTCGTGGGCGACGGCGGCGCGCTGGTCGGCGGGCAGCCCGGAGTCGGCGAGCCGGTCGGTCATGGCGTGCCCGAGGCTCGTGGCGAACACCGTCCCGATGGCGGCGATGCCGAGCGCCGCGCCGACCTGCCGGGCCGTGGACTGCGTACCGGACGCCTGCCCCGCCTGCTCGGCGGGGACATCGGCCAGGGAAACGTTCGTGAGCTGCGCGGACGTCAGGCCGAGCCCGAGCCCGTACAGCAGCATCCACGGCGCGATCCCGAGCCCGCCGGTGGTCGCCGACACGGTGAGGGCGAGCGCGATGACCGCGGTGACCTCCAGCACCATGCCGAGCTGCACGACCCGGTGCGCGCCGCGCCGGTTGGCGAGCTTGCCCGCGTACCCGCCGGACAGGAACGCCCCGATGGCGAGCGGCAGGATCGCCACGCTGATCTGGAGCGGGTTCGTCCCGTGCACGCCGAGCAGGAACAGCGGCAGGACGAACAGCAGCCCGATCTCGCCGACGTTGATGAGGGCCGACGCCAGGTTCCCGTGCCGGAAGTTCGGGACGCGGAACAGCCCGAAGTCGAGCATGACGGAGCGTCCGGCCGCCGCCCGGGACCGTTCGACGGAGACGAGGCCCGCGAGGAGCACGAGCCCCAGCGCGAAGACGACCGGCACGGGCGAGATCCCCGAGGTGGGCCAGTCGAGCCCGGCGACGGAGAACGGGCGCGTCGCGGCCCACCAGCCGTACGTCTGCCCCTCGATGATCCCGAAGACGAGGGCGCCGAGCCCGAGCGCGGACAGCAGGCCGCCCGCCCAGTCGATGTCGAGCCGGTCGCCCGGGGCGGTCGCCCGCCGGGTCTCGGGCATCAGCCGCAGCGCCGCGACGATCAGCACGGCGCCGAGCGGCAGGTTGATCCCGAACGCCCAGCGCCAGCCGCCGCCGGTGGCGAGGGCGCCGCCGACCAGGGGACCGAGCGCGGCCATGCCGCTGATCAGCGAGCCCCAGATCCCGAACGCGATGGCGCGCTCCCGGCCGGTGAACACCGCGTTCACCGTCGACAACGCGGCGGGCAGGATCATCGAGGCGCCGACGCCTTGCAGCGCGCGGGCGCCGACCAGCGCCGGACCGCCGCCCGCGAGTGCGGCGGCGACGCTCGCGGCGGCGAACACGGTGACGCCGACCACGAACATCCGGCGGCGCCCGAACAGGTCGCCCGCGCGTCCGAACGGGATCAGCAGTGCCGCGAACACCAGCGAGTAGACCGAGGTGACCCATTCGGCGCCGGTCGTCGTCAGACGCAGGTCGGTGACGATCCTCGGCAGCAGGACGCCCACGATCGTGGCGTCCACCACGATCAGCGAGACGCCGAGGCTCATGACGGCCATGCCGAGCCAGCGGCGGCGCGCGGCGTCGGCGTCCGGCGCCGGGACGGCGCGCGGCGGCGTCACGTAGGTGGACTCGGGCACGGATTCAAAGATATGGCCGGGGCACCGGTCCTCGGCACCGGCCCCTGCCCAAGGGCCCGCTCAGCCGTCGGCGTGGACGCTGATGTCGGTGTGCAGGCGGATCTGCCGGACCTCTTCGCCCATGTCGAGCGTCCGGGCCGTCCCGTCGGGGGCCCAGCCCGCCGAGCCGAGGAACGTCCGGGTGACCTCGTCGTCCTCGAACACCCAGGTGACCAGGGTGGTGAAATCGTCCTCGCGCAGCAGGTCGACGGTCGCGGCGAGCAGGCGGCTGCCGTGCCCGGCGCGGGCGTGCAGCGGGTCGACCAGCAGCGTGATCAGCTCCGCGGTGCCCGCCGCGTCGAGATCGGGTTCCTCGGCGGGTCCGTGCGCGGCGAACCCGACGACGATGTCGGACGCCACGGCGACGAGCAGCCGGTGCCGGGGGCTCGGCGGCGCCGTCGCGGCCTCCGCCCAGCGCTCCCGCCAGGTCTCCGTCGCCTCGGGCCCGGTCACCTCGGCGAGGACGTCCTTCGGTAGCAGGTCGCGATAACCGTGCCGCCACGCCCGCACCTGGACGCCCGCGACCGCGGCCGCGTCCGCGAGCCGCGCGGGCCGCACTCCGACATCCGCCATGACGTGGCACGTCCTCTCGTCCGGGATCACCGCCCACCCTAGGGTTCAGACCGCCCCCAGTCAGACGGCGCGGTCGGACAGCGCGGTTGGACAGCGCGGTCAGGCCCGGCGGCGGGCCCGGTACGCGCGCGTCTTCGTGCGGTTCCCGCAGACGCTCATCGAGCACCAGGAGCGGGACCGGTTCTTGGACGTGTCCAGGAACGCCCACCGGCAGGTGTGCTCCTGGCAGATCTTCAGACGCGGCCAGGTTCCGGCGGCGACCGCGTCCATGATCGCGGCGGCGAGGCGGGACAGCCCGGCGGCGGCCGTTCCCGACGGGTCGAGCGGGACGAGGCGGGGCCGCGTCCCGGTGAGCGTGACCCGCAGGGGCAGGGCGGCCAGGGCGTCTTCCAGTTCGTCCGGAAAGTCGGCCTCCTGGGGCCCGTGGTGCGCGGCCATGGCCTCGCGCAGCCCCTCCCGGAGCGCGACCGCGGTGGCCAGGTCGGCGCCGGAGACCCGCGCGCCGTCCTGGACGAGCCCGCGCCCGGCGAGCCATCCCGCGAGCGCGGCCGGGGTCGTGAGCTCGTCCGCGGCGTCCTCGACGTTGAGCGTGTTGACGAAGTCCCTCAGCAGCGGCGCGGGGTCATGCTGATCGTCGGCCATCACCCCTCCTGCCTTTGCGAAACGCAGTCTACCAACGTGAGACACCATCATTCGTGTTTAGCCGGTTGCAGGATCACGACACCAGCGTTAGGGTTTAGGTGGTGTCAACGAACGGGAGGACGACCATGACCGCGCTGCCGAACCCGGCGGACCTCGCCGCGCGCCGCGCCTGGGCGGGCCGTGCCCACGCGAAGCTACGGGCCGACGTCGTCGACGCGCGGCTCACCGCCCGCTCGCGGTCGCTGGGACGCGCCGCGCGCGTGCGCCGGTGGCTGCTCGACGGGGTGCCTGAGCGGATCCCCACGGGGCGGGCCCGATGACGGGCGCCGTCCCGAAGGTCACGACAGTCGTCTTCGACTGCGTCGATCTGGACGTCATGCAGTCCTTCTGGGGCGGGCTGCTCGACATGTCCGAGACCTCGCGCGAAGACGACTGGCTAGACCTTGAACCCCTCGCAGGGGGGCCGGTGCTCGCGTTCCAACTGGTCCCCGAAGGCAAGGAGATCAAGAACCGGATCCATCTCGACCTGGATGTCCCCGACATCCACGCGGCGGGGGAGCGGGCGCGAGGGCTCGGGGCCACGCCCGCCGGGGAGCCGATGGGGAACCCGGAGCGACCGTTCCAGGTGTGGCACGACCCCGAGGGCAACGAGTTCTGCTTCTGCACCAGCTCATGAGTTCAGGACCTCGCCGAGACGGCGGACGCCTTCCGCCAGCTCCGCCTCCGAATCGGCCGTCCCGTAGCTGATCCGGAGGTGCGGGGCGGGGGCCTCGGCGGGGAAGAACGGCCGTCCGGCGCTGACCAGGACCCCGTCGCGCAGGGCCGCCTCGGCGAGGGCGGTGTCGTCCACGCCGTCCGGCAGCCGGACCCACAGGTGCAGGCCGCCCGCCGGACGGTTCACCCGCAGCTCGGGCAGCTCGCGGGCGAACGCGGCGAGGGCCGCGTCGCGCCGTGACCGCAGCGCCGCCCGCACGGCCCGCAGGTGCCGTGGCCAGCCGGGCGAGCTGACCAGTTCGAGCAGCGTCTCCTGGAGTGGCCTGGCTGGGAAGAACTCCCCGACGAGCTGCGTCGCGCGGATCCGCTCGGCGACCGGGCCGCGGGCGATCACCGCGGCGACCCGCAGGCTCGGCGCCGTGGCCTTGGTCAGCGACGCGATGTGCACGACGCGGCCGTCGGTGTCCCCCGCGAGCAGTGGCGGCGGGGGAGTGGCGATGCCGAGGTGCCGCGCGAAGTCGTCCTCGATCACGAACGCACCCGCCGCGCGCGCCACGTCCAGCACCCGGGCACGCCGCTCCTCGCTCAGGACCGTGCCGGTCGGGTTGTGGAAGGTCGGCTGGCTGTAGAAGACCCGCGCGCCGCTCAGCGCGAACGCCTCGCCCAGCAGGTCGGGACGGACGCCGTCCGCGTCGACCGGCACCGGCACCGGATGCAGCCCGGCGGCCCGCGCGACGGCGAGCGCGCCCAGATACGTCGGCGACTCGACGAGCACCGGAGCGCCCGGCGGGAGCAGCGCGCGCAGCACGGTCGTCAGCGACTGCTGCCCGCCGCTGGTGATCTCCACGTCGGCGGGGGAGACGGCGCCGCCGACCGTCCGGGCGAACCAGGCGCGCAGCTCGGGCATGCCGCCGAGCCGGGGCGTCTCCCAGGCGTGCGGACGGCGGGCCGCGCGCGCCGCCGCCGTCGCGAGCGCCCGCACCGGCTGGAGCGCCGGATGCAGGTAGCCGCCGCTGAGCGGTATCACGCCCTCCGGCGGCGGGGTGAGCAGCCACGACACCCCTGCCGCGTCGACGGACCTGTCCCCGAGTGTCACGGCCTGCCAGCCGAAGTCGGCCGGTTCGGCGGCGGCCTCGCGCCGCTCCGCCGCGAACGCGCCGCTACCGGGCCGCGTCACGACCAGCCCCTCGGCGGCCAGCAGCCCCAGCGCCCGCGACACCGTCACCGGGCTGACGCGGTGCCGCTCGACCAGGCTCCGGCTCGACGGCAGCCGTTCCCCGGGCCGCATCCGCCGGACGTCGGAGCGCAGCGAGTCGGCAAGCGCCGCCACACTGCTATCGTTATTCATGAAGGACCACGATAGCGCTACTGTCTCCACGTCGATAGCGGACACCGGCGCCCTGCGGGGCCTCGGGCTCGCCGCGATCGGCGTCCTGGTCTTCTCCTTCACCATCCCCGGCACGGTCTTCGCGCTGGACGGCCTCGACCCGTACCTCATCGGCGTCGGCCGGTCCGCCGCCGCGACCGTGCTCGCCGCCGTCGCGCTGCTCCTGGTGCGGGCCCGCCCACCGCGCCGCGAGCAGCTCGCGTCGTACGCGGTCGTCGCCATCGGCGTGATCTTCGGCTTCCCGATGCTCAGCACGCTCGCGCTCGACCACGGCGCCTCGTCCGCCCACTCCGCCGTCGTCGTCGGGTTGCTGCCCGCCGTCACCGCCGTGTTCGGTGTCGTGCGCGCGGGGGAACGGCCGTCCCGCGCGTTCTGGCTCGCGGGCGCCGCCGGGGCGAGCTGCGTCACCGGCTTCGCGCTCGTCCGCGGCGCGGGCCGTCTCACCGCCGCCGACCTGCTCCTGTTCGGCGCGTTGGTCGCCGCCGCCGCGGGCTACACCGAGGGCGCCCGCCTCACCCGCGGCATGCCGGGCTGGCGCGTCATCTCCTGGGCGCTCGTGCTGGCCGCGCCCGTCACCGTCCCGGTGACCGCCGGGCTGCTCGCCACCACCGACCCGCACTGGACGGGACGCGCCGTCCTCGGCTTCGGCTACGTCTCCGCCCTGTCCGCCTACATCGGCTTCTTCGCCTGGTACGAGGGCCTGGCGCGGGCCGGGATCGCGCGCGCCAGCCAGGTCCAGCTCGCGCAGCCGCTCATGACCCTGGTCTGGTCGGGCCTCTTCCTCTCCGAGCGGATCGACGGCACGACGGCGCTCGCGGCCGTGGCCGTGCTGGTGTGCGTGGCCCTCACCCAGCGCGCCCGCGTCCACCGGACCCCGCCGCCCGCGCGGCCCGTGAACCGCGTCGCCCGCGAACGAACGCCTAGTCCTTGACGATCTGGGTGAGAAGGGTGACGACGCCCACGCCCACCCCGATGGGGATCGCGATCCACGGGGCGGCGACGGTGAGCGCGGCGGCGCCGATCGCCGTGAGGATGATCACGAGGGCGCGCGTGCTGATGAGCGGCCTCGGTCCGTTCTGGTCCGGTCGTGTTCCCATGTCGGTTCGACCTCCATCCCGCTGGACGGCTGGACCGGGCGGCTCTTGGCGAGACCGCCTAGTCATCACAGGGTTCCGCCGCTGTCAACGGCTGCGCCGCGCGGCGCGCGATCACATCCCGATCATGGCCGTTTCCTGACCGGGAGTTGCCCCGGCCACCGGCCCGACCCGTCCGAGACCGGTCGAAACGCGTCCGATCCGCGCTACGCGCGGCAACTGCTCGCCGCCATGCGCAAGTACGCGCCCGGCGTGCACGCCCAGGCGTACCTCGGGCAGATCCGCGTGGTGAACGGCGAAGGCGTCATCGACCTGAACGACCCGAAGGTGCGCGACCAGGTGCTCAGAACCGACGCGGCCATTCTCGACGCCGGTTTCGACGGCATCCACTACGACTTCGAGCCGATCTACCCCGACGACGACGCCTTCATGACGCTGCTACGGCGCACCAGCGAACTGACCCGTTCGCGCGGACGGCTCCTGTCGGTCGCCCTTGAACAGGCAACACTTCTGGACGCCGCCCAACCCGTCTACAAGGCGCTGCTCCCACGCGGCGGGAAGTACCACTACCCACCCCGTCCGACCCGGGACTTCCTCCGCGACATCGCCCGCATCGCCGACCAAGTCGCGATCATGACCTACGACGTCAGCCTGCCGACCCGCGCGCTCGCCGGATGGCACTTCGCCCGGCACACCCGCACGACGCTGGAACTCATCGGCGACCGCACGACCGTGTTCATGGGCGTGCCGACGTACCGTCCAGCCATGCCCTGGGCGGAGGACCTGGACGTCGCACTCCGCGGCATCAGGCGCGGCATCGACGACCTGAAGCGTCCGCCGAAACGCCCGTACGGAGTCGGCGTGTACGCGGACTGGACCACCAATCCGGACGAATGGGCCCAATATCGCGCCGCATGGCCACCCCGCACGGCGGAGGCCGCCACCGGTTCATGACCGGTGGGTCATGTTACGTAACCGAGGCCGGGAAGTGGCCGGACTGACCCCGTAACGCGCCATTTGCGTGCCACGATGTGGTGGTGGGGCCGTCGCCACGCGTACCCCCGAGCGTGTGGCGGCGGCTTCTTCCACGCCGGCTTCCCGGCGGGCTCGCGCGCGGGCCCGGTACCAGTGTGACGGCGAGCTTGGACCTGCGGGTCCACCTGGTACGGCCGGAACGGTACCGTTCGGTGCATGGCACCCAGCACAACACCTGACGCTCCGTTCGGGCGGATGCTGACCGCGATGGTCACCCCGTTCCTGCCGGACGGCGGCGTCGACTACGAAGGCGCCGCACGCCTCGCGACCCACCTGGTCGACGAGCGGCGCCACGACGGCCTGGTCGTCAACGGAACGACGGGCGAGTCGCCGACCACGAGCGACGACGAGAAGACGCAGCTTCTGCGCGCGGTCCTCGACGCGGTCGGCGACCGCGCGGTGATCGTGGCCGGTGCCGGAACCAACCACACCGAGCACACCCTGAAACTCGCGCGGCAGGCCGAGGCCGCCGGCGCGCATGGTCTGCTGGTGGTCACGCCGTACTACAACAAGCCGCCGCAGGAGGGCCTCGTCCGCCACTTCACGGCGGTCGCCGACGCGACGGCCCTGCCGACCATGCTGTACGACATCCCGGGCCGCGCCGGGGTGCCCATCCAGAACGACACGCTGGTGCAGCTCGCCGAGCACCCGCGGATCGTCGCCGTCAAGGACGCCAAGGGCGACCTGTTCGGCGCGTCCAGGGTGATGGCGGAGACCGACCTCGTCTGGTACTCCGGCGACGACGTGTTGAACCTGCCGTGGCTGTCGGTCGGCGCCGCCGGGTTCGTCAGCGTGGTCGGGCACGTCGTCGGGGCCGAACTGCATGAGATGATCGACGCGTACCGCGGCGGCGAGCAGGCACGCGCGCTGGACATCCACCGGCGGCTGCTGCCCGTCGTCGCCGCCATCATGACCCGTACGCAGGGCGCCATCGCCGTCAAGGCAGCGCTGAACCTGCTCGGCCTCCCCGGCGGCGGCCCGCTCCGCGCGCCGCTCGTGGAGGCCACGCCGGAGTTCGCGGCGCGCCTGCGTGAAGACCTGACGATAGGGGGAGTCAAAGTGCCGGAGGTCGTTATCCCGGAGGTCACCCGATGACCGCAGCGAAGCGAGGATCTTCGGGGGACCCGTTCCGGGGGTCTGGGGGTCGCCCCCCAGAGGGGCAGGGCCCGATGACCGCAGCGAAGCGAGGATCTTCGGGGGACCCCCTCGGGGGTCTGGGGGTCGCCCCCCAGAAGGGTGGGGGCAGGTGAGTCATCCTCACCCGGAGTTGTCGGATCCGCCCGCGCCGCCCGAGGGCGGTCTGCGCATCGTCGCGCTCGGCGGGCTGGGGGAGATCGGCCGCAACATGACGGTGTTCGAGCATGGCGGTCGCCTGCTCGTCATCGACTGTGGCGTGCTGTTCCCCGAGACCGAACAGCCCGGCATCGACCTGATCCTGCCCGATTTCGAGTACATCAGGGACCGGCTGGACGACATCGAGGCCGTCGTCCTGACCCATGGTCACGAGGACCACCTCGGCGCCGTCCCGTACCTGTTGCGCGAGCGCGCCGACATCCCGCTGGTGGGGTCGCGGCTGACGCTGGCGCTGGTGGAGGCGAAGCTCACCGAGCATCGCATCAGACCCGTCACCAACGTGGTGGTGGAGGGGGAGCGGCGGTCGTTCGGGCCGTTCGACTGCGAGTTCCTCGCCGTCAACCACTCGATCCCGGACGCGCTCGCCGTCGCGGTCCGCACGTCGGCGGGTCTGGTGCTGCACACCGGCGACTTCAAGATGGACCAGCTTCCGCTGGACGGACGGCTCACCGACCTGCCCGGGTTCGCGCGGCTCGGCGCCGAGGGCGTCGACCTGCTGATGTCGGACTCGACCAACGCGGAGGTGCCCGGCTTCGTCACGAGCGAGCGCACCATCGGCCCGGTCGTGGACGAGGTGTTCCGCACCGCGCAGGAGCGGCTCATCGTCGCCTGCTTCGCCTCGCACGTCCACCGCGTCCAGCAGATGCTGGACGCCGCCGTCGCCAACGGCCGGAAGGTCTGCTTCGTCGGGCGGTCGATGGTCCGCAACATGGGCGTCGCGCGCGAACTCGGCTACCTCGATGTCCCCGAGGGCATCATGGTCGACCAGAAGGACCTCGAGGGCATCCCCGGCGACCGGTTGGTGCTGGTGTGCACCGGGTCGCAGGGCGAGCCGATGTCGGCGCTGTCGCGGATGGCGAACCGTGACCACTCGATTCGCATCACCGAGCGCGACACCGTGATCCTCGCGTCCTCGCTGATCCCCGGGAACGAGAACGCGGTCAACCGCGTCATCAACGGCCTCACCCGGTGGGGCGCCCGCGTCGTGCACAAGGGCAACGCGCTCGTGCACGTGTCGGGGCACGCCCCGGCGGGCGAGCTGCTCTACGTGCTGAACGTGACGAAACCGGCGAACTTCATGCCGATCCACGGGGAGTGGCGGCACCTGCGCGCTCACGCGAAGCTCGCCTCGCTGACGGGCGTCCCGGACGAGGGCGTCGTCATCGCCGAGGACGGCGTCGTCGTCGACCTCGTGAACGGCCGCGCCAAGATCGTCGGCGCCGTGCCCGCCGGTTACGTGTACGTCGACGGCCTGTCGGTCGGCGAGGTCACCGAGACGTCCCTGAAGGACCGGCGCATCCTCGGCGAGGAGGGCTTCGTGTCCATCGTCGTCGGGATCGACTCCACGTCCGGCAAGCTCGTCGCCGGACCGGAGGTGCACGCCCGCGGCGCGGGCATCGTCAACGAGGACTTCGACGAGATCATCCAGCGGATCCAGGAGGTGCTGCGGGACGCCGCCGGCGACGGCGTCAACGACCTGCACCAGCTCGGACAGCTCATCCGCCGCACCGTCGGCAAGTGGGTGAGCGACAACTACCGGCGCCGCCCGATGATCGTCCCGGTGGTCGTGGAGGTGTAGCGGAACGGACGGGCGTGGCCGACGGCGGCTCGGGAAGGCCGCGTCAACACGCCCGTCCGCATCCCGGGAACCTCTTGGCTCGCCGGTTACTCTCATAAGCATGGCCACACGTGCGTCTGGAGGGACCAGGGGGGCGGCGGGGCGTAGCCATGGGGGTGGAACGCAGACCTCCTCGCGTGCGGGGGGCAGGACGGCTCGTAAGACGGCAGGGTCGTCCCCCCGGAAGCGTTCGAGTGGCGGCGCCCAGGGTGGCCGCGGCTCGGGCCGGGGGCGTTCCCCGCAGAAGCCCGATCCGATCTCGCAGGCGGTCCTCGGGTTCTTCAAGCTCCTGTTCAAACTGTACCTGCTGGCGGCCGTGACGGTCGGCTCGATCTTTCGGGCCTACGGGCACGGCGCCCGCAGCCTCGACCCGGAGCACCGCCGCGACGGGCTCGGGCTCGCGCTGCTCGGCTCGTCCATCGTGCTGGCCTCGGTCACCTGGTTCCGCCCGGACGGCGTCGTCACCAAGGCGCTGGAGCAGGTCGTGCGCGGCGCCCTCGGCATCTCGGCGATGGCGCTGCCCGTCCTGCTGGCGCTGCTGGCGTGGCGGACGCTGCGTCACCCCGAGCACCACGAGGACACCGGACGCATCGTCATCGGCGTGACCGCGCTCGCCGCCGGGGTACTCGGCATCCTGCACATCGCGGCCGGTGTCCCGTCGCCCGCCGACGGCATGGAGGAGGTCCGCCAGGCCGGAGGCGTCGTCGGCTGGCTCGTGTCGGCGCCGCTCGAGGCCGCGCTCAGCGGGTGGGTGGCCGTCCCGCTGCTGCTGCTCCTGTCCGGGTTCGGCGTGCTGGTCGTCACCGCGACGCCCATCAACCGGGTGCCCGAGCGGCTCTCCGAACTGTGGTCCGTCGCGACGTTGCAGGGCCGCCCGCAGCGTCCGGACGAGAGCGGCGAGGAAGGCGACGCCGGGAACGCCGACGACGCCGAGGCCCCGAAGAAGCGCCGCCGCAAGAAGAAGTCCGACAAGGACAAGGAGGGCGCCGACGAGCTGGAGGTCGGCGAGCACTCCCGCCCCTACGACACGCCGCTGCTGGACGACAAGCCCAAGAAGGCCGACCGTCCGCGCCGCGACCTGGCCGACGAGCTGTTCGAGCCCGATCCGTTCCAGGCCGAGGTCCCACCGCCCGCGCCGCCCGTCGACGAGCCGCCCCTTCCCGACGAGCACGACGAACACGTCGCGGGCGCGGACGCCCCGGGCGCGCCGGACGGATCCCCGGCCGGGACGGCGGACGTCCCCGACCCGACGCCCGCGCCGCGCCGCTCCGAGCAGTTGCCGCTGTCGTCGTCCGGCGAGATCTACCTCCTGCCCGACCCGACGGTGCTGCGCCCCGGCAGCGTGTCCAAGCCGCGCACCAAGGCCAACGACACGGTGGTGAACGCGCTCACCGGCGTGCTGGAGCAGTTTGACATCGACGCGCAGGTCACCGGGTTCACCCGGGGCCCGACGATCACCCGGTACGAGATCGAGCTCGGCCCGGCGGTGAAGGTCGAGAAGGTCATCGCGCTCACCAAGAACATCGCCTACGCGGTGAAGAGCGCGGACGTGCGCATCATCTCCCCGATCCCCGGCAAGTCCGCGATCGGCGTGGAGATCCCCAACACCGACAAGGACATCGTCAGCCTCGGCGACGTGCTTCGCTCGCCCGCCGCGACCAACGAGCACCACCCGATGGTCGTGGGGCTCGGCAAGGACGTCGAGGGCCGCACGGTCGTGGCGAACCTGGCGAAGATGCCGCACATCCTCATCGCGGGCGCGACGGGCGCGGGCAAGTCGACGTGCATCAACGGGCTCATCACGTCCGTTCTGATGCGCTCCACGCCCGACGAGGTGCGGATGATCCTGGTCGACCCCAAGCGGGTCGAGCTGACGATGTACCAGGGCATTCCCCACCTCATCACCCCGATCATCACCAACCCGAAGAAGGCCGCCGAGGCGCTCGACTGGGTCGTGGGGGAGATGGACCGCCGCTACGACGATCTGGCCGCGTCCGGCTACCGGCACATCGACGACTTCAACAAGGCGGTGAAGGCGGGCAAGCTCAAGCCGCCGCCCGGCAGCGAGCGCGTCTACACGCCCTACCCGTACATGCTGGTCATCGTGGACGAGCTGGCCGACCTGATGATGGTCGCGCCGCGCGACGTGGAGGACTCGGTCGTCCGCATCACCCAGCTCGCCCGCGCCGCCGGGATCCACCTGGTGCTGGCGACGCAGCGTCCGTCGGTCGACGTCGTCACCGGGCTGATCAAGGCGAACGTGCCGTCGCGGTTGGCGTTCGCGACGTCGTCGCTGGCCGACAGCCGCGTCATCCTCGACCAGCCGGGCGCGGAGAAGCTGGTCGGGCAGGGCGACGCGCTGTTCCTGCCGATGGGCGCGAGCAAGCCGATGCGCATCCAGAACGCCTACGTCGCGGAGAAGGAGATCCACGGGGTCGTCGACCACTGCAAGGGGCAGATGGCGGCGAACTACCGGGAGGACGTCGCCGCGGCCACCGGGCCGAAGAAGGAGATCGACGAGGAGATCGGCGACGACATGGACCTGCTCGTCCAGGCCATCGAGCTGGTCGTGTCCACGCAGTTCGGGTCGACCTCGATGCTCCAGCGCAAGCTGCGCGTCGGGTTCGCCAAGGCTGGCCGTCTGATGGACCTGATGGAGAGCCGCGACATCGTCGGCCCCAGCGAGGGCTCCAAGGCGCGGGACGTCCTCGCCAAGCCAGACGACCTCCCCGGCGTCCTCGCGGAACTGCGCGGCTGAGCCCGATGCCTTGCCCGGCCGCGCGTCCCGGCCGTGCGGTCGGACGGCGTCCAGGTGTCGGTGGGGCGGCGGTCGGGTGCCACTGGGGCGACGCTGGGGCGACGGTCGCGAAGCCCTTGCGGAATGATGCGAAATCTTGCCCTGTTTCGAACGTGTTGGCTGTCGCCGAGTGGGCATTGCCGTTCCTAGACTGGAGTCGCGGAAGATCGGCCACGAACGCCCTCGAAGGAGGCCCGGCGTGAGCATCGGTGAGACCTTGGCGGAGGAGCGTCAGCGGGCCGGTCTCTCGGTGACCCAGGTGAGTCTCCAAACGCGGATACGCGAGACCGTCATCCGCGGCATGGAGGCCGACGACTTCTCCGCCTGTGGCGGCAACTTCTACGCGCGCGGGCACATCCGCAGCATCGGCCGCGTCATCGGCATCGATCCGGAACCGCTCGTCGCGGAGTTCGACGCGACGCACGGTGGCGCGCCGCAACCCGTGTCGGCGGTGTCGGCGTTCGAGCCGGAGCAGCCCGTCGCGTTCCGCGAGCGCAGGTCGCCGAACTGGAGCGCCGCGATGGCGCTGGCCCTCGCGGCCGTGGTGATCTACGGGGTGTTCCAGATCTTCGGGCACGACGGCGCGGGTGAGCGGCGCACCGCGCAGCAGGTCGCCGGGACGCCGGCGCCGACGACGTCGGCACCGAGGACGTCCGCGCCGCCGAAGGACCGTGACCCGGTCGCGGTCGCGCCGCGCACGAAGGTCGAGGTCCGGGTCCAGGCCAAGCACGCGACGTGGCTGAACGTTCGCGGCGACGGCGGCAAGACGCTTTTCAGTGGCATGCTCCGCGAGGACGAGCAGAAGGTCTTCACCGCCAAGAAGAAGGTCAAGCTGGTGATCGGCGTCGGCGGCAGCCTCGACCTGACCGTCAACGGCAAGGACCTCGGCTCGCCCGGCAAGGGCAAGGGCGTCCAGCGCCTCAGCTTCGACAAGGACGATCCCGCCCCCGCCTGACCGGGGTGTGGGGGCGTCCCCACAATGACTGGCCTGATCGGACGAGCGGGGTCCTATCGCGCGGTGATCCGCCTGACCTCGGGGTGAGGTCGCTGGTGCTCGCGGGGGCCCGGGGCCATTACCTTAGGGGGATGTCCACACGCCGCAAGGTCTCGCTCATCACGCTCGGCTGCGCCCGCAACGAGGTCGATTCCGAGGAGCTCGCCGCGCGCATCGAGGACGCGGGCTGGGACCTGGCGGGCGACGGCGCGGACGGCGTCGGTGGCGCGGACGTCGTGGTCGTCAACACCTGCGGGTTCATCGAGGCCGCGAAGAAGGACTCCATCGACACGCTGCTCGCCGCGCACGGCTCCGGCGCGAAGGTCGTCGCGGCCGGTTGCATGGCCGAGCGCTACGGCCGGGAGCTGGCCGAGGCGCTGCCGGAGGCGGACGCGGTCCTCGGCTTCGACGACTACGCCGACATCGGCGACCGGCTCGACGACGTCATGGCGGGACGCGCCCGCGAGGCGCACACGCCGCGCGACCGCCGGACGTTGCTGCCCATCTCCCCGGTCGAACGCCACGGCTCGCGTACCGCGATCCCCGGGCACGGGGCACCGGACGAACTTCCGGATGGCGTGGCTCCGGCGTCCGGGCCTCGGGTGTTGCGGCGGCGGCTCGGCGGCGGGCCGGTCGCGCCGTTGAAGCTGGCCTCTGGGTGCGACCGCCGTTGCACGTTCTGCGCGATCCCGGCGTTCCGTGGCGCGTACGTGTCGCGTCCCCCGGCGGAGGTGCTGGAGGAGGCCCGGTGGCTCGCGGGTCACGGCGTCCGCGAGCTGGTCCTCGTGAGCGAGAACTCCACGTCCTACGGCAAGGACCTCGGTGACCTGCGCGCCCTGGAGAAACTGCTGCCGCAGCTCGCGAACGTGGACGGCGTCGAACGCGTCCGCGTCAGCTATCTCCAGCCCGCCGAGACCCGTCCGGGGCTGATCGAGGCGATCTGCGGCACGCCGGGCGTCGCCCCCTACTTCGACATGTCGTTCCAGCACGCGAGCGGCCCGGTGCTGCGGTCGATGCGGCGGTTCGGCGACCGCGAGCGGTTCCTCGGCCTGCTCGACCAGATCCGCGCCCTCGCCCCGGACGCGGGCGTCCGGTCCAACTTCATCGTCGGGTTCCCCGGCGAGTCCGAGGACGACTTCGAGGAGCTCGCCGAGTTCCTGTCCGCCGCGCGCCTGGACGCGGTCGGCGTGTTCGGCTACTCCGACGAGGACGGCACCGAGGCCGCCGCCCTGGACGGCAAGCTCGACCCCGCCGAGATCGCCGCCCGCGTCGAGGAGCTCGCGAGCCTCGCCGACGAGCTGACCGCGCAGCGCGCCGAGGACCGCGTCGGCACCGACGTCCACGTCCTGCTGGAGGACAAGGGCGACGGCGGCGAGTTGGAGGGCCGCGCCGAGCACCAGGCGCCCGAGGTGGACGGGACGGTCCGCGTCCGCGGCTCGGCCGCCGCCCTCGGCGAGATCGTCACCGCCCGCGTCACCGGCAGCGACGGCGTGGACCTCGTCGCGGACCTGTCATGATCGCGGGCGCCGGGGAGCCGGTGGCGGGGTCGCACGATCCGCCCCCGGCGGGCGTGTGGAACGTCGCGAACGCGCTGACGATCGTCCGGATCGCGCTCGTCCCCGTCTTCGTCTGGCTGTTCTTCGTGGACGGCACCGGCTGGCGCCTCGCCGCGTTCGTCGTCTTCGCGGCCGCCTCCATCACCGACAAGATCGACGGCGATCTGGCCCGGTCCCGGGGGCTGGTCACCGACTTCGGCAAGATCGCCGACCCGATCGCGGACAAGGCGCTGACCGGCGCGGCGCTGGTCAGCCTGTCCATCATGGGGGAGCTGTGGTGGTGGGTGACGGCCCTCATCATGGTCCGCGAGATCGGGATCACCGTGCTGCGGTTCATCGTGATCCGCCGCGGTGTGATCCCGGCGAGCAAGGGCGGCAAGCTGAAGACGATGCTCCAGGTGATCGCCATCGGCCTGTACATCCTGCCGGGGCCGCTCGACTTCGCGCGCTGGGTCACGATGGGCGCCGCGCTGATCGTCACCGTGGTCACGGGGGTCGACTATCTCGTCCAGGCGTGGCGGCTCTGGCGGGCGCCCGGCGCGGCGGAACCGTCCGAGACGTCCTGAGGAACCGTCCGGGACGTCCTGAGTACCGATGGGCTGCGGGAGCACGCCCACCCCGGTCGTGTTCCCGCAGCCCCGCTCTTCGGTGCCGCGTGAACAATTATCCCTGTGAATCCCCGTGCGGACGAATCGAGCGAATGAGGCTTGACTCACATTGTGACCTGCGTCTCCGGTAATTGGTGGACTGGGAGTGATCGTCCCGGGGCGACGATCCGTGTCCCCACCAGCATGCCCGCCGCATGCTGAGGCGGAACCGGTTCCGTCGCGGGACACAAAACACGGCCCTCGCTTTTCGTGGGCGAGCGAACTGGGAAATCCCATTGGACCGATACGATCACCCGCCGTCGCGCACGTCCTCAATCGGTCGTTTTTCCCCGTCAACCGGGGGACGGCCGGGCCCGTCCCGCCGCGACCGGTACCGCTACATTCGGGTGGCCGGACGGGGACCGACACCGGTGCGGAGCGGGAAGGCGGGGATGGACGTGACGCGGGTCGAACTGCTCACGATCGGGGACGAGCTGCTCCTCGGCGACACGGTCAACGGGAACGCGGCCTGGCTCGGCCGCAGGCTCGCCGACCACGGCGTCGAGGTGACCCGCAGCGTCGTCGTCGGCGACGAGCTCGACGTGATCATCGAGGCGGTGGCCGCCGCGCTCGGCCGCGCCGACGCGGTGATCACCACCGGTGGGCTCGGCCCCACCTACGACGACCTGACGCGCGACGCGCTGGCGAAGGCGGCGGGTGTCGGGCTCGTCCGCGACCCCGCGCTGGAGCGGCGGCTCCGTGACCGGGTCGCGCGCGCCGGACGCGAGTTGCAGCCGATGGCGCTGCGCATGGCGGACGTCCCCGAGGGCGCGCGGATCCTCACCAACTCCGCCGGTTCGGCGCCCGGCCTGCGCGTCGAACTGCCCGGCGGGATCGTCTACGCGGTGCCCGGCGTCCCGTTCGAGATGCGCACGATCGTGGACGAGGTGGTGCTGCCGGAGCTGGCGGAGATCGCCGGGCTGCCCGCCGTCGCGCGCCGCACGCTGCGCACCGCCGGGATGTGGGAGTCGGTCGTCGCGACGCGGCTCGCCGAGGTGGAGGCGATGGACGGGGTGCGGCTCGCCTACCTGCCCGACCCGTCCGAGGTGAAGATCCGGATCACCGTCGCGGGCCCCGGCGCCGCCGACCGGCTCGCGGAGGTCGAGACGCGCGTCCGGGACCTGCTCGGCACGGCCGTGTACGGGGCGGAGGACGAGTCGCTCGCCCGTGTCGTGCACCGGGTGCTCGCCGAGCGGTCCGCGACGGTCGCGGCGGCCGAGTCGCTGACCGGCGGGCTCATCGGCGCGGAGCTGACCGCGACGCCGGGATCGTCGGCGACGTTCGCGGGCGGCATGGTGACGTACGCGACCGAGGTCAAGCACCGGCTCCTCGGCGTCCCGGCGGGGTTGCTGGACGAGCACGGGGCCGTCCACCCGGACGTGGCCGCCGCGATGGCCGCCGGGGTACGGGACGCGCTCGGCGCGACGTACGGGCTCGCTGTGACGGGTGTGGCGGGGCCCGACCCGCAGGACGGCCACCCCGTCGGCACGATCTTCATCGGTCTGGCCGGTCCGGGGGGACTCCGCATCGTGACCAGTCCGAGACTTCCCGTGCCGGGCCCGGGTCCCGAGACGCGCGCCGTGATCCGGCGGATGACCGTCGTGCACGCCCTTGAGCTGCTGAGACGTATCCTGCTTGGGCTCGATGTCGAGGATCGGGCCGGGTCCGCCCGGGCGGATCGGGAAGAGTCGGGCTGATTACAGCGTTACGTTCCGAGCGAACACGAATTCAACGGTCTGCCATGCCCACCGTCAAGGCGGGTACGGTGGAACCGGCAGATGGTCCGAACTGAGGGAGGGAGCGAGACGATGGTCCTGCTTCGCCAGCTGCTCGGTGACGTACTGCGGCAGCTGCGGCTGCGCCAGGGACGCACCCTCCGTGAGGTGTCCGCGGCGGCGCGGGTGTCACTCGGCTACCTGTCCGAGGTGGAACGGGGGCAGAAAGAGGCTTCGTCGGAACTGCTGTCCTCGATCTGCAAGGCGCTCGGCGTTCCGCTGTCCCATGTGCTGAGGGACGTGGCGGACCAGCTGGCCCTCGCCGAGCTGCAGCACGAGCCCGTGATGGCGGGCGCGCCGGAGCACGAGCGCATCACGGCCGAGAGCATTCCGGAGACGCCCGAGGAGATCACCGGCGAATTCCGCGCCGACATGGTGGCGGCCTGACCCGGGCCGTTCGCCGCGTGTCACGCGGAGCGTCCATGCCCTGACCCGGGGCCGCGGGTGTGCGCGGCCTCACGCATGAACGCGGCATTCGCGGGGAGGGTCCCGTGTTGTAACGGATAACCGTAATGACGCGGAAGGAGCCCATCATGGCGGCGATCAAGAGCCCGCTCCCCGACGACGCGCAGAAGGTCGCCGGAGAGGCTTTGCAGGGTTCCCTCATCGACCTCATCGACCTCTCCCTGACCGCCAAGCAGGCGCACTGGAACCTCACCGGCCGCAACTTCAAGGTCGTCCACGAGCATCTCGACGAGATCGTCGCGCTCGCCCGCGGCGGCCAGGACGACGTCGCCGAACGCGCCGTGGCGATCGGGGTGAACCCCGACGGCCGTGCCCGCACGGTCGCCGACCGCACGAAGAACCCGCAACTGGAGGCCGGTTACCTGGCCGACGACAAGGTCGTCGCCGCGATCACCGATCTCCTGGCGCAGATCATCGCGCGGTTCCGCGAGCGCATCACGGCCACCGACGAGCCGGACCCCGTGACGCAGGACCTGCTCATCGCCATCGCCCGCGAGCTCGAGAAGCAACACTGGATGTTCCAGGCACAGACCTGACGACCCGGAACCCGGGCCCGACCTGGGTCTGAGGTTCGATCGCGGTCCCGGCTCGACCGATGTTTCGGCGGGCCGGGGCCGCGCGGCTTTTAGTCCGGTTTTGGGGTTTCGCGAAGTGTTGGGCCCAAGTGTGGTGATCATGTGTCATGACCGTCCCGCTGGCGAGATCCGTGGCGCTCGCCGCCGCGCTGCTCGCCCTCGCGGCGTGCGGCACCGAGGGGAACGGCGCGGGTCACCCGTGCACGGACGTCGGCTCCCGTCCCGGCCTCAGCCTCACGGTCCCGCCTCCCGAGGCCGCGCGCACCGCGTCCGCGTCCCTGCGGGTGTGCTGGGACGACACCTGCCACGAGCCCCGGATCGAGCTGCGATCGGCCACGTGGACCGTGTCGAAGAACTGCGACGCGGACGCCGACGCTTCGACCGTGTGTTCCGCGTCCAGCTCACCCGACGCGGGCAAGTTCGGGTTCGCTAACGTCCAGGGCCTGCCGACCGAACCCGTCCAGGTCACGCTCAGACTGCGCGACGTGCACGGCCGGACGTTCTTCGACCGGCGCGTCGACCTCATCCCTGAAGCGACCCGTCCCAACGGCCCGGGCTGCGACGTCGGCGCCCCCCAAGCGGGACTGACCATCGTCCACGGCGAGGTAACAGTGCTGTAGGTGGCGCGCCGGTTAGCCGGGGGCGGGCTGGCAGCGGGGGCACCAGTAGGTCGTGCGCTGTCCGCCGTTGGACGCTTGGGGCGCGCGTTTGATCGCCGTCCCGCAGCGGCGGCAGGGTTTGGGGGCCCGCCCGTAGACCCAGTGTTCGCGGCCCCGAGACGTGTCGCCGGTGGTGACGTGGCCATGCCGGTTCTTGTTGAGGTCCAGGAGTCGGTGAGAGAGCTCCACAAGGCCGTGCAGGTCAGAGACGTCCCGAACCAGGGTCCACGGGTTGACGCCGCGCAGGAACAGGATCTCGGCCTTGTAGACGTTCCCGATCCCGGCCAGACGGGTCTGGTCCAGCAGCGCCTCGCCAACGGCCCGCCCAGGCTGCTCGTTGAGACGGTCGACCGCGTCCGCGACCATGGCCGGACGCCAGTCGGGATCGAGCAGGTCGGGGCCCAGATGGCCGACGGCCTTGTGCTCGTCGGCGGTGCGCAGGAGGTCGACCATACCGAGGGAGTAGCCGACCGCCTGCGACTCCGCGTTCGCCGAGATGAGGCGGACTCGCTCAGCCCGCGTGCCGAGTAGCGGAGCCTTCCACCGCGACCATCCACACAGACCACGCAGGGACCTCACCCATTGCGATCGCGTCCGAAGGCAGGGGCAAGCGAAGCGAGACCCTGATCGCGAAGCGAGTCGAGAGCGATGCAGCGATCGCACCGCAGTTCACGACGATGGAGGGCCCCCAGGGCCCGAAGGAGGAGTGCACTGCAATAGACACAGCGAGCGCCTCGCGCAGGCGCCGGGCGGTCAGCCAGACGACGTCGCCCTCTGGCATGGGCCTAGATGAAGGAGGGGCTTTCCCAGGCGGACGGGTCTTCGGTGAGCTTACGGATGCGCTCGGGCAGCTTGCCCTCGGCGATGTGCGCGAGCGTGACCTGTTCCAGGATGGAGCGCTCGCTGGCGCGCAGCGCGATCCACACGTCCTGGAGTGAACGGGCGGGCCCCTGGTAGCCCACGTGTTCGGGACGTTCGCCCCGCACGCCGAGGAGTGGCCCGTCGATGGCGCGGATGATGTCGGCGAGGGAGATCTGTTCGGCCGGTCGCGCCAGCCAGTAGCCGCCCTCGGGCCCCCGCTGGCTCCGGATGATGCCGGACCTGCGCAACTGACCGAGGATGTTCTCGAGGAATTTCGGTGGGATCTGCTGCGCCTCGGCGAGCTGCACCGCGGTCACCGGGCTACTCCCGGCGACCGCCAGCTCGGCGGCGGCGCGCAACGCGTAGTCGACCCGGGCGGACAATCTCATATGGTCATTATCCCTTGCCGATCACATTGCTCCGGCAACCGGGGCGCGGTGTGCCCACCGGAACCGGGCTCTTGTCCGGTGGGCACACCGCGGGCTTCAGCGCTCCGTCAGCACAGCCCGAGCAGTTCTGCGGCGGCCTGGGCGTTGGCGGCCGCGGCGCCGTAGGTGGCCATGTAGGTCGCGGAACCGGGGCGCCAGACCGGCAGACCCATCTCCACGATGACCGTGTCGGGACGCGCCGTGAGCAGCGCCGTGGCGAGCGCGCGCTGGCCCGCGTGCCGGTGCGCGTCGCGCAGGACGACGATCAGACCGCGTCCCCTGGCCCTGTCCAGGGCGTGGTCCGCCGTCCCCTCCGCGCCGTTGGCCTGGATCGCGTCCGGCGCCCAGGGGCTCAGCCCCCACGGCGTCGGGCCGACCGCGATGTTGCCGGAGGACTCCGACTCCACCACGAGCGGCGCGGAGTCCCAGCCGGGCAGCGAGCCCGACACGCGGATGGCGCGGCGGGCCGCCTCCAGCCCGGCGGCGCGGTCGACGTCGGCGGGGGAGGGCCCGGCGAGCCACTCCTTGAGCGCCCCGGTGCGCTCCGCGGAGGCCCGCAGCCGCTCCGGGGTCAGCCGTCCGGCGCGGACGGCCTCGCCGATGGCGACGAGCGTCGCCTGGAGCGTCTCGGCGTGTTCCTTCGGCCCGAGGCACAGCAGGTCGGCGCCCGCGATGAGGGCCCGCACGGACGCCTCGGGGATGCCGATCGCGCCGCTCGCGCCCTGCATGTCGAGCGCGTCGGTGACGATCACGCCCCGGTAGCCGAGATGCTCGCGGAGCAGCCCCGTGATCGCGTCGGGCGACAGGGTCGCCGGCACCCCGCGGGTGATGGTGGGCAGGTTGAGATGCCCGGTCATCACCGCGCGGGTGCCGGCCTCGATCGCCGCCCGGAACGGGACGAGCTCGCGCCGGTCCAGCAGTTCCAGGTCGGCGTCGACGAGCGGGATCGACAGGTGCGAGTCGTCCACGGTCGCGCCGTGGCCGGGGAAGTGCTTCGCGCAGGCCGCGACGCCCGCCTCCTGCGTGCCGGTGACGGCCGCGGCCGCGTGCCGGGCCACCAGCCGCGGGTCGGACCCGAACGAGCGGGTGCCGATCACGGGATTGTCGTCGGCGGTGTTGACGTCCACCGACGGCGCGAAGTTGAAGTTGACGCCGACCTCGGCCAGCTCCGCGCCCATGGATCGGTAGATCCGCCGGGTCAGCTCCGGGTCGTCGACGGCGCCGAGCGCCGCGTTGCCCGGGTAGGGACTGCCCGTCTGGTGGCCGCCGAGGCGGGTGACGTCGCCGCCCTCCTCGTCGATCGTGACGAACGGGTCGCCGGCCTTGCGCATCTGCGCGGTCAGCGCGGCCAGCGACTCGGGGCTCTGCACGTTGCCGGTGAGGGCGAACAGGGTGACGCCGGCCAGGCCGGCTCCCAGTTCGTCCAGCAGCCAGGGCGGTGCGGTGGGTCCGGGGAAGGACGGGAGGAGGGTGCCGCGTGCCAGCCGGCCGATCTCGGCCTCTGTCGCGTTGTCGCCGGTCGTCACCCCTTCACCGCCCCTGCGGTGAGGCCGGACACCATCCGGCGCTGGACGAGCAGGAAGAACGCGATGACGGGAATGGTGAGCAGCGTTGACGCCGCCATGATGGGCCCCCAAGCGTTACCGCTGCGGCCGAAGAAGAACTGCAGCATGATCGGGAGGGTGTACTTGTCCTGGTCTTCCAGGAACGTGTAGGCGAAGATGAACTCGTTCCATGCGGTGATGAAGGAGAAGATGCTGGTCGCGACCAGTCCGGGCGCGACGAGCGGGAGCATGACGCGGAAGAACGTGCG
This sequence comes from Actinomadura meridiana, assembly GCF_039537545.1. Lineage (NCBI taxonomy): Bacteria > Bacillati > Actinomycetota > Actinomycetes > Streptosporangiales > Thermomonosporaceae > Actinomadura > Actinomadura meridiana. Next base: position 291,464 of record NZ_BAABAS010000005.1, read on the forward strand.
GATCGGCCCGGCGCCGTCGATCGCGGCGGCCTCCTCCAGCTCGCGCGGCACGGCGGCGACGAATCCCCGCAGCATCCAGATGGCGAACGGCGCCGCGAACCCGACGTAGACGATCACGAGGCCGGGCAGGCTGTTGAGCAGGTCGATCCGTTTGAGGTCGAGGAACAGCGGGATGACCAGGGCCTCGGCCGGCACCATCTGGACGATCAGCAGCATGACCAGGAACGTGGTGCGGAACCGGAAGCGGAACCGGGCCACCGCGACGGCGGCCAGCAGCGCGAGCAGGCTCGACACCACGACCGTGACGAGCGCGATGATCAGGCTGTTGCGGAAGTACGCCCAGAAGGACACCTCCGCGATGCCGCCGTTCAGCACCAGGTCGAAGTGCGCCAGCGTCGGATGGGACGGCAGCGGCTTGGGCGTGGTGCTGAAGATCTCGGTGTTCGGCTTGAACGCCGTGGACACCATCCAGAAGACCGGGAAGACCGCGAGGACGAAGACGAGCACGCCCGTCCCGTTGAGCGCTATCTTCCGCCAGCGCCTGCCGCCGGGTCGGCGGCCGCCCGCGTGCGCGGCGGGGCGCCGCGCCGTCGTGGCCGTCATTTCGTCTCCCCCTGTTTGACCATGACCCGGACGTACAGGGCGGTGACGATCAGCAGGATCCCGGTGAGGACCGCGGCGATCGCCGAGCCCATGCCGAGCTTCGGATTCAGCGAGCCGAACGCCTCGGAATAGCCGTACAGCGACAGGTTGAAGGCGTCGCGGTTGGCCAGGCCGGACATGATGAACAGCTGGGTGAAGACCTTGAAGTCCCAGATGATCGACATGACGACCAGCACGAGGAAGATCGGCTTGAGCATCGGGTAGGTGAGGCTCCAGAACGTCCGCCAGGGGCCGGAGCCGTCCACCCGGGCGGCCTCGTACAGCTCGCCGGGGACGCTCTTCAGGCCCGCCAGCACCGACACCGCCACGAACGGGCACGCCTGCCAGACGACGCACACGGTGAGCACGGTGTAGGTGGACAGCGGCTTGGCGAACCAGTTGTAGTCGTCCCAGCCGCCGCCGACGAGGAAGTTCGGCAGCAGGTCCAGGAACCAGTTCACGACGCCGCCGGTCGAGCCGAACAGCCAGGTGAAGATGATCGCCGCGGTGACCGGCGGGGTCGCCCAGGCGATCATCACGCCGCCCGCGACGAAGGACGACATTCGCTTGCCGAGCTTGTTGAGCAGCAGCCCCACCAGCGTCCCGACGATCAGCGTGAGCGTCACCGCGACGACGGCGAACAGCACGGTGTGCCGCAGGGACTGCCAGAAGAGCTCGTCATGGAAGATGGTGTCGAAGTTCTCGGATCCGACCTGCTCGGCCGGTTCCCCGCGCAACTGGCGGTTGCCGACCTTCTGGAACGACATGATCCCGATCTGGATCATGGGCCAGAACATCAGGACGGCGATCACGACCACGGTCGGCGCGATCAGCAGGTACGGCCCGAGGCGGGGCCTGCGGCGGGACCGCGCCCGGCCGGAGGACCTCCGGCCGGGCGATTTCCCCACCGCTGGAGCGGTGTCGAGCATGGACGTTCCGATCAGCCGGGTACTACGGGTTCAGCAGGGTGTTGGCCTGCTCGTTCGCCTTCTTCATCTCGTCGGCGGCGGGCTTGCCCTGCATGATCGCCTTGATGGCGTTCGGCAGCACCTTCTTGGCCTGCTCGAACTCGCCCCAGCCCGCGCTGATCGGCGGGAACTTGGTGTTGGTGGCGATCTGCGTGAAGATCTGCAGCTTGGGGTCGGAGAACGAGACGTCCGAACGCATGGACGAGAACCCGCTGTAGTCGGCCCACGCCTTGGCGTTCTTGGCGTTGTTGAGCATCGTGATGTAGTCGAACGCCACGGACTTGGCCTTGCTGTCCTTCCAGACGGCGAGGTCGGAGCCGCCGGCCATCACCGGCGCGTTCCCGCCGGCCTTGGCCGGGATCGGGAAGACGCCCCACTTGTCGACGTCCTTGTCGGAGATCTTCTTCATCTCCTTGAGCGACCAGCTGCCGTCGAAGTACATGCCGAGCTTGCCGAGCGCGAAGTCGCGCTGCGGGCCCTCAAGCTCGTTCTTGCCGATGTACTTCTCGGGGGCGACCTTCTCCTTGGCGACGAGACCCGCGTAGTAGCTCGCGGCCTCGACGGCGGCGGGCTGGTCGAGCTGACCCACCCACTTGTCGCCCTGCTTGGTGGCGACCTCGCCGTTGTTGCCCCAGATGAAGCTGAGCAGCGCGTTGGTCTGGTCGCTCGGCACGCCGATGCCGGGCACCTTCTTGGAGTCCTGGATCTTCTTCGCCGCGGCGGTCAGGTCGGCCCAGTTCTTCGGCTGCTGGATGCCGAGCTCCTGGAACCAGTCCGTCCTGTACCAGACGGCGCGGACGCCGCCGTACCACGGCACGGCGTAGGTCTTGCCGTCCGCCTGGTCGTTGGCGAGCGCCGTCTTGTTCAGCGTCTTGCCGTCCGCCCAGCCGTTGAAGTCGTCGGTGATCTCGGCCAGGTTGCCCTGCTCGACGTGGGACTGGACGTCGGTGTTGCCCAGCTCGGTGACGTCGGGGCCCTCGCCACCGGCCGCCGCCTTTTGGAACGTTGTAGCCACCTGCGGCCACGGAACGTACTTGATCTGCACGTCCGTGGTGGGGTGCTTGGCCTTGAAGTCGGTCTCGACGGCGTCAAGGAACTTGGTCTGCTCCGGCGTTCCCTCGCCCATCATCCAGACTTTGAGCTGCGCCGGGTCCTTACCCTTGCCCTCGTCAGCGTCGTCACCATCGCCCCCGCAGGCCGTGGCGGCCAGGGCGATCGCGGCCGCCGCGGCCGCAATCTTGATGTATTTCACTGGGGATCCTTTCCGGCATCGCCTCGCGCGGCCTTGTGGCCTGCGGTGCAAGCGGGGATGGTGACCCTTTAGGGTCCCTGCCATGCCCCTCTTGCGTTCGCAACGCTCGCGGGCGCCCTGCTCGCCAGTCCGCGCTCTGCGCGCGCCCCCGATCCGGGGTACCGGACCGGTCGGCGCTTGGGCGTAAACTAACAAGAAACTTTCCTAAACAAAACTGCCGTTAGCGGATTGAGACACTTGAGACATCGAGGGGTACCAGCATGGTCGCCAACCGCCCGGGGACGCCGAGGCTTCTGCGCGAACTCAACGATCGCGCGGCGCTGGACCTGCTCGTCCGGCAGGGGCCGCTGACCCGCGCCCAGATCGGCGAGCACACCGGTCTTTCCAAGGTCACCGCTTCCCAGCTTCTGTCCAGGCTAGAGGACCGCGGCCTTGTCTCGGTCGTCGGTTCGCAGGCGGGGGGACGCGGGCCGAACGCCGCGCTCTACGCCGTCGTGCCGTCCAGTGCCTATGTGGCGGGGCTTGAGGTCGGACCCGACGGCGTCACGGCGGGTGTGGCCGACATCACCGGGCACATCACCGCGCAGGTCACCGTGGACCCCAACGGCACTGACGAGCCGGTCAGGACGGTGCACAGCGCGGTTGTGAAAGCGTGCCGTTCGGCGAAGGTCGCCTTGTCGAGATTGAGCGCCTTTGTGATCGGGACGCCCGGTGTCGTCGACCCGCAGTCGGGCGACGTCCAGTTCGCGTTCGACCTGCCCGCCTGGCATGAGGGCGTCCTCGCGGCGCTGCGGACGGACCTGCGCCGTCCCGTGACGATCGAGAACGACGTCAACCTGGCCGCCATCGCCGAACGGGCCTACGGCGCCGCGCACGGCACCGACGACTTCGCCCTCATGTGGCTCGACCGAGGCATGGGCCTCTCGGTGATGCTGGGCGGACGGCTGCACCGCGGCCGGTGGGGCGGCGCGGGGGAGATCGGCTACCTGCCCGTCCCCGGCGCCCCGCTGCCGGTCGGCGCCGCCCGCCGGGCCCAGGTGGACGAGGGCGTCACCCCGTCCAGGACCTGGGGCATCCCGACTCTCGCCGGCGGTTACGGCGCGCTGGTCGGCGCGGACGCGGTCCGCGCCCTCGCCCACGAGTACGGCGTCAAGGAGCCGACGGCCGTCGACTGCGTGCGCGCGGCGGCCGCCGACCAGGATCGCGGCGGCCCCTTTCTGGACGACCTCGCCCGCCGCATCTCCTACGGTGTGACCTCGGTCAACATCGTCCTGGACCCGGGGCTCGTCGTCCTGTCCGGCAACCTCGGCCGCGCCGGGGGCGTCCCCCTCGCCGCCCGCATCGAGGAGATCGTCGGCCGGATCAGCCCGACCCGTCCCACCGTGTCCATGACCGGTGTGGAGGGCAACCCCGTCCTGCGCGGCGCCCTGTACGCGGCGCTGGAGCAGGCCCGCGACCACGTCTTCTCCTCCGCCGGTTGAAACTGGCGTTGGCGCGTCCCCGGAAGCCGGAAGCTTTGCCCGGAAACAGGTGAGCGCCCCCGCCCGGTGGCGGAGGCGCTCGGTGAAACGTTGCTATTTGGCGGTGGCCGCGACGGCGGCCTCTTCCTGGTGGCGCCGCGGATCGTTCAGCGCCCGGTCGATGACGGTCTGACTGATGATCTGACGCTTGCGCCGAAGCGCGGCGGCCTTGCGAGCCGTAGGTGTCATGACGAACCCCGTTCCGCGGTGACGTTTCCCCGCGTCACCGCAAACCCCGTTACGACCTCATCGTCTCAAACGAGGAGCGGGAGGGGATCCGCCGAAGGAATGAATTCGAGGTCAGACCAAGTGGGGAGAACACCCCGGGACATCCCGGGGCAACCCCTGGGATCATGGTGGGAACGCAGTCTCGAACCAGCCCGTTGGGGGAGTCGTGACCGTACAACCGAGGGGACGCCATGGCGCTGCGTGAGCGGCTGCGACGGCTCGTCCAGAAGCCCGGCAGCGTCGACCTCGCGCCGTTCCGCGCCCTGGTGGACGCGGCGAACGAGCGGGAGCCGCGCGTCCGGAAACTGTCCGACGACGACCTGACCGCGGCGGCCTCCGCCCTGCGGAAGTCGGGGGTCCACCGTGAGGATGACCTCGCGGAACTGTGCGCCCTCGGCCGCGAGGCCGCCCGCCGGACGCTCGGCGAACGGCCGTTCGACGTCCAGCTCATCGGGACGCTCGCCCTGCTGTCCGGACATGTCGCCGAGATGGCCACCGGCGAGGGCAAGACCCTGTCCGGGGCCCTCGCCGCCGCCGGGTACGCGCTGCGCGACCGCCGGGTCCACGTGATGTCGGTCAACGACTACCTGGCCCGCCGCGACGCCGAGTGGATGGGCCCGGTCTACGCGATGCTCGGGGTGACGGTCGGCTGGGTCGGGCAGTCGTCCACGCCGGAGGAGCGCCGCGCCGCCTACCAGGCGGACGTCACGTACGGGCCCGTCAGCGAGATCGGCTTCGACCTGCTCCGGGACCGCCTCGCCACCGACCCGGGCGACGTCGTGCGGCCCGAGCCGTCCGTGGCGCTGGTCGACGAGGCCGACTCGGTGCTCGTGGACGAGGCGATGGTCCCGCTCGTCCTCGCGGGCGCCGCCGACCTCGACGCCGCCGACCCCCGCTACGCCGACCTCGTCCGCCGCCTCCGGCCGGGCCTGCACTACGCCACCGACGACGAGTCGCGCAACGTCCAGCTCACCCCGGCGGGCGCGCAGGAGGTCGAGCGCGTCCTCGGCGGCGACGAGGGCCTCGACCTGTACGCCCCCGACCAGCTGGCCACCCTCACCGCCGTGAACGTCGCCCTGCACGCCGAGGTGCTGCTGCATCGCGACGTCGACTACCTCGTCCGCGACGGCGAGGTGAAGCTGATCAGCGAGTCGCGGGGCCGGGTCGCGCTGCTGCAACGCTGGCCGGACGGCCTCCAGGCGGCGGTCGAGGCGAAGGAGGCCCTGGAGGCGTCCCCGAGCGGCGAGATCCTCGACTCGATCACCGTCCAGGAGCTGGTCGGACGCTATCCGGTGCGCTGCGGCATGACCGGGACCGCGATGGCCGTCGCCGGGCAGCTCACCGAGTTCTACTCGTTGCAGATCGCCGTCGTCCCGCCGAACCGGGCCTGCGTCCGCGACGACGAGCCCGACCGCCTCTACGCGACCTCCGCAGACAAGGAGGTCGCGATCGTCGAGGAGATCGCCGCCGCGCACGCCACCGGACGGCCCGTGCTGGTCGGCACCGGCGACGTCGCCGAATCCGAACGGCTCGCGCGCCGCCTCGCCCGCGCCGGGCTCGACCGGGTCGTGCTGAACGCCAAGAACGACGCCGAGGAGGCCGCGATCATCGCCGAGGCCGGGGCGTACGGGGCGATCACCGTCTCCACGCAGATGGCGGGCCGCGGCACCGACATCCGGCTCGGCGGCAGCCCGTCGACCCCGCCCGGCACCGCCCCCGCCGAGGCCGGGGGCACCGACCACGACCGCGTCGCCGAGGCGGGCGGCCTGCTCGTCATCGGCACCGGCCGCTACCACAGCAGCCGCCTGGACGACCAGCTCAGAGGCCGCGCCGGACGGCAGGGCGACCCCGGCGGCTCGGTGTTCTTCACCAGCCTCCAGGACGACCTCGTCACCCGCTACGCCCCCGACGAGAAGACGTCCACGAAGGCCGACGACGACGGGCTCGTCACGGACAAGAACGCGCACTGGGTCGTCGGGCACGCGCAGCGCGTCGCCGAGGGCGTCGACCTCGAACTGCACCGGAACACCTGGCGGTACAACCAGCTGATCGGCCTCCAGCGCCGGGAGGTCCTCGCCGACCGCGACGCCGCGCTGAACGGCGACGCCGCCGACCGCGCCATGGCCGCGGGCGCCGCCGACCACCACGCCGAACTCACCAAGATCGCGGGCGCGGAGGCGGTCGCGGACGCCGCCCGGCAGATCGTCCTGTACGAACTGGACCGCTGCTGGGCCGAGCACCTCGCCTACCTCGCCGACCTGCGCGAGGGCATCCACCTGCGGTCCCTCGGCCGCGGCCTGGACCCGCTCGTCGAGTTCAACGCCGAGGCCGTCCCCGCGGGCAAGCGCATCCTCCCCGACGCCCGCAAACGCTCCATCGCAGCCTTCGAGGCCCTCACCGCCACCGAGGAGGACGGCATCGACCTGGACGCCGCCGGGCTCCAACGACCGTCCGCGACCTGGACGTACCTCGTCCACGACAACCCCTTCGGCTCCCTGGACGAACGCGCCCTCCGCGGCCTCATCACCATGTTCAAATCCCGCCGCCACTGACCCACGGGTCAGGCGCGGAGGCGGAGGCCCCGGGGGGTCGGGTGGAAACCGGCCGACTCCAGGGCGGCGGCCAGGGGGGAGTCGGTGATCGCGGTGCCGTCGGCGCGTTCGACGGTGAGCTTGCCGAGCGCGCCCTCGCGGACGGCGAGCGCCAGGGCGTCGACCGCCGGTTGCAGGACGCCCGGGTCGTCGTCCCAGGTGAGGAGGGTCCGGCCGCCGCGCTCGACGTAAAGGACGAGTCGGCCCTCGACGAGCGCGACCAGCGCCCCGGCCTTGCGGCCCGGCTTGTGGCCGCTCGCGGTCTCGTCGCCCCGTTCCGGCCAGGGCAGCGCGGCCCCGTACGGGTTGGCGGGGTCGGCGGCGGCCAGAATGAGGGCCCGCGTCGCCGGTTTGTGCGGTGTCTCCCACATGGCCGAGATGTCGTCTGGGGACGCGGTCGTGGGGCGGAGCGCGCGGAGGCGGTCGACGGCGCCCGGGAGCGCGAACTGGGCCGCGCCCAGGCCCTCCACGAAGTAGCCACGGCGGCACCGGCCCGTCTCCTCGAACGCGCGCAGCACCGGGTAGACGGCGGAGAACCCGCCGGGGGTCCGTTCGGCGGCGACCGCGCCACGGATGACGATGCCGTACCGCTCCAACAGCGCCTCGGCGAGCGCGTGCGAGCGGAGGGTGGCGCCCGGCTCGCGTCCGGGGAGCGGCCACCAGCGGCCGCCCACGGTCGGCGGGCCCGTCCTGGACGGCAGGACGGGACGGCCCCGGCGGGTCGTGCGGGAGCGGTGCGCGGGACGGCCCGCACCCAGCGCGGCGCGCAGCGGGGCCATGGTGTCGTTGGTGAGATGACCCGCCCAGACGAGGTCCCACACGGCGGTGACCAGGTCGGCGTCGGAGGTCGTCACCTGCTGGTTGACGCGGTCGGACAGCGTTCGGAAGAAGAGTGCGCCGCCGTCGCTGAGGGCGTCCAGGACGGCCTCGTGCGCGGGCGTGAGGGTGATCTCCGTGGGTTCCGGCATGAGGAGCGGTGCCGTGTCCGCCAGGTAGAGCGCGACCCAGCCGTCGCCGCCCGGTAGCGCGCCCTGGCCTGCCCAGACGACCTCGCCCGCGGAGGTCAGCTCGTCGAGCATCGCGGGGGTGTAGCCGGGGATTCGGGTCGGAAGGATCAACGACTCCAGCGCGGACGCGGGTACCGCCGCGCCCTGGAGTTGCTCGACCGCCTGGACGAGCGCGTCCACGCCATGGAGCCGGGAGCCCCCGGAAATGCCGTGCCAGACCGGCAGGAAACGGCCGAGCGACTCCGGTGGGGACGGTTCGACCTCGGCGCGCAGCCGGGCCAGGGAGCGGCGGCGGAGCGTCCGCAGCACCCCGGCGTCGCACCATTCGGTGGTGAGCGGGCCCGTCACGGCCTCGACGGGCAGGAACTCGCCCTCGACGACCCGTCCCGCGCCCGCCAGCCGTCGCAGCGTCTCCACGACCACGGCGGCGCCGAGCCCGAACCGTAGAGCGGGCTCGGTCGCGCGGAACGGCCCGTGCGTGCGCGCGTACCGGGAGATCAGGTCGCCGAGCGGATCGGCGACCGGTTCGAGGAACGCCTCGGGGACGCCCACCGGCAGCGGTGCGCCGAGCGCGTCACGGAGCCGTCCGGCGTCCTCGATCGCGGCCCAGCGTTCCTCCCCGCCGATCCGGACGCGGATCGCACGCCGCGCCGCCTCAAGTTCCGCCAGCCACCGCGACACCCGTACGAGCACGTCCTCCTCGTCGGTGCCGGGGGAGAGCGTCCGTTGGGCGACCTCCGCCGTGGTGAGGGGGCCGAGGGCGCGGAGCAGGTCGGCGGCGCCCTCCAGGTCGCGGGCGCGGCGGTCGGCGGCCAGCCGCTGGAGTTCCCGTTCGATCTCGGCGACGGCGTCCGGGTCGAGCAGCTCGCGCAGGTCGGCCTGGCCGAGCAGCTCGGCCAGCAGCGCGGAGTCGAGCGCGAGGGCCTGGGCGCGGCGCTCGGCGAGGGGGGAGTCGCCCTCGTACATGAACGCGCCGATGTAGTTGAACAGTAGGGAACGCGCGTACGGGGACGGCTCGGGCGTCTCCACCTCGACCATGCGGACCTTGCGCCCGGCCATGTCACGCATCAGTTGCACCAGGCCGGGAACGTCGAACACGTCCTGGAGGCATTCGCGCATCGTCTCCAGGACGATGGGGAACGACGGGTACTTGCTCGCGACGGCCAGCAGTTGCGCGGCCCGCTGGCGTTGCTGCCAGAGCGGCATCCGCTTGTCGGGACGGCGGCGGGGCAGGAGCAGCGAACGCGCCGCGCACTCGCGGAACCGGGCCGCGAACAGCGCCGAACCGCCCAGCTCGTCCACGACGATCCGTTCGACGTCGTCGGCGTCGAAGACGGCCAGGTCGAGCCCGGGTGGCTCCTCCATGTCGGGGATGCGGATGACGATGCCGTCGTCGGCGTGCATGGCCTGCGCGTCGACGCCGTACCGTTCGCGCAGACGGCCCGCCATGGCGCGCGCCCACGGCGCGTGCACGCGCGCGCCCAGCGGCGAGTGGACGACCATGCGCCAGTCGCCGAGTTCGTCGCGGAACCGTTCGACGACCATCGTCCGGTCGTCGGGTACGTGTCCGGTGGCCTCCCGCTGCTCGCCCACGTAGGACACGAGGTTGGTGGACGCCCAGTCGTCCAACCCGGCGGCGGACACCCGCGCGCGAGCCTCCTCGACGGGCAGCCGGGCCAGCTCGCGGGTGAACGACCCGAGGGCCCGCCCCAACTCGGCGGGACGCCCGAGGGTGTCGCCGTGCCAGAACGGCAGCTTTCCCGGCTGGCCGGGAGCGGGTGACACGAGCACCCGGTCGGGCGTGATGTCCTCGATGCGCCACGAGCTGGCGCCGAGCACGAACACGTCGCCGACGCGCGACTCGTACACCATCTCCTCGTCCAATTCACCCACGCGCGAGGACTTCTCCCCGACCAGGAACACGCCGAACAGGCCCCGGTCTGGGATCGTCCCGCCGCTTGTCACCGCGAGGCGCTGTGACCCCGGACGGTCGCGCAGGACGCCCGTCACCCGGTCCCACACCAGGCGCGGACGCAGCTCGCCGAACTCGTCGCTGGGATACCGCCCGGCGAGCATGTCCAGGGTGGCCTCCAGCGCCGATCGGGGCAGCGTGGCATAGGGCGCGGCGCGTTTGACGAGCGATTCGAGGTCGTCGACCGTCCACTCGTCCATGGCGACCATCGCGACGATCTGCTGGGCGAGGACGTCCAAGGGGTTGCGCGGATAGCGCATCTCCTCGATCTCGCCCCCGCGCATGCGCTCGGCCACCACCGCCGTCTGCACGAGGTCGCCCCGGTACTTGGGGAAGATGACGCCCTTGGACACGGCGCCTACCTGGTGGCCCGCCCGTCCGACCCGCTGGAGCCCGTTCGCCACCGACGGCGGCGACTCCACCTGCACGACCAGGTCGACGGCGCCCATGTCGATGCCGAGTTCGAGGCTGGACGTCGCCACGACCGCCGGGAGACGACCCTCCTTCAGGGCGTTCTCGATGCCCGCCCGCTCTTCCTTGGAGACGGAACCATGGTGCGCTCGGGCGATCTCCTGTGGCGCACCTCTGGACGACCCAGCCTCGGCCATCATCTCCGCAGGGGAGTGGTTCTCGGGCAAGGGTGCGCCGGTCGCGCGTTCGTAGGCGAGTTCGTTGAGCCGCCCGCAGAGCCGCTCGGCCAGCCGCCGCGAGTTCGCGAACACCAGCGTCGACCGGTGCGCCTCGATGAGGTCGAGCAGACGGTCTTCCACATGCGGCCAGATGCTGCGCTGCCGCGGATCTGCCGCCCCAGAGTCGTCGACGAACCGGCTCATCTCGCCCATGTCCTCGACGGGGACGACGATGTCGAGATCGAAGACCTTGTCGGAGCGCGGCTGGACGACCCGCGCGGCCCTCGTCCCGCCCAGGAACGCCGCCACCTCCTCCGTGGGCCGGACGGTCGCGGACAGGCCGATCCGCTGGGCGGGCCGTTCGAGGAGGGCGTCGAGCCGCTCCAGGGACAGCATGAGATGCGCCCCGCGCTTGGTGCCCGCCACGGCGTGCACCTCGTCCACGATGACCGTCTCGACGCCGCGCAGCGACTCGCGCGCCCGCGAGGTCAGGATCAGGAACAGCGACTCCGGCGTGGTGATCAGGATGTCGGGCGGCTTCACGGCCAGCCGCCGCCGCTCGTCGGCCGGGGTGTCGCCGGACCGCATCCCCACGCGGACGCCGGGTTCGGGCAGGTCGAGCCGCCGCGCCGCCTGGCGGATGCCCGTCAGCGGGGCCCGCAGGTTGCGCTCCACGTCCACCGCGAGGGCCTTCAGCGGCGACACGTACAGCACCCGGCAGCGCCGCAGCGGATCGTCGGGCACGGCCTCCGTCGCGAGCCGGTCGAGGGACCACAGGAACGCCGCGAGGGTCTTGCCGGACCCGGTCGGCGCCACGACGAGCGTGTTGTCGCCGCCGGACACCGACTCCCACGCCCCGACCTGGGCGGGGGTGGGCGCGGCGAAGGCCCCGGCGAACCAGGCACGGGTCGCTGGGGAGAAGCGTTCGAGCACGTCACCGCCCATGCGTCCATACTGCCCCGCGGGTCCGACAATCCTCGCCCCCGGTGCCGGACGGCCCTAGTCGCGGTGTCGGACGGCCCTAGTCGCGATGCCGGACGGCGCTTACCGCGACGTCGGATAGCGTTGGTCGGGTGCGGCTCACAGTCTTCTGGTCCCGGATGAGACAGCAGTTCGGCGACGCCTACGCCGAGAGCGTGGCCAAGGACTACGTCCTGGCCGAACTGGACGGCCGCACCATCGACCAGGCCTTCGCCGACGGCGAATCCGCCAAGCGGGTCTGGCAGGCCGTCGTCGCCACCTTCGACGTCCCGTCGAAGCTCCAGTAGGCGCGCGCCCGGCTCAGTCCGGGACGGGCAGATGCGCGTACAGGTCCATCGCGTCCACCGACGACGGCAGATCGCTGACCTGGCCGTCGCCGACCTCCACGACCCGCCACGCGCCGTCCGTCCGGCGGGCGAGGTCGGTCGTGATGAACCGGCAGCCCAGCGCGCGCACCGCCGGGGCCACCCCGTCCATGTCGGGATCGGGTTCCACGCCAGGGCTGTCAGGGTGCGGGCCCACCAGGACGGGTTCGCCGTCCACCCACCACACGCGCGCCTCGCCCGCCCCGTCGTACTCCTCGAACTCGCGGACGACCAGACCGCCCGCCAACTGGTCGCCGCGCAACGCCACCATCTTGGACGCGACGTCGTGCAACCGCGCGAGGTTCTTCACGTCGGGGACGAAACACGCCTCGTCCCACTCGTGCTTGCACGACTTCACGTAGTCCTTGACCATGCCGGGCCCACCCCGCAGCGACCGGACGAGCTCCCCGAGCTCGGTCAGATCGCCGGGATCCTCCCCGGTGCCCAAGGGCCGCCACACACTGTGCGGTGTCAGCCCGGCGAAGGTGTCGTGCCAGCCCGGCAGTTCGTGCGCGCGCCGGTAGTCGTCCGGATGCGTGAGGAGCACCGTCCCACGCTGTTTCAACGTCGCGGCGATGGCGGCGTACTCCTCGCCCGTGAGCATCCAGCCCCGGTACCAGACGGGGCCGAGATCGGACGGCACCGCGCGCACCGCGCCGTCCACGTCCCCGCGCTGGAGGACCTCGTGGTCGATCAGGGCGATCTCGCCGTAGTGGTCCCGGACGGCCGCGGCCTCGCGGGAGAAGTGCGGGTCAACGCGCCGAGGGTGGAGCGGATCGACGCAGAAGAGAACGGTCAGCGTCATGATGGGAACCCTCCGTGGACGGCGCCAGCGTACGTGGTCGAGACCATGGAGCGCACGGAGATTCCACCCCGAATCGGCGTAACCGACGATGATCGAACGGATGTTCGGTACGCTGGTGCCGACACACCGGCGTCATCCACAATTCCGCCGGGCGCTCGAAAGTGTCGGAGGCCCGCCGTAACGTCGCCGTCGACATCGCAAGCAGCGGCCCGAGAGCCGACAGTCACGACGAGAAGGAAAGCTCACATGGCAGCGAACGACCGGGAGAAGGCTCTCGAGACCGCACTCGCCCAGATCGAGCGGCAGTTCGGCAAGGGATCGGTCATGCGGATGGGCGAGGAGGCGCGCGCCCCCGTCGAGGTCATCCCCACCGGGGCGATCTCTCTCGACATCGCGCTCGGCATCGGCGGCCTGCCCCGCGGCCGCGTCGTCGAGGTGTACGGCCCCGAGGGTTCCGGCAAGACCTCCATCGCGCTGCACGCCGTGGCGAGCGTCCAGAAGAAGGGCGGCATCGCCGCGTTCGTCGACGCCGAGCACGCGCTCGACCCCGAGTACGCCGCCAAGATCGGCGTCGACATCGACGCCCTGCTGGTCTCCCAGCCCGACACCGGCGAGCAGGCCCTGGAGATCACCGACATGCTGATCCGCTCCGGCGCGATCGACATCGTCGTCATCGACTCCGTCGCCGCGCTCGTGCCCCGCGCCGAGATCGAGGGCGAGATGGGCGACAGCCACGTCGGCCTTCAGGCGCGCCTCATGTCGCAGGCGCTGCGCAAGCTCACCGGCGCGATCAACCAGACCAGGACCACCGTCGTCTTCATCAACCAGCTCCGCGAGAAGGTCGGCGTCATGTTCGGCTCCCCGGAGACCACCACCGGCGGCCGGGCGCTGAAGTTCTACGCCTCCGTCCGGCTGGACGTGCGCCGCATCGAGACCCTCAAGGACGGCACCGAGGCCGTCGGCAACCGCGTCCGCATCAAGGTCGTCAAGAACAAGATGGCCCCGCCGTTCCGCGTCGCCGACTTCGACCTGCTCTACGGCCAGGGCATCAGCCGCGAGGGCGGGCTGATCGACCTCGGCGTGGAGCACGGCTTCGTCCGCAAGTCCGGCGCCTGGTACACCTACGACGGCGACCAGCTCGGCCAGGGCAAGGAGAACGCCCGTAACTTCCTCAAGGCCAACCCCGACCTGGCCGACGGCATCGAGAAGAAGATCAAGGAGAAGCTCGGCATCGGCCCCAAGGTCGACAAGGAGGCCGAGGCCGCCGCCCCCGACGCCGCCGCCACGCCTCCGGCCCCCGCCCCCACCACCCCCGCCCCGAAGCCCATCAGCAGAAAGGCCGCCAAGGCCAAGGTCGGTGATTCCTGACCGGGAATCCCCCGATAAGGGTGACTCTTGACCACGAGTGAGCGATGATCTCGTATGCAGGGCGGCGGCGCCTTACCCGGCACCACCCTCAAGCACGACCCGGTCGCCGGACCTTCCCCGATGGCGCCGCCGCTCCCACGCACAACGAGCGGTGCGGGCCCCGGGCGTCCACGAAAATCCGCCGCCCCCAGCTCTCACGCACCATCGGTGGGGAGCGTCCGGGATGAGGACGGAGAGCCCGCCGATCGCAGCTCCTACGCACCCCGAGCGGGAGGCGCCCGGAGCGATCACGGGAGATCCGCTGACCGCGGTTCCCATGTTCCGCGGGTGGGGGGTGTGGGGTGGAGGGTGAGGCCAAGGCGCGGGAGGTGTGTCTTCGGCTGTTGGCGGCGGCGCCGCGTACGCGGGCGCAGCTCGCCGAGGCGCTGCGGCGCGAGGACGTTCCCGACGAGGTCGCCGAGCGGGTGCTCGGACGCTTCAGCGACGTGGGCCTCATCGACGACGAGGCGTTCGCGCGGGCGTGGGTGCAGTCGCGGCACAACGGGCGCGGCCTGGCCAAGCGCGCGCTCGCGGCCGAACTCCGGCGGCGCGGCGTCGCGGACGAGACCGTCAACGGCGCCGTCGAAGCGCTGGACCCGGCCCAGGAGGAGCGGACCGCGCGTGCCCTGGTCGCCCGCAAAATGCCGTCCACGGCGCGGCTCGACCCCGCCAAGCGGACGCGGCGGCTGATGGGCATGCTCGCCCGCAAGGGATATCCGCCCGGCCTCTCCTACCGGATCGTGCGCGAGTCCCTGGCCGAGGAGGGCACCGATCTCGACGGCCTCCCCGACGACCCGCCCGTCGACTGACCGCCGTTCCACACCGACATGTCGGGAGATGGTAAGCCGCAGTAAGTAAGGCCTCACGTCCACGTTCGGTTAGTCCGGAATGCCCTGCGTTTGCTTGCTCATTACCTCCATGCCGCTTACCGTTACGGCAGTGAGGAGTTACTCCGCGTCTCGCGGATTGCCATACGATCGAGCACGTTCCAGCAGCTGAGAGGCATCCAGGACAGGTTCGTCGACCGGATAGTGAACGGGACGCGCCGCGCGCGGATCCCGTGTCCGGCCGTCCGCTGGCGCGAGTAAATCCTCGCTAGGCAGGGCCC
Organism: Actinomadura meridiana; assembly: GCF_039537545.1. NCBI lineage: Bacteria > Bacillati > Actinomycetota > Actinomycetes > Streptosporangiales > Thermomonosporaceae > Actinomadura > Actinomadura meridiana. The sequence goes on from NZ_BAABAS010000005.1 coordinate 306,939, forward strand.
CGACTCCCGACGGGCCCGCGGCGAGGAAGGATCTGCCTCATGGAGAGCGTCCTGCTGGGTGCAGCGTTGCTGGTGACCCTGGTCGCTCTCATCATCGTCGTCCTGTGGCGTCCGGGCATGCCGGGCAGAGCCGCGGCGGAGATGGCCCGCGCCCGCAGCGAGGCCGACGAGATCAAGGCGAAGGCGGAACGCGAGGCCGAGGCCGCCGTGGCGAAGGCCGGACGGCAGGCGCAGCTGATCGCGTCGGTGGCGCGTTCGGACGCCGAGGAGGAGGGCCGTTCCCTCCGGGAGGACCTGCGGACCGTCCGGGAGGATCTGGAGCGCAGGGAGGCGCGCCTCGCGGAGCGGGAGCAGCGACTCGACGCGGAGGTCCGGCGGCTGGAGGAGTGGTCCGAGCGGCTCGCCGAGTCCACCGCGGCGCTGGAGGCACGCAAGGCCGACCTCGCCGACCTGGAGGAGGAGCGCCGCAAGGTCCTGGAGCGGACGGCGGGCCTCACCGCCGAGCAGGCCAGGGGCGAACTGGTCGCCGCGATCGAGAACCAGGCGAAACGGGAGTCCGTGCCGATCGTCCGGGAGATCGAGAACGCGGCGCGGGCGGAGGGCGACAAGCGCGCCCGCAAGATCGTGACGCTGGCGATCCAGCGGGTCGCCAGCGAGCAGACCGCCGAGTCGGTGGTGTCGGTGCTGCACCTGCCGAGCGACGAGATGAAGGGCCGCATCATCGGGCGGGAGGGGCGCAACATCCGGGCGTTCGAGACGACGACCGGCGTGAACCTCATCATCGACGACACGCCCGAGGCGGTGCTGCTCAGCTGTTTCGACCCGGTGCGGCGCGAGGTCGGCCGGCTGACGCTGGACAAGCTCGTCCTGGACGGCCGCATCCACCCGCAGCGCATCGAGGAGATCTACGAGCGCAGCAAGAGCGAGGTGGAGCAGCTGTGCGTCCGCGCAGGTGAGGACGCGCTCGTCGAGGTCGGCGTCGGCGACATGCACCCCGAGCTGATCGCGCTGCTCGGCCAGTTGCGGTACCGGACGTCCTACGGTCAGAACGTCCTGAAACACCTGATCGAGTCCGCGCACCTCGCCGGGATCATGGCGAGCGAGCTGGGCCTGCCGGTGGAGACCGCGAAACGGTGCACGCTGCTGCACGACATCGGCAAGGCGCTGACCCACGAGGTGGAGGGCAGCCACGCGCTGATCGGCGCCGAGATCGCGCGCCGCTACGGCGAGCACGAGGACATCGTGCACGCCATCGAGGCCCACCACAACGAGGTCGAGGTCCGCACGGTCGAGGCGGTGCTCACCCAGGCCGCCGACGCGATCAGCGGCAGCCGTCCCGGGGCGCGCAGGGAGTCCCTGGAGGCCTACGTCAAGCGGCTGGAGCGGCTGGAGGAGATCGCCCGCGACAAGCACGACGGCGTGGAGAAGGTCTTCGCGATGCAGGCCGGGCGGGAGATCCGGGTGATGGTCAAGCCCGACTCCGTCGACGACATCCAGGCGCAGGTCATCGCGCGGGACATCGCCAAGCAGGTCGAGGACGAGCTGACCTATCCCGGACAGATCCGCGTCACCGTCGTCCGCGAGTCCCGCGCCATCGAGTTCGCGCGCTGACCGTCCGGGGGCGCGCCCGGACGGCGCCCGCCCCCGGGAGGGCTCAGCCGACGATCAGGTCGATGGGTTCGACGCCACGGGGTTCGAAACCGAGGGTCTGGCCGTAGAACGCGAGTTCCGCCTCCAGGCTGCGGATGACGCTGTCGGCCCGGCGGAAGCCGTGCGCCTCGCCCTCGAACGTCAGATAGGCGTAGGGCACCTTCTTCGCCGCCATCGCCGCGGCGAACCGCTCGGACTGCTCCGGCGGCACCACCGGGTCGTTCACGCCCTGCAACAACAGGACGGGACACGCCGTCTTGTCGGCGCTGTTCAGCGGCGACCGTTCCTCGTAGGCGCGTTCGAAGCCGGGCAGCGGGCCGATGAGCCCGAACATGTACTGCGACTCGAAGTCGTGCGTCGTCCCGATGAAGCTCTGTAGGTCACTGACCCCGTAGTAGGACGTCGCGGCCTTGAACACGTCGGTCCGGGTGATCGCCGCGAGCGTCGTCCAGCCGCCCGCCGAACCGCCGCGGACCGCGAGCCGTTCCGGGTCGGCGATGCCGCCCTCGACGAGGGCCCGCGCGGCGGCGACGACGTCCTCCACGTCCACGATGCCCCACTGGCGGCGCAGCCGTTCACGGTAGGCGCGGCCGTAGCCGGTGGACCCGCCGTAGTTGACGTCGACGACACCGACGCCACGACTGGTGAAGAACGCCCGCTCCAGGTTGAGCACCGTGGACGTGCGGCCCGTCGGACCGCCGTGCACGAACACCACGTACGGGGGCAGCTCGTCGTCCGGCCCGGTCGCCTCCGGGTTGGCGGGCGGGAAGACGTAGGCATGGACGGGACGACCGAACGGCCCGTCCAGGCGTTCGGCGCGCGGCTTGGACAGGTACGCGACGTCGGGCAGCTCCGCCAGCTCCCTCCGCAGCCCCTCGACACGGCCCGTCGTCGTGTCCACCCGGACGACCGACGTAGGCAGATCGGGACCGCCCGCGACACCGACGATCGTGGTGCCGTCCGTGGACAGCTGCGTCTGCCAGTTCTCGTACGGGACCTCCAGATCGACGAGGTCCAGCGTCTCCGGGTCGTACACGCCGAGCCGCAGGTTCCCCTCACCGTGCAGGACGGCGAGCCGCCCGTCGCCGAGCAGCCCGTACGGCATGCCGCCGAGCTGCCACAGCGGCCCCGCGAACTCCTCCTCCGCCGGGTACAGCGCCTGCGGCGACTCGCCGTGCAGGCCGACCTGGTAGATGTTCCACCATCCCGGCCAGTCGGAGATGACGTACAGGGACTCGTCGTTGCGCCACAACGGAGCCAGCGCCGACTCGGTGAGCCCGCCCTTGACGGTACGGGGCGCGACCGTCGTGCCGTCCTCGATCGCTGCGACGCGCAGTTCGGTGCCGTCCCACGGCATGCGCGGGTGGTTCCACTGCACCCACGCCAGATGCCCACCGCTCGGGGACGGCGACGGCGAGGCGTAGAAGTCGGCCCCGGTGGCGAGTTCGCGAATCGCGCCCGCGTCCCCAGCGGCACTACCGTCCAGCGGGACGGCGACGATCGCCCGCCTGATCCCGACGACCGCGTCGTCTGCCTCTTCCCCCTCTTCGCTGGACGCGCCTTCCGTGCCCGCCTCGGCGTTCCCCGCGCTGTCGGACGGCGTCTCCACCGGCGCGGCGATGTGGCCCTCGCACACGCACCAGATCTCCGTCCCGTCGGGAGACAGGACGAAGTCGGCGTACCGCAGCCCCGTCGGGACGGCGGGCTCCGGCGTCAGCGGATACGGCTTCGGGTCGCCCTCGTCCAGCCGGTGAAGCCGCTGGTCCTCGTAGTTGGCGAACACGATCGACAGCCGCCCGTCCGCGCCACGAACCGGCAGGTACGACTGCCCGCCGTACTCGTGGACGCGGGTGCGCGCGTCCCACGGCGCCTGGAGCAGCTCGGTGCGATGACCGCCCTTGAGATGGATGACCGTCGTCCGCCCGCCCTCCTCGGGGCGGCTCTCCTGCCACCACACGTCGTTGCCCGTGACGGTGGGAAAGCTGAGCCGCAGCCGGGCGCGGGCGACATCTGCCGCAGAGATGGGTGAAGGCCATGAGCCATAGGGGAGGGTCGCACGAGCGGTCATACCAGGAATCGTCCCGCATACGGGGAGGTGTTGGGGCCATGACGGCCCGTTTGACTTCGGAAAGATACCCGGCCTATTGGGGGGCTGGTTTTTATTGGGGGGACGACCCCCCATACCCCCGGCTGCGCGGTTCGGGTCTCCTCGCTTCGGTCGCTGGCGCTCCCTGCGCTGCGGGGACGCGCCCGCGCCCGGGCGTGCCCGCTCCGCTCGCAGAGCTCGCTCCACGTGCCCACCCGTGTTCCTGTGGCCGAGGTTAGAACCCTGTGGTTGTGGTTCGGCTTGTGGTTGCGGCTGGGACCCTGTGGTTGCGGTTGGTGTCCTGTGGGTGGGTTCGTGCCTGGTGGTTGTGGGTTAGGCGGTGGGTGGGGGGGCCTTGGTGGTTTGGGTCATGGACATGCCGGGGGCGGGTGGGGCGCCTACGTCGCCGCCCAGGGTTCGTCCCGTTGTCTTGCGGCTGCGGCGGCTGCGGGCCTCCAGCCAGATGGCGATGCGGCTGATCGACATGTTGAGCGCGATGTAGATGACCGCGACGACGATGCCCGCCTGGATCTTGTTGTTGTGGAAGTTGGCGGGCACCTCGCGGAAGCCGGCCGACAGCAGCTCGGAGTAGGCGATGATGAAGCCGAGCGCGGTGTCCTTGAGCAGGACGACGAGCTGGCTCACGATCGCGGGCATCATGACCGTGACGGCCTGCGGCAGCAGGACGAGCCGTAGCACGCCGTTCTTGCGCAGCCCGAGCGAGTAGGCGGCCTCTGACTGGCCCTTCGGGATCGACTGGACGCCCGCGCGCACCACCTCGGCGAGCACGGAGCCGTTGTACATCGTCAGGCCGAAGACGACCGCCGCGAACGCGGGCACCGTGATCGTCCCGGCATTGATCTCCACGCCGAAGACCGAGAAGACGTTGTCGACCAGCACCCGCTGGAAGGTGCCGAGCTGCGAGTCGGCGATCGTCGGGCTGATCTTGTTCGGGATGAAGAACGCCAGGAAGATCAGGATCAGCAGCGGGATGGCCCGGAAGAACTCCACGACGACGCCCGCCGGGATCCGGATCCACCAGTGGTCGGAGAGCCGGGCGAGGCCGAACACCACGCCGAAGACCATCGCGAGCACCGCCGCGACCGCCGCGGCCTTGAGGGTGCTCCACAGGCCGGGCAGGATCAGCTTGTCCCACACCGTCCACTTGATGAACGGGCTCCAGAACTCGCCCGCGAACTGGCCCTTCTCGTTGAAGCGCCAGACGAGCGCGGCGAACAGGCCCAGCAGGACGATGGACGTGACGACCGCCACGACCATGTTCCGCGCACGCGCGCGGGGTCCGGGGACGTCGAAGAGGACGGTCGCTTCCTTGCTCACCGGGCCACCGCCATCCGCTTGTGCAGCCAGCCGAAGAAGAACCCGGTCGGCAACGTCATGATCATGTAGCCGACGGCCACGCCCAGGAACAGCGGGAGCGCCCCACTGGTGAACGAGGGCAGTTCGAGGAGGTCCTTGGTGACCGTGGCGGCCTCGGCGTAGCCCGCGGCGGAGGCCACCGTCGTGTTCTTGATCATCGCGATGAGGACGCTGCCGAGCGGCGCGATGACGGAGCGGAACGCCTGCGGCAGGATGATGATCCGCAGCGACTGGGTGAACGTCAGCCCGATCGACCGCGCCGCCTCCGCCTGACCCAGCGGAACCGTGTTGATCCCGGCGCGCAGCGACTCGCAGACGAACGCCGCGGTGTATCCCGACAGGCCGAGGACCGCCCACCAGTAGTAGGTGGTCGAGGTGGTGTCGGAGAACTTCAGCGCCAACACGTCGTTGAGGCCGAGGCTGCACATCAGCAGCACCAGCGTCAGGGGGGTGTTGCGCACGACGTTGACGTAGGTGGTGCCGATGGCCCGCAGCAGGGGGACCGGGGCGACCCGGAAGCTCACCAGGATCGTGCCGATCAGCATGGAGAGCACCGCGGAGACCGCGGCCAGCCGCACGGTCGCCCAGAACCCGTCCAGGATCTCGTCGAAGTTGTCGAAGAACGGGCCGAAGTCAAACATTGCTCAGCTGTCTCATCATGGCGTTCCAGCGGGTCAGGCCACACCGGCGCCGCGCCGGGACGGGCGTGCCGCGTCCCGGCGTGCGCGTGGCGTGACGGCTCAGCCTCGGATCAGGCGCAGCCTTCCATCTGCGGGACGGTCGTGACGAGCTTCAACCCGGTGCCGGCGAAGTGCTTGTCCAGCAGGGTCTTGGCGGTGCCGTCCGAGTACATCTGGGCGATGGCCTTGTTGACGGCCTCGCAGGTCTCGGTGTCGCCCTTCTTGATGCCGACGCCGTACTTCTCGTCGGTGAAGGGGTCGTTGATGACCTTGAACTTGCCCTTCTGCTGGTTGGCGAAGCCCGCGAGGATCAGGTCGTCGGTGCTGACCGCGTCCAGCGCGCCCGCCTGGAGCTTGGCGACGCAGTCGGAGTAGCTGCCGGCGTCGACGAGGGTGACGCCCTTGATGTTGAGCTTGCCGTCCGGCGGCGGCTCGGTGATGCGGCGGAACGAATTGGACCCGGCCGCCTTGCACAGCTTCTTGCCCTTGAGGTCCTGGGTCTTCTTGATGTCGTCGTTGTCGCTCTTGACCATCGTGTCCTGGTGCGCGACGTAGTACGGGCCGCCGAACGTCACCTGGGCCTTGCGCCCCTCGGTGATGGAGTACGTGGCGAAGATCAGGTCGACCTGGCCGCCGCCGAGGAACGACTCGCGGTTCGCGGAGGTCGTCTCCTTGAACGTGATGCCGCTCTCGGGGACGCCGAGCTGCTTGGCGACGTACTTGGCGACGTCGACGTCGAAGCCGTCGTAGGTGCCGTCGGGTTTCTTCAACCCGAGCGCGGGCTGGTCGAACTTGATGCCGATGGTCAGCTTCTTGTCTTCCTTGGCCTTCTGCGCGACCGACTTGGCCTGGGTCTTCTCGGTGTCGCTGCCACACGCACTGAGCGCAAGTGACAGCGCCATCCCCGCCCCGATGAGGGCACCGAAACGACGTACTCGCATTTCTCGTCCTACCTCTGCTCTCTGCCGGAGTCCCGCTCTCCGTGGACCATTTTCGCCCTTGCCGACTCGATGATCCATGATCTTGCGGACACGCCGGACGGAATGGTCAGTGCGTGAGGATCTTGGAAAGGAAGTCCTTGGCGCGGTCGGTGCGCGCGTTGGTGAAGAACTCGTCGGGCGTGTTCTCCTCGACGATCTGGCCGTCGGCCATGAACACGACCTTGCGCGCCGCGCGGCGCGCGAACCCCATCTCGTGCGTGACGACGATCATCGTCATGCCCTCGCGGGCCAGACCGGTCATGACGTCGAGGACCTCGTTGACCATCTCCGGGTCGAGCGCCGAGGTCGGCTCGTCGAACAGCATGACCTTGGGCCTCATCGCGAGGGAACGCGCTATCGCGGCGCGCTGCTGCTGCCCGCCCGACAGCTGGGCGGGGTACTTGTGCGCCTGGTCGGCGATGCCGACCCGGTCCAGCAGTTCCAGCGCGTGCTTCTGCGACTCCTGCTTGCCCTGCTTGCGGACCTTGACCGGCCCGAGCGTGACGTTGTCCAGGATCGTCTTGTGGGCGAACAGGTTGAACGACTGGAAGACCATGCCGACGTCGGCGCGGAGCCTCGCCAGATCCTTGCCCTCCTTGGGCAGTTCCTTGCCGTCGACGAGGATCCTGCCGTAGTCGATCGGCTCCAGCCGGTTGATCGACCGGCACAGGGTCGACTTCCCGCCACCGGACGGGCCGATGACGACGACGACCTCGCCGGGATCCACCGTGAGATTGATGTCCTTGAGGACGTGCAGCTCCCCGAAATACTTGTTGACGTGCTCGACCACGACGAGGGGCCGGTCACCGGAGGCGGCCGGCGCGATGTCGTCCTCCGGCCCGCCCTTGGTGAGGTCGGGCCCGCCTTCGCTGTCCGTCATGCGGTCGGACTTTACGTCATCGGCGGCGGAGCGAAAGTCGCCGCGCGGTACCGATACGATCACGAAAACCCATGTCGGACGGGGTTCCGCCGTGGCACAGGGTGATCATCAGTGCTGGCCGCGGCGCCGTTGACCCGTTCCGTGATGGCACGTCAGGCCCGTACCCTTGGTAACTGTCATGAATGCGCCTTTGGAGACGGCTCCCCGTACGTACGAGATCCGTACCTACGGGTGCCAGATGAATGTCCACGATTCCGAGCGGTTGTCCGGGCTACTGGAGTCGGCCGGTTATGTGCGCGCGGGGGACGCCGAACCCGACGTGGTCGTGTTCAACACCTGCGCGGTGCGGGAGAACGCCGACAACCGCCTGTACGGCAACCTCGGGCACCTGCGACCCGTGAAGAATTCGCATCCCGGCATGCAGATCGCGGTCGGCGGCTGCCTCGCGCAGAAGGACCGCGACACGATCGTCCGGCGCGCCCCCTGGGTGGACGTCGTGTTCGGCACCCACAACATCGGGTCGCTGCCCGCGTTGTTGGAGCGGGCCCGCGTCCAGGACGAGGCGCAGGTCGAGATCGAAGAGTCGCTGGTGACGTTCCCGTCGACGCTGCCGACGCGCCGGGAGTCCCCGTACGCGGCGTGGGTGTCGATCTCCGTCGGGTGCAACAACACGTGCACGTTCTGCATCGTCCCGTCGCTGCGCGGCAAGGAGAGGGACCGCCGTCCGGGCGAGATCCTCGCCGAGGTGGAGGCCCTCGTCGCGGAGGGCGCCCTTGAGATCACGCTGCTGGGCCAGAACGTCAACGCCTACGGTTCCGGTTTCGGTGCGCTGGCGGACGCGCCCGGCGACGTCCGGTCGATGACGTCGGGCGGGCAGTCGGCCTTCGCGGGGCTGTTGCGGGCGTGCGGGGGAGCGGAGGGGCTGGAGCGGGTCCGGTTCACCTCGCCGCACCCCAAGGACTTCACCGACGACGTCATCGCCGCCATGGCCGAGACCCCGAACGTGATGCCGTCGCTGCACATGCCGCTCCAGTCCGGGTCGGACGCGGTGCTGCGCGCGATGCGCCGCTCGTATCGGCAGGAGCGTTACCTCGGCATCATCCAGAAGGTCCGGGCGGCGATCCCGGACGCGGCGATCACCACCGACATCATCGTCGGCTTCCCCGGCGAGACCGAGGCCGACTTCGAGGAGACCCTGCACGTGGTGCGGGAGGCCCGGTTCGCGTCGGCGTTCACGTTCCAGTACTCCAAGCGTCCCGGCACGCCCGCCGCGACCATGGACGGCCAGCTGCCGAAGGAGATCGTCCAGGAGCGGTACGAGCGTCTCGTCGCCCTCCAGGAGGAGATCTCCTGGGCGGAGAACCGCAAGCAGGAGGGTCGCGTCCTGGAGGTCCTGGTCGCCGAGGGCGAGGGTCGTAAGGACGCGGCGACGCGCCGGTTGTCGGGCCGCGCGCCCGACAACCGCCTGGTCCATTTCGGCGCGCCGGACGAGCCGGTGCGCCCCGGCGACATGGTCACCGTCGAGGTCACCTACGCCGCGCCGCACCATCTGGTCGCCGACAAGCCGGTGCGGGGCGTCCGCCGGACGCGGGCGGGCGACGCCTGGGAAGCGCGCCAGGGGGCCGGGGACGGCCCGAAGGGCGTTTCTCTGGGCATACCGTCGATCGGTCGCCCCGCCCCCCAGGACGCGCCCGCGGCGGCCTGTTCGACCGGCCCCTGACCCGGCGCGGCGGCGCGGTCAGGCGGGCTGGCCGCCGCCCGGCTCGTCGCCGCCGGGGCGGCTGCCGCTGCCGCCGCCCTGGCCGCCCTCGTTGTTGCGGTCGATGTGGTCGCCCGCCTTGTCCTGGGCCTTGTCGATCTTGTCGGCGTACTTGCCGCCGGTGTGTTCGTCGATCTTGTCCCCGGCCTTCTCCATGCCGTGCTTGGCCTTGTCGGGGCTCTGTCCGAGCATCTGCTTGACCTTGTCGACGATGGACATTGGAAATTCCCCCCGGATCCCTCGTCGTCGTCGGCGGCGCGCGTTGACGCGCGACACCCGTACAACCCGGCTATACCCGTTCTGTTGCCACAATTAAGCCTGTGAGCTCACCAGATGTGATCGCGGTCGTGGGCGCGACGGCCGCCGGCAAGTCCGACCTCGCCGTGGAACTGGCCCTGCGGCTGGGCGGGGAGGCGGTCAACGCCGACTCGATGCAGCTGTACCGCGGCATGGACATCGGCACCGCGAAACTGTCCCGCGACGAGATGCGGGGGGTGCCCCACCACCTTTTGGACGTGTGGGACGTGACCGTCACGGCGAGCGTGGCCGAGTACCAGCGGCTCAGCGCCGACGCGATCGCGGGCATCCGGGATCGGGGCCACCTCCCGGTGCTGGTCGGCGGATCGGGTCTGTACGTGCGGGCGGCGCTCGACGACCTGGAGTTCCCGGGGACGGACCCGGCCGTCCGCGCGCGCTTGGAGGCGGAACTGGCGGAGTCAGGGCCCGGCACGCTGCACGAGCGGCTGCGCGGGCTCGACCCGGCGGCCGCCGAGGCGATCCTGCCGAGCAACGGCCGCCGGATCGTCCGGGCGCTGGAGGTCATCGAGATCTCCGGCCGCCCGTTCACCGCGTCCCTGCCCGAGCACCGGTACCGCTACGGGTCCGTCGTCCAGATCGGGTTGAGCGTCCAACGGGACGCGCTGGACGAGCGCATCGCCGCCCGCGTGCGAAGGATGTGGGACGCGGGCCTGGTCGACGAGGTCCGCGAACTGGAGAAGCGGGGACTACGGGATGGCCTGACCGCCGGACGCGCGCTCGGCTACGCGCAGGTGCTCAGGTTCCTGGCGGGGGAGTGGACGGAGGATCAGGCCCGGGAGGACACCGTCCGGACGACGCGGCGTTTCGCCCGCAGGCAGGAGTCGTGGTTCCGTCGTGACCCGCGCGTCCAGTGGCTGCCGTTCGACGCCCCTGACCTGGTCGATCAGGCTCTCGCCTTGATCAGCTGAGCACCCTCGGCCGTTCTGGGGGCGTGGGGTTCGTCCCCCCACCAGGGCAGGGGCGAGGGCAATATGATCGAAGGATGCGGTTCGTCAAGGGGCACGGCACTGAGAACGACTTCGTGATTCTGCCCGACCCGGACGGCGTCCTGGAGCTGACCCCGGACGCCGTGGCGCGGTTGTGCGACCGGCGGGCCGGGATCGGCGCCGACGGGGTCCTGCGGGTGGTCCGGACGAAGGTCGCGGGCCCCGACGCGGAGCGGTACGGCGGCGCCGACTGGTTCATGGACTATCGCAACGCCGACGGCAGCGTCGCCGAGATGTGCGGCAACGGCCTGCGCGTCTTCGCCCGCTACCTGGTCGAGGCGGGTCTCGCCGCGCCCGGCGAATGGGACGTGGCGACCCGGGCGGGGCTGCGGCGGGTGTCGCTCGGCCCGTCCGGAGACGTGACCGCCCAGATGGGCCCGGCGGAGCTCCTCGGCCCCGGCGAGGCGTCCCTGGCGGGCGCGGTGTTCCACGGAGAGCGTGTTTCGGTCGGCAACCCACATCTGGCGTGCCGGATCGACGGTCCGGTCGCCACGCTGGATCTCACGCGCGCGCCCGACTTCGATCCGGGTGTCTTCCCCGACGGGGTGAACGTCGAGTTCTTCCGCGTCGTCGGCGACCGGCACCTGGAGATGCGCGTGTACGAGCGCGGCTCCGGCGAGACGCGGTCCTGCGGGACCGGGACGGTCGCGGTCGCCGCCACCGCCGCGAAGCTCGGATCCGACGAAGCGCGGGACGTGTCGGAATGGACCGTGGACGTTCTCGGCGGACGGGTGACCGTCGCGTTCGACGGAACTGCCGCCCGGCTGACCGGCCCTGCGGTGCTGGTCGCCGAGGGTGAGACGCGGCCGGGCTGGATCTGACGTGACGCCCTTTCCCACTATGGCCGAACGGCGTTCGGCTTCGTCCCGGCTCGAACGGGACAGGTGTCCCTCACCAACGGGACCTTCCACCGAATAACTTCTTTCTTGCACACCCTCTGGTGAATGGCCCGTATGGATCGGGATGGGAGCCCCGATGCCGTACGGAGCCCGAGGGCCGGTGGCGACCTTCTTGGCGGGGGGCGGTCACCGGCCCTCCCACCGGGTGACACGGCGGCCCGGGCGGGCGGGATCCGCGATCTAGAGCCTGCGATCTCTAGGTCAATGTCTCAGGCGGGATGTCTCGGCGGAACGTGTTCACCGCGAGGTGTCAGGATGAAAGCCGTTCACGGGGAGTTTGGCGCGTACGAGCGTCCCACCGTGCGGACCCGGTCCCACAGTGCACGAGCCGCCCAGCTCGGTCGCGCGTTCACGCATCGAGGACATGCCGACGCCGGAACGCACGTGCGAGGGCAGACCCACCCCGTCGTCGTCGACCGTGACGTGCAGGTCGCCGTTCAGATGCAACCGCACCTGCGCGAACCCCGCCTTGGCATGCCGGTGGACGTTGGTGAGCGCCTCCTGCACGATCCGGTAGGCGGCGACCTCCGCGGCGGCGGGCAGGCCCTTCAGGTCGCCGTCGACGTGGACGTCCACCTTCGGGCCGTCGCCCGTCGCGACGACACCGCCGAGCGCCTGGATGGCGCCCTCCAGACCCAGATCGTCCAGCGCGGGCGGACGCAGCCCGTACACGAGGTCCCGGACGTCGCCGATGGTGCGGCCCATCGTCGCGCGCAGGTTCTCCAGCAGCCCGTCGACGGCCTCCGGGTCGGACTTCAACGTGATCCGCGCGGCGTCGACCGTCATCGCCAGGCTCGCCAACGTGGGGCCGAGCCCGTCGTGCAGGTCGCGCCGCAGCCGCCGCCGCTCCTCCTCCCGGGTCCGCAGGATGTGCTCCCGGGACCGCTGGACGTCGGCGGCGAGCCGGGCCGCGTTCGCCAGTTCGGCGAGGTTGCGGGCGAGGACGCCGGACAGGCGGGCGTCCGGGGTGCGGGTGACGCCGAACAGCAGCCGTCCGACCGGCTCGCCGTGCCACACGAGCGGGATGAGTTGGGGCCGGCCGCCGAGGATGCCGTCCTCCGCGGAGATCGTCCGGCCGTCGCGGTCGAGGACCTCGATCGCGACGCCGGTGGCGTGCAGGGCGGAGCGCGCGATCTCGGCGGCGACGGCCAGCGCGGCGGCCGGGTCGGCGGCGGTCTGGAGCCGCCGGTTGAGCCGGTCGGCGATCCGGTACGGGTCGCGCTCACCGTGGATGAGGCCGTCGACGGTCCGTTGCAGGCGCCGCCGGGCGGGCTCGAAGAACGCGCCCGCGACGATCGCGCCGGCCAGCCCGGCGAGGGTGCCCTCGCCGTGCGCGAGCAGGCTCGCGGCGCCGACGAGCGCGAAGTAGACGGCGGTGATGACGGCCACGAGGCCCGCGTACACCAGCGTCCGGCTGACCACGAGGTCGATGTCGTAGAGCCGGTACCGGGTGATGGCGATCGCGACGCAGAACGGGACGGCGACGATGGTGAGGTTTCGCAACGGATCTCCGATCGGGCCGTTCTCCCCGAGGTAGATGATCCCCTCGGCGACCAGGCCGGGGTACACGACCCAGCCGATCTGGCGTCGGACGTCCGGCGGCGACTGGACGAACCGGACGGCCAAGGAGAACAGGACCGCCGCCAGGGTCGACAGGATGATCACGCTGATCGGCACCGGGATCGTCTCGAACGGGTACACCGAGACCCCGTTGTGCCAGCGCCGCACGCCCGGGTCGATCGTCAGGTGCACGCACACGATGACCGGGACGAGGCAGGCGAGGACGAGCACGGGCCGGAACCAGCGCGACACGAGCCGTCCGTTCGGGAAGATCAGCGGGAGGATCAGCGTAAGGGTGTAGGTGTCAACGGCCCACAGCCAGGTGGCGAGCCAGTTGACGAACCCCGTTCCCATCCAGTGGTGGATCTCGAACCACGGGGCGAGATTGAGTGACAGGACGTAGACGGAGGCGCTGAAACCGGATCCGAGCATCAGCCAGGCGACGGTCGACCCGCGCGGGTGCCGCACCAGGAGGGCGCCGACGGGCGTCCAGGCGAGGGCGACGAGGATCTCCGGATGCCACCAGACCATCCGCTGGTCGGAGGGCAGCTGGACGCCGACCACGAAGGACGCGGCGACCATGAGCACGGCGCCGAGCGCGAGCGGGAACGCGATGAGGCTCGCTCCGCGATCGTGTTCTGCCGTCTCCACCATGCACTCCTCGGAACCAAAAGTAATGGAATGTTAAAGCTTCCTGTTCCTGTCCAGCAGTCTCGAAGATGTCTTTCTCAGGACACCGAGGACGGGGGGTCGGCCCGGACGTCGTCGTCACGGGTACGTGGACACGTGCCGTGATGGTAACCGGGCGAGCCCGTATTGAGAATGGAAGGCCCAGGTCAGGGTCATCCGGAGGGACGTTTTGGACACCGTCCGGAGCCCCGTCCACCGCCGCTGACCGAGCACGAGCCGGACGCTCGCCGGGGGTCCGCACGACGCCGGAGGCCGGAATTCCGTTTACTTGGGAGGGTAATCCGGGCCGCCCGAATACGGGGGATTGTGGACATCCACGTTCAAGGAACGGTACACCCGGCCCTCGATCGCGAACACCGGGTCAGGTTCCCGCAGTCAACACACTGTCGCGGGTGAGGGCCCGCATCCCGCGCCGCAGCTCGTCCGGCGAGACGTCTCCGACGATGAGCCGCTGGAGGAGAAACCCGGGCACGATCGCGAAGAGGGTCTTCCCGGTGGCGGCGGTGTCGGTGTCCGGTGGGAGGAGCCCGGCGTCGACCAGGCGGCCCATGTAATGGGTCCACGTCTCGCGGATGTGGGTGATGTTGTCGGCGATGTAGCCGGAGATCTCCGGATCGTGCATCCCGAGCGCCCACGCCTCGGGCGCGAGCCGGAGCGGCCCGTTCTCCCCGGACAGTGAGACGATCTTGAGGGCGAGCCGCTCGACCACCTCGTCCATCGGAACCAGCGGCTCGCTGTGCGCGAGCTCCCGGAAGAACGCCTGGAGGTCGCCCGCGACCGTCTCGATGTTGGCCTTGATCAGCTCGTTCTTGCTCTTGAAGTACCGGTAGACGGCACCGGCCGACAGGCCCGACTCGGCGAAGATGTCCTGCATCGACGTGTCGTGGACGCCCTTGCGGATGAAGCAGGCGCGGGCCGCGTCCAGGATCTGACGACGGCGGCGTTCCAGATGATCCTCGCTGACTCGCGGCATGGCCGCCAATATAAAACGGACGTTCGTTCTTGACAAGTTCGCCTGACGGATGCTGTGCTGGCGACGCTTAAAAGAACGGACATTCGCTTTTTTAGGGAGCCGCCCGATGCGATCGCCCCTCCTCCGCACCGTCGGCGTCGCCGTCACCGCCGCACTGGTGCAGCTCGTCATGATCGTCGCGTTCTCCTGGCCCGCCGCGCGGGTCGCGCCGCGCGACGTCCCCATCGTCGTGACCGGCCCGCAGGCCGCCGCCGTCGCGCAGCGCCTGGACCGCGTGAGCCCCGGCGCGTTCGACATCGCCACGCGACGGGACGAGGCCGCGGCGCGCGCCGCGCTCACCGACCGCGAGGCGTACGGCGCGATCGTGACGGGCCCGTCCGGCCTGAGGGTCCTCACCGCTTCGGCGGCCTCCCCGGTCGTCGCCCAGCAGCTCACCGCGCTGGCGCAACGGCTCGTCCAGAACGCCGATGGCCAGGCCCCGCGAGGACCCACGTCCGCCGTCGAGGACGTCGTGGCCGCCGACCCCGACGACCCGCGCGGATCCGGGTTCGGCGCCCTCACGCTTCCGTTGATCATGTCCGGGCTCGCGGCCGCGACGCTGCTGACCTTCGCGGTCCGGGCACTCGCGTGGCGGGCCGCCTGCACCGTCCTGTTCGCCGCGCTGGGCGGCGCGGGCGTCGCCGGAGTCGCGCAGAACTGGCTGTCCCTGCTGCCCGGCCCCTACCCGGCCGTCGCCGGGGTCATGGCGCTCACCATCCTCGCCGTGACCGGCACGGTCGTCGGCCTGGCCGCGGCGATCGGACGGCCCGGGATCGCGGTCGGCGGCCTGATGTTCCTACTGCTCGGCAACCCGCTGTCGGCCGCCACGTCGGCGCCGGAGCTGTTGCCGCAGCCGTGGGGCGACATCGGCCAGTTCCTTCCGCCGGGCGCCGCGGTGACGCTGCTGCGGTCAACGGCGTTCTTCGACGGCGCGGGCGCCGCCGGGCCGCTCGTCATCCTGGCCGCCTGGACGGTTGGCGGGCTCGCGCTCCAGACGGTCGGCGGGCTGCGCGGACGCGTCGAGCCCGACACCGCGTCGGACCGCGAACCCGTCCTCGCCTGACATCTGGCGTTTTCCCACGCGGTATGTGTTCGCTCAGTAGCATTCTGTGATTCTTCTGGGCGACGCGAAGGGGAATCGTGGCGGCGTTCCTGGTGCGCAGACTCGTGCGCTACGCGGCGCTGACCGTGATCGCCACGAGCCTGGCGTACCTGCTGGCCGCCGCCGCGCTCGATCCGCGAGCCAACGTCGAAGACCGGGCGACCCGCCCGCCAGAGGCCGTGGTCGACGCCCGCCTCAGCGCCCTCAACCTCAACGACCGCACGCCCCTGGCCGATCGGTACCGGACATGGGCGGAGGGCGTGCTCGTCGGAGACTTCGGCCGGACGTGGGAGGGCGAAGCGGTCGGCCCTGAACTGCGGCGTCGGCTCGGCGTCAGCCTGAGGTTGGTCCTCCCTGGCGCGGTTTTGGGGAGCGTGTTGGGTGTCCCCCTCGGCGCCTACGCGGGAGTGAAGCGTGGACGGGCGGCTGACCGGGTCATCAGCGTCGGTTCGTATCTGCTGCTTGCTGTGCCGGTGTTCGTCCTGGCTGTGTTGCTGCAAGTCGTGGCAGGTCTGACGAACGACACCTTCGGGGTGCGGGTGTTCGTGTGGGTCGGGGAATCCGACGGGCTGGGCGATCGGGCTCGACACCTACTACTTCCCACGGTGACGATCGCGCTGACCCAGTTCGGCCTCTACTGCCGTTACCAGCGCGCCCTGATGCTGGACGTTCTGCACGCCGACTTCGTGCGCACCGCGCGGGCCAAAGGGTTACGGCGACGAAGCGCACTCCTCCGGCACGGGCTCCGCACCGCCTTGGCGCCGATGACGACGTACTCCGCTTATGCCTTCGGACTGCTCCTCCTCGGTGGCGTCTTCACCGAGAAGGTCTTCGGCTGGCACGGGGTCGGTGAATGGCTCGTCGACTCCGTCGCGTGCGGTGACGTCAACGTGGTCGCCGCCATCGACTGTGTCGCCGCGTGTGGGGTGCTGCTGGCGGGGCTGGTGTCGGACGTCCTGCACGGCGTCCTCGACCCTCGCACCAGGGCCGCGACGTGAACTGGAACCGCCGGGCCGTCACCGGGGCATGTCTGCTCGCGGTCGTGGTTCTGGTGGTGTGGGGAGGGCCGCTCGTGTCGCCCTGGAGTTGGGACGGCACGGATCTCGCGTCGTTCGGCGAGGGTCCGTCCGCGCGGCACTGGCTCGGCACGACGCAGAGCGGCCGGGACGTGTTCGCGACGACCCTGCGCGGAGCGCGCCGTTCTCTTCTCATCGGCTTGCTAGTCGCCGTGACCTCGACCGGTCTAGCCGCCGCTGTCGGGACCGTCGCCGGATACGCCGGTGGCCGCCTCGACCGGGCACTGATGTGGAGCGTCGATCTGCTGCTGGTGCTGCCGTCCCTCCTGGTCGTCGTGCTGCTGGCACCGTGCTTGGGCGGCGGAGTCCTCGCGCTCGTGCCGCTGTTGGCGGCGTTCATGTGGATGGTCACGGCGCGGTCGGTGCGGGCGATGACGGTCGCGTTGCGCGACCGCGAGTACGTGCTGGCCGCCCGGTTCGCCGGGGTGGGCGCGCCGCGCGTGATCGTCCGGCATGTCGTGCCGCAACTCGCGTCGCTGCTGATCGTGGACGCGAGCCTCAACGTCGGCGTCGCGATCATGGCGGAGAGCGGGCTGTCGTTCCTGGGCTTCGGCGTCCGCCCACCCGACGTGTCGCTCGGCACCCTGATCGCCGAGACCTGCGGAACGGCAGCGGCATACCCGTGGCCGTTCGGTTTCGCGGCAGGACTGCTCGTCGTCATAGTCCTCGCGGTGAACCTGCTGGCAGACGGTCTGCGCGACGTTCTCGACCCCACCTCGGAGCTGGAAGGCAAGCGTTGAACGTCCTGCGAGTCACGGATCTGACGGTTCGCCATGCACGCGACGACGTGCGCGCGGTGGACGGGGTGAGCTTCGAGGTAGGGGCCAACGAGACGCTAGGGATCGTCGGTGAATCGGGTTGCGGGAAGACGACCCTCGCGCTGGCTCTGATGGGTCTGCTGCCAGAAAGCGCCCAAGTTGAGGGTTCCGTGCGGCTGCGCGGTGAGGAATTGCTTGGACGTTCCGACGCCGAACTCTCCCGAGTACGCGGCAAGGACCTGGCGATGGTTTTCCAGGACCCGCTGTCAGCGCTCACATCCGTCCACACGGTCGGCGACCAGATCGCAGAGGCCGTACGTATCCATTCGAGGGTGAAACGTGCGGTGGCGCGCGCACGGGCCGTCGAGTTGCTGGACTTGGTCGGCGTTCCGAACGCGGTCAGGTGGGCACGGGCCTACCCGCACGAGTTGTCCGGCGGCATGCGGCAGCGCGTGGTGATCGCCATGGCGATCGCGAATAGCCCTGTCGCGATTGTCGCGGACGAACCGACGTCCGCGCTGGACACCATCGTGCAGGCGCAGGTTCTGGACGTGCTGCGGGTCGCCAAGGAGGCTGCGGGCGCGGCGATCGTGTTGATCAGCCATGACCTCGACGTCGTCGCCGGGTTCGCCGACCGCGTCCTGGCGATGCGAGCGGGACGTGCCGTCGAATGCGGGCTGGTTGGAGAGATGTATCGGCAGCCATCCGCACCGCCTGTCCGCCAGGTGGCAGGGGAGCGTTGTCGGCCTGTCGTGCTGGCAGTGGACGCGCTCGTCCGTCACCACCGTCCCCTTCGCAAGGCAGGGACGGTACGTGCCGTGGACGGTGTCTCGTTCGACATCGGGGAAGGCGAGACCCTCGCACTCGTGGGGGAGTCGGGGTGCGGCAAGACCACGACCCTGCTGGAGATCATGCGCCTGTCGCGCCCAGAGCGCGGACGTGTCGTTGTTTTCGGGCATGACACAGCGACGTTGCGATCCGCGCACCGCAGAGCACTACGCCGTGACGTCCAGATCGTGTTCCAGGACCCACATGCGTCCCTGGACCCACGGATGCGCGTTGCCTCCACCATCGCCGAACCGCTCACCGCGCATGGCATGCCGTCGTCCCAGGCCCGCGTTCGTGTTGTAGAACTCTTGGATCTCGTGGGGTTGGACCCCGACCACGCTCGGCGGTTTCCGCACAGCCTTTCGGGTGGAGAGAAGCAGCGCGTGTGTATCGCCAGAGCGCTTGCCTTGGAACCGCGATTGCTCCTTCTGGACGAGCCTGTCTCCGCCCTGGACGTGTCTGTTCGAGACGATGTGCTGACCCTGCTGGAGGGTCTGCGCGAGCGGCTCGGCTTGGCCTACCTGTTCGTCTCGCATGATCTGGCCGTCGTCCACCGCATGGCCGACCGGATCGCTGTCATGCATATGGGGCGCATCGTCGAGATCGGCCCCGTGGATGACGTGTATGGCGCACCGGCCCATCCATGCACACGCGCGCTGCTCGATGCGGCCCCGCTGACGCAAGCAGAGCCGCCCGATGCCGCGACGTTGCTGAAGGGCTGCCGCTTTCGTTCCCGTTGCCCGCGCTACGCCACCCTCACCGCAGATGCGCGACCCGCATGCGAAGTGCACGATCCGCTTACCCGACGAGTGGATTTTGCCGAGGACGCCGGATGGTCGGTCGCCTGCCACCATCCTCTGATCGGAGCCGGAATCGAACGATGAGACGCATGCTCGTGGTCGTCATGGTGATGGCCGTGTGCGGTTGCAGTGGGGTCGGGGGCTCGCTCGCCCCTCCGGCGTCCGGGCGGCTTCCCGCTGTCGACGTCAATCGCGTCCCGCGTGACCGCGTTATGGACGGCGGGACGCTGCGATGGCCCTTGCCGGAGTTCCCGTCCCAGTGGAACTTCCACCATGTCAACGGCACGACTGGAGCGGTCGAACACGTTATCCAGGGTGTTCTGCCGTATTTGATGCGTCCGGACGAGAAGGCGGTCCCGCATCCCGTTCCTGAGTATCTGCGGTCAGCTAAGTTGAAACGCACCCGGCGCGGCCAGACCGTCGTGTACCGGCTCAACCCACGGGCGACGTGGTCGGACGGCCGTCCCATCGGATACGCCGACTTCGTGGCGCAGGCGCATGCGTTGTCCGGGCGTAACCCGCGATACGAGGTCTCCACCGTCACCGGGTACCAGCGCATCAAGCGCATTGAACGAGGCGCGAACGACCACGTGGTCAAAGTGACCTTCGACGGGACGTACGCCGATTGGCGCAGCCTTTTCAGCCCGCTCTACCCGGCTGTGGCTTACTCCGACCCACGCACGTTCAACACCGGGTGGGTGAACCGCCTACCCGTCACGGCGGGCCCGTTCAAACTCCAGGGCATCGACCGGACGGCCAAGACGGTCACGGTGGTCCGCGACCCGGCCTGGTGGGGTGCGCCTGCGAAACTCGACCGGATCGTCTACCGCGCTTTGGACACCCGTGCGATGCCCGGTGCGTTCGCCAACCACGAGATCGACGTGATGGATGTCGGCCTTGACGCAGGAGCGCTGCGACGAGTCCAAGGCGTCCCGGGCGCCGCCGTCCGGCGGGCAGGCGGCCCGGACTGGCGGAATCTCACGCTGAACGCCGCCTCGCCTACTCTGTCCGACGTGCGGGTGCGGCGGGCCGTCATGCTGGGCATTGACCGCCGTGTCCTCGCCAGGGCCGATCTGGCCGGTCTCGGGGTGCCCGTCCAGATGCTCGGCAACCACTTCTACGTCAACACCCAAGTCGGCTACCGCGACAACTCCGGAATCCTCGGATCGTACGACCCGAACCGCGCGAGAACCCTCCTGGACGAGGCGGGCTGGACACTCCACGGCAAGTACCGCGCCAAGGCCGGACGGACCCTCGCCTTACGTTTCGTCGTTCCGTCCGGGGTCGCCATCAGCAAACGCGAAGCGGAACTGACCCGCGTCTTACTCGAACGCATCGGTGTCCGCGTAGACATCGAATCCGTGCCCGACGACGACGTGCTCTACCGGTACGTCGTCCCCGGGAACTTCGACATTGTCGCGTTCTCCTGGCTCGGCACGTCGTTTCCCGTGTCGCCGATGCGGGCGGTGTTCGCACGGCCCCAAGGCGACCGCGTCCGGCAGAACTACTCCCGTGTCGGCACTGCCGCCATCGACGCCGCCATGGACCGGGCCATAGCGGAAGTAGACCCGTCCAGGATTCACGTCCTCGTGAACCGGACCGACAGGCTCATCTGGCGCCAGGCGTCGGTTCTGCCCCTGTACCAGCGTCCCCAACTCGTCGCCGTCCGCGCGGACCTCGCCAACCTGGGTGCCTGCGGTTTCTTCGAACCCGCCTACCAGGACATCGGGTTCACGAACCAACACGCCTAGGGGAAAGCGATCTGAACGCCCTTGCGGTCACTGGTGTACCGGGCGTTCCACACGTAGAGCCGCAGCTCGTCGGCGGAGACGTCGTCCCTGACCGGGAGATCGGTGGCGACCCGCACCACATACGAGGCGCCCGCCGGGATCATCATGCTGCCGTTCTCGTCGACAGGCGGCTCCGCCCCGCCGATCCCATCGTCCCGGCGACGGCCCCGGCGAGGCCGAGCCGTCCCGCGTTGCTCCTTCTGCGTCGGCGGTGTGAACGGTGCGTTCTGTCGTTGTCGGACATGGTCCTGCGTGCTCCCACGGCCCCTCTCCAGGCTCGGTCGGCGCGTCCAGTCACCAGCAGGCCGGACACGATACCGAACGCCTGATTCGGCGACGTCGCAGGTCAGGCGGTTACGAATCGCGTGCGAGGAGGGCGTCGCGCCCGAGTCCCCGCAGGGATGCGTCCAGAACCTGCGCGGTGTGCGCGACGGCGATCTCGACGCCGCGGCGGCGCAGTGCGGTGGCGATCTGCATGGAACAGCCGGGGTTGGCGGCGACCAGTAGTTCGGCTTGGGTGGCGTCCACGTTCACCGCCTTGCGGTCGCCGAGGTCTTCGGCGGCTTCCGGCTGGAACAAATTGTAGGTTCCGGCGGAACCGCAGCAGATGTCCGATTCGGCGATCTCGCGGACGGTCAGTTCGGGGATCGCCGCGAGCAGCGCCCGTGGCTGGGCCCGGACGCCCTGCGCGTGGGCGAGGTGGCAGGCGTCGTGGTAGGCGACGGTGACCGGAAGCGGTGCGCGTTCGGCGCGAGGCCCGAGCTCGGTGAGGAACTCGGCGAAGTCGCGGGTCTTGGCCGACAGCGCGTCGGCGCGTCCCGCCCAGGTGGGGTCGTCGGCGAGCAGCGTCCGGAACTCCTTCATGGCTGACCCGCAACCCGCGGAGTTCACCACGATCACGTCGACGGACTCGAACGTCTCGATCGTCCTGCGGGCGAACGCGCGGGCCTCGTCCTCCCGGCCGGAGTGCAGGGACAGCGCCCCGCAGCACCCCTGGCCGCGCGGGATGACGACGTCGCAGCCCTCCATGGCCAGGACGCGGGCGGTGGCGGCGTTGACGCCCGGGAAGAACTCCGCCTGCACACACCCGGTCAGCATCCCGACCGTGGCGCGACGCTCTCCACGCGCGGCGACCCGTTCGGGCAGTTTCGGAACCGTCTTGCTCAGGGGCGGAGCAAGACGCTCCATGGCCGCGAGGGACGGAGAGATGCGCTTCAGGACGCCGCTTAGCCGAACAAGCCTTTCCAACCCTGATCTCTGGTACGCCCGTAGGGGTCCGCGCAAGGCACGGAGCCGCCGCCTGTACGGGAACAGTTGGAAGACCATTTCCCGTATGGCGCGTTCCTTCAGCGAGCGTGGATGTTCGCGTTCGACGTCCGCGCGTGTCATCTCGATCAGACGGTCGTACTGCACGCCGGACGGGCAGGACGTCACGCACGCCATGCATCCCAGACAGGCGTCGAAGTGCTCCACCATGTTGTCGCTGAGCGGTGTTCCGTCCGCATGTTGCTGCATGAGGTGGATGCGGCCCCTGGGGGAGTCCATCTCCTCGCCCCACAGCACGTACGTCGGGCACGTCGGCAGGCAGAAACCGCAGTGCACGCAGTCACCGAGCAGCTTCGGCAGGTCGTCCTGGTCACTCATCAGATGCCTCCCACGAACCGGCCGGGGGACAGCCGATGATCCGGGTCGAACTGGTCCTTCACCCGCCGCATCATGGACAGCGCCGGGACCGGGCCCCACAAGTCGATCTCACCGCGCACGTCCTCCGGGGCGTAACGGACGACTGCGCCGCCGCGCTGCCGCCCCAGCACGGCGCGTAGACGACCCACGACGTCGGCCACGTCGTCCGGCGGCAGCCCGGCGGGGAGACCCACGTGACCGTGTCCACTTCCGCTCCAGGTGATTGTGGCGTCCGGGCCGAGTTCACTGAGCAGCTCGCGCAGAACAGACTGTGGGGCGCTGATGTCAATGAGGGTGGTGCCGTCCGGGTACCGGCCCCAGCCGTCCGGTGCGGAATCGGCGATCTCGGCGTTCTCACCCAGGAGTTCCGCCGTCTGCCGAGCACGCGCGGCGACACCGTCCGGCACGCCTTCCAAAAGAACCGCGACCGTTCCCGGACTGAGGTACTCCACCGCGCTCGGTGCCACAGCGGAATGAAGAACGGACTGGACGGCGTCGTGCGCGTCCTCGGGACCGGTGACGGCGCAGACCACGTACCCAGCCGCCGTAGGTACGGGATGCAGCCGGAACGTGGCGTCCACGATGAGGCCCAGGGTTCCGTACGAGCCGCAGAAGAGCCGTCCCAGGTCATACCCGGCGACGTTCTTGACGACCTTCCCGCCGGAACGCGCGACCTGACCGTCCGCCCGCACGATCGTCAACCCGATGACCAGGTTGCGCGGCGTCCCGTACAACGAACGCAACGGACCGGCCGCGCCCGTCGCGATCGTGCCACCGACCGTGGAACCGGGCAGAGGTACGTCCAGCGCTAGTCGCTGTCCGCGTTCTGCGAGCAGCTCACCGAGCCGCTCCATCGGGACGCCCGCCTCCACTTTCGCCACAAGGTCGCCTGCGACGTGTTCGACGAGACCGTCCAAACGATGGGTGTCCACCAGCAGATCGCATCGTTCCGGAAACGCGCCCCAGTCCAGACGGGTTTCGGCGCCACGCGGGACGACCGCCAACCCGTTCTCGGCGGCAACGCGCATGACCTCAGCGGCTTCGGCCACGTTCTTCGGTGCGGCGACCAGCGCGGGCTCCACACCGAGCACACCCTCCGCCGGTTCGCCAGGCCGCACATCACCGCAGACCCTCGCCAGCGCGTCCAAGGGCCGCATCAGAACAGGTCCGCCTTTCCCTCGTACGGGTGGGCGCCCCGGCGCACGCCGGGCACCTCTCCGCACAGGCGCGGCGTGGGGAACACCTTGCCCGGATTGCACAACCCCATGGGATCGAAACCACAGCGCACCATCTGCATGGTGTCCAGATCGGCCTCGGTGAACATGCGTGGCATGTACCGGGACTTGTCCACGCCGACCCCATGCTCGCCCGTAATGGAACCACCGTGTTCGATGCACAGATCGAGGATCGCGCCGGAAACCTTCTCGGCGCGCTCCTCCGCCCCTGGCACCGCGTCGTCGAACAACACCAGCGGATGCAGATTGCCGTCACCCGCGTGGAACACGTTCGCCACCCGCACGCCCGACTCGTCCGACAGGGCGTCGATCCTGGCCAGCACCGACGGCAGCGACGTCCGCGGGATCACGCCGTCCTGCACGATGTACGCGGGGCTGATTCGGCCGACCGCCGCGAACGCCGACTTGCGCCCCTTCCAGATCAGCGCGCGTTCCGCGTCGTCCGCCGCGACGCGGATCTCGAACGCGTCCCCGCACAGCCGCTCCACCTCCGCGAACTGCGCGGCCACCTCCGTCTCCGGGCCGTCCAGCTCCACGATCAGCACCGCGCCCGCGCCCGGCGGATACTCGCAGCGCACCGCGGCCTCCGCCGCCTCGATCGACAGCGCGTCCATCATCTCGATCGCCGCCGGAACGACCCCCGCGCCGATGATCGCCGACACCGCGCGTCCGCCCGCCTCGATCGACTCGAACGCCGCCAGCAGCGTCCGCACCGTCTCCGGCACCCGCGTCAACCGCACCGTGATCTTGGTGGTGATGCCGAGCGTGCCCTCGGCGCCGACGAACACCCCCAGCAGGTCGTATCCGGGCCCGTCCGCCGTCAGTTCGACGATCTCGCCCTCCGGCGTGACGACCTCGCACGCCAGCACGTGATGCGCGGTGAACCCGTACTTCAGGCAGTGCGCGCCGCCGGAGTTCTCCGCCACGTTGCCGCCGACCGAGCAGATCTGCTGGCTGGACGGGTCGGGCGCGAAGTAGTACCCGTACGGCTGGACGGCCCGCGTCACGTCCAGGTTGATCACCCCGGGCTCCACCACGGCCCGCTGCCCCGGAATGTCCACCTCCAGGATCCGCCGCATCCGCGCCGTCACGATCAACACGCCGTCCGCCCGAGGCAACGCCCCGCCCGACAGCCCCGTCCCGGACCCGCGCGCCACATACGGCACCCCCGCCGTCACACACTCGCGCACGATCTCCGCGACCTGTTCGGCGCTGTCGGGCAGCACGACGATCGCGGGCGTCGACCGATGATTGGTCAGCCCATCGCACTCATACGTCCGCAGCCGCACCGGGTCAGTGACAACACGCTCGCTCCCGAGCAGCCGTTCCAGCCGGGATCCGAGCACGTCCAGCAACGATTCCATCACTCCTACAATCCTCCGCTTCCCGCAGCCCCCGCAAGATTGACCCCATTAACCCGCCCCCAGAGCTCAGGACCCAGCCAGAAGGCTTGAGCCCTGGCAACAGGGTTTGAAGCCCAGCCACAGGGGTGCGGGTATTCACGTGGAGCGAGCGCCAGCGAGCGCAGCGGGAATACCCGGCGCGCCGCGTCCCCACAGTGCAGCGAGCGCTAGCGAGTGGAGCGAGGAGACCCGTGCGCGCGGCCGGGGGTCTGGGGGGCGCCCCCCAGATAAACAGAGGCGGGGACGGTCAGGAACTCGGAGTAGTCGTCGGCCAGAGTCACCTGTTTGAAGAGGATGACGGCCTGGTTGTAGCGCGGTTCGTTGTAGGCCTGGCCCAGCTCTTCGCGGATCTTCGTGAGTTCCTCGTCCAGGATGCGCTCGACCCAGTCCTTGGTAATCTTCTGGTCGTCGACGGTGGAGATGTCGTTGTGGATCCACTGCCAGACCTGGGAGCGGGCGATCTCGGCGGTGGCGGCGTCCTCCATCAGGTCGTGGATCGCGACCGCGCCGGAGCCGTCCAGCCAGGCGGCGAGGTAGCGCAGCGCCACGTCGATGTTGTTGCGCAGGCCCGCCTCGGTGATGTCGCCGGGGGTGGCCTTGATGTCGAGGAGGTCGGCGGGGGAGACGCGGACGTCCGCGCGGAGCCGGTCGAGCTGATTCGGCCTTTCACCGAGGACGCCGTCGAAGACCTCCCGGCAGACGGGGACGAGGTCGGGGTGGGCGACCCATGATCCGTCGAAGCCGTCGCCGGACTCGCGGGTCTTGTCGGCCCGGACCTTCTCCAGCGCGACCCGGTTGACCTCCTCGTCCCGGCGGGACGGGATGAACGCCGCCATGCCGCCGATGGCGTGGGCGCCGCGCTTGTGGCACGTCCGGACGAGCAGTTCGGTGTAGGCGCGCATGAACGGGGCGGTCATCGTGATCGAGTTCCGCTCGGGCAGGACGAAGTCCGCGCCCCGGTCCCGGAACTTCTTGATCACGGAGAAGAGGTAGTCCCAGCGGCCCGCGTTCAGCCCGGCGGAGTGGTCGCGCAGCTCGTGGAGGATCTCCTCCATCTCGAACGCGGCGGGGATGGTCTCGATCAGCACGGTCGCGCGGATGGTGCCGCGCGGGATGTCCAGGGCGTCCTGGGCGAGGTTGAAGGCGTCGTTCCAGAGGCGCGCCTCAAGGTGACTCTCCATTTTCGGCAGGTAGTAGTAGGGGCCCTTGCCCTTGGCCAGCTGCCGTTGCGCGCAATGGAAGAAGTACAAGCCGAAATCGAACAGGGAACCCGACATGGGTTCGCCGTCCACGAGGAGGTGCTTTTCCTCCAGGTGCCATCCGCGCGGGCGGACGACGATGGTCGCGAGTTCGGCGTCGTCCTTGAGCGCGTAGGACTTCCCGCTTCTGTCGTCGGTGAAGTCGATGGTGCGGTCGAGGGCGTCCCGCAGGTTGAGCTGCCCTTCGACCATGTTGTCCCACAGCGGGGTGTTGGCGTCCTCGAAGTCGGCGAGCCACACCTTGGCGCCGGAGTTCAGCGCGTTGATCGTCATCTTCCGGTCGGTGGGGCCGGTGATCTCGACGCGGCGGTCCGCCAGACCGGGGGCCGGGGCGGCGACACGCCAGGAGTCGTCCTCCCGGACGTTCGCGGTCTCTGGCAGGAAATCGAGCGTGCCGCCATGGGAGAGCGCGCGCTGACGTTCCGCGCGAGCCTCCAGGAGTTCCGTGCGCCGGGCGCCGAGCGCGCGCTGGAGGGAGGCGAGGAGGCCGAGCGCCTCGGGGGTCAGGATCTCCTCGTACCGGTCGCCGAGGGGTCCGTCGACCTCGATGCCGTCAAGTCCAGCCATGGCCTCGCCTTTCGTATAGCGAAATTTCACTTCTGTTATGCGGAGAACGGTACTCGGCGGTGGTGAGACCGGTCAACGTGAGGTCCGGCTCACCGGCACACGTCCCCGGCTCCGCCCACGTCAACCCACGGCGATAACCGCGTGACCGCCCGGACGGTGCGTGAGACCATCGGCGGGAAGACACGGGACCGCCGTGGCGTTGCACAGAGGACCTATGACTCAACCTTTCTCCGCAGACCAGACCGAGTTCGAGACCCCGGACGACGCCGAGTTCGAGCCCATGACCGGGGAACTCGACCTTGAGGACAGGCGGGCGCTTCGCCGCGTCGCGGGCCTGTCCACCGAACTGACCGACATCACCGAGGTCGAGTACCGGGCGCTCCGGCTGGAACGGGTCGTCCTCGTCGGCGTCTGGACGGACGGAACCGCCGAGGCCGCCGAGAACTCCCTGCGCGAACTGGCGCTCCTCGCCGAGACCGCGGGCTCGGAGGTCCTGGAGGGCCTCACCCAGCGGCGGACCCGTCCCGACCCCGCCACCTACATCGGCTCCGGCAAGGCCGCCGAGCTGCGCGACATCGTCATCGCCACCGGCGCCGACACCGTCATCTGCGACGGCGAGCTGGCCCCGAGCCAGCTGCGGCACCTGGAGGAGACCGTCCAGGTCAAGGTGATCGACCGGACCGCGCTGATCCTCGACATCTTCGCCCAGCACGCCAAGAGCCGCGAGGGCAAGGCGCAGGTCGAGCTCGCGCAGCTCGACTACCTGCTGCCGCGCCTGCGCGGCTGGGGCGGCAACCTGTCCCGGCAGGTCGGCGGGCGTGCCGCGGGCGGCGTCGGCATCGGCGGCCGCGGTCCCGGCGAGACGAAGATCGAGCTGGACCGGCGGCGGATCCGCACCCGGATGGCCAAGCTGCGCCGTCAGATCGCCGAGATGGCCAAGTCGCGCGACACCAAGCGCGGCGAACGGCGCCGCCACGCGGTGCCCGCCGTCGCCATCGCGGGCTACACCAACGCGGGCAAGTCGTCCCTGCTCAACCGGCTCACCGGCGCCGGGGTCCTGGTGGAGGACGCGCTGTTCGCCACCCTCGACCCGACCGTCCGGCGGGCCGAGACGCCCGGTGGACGCGGGTACACCCTCGCCGACACCGTCGGGTTCGTCCGGCACCTGCCGCACCAGCTCGTCGAGGCGTTCCGGTCGACGCTGGAGGAGGTCACCGACGCGGGACTCGTCCTGCACGTCGTGGACGGCTCCGACGCCGACCCCGAGGCGCAGCTCGACGCCGTCCGCGAGGTGCTGCGGGAGATCGGCGCGGATAACATCCCCGAGCTCGTCGTGATCAACAAGGCCGACGCGGCCGACGACCTCGCGATCGCCCGCCTCCAGCGGCGCGAACCGCACAGCGTCGTCGTGTCCGCCCGCACCGGGTTCGGCATCGAGGAGCTGCGCGCGGCCATCGAGGCCGACCTGCCCGGGCTGGAGAGCGAACTGCGCGTTCTCGTCCCGTACGAGCGCGGCGACCTCGTCGCGCAGGTGCACGAGCGCGGTGAGGTGCTCAAGCAGGAGCACCTGGCCGAGGGCACCATGCTCCATGCCAGGATGCCGGTGGACCTCGCCGGGGAACTGTCCCGGTATGAGACGGCCGCGCCGACGGTGTGAGTTCCCGCGTGTGAGAGCGTCCCGTTCGGCCCACTATCGGCCGGGCGGGACGCTGACACGTCCGGGTCGTCCGAGGCCGGGAGGGTTTCGGATGGGCTTAATGGATTTCGGATCGGCGTGCGATCGCATTTAGGATGGCTGAAAACTGTCCCTGGTGGGTTCCTGGTCGCTGAACGGTGACAGCTTCCCTATTCGGCTTGACGACCCGGTTGAAATCCGTACGGTCTGTAGAGCTAAAGGGGCGGGGTGATGGCTGTCGATGTGCTGCGACCAGAGGTTGTCGGACGGGCCTTCAGTGCACTACCGTGACGAAACCGATATCTCCGGTCTCGTTGCCAGTGGTGGTCGCCCGATCACCCGACCCACCGACGGTGAGTCGTCGGCACCCAGTCGGCGTTTCGGATCGAGAGCAGGTGGCGCAGTCCATGGTAGGTCCGAACACTGGAACGAGGGCATGCGGCCCGCGGCATCGTCACACGGCGTCCACCACCGCGCTGAAGCGCGGCCTGCCCCTCCAGGGCCGGTGACCCTATGACCGTACGGCTGTTGACGAACATCGGCAGGCTCTGGACGGGCACCGACGTCTGCAGCAACGCGGCCGTGCTCATCCACGACGACCGCATCGTGTGGGCCGGGCCCGCGTCCGACCTGCCGCAGCGCGTCCCCGGCATCATCGACGACATCGTCGACGTCGACCACGTCGAGAACCTCGGTGGCGGCCTCGTCACCCCAGGGCTGATCGACGCGCACTCCCACCCCGTCTACGCGGGCAACCGCTGGGCCGAACTCGCGATGCGCACCAGTGGCTCGTCCCACTCGGCCATCGCCGCGGCGGGCGGCGGCGTCAACTCCACCGTGACCGTCACCCGAGGCACCGACCCGTGGACGCTCTGCAACGGCGTCCGCGAACGGCTCCGCCAGTGGATCCTCGCCGGGACGACCACCGTCGAGGCCAAGACCGGGTACCACCTCACCCGCGACGGCGAACTCGCCGACATCCGGATGCTGCGGTCGCTGGAGGGCGAACCGTCCATGCCGCGCATCCACGCGACGTTCCTCGCCGCGCACATCCTGCCGCCCGAGTTCTTCGGCCGCCGCCGCGATTACATCGAGGCCGTCCGCCTCTGGGCGGGCGACGCCGCCGTCGCGGGCGCCGACTCGATCGACGTGTACTGCGACGAAGGCCACTTCACGGCCGAAGAGGCCCGCGCCCTCCTACTCACCGGCAAGCGCGCCGGGCTGAAGGCGCGCATGCACGCCTGTGCCAACGAGCGCGTCGGCGCCGCGCAGGTCGCCGCCGAGGTCGGGTGCGCGTCCGCCGACCTGCTCACCCAGGCCAACGACGACGACATCAAGGCCCTCGCGCACGCCGGGGTCACCGCGACCGTCTGCCCCGGCAGCGCCCTCAACAGCAGCCGCGCGCCCGCGCCCGTCCGGCAGATGCTCGACCGCGGCGTCACCGTCGCGCTCGGCACCGACCACAACCCGGGCCAGTGCGGCATCACGTCGATGCCGCTGGTCATCGGGCTGTCGGTCGCGATGTTCGGCCTCAGCGTCACCGAGGCGCTCCGCGCGGCCACCCTCGGCGGCGCCGCGGCCCTGCGCGTCGGCGACCGCGGCTCGCTCGCACCCGGCATGCTCGCCGACATCGTCCTGTGGGACGCCGACCACGAGGGCGCCTTCGCCTGGGCCTTCGGTCTGCGCGCCCTGCGGATCTGGCGCGGCGGCGTCCCCGTCCAACCCTGACCAGCGCGTTGACACAGGTCCCTCTCACGCTCACGCCCTCGCCCGACGCCGTCGAAGGCCGCTGACCCAGAGTTATCCACAATTCCCGGAGCGTGCGAACCCGGACGTTGGACCGGCCTAGCGTCTGGCCGTATGAGAACCGACGCCCGGGACCGCCTTGAGACGCTGACGGGCCGCTTACGCCCACCCGAGACGCCGCCCTCGGCGCGCCTGCGCGGCGGGCCCGAACGCCCGCGCGTCCGCGTCCTGATCCTGCTCGGAGTGGTCGCCGCCCTGGTGGCCGCGGGCTACCTGTGGTTGGCGCGCCCGCGTCCAGGGCCGCCCGCCACCCCACTCCCGACCGCGAGCCTCGCCGAACCACGACGCCCCGCCTCGCCCCCGAGCCCGATCGCCACGGTCGTCGTGCACGTCCTCGGAAAGGTCAAGCACCCGGGGGTGATCACCTTGCCGTCCGGCTCTCGCGTCGCCGAGGCCATCAAGGCGGCGGGCGGGATGCGTCCGGGCGCCAGGACCGGAACCCTCAACCTCGCCCGAAGACTCGTAGACGGCGAGCAAATCCCGGTAGGCGTCGTCCGACCCGCCCCCGCCGCAGCCGCGGCCCCGTCCACACCCGCCGGGGCGGGCAACAGCCCCCTCGACCTCAACGCCGCCACCGCCGACCAACTGGACGACCTCCCCGGCGTCGGCCCCGTCCTCGCCCAGCGCATCGTCGACTACCGCACCCAGAACGGTGGCTTCCGCTCGGTCGAACAACTCCAAGACGTCAGTGGCATAGGAGCCCGACGCTTCGCGGACCTGAAACCAATGGTCCGCGTATGAACCACGACCTACGCCTGCTGGCCCCAGCCCTCGCCACCTGGCTGACGGCCGCCCTCGCCCTCGGTCTCCCGACCCCCTTCATCTACGCCCTCGCCGCCACCCTGATCCTGACGGCCGTCGCCCTCCTAACAACCCGACACATCCCGATGCGATGTCGCACCGGCGCGGCTCGCCGAACGGCCACGGCCGCGCGGCGGCGGTGGGCGGTGGTCGCTCTCGTGTGTTCTGTGGTGTCGGCGACCTGGAGGCGCGCTCGGGCCCGCCTAGTGTCGAACGAGGTCATTCACTCTCTCCTACGGTCACCGACCTCCGGAGATGCTGCTCGCCGTCCCGGCCCGGCGTCCCGGCGGCGGTGGGCGGGAGTTGTTCTCGTGTGTGCTGCGGCATCGGCGGCCGGGGTGGCGTTACGCGCCACGGCGGTAGGCACTGGGCCCGTGCGGGACCTCGCACGGCTCGACCGCACGGCTACCGCGGAGGCGGTGGTGACTGGCGACCCGCACGCGAAGTCCGGCGGCGTCCGACCGACGATCACCATTAGAGCCAGGGTGGAGACGATCCCGAACGCCAGGGTTCGGGTGCCGGTCCTTCTGGTCGCGGGTGACCCCAGGTGGCTCCCCCTGGTTCCCAGCCAGCGGGTCCGCCTCCACGGCCGGTTCGTGACGCCGGACGGTGCCGAACTTCTCGCCGCGGTCGTGATCGTGCGCGGGCCACCGGCCGTCCTCGGGCCGCCGTCCAGGGTTCAGCGCGCCGCCGAGTACGTGCGCGGAAGGCTGCGATCCGCTGCGGCGCGGCTCCCGCCGGACCAGCGCGGCGTGCTGCCCGCCATGGTCGTCGGTGACACGTCTCGTCTCGACCCGGATTTGGCGGAGGACTTCCGTGCCGCCGGTCTCACCCACCTCCTGGTCGTCTCGGGGGCGAACCTGGCGATCGTCATCGGCGCCGTCCTCGGACTGTGTCGCCTCGTCGGTCTCGGACGGCGCCGTGCGCCTCCCATCGCCGTCCTCGCGATCTTCGCGTTCGTCGTGGTGGCGCGTCCGGAGCCGAGCGTTCTCAGGGCGACCGTCATGGGGCTCATCGGCATGTTGGCGCTGTTCACCGGACGCAGACGTCAAGGTGTGCCCGCCCTGGCCGCCGCCGTCCTCCTCCTCGTGCTGATCGACCCCGAACTCGCCCGCTCGTACGGATTCGCGTTGTCGGTCCTGGCGACCGCGGGTCTGCTCGTCCTCGCGCCCCCATGGCGTGAGTGGCTGGCGCGTCGCCTGCCAGGCCCCCTCTCCGATGCCGTCGCCGTCGCGGCGGCCGCCCAGTTCGCCGTGGCCCCGGTGCTGGTGATGCTCTCCGGGGAGGTGGGCGTCGTCTCAGTGTTCGCGAACCTCCTGGCCGCTCCCGCCGTCGCCCCTGCCACTCTGTTCGGTGCTCTCGGCACCGCCACCGCACCCGTCTGTCTGCCGCTCGCCCAGCTGATCATGTGGCCTGCGGGCCTCGCCGTCGCCTGGATCATCCGTGTCGCCCGCACCGCCGCCGCCCTGCCCTACGCCACGATCCCCTGGACGAGCGGTGGCCTGGGCGCCGCCGCACTCCTCCTGGCCGCCGGGGTCACCGTCCTGATCCTGCGCAGCCGCCGCGTGCGTCTACTCGCGGCCGCCGCCATGGCCGGGGTCCTGCTCGCCGTCATCGCCATGCGCGTCACCGCGCCCGGCTGGCCGCCGCCGAACTGGCAACTGGTCGCCTGTGATGTCGGACAGGGCGATGCGCTCGCCCTGTCCACGGGGCCCGGTCAGGCCGTCGTCGTGGACACCGGCCCCGACCCCGCGCCAGTAGACCGGTGCCTACGCCGCCTCCATGTCCACGACGTGCCGCTGGTCGTGCTCACCCACCCGCACGCCGACCACATCAACGGCCTGTCCGGCGTTCTGCACGACCGCGACGTCCACACGATCCTGACGACGCCCCGCACCACGGGCCGCGAAGCACGCCTCGCCCGCGCCGTCGCCCCCCGTCCCGTCCAGGCGGGCGAGCAATGGCGCATCGGGCCCCTGACACTCTCGGTCCTCGCCCCGCTGACCCCGGGCCCGCCTCTTTCGCCCAAAGATGACGGCACCACGGTCAACAACGCGAGCGTGGTCCTCGTCGCTCGCAAGCCCGGCTTCAGCGCACTCCTCACGGGTGACGTCGAGACCGACGTCCAACGCGCCCTGGAATGGGCCGTCCCTTCCGTCCAGATCCTGAAGGTCCCGCACCACGGGTCAAGTAGCCAGGCCCGAAGTTTCCTAGCCGCCGCCCACGCATCCATCTCTCTGATCTCCGTAGGCGAAGACAACGACTATGGCCACCCGTCTCCAACCACCCTCAGACTCCTCCGCGACCTTCACACCCAGGTCCACCGCACCGACCAGGAGGGCGACATCGCGATCATTCCCACCAACTCCGGCCCCGCAGCCGTCCCCCGCCACTAACCCATCGGCATCCCGCATCCGCCCGCCTAGTTGGCATCCAAACCGACGCGTTCCGGCGACCGCGACACGAACGAATGCTCCTCTTTAGAGGTGGCCATGGAAATCTACCGCGCACAGAAGACCTGAACTGAGGGCAAGGGTACAAAACCATGCTACCCCGCAAATGCGTGTTGGCGCCTCATGGCACAGCTTATGAGGCGCCAACATGGAGCATTAGAGTAATTGCCCATGAGAGTTTATGAACTTGGGGCAATGTCCAAGCTCAAGCGTGATGTCGATTTGGTTATTCAGTAGGGTGAGAGTCAGTGGCTCTCCCGACATCTCCCCGAGTCGTGCAAGGTACCGAAGTTCGGGGATGTAATATCGGCGAGGTTGTCTCGGGAAGTGGATCACCGATAGCATTCCCTTTTCTGACCAGCTTCGGAGATTGGTCGTGCGGACTCCTGATAACTTTGCTGCCTCCGTGGGGTCCATCCATCCCATGCCGCTTTCGAAATAGAGGGCGGAAATCCAGCCCCAACGCAAAGGCTTAACCTCGGGACTCTGCATCTGCGTCAGTCCTTTCTTGCACTGAGACGTCCAAGCCCCGTCCCTCTCCCTCGGGGGCTTTGGGGAGAGGGACGGGGGTCGAGTTGACGCAGTCCCCTCCTATACCTAGCTAACTGCGTCAACCTTTGGATGTTGGTACATGTGGCTTCTGTCCCTCTCCTCAGCACGGGACCAGACTTGAGAGAGGGACAGAAGCCCCGAGATGACATCGGCCTCCCCTCCGCTCCCCAGTCAGGTCGGAGAGGCCCACGGTGTGCCATCTCGGAAACGGGGGGCGTGCAAGGGAAAGTGGAAACACACCCCCCGTAGTTGTTACCAGGCGTTGCCCGGATACATCCGGCGTTTGAGAACGCTGTCAATCCTTTCGGCCGCCGCTTTCACATCCCCGCACGGCGACAGGTAACCAAATCTGCCGCGTTGTGCCTCGTGGTATGCCCACATGTGGTGCTGCACGACTCGGGCGTTCAGGACGGCTCCCACGTGGCTGTGCGGGCCAGACACGTAGACCCAAAGAGAAGGTTCCCATAGCGCGGGAAGAATGACCGGCATTGGAAATTCTTCGGGCCGGTAAAGGCGGATGGGCCGGTACCCCAACGGCTTGAGCGCAGCGCTGAGCGTATCCAGGTACCGAACGGCCGTCGAGCGTCCGAGGTGCGTGCGCAATTGCAGTATGCGCCGTTCCGTGCGTACGGTCAGCGGTCGAGTTTTACCCATACGGTTTTTCCTCCATTGTTGGTCGGTCGCACTCCCCAAGCACGGACGAGCATCGACATTATGTAGAGCCCGCGTCCGGATAGGTCGCTATTCTCGGCCTCCCGAATGACCGGCATGTTTTCGCCTTGATCCGAGACCTCCACCACCACGGAACCGTCATGGTCGTCTGTGAAGATTCGTACGACGATCTGTCCGGTTCTGACGTGTTTGTATACGTTGGTAACCAATTCGCTAACTACGGTCTGGCCGACGTAGTCGTCGGCGATTCCCAGATCGCAGAAGCACTTGACGAGAAAGTCTCGGGCGAGCCTCGGCGCGTTGATGGTCGGATCGAGGGTGAGCATTGCCCCGTCTGGTGTCTGGGTGGCGGTTGGGCGCTTGGTGCTCACGGTCGCCGCCCCCACCCATGGTGTGCCTCGATTTCCGCCATGCGCTTGGTGAGAGTGTCGGGCGTGTCACTCTCGACCACGCCGTTCCAGGGGCATGGCGGTCGCGGCGTCCCCCAGCAGCGGCCTGTTGCTTGCCCGCACCAGCAGGGCCGCCGATCGCGCATCAGCGACTGAAGGCGCTGAGCCGTTGTGTCCGGGGGCACGCTGCGGAGGAGATCTCTGCTAGTACTAGTAGGTGCCGATTCGGGTAGGTTGCGCACGGGTCGGAACCACCTTTCCGATCAAGGCCCCGTTCGGTGTTGGCGCACCGGGCGGGGCCGCTCCCATGTTGAGCGGCCCACCTGCGGGATTACTTGACGTTGGGGTATTCACCGTGACGTGTTCGTCCTAGGATTGGGTAGACCAAGCACAGGCACGCAGACCAGACAAGACCCAACCCCCTAGTTGTGTGGAGCTGTACCCCCATGGCCACGCGGAACAGTAAGTCGCCCCGGACGTTCCTTGGTAAAGAGATACAGCGCGCCCGTGAGGCAAAAGGGATAACTCGGGACGCTTTGGCCAAAGCGGTCTATGTGTCTGAATCTCTCGTCCGATCATGGGAGCGCGGCCTCCGGCTACCGAAGCCGGATCACCTCAAGGCAGTGGAAAAAGTCCTGGGCTTCGGCAACGGTGAAGATGCGGGAATCCTGTGCCGGATTAGAGAAGACCTCATCAACGACGCGGTACCACAGGAATGGTTCGGGAGGTGGCAAGAGGTCGAGGGGCAAGCCACGGAACTATGGGCCTTCCAAGCGTTCGTTCTTCCCGGCCTGTTGCAGACTGAAGGGTACGCAACGGCGGTACTCCATGCATCGCACCACAATGCTGACGCAGAGGAAGAAATAGCCACTCGACTAGAGCGACAGAAGATCCTAGACCAGGAGGACCCTCCGACTCTTGTCGCCTTAATCGCGGAAGCTACACTCCGCAACAACATGGGCGGGAAGAAGGTGATGCGTGAACAGCTTCTTCACCTCGTGGAGATGGCGAGTCGCGAGAACGTCATCATCCAGGTCATCCCAGCGGAGTCCGAGGTTTGCGCTGGATTTACCGGACCGTTCGTGGTTGCGAACTTCGACGGTGGCGACGACGTCGCCTATGTCGATAACGCGATTAGCGGCGACGTGATCGAAGATGCCGCAGCTGTCGCACGGCTTCGCCGCATGTTCAACATCTTCCGAGCGGACGCGCTACGCGCACAAGAATCAATCGAATTTATACTAAGGCTGGCAGACGAACTATGGACAGAATGAAGTGGCGTAAGTCTTCGCACAGTTCCGCCAATGGTGGGGATTGTGTCGAACTCGCAGACCTTCACTGGTCGATCGCTGTGCGGGATTCAAAGGACCCGAGCGGCCCGAAGTTGACTATGGCGCGACGTACGTGGGCAGCGTTGCTTATGGACGTCAAGCAGGGGTCACACGACCTGTGACCCGGTAACCCCCTACCCGCGGAAGAGCCTCCCCGAGTGGGAGGCTCTCTGCGTCCACACGTCCGTTCTGGGGGAGCCAGGGAGCTACGCAGGGGAGCCAACCCCCAAGATCCTGCCGGACGGCTCCCTATTTCATCAGACACAACACCCGGACATTCGCAGGTCAGAGCCTATGCGGCTGACTCCGTCAAACTCGTGGGGAAATCTCTTGTGTCCGGCCCGGACGGTGGTGGGCTGGCGCCTTGGGTGGTGTGGTTGGTGGAGTGGGGGCGGCGTGGGCGTGGCATGCTGCAAGGGTGTCGGTTGAGCCCATCATTCTGGTTGTCGGTGACGAAGAGCTGCTCGTGGACCGGGCGGTCGGGGAGGTCGTCGCGTCCAAGCGCGCGGAGGACTCGGAGACCGAGGTGATCGACCTTGGGCCGGGTGCCCTGGAGCCCGGGCGGATCAGGGAGCTGACGTCGCCGTCGTTGTTCGGTGGCGCGAAGGTTCTCGTGTTGCGGTCGGCGCAGGACCTGGGGAAGGACCTGACCGCCGAAGTGCTGAAGTACGCGAAGGCGCCCGTTGAGGACGTCGTGCTCGTCGCCGTCCACCATGGTGGCGCCAAGGGGAAGGCGCTGGTGGACGGCCTGACCAAGCTCAAGGCGCGCAGGGTCTCGTGTCCGAAGGTCACCAAGGTGGGGGAGCGGGTCGACTTCGTCCGGGCCGAGATGCGTCGGCTGGGCGGGAAGATCTCGGCGGACGCGGCGCGGGGGCTGGTCGACGCGGTCGGCAGCGACCTGCGGGAGCTGGCGGGGGCGTGCAGTCAGCTGGTCGCCGACACGGGAGGCAAGATCGACGATGCCGCGGTGGCGCGGTACTACCGGGGCCGGGCCGAGGTCAGCGGGTTCACGGTGGCGGACAAGGCCATCGAGGGACAACTCGGCGAGGCCCTGGAGCAGCTCCGGTGGGCGTTGGCGACGGGGGTCGCGCCGGTGCTGATCGTCAGCGCACTCGCCCAAGGCGTGCGCGGCTTGGCGAAGGTCGGCGGTGCACCCCGGGGCGCCCGGGGGGCGGCGCTGGCGAAGGAACTGGGCATGCCGCCGTGGAAGATCGACCGGGTACAGCGGCAACTGCGGGGCTGGACGGGCGACGGCGTCGCGCGGGCTCTCACGGTGGTCGCGGAGGCGGACGGGCAGGTCAAGGGCGGCGCCGCCGACCCCGCCTACGCGCTGGAAAAGGCCGTCGCCCAGATCGTCACCGCCCGCGCCCAGCGACGCGCCTCCTAGTTCCGTTTTCTCGTGTTGGTGTTCCTCGTGAGCTGGGGCCTTCGTATTTTGTTGTTGGGGCTTGGGGTGGTCGGTCAGGGGGTGGGGGGCTTGGGGTCGCGGGGGCTTACCAGGCCGGTCTGGTAGGCGAAGACGACCAGTTGGGCGCGGTCGCGGGCGCCGAGTTTGGTCATCGCTCGGCTGACGTGGGTCTTGGCGGTGGTGGGGCTGAGGAAAATGGTCTCGGCGATCTCGTCGTTGTTCAGTCCGTGGGCGACGAGGGCTACGACCTCGCGTTCCCTGTTGGTCAGCGACTCCATTCCCACCGCGGACAGGACGTCTGGGGGACGGGCGACGAACTCGCTGATCAGGCGGCGGGTGATGGCGGGGGAGAGGAGCGCGTTTCCTCGTACCGCCACCCGTAGCGCTTGGAGCAGTTCGGCGGGGTGGGTGTCCTTGAGCAGGAAGCCGCTGGCGCCTGCGCGTAGTGCGCGGAAGATGTACTCGTCCAGGCCGTAGTTGGTGAGGATGACGACTCGGACGTCGGTCAGCCGGGGGTCGGCGACGATCTGCCGGGTGGCCTCGATGCCGTCGAGGACGGGCATCTGGATGTCGACCAGTGCGATGTCGGGGCGGTGCTCGGCGGCCAGCGCGATCGCCTGTTGGCCGTCGGCGGCCTCACCCACCACCTCGATGTCGTCCTCGGCGTCGAGAAGCGAACGGATGCCGCTGCGGATCAGCACCTGGTCGTCGGCCAGGAGGACACGGATCATGTCGCGGGTTGGGCGGGGAGTTCGGCGCGTACTCGGAAGCCGCCGTCTGGGAGGGGGCCGGTGTGGAGGTGGCCGCCCAGTGCGGTGACCCGTTCGCGCATGCCGATCAGGCCGAGTCCCTGGCCCTGCGACGGAGCGCTGGGCGCGTTGCCGTCGTTTTCTACCTGGACGACCAGCTCGTCCGGTTGGTAATGCAGTTGGACCGTGGTGCGTGCGCCTGCGGCGTGCCGTGAGACGTTGTTCAGCGACTCCTGCACGATGCGGTAGGCGGCCTGGTCGACGCCGCCTGTGAGCTCGCGTCGCCTGCCGGTCACCGTGACGGTGACCGGCAGGCCGGTCGTGCGTGCGCGGGCCACCAGGCTTTCCAGTTGGCCGAGGCCGCTGGTGTCGCCGTCCTCGTTGGCGCGCAGCACGCTGAGGGTGGCCCGCAGTTCCCGTCCGGCGTCCGTGCTGGCCTCCTGGATGGCCAGCAGCGCGGGCGGCACGTCCTCGCCGCGCTTGCCCGCCAGGTGCACCGCGACGCCGACCTGGACCTGGATCACCGAGATGCTGTGGGTGAGCGAGTCGTGCAGTTCCCGGGCGATGCGCAGCCGTTCCTCCACGGCCCGGCGTTTGGCGGCCTCGTCCTTGGTCCGCTCCGCCTCCTCGGCGCGCTGCTCCACCTCGAGCAGGTGGAGCCGCCACATGCGGGCGGCGACGAGCATGACTCCCGCGGAGATGAGCCATCCGGCCCCGTAGAGCCTCCGCAAGCCGCGATCGGTACGCATCCTCCGAGAATACGGGCGTACCAGGCGGGCGCATCCTCCCGGCGTACCCATTGCCGCCTACTCCCACCGCAGTAGGCGGGTGGCCGGTCGACTCCCCGTTGAGCAGGAGAAAGACGCATCCTGTGCCGGACGACCGAACGCTTGAGGATCGGCACCATCGTCCCCATGACACACACTTCGAGCAGGGAACGGTTCTCCTCGGACCTGGCCACCGTCGCGGAGGTGCTGGTGCCGGGGGACGGCGGCTACGCCGAGTCCGCGACGATCTTGTTCGCGGAGGGCACCCCCGACGTGGTGGTCCGGCCTCGCGACGGGGCCGGAGTGGCGGCGGCGCTCCGGTACGCGGCCGACGCCGGGCTGGCCGTGACGGTGCGGTCCGGCGGGCACAGCATGGCGGGGCTGAGCACGAACGACGAGGGAATGGTCATCGACACGCGGCGGATCAACGGCGTGCACTTGCTGGACCCGTCGTCCGGTCGAGTTCGCATCGGTGCGGGGGCGACCTGGGGTGACGTGGCGGCCGCCCTGAGGCCGTACGGGCTGGGCCTGACGGCGGGCGACACCGCACAGGTCGGTGTGGGCGGGTTGACGCTGGGCGGCGGCATCGGCTGGATGGTGCGTCGGCATGGGCTGGCCATCGACAACCTGGCGGCGGTGCAGCTCGTCACCGCGGACGGACGGCTGATCGGCGCGGACGCCGCCGAACACGCCGACCTGTTCTGGGCGTTGCGGGGTGGCGGTGGCAACTTCGGCGTCGCGGTCGGCTTCGACTTCATCGCCCAGCCGGTCACCACCGTCCACTACGGGACGATCACCTACCAGGCCGATGACCCGCGGGGGCTCATCGCGGGCTGGCGGGACCTCGGCCGGGACGGTGACGAGAACCTGACCACGTCGCTCAGCCTCATGCCCGCGGCGCCGGGGCGTCCCGGGGTCGTCATGCTGACCTGCTGCTACGCCAGCGCGGACGGTGCCGAGGCGGACAAGGCGCTGCGCCCGTTCCGAGCACTCGCGCCGATCGTTTCCGACGACATCAAGCCCATGCCCTATGCCGACGTGCTTGAGGACGGCTCAGAACTCCCTCCGGGACTACGCATGGACGTGCACAACACCTTCTTCAGCACGTTCGACGACGCGCGCATCGCGGCCGTGGACGAACTGTTCAACGGAGGTGGAGCCGCCATCTCGCTACGCGGCATGGGTGGCGCGGTGGCGCGCGTCGGCCAGGACGCGACGGCCTTCGCCCACCGTGACGCCGAAGTCATGCTGGCAGCCGCCTTCCTGCTCCCGGAGGACGCGCCACAGGACGTCCTGGCTCAGGCGTCGCATCGGTGGTCGCGGGTCAGCGCCCTGGGCTGCGGAGCCTACGTCGGCTTCCTCGGGTCGGCAGAACCCTCGGACGTCGCGGCGGCCTACCCGACGGACACCTACCGGCGCCTGGCCGCGGTCAAACAGCGCTACGACCCCGGCAACGTGTTCCGGCGCACCCACAACGTCCTCCCCCACTAGGGCAGAGGGGCGTGTCGCGGGTCAGGAGGCCTCGGCCTTGGTTTTCAGGCCGTTGGCCTCCATCGTGACGTAACGGCGGCTCATATTGCCCATGAAGAGGGACACGAGAGGTGCCAAGGGGCCCTTCTGGTCGAGGGTCAGGAGGACGGAGACCGTGCCGTCGGGTTTGGTCACGATGTCGTGCGCAGCGGTGGTCGTCACGCCGGGCGCGCGGGTCTCCCAGGTGAACGTCCTGTTCTCGTCGAAGGCCGTGACCGTCCAGATGGCGGGACGCAGTTTCGGCTGGAGGACGCGGGAGCGGCTGGACAGGGCGAGCGGCTTGTCCAGGATCTCGACGCTGGTGATCGAGGCCGTCATGTCCGGCCAGTGTTCGACGTCCTTCAGGATGTTCCAGACGGTCTCCGGGGTGGCGTCGATGTCGACGGAGATCTCGAAGTGCACGGTGTTCTCCTCAGCGCGGTGCGGATGGCCGAGAGCAACCCGGTGACGAGCGGGTCCTCAGCGCGGTCCGGCAGATGGACTGCATGGTAGGGGACCGCCGGAAGGTCGATGATCTCGCGTCCGACCAGTCCGGGAGGCGGGACGACGCAGCCGTTGACGACCGCGAGTCCCACCCGGAGCGACACGAAGTGCAGGAGCAGCGGCCAGCCCTCGGCCTCGACCGCGAGGGTCCAGGGGACGTCGGCGGCGCGGAGGGCGCGTTCGAGGCCGACCCGGTGCGGGCCGGTCGGCGGGGGGACGACCAGGGACGTTCCGGCGAGGTCGGCGAGCGTGAGGCTGGTCCGCTCGGCCAGAGGGTGATCGTCCGGCATGACCAGGACCTGCGGATATGTCGCCAGCAAGGGCGCGTCCAGGTCGGCGGGCAGGACGTCCAGGACGGCGACGCCGAGGTCGGCGCGGCCGGTGCGCACGGCGGTGAGCGTCCGCGCGCGGTCGCCGTTGATGAGGCGGATGCCGGGGTGGACGACGTCGCCCAGCAGATACAGATACGCGCCCTCACCCGCGGCCAGCGTCGGGACGCGGGTGGGCGCGGTGCCGTGGACGTCCGACAGGAACGCCGTCATCCGGGCGTCGAGGTCGCGGGCGAAGCGGGCGACCTGTTCGCCCGCCGGGGTCAGGGCGAGTCGGCGTCCGCGTCGGACGTAGAGGGGGCGCCCCAGGGTGTCGGCGAGTTTCCGCACCTTGACGTGCAGGGCAGGCTGCGAGATGTGGAGTTCCTCGGCGGCGCGGGTGAAATTGAGGTGGTCGGCGAAGACCGCGAACGAGGCGGGCGCGTCCGTGGACAGCCGACCCAACTCCATAAGAAGAGACTATAGATCCTGCATGTCCTTATAGTTCTGTTCTAGAAGCCGGGCGCCGAGAGTTGAGGCATGGATACGACAGCTCGGCTCGGCGTCGACTTCGGCAGGGTCATTCACGGCGGACTGCTCGCGCCCGGCGACGACGACACCGCGTTCCTCAGCGGAAGCTTCGAGGAGGCGCTCGCCTCACCGGCGACCGACGGAGTGTACGAGGTGCTGCCCGGCCTCGTCGAGGCGTTCGCGGGACGAGCCTGGATCATCTCCAAATGCGGCGACCGGGTGCGGAAACGGACGCTGGCCTGGCTCGACCACCACGACTTCTACACGCGGACGGGCCTCCGCAGAGAGAACGTTCGGTTTTGCCGGAAACGGCCGGAGAAGGCGCTGCACTGCGCGGAAATCGGCATCACCCACATGATCGACGACCGGCTGGACGTTCACCGCGCCATTCGGGAGATCGTGCCGTACCGGTATCTGTTCGGGCCGGAGAAGGGCCCCGAATGGGTGCGGCACGTTCCGGACTGGGCGTCCGCCGAGGTCATTCGCAGAGATATCCCGGCGGGACGGACTCGACCAGCCACACACCGTTGAAGCTGACGCGGAACTCGTGCCCCTCGGCGGCCATCCGCCGGGCGAGGACGATCAGGACGACGGGCTCGCCCCGCCTGCGGGCACCGACCCGCCGCGCCGTCTCGGGGTCGGCGGACAGGTGGACGGACTGCCGCCCCATGGGCAGCAACCCGTCACGCCGGATCGACTCCAGCGCGCGGTTCGTCGTGCCGTGATACAGGAATGACGGCGGGAGCGTCGGAGAAAGGTTCAGCTCGACCGGGAGTGAATGGCCCTGGACGGCCCGGATCCGGCCCCCGTCCACTTGGAAGCGCTGTTTGTCGTTGACGGCCACGACATGGTCGAGTTCGTCTCGCGTGAGCGGGAATGAGTTGCGGGCGGCGGCCGCGAGGAGTTCGGGGACGTCCGCCCAACCTTCCGCGTCCAACGTGAGGCCGATCCGTTCGGGCCGGTGACGGAGATGCTTGGCGAGGAACTTGGAGACCCGCACGACGCGGCGTTCGTCCATCGGCTCCGACTCCGGATACGCGTCGGGGCCGGCCTCACGGCC
This sequence comes from Actinomadura meridiana, assembly GCF_039537545.1. Classification (NCBI taxonomy): domain Bacteria; kingdom Bacillati; phylum Actinomycetota; class Actinomycetes; order Streptosporangiales; family Thermomonosporaceae; genus Actinomadura; species Actinomadura meridiana. The sequence continues at coordinate 350,832 of NZ_BAABAS010000005.1, forward strand.
GACCCCCGCGAACGGCTGCCGCTCCTACTTGGCCTGGAGCGCGGCGGCGCGCTTGGCGATCGCCGACTTGCGGTTGGAGGCCTGGTTCTTGTGGATGACGCCCTTGCTGACGGCCTTGTCCAGCTTGCGCGAGGCGTGGCGCTGCGCGGCGACGGCGACCTCGACGTCACCGGCCTCGGCGGCCTCACGGAACTTGCGGATCGCCGTCTTCAGTTCGGACTTGACGGCCTTGTTGCGAACGCGCGCCTTCTCGTTCTGCTTGTTGCGCTTGATCTGGGACTTGATGTTAGCCACGTCGTAGTGCCTCAGCTTGCTCGCGATGGACGCCTGCTCGTGCGCAGGCCCTGACGAATGTCCGGACGGGGGCGGGACGGTGCCCCGGGGCACGACGCTACGCCACACGCAGTCGCACAGCTTACCAATCACTGGAGCCCGCCCCAAACCGAACCGTGCACGGAGCATCGAGGACGGCATGGGACCATGGGGTAGAGAATCATGTCCACCAGTGAGTATTGCGAAACGGACCCCGGTGCCAGCGCCTCAGCCTGACAAGACCGATCCCGCGATCATCCGCAACTTCTGCATCATCGCGCACATCGACCATGGCAAGTCGACCCTCGCGGACCGGATGCTCCAGTTGACGGGCGTGGTAGAGGAGCGCCAGATGCGCGCGCAGTACCTCGACCGCATGGACATCGAGCGTGAGCGCGGGATCACGATCAAGAGCCAGGCCGTCCGGCTGCCGTGGACGTCCGGCGGCGTCGACCACGTCCTGAACCTGATCGACACGCCGGGGCACGTCGACTTCTCCTACGAGGTGTCGCGGTCGCTCGCGGCGTGCGAGGGCGCCGTCCTGCTGGTGGACGCCGCGCAGGGCATCGAGGCGCAGACGCTCGCCAACCTGTATCTGGCGCTTGAGGCCGATCTGCACCTGATCCCCGTCCTCAACAAGATCGACCTTCCGGCGGCGCAGCCCGACAAGTACGCCGAGGAGCTGGCCGGGATCATCGGCTGCGACCCCGGTGACGTGCTGCGGGTGTCCGGCAAGACGGGCGAGGGCGTCCGCGAGCTGCTCGACAAGGTCGTGGCGGAGGTCCCGGCGCCGGTCGGCGACCCGGACGGCCCGGCCCGCGCGCTGATCTTCGACTCGGTGTACGACACCTACCGCGGGGTGGTGACCTACGTCCGGATCATGGACGGGCACCTGTCGCGCCGCGAGAAGAGCCTGATGATGTCGACCGGGGCCGCGCACGAGACCCTGGAGGTCGGCGTGATCTCCCCGGAGCCGAAGCCGGTGCGGGGCCTCGGCGTCGGCGAGGTCGGCTATCTGATCACCGGGGTGAAGGACGTCCGGCAGGCGCGGGTCGGCGACACCGTGACCGGCGCGTCGCGGCAGGCGGCCGAGGCGCTCAGCGGCTACCGCGACCCGAGGCCGATGGTGTTCTCCGGCCTGTATCCGGTGGACGGCGACCAGTATCCCGAGTTGCGCGACGCCCTCGACAAGTTGCGCCTGAACGACGCCGCGCTGGTCTACGAGCCGGAGACGTCGGCGGCGCTCGGGTTCGGGTTCCGCTGCGGGTTCCTCGGGCTGCTGCATATGGAGATCGTCCGGGAGCGGCTGGAGCGCGAGTTCGACCTGTCGCTGATCTCGACGGCGCCGAACGTGGTGTACCGGGTGGTCATGGAGGACGGGTCGGAGCACACCGTCACCAACCCCAGCGAGTTCCCCGAGGGCAAGATCGGCAGCGTGTACGAGCCGGTGGTGAAGGCGACGCTGCTGTCGCCGTCCGAGCACATCGGCGCGATCATGGAGCTGTGCCAGGGGCGACGCGGCGCGCTGCTCGGCATGGACTACCTGTCGGAGGACCGCGTCGAGATCCGCTACATGCTGCCCCTCGCCGAGATCATCTTCGACTTCTTCGACCAGTTGAAGTCGCGGACCCGCGGGTACGCCTCGCTGGACTACGAGCCGAGCGGGGAGCAGGAGGCCGACCTGGTCAAGGTCGACATCCTGTTGCAGGGCGAGTCGGTGGACGCGTTCAGCCAGATCGTCCACCGCGACAAGTCCCGCGAGTACGGGCTGATGATGACGGCCAAGCTCAAGGAACTCATTCCGCGCCAGCAGTACGAGGTGCCGATCCAGGCGGCGATCGGCGCGCGCATCATCGCCCGGGAGAACATCCGCGCCATCCGCAAGGACGTCCTCGCCAAGTGCTACGGCGGCGACATCTCCCGCAAGCGGAAACTGCTGGAGAAGCAGAAGGAGGGCAAGAAGCGGATGAAGACCATCGGGCGGGTGGACGTCCCGCAGGAGGCCTTCGTCGCGGCCCTGTCCACGGGCGGCGAGCCGGGCGACAAGAGCAAGAAGTAGCCGCCCGACCCTCGGCCGCGCCCTGGGGCGCAACTACTTCTTCAGCAGTGGCCAGGCCACGACGGACGGCACGCGCCGGAACTCACCGCGGTTGGCGGCCCGTCCGGCGTAGACGAGGAAGAACATCACGACGGCCGTGAAGATCAGCGGCACCCAGATGAGCAGCCCGATGGCCAGCGACAGCAGGCCGAAGACGAACCAGACCGCGATCGCCGCGATGCTCATGTTGAGGCCCTGCACCGCGTGCCTGCGCGCGAACGGCGAACGCGCCTTGCCGACGTAGACGACGGCGGGCGCGACGGCGCTGACGACGAACTGGCCCACGTACGCCATCAACGACCACGTCTTTTCCTCGTCGGTGACGGGACCGGTGTGGTCGGGCATCTGGGGGGCGTTACCGCCCTGCTGTGGCTGCTGCTGCCAGCCCGAGCCGCCGGGCTGCTGTGGCGGAGGCTGCTGGCCCTGCTGTTGACCCTGTTGCTGGCCGGGCTGCTGCTGCCACATGTTGTTTCCGGGCTGCTGCCACGGGGCCTGCTGTTGCCATCCGGGCTGCTGCCCCTGGCCGGGCGACGGGGGAGGCCCGTGGGCCATGGCGGACGTCCTCTCCTGGTGCGCCGTGCGAGCTATGGACGAATTGTATGACTCCTTCGACGCGCCCGGAGTTCGTAAGGTTTCCCGCGATCCCCGGGCCCGTGGCCGTTTCGCGCCACGGGCCCGGTTCACGCGATCCAGGACAGGACGGAATCAGGGACGCCACACCACGGCGGACGGCTTCTCCCGCGTGACCGCCACCGAGCCCTTCCAGCCGATGGACGAAGACTGCGGCAGGTACGAGTCGTCCAGGAAGAACCCCCGGTTGAGGGACGTGACCGTGGCCGGTGCGCCGTTGTCCCCGACCCCGATCGGACGGCGGAGCGCCTCGATCGACGCGATGTCGGCGACCGTCGTCCCAACCGGCAACTCGACGGTGGTCGCGACGGCGCCGTCACGGTCGATCGACCAGGTCGGCTGGTCGTGGTCGGACCTGTAGAGCGTGGACGGGTCGTCCTTGAGGCGGACGCCGAGCGCCACGCCCGGCACGGAGCCCGACCCCGTCGGCGAGCCGGTCTTCTTGTCGAACTCGACGAAGAGGTAGGTGCGCTGGTCGCCGACCTCGCGTGTCGCGGGGTCGGAGGGCGACTCGATCTTCCCTTCGCGGACCATCTCCTGTGCCGCGATGCGGTACGTCCAGGGCTCGCGGTCCATGACGACCTCGCGGGCGCGGCCGTCCGGGCGCGTCGGGGACGCGTCGAGCAGGAACCGCAGCGGCGACTTCGGCGTGATCACGTCGCACATGTTGTTGTTGGACGTGCACGTTTGCAGCAACGGATGGTCGCCCTCGTACCGCCCGTGGAACTTGAGCGTCTGGTGCTCGGGCGCCTGGTACACGCCGGTGTCGTCGACGCGGTTCCCGGAACGGTCCACCTCGACCCGGTAGATCCATTCGATGTCGGTGGTCCGGCCCCAGCGGGCCATCAGCGCGGGCGTGTCGGTGCCGCCGTCCTCGTTGCTCCACACGACCGAGTACTCGAGGATCCGGTGGCCGGGCGCCGCGGCGGCCTTCGTCTCGTGCCAGGCGACGAGTGGGGTGTCGGTGGTGGAGTTCTGGTACGGGTTGCCGAGCGAGCCGAGCGTCCTTCCGACGACGATCGGCGCGTGCCGCAGGGCGACCGCGTCCGCGCCCCCGGACGGCACCTCGACGCGGGGCCGCCGCAGGGTCACGCGGCGGGCGGTGGCCGCGCTGCCCTTCGCGAACCGCAGCGCGACCTTGTGCCTGCCCGGACGGACATGCCCGAGGCCGAGGCTCCGGGCCACCGGCTCGGACGACGGGACGACGAGGTCGGTCACGTGCCGTCCGTCCACCGAGATCGCCACGACGGCGGATTCGGCGCCCTTCCGAGCCCAGGAGACGCCCGGCGCGGACGCGGCGAAGGAGATCACTGCCTCCCCGTCCCGCCGGGCGGTGAACGACAGCGACTTCGTGGACCCGTTCCGTTGGACGTTGATCACGCCGGGGGCGGCGGACGCGGGGGAGACGGTGAGGAGGAGGGGAGCGCCGACGACGGCGACGCCTGTCAATGCGAGTACGGCCTGACGAGCACGTTTTCCCATGATCAGCGAAGTTAGGCAGCGTGTCTTGCGCGCCGGTGAAGTCCAGGCCCCGCGCAGGTGTCGGATTCATGAGGCCCGACCCGCTCTGACCGGGCAGGACGGGGCAGGGGCTTGGGCAGGGCAGACTTGAGGCGTGCCCTCGACCCTTCCTGATGGCGATCCCGTCCCCGCGGACGGCACGTTGCCCAGCCGCTCCCTCGACGGCCTTGGGACGCGCCCTTTCGCGTTCTACGTGCATGTCCCGTTCTGCGTGACGCGGTGTGGCTACTGCGACTTCAACACCTACACCGCGACGGAACTCGGACCGGGAGCGAGCCGCGACACCTACGCCGACACCGCCATCGCGGAGGTGCGGATAGCCCGTCGCGTCCTGGGCGACGTGGACCTGCCCGTCGAGACGGTCTTCGTCGGTGGCGGCACTCCCACACTGCTACCGCCCGAGGATCTAGGACGCGTCCTGGACGCGATCGACAAGGAATTCGGGCTCGCGCCGGGCGCGGAGGTCACCACGGAGGCCAATCCCGAATCGGTGGACGAGTCCTATGTGGGAAGGCTGCGCGAAGCCGGTTTCACGCGCGTCTCGTATGGCATGCAGAGCGCGCGCGAGCATGTTCTGGCCGTCCTGGAGCGCAGCCATACGCCGGGCCGCGTCCCGCAGGTGGTGGAGTGGACGCGCAAGGCCGGATTCGAGCACATCAACCTCGACCTCATCTACGGCACGCCAGGGGAGACCCACGCCGACTGGAAGGGCTCCCTGGAGGCGGCCCTGATGGCGGAGCCCGACCACGTCTCGGCGTACGCGCTCATCGTCGAGGACGGCACCCGCCTGGCGGCACAAGTACGGCGCGGCGAGTTGGCCGCCCCCGATGACGACGCCATGGCCGACCGCTACCTGATCGCTGACGAAATGCTGTCCGCGCACGGCCTGCACTGGTACGAGATATCCAACTGGGCCACCGGACCGTCCGCCGTCTGCCGCCACAACCTGCTCTATTGGACGGGCGCCGACTGGTGGGGCGTCGGGCCGGGCGCGCACAGCCATGTCGGCGGCACCCGCTGGTGGAACGTCAAGCACCCCGCCGCCTACGCCACCCGCCTCGCCGAGGACGTTTCCCCCGCGCACGCCAGGGAGATCCTGGACGACGACGACCGCCGCGTCGAGCGGATCATGCTGGAACTGCGGCTCGCCGACGGCTGCCCGTCCACCCTCCTGGACGACACCGCCGCGCGGCGGGCGATCGACGACGGGCTGATCGAGCCCGTCCCCTACGAGCGGGGCCGCGCGATCCTCACCCGACACGGACGGCTCCTCGCCGACGCCGTCGTCCGAGACCTGGTCTAACGCGAAACCCGCTCGCCTAGGGGGCTCTAGGGGACTGTCACAAAGTCGATGAGTTCTTCGACCCGTCCCAACAGGGCGGGCTCCAGATCCGCGTAACTGTTGACCGAAGCCAGAATGCGTTTCCAAGCCGCACCCGTGTTGTCGCCCCAACCCAGTTCGGCGATGACGCCCTCCTTCCACGGGATGCCGCGTGGGACGCGCGGCCAGGCGCGGATCCCCACCGACGCGGGCTTGACCGCCTCCCAGATGTCGATGAACGGATGCCCCGTGATCAGGACGTGCGGCGACGACACCCGCGCCGCGATCCGGGACTCCTTGGAGCCGTCCACCAGATGGTCGACGAGGACGCCGAGGCGGCGGTCGGTGTCAGGGCCGAACTCCTCGACGATGGGGGGCAGGTCGTCCACGCCTTCGAGGTACTCCACGACGACGCCCTCGACCCGCAGGTCGTGGCCCCAGATCTTCTCGACCAGCTCCGCGTCGTGGACGCCCTCCACGTAGATGCGGCTCTCCTTCGCCACCCGGGCCCGCAGCCCCTGGACGGCGATCGACCCGGACGCCGACCGCGCCCGCCCGCGCGACGCCGCGTCCGGCGGCGCGGGCCGGACGAGCGTGACCGGTTTTCCGTCGATCAGGAAACCCGACTTGGTCAGCGGGAACACCCGCCGCTTGCCGAACCGGTCCTCCAGCGTGACGCCGGTTTTGTCGCAGCCGACGACCGCGCCGCAGAACCCGCTGTCGGGGTCCTCGGCGACGAGCCCCGGTTCGGCCGGGACCTCGGGGATCTGGCCCTTGCGCGGCCGACGCCAGTCACCGGCCAGCACGTCGTTTCCATAGTTCTTACTCCGCACGGATCCGCACATTAACCCGGACGGACGCCCAGGTGGCGTCGTCCCTCGTCTCCCGGCGTGGCGCGAACGGCCACGGGTCGCCCACGGGTCGCCCACGGGTCGCCCACGGGGCGGCCACCGGACGGACGGTCGGCGCGAATCGGTGGCGGAGTCCAAGGAGATAAGATCGCGCAGCCGTACGGGTCCGGGCGGACCCTCCAGAGTGCGGCCTCCGGGCCGTACACTTGGCACTCGGGAGCAAGGAGTGCCAGTCGGTGCGGTGACGCTCACCGGACCGGCCGCCCGGCACGGCGGGGCGGTCCGAGCCGACCGCTCGGGCCCGGCGGGACGAAGGAGGTGATCGGGTGCTGGACGACCGGAAGCTCGCGGTCCTGCGCGCCATCGTGGAGGACTTCGTCTCCACCAACGAACCGGTGGGCTCCAAGGCCCTGACCGACCGGCACAACCTCGGGGTGTCCCCGGCCACCATCCGCAACGACATGGCGGTCCTGGAGGAGCAGGGGTACATCACCCAGCCCCACACCAGCGCCGGGCGCGTCCCCACCGACAAGGGCTACCGGCTGTTCGTCGACCGGCTGTCCACGATCAAGCCGCTGTCGGTCGCCGAGCGCCGCGCGATCGAGACGTTCCTGTCCGGCGCCTACGACCTCGACGACGTCGTCGGCCGCACGGTGCGGCTCCTCGCGCAGCTCACCCGGCAGGTCGCCGTCGTGCAGTACCCGTCGCTGACCCGCTCGTCGGTGCGGCACGTCGAACTCGTCCCGGTCGCCGAGGGCCGGTTGCTGCTCGTCCTGATCACCAACACCGGGCGGGTGGAGCAGCGGGTGATCGACGTCCCGCCGCACGGCTCCGGCGGGTCCGGCGGGCCGTCCGCGCAGAGCAAGCCGGACGCGCTCTCGGAGGAATCGATCGGGCACCTGCGGGCGTTGCTGAACACGTGTCTCGACGGGCTCGGTCTCGGCGACGTCCCGACGGCGCTCGTCGACCTGCCGAACAAGGTGACCCCCGACGAACGGCCGCTCGCGGCGGCGGTCCTGTCGGTGCTGCTTGAGACACTGGTCGACAAGCACGAGGAGAAGATCGTTTTCGCGGGTGCGGCGAACCTCGCCGCAGTGGACTTCTCGCAGAGCCTGCGGGACGTCCTGGTGGCGCTGGAGGAGCAGGTGATCCTGATGCGGCTGCTCGGCGAGACCGGCGACTCCTCTAAGGTTACGGTGCGGATCGGCACCGAGAACCCCGACCTGGGGCTCCGGTCCACCTCGGTCGTCGCCGCCGACTACGGCGTGGGCGACCTCACCCTGGCCCGGCTGGGAGTGCTCGGGCCTACACGCATGGATTACCCCAGCACGATGGGAGCGGTACGGGCAGTGGCACGCTACGTGGGACAGATCCTGGCGGGGTCGTAAGTGGCCAACGACTACTACGCGACCCTGGGCGTCCGGCGGGACGCCAGCCCCGACGAGGTCAAGAAGGCCTATCGGCGGCTCGCGCGGGAGCTCCACCCGGACGTCAACCCGGATCCGGAGACCCAGGACAGGTTCAAGGAGATCACCCAGGCGTACGAGGTGCTCTCCGACCCGAAGAAGCGCGAGATGTACGACCTCGGCGCCGACCCGTTCGCGCCGAGCGGCGGCGCGGGCGCCGGCGGGTTCGGCGGCGCCGGGTTCCCGTTCAGCGACATCATGGACGCCTTCTTCGGCACCGCGGCGTCCCGGGGCCCCCGGTCCAGGGCGCGGCGCGGCCGCAACGCGACGCTGCGGGTCGAACTCGACCTGAGCGAGACCGCGTTCGGCACGACCCGCGAGCTGTCCATCGACACCGCGGTCGCCTGCACCAGCTGTGAGGGCTCGGGCTGCGCGCCCGGCACCCACCCCGACACGTGCGACACCTGCCACGGCCGGGGCGAGGTCCAGCAGGTCCAGCGGTCGTTCCTCGGCCAGGTCATGACGGCCCGGCCGTGCCCCGCGTGCGGCGGGTTCGGCTCGGTGATCCGCAACCCGTGCACCGAGTGCTCCGGCGAGGGCCGCGTCCGCACCCGCCGGACCGTCAAGGTCAAGATCCCGGCCGGGGTGGAGAACGGCATCCACATCCAGCTCGCCGGGGAGGGCGAGGTCGGCCCCGGCGGCGGCCCGCCCGGCGACCTGTTCCTGGAGATCGTGGAGAAGGCCCACGCGATCTACGAGCGGGAGGGCGACGACCTGCACTGCACGGTCGAGATCCCGATGACGGCGGCGGCGCTCGGCACCAGCGTCAGCATCGAGACCCTGGACGCCACCGAGAGCGTCGACATCAAGCCCGGCACCCAGTCCGGGCAGGTCATCACGCTGTACAACCGGGGCGTCCGGCATCTCAACGAGAGCGGCCGCGGTGACCTGATGATCCATGTGAACGTGGAGACGCCGAACCGGCTCGACGAGGAGCAGGAGGAGCTGCTGCGGCGGCTCGCCACGCTGCGCGGCGAGGAACGTCCGCCCGGCAAGTTCGCGCCGGGCCAGCGCGGCATGTTCTCCCGCATCAAGGACGTCTTCAACCAGCACTGAAGAGCGGCGGCGGAGGCCTACCAGGAAGGACTCCGCGGCCCCTCCAAACACGGTGATTAGGGATTCCGCATGAGCCCGCCGGTGTTCCTCGCCGGGACGGACGCGCTGGAACGCGGCAGCGTCGTCCTCGACGGCCCCGAGGGCCGGCACGCCGCGACCGTGCGGCGGCTACGGCCCGGGGAGCGCGTCGACCTGACCGACGGCGCGGGCCTCCTCGCCGAATGCGTCGTGACCGCCGCCGACCGGGCGTCCCTCACGCTGGACGTGCTGGCCCGGCACCGGGAGCCGCCGCCCGTGCCGCGCGTCGTGGTCGTCCAGGCGCTCCCGAAGGGCGACCGGGGCGAGCTGGCGGTCGAGACCATGACCGAGGTCGGGGTGGACGAGATCGTCCCGTGGTCGGCGGCGCGCTGCGTCACCCAGTGGCGCGCGGAACGCCGCGCGAAGGCCCTGGCCCGCTGGCGCGGCACCGCACGTGAGGCGGGCAAGCAGGCGCGCCGCGGCCGCCTCCCCGAGGTCGCCGACCTCGCGTCCACCGACGAGGTCGCCAAGCGGGTCGCGGCGGCGTCGCTGGCGGTCGTCCTGCACGAGGAGTCGGACGCGCCGCTCAGCGCGATGGCGCCGCCCGCCGACGGCGACATCGTGGTCGTCGTCGGCCCCGAGGGCGGGATCACCGACGAGGAACTGGCGCGGTTCACCGCCGCCGGTGGGCGTCCCGCCAGGCTCGGCCCGACCGTGCTGCGCACGTCGACGGCCGGAGTCGCGGCCGCCGCTGTCCTGATGACGGCCACCGGCCGCTGGTGACGGCGGCCCCTGGGGGCCGGGGGAGTGAGCTGGGGAAGGCGGGTCAGGAACCGTCGCCGGTTCCGGTGCCCTGCCCGCCGGTGGTCCGCGCGGGCTCGCTCGTCGTGGACGGCGTCGGCTGGTCGGTCGGGTCGCCCGGGTCGGGCGTCGCGGGCGTGGTGGCGGGCGGCGTGACGGTCGGCGTCTGCGAGGGCGACTCGCTCGGGCAGGGCGTGGTCGACGGCGCGGGCGTGGCGTCCGCGGCGGACGAGGCGGCGGCCGTCGGCGTCCCCGACGGCGGGATACGGCAGGCGGAGATCCCCGGCGAGACGGTGACGCTGGGCGACATCGAGCCGCTCGGCGAACCGGACGCGCTGTTGCCGGGCGACGCCGGGTCGGGGAACTGCGGGTCGCCTCCGGCGTCCGTGCGCTCCCCGCCGGGCGGATTCTGCCCGTCGCCGGCCGGGCCGTTGTTGCCGACCGACTGCTGGATGAGGTCGATGGTCTGGGGGGCGGTCACGCCCAGCCCGGCGATCACCGTGGCGGCCGCCACGGCGAGGACGGGACGTGCCCAGTTGACGGTGAAGCGGTCGATCCCCAGCCCGTAGCGGGAGGGGCCGAACCGTCCGAGCCCGAACCGGCGGCCGTGACCGCCCGAAATGCGGGCCCGGATGCGCTCCAGGCCGTCCCCCTCGGGGTTGACCGTCTCCGCCTCCGCGTGCAGGGCACGGCGGAGGATCTCGCCATGCTCGTCGTCGGGGTCGGTGGTCATGAGAACTGCTCCAGGACGTTGCGTAGCGCGGTCATGCCGCGCGCCGTATGGCTCTTCACGGCACCGCGGGAGATGCCCATCGCGTTGGCGATCTCCGCTTCGGACAGATCGGCGTAGTAGCGCAGGACGAGCGCCTCCCGCTGGCGTGCGGGCAGCCGGGACAGGGCGTCGATGACCGCCGACCGCTCCAGCTCGCCGATGGCCCCGGCCTCCGCGCTCGGCGCGTCCGGCAGGCCCTTCGGGGCGTACTTCTCGACGACGGCGCGATGCCTGAGCACCGATCGTGAGCGGTTCACCACGGACTGTCGTAGGTACGACAGCGCCTTGTCGGGGTCGCGCAGGCGGCGCCAACCGCCGTGCATCGCGACGAACGCGTCCTGGACGACCTCCTCGGCCGTCCCGGAGTCACGGACCAGCATCGCCGCGAGCCGGACCAGTGAACGGTAGTTGGCGCTGTAGAGCGCGGTCACCGCCTGGTCGGCGTCCCAGGCTACGGCCACCGCGCCCGCCGTGCCCCTGGCCACGAGGGTCTCGGTCACGTCAGTGGGACGCGCGCCCTCGTCGTTGGGTTTACGAAAGGGCATGTCGTGGTTTGCCTCGGTCACCTATCCGCCGCCTTTGCCGTCCCCCGGCCATCCTTACGGACGGACCGTCGGAGCGGCGTGGATCGGCGCGCCCGGCCCGGCCGAGCACGCCGTCAATGCCTTGCGAACCGGGGGGTACGCCTTGAGCTGACAACCTTAACCACTGGGCGGTCGGAATGCCGCCCGGAAGCGAAGGTTGATCGCCGGACGACACTATCCAGTGCGGGGCGTCGCGAGCCACGCTCGCGCCGGTCTCGATAGGGTTTCCGGACGTTCGGCGGCCCTGCTGGGGGCGCGGAGGCGGAGGGAGACAGATGACCGACTGCCTGTTCTGCAAGATCGTTTCTGGGGACGTGCCCGCCGAGATCGTCCGCGAGTCGCCGGGGACGGTCGCGTTCCGCGACATCAACCCCCAGGCGCCGACGCACGTGCTGGTCGTGCCGAGGGATCACCATCCGAACGTCGCCGAGTTGGTCGCGTCCGACGCCGAACTGCTCGCCGAACTGGTGCGGGTGGCCCACGAGGTCGCGGCCGCCGAGGGCGTCGCCGAGTCCGGCTACCGGTTGGTGTTCAACACCGGCGCCCAGGCCGGTCAGACCGTGTTCCACGTGCACGCACACGTCCTCGGCGGACGTGGCCTCAACTGGCCGCCCGGCTGACGGTGGCCCCGCGCCGCTCCGTCCACGGAAATAGATCGGCGCCCTGTCGGGGGTGGCCAGTACGATGGAACCGACACACCTTGGCACCCGGAGCAGACAGAAGGCAGGTCAGAGAGGCCGCAAGGCCGGGCTGATGGTCGAATCAACTCACACGAGGTCAACCCCCACCTCCACCCAGACGGGGCGCGACGACCAGGGGGGCCCGCCCTCCCAGATCAAGATCGTGGTGCCGGACGACCATTCGATGGTGAGCCTGCTCGGCTCCCGGGATGAGTCGCTCCACGCGATCGAGCGCGCGTTCGGCGACGGCATCGACATCCACGTCCGCGGCAACGAGATCACCGTCACCGGCCCCGAGGCCGAGACCGACCTGGTCTCCCGGCTGTTCACCGAGATGCTCGAACTGCTGAAGGGCGGCACGCAGCTCACCCCCGACGCCGTCGAGCGGAGCCTGGCGATGCTGCGCGCCGAGACCGACGCGCGTCCCGCCGAGGTCCTCACGCTGGACGTGCTGTCCAGCCGCGGCCGGACGATCCGCCCGAAGACGCTGAACCAGCGCCGCTACGTCGACGCGATCGACAAGCACACGATCGTGTTCGGAATCGGCCCGGCCGGCACCGGCAAGACGTACCTGGCGATGGCCAAGGCCGTCCGTGCCCTCCAGGACAAGAAGGTCAACCGGATCATCCTGACGCGCCCGGCCGTCGAGGCCGGGGAGCGGCTCGGGTTCCTGCCCGGAACGCTCTACGAGAAGATCGACCCGTACCTGCGTCCGCTGTACGACGCGCTGCACGACATGGTCGACCCCGACTCGATCCCACGCCTGATGGCCGCGGGCACCATCGAGGTCGCCCCCCTGGCGTACATGCGGGGCCGAAGTCACCCTATTTTCACCAATGTACTCACGCCTGAGGGATTTTGCCCGATTGGCGAGTTGGGGGTCGGGGACCTCGTCATCGGCTCGAACGGGGAGCCGACGCCGGTCATCGGGGTATACCCGCAAGGCGAGCAAGAGATCTTCCGGGTCTCGACCCAGGACGGGGCATCGGTCCTCGCCTCGGCCGATCACCTTTGGGCGGTCAGGACCAGGGACGATCGTCGTCGCGGGAAGCCCTGTCGGATCCTCAGCACCAAGGAGATGATCGGCAACCTGCGTGCAGCCCACTACCACCGATATGAATTGCCTCTGCTGAGCCGGCCGGTTGCTTTCCCGCCCCGGGACATGCCCATGCAGCCGTACGCGCTCGGCCTGCTCCTGGGGGACGGATGTGTCTCGGGTTCGACCTGGCCAAGCTATACGACTGCCGACGACGAGGTCGCAGCAGCTCTTGTGCGGCATTTGCCTGGCATGGAGATCCACAAGAGGAGCACGTATGACTACTGGCTAAGGCCGGTAGTCCCCTCTGGGCAAGTCCTCACTCACGGGAATCCGGTCGAGACGATTATGCGTGGACTTGGCCTGTGGGGATGCAAGGCGCCGACAAGGTTCGTCCCGGAGCTCTACCTCCACAACACCGACGCGGTCCGGCTCGCCGTACTCCAAGGGCTTCTGGACTCTGATGGCGGTCCCGTGACCCAGACGGGGAGGACATGCCGCATTGAGTACGTCACAACGTCTCCTCGCCTCCGCGATGACGTACTCTTCCTCGTGCGTTCACTCGGTGGCGTGGCCTATCACCGTGTCCGTCCCGTTGAAGGGCGGCGCCCTCGCACGGATGGCCGCCCCATTCACCATCGCCGCGATGTATACAGCCTTGACATTCGTCTTCCAGAGGGCATCGAGCCCTTCCGGCTCAAGCGGAAGCTGGAGAAGTACCGGGCCACCGGCGGCGGGCGGCCGATGCGGTTCATCGACTCCATCGAACCCGAGGGAACCGCGGAGGCCGTTTGCATTCAGGTGGCCGCGGCGGACTCCCTGTACGTCACGGAGGACTTCCTTCTCACCCACAACACGCTCAACGACTCGTTCATCATCCTGGACGAGGCGCAGAACACCTCGCCCGAGCAGATGAAGATGTTCCTCACCCGGCTCGGGTTCGGGTCGAAGGTCGTGGTCACCGGCGACGTCACCCAGGTCGACCTGCCGAACGGGCACCAGAGCGGGCTGCGCGTCGTCCAGGACATCCTGGACGGCGTCGACGACATCCACTTCTGCCACCTCGACAGCCGCGACGTCGTCCGGCACCGTCTCGTCACCGACATCGTCGACGCCTACAACCGGTACGACGAGTCGCGCGTCCCGCAGATCGACCAGGGCGCGGCGGGCCGGGGCGGGTCCCGCAAGCGGAGGCGGTAGTGAGCATCGAGGTGCTGAACGAGTCCGGCGTGCCCGTCGACGAGACGGCCATCGCCGGGCTGTCCCGGCACGTCCTGGACGGCATGCGCGTCCATCCGCTCGCCGAGCTGTCGGTGCTCCTGGTCGACGAGGCCGCGATGACCGAACTGCACGTCAAGTGGATGGACGAGCCCGGCCCCACCGACGTGCTCTCCTTCCCGATGGACGAACTGCGTCCCGGCCATCTGTCCGGCGGCGCCGACGAGGACGGCGAGACCGACCCCGGGCTGCTCGGCGACGTCGTCCTGTGCCCGGCGGTCGCCGAGCGCCAGGCGCGCGAGGCCGGGCACAGCACCGAGGACGAGCTGGAACTGCTGTGCGCGCACGGCATCCTGCACCTCCTCGGCTACGACCACGCCGAGCCGGAGGAGCACCGGGAGATGTTCGGCCTGCAGGCCGAGCTCCTGACCTCCTGGCGGGAGAAACGCGGCACCTGATGAGCACCGCGCAGGCGTGGCTGTCGGCCCTCGCGGTGGGCCTGGTCCTCGCGGCGGGCCTGCTGGCCGGCACCGAGGCGGCCCTCGCCCGCGTGTCCCGCGTCACCGTCGACGAGGTCGTCCGCGAGGGACGGCGCGGCGCCCGCAAGCTCGCCGAGGTCGTCGCCGACCCGGCCCGCTACGTCAACATGGTGCTGCTGCTCCGCATCGGCTGCGAGCTCGTCGCCACCGTGATCGTCGCGGACCTGTGCATCTCCTGGCTGGACGAGACCTGGCGCGCCTACGTCACCGCCGCCGCCGTCATGATCGTGGTCAGCTACGTCGTGATCGGCGTCGGCCCCCGCACCCTCGGCATCCAGCACGCCGACCGGGTCGCCCTCGCGGGCGCCGCCGTGATCCACCCGGTCACCCGCGTGTTCGGTCCCCTGCCCCGCCTGCTGATCCTCCTCGGCAACGCCCTCACCCCCGGCAAGGGCTTCCGCGAGGGCCCCTTCGCGTCCGAGGCCGAACTCCGCGACTTGGTCGACCTCGCCGAACAGCGCAGCCTGATCGAACCCGACGAACGCGAAATGATCCACTCGGTGTTCGAACTGGGCGACACCCTCGTCCGCGAGGTGATGGTGCCGCGCACCGACATCGTCTTCGTCGAACGCGGCAAGACCCTCCGCCAGGCCATGTCACTCGCCCTGCGCAGCGGCTTCTCCCGCATCCCCGTCGTCGGCGAGAACGAGGACGACGTCGTCGGCATCGCCTACCTCAAGGACATCGTCCGCCGCAGCCAGGAACACCGCGAAGGCGAATCGGTCGAGACCGTCGACTCCGTCATGCGCCCCGCCACCTACGTCCCCGACAGCAAACCCATCGACGAACTCCTCCGCGAAATGCAGGCCCGCCGCATCCACCTCGCCATCGTCATCGACGAGTACGGCGGCACCGCCGGCCTCGTCACCATCGAGGACATCCTCGAAGAGATCGTCGGCGAGATCACCGACGAGTACGACCGCGAAACCCCACCGGTCACCTGGCTCCCCGACGGCGCCGCCCGAGTCACCGCCCGTCTCCCCGTCGAAGACCTCGCCGACCTCTTCGGCGTAGAACTCAACGTCGAGGAAGTAGAAACCGTAGGCGGCCTCCTAGCCCACGCCCTGGGCCGAGTCCCCATCGAAGGCTCCACCGCCGAAATAAAAACCGGCGACCACGGCCCTACTCTTTCTCTGAAAGCGGAGACAATAGCAGGCCGCCGAAACCGCATAGGAACTGTACTTATCTGGGGGGCGACCCCCAGACCCCCGGCTGCGCGGCACGGGTCTCCTCGCTCCAGTCGCTAGCGCTCCCTACGCTGCGGGGACGCGGCGCGCCGGGTATTCCCGCTCCGCTCGCTGGCGCTCGCTCCGCGTGACTACCCGTGTTCCTGTGGCTGGGTTTAGAACCCTGGGGCCGGGGGTTGAACCCTGGGGCCGTGGTTTGAACACTCGGGCTGGGGTTTGAACCCTGCGGGTTGCGGGTGGGGTCAGGTTTTTAGGGTTTTTTGGAGGGTGCCGTTTGGGGTTGCTATGAGGATGGGGGCCTTGGGGCCCAGGTCGCGGACCGTTTCCACATCGGTGGGGGGTGTGGTTTCGGCTTGGGTTACTACGGCGGCGGCTTCCAGGGAGTCTGCGCCGCTGGCTACTGCCATCGCTACGGCCAGTTTCAGGGCCGAGAGTTTCAGGGAGGGGAGGTCCACGGTGGTGGCCGCGTAGGTTCGGCCTGTTTCGTCGCGGACGGCGGCGCCCTCTGGGGCGTTCGTGCGGGCCCTTGCGGACCGGGCCAGGGTGATGATTTTCGCGTCTTCGGGGTTCAGCTCGCTCACCGTCCCAAGCGTACGGGGTGCCCGTCGCAAGTGAGCCGCAAGTGAACCGCATGGTGGGGCCGCGATCCTCGTGACGGTTGGACGACCGTCTGGAGGAGAGATCGATGTCCCATCTGCTTTACCGGCTGGGCAGGGCCGCGGCCCTTCGCCCGTGGCGGTTCATCGGCGCCTGGGTGGTGCTCATCGGCGTGGTGGCCGGGCTGGCGGGCGTCGCGGGCGGGGCGCTGCACGACAACTACACGTTGTCCGGGTCGGGGTCGCAGCGGGCGACCGATCTGCTGGAGCAGCGGTTCCCGGCGTTGTCGGGGGCGGACGCCAGGGTGGTGGTGCACGCCGAGAAGGGCAAGGTCGATCAGGCGGCTTTGGGGACGGCTTCTGGGGAGCTGCGGAAGCTGCCGCATGTGAGTGAGGTCTCTCCGGCGGTGCCCAGCCGGGACGGCGCCACCGCGTTGATGACCGTGCGGTACTCGGTGCCCGTTACGGATCTTGAGCCGAAGGGGACGCTGGATCTGCTGCGGTCGGCGACGTCCAATCTGAAGTCGGCCGGTTACCAGGTCGAGTTCGGCGGTCAGGTGCCGGAGAACGTGAGCAAGCCGGGTGGCGTCGCCGAGATCGTTGGGATCACGGCCGCGCTGCTGATCCTGCTGTTGGCGTTCGGGTCTGTGGTGGCGGCGGGGTTGCCGTTGGCGGTGGCACTGACGGGGCTTGGCGCGGGTGTGATGGGGGTGACCTTGTTGGCGGCGTTCACCAATGTCGCCACCACGGCGCCGACGCTCGCCACCATGACCGGGCTCGGGGTGGGCATCGACTATGCCCTGTTCATTCTGACTCGGCAACGGGAAGGGCTCGCTGATGGGCTGGACGTTCCCGAGTCGGTGGGGCGGGCCACCGCCACGGCGGGGCTGTCGGTGATCTTCGCGGGGTTCACGGTGTTGCTGGCGCTGTCCGGGCTGGTGCTGTCGGGGATTCCGGTCTTCATGACGATGGGCTTCGCGACCGGGCTGGTCGTCGCGACGACGGTGCTGAGCGCGGTGACGCTCCTTCCGGCGGTGCTGGGGCTCGCCGGACGGCGGGTGCTGCGGCGGCGCGACCGGGCGGCGGGCACGAAGATCTCCGTGGAGTCGCGGTGGGTCCGGCGGTGGGCGGGGCATGTGGGGCGGCATCCGTTGCCGTGGATGCTCGGCGCGTTCGTGCTGATGCTCGCTCTGGCCGCGCCCGCGTTGGGGATGCGGACCTGGCCCAGCGACGCGAGTAGCGAACCGACGTCCAACACCGTCCGGCAGGCGTATGACCTCGTTGAGGACGGTTATGGGGCTGGAGCCAATGGGCCTCTGCTTGTTGCCGTCGATTTGAACAAGGTCGATCGGAGTTCGCTGCCCGGGTTGGAGCAGGGGCTCGCCAAGACGGAGGGGATCGCTTCCGTCGCGCCGCCGCAGGTGTCGCCTCGGGGGGACGCAGCGGTGATCATGGTGACGCCGGAGTACGGGCCGCAGGACAAGCGGGTGACCGGGCTCGTCGATCGGGTCCGCGCGGACGTGCTGCCTCCGGGCGCGGAGGTCACCGGGCTGACCGCTGTCTATGTCGACCTGTCGCGGGTTCTGTCCGATCGGCTCTGGCCTGTGATCGGTGCGGTCGTGGGCACGTCGTTCATCATGTTGATGATCGTGTTCCGGTCGCTGGTGGCGCCGCTGAAGGCGGCCGTGATGAACCTGCTGTCGATCGGCGCCGCGTACGGGGTGCTCACCGCCGTGTTCCAGTGGGGGTGGGGCGCGAGCCTGCTCGGGCTTCCGCACAGCGTCCCGGTGTCGAGCTTCATCGTGCTGCTGATGTTCGCGGTCCTGTTCGGGGTGTCGATGGACTACGAGGTCTTCCTGCTCTCGCGGATCAGGGAGGAGTGGCAGCTGCACGGCGACGCCCGGGGGTCGGTGTCGGTGGGGCTCGCCGCGACCGGACGGGTCATCACCAGCGCGGCGCTGATCATGGTGGCGGTGTTCCTCGGGTTCGCGGCGGATCCCAGTCTGATCATCAAGCAGATGGGGGTGGGGCTGGCGGTCGCGGTGGCGCTGGACGCGACGGTCGTCCGGCTGGTGCTCGTCCCGGCCACGATGACGCTGCTCGGCAGGGCGAACTGGTGGCTGCCGAAGCCGCTGGCCCGCGTCCTGCCCAACATCGACCTGCACGGCGGGAGCGACACCGGGACGGGGGTCGAGCGGGAGCCGCAGCACGTCTGAATCCGGGGGAGTGACGGCGGTTCGACATGTCCTGGCTAGGCTGGCCGGGACATGTCGACCGTGGTACGAGTTCTCGGGGCCTTCGGCGCCGAGGTCGCGGGGGCGCCCGCCGACCTCGGCGGTCCCCGGCAGCGTTCGGTGCTGGCCCGGCTGACCGTCGCGCGGGGGCTGATGGTGCCCGCCGACCGGCTCGTCGAGGACCTGTGGGCGGGGACGCCGCCGCCGCGCGCCGCCGCAGGGCTCCAGTCGTTCGTGTCGCATCTGCGGCGCGCGCTTGAACCGAACCGTCCGCCCCGGACCGCCGCCCGGATTCTCGTCACCGAGCCGCCGGGCTACGCGTTGCGGTTGCCGGACGGTGACGTCGACGCCTGGCGGTTCGACGCGCTGATCGACGAGGCCGCCGACCTGCTGGAGACGGACCCGCCCGGGGCCCGCCGCCGGGCGGAGCGGGCGCTCGCCGAATGGCGCGGCCCCGCCTACGCCGAGTTCGCCGACCTGCCGTGGGCCGCCGCCGAGGCCGCCCGGTTGGACGAGCGTCACCGGCTCGCCGTCGAACGGCGCGCCGAGGCGATGCTGAGGCTCGGCGCCGCGGCGGAGGCCGTCCCCGACCTGGAGGCCCACGCGGCGGACAACCCGCTGCGGGAGGAGGCGTGGCGGCTCCTGGCGCTGGCTCTCTACCGAGCCGGGCGGCAGGGCGATGCGCTCGCGGCGCTCCGGCGGGCTCGTGCGCAGTTGAGTGAAGAGCTTGGCATTGACCCCGGGCCCGCGCTGCGGGGGCTTGAATCCGACATTCTGGCGCAGGCGGCGTCGCTCGCGGGGCCCGCGCGTCCCGTGTTGCGGATGGTTTCCGAGGACGTGCCCGAGACCGTTTTCGTCGGGCGGGTCCCGGAGCTGGCGCTGTTGGAGGACGCGGCCCGCGACGCCGCCGCCGGACGGGGCGGCGTCGTCCTCGTCGGCGGTGACGCGGGCATGGGCAAGACCGCGCTCGTCGAACGGTTCGCCCGCGACCTCGCCGGACGGGGCTGGACGTGCGCGTGGGGCCGCGCCCCGGAGACCGGTGGTGCCCCCGCCGCCTGGCCGTGGGCGGAGTTGCTGTGCGAGCTGACCATCGCCACGCCGCCCGCGCCAGGGCTGGCCGCGTCGCTCGCCCCTCTGCTGGACGACGCGATCACCGAACGCGGCGGCGCCGACGTCAGCACGGCGCGGTTCCGGCTGCATCTCGCGGTGGGCGACTACCTCGCCAATCTCGCGGGCGCCGCGCCGCTCCTGCTCGTCCTGGACGATCTGCACTGGGCGGACGAGGAGACCCTCGCGCTCCTCGTCCGGCTCGCCGGGCGGCTCAGAGAACGCTCCATCCTGCTGGTGACGACGTTCCGGCAGACCGAGGTCCCCGACCGGCTCGCCGCGGCGCTCGCCGCGCTCGCCCGGTGTGAGCCGGTGCGCATCGACCTGCGCGGGCTGTCGGTGCCCGAGATCGCCGCCCTGGTCCGCGGCACGTGCGCCACCGGCGTGGGCGACGCGGAGATGTCTGTGATCGCCGAGCGGACCGGCGGCAACCCGTTCTTCACCCGTGAGACGGCCCGGCTGCTCGACGCGGAGGGGCTGCCCGCCGCCGTCCGCCGGGTGCCCGCGGGCGTCGGGGACGTGCTGCGCCGCCGGATCGCGCGGCTGCCCGGCCCCGTGCGGGACGTGCTGCGCGACGCCGCCGTCATCGGCCGGGACGCCGACCTGCGCGTCCTGGTCGACCTCGCCGGGGACGAGGACGCCGTGATCGACGCCGTCGAGGAGGGACTCGCGGGCGGGCTGGTCAGCGAGCCGGGCCCCGGGCGGATGCGGTTCGCGCACGCCCTCGTCCGCGACACCCTCTACGAGGGGATCTCGCAGGCCCGCCGCACCCGGTTGCACGGCCGGGTCGGCGCCGCGCTGGAACGGCACGCCCCCGGCGAGGTCGCCGCGATCGCGCACCACTACCTGGAGTCGGGTACCGACGCGGCGAAGGCCGTCCGGTACGCGCGGCGCGCCGCCGAGGCCGCCGAGGCCCGCTTCGCCCACGGAGTCGCCGCCGACCTGTGGATCCGCGCCGCCCGGACGCTGCGCGCCGCGGGCCCCGACGCGACCGGCGACTGGCTGGCGGCGGAGGCCGCCGCGATCCGCACCGGCGCGCTCGCCGGGAACGTCGTCGCCGCGCGGGAACGGCGGCTCGCCGCCATCGCCGACGCCCGCGCCCATGGCGACGTCCGGCTGCTCGCCGACATCATCGTGAGCTTCGACGTTCCGACGCTGTGGACGAGCCGCGAGTACGGCATCCTCGACCACGCCGTCGTCGACGCCGCGGAGGAGGCGCTCGCCCTGCTCCCGGCCGACGCGGGGGAGCCGCGCGTCCGGCTGCTGACCACCATGGCGATCGAGTTGGAGGGGGAGCAGGACGACCGGGGCCTCGTCGCGTCCCGGGAGGCCGTGCGCCTCGCCCGTGCCCTCGGCGACCCCGAGCTGATCGCCCACGCCCTGAACGGCGCCTTCGTCAACTCCTTCCGGAGCGCGGCCGGGCTGGCGGAGGGACGCCGGATCGCCGCCGAACTCCTCGACGTCGCCACCCGCCACGACCTCGGCGCCCACCGCGTCCTCGCCCACCTGCAACTCCAGCAGTCCTCGTTCGCCGCGCTCGACCTGCCCGCCGCCCACCGGCACGGCGCGGAGGGACGGCGGCTCGCCGACCAGTACGGGCTGCCGCTGCTGGCCCGGATCGCCACCTGGAAGGCCGAGAGCGAACGCGCGTTCGGAGCGCCCCACGACGAGGCGGAACGCGCCTACGCGCAGGCCAACGGTGACATCGGCCAGACCCGGATCTGGTCCAGCGAACTCGGCGTGGCGGTCCTCGGCCCGTTCTGCCTGCGGCTCGCCCAGGGCCGGGCCGGGGAGATGCTCGACGAGGCCGCCTGGCTGTACCGGACCTGGACGCAGGTCGAGGCCACCGCCGACGTGTACGCCCTCGCCCTGCGCGCCGCCGGACGGGACGGGGAGGCCGAGCGCGTCGCCGCGGCCGCCGGGCCCGTCCGGCCCGACTACTTCTTCGACCTGACGATGTCGTTGCGCGGGATGCGCGCCCTCGCCTTCGGCGACCGGGGCCTTGCCGAGAACGTCCACGCGACGCTGCTGCCGTACTCCGAGCGGTTCAGCGGCGGCGGCACCGGCGCCGCGACGCTGGGCCCCATCGCCCAGATCCTCGGCGACCTCGCCCTGCTCCTGGAACGTCCGATCGAGGCGGCGGATCACTACCGCGAGGCCGCCGCAGTGGCCGAACGCCTCGGCTCCTCCTACTGGGCCGAGACGGCGAGGGCCTCCCTCCAACGCCTCGGCACCTCCGCGGCCTGACCGGACCCGGTTCTCGCGGCACTACAATTACCGTTACCTCGGCCGTCGCGGACCCACACCGATGCGATCGCGTCCGAAGGCAGGTTTCGAGCTCGCGAGAAACCTGATCGCGCAGCGGGCCGTCAGGCGAGTCGGAGCGATGCAGCGATCGCACGCAGTTTCCGACGATGGAGGGCGTTCGACGCCCGAAGGAGGAGGACACTGCACATGGGCGCATCGGGTTTCGCGTGTTTCATCGGACGGCCGAACGTCGGCAAGTCGACGCTGATGAACGCCCTGGTCGGGACCAAGGTGGCGATCACCAGCAGCCGTCCGCAGACGACGCGGCGGGCGATCCGGGGCATCGTGCACCGGCCGGACGCCCAGCTCGTCGTCGTCGACACCCCCGGCCTGCACAAGCCGAAGACGCTGCTCGGCGAACGGCTCGACAGCCTCGTCCGGTCCACGCTGACCGAGGTGGACGCGATCGGCTTCTGCGTCCCCGCCGACCAGCCCGTCGGGCCCGGCGACACCTACATCGCCCGGGAGCTGGCCGGGGTGAAGAAGACGCCGGTCGTCGCGATCGTGACCAAGACCGACCTGGCCTCGCCCGAACAGGTGGCGCAGCAGCTCCTCGCGGTCGGCCGCCTCGGCGAGTTCGCCGACATCGTGCCGTGCTCCGCCCAGAGCGGCTTCCAGGTCGGCCTGGTCGCCGACCTGCTGATCTCGCACCTGCCGGAGGGCCCGCCGCTGTACCCGGAGGGCGACCTCACCGACGAGCCCGAGCGGCTCCTGATCGCCGAGCTGATCCGGGAGGCGGCGCTGGAGGGCGTCCGCGACGAGCTGCCCCACTCCATCGCCGTGGTCGTGGACGAGACGGCCCCCCGGGAGGGACGCGACGACCTCGTCGACGTCTACGCCCACCTGTACGTCGAACGCGCCAGCCAGAAGGGGATCATCATCGGGCACCGCGGCTCGCGGCTCCGGGAGGTCGGCGCGGCGGCCCGGGGGCAGATCGAGGCGCTGCTCGGCACCAAGGTGTTCCTCGACCTGCGCGTCAGCGTCCTCAAGGACTGGCAGCGCGACCCCAAGCAGCTCCGCCGCCTCGGGTTCTACGACTGATCGTCCTCCGGCGGCTCCGTGTACGGAGAGTGATATCGGTCCGGTTGAGGTCGGGGTTTGGACGCCCGCTCACTGATCGGCCGGGCCAGGCTGAAGCCGATCACCAGCAGCGATGCGATAACTCCGACATACCAGCCGTAACGGACGGTGATCTGGTAGCCGACGTCGAGCCCCGTCCGCGGGATGTTGTCGCGGACGTCGCCGAGCCGCAGCACGAACAGGCCGTACACCAGCAGCGCGAGCGTGCCCGGGATCGCGGCGAGGCCGCCGATCCGCGCGTCCCGTCCGACCAGGTCGCCGAAGGCCAGCGCGATCGCGACCACCGCCAGGACCGGGACGGCGAGGACGAGGTCGTCGGCGTCGATGCCCGCCAGGCTGCCGATGTCGCGGCCGATCGGCTGCCCGAACAGGTCGACGACGACCTGCGCGCGCGCCCACGGCAGGAACGCCGACACCAGCATCACCGCCGCCGCGACGCCCATCGCGACGATCCAGGCCACGCCGCGCCGCGGCGGCGGGGCCGCGACCGCGTCGTGGGCCGCCTCCTCGCCGGGCGTCGGATAGCCGTCGACGGGCGGCAGGAAGGACGGCCGCGCCCGCGCGCGGCCCGCGTCGGGCCCCAGGTCACCGGTCATGAACCCAGCGTAAAGCCAGGCGTGAGCGAGAGGAGGGTATGGCGGGACGGTCACCTCGGGGGCCGTGGGTCGGTAGTTTGGAACGAAGTCCGTTTTGGGAGGAGAGCCCCGGTGTTGCTCGTTTTCGGCCTGACGGCGGTGTTCCGTACGGTCAGCGAGGGCACGTTCCACTGCCCGCGGTGCGGGGGTGACCGCGCCTACCGCAGGCGTGCCGGGCGCCGCTGGATCTCGGTGTTCTTCGTCCCGGTGGTGCCGCTGTGGCGGCTCGGCGAGGCCGTGGTGTGCCGGACGTGCCGGGTCAGGTTCCCGCCCTCGGCGCTGCGGACGCCGACCGCCCTGGAGATGGTCGAGGCCCTCGCCGCCGCGATGCGCGCGGCGGCGGCGCTGGTGCTGCGGTCCGGCGATCCCGCCGACGCGGCGGCCCGCGCCCGCGCGGCCGTGACGGTGACCGGCTACGGTGAGCCCGAGTACGACGGCGACGCCATCGACGCCGACCTCACGCTGCCGCGCCCGTTCCTGGAGCGGGAGGTCGCCGAGGCCGAGCCCCATCTCGCCGTGGAGGCCAAGGAGTGGTTCCTCGCGCAGGCCGTCCGGATCGGCCTCGCCGACGGCCCGCTCGGCGAGGGGGAGCGCCGGGAGTTGCATGGCATCGCCGACCTGCTCGGCATGTCCCGCGCCTACGCGCTCGGCGTGATCGTGACCACCGAGGGAGCGTCGCGCTGAGATGGGGCGCGCGGTGGACACGCTGACCGCTGTTGGCCGGGCGCTGGTCCGGGCGCCGGGCCCGCGACTGGCGGAGGGGATCGTCACCCATGCCGTCCGCCGCCCGGTGGACGTCGCGCTGGCCGTGCGCCAGCACGAGGCGTACGTCGCGGCGCTGCGGTCGGCGGGCTGGCGGATCCGCGCCGCGACCGCCGCCGACGACCAGCCCGACGCCGTGTTCGTCGAGGACGCCCTGGTCGTGTGCGGCGACGTCGCCGTCCTCGGACGTCCGGGCGACCCGCGCCGCAGGGGCGAGATCGACGGCGCCGAACGGGCCGCGCGGGACCTCGGCCTCCGGGTCGAGCGCATCGAGGAGCCCGGCACCCTGGAGGGCGGCGACGTGCTCCAGGTCGGCGACACCGTCTATGTGGGACGCGGCGCCCGGACGAACGAGGAGGGCGTCTGCCAGCTCGCCCGGCTCGTCGGCGGGCGGAAGGTCATCCCGGTCGCGGTGCGCGGCTGTCTGCACCTGAAGTCGGCGATGACCGCGCTGCCGGACGGCGGCCTGATCGGCCTGCCCGACCAGGTGGACACCTCCGTGCTCCCGGGGCTCCAGGTCGTGCGCGAACCGGCGGGCGCCCACATGGTGGTCCTCGGGCCCGATCATGTGCTGATGGCGGCGTCCGCGCCCCGCACCGCCGCGCGGCTCAGGGCGGACGGGCTGCGCGTCACGAGCGTCGACATCAGCGAGTTCGAGGCCCTCGACGGCTGCGTGACCTGCCTGTCCGTGCTCGTCCCCTGACCTCTCACGCCGCCCCGGCCGTCTCAGCATCCGGACGGCCGGTTCGGAATCATGGACCTCATCTGTTAACTTGGCGAACGTGTTGCGTGAGCTGCTCCTCCTTAGCGGCCGCAGCGGGGGCCTGTAACAGGTCGGCTCCCTCGCTGCGGGACTGCGACGTGCACGTCGGCCGCGAGGTTCGAGCAGAGAGAACTCACCGCATGTATCCCGAGCAGCAACCGTCCGGTATGCCCGCCCATCGCTACCGGCCGTTCGCCCCGATCAAGCTGACCGACCGCACCTGGCCGGACGCCGTCATCACCAGGGCGCCGCAATGGTGCGCCGTCGACCTGCGGGACGGCAACCAGGCCCTGATCGACCCGATGGACGCCGACCGCAAGCTGCGCATGTTCGAGCTGCTGGTACGGATGGGCTACAAGGAGATCGAGGTCGGGTTCCCGGCGGCCAGCCAGACCGACTTCGACTTCGTCCGGCAGATCATCGAGGAGGACCGCGTCCCGGACGACGTGGCGGTCCAGGTGCTGACGCAGGCCCGTCCCGAGCTGATCGAGCGGACCTTCGAGTCGCTGCGGGGCGCGAAGCAGGCGATCGTCCACCTGTACAACTCCACCAGCACCCTGCAACGCCGCGTCGTGTTCGGCCAGGACCGGGACGGCATCACCGCCATCGCCGTCGAGGGCGCCCGGCTGTGCGCCAAGCTCGCCGAGGACATGGGCGACACGCGGATCTTCTTCCAGTACTCGCCCGAGTCGTTCACCGGCACCGAGCTGGAGTACGCCGTCGAGATCTGCAACGCCGTCAACGACGTGTGGAAGCCCACCCCGGACCGCAAGACCATCGTCAACCTGCCCGCCACCGTCGAGATGGCGACGCCGAACGTGTACGCCGACCAGATCGAGTGGATGAGCCGCCACCTGACCTACCGCGACTCGGTGATCCTGTCCCTGCACCCGCACAACGACCGGGGCACCGCCGTAGCCGCCGCCGAGCTGGGCTACATGGCGGGCGCCGACCGCATCGAGGGCTGCCTGTTCGGCAACGGCGAGCGCACCGGGAACGTGTGCCTGGTCACCCTGGGCCTGAACCTGTTCACCCAGGGCGTCGACCCGAAGATCGACTTCTCCGACATCGACGAGATCCGCCGGACCGTCGAGTACTGCAACCAGCTGCCCGTCCACGAACGGCACCCCTACGGCGGCGACCTGGTCTACACCGCCTTCTCCGGATCCCACCAGGACGCCATCAACAAGGGCCTGGACCACCTGCGCCGCGACGCCGAGGCCGCCGGGACGCCCCTGGACGACTACCGCTGGGACGTCCCCTACCTGCCGATCGACCCGCACGACGTCGGCCGGACGTACGAGGCCGTGATCCGCGTCAACAGCCAGTCCGGCAAGGGCGGCGTCGCCTACATCATGAAGACCGAGCACTCGCTGGAGCTGCCGCGCCGCCTCCAGATCGAGTTCTCCCGGGTCGTCCAGCGTCACACCGACGACGAGGGCGGCGAGGTCACCGCCGAGCTGATGTGGGACATCTTCCAGCGCGAGTTCCTGACCGGTGGGCCCCGGGCGGGCCTGCTGGCGCACCGGACGACGTCCCGGGTGGACGAGAAGGACGCCCTCAGCTGCGACATCCGGCTGGACGGCGAGATCCGCGAGATCCAGGGCGTCGGCAACGGCCCCGTCTCCGCCTTCGAGGACGCCCTCGCCACGGTCGGGATCGGCGTCCGCGTCCTGGACTACGCCGAGCACGCGATGAGCGCCGGTGGTGACGCCCGCGCCGCCGCCTACGTCGAATGCGAGGTCCGCTTCGGCGACGCGCCCGCCACCACCGTCTGGGGCGTGGGGATTGACGGCAACATCGTCACCGCCTCTCTGAAGGCGATCCTTTCGGCGGTGAACCGCGTGTCCCGCCAGTAGGTGTGGAAAGACGGCGGGGCCACGGGCGTCCAAGCCCGCGGCCCCGCCTGAACACGTTCGTCGCCCCCCCGCTAACCACCGAGCACGTGGTGGACGAGCTCTCTCAGGGGGCCGTGGAGTTGGGCCTCACCGACGGTCGTGCGGTCTCCGTCGATGTCGATCTCGTACAGGAACTGGTCGGGGATTCGGCCAGGCGGCGGGATCGCCTTCAGATCGACACGGCCGACGAGTCTCGTCAGCATGGGGTCGCTTGCGCTGTCGGACTCGGCCCGCCGCTCGATTCCCGCGAATCCCCCGCTGCGGACGACTGTCACCTTCACTGTGCTATCCGTTCGCCTCCAGGGGGACACCTACCCCCGTCCAGGCCTGCTTCACCGCCTCTGTCTCGGTCGCGTCCGCCCCGTGGAGGCGGGTCGCGGTCTGGACGGTCGCGGCGGCGAACCCGGCGAAGTCGGTGTCGGCGGCCAGGGAACCGCCGGTGAGAGTGTCGTACCAGATCCGACCCGCTTTCTCCCAGGCGTTCCCGCCGATCGCGGTTGCGGCGAGGTAGAAGGCGTGGTTGGGGATGCCCGAATTGATATGGACACCCCCGTTGTCGCGGTAGGTGTCGACGTAATGGTCCATGTGGCCCGGCTGCGGGTCCTTGCCGAGCTGCGGGTCGTCGTAGGCCGTGCCCGGCTCCTTCATGGAGCGGAGCGCGATGCCGTGGATGCCCTCGGCGAGCAGGCCCTGCCCGATGAGCCAGTCGGCCCGGTCGGCGGTCTGCCCGAGATGCCACTGCTTGATGAGCGAGCCGAACACGTCCGAGACGGACTCGTTGAGGGCGCCTGGCTGCCCGTAGTACTCCAGGTTCGCGGTGTACTGGGTGACGCCGTGGGTGAGCTCGTGGCCGGTGACGTCGAGCGGCCCCGTGAACTCGGTGAAGACGACGCCGTCGCCGTCGCCGTACACCATCTGCTCGCCGTTCCAGAAGGCGTTGTCGTACTTGTCGCCGTAGTGGACGGTCGAGATCATCCGGAGGCCGGCGCCGTCGATCGAGTTGCGCCGGTACGCGGCCTCGTAGAAGTCGAAGGTCGCGCCGAGCCAGTCGTAGGCCTGGTCGACGACCTTGTCGCCGGTGGCGGGCGCCCCCTCCGCGCGGACGGTCCTGCCGGGGAGTTGTTCGCGGTGCAGCGCGTCGTGGATCGTCCGGTTGGGGACGAAGTCCTCGGTGGGGGAGGGTGTCGTGGCTCGGAGCGACAGGCGGTCGGCGGCCTGCGCCGAGCTGAGGGCCAGGGTTCGGCGGGCGCGGTCGCGCAGAGCCGGGTCGTCGGCGTCGCGGGCGATGCGCTCAAGCATGTGCGGCGGCACGATGTGGCATCTCATGCTCCAACGCTGCCAGCTCACTGTGTTCTGGGCCACAACTTCGTGGATGACGCTACGGCCGAATCCGGTCACCGTCAGTGATCGTCGTGCCGTGGATCGGGTGACTTGTGAAGATCCTGGGGAGATGCCCCGGCTCAGCGGCGGGGCAGGTGGCGTCGTACGTCAGAATGAACGGGTGACCCTCTACCGCGACGAAGGCATCGTCCTCCGCACCCAGAAGCTGGGCGAGGCCGACCGCATCGTGACGGTGCTGACCCGGCGCGGCGGCCGGATCCGCGCCGCGGCCAAGGGGGTCCGCAAGACCCGGTCCAGGTTCGGGGCGCGGCTGGAGCCGTTCACGCACGTCGACCTCCAGCTGTACGAGCGGCGCTCCCTCGACCTGATCACCCAGGCGGAGACGCTGCGCCCGTACGGGGAGGCGCTCGTCTCCGACTACCCCCGCTACACGGCGGGGACGGCGATGCTGGAGACCGCGGACAAGCTCGCCGGGGAGGAGGGCGAGCCCGCGCTGCGGCAGTTCCTGCTGCTCGTCGGCGGGCTGCGGACGCTCGCCGAACGCGGCCACGACCCGCGGCTCGTCCTGGACGCCTACCTGCTGCGCTCGCTGTCGGTCGCCGGATGGGCGCCCGCGCTCGACGAGTGCTGCCGGTGCGGCACGCGCGGCGGGCTGCGCGGGTTCGCCATCGCGGCGGGCGGCGCGGTCTGCGCCAACTGCCGCCAGCCCGGCGCCGCGACCCCGGCGCCGCCGACGTTCGCGCTGATGCTGGCGCTGCTGCGCGGCGACTGGGAGTACGCCGACGCCAGCGAGCAGCGCCACCGGACGGAGACCAGCGGCCTCGTCGCCGCCTATCTCCAGTGGCATCTGGAGCACGGGATACGCTCCCTGCGGCACGTGGAGCGCGCCGATGCCACCGACGACACCACCAGGGAGAGAGTTTGAGAAGGGCCGTTTCGCCTCCGGAGCCGCATCGGGACGGCGCCGTCCCGCCCCCGATCCCGGCCGACCTGGTGCCACGGCACGTCGCCATCGTCATGGACGGCAACGGCCGCTGGGCCAAGGAGCGCGGGCTGCCCCGCACCGAGGGCCACAAACGCGGCGAGGACTCGCTCTTCGACGTGATCATGGGGGCGATCCAGCTCGGCGTCCCGTACCTGTCGGCGTACGCCTTCTCCACCGAGAACTGGAAGCGGTCGCCGGACGAGGTGCGCTTCCTCATGGGCTTCAACCGGAACGTGATCCGCCGCCGCCGCGACCAGCTCCACTCGATGGGCGTCCGGGTCCGGTGGGCGGGACGGCGGCCGAAGCTGTGGCGCAGCGTCATCAGGGAGCTGGAGACGGCCGAGGAGATGACGCGCGACAACGACGTCCTCACCTTGCAGTTCTGCGTGAACTACGGGGGCCGCGCCGAGATCGCGGACGCCGCCGCCGCCCTCGCCCGCGACGTCCGGGACGGCCGCCTCAACCCCGACAAGATCAACGAGAAGGTGTTCGCCCGCTACCTGGACGAGCCCGGCATCCCGGACGTCGACCTGTTCGTGCGCTCGTCGGGGGAGCAGCGCACGTCCAACTTCCTGCTGTGGCAGTCCGCGTACGCGGAGATGGTGTTCCTCGACACGCTCTGGCCGGACTTCGACCGCCGCCACCTCTGGCACGCCTGCGAACTCTACGCGTCCAGGGACCGCCGCTACGGCGGCGCTGTACCTAATGCAGTTGTCGCTGGTCAGGCGCCCGGGGGCGCCTGACCAGCGACAACTGGTGCGATCGCTGCATCGCTCCGTCTCGCCTGGCGGCTCGCTGCGCGATCAGGTTCTCGCGAGCTCGAACCTGCCTTCGGACGCGATCGCGACGGTCCAGGTCTGCCCGTGGCTGGGGAAGTGGCTGGGCACGCCCACTTCCTCATCCAGAGGGCGGGTTTAGACGAGAGCCGCGTCGAGGGTGATCGTGGTGCCTGCGAGAGCCTTGCTCACGGGGCAGCCTTCCTTGGCGGCCTGCGCGGCCTTCTCGAAGTCGGCGGCCGACAGGCCAGGGACGCTCGCGCGGACGGTGAGGTGGATGCCGGTGATGCCCTCCCCCGGCTGGAACGTCACCTCGGCCTTGGTGTCCACCTTCTCCGGCGGCGTGCCGGCCCCGGCGAGGCCGTGCGACAGCGCCATCGAGTAGCAGGTGGAGTGCGCGGCGGCGATGAGCTCCTCCGGGCTCGTCCGGCCGCCCGGCTCCTCGGACCGCGATGCCCAGGTCACGTCGTAGGTGCCGAGCTTCGAGGAGTCCAGCGAGACGGTCCCCTGACCGCTGAGGAGCGGCCCTTCCCAGTGCGCGTTTGCGGTACGTGTCGTAGCCATGCCCCCGATTCTTCACCATGGTCGATCCGCCGGATCACCGAACCTCTCACTTGACGTTCACGGCGGACCAGGCGGCGGCCACGGTCGCGTACTGGACGCTGTCCCTACCGAAGAGGGCACCGGCGGCGGCCAGGGTGGCGCGGCGCGCGTCGGCGTAGTCGGTCCTGAACTGCATCTCCTCCGTGAGGGCCGTGTACCAGATCTTCGTGGCCGCATCTATCCCGATGCCCTTGATCGTGGAGCCATTGGACGTCGGGCTGTCGTAGGAGACGCCGTTGATGAACTTCTTCCCGCTGCCCTCGGCCAGAAGGAAGAAGAAATGGTCGGCGACACCCGACGAGAAGCGCGGGTCCATCTTCCCGACGTCGGGCGACCAGGCGTCGGGTGACTGGCCGTCCCTGCTGGGCCGGTCCATGAACCGGACCACGGACGGGTCCGGGGACTCCGGGAAGTTCCGCTCGCCGATGAGGTAGTCGGCCGGGTCGAAGGGGTTGTTCGCGTAGAACTCGACGGCGGCGGCCATGATGTCGGACGTCGCCTCGTTCAGCGCGCCCGGTTCGCCCTCGTAGCCGAGGCCCGCCGTGTTCGACGTGACCACGAACGTGACCATCCGCGCGGTCACGTCCAGCGTCGTGAACGGGCCACGCCTGCCGTCACCGTCGCCGAAGTCAATGCAGTAGCACTCGGGATCCCAGGTGGCGAGGAGGAGTTGCCGGCCGACGTGGACGCGGTTGGCCCATCCCTTGCCCCGCCCGTCCGGTCCGAGGCGTCCGAAGACGTTCTTGTAGAAGTCCCAGACCATGGCGCTGTCGTACTGGGCGTCGACGGCGGCGGCCGCGCGTTCGGCGGTCGCGTCGTCCGCCCAGTGGTTGTCGGTGTCGGTGAACAGGGTGGGAGCCTGGCCGGAGCACCCGGTGGTGCGGCAGTCCTGGTTCCAGGCGTCCCAGGTGGAGATGTTCCCGCGCGTCGGGTCCTTGAGCTGGAAGACGTCGCCGGACTTGGTGGTCTCCAACGGCACCTTCCCGACATACAGGGACCGGCCGTCGCCGTGCTCGGCGGAGGATCGCGCGGACGCGAGCGGAGCGGCGCCGACGAGCAGCGCGGCGGCCAGGATGATGCTTCTTCGGATGGTCATGGGTGCACCCTCATGGTGTGGGCGCCACACACCCCCCGGAACCCACCTCGGGCTTCTCGTGGCGATGCGCACATTGATGACACAGCGCGGGACCGCTGTTGAGATGACAATCCGCCAAGAACACCCGGCGGCCGGTGTGGACTGCGCGTCCTGCCGCTGCTCAGGGGTTCAGCGGGCCTTCGCCTCGCAGTCGGGGCAGGTGCCGAAGACCTCGACGGTGTGCGTGATGGCGGTGAAGCCGTGCTCGGCGGCGATCGCGTCCGCCCAGCGTTCGACGGCGGGGCCCTCGACCTCGATCGTCCGGCCGCAGTCACGGCAGACGAGATGGTGGTGGTGCTGCTCGGTGCGGCAGGCCCGGTAGACGGCCTCGCCCTCGTCGGTGCGCAGCACGTCGACCTCGCCCGCGTCGCTGAGCGCCTGCAACGCGCGGTAGACGGTGGTCAGGCCGATCTTGGATCCGTCGGCGCGCAGGTCGGCGTAGATGTCCTGCGCGCTGCGGAAACTCTCGCAGTCGGCCAGCACCTGCCGTACCGCGTCGCGACGGGCCGTCGTCATCCTCCAGGTACCTCCGCCTCGGCGTTGACGCGCGTCCGGGCGCCGGTCGGGACGTTCTCCCCGGACGTTCCGGGCCGCGCGCGCCTACGACGCACCAGTGTGCCCCCGGCCACCGCCGCGACGAACACGGCGAGCGCCAGCAGCACGATCGACGGGCCCGGAGGAAGATCGTACTGGAAGGAACCCGCCAGGCCCGCTACGGCCGACAGTACACCGGTCGCCATCGCCGCCAGCATCGTCGCGCGGAAGCCCCGGGCGAGCTGCTGCGCCGCGGCCACCGGGACGATCATCAGGGCGCTGACCAGGAGCAGGCCGATCGCACGCATCGAGATCACGACGGTCACGGCGGCGGTGGCGGCGATGAGGACGCTGAGGAAACGGACGGGAAGGCCCGCCGCGCGTGCCACCTCCTCGTCCTGGCAGAGGAGGAACAGTTCGCGGCCGAAGAGCGCGATGATGCCGAGGACCGCGGCGGCCAGGCCCGCGACGACGTAGAGGTCGGTGGTCGTCACGCTGGTGATCGAGCCGAACAGGTACGACTGGAGGTTCGCGCCGCTTCCGCCGTTGGCGTTGGTGAGGATCACGCCGCCCGCGAGGCCGCCGTAGAACAGCAGGGCGAGGGCGACGTCCGCGCCGCTGCGGCTGCGGGCGCGCAGGATCTCGATCGCCACCGCGCCGAGGACCGACACCAGCAGCGCGCCGAGGACGGGTGAGGTGCTGGTCAGGAGTCCGAGCCCGATGCCGGTCAGGGCGATGTGGCCGATGCCGTCGCCGAGCAGGGAGAGTTTGCGCTGGACGATGAACGTGCCCACGGCCGGGGCGGTCAGCCCGATCAGCACCGCCATCACCAGGGCGATGCGCATGAAGTCGTAGTTCAGCATCAGGCGGACCTTCCCAGTTCCCGCGCCGCGGCGTCGCCGACGACGCGGCCGCCCTCCAGTTGGACGGTGCGCGTGATCAGTGGTTCCATCGGGCCGAGTTCGTGCGTCACCAGGACCACCGTCTTCCCGTCTCCGGCCAGGTCGTGCAGGGCGGAGGCGAGGGCGGCCTGGCTGCGGGCGTCCACTCCGGCGGTCGGCTCGTCCATGACGAACACGTCGGGTTCTCCGGCGAGGGCACGGGCGATAAGGACGCGTTGTTGCTGGCCGCCCGACAGCAGGTGCGCTGATTCGCGGGCGCGGTCGGTGAGGCCGACCGTGGCGAGGGCGTTGTCGACGGCGGCGCGGTCGGCGGTGCGGTCGTGGAACAGCGCGGGCAGCCAGCGGGACGTGCGGGTGATCCGGCCCGACGCGACGACCTCCCGGACGGTGACGGGCACCCCGCCGCCTATCGGAAGCCGCTGCGGGACGTACCCGATCCGCTTCCAGTCGCGGAACCGAGCCGGTGTCTCGCCGTAGATCTCCGTCCGTCCGGCCGCCAGCGGGACGAGGCCGAGCAGCGCCTTGACCAGCGTGGACTTGCCCGCGCCGTTCGGTCCGAGGATCGCGAGCACCTCGCCGGTTCGTACGTGGAGGTCGACTCCGGCGAGGATCTCGCGGCCGTCCCGCCTGATGAGTCCGCCCGTCATCGCGAAGGGCGCCAGGTCGTCGTTCATGAGCACTCCAGGGCCGAACGGAGGGTGCGCAGGTCGTCCCGCATGATCGTCATGTAGTCGGCGGTCGAGCCGTCCTCGATGCCCTCGACCGGGTCGAGCACGGCGGTCCGCACGCCCGCCTCCCGGGCCAGCGACCGGGCGACCTTCGGGCTGACGAGCGTCTCGGTGAGGACCGTGGTCGCGCCGGTGGACGCGACCCGGCGCGTCAGTTCGGCCATCCGTTTGGGGGACGGCTCGCTCGACGGGTCGACTCCGGCGACGGGGATCTGGCGGAGCGAGTAGCGGTCGGCGAGGTAGCCGAACGCGGCGTGCGCCGTGATGATCTCCCGGCGCGCGCAGGTCTTCAGGCCGTCCCGGAACTGGTGGTCGAGCGTGGTCAGTTCCGCCGCGGTGGACGCGGCGCGCTGACGGTAGTCGGACGCGTGGGCCGGGTCGGCGGTGGCCAGCCGGTCGCCGAGCGCGGTCGCGATGGTCGCCATGCGGTTCGGGTCGAGCCAGACGTGCGGGTCGTGGGACGACTCGGCGTGGCGCAGCCCGTCGTGCGTCTCCTCGTCGTCGGTCTCGCCGGGGGGCGGCAGTGTGCGCACCACGGCCGCCGCGTCCAACGACCTGCCCTTGGCGTGGCCGTGGACGGCGTCGTCCACGGCGGGCTGGAGGCCCTTGACGTAGACGGTGAGGCCGGCGTCCTCGACGCTCGCGACCTGCCGGGCCGTCAGTTCGAGGTCGTGGGGTTCGGCGCCGGGCTCGGTGAGCGTCCGCACGGAGACGTCCGCGCCGCCGACGCGCTCGGTCAGCCAGGCCATCGGATAGAACGACGCGATCACCCTGGTGGTGCCGGGTGGGCCGCCGGCGTCCGCGGCGGCGCAGGCCGTCAGTCCGGCCAGGGCGAGCCCGGCCAGAGCGAGGGCGCCCGCCGGGAACGCGCGTGAGGGGTCGATGAAGCGAAGCACTCGCCGATTATGGACGAAAGTGAAAATGATTGTCAAAACCGGCCGATGCCGCGTCCCAGGGCGAAGACGACGAGAAGGGTGAGCGCGACGAGCCGCAGGGCCCTGCCCTGGACGTCCAGGCGAGGCCAGTTCAGGTAGGCGAACCAGGCCAGCGCCACCGCCAGGACCAGCACCCCGGCCGCCGCCACCCAGCCGGTTCCGGCCATCCCGATCACCAGCAGCACGAACACGGCGACGAGCAGCGTCCACCGGGGCAGCCGGTGCAGGAACACCACCGGCGCCGCGCTCCGCCGTTCGACCGCCGCGCGCAGCCCGCCGCGCTCACCTCGCGTCTCCACCCGCCCAAGGTAACCGACTCCCTTTCGCCGCGAGAGGATGGACGGATGATCGCGATTACCCGGTACCGCGTGCCCGGCGAGGACGCCGACGGCTTCGCCGAACGCATGACCGCGGTGCTGACGGCGCTGTCCGCGAGCCCCGGCTTCCGCTCCGGACGGCTCGCCCGGACCGTCGACGACCCCGACCTCTGGGCGATCGTCACCGAGTGGGACGGCGCGGGCCACTACCGCCGCGCGCTCGGCGACTACGCGGTCCGGCTCCAGTTCATCCCGCTCGCCGCCCTGGCCGTGGACGAACCCGGCGCCTACGAGATCGTCGCCTCCTTCTGACCGCCGGGTCCGGCTCTTGACGGACTCGCTGTTCAGGGCGGCGTCTCGTTAGGGCAATGGCCTCGCAAGGAGCGTCCGGGGGCGGTTTCGGCGGCGTGGCCAAGGTCATCTTTGCCGCACACGATCATGCCGGGCCCGTCGGGGGAGATGTGATGCGCCGTGCCGTCCTGCCGTCCAGCGCCGTGCTGTGCGGTGTCGCCCTGATCGGTGGGGCCGCCCTGGTCGCCGGGCCGTCCTTCGGGGCGGAGCCGCCGCCGGTGCCCGCCGCGTCCGACGATCCCGCCGACGCGCGGGTCGTCGAGTACCGGGGGCTGCGCGTGCGCGTGCCCGCCGGGTGGGAGGTCCACGACCTTGACCGGGACCCGTCCCGGTGTATCCGGTATGACCGGCACGCGGTGTACCTCGGGCGTCCGGGGCCGCAGCCGGACTGCCCGGCGCGTCTCGTCGGCCGAACCGAGGCCGTCCATCTCCAGCCCGCCGCCGAGGACGGCCGCGCGGCCCGGACCACCGTGCCCGCCAGCAGGCTCGCCACGCTGAAGATCCCGGCGAGCACCGACCACGAGGCGCGGCTCACCCTGCCCGACGCCGGGGTCGCCGTCACCGGGGTGTACGGGACGGACCCGGCGCTGCTCCAGCGCGTCCTCCGCGACGCCGAACCGAACCCGGACTGGAAACCCGGCCCGGACACGCAGGCGCCGCCCGAGCCCAACGCCCGGCGCGGCGGGCCGGGCCCGGTGGACACCGTGCTCTCACCGCTCCTGGACGAGCCCTGGGCACGTGGCAAGGGATTCGACACCTGTACGGCGCCGTCCCTGGCGGCCATGCGGGCGTGGCGGCCCTCGTTCAAGGTCACCAACATCTACATCGGGGGAGCGGCGCGCGGCTGCGCCCAACCCAACCTCACCGGGGAGTGGGTCGACGAGGTCCGCGAGATGGGGTACCGCATCACGCCCACCTACGTCGGGTTGCAGGCGCCGTGCGGCAGCCGCCCGCAGCGGTTCACCGCGAAGAACGCCGCGTCGCAGGGCGCCAAGTCCGCCGTGGACGCCGCGCGCAAGGCGGAGGTCCTCGGCATCCCGGAAGGGGCGCCCATCTACTACGACATGGAGGCGTACAAGAGCAAGAAGCGCGGTTGCAAGGCCGCGGTCCTCCGTTTCGTGGACAACTGGGTCCAGAAGCTGGAGGAACTCGGGTACGAACCGTGCCTCTACAGCAGCGCCAGTTCCGGGATCCGGGACGTCGGCCGCGCCGACGGGATCAGCAAGCCCACCGCCATCTGGTTCGCCCATTGGAACGGTAAAGCCGATGTTTACGGTGACTCGCTCGTCCCGGACGACTGGTGGCGTCCGCACCGCCGTATCAAGCAGTACCGTGGCGGCCACAAGGAGAAACACGGCGGCGTGACGCTCAACATCGACCGAAATATGGTGGACGGCCGCGTCTACTAGGCGGTCTACTCGGCTTCTCGGTGCCCTAAGCTGGGACTCCCCGCGCGCCGACGAAGATCGCGCCGCGGGTTCATCGGGGAACACTCGCCGCCGTCCGCGTTCGCGGGGGCGGGGGCGCACGCACTGTCCCGCCGACCGCCAGCCGGATGGAGAAACTCATGGCACGCCGTTCCGATGTGCTGGAAACGATCGTCAACCTCGCCAAGCGGCGGGGCCTGGTCTACCCGTCGAGCGAGATCTACGGCGGGCTCCGCGCGTCCTGGGACTACGGCCCCCTCGGCGTCGAGCTGAAGAACAACGTCAAGCGCCAGTGGTGGAAGTCCATGGTGCAGGGCCGCGACGACATCGTCGGCCTCGACTCGTGCGTCATCCTCGCGCGCGAGGTCTGGGAGGCCAGCGGTCACGTCCAGGCGTTCGTCGACCCGCTCACCGAGTGCCAGTCCTGTCACAAGCGCTTCCGCGTCGACCACCTCGAAGAGGCCTACGAGGCCAAGCACGGCCGCCCGCCCGCGGCCGGGCTCGCCGACATCTCCTGCCCGAACTGCGGCGTCAAGGGCTCCTTCACCGAGCCGAGGATGTTCAACGGCCTGCTCAAGACCTACCTCGGCGTCGTCGAGGACGAGTCGGGCCTGGCCTACCTGCGTCCCGAGACGGCGCAGGGCATCTTCATCAACTACCTGAACGTCCAGCAGTCCTCGCGCCGCAAGGTGCCGTTCGGCATCGGCCAGATCGGCAAGTCGTTCCGCAACGAGGTCACGCCCGGCAACTTCATCTTCCGGACGCGCGAGTTCGAGCAGATGGAGATGGAGTTCTTCGTCAAGCCCGGCACCGACGAGGAATGGCACCAGTACTGGATCGACGAGCGCATGCAGTGGTACGTCGACCTCGGCATCAACAAGGAGAACCTGCGGCTGTTCGAGCACCCCGCCGACAAGCTGTCGCACTACTCCAAGCGGACCGTCGACGTCGAGTACCGGTTCGACTTCGTCGGCACCGAGTGGGGTGAGCTGGAGGGCATCGCCAACCGCACCGACTACGACCTGACGACGCACGCCAAGGCGTCCGGCACCGACCTGTCGTTCTTCGACCAGGACTCCGGCGACCGGTACGTCCCGTACGTGATCGAGCCCGCGGCGGGCGTCGACCGGTGCACGCTCACGTTCCTGATGGACGCCTACGACGAGGACGAGGCGCCCAACGCCAAGGGCAAGATGGAGAAGCGCACCGTCATGCGGCTCGACCGGCGGCTCGCCCCGGTGAAGGCCGCGGTGCTGCCGCTGTCGCGCAACACCGACCTGTCCCCGAAGGCCCGCGACCTCGCCGCCCGGCTCCGCCGGAACTGGACCGTCGACTTCGACGACGCCGGGGCCATCGGCCGCCGCTACCGGCGGCAGGACGAGATCGGCACCCCGTTCTGCGTCACCGTCGACTTCGACACGCTCGACGACGACGCGGTCACCGTCCGGGAACGCGACTCCAGGAGCCAGGAGCGCATCGCGATCAGCCAGGTCGAGTCGTTCCTGGCGGCGCAGCTCCTCGGCTGCTGACCTCCCCGTTCGGGTACGCCGTCGCCCGCCGCTGACCTTCTGTGTTTCGTCAACGGCGGGCGTTCGGCGTCTTCGGGCCGGGAATCCTGGGCTAGGTTGGCTTGACCGCCCGCCGTGGAACCCGGCGACCGACCAGCGTGAGGGAGGGCAGGATGCGCGAGCTGTGCCGTCCCGCCCGTCCCGTTGCGCGGCTGCTGCTCGTCGCGCTGGGCCTGCTGGGCTTCGTGGTCGGGCCCGGCGGGGTCGGAACGCCCGGCGGGACGTCCCTCACCGGCGCGATCACCAGCGGGACGACCCAGCAAGCCCCCGCCCGCACCCGCGACCCCGCCCAGGACCGCAAACGGCCCGCACGCACACGATCAACACACGCGACACGCGCGCAGGCCGCGCACGCGCAGGCCGCCCAAGCGCAGGTGTTGGTGGCCGTCGCGAAGGCGCAGCCCGCCCACCCGTCGAACGCCGCGCACGCGCCGTCGGCGGTGTTGGCCGCGTCCGGTGCCGGGCTGCGGCCGCCGTCCGCGCGCGTCGTCCGCGCCGCCGCAGTCCTTCCCGCGCCTGACGTCCCCCCGACCGGGGTTCCGCGCGGGCGCGCCCCACCCTCCTCCCCCCGGATCTGAGCTTTTCGTCCGGCGGTGCCGCCCACTGACGCGCGGTGCCGAAGTCCGTGTGGAGGTTCCTCTTGACTCGCGCCACCGTGGTGCGGGCGGTACTGGCGTTCGCCGTGCTCGCCACCTCGTTCTACTTCGCCTGGTCCAAACCCGCCCGCCTCGGCCTCGACCTGCGCGGCGGCACCCAGATCGTGCTTGAGACCCAGAACTCGCCGACCGTGAAAGCGGACCGGGAGTCCACCGACCGCGCCCGGGAGGTGCTGCACCGCCGTGTCGACGCCCTCGGCGTCGCGGAGTCGTCGATCACCCGGTCCGGCGACCGGCGGCTGATCGTCGAGTTGCCCGACGTGCAGGACCCGTCCCGCGCGACCGCCACGATCGGCAAGACCGCGCAGCTCACCGCCCATCCGGTGCTGCCCAACACCGGCAAGCCCGGCAACGGTCAGCAGCTGATCGCGGACGAGAGCGGGCGGCCGATCCTGATCGGCCCCGCCGCGTTGACCGGCGGGGGCATCGGCTCGGCCAGCGCGTCCTACGACCCGCAGAACCTCGGCGGCTGGGCCGTGAACGTCGACTTCAAGGGCGACGGCAGCAAGACCTGGGAGCGGCTGACCGCCAAGGCCGCCTGCGCGTCCGGCGACGAACGGCGGATCGCGATCGTCCTGGACGGCAAGGTGATCTCCTCCCCGGGCGTCACCGAGAGCGTCCGCTGCGGCGTCGGCATCACCGGCGGCTCGACGCAGATCACCGGGGACTTCAGCGCCGGGGAGGCCAAGGACCTCGCGGCCCTCATCGAGGGCGGGTCGCTGCCCGTCCCCGTGAAGGTCATCGAGCAGCGGGTGGTCGGACCGACGCTCGGCGACGAGGCGATCGACGCCAGCGCCCGCGCCGCCGTCATCGGCATCATCCTGACCGGCCTGTTCATCGTGGCCGTCTACCGTCTCGTCGGCCTGCTCGCCACCGTCGCGCTCGCCGGATACGCGCTGATCTCCTACGCCGCGCTCGTCGCCGTCGGCGCGACGCTGACCCTGCCGGGGCTCGCCGGGTTCGTCCTCGCCATCGGCATGGCCATCGACGCGAACGTGCTGGCCTTCGAACGCGCACGGGAGGAACGGGTCGCCGCGCCGGGACGCAGTGCCCGGACGGCGCTGGCCGTCGGGTTCGACAAGGCGTGGTCGGCGATCGCCGACAGCGCCGTCACCACGGTGCTCGCCGCCGGGCTGCTGTTCTTCCTCGCGTCCGGGCCGGTGAAGGGGTTCGGGGTCACGCTCACCATCGGCGTCATCGCGTCGCTGGTGTCGGCGATGCTGCTGAGCCGCGTCCTCACCGACGCTGTGGCGGCGCGGTTCCCGAAGCTCGCCAAGGGCCCGGCGGGCGGCATCTCCGGCGCGGGACGGATCCGCCGGTGGCTGGAGGAAAGCGGCCCCGACCTGATGAGACGCGCCCGGCTCTGGCTCGGGATCTCCGCGCTCGCCGTGGTCGTCGCCGCCACCGGGATCTTCGCCCGCGGCCTCAACTACGGTGTCGAGTTCACCGGGGGACGGCTCGTCGAGTACTCCACGAGCAAGCACGTGGACATCGACACGGCCCGCTCCGCCGTCGCCGACGCCGGGTTCCCGCGCGCCGTCGTCCAGACGTCCGGGAAGGACGACATCTCCGTCCGGACGGTCGACCTCACCAACGACCAGGAGAGACGGATCCACGACGCGCTGGCGAAGGAGGGCGGCGGGGCCGTCAAGCAGCGTGACGAGCTGATCGGCCCGAGCCTCGGCGAGGAGCTGCGCACCAAGGCCCTCATCGCCCTCGGCGTCGCGCTGCTGGCACAACTCGCGTACCTGACGATCAGGTTCCGCTGGACGTTCGCGGCCGGGTCGGTGATCGCCATGTTCCACGACATCATCATCGTCACCGGCGTGTTCGCCTGGCTCGGCAAACCGATCGACGGGGTGTTCCTCGCCGCGTTGCTCACCGTCATCGGCTACTCGGTCAACGACTCCGTCGTCGTGTTCGACCGCGTCCGCGAGATGTGGGGCGACAACCCGAAGGGACGGTTCGCGGCGATCGCGAACCGGGGCGTCCTCCAGACCGTCCCGCGCACGATCAACACCGGGATGGGCGCGCTGTTCATCCTGACGGCGCTGGCGTTCCTCGGCGGCGACTCGCTGACCGACTTCGCCATCGCCCTGCTGATCGGCATCGTCGTCGGCACGTACTCCAGCGTGTTCACGGCGACGCCGACGGCGGTCGTCCTGGAGCGGTTCGCGAAGGCGCCGCCTCCGCAGCGCAGGACGAAGTCCCGCCCGTCCCGCGGCCCCCGGCGGGACTCCGGCGCGGTCGTCTGACCCGTGTCAGGTGGCCCCGGCGACCGCCGGGGCCACCGGTCAGCCCGTCAGTGGCCGGTGCCGCTGGACGAGCCCCGCCGCCGGGTCACGGCACGATCGACTTCTTCAGCGGGCCGTCCTGGTTCTCGACGAAGCACACGACCGTGCGGATTCCGGACTCCCATTCGTACTTCTCCGCGAACACCCAGCCGTAGAGGATCGAGTCCCGGCGGCTGGGGAAGACGTCGTCGAGCCGCTTGCCGCAGCCCTTTTCCGCGTCTTGCTCCATGGCGTCCGCGCCCTCGTAGGAGCCCGGCTTCATCCTGTAGACCGCGTAGACCTGCGACCAGTGCGGCGTCGTGCAGGGCAGGACGCGCTGCGACGGGGACGGGCCGTTCCACTTCGAGAAGCAGTCGCCGCGTTTCAGCTCGTGCCAGATCTTCTGGTTCGGGTCGAGGGTCTGGGCGAGCGGCACGGTGAGGGTTTCCGAACCGGTGTAGCGGATCAGGCAGAGCACCCCGCGGTCTCCGGAGTTCCAGCTCGCGCGCGTCGGATGGACGAGGTAGGGCACCAGGTTCTTGACGTACCTGCTCTTCCGGAAGCGAACCGCCTTCAGATCGCATTCGACCGTCGCCTCTTCGAGGAGCTTCTGGTCGCCCGGGTACTCCGTGCCGCGCAACCGCACCTTGTCGACGGCCTCTCCGTCGTGCGGCTGCGCGCAGGGCATGGTCGTCACCAGGTTCATCAGGGACTTCCCCTCGAACCCGGTGAAGCAGTCGCCGACGCGCAGCGCCGCGGGCAGCACCTTGTCCTTGCCGGTGACGCGGCCCGACGCGTCGCGGTCGGCGGTGACCACCGAACCGAGGAACCCGGCCACCGCGACGATCCCCACCAGGCTCCAGACGGCGGACGCGGCCATGCCGCCGACGGCGAGGCCCCGGCCCCGCTCGCCGCGCCGTCCGGCCTGGACAAGAGCCGCCACGCCGAACCCGATCGCGAACAGGACCAGGCCGAAAAGCCCGCTGACGAGGGCGACGACCGCGAGCCGGTTCGTCCGAGGCAGGACCGTGTCCGTCGGCGGCCCGTAGGCGCCGCCCGGCACGCCCCCGCCGTGCGGAACCTGTCCACCTGGCGGGATCTGGCCACCTGGCGTGATGTGGCCACCGTTCGGGAAGTGACCGCCGGACTGGACGTGGCCCCCGGGCGGGACGTGGCCGCCTGGCGGTGGGGCGTCCCGTACCGGGCGCGGGGTGAAGCCCTCGGGCAGGTCCAGGGGAGGGGGCGGGACGATCGGCCCGGTCGGCGGCGCCCAGGCGGGCTGCCGGGGAGCGGGCCGGACGGGCTCGGGCGGCAACTGCTCGGGCCGCATGGGTCTCGGGGCGGCGGGGGGTCTGTCGCCGTGGTCGTTGTCGGCGGGGGGCGGTGGGGTCACGTTCGTCACTTCCTCATGTGAGATCGCGTCAGCGGTTCCCCCGAACTCTTGATCAGGCAGAAGAGAAGTCGGTCCCCCAAGGCCCACGTCTCCTTGGACGGCCGCACGTAGAACATCTGGACCCGCTCCGGCAGCCGCTTCTCCAGAACCGTCTCCGTGCGGGCGAGGCATGCCGTGTTGGCCTTGTCGTCCAGCTTCTTGTCACCCGGATACTTGGTCCCCTTCAGGGTGCTCCGGGCGAACAGCTGTGCTTCGTGCTTCGTGGCGCACTCGACGACGACATAGTCGTAGTAGTTCATGTTCCACTGCTCGATGCAGGCGCCCAGAGCCATCTGCGACAGGCTCGTCGTGGCCGTGGAGTCGGCGAGGGGCTTGGTGAGCCCGCCGGAGCCGGTGTAGACGAGCAGGCACGTCACCTCGCGGTTCCCGGCCGCCCAGTCGTCCTTGTCGGGCAGGTCGATCCGCAGGTCGAGCATGGGAGCGGCGGGACGGCTCGTCAGGAACTCGGTGCGCTCCTTGCACAGGTACGTCGACTGGGCGAGAAGCGACTGGCTGTCCGGGAACGGCCCGTCGTGCAGGGTCACCTTGGCGCCGACCTCGCCGTCGTGGCCGCCGTCGCACGGCTTGCGCACGGCCACAGGCTCGCCGTACTGCTCGGTGTACCCGCTGAAGCAGTCGCCCGCGGCCAGCGTCGACGTCGCGACCATGCCCTTCGGGGCCCGGGGCTCCGTCCCGTCCCGGGAGGAGAACGGCGAGTGGCCGGACGCGGTCACGGCGACGGCGGCGCCCGTTCCGAGCAGGACCAGGACGCACAGGCCCGCCGCGAGGACGACGACCAGGTTCCGTTTCGTGTTCGCCGGACCGGGTATGGGCGCGGGCCCCGGGAGAGGAGGCGGCCCTGGAGAGACGATCGGTAACCCGGCTGGCGCGTCCTGCGCGGGAGCGGCGTCCGGCGGGGCCCAGGCGGGGGAGCCCGGGTCGTCGCCAGTGGGCGGTGGGATGGTCACGGCCGAGAAAATAGCCGGGATTGCCGACAAAAGGAGCAATTCCGGCGCTTGTCGTCAACTTGTGATCAAGCGCCCCGGGTCGCGCCGGGTGCCGAGCGCGCCTTCCGTCCGCCCGTCGCGCCCGCCCGGAAGATCCCTGTTGGTCCGGATTGGAATAGACCACTATCTGCCGTCTGACCTGCGCAAACGCCGTCCTGGGGACCGGGCGCCGAAGGCGGTTTTCGCGCGCGGGTACATTCCCCCCAATCAGGGCAGCGGACCCGCCGCCCGGGACGCGACGCGGCGTCCTCACGAGGCGGGACCGGCACTGCCGCTGGGTGGGACCGGAGCGAGAAGGAGCTCCCCGTGGCGAAGTTCGTGTACGACTTCACTGAGGGAAACAAGGACCTCAAAGATCTGCTGGGCGGCAAGG
Source organism: Actinomadura meridiana (assembly GCF_039537545.1). Lineage (NCBI taxonomy): Bacteria > Bacillati > Actinomycetota > Actinomycetes > Streptosporangiales > Thermomonosporaceae > Actinomadura > Actinomadura meridiana. The sequence continues at coordinate 395,647 of NZ_BAABAS010000005.1, forward strand.
GCGCCAACCTGGCCGAGATGACCAACCTCGGACTGCCCGTGCCTCCCGGGTTCACGATCACCACGGAGGCCTGCCGGTACTACCTGGAGCACGGGGACCGGCCCGAGGGGCTCGCCGACGAGGTCGACCGGCACCTGGCCGCGCTGGAGTCGGCGATGGGCAAGAAGCTCGGCCAGAGCGACGACCCGCTCCTGGTCAGCGTGCGTTCGGGCGCCAAGTTCAGCATGCCGGGGATGATGGAGACCGTCCTCAATGTCGGGTTGAACGACGAGTCCGTGCTCGGCTTGGCCGCGCAGGCGGGCGACGAGCGGTTCGCGTGGGACTCCTACCGCAGGCTGATCCAGATGTTCGGCAAGACCGTCCTGGACATCGACGGCGACCTGTTCGAGGACGCCGTCGAGGACGTCAAGCGCGCCCAGGGCAGCGACGACGACGTTGACCTCACCGCCGACGACTTCAAGGCGCTCGTCGACCGGTTCAAGGCCATCGTCCGCGACCGTGCGGGCCGCGACTTCCCGACCGACCCGCGCGAGCAGATGGACCTCGCCGTCGAGGCCGTGTTCGACTCCTGGAACGCCCCCCGCGCCGTCCTGTACCGGCGGCAGGAGCGCATCCCCGTCGACCTCGGCACCGCCGTCAACATCTGCGCCATGGTCTTCGGCAACCTGGGCATGGACTCCGGGACGGGCGTCGCCTTCACCCGAGACCCCGCGTCCGGCCAGCAGGGCATCTACGGCGACTACCTCCAGAACGCGCAGGGCGAGGACGTCGTCGCCGGAATCCGCAACACCGTCCCGCTGACGGAGCTGGAGCGGATCGACAAGGCGTCCTACGACCGGCTTCTCGAAATCATGGAGACGCTGGAGAACCACTACCGCGACATGTGCGACATCGAGTTCACGATCGAGCGCGGCAAACTGTGGATGCTCCAGACCCGCGTCGGCAAGCGGACCGCCGCCGCCGCGTTCCGCATCGCCTGCCAGCTCCTCGACCAGGGCCTCATCGACGCCGACGAGGCGACCCGCCGCATCACCGGCGGGCAGCTCGCCCAGCTCATGTTCCCCCGCTTCGCGAGCAGGGTGGACGGCGTCCAGAAGCTGACCAAGGGCATGAACGCCTCACCGGGCGCGGCCGTCGGCAAGGTCGTGTTCACCTCCGAACGGGCCGTGGAACTCGCCGGACGCGGCGAGGACGTGATCCTCGTCCGCCGCGAGACCAACCCCGACGACCTCGCGGGCATGGTCGCCGCCCGGGGCGTGCTGACGTCCCGGGGCGGCAAGACGTCCCACGCCGCCGTCGTCGCCCGCGGCATGGGCAAGACCTGCGTCTGCGGCGCCGAGGAACTGGACGTCGACGTCAGGGGCGGGCAGTTCACCGCCCCCGGCGACGTGACGGTCCGGGAGGGCGACGTCATCTCCATCGACGGGACGTCCGGGGACGTCTACCTAGGCGAGGTACCCGTGGAGAACTCGCCCGTCGTCCAGTACTTCGAGGGTGAGCTGTCGATCGAGGACGGCGGCGACCTCGTCAGGGCCGTCGACCGCGTCATGGCGCACGCGGACGCGCGGGCCGCGCTCAGGGTCCGCGCCAACGCCGACACGCCCGAGGACTCGGCGCGCGCCCGCCGGTTCGGCGCCACCGGGATCGGGCTGTGCCGCACCGAGCACATGTTCCTCGGCGACCGGCGCCAGCTCGTCGAGCAGCTCATCCTCGCCGCCGACGACCAGGAGCGCAAGGCCGCCCTGGACGCCCTCGAACCCCTCCAGAAGCAGGACTTCGCGGGCATCTTCGAGGCCATGGACGGGCTGCCGACCACCATCCGCCTGATCGACCCGCCCCTGCACGAGTTCCTCCCAGACATCACCGAACTGTCGGTCAAGGTCGCACTAGCAGGCGACAAGGCAACCGAAAAGGACAGAAAACTCCTCGAAGCGGTCACCCGCCTCCACGAGCAGAACCCCATGCTCGGCCTGCGCGGCGTCCGCCTAGGCCTCGTCATCCCGGGCCTGTTCGCCATGCAGGTCCGCGCCATCGCCGAGGCGGCGGCCGAGCGCCGGGCAGCGGGCGGCGACCCACGTCCCGAGATCATGATCCCGCTCGTGGGCGCCGTGCAGGAGCTGGAGGCCGTCCGCGACGAGGCCCGCGCCGTCCTGGCCGAAGTGGGAGAGTCCGCCCTGATCGGCACCATGATCGAGCTGCCGAGGGCCGCCCTGACCGCGGGACACATCGCCGAGGCCGCCGAGTTCTTCTCGTTCGGCACCAACGACCTCACCCAGACGACGTGGGGCTTCTCCCGCGACGACGTCGAGGCGGCGTTCTTCTCCCGCTACCTGGACCTCGGCATCTTCGGCGTGTCCCCGTTCGAGACCCTCGACCGCGACGGCGTAGGACGCCTCATCCGCATCGCCGTGGAAGAGGGCCGCCGAGCCCGCCCGGAACTGCACCTCGGCATCTGCGGCGAGCACGGCGGCGACCCGGACTCGGTCCACTTCTGCCACGAGGTAGGCCTGAACTACGTCTCCTGCTCCCCCTTCCGCGTCCCCGTAGCCCGCCTAGAAGCCGGAAGAGCCGCCATCGCGGGGAGGAGCGGCGGCCGCTGAGCGAGTGGTAGACGCGCCAATCTGAAACACGCGCCGTACGGAGACGGCCACGCCCCACGACGGAGCCGTGGCCGTCTCTCCGGTGCCGGTCAGTCGAAGGGGTCCTTCCTCGCCCGGCGGACCGTGTTGATCAGCACCGGGACGCCCGCGCCGAGGCCCAGGCACATCGACACCAGCATCACGGTGCCGGAGATCGAACCCGACCTGTCCGTAGCGAACGTGACCAGGAAAAGGCCATGAAGGGGTTTTCGACCTTTGGGGGAGCCATCAGGGTCACCTATTTTCCACGAGCTTCTCCTCGCTGGAGAAGACGGGAAGGGCCGGACTTCCGGGCGCGATCTCGCGTGTCTCATAGCCAATGACGATCTCGCCGTCCCGGGCCACCGGGTGAACCGGCACGTACATCAGCTGGGTAGGAACGAGCGGAGACTCGGATTCCGCGGACGCGTCCCCGGCGACCTCGCCATCGCCCGCCGATTCGCCGCTGACGGCCCTTCGGCACATCGGGTCTTCCCGCGTTGAGTAACTTCTCGATTGAGCTTGTGTCCTCTTGCGAAGACACGATCACAGTCGGCATGACTTGACACACATTCTGATCAGTGCGGGATACGCGCACGCTAACAGGGCGACCAAACTCTTGTCATCAAGTTTGTGAACAGTGCCGGGTGGGCTTTCTGTGGTCGCGGGAGCGACGTGGCCCGCTCGGGAGCGGGGCTTATGGGTCTGCGCCTGGGGAGGTGTCGCGGCCGACTAGGGCGAGTGCGGCGTGGTCGGGGCGGGGCTCGGGTGGTGGAGGGGGCGACGGGCGCTGACCTCCGTTTTGTGGGCGGGATGACACGCCATACCGGCGAACCCGGCGCGCGCGGCGGACCATCTAACTAACGTGTCCGATGCGATGACGTTGGAAGTGGAAATGCCGGGCCCCGCGCCCGAGGACGACGCCGAGGAACCCGCGAACGACGGCCGGGAGGGACGCCGCCGTTCGCCCTGGTTCACGGTTCCGCTGAGCCTCGTCCTCGGGCTGCTGGCCGTCGCCGTCCTGACACCGCTCACCGTCGGCGGCCGGGTCTGGTACCAGGGCCGCCAGGACGAGCGGCCGCGCTCCGACGCGATCATCGTCCTCGGGGCGGCGCAGTACAACGGGGTGCCGTCCCCGACGCTGCGGTGGCGGCTCCAGCACGCGCTCAACCTCTACCGCGACGGCGTCGCGCCCGCCATCGTCACCGTCGGCGGCAAGGCGCCCGGCGACAACTACACGGAGGCGGGCTCCGGCCGCGCCTGGCTGATCCGCAAGGGCGGGGTCCCCGCGTCCAAGGTCTTCGCGGTCCCCGAGGGGCGCGACACGCTGGAGAGCATGCGGGCCGTCGGTAATGAGTTCGACCGGCACCACTGGACGTCCGCCGTGATCGTCACCGACCCGTGGCACGGCCTGCGCTCCAAGAAGATGGCTGAGGACAACGGCATCAAGGCGGCCGCGTCCCCGACGCGCAGCGGCCCGAGCGTCCAGACCCGCAACACGCAGTTCCACTACATCGTCCGTGAAACTGGCGGTTACCTGGCGTACGTCCTGTGGGGCGAACACTGACCCGGCCCTCCGCCTACTCTGGATAGGGCCATGACGAGCCAATCTGATCACGAAGGCCCCGCCGCGTACGCGGCCAGGGACCGGGAGCGCTGGGCGCCCGAACTCCCCAAACGGCGCGACCGGACGGCCTTCGAACGCGACCGCGCCCGCGTCCTGCACAGCGCCGCTCTCCGGCGGCTCGCCGCCAAGACGCAGGTCGCCTCGCCAGGCGCGGACGCCGCTGGCGGCACCGTGCAGAGCCTGCGCACCCGCCTGACCCACTCGCTTGAATGCGCCCAGGTCGGCCGCGAACTGGGCAAGTCCCTGGGCTGCGACCCCGACCTCGTGGAGGCGGCGTGCCTGTCCCATGACATCGGGCACCCGCCGTTCGGCCACAACGGTGAGGCCGCCCTCGACATCGTCGCCGCCGACTGCGGAGGCTTCGAGGGCAACGCCCAGAGCCTGCGCGTCCTCACCCGCCTGGAGCCCAAGTCGTTCGCGGCGGACGGCCCGCCCCTCTACGGCCGCAGCGTCGGCCTCAACCTGACCCGCGCCGCCCTGGACGCCGCGATGAAGTACCCGTGGCCCCAAACCGAGGCGATCAACGGAAAATTCGGCATTTACAGCGACGACACGGACGTGGCCCGCTGGATACGCGAGGGCGTCGCCCCCACCCGCACGTGCTTCGAGGCCCAGGTCATGGACTGGAGCGACGACGTCGCCTACTCCGTCCACGACCTGGAGGACGCCCTGGTCGCCGGGCACATCGACTTCGCCCGCCTGGCCGACCCCACCGAACGCCGCCTCGTCGCCGCCACCGCGATCAAGCTGTACTGCCCCGACGCCGACCTGGCCGAGCTGGAGGAACGCTTCATCGAGCTGCTGGCCGAGCCCTGCTGGCCCACCCGCTACGACGGCACCCCACGCAGCCTCGCGGCCCTGAAGAACCTGACCAGCACCCTGATCGGCCGCTTCTGCCTGGCTGCCGAAACCGCCACCCGCGCCGCCTACGGCGATCGCCCACTGACGAGATACGCCGCGGAACTGATCGTCCCAAGGGCCCAACGCCTGGAAAACGCCCTGCTCAAGGGCATCACAGCGCACTACGTCTGGATCAGCCACGAAGAGGTCAGGGCCCGCCAACGAACCCTGATCACAGAGCTGGGCCAGCTAACCCTAGCCGGTGCCCCCAACACCCTGGAACCAGGCTTCCGTGCCGCTTTCGAGGAAGCCGAAGACGACAAGGCCCGCCTCCGAGCCGTAGTGGACCAGATCGCATCCCTGACCGACACGTCAGCCATAGCCCGCCATCACCTACTGACAGAAACCCCGTGACGACTAAGGTTTGAACCACGACCACAGGCTTGAACCACAACCACGACCACAAGCTCGAACGGCGACCGGCAGGGGTTCTAACCTCAGCCACAGGGTTACGGGTAGTCACGTGGAGCGAGCGCCAGCGAGCGGGGCGGGAATACCCGGGCGCGGGCGCGTCCCCGCAGCGTAGGGAGCGCCAGCGACCGAAGCGAGGAGACCCGAACCGCGCAGCCGGGGGGTTTGGGGGGTCGCCCCCCCAATAAAAAACCAGCCCCCCAATAAACAAGGGAGAAGAAATGCCCGAGGAGACTTTCGTCATCGTCGGTGCCAGCCTTGCCGGTGCCAAGGCGGCGGAGACGCTCCGTGAGGAGGGCTTCACGGGCAGGGTGCTGCTGATCGGGGACGAGATCGAGCGGCCGTACGAACGGCCGCCGCTGTCCAAGGGGTTCCTGCTGGACCAGGAGCCGCGCGAGAAGGCGCACGTCCACGAGGCCGACTGGTACGACAAGCATGACGTGGAGTTGCGGCTCGGCGTCGCCGTGGAGTCCATCGACCGGGCGGAGCACCGGGTGCGGCTGTCCACCAAGGAGGAGGTGGGCTACGACCGGCTGCTGCTGACGACCGGCGCGTCCCCGCGTCACCTTGAGGTGCCGGGCGCCAAGCTCCAGGGGATCCACTATCTGCGGACGATGGCCGATTCGGCGGCGTTGAAGCAGGCGTTCGCGCCGGGTGGACGCCGTGTGGTCGTCGCGGGCGGCGGGTGGATCGGGTTGGAGACGGCCGCCGCGGCCCGCACCTACGGCAACGACGTGACGATCATCGAGCCGGAGCCGACGCCGCTGCACGCCGCGCTCGGCCCTGAACTCGGCGGCGTGTTCGCCGACCTGCACCGCGAGCACGGTGTCGACCTGCGGCTCGGCCAGGGGGTCGCCGGGTTCTGGGGCGCCGGTCAGGTGTCGGCGGTCGTCACCTCCGGCGGCGCCGAGGTGCCCGCGGACGTCGTGATCGTCGGTATCGGGGCGCGGCCCAACACGCGGCTCGCCGAGGAGGCCGGGCTCGACGTCTCCGACGGGATCCTGGTGGACGCCTCGCTGCGCACATCCGACCCCGACATCCACGCCGCCGGTGACGTCGCCAACGCCTTCAATCCGCTGCTCGGCCGCCGGATCCGCGTGGAGCACTGGGCGAACGCCCTGAACAGCGGACCGGCCGCCGCCCGCGCGATGCTCGGGCAGGACGTCTCCTACGACCACGTCCCGTATTTCTTCACCGACCAGTACGACCTCGGCATGGAGATGGCCGGTGTCGCGACTCCGGGGGAGTACGACGAGGTCGTGTACCGGGGGGATTTCTCGGGCCGCGAGTTCATCGCGTTCTGGCTGTCGGGCGGCCGGGTCGTCGCCGGGATGAACGTCAACGTGTGGGACGTGACCGACGACGTCCAGGCGCTGATCCGCTCCGGACGCCCCGTGGACACGGCCCGCCTCACCGACCCGGAGGTTCCCCTCACTGACCTCGTCTGATCGACGCCGCGTCCGGCGGGGCCGCCTCATCCGGGTGGCGGCCCGGCCGGACGTTGATCTATTAGGTGGGTTGTGACGTCGGTATATTCGCTCCTCAGGTAAGGTCTGGGCGAGTGAACACCATGCAGCGGTCAAGGCCGGTCGGTGCGGTCGCGTCCGCCTCGGCGTACCGCGCCTTCCAGCGCGGCGGTTTCCTGAACGAGCTGCTCAGCTTCGGCTTCGTCGGAGTCGTCGGCACGCTGATCATGATCTTCGGCGCCAACCTGATGCGGGCGTGGCTCGGCGGCAGCCCCGTCACGAGCGTCGTCGTGCCGACGGTGGTGTCCACGGTGGCGTCCTACCTGCTCAACCGGTTCTGGGTGTTCCGGCACCGCGACAGCGACGGTTCGGGCCGCGAGGTCGCGGTCTTCTTCGCGCTGAACGGCGTCGGGCTGCTCATCCAGGTGGTGTGCACGGGGTTCACGTACTACACCCTCGGCCTGCACGGCGGTGTTGCGTACAACGTCGGGCTGCTCGCCGGTGTCGCGTTCGGCGCCGCGTTCCGCTACTGGTCGTACAAGAAGTGGGTGTTCACCCCGACGGTGGCCTGATCGGGACGGTTCAGCGTCCCGCCGGAACGATCTTCTCCGTCTGCGGCAGCGCCTCGCCGAGGGTGCTCGCGAGGTCGACGCCGGTGCCCTGGGAGAAGATCACGTGGTCGGCGCCGTACTCGGCGAGGCGGCCGATGGTGTCGACGGCCTCGTCCACCGAGATCGGTTCGCGGGCGAGGGCCAGCGCCGTCTTCTCGATCTCGTCGTAGTCGCGTCCTTCGCGTTCGCAGTGTTCGCGCAGGACGTCGAGCTTGTGGGTCATCTCCTCGCCGCCGAAGAGGTTGCAGGCGTCGGCGTACTTGGCGACGAACCGCAGCGTCTTCTTCTCCCCGCCGCCGCCGACCAGGATCGGCGGACGCGGGCGCCGCACCGTCGGGGGCGAGTTCAGCGGCCGTTCAAGTGTGTAGTGCTCGCCCTCGAACGGCGACTCGTCGCCCTGCCACATCTGGTGCGCGATCCGCAGCGTCTCCTCCAGCCGTTCGAACCGCTCCGCCGTGCTCGGGAACGGAATGCCTAGCCCGCGCGACTCCTCGTCGTTCCAGGCGGCTCCGATGCCCAGCCAGGCGCGTCCGCCGGACAGTACGTCCAGCGTCGTGACGGTTTTGACGAGGATTCCAGGATGCCGGTACGTCACGCCGGTCACGAGCGTGCCGAGCGTGACCCGCTCGGTCAGCGCGGCGGCGTACGCGAGCGCCGAGTAGCCCTCCAGCATCGGCTCCTCCGACGCGCCGACGCCGGTGATCTGGAAGAAATGGTCCATCACCCACAACGAGTGCAGGCCCGCCTGGTCCGCGTCGCGAGCGATGCGTCCGAAGGCCGGGGCGATGGCTTCCGGCCCGCCGGGTACGGTGAAACTCGGAATTTGAAGTCCTACGCGCATGCGAAGCCCCTCTGATCGTCTTTTCTCGTCGAATACCCGGGACCGCACTCTGCTATCTGGAGTGGACTCCAGGTCAAATCCGTAGATTCCGGACACTTGACCTGGAGTCCACTCCAGGTGGGATTCTGGAGCGCGTGAGTTCTTACACCCCGGCCGAGACCGCCGAGAAAAGCGGGTTCAGCATCGACACGCTGCGTTACTACGAGAAGATCGGGCTGCTCCCCGGCATCGCGCGGAACGCGGCGGGACGGCGCGTGTTCAGCGACGGCGACCTGGGGTGGCTCACCATGCTCCGGTGCCTGCGCGAGACCGGTATGCCGCTCGCCGAGATGCGGCGGTACTCGCTGCTCGTCCAGGCCGGGGCTGAGACGGTCCAAGAGCGTCTTGACCTGCTCCAGGACCACGACCGGAGGGTCGAGGAGCGGATCGCCAGGCTGCGCGAGCAGCAGGATCAGGTCCGGATGAAGATCGGCTTCTACACCGACGCGCTCTGCGAGAGCCTGCCCGTCTGAGGGCGCGCCCGATCAGTGGCCGCCCGCACCGCCGAAACCGCCCGTCGTCCCGTAGCCGCCCGTGGGGCCGGGGGTGCCGAAGGCGCCGGTGTCGTGGGCTCGCGTCTCCTGGCTTGCGTGTCCCGGACGGTGCATGCGCGGCGGCGCGGTCTGGTGCCGGTGGACGGGGGTGACGCGCCGCCCGTCCGCGCCGAAGAACAGCACCCGGTCGAGATCGACGGCCAGCGCGACATGGTCACCGCGGTTGGGACGGCTGCCCGGCGCGATCCGGAAGATCAGGTCGGCGCGGCGGTGGTGGCCCGGCACGTGCTCCTCGGGCGGCGGCTCGTCCTGGGACGGCCTGCCGAGCAGATCCTTGAGCCGGTCGCGCAGTCCGGGACGTTCGGGCTCGTACGTCGCGGGCGCCGCCGAACGTCCCACCTCGGTGGGGTCGACCGTCGTGATGCCCGCCTCGGCGTAGGCGAGCCACTCGTGCCCGTGGAACTCCAGCGCCCTGACCTGGCCGGACAGGACGGTTCCCGGCTGCGCCGGGGTACCGGGGGCGATCGGCGTGAGCGTGTCCGGGCGGATCCCGACGGTGACGTGCTGGCCCTGATGGCTGATCAGCGACGACGCCCGCGGATCGTCCCAGGGGACCATCATCCGCTGCGGGCCGAAGTCGATCAGCAGGCCCTCGTCCTCCACGGTCCACAGGGTGCCCTGGAGCAGGTTGATCGGCGGTGAGCTGAGGAACGCCGCCACGAACACGGTCGCCGGGTCCTCGTAGATCTGCTCGGGGGTGCCGACGTCCTCCAGGACTCCGTCCCGCAGCACCGCCATCCGGTCGGCCATCGTCATGGCCTCGACCTGGTCGTGGGTGACGTAGACGGTGGTGGTGCCGGTGGAGCGCACCAGCGCGGAGATCTCCACGCGCAGTTCGGTGCGCAGGCCCGCGTCGAGGCTGGACAGCGGCTCGTCCAGCAGGAACAGCGACGGTTCGCGGATCAGGGCCCGTCCGATCGCGGCCCGCTGCCGCTGGCCGCCCGAGAGCGTGCGCGGCAGCCGGTCGACCATCGTGTTGATGCCGAGGGCGCGCGCCAGTTCCATGACCCGCGCGTTCGCCTCGGCGCGGTCGTCCCCGGAGACCTCCAGGGGGAACATCATGTTGCCCTTGACCGTGCGGTGCGGGTAGAGCGCGCCCTCCTGGAACACCATTGCAACGTTCCTGTCGCGCGGCGGCAGGTCGTTGGCCCGGCCCCCGTTCATCCACAGGTCGCCCTCGGTGATCTCCTCCAGTCCGGCGATCATGCGCAGGATCGTGGACTTGCCGCAGCCGGACGGTCCGAGAAGGACGAACAGCTCGCCGTCATTGATTCTCAGGCGGATATTTCGGACGGCGGTCACCCCGCCCGTATACACCTTGTGAACACCGTCAAGAACAACATCCGTCATCGGTCCGCCTGATATGGAGCTAAAGACTCGGTCCGCTATCACATCGTGCGACGGTCCGGGTTGTCCAGAGTGATTTCGACGATGCCCGGGGTCGGTTAGGCCGAGACCGGCCACCCGCCCGGCGAAGTCCCGCTCAGCGGAACGGTCTCCCCGCAGGGCCGGACCAGACCGGACCGGATCGGGACCGGATCGGGACCGGATCGGGACCGGATCGGGGCCGGTTCGGGGCCGGGCCGGGGGCCGATCGGGGGCCGGATCGGGGCTGGACCGCGTCCGGATCGGGGCTCCCGGCGCCCGATGTCGGGCCACCGCCGTAGACTCCTACGTCGTGGCAGGCCGCATTCGCAACGAGGACATCGCGCTCGTCCGCGAGCGCTCCTCCATCGACGCCGTGATCGGCGAGTACCTCCAGCTCCGCAATGCGGGCGGCGGCAACCTCAAGGGCCTGTGCCCCTTCCACGACGAGAAGTCGCCCTCGTTCAACGTCACGCCGGCGCGCGGGCTGTACCACTGCTTCGGCTGCGAGGCGGGCGGCGACGTCATCAAGTTCGTCCAGGAGATCGAGCACCTGTCCTTCACCGACGCGGTGGAGCGGCTCGCCGCGCAGGCGGGCCTCCAACTGCGCTACGAGGAGGGCGGCGGGCGCGGTCCCCGCCAGGACGGCGGGCAGCGCGCCCGGCTGGTCGAGGCGCACAAGGCCGCCGCCGAGTACTACGCCGAGCGGCTCACCTCGCCGGACGGCGCGATCGGCCGCACGTTCCTGTCCGAGCGCGGCTTCGAGCGCGCCGACGCCGAGCGCTTCGGCGTCGGGTTCGCGCCCCGCGAGTGGGAGGGCCTCGTCCGGCATCTGCGCGGGCGCGGCTTCGCCGACCGTGACGTCGTCGCCGGTGGCCTGGCCAAGGAGGGGCGGCGCGGCCCCATGGACCGGTTCCGCGGGCGGCTGATGTGGCCGATCCGCGACCTGTCCGGCGATGTCATCGGGTTCGGTGCGCGGCGCCTCTACGAGGACGACGAAGGCCCCAAGTACCTGAACACCCCCGAGTCGCCGATCTTCCACAAGGGCTCGGTGCTGTACGGCGCCGACCTGGCCAAACGCGAGATCGCCAAGCGCCGCCAGGCCGTGGTGGTGGAGGGCTACACCGACGTGATGGCCTGCCATCTGGCGGGCGTCCCGACCGCGATCGCCACCTGCGGGACGGCGTTCGGCGACGACCACATCAAGGTGCTGCGCCGCCTGCTGATGGACCAGGACGAGTTCCGCGGCGAGGTGATCTTCACCTTCGACGGCGACTCGGCCGGGCGCAAGGCGGCGCTGCGCGCGTTCGACGACGAGCAGAAGTTCGTCTCGCAGACGTTCGTGGCCATCCAGCAGGACGGTCTCGACCCCTGTGACCTGCGAATCCGGCACGGCGACGCGGCGGTGCGCGACCTGGTCGCCGCGCGGCTGCCGCTGTTCGAGTTCGCGGTGCGCAGCGCGATCGAGCAGCACGACCTCAACACCGTGGAGGGGCGGCTCAGCGCGCTGGACGCCGCCGCCCCCGTGGTCGCCGCCATCAAGGACCGCTCGCGCCGCCACCTGTACGCGGTCAACCTGGACCGCTGGCTCGGGATCATGGACGAGCAGTTCGTGCTGCGCCGCGTCCGCGAACTGGCGAACCGGGCGCACGCCCGCGCCCAGACCGGGAACGCCAGGGGCGGAAACGGACGGCTGCGCAACGGCCGTCCCGACAACGGCGCGGGCAACGGCGGCGCGGGCAGTGGCAACCGGAACGGCAACGGCCGTGCCGGGAACGCGGCCCCCGGGAGGCCGTCGTTCGATCCGACCGACCCGGAGGTCCAGCGCGAGCGCGAGTTGCTGAAGCTGGCCGTCCAGCGCCCGGCGGTGCTGGGTCCGGCGTTCGACGAGCTTCCGAACGAGGCGTTCATCGCCCCTCCGCACGCCGCGGTGCGCGCGGTCATCGCCGACGTGGGCGGCGTGGCGGTGGCGGGCGGCGCCGCCGAATGGGTCGCGCTCCTGCTGGAACGGGCCCCCGACGACCAGGTCAGAGACCTGATCACCAAATTCGGGGTGGAACCGGCACGCGCTGCTGATGATTCGGACAACCGTTACGCCGTTGAATTGCTGGCCCGAATACAGGAGCGCCAGCTCACCCGGATGATCGCCGACGCCAAATCTAAACTCGAGCGGCTGAATCCGGTCGAGGTTCCGGAGGAGTACGCCCGGCTGTTCGGCGATCTTGTCGCGCTTGAGCAGCAGAGACGGGTGTTGCGGGAGCGCGGGCTTGGGTCACAGTGAGTCAAGGGACCGCAAAATGGGTCCTGTGATCTTGGCTCCATTTGACGCAGACTGTCTGCGTGGGCCCTTCGGTGCTGCCAAGCGAGGCGCCATCGGTTGATCAGGTGGCGGACCTCGTCGCGCGCGGCAGAGAACGCGGCGGCGTGACCGTCGAGGACGTCGCCGCCGCGCTCGATCGCTCGGACTTGCCGGACGATTCCCTGGAAAGGGTCGTCCGGCTGCTCGCGGAGCAGGGGGTGGAGGTCCTCGAGTCTCAACAGGAGACCGAGGACGTCGTGCGAGTGGACGAGGGAGACCTCGGCAAGCGGGCGCCGACGAGCGACCTGGTTCGGATCTACCTGAGAGAGATCGGTCGCGTACCGCTGCTCACGGCAGAAGATGAAGTAGAACTCGCCAAATCGATCGAGGCGGGACTGTTCGCCGAGGAGAAGGCGGCGGGCACCGCCGTTCTCGCCCGCGGTGAACTCATCGACCTCGAACTGCTTTCCCGCGAGGGCACGCGGGCGAAGCAACGCCTGATCGAGGCCAATCTGCGACTCGTCGTCTCGATCGCGAAACGCTATGTGGGGCGGGGAATGCTGTTCCTCGACCTGATTCAGGAGGGAAATCTCGGACTGATCCGCGCGGTCGAGAAATTCGACTACACCAAGGGCTTCAAGTTCTCCACGTACGCCACCTGGTGGATCCGGCAGGCGATCACCAGGGCCATCGCCGACCAGGCGCGGACCATCCGGATCCCCGTGCACATGGTCGAGACGATCAACAAGCTCGTCCGCGTGCAGCGCCAGCTCCACCAGGACCTCGGTCGTGAGCCCAGCCCCGAGGAGATCGGGCTGGAGATGGGCCTGTCGCCCGTCCGGGTCGTGGAGATCCAGCGGATCGCGCAGGAACCGGTCTCGCTCCAGTCGCCGATCGGCGAGGAGGACTCCGACCTCGGCGACTTCATCGAGGACGCGGACGCCGTCGTGCCGATCGAGGCCGCGGCGTTCATCCTTCTCCAGGACCAGCTGGAGGACATCCTGGGCACCCTGTCGGAACGGGAGCAGCGCATCATCCAACTGCGCTTCGGCCTGACCGACGGCCATCCGCGCACGCTGGAGGAGGTCGGCCGGGAGTTCGGCGTGACGAGGGAGCGGATCCGCCAGATCGAGTCGAAGACCCTGGCGAAGCTGCGCCACCCGTCCCGCGCGCAGATGCTGCGCGAGTACCTGGACTGAGACGACGTCCGCCGACCGCACGACGCCCGCCCTCCAACCGCACGACGCCCGCCCCTCAACCGCGTGTCAACCGCCCGCCGACCGGCCGTCCGGGCGCCGAATCGAGTGCGGTTTCGGCATGTCGTCCGACCAATGCGTCCCATTTCGTCCGGACGGTGATTTACCGTGGTGGTCATGCTGATCGTGACGACTGACGGCGTGGCGGGGTACGAGATCAGGAGCGTGCTCGGCGAGGTTCTCGGGACGGCCGTGCGCGCCGACTCCGCCTCGGCGCAGGGCGGTGCCCCGCAGCCCGGGCACGGCGGGAGCAGCGCCACGTTCCGGGTGACGGGTGAGCAGCCCGCGGCGGGCCTCGCGGCCGTGCGCCGCGAGGCGGTGGACCGGCTCGGCGAGGAGGCGCGCCGCAAGGGCGCCAACACCGTGGTCGGCATGCGGTTCGACACGACCGTGATCGGCGGCGCCGTCGAGGTCTGCGCGTACGGGACGGCGGTCTGGGCGGAGCCCGCGCAGGCGCAGCCCCGCGACCAGGCGCAGCAGCACCCGCACGCCCAGCAGCACAAGCAGGCCCCGCCGTACGGCGACCCGCAGCCCGGCGGCCCGCCGATGGTCGCCCGCAACCTCACGATGGGCATCCACGACCGCCCCCGCTGAGCCGTAGGGCGCCCGCTCAGCTCTGGCCCGCGCGCTCCGCGCGGATCCGGGTGACGACGTCCCCGGCGGCGGTCTTGATCGACTCCAGTTCCCGCAGGTAGGCCCAGTAGTCGGGGTGGGCGCCGGTGAGCCGCGTCGGGGCGTTCTCCAGCCGTTCGACGAGCGAGTCGAGCACCCGGGCGTGCTGCGGCGCGGCCCCGCCCGGCTGGGCCATGGCGAGCCGCTGGGCGTCCCGCACGGCGAACCGGACGGCCTCCGCGGGCTTGTCCGGGTCGGCGGCGACGGACTTCAGCTCCTCGACCCGTCCGGTGACCTGCCCGGCGCGCCGGTCGGCCGCGTTCAGCTCGGTGCGGGCGGCGGTGAGCGCCTGCTGCGCCTGCTTCCACTCGGCGCGGGCGGTGTGCGCGGACGCCTCGTTCAGCCGCTCCCGGGCCCGCGTAGCGCCCGCCTCGATCGACTCCGGGGCGCCCTTCAGGTCCTGCCAGCAGGCCTGCGAGTAGCCGCGCAGCAGGATCTTCATCGCCTCCTTGACGGGCCCGACGCGGTTCGCGACGACGTCCACGCGGGTCCGGGCGGAGGCCAGCGAGTTGCGGACCTTCTGCGCCATCTGCGGCAGCTCGGCGGCGGCCTCCCGGGCCCCCTCGGCGATCTCGCGGACCTCCTCGGCCTTGCGCATGGCGCCGTCCAGCCCGAGCCCGCCGAGGCCCTGCGAGCCGAGCTGCGCCAGGATCTCCCTGGCCCGGGCCAGCTCCGCCTCCGGGTCGGCGGCGTCCATCCCGGCGTCCGCGGCGGCCCGCACGGCGGCGTCGGCGGCGGTGACGGCGTCGCGGGCGGCGGTCAGCTTCGGCGGCAGCTGGTCGAGCGCGGCCTCCAGCCGCGCCATCTTCGGCGCGAGCCGCTCGGCGAACCCGTTCAGGTTCCGGGTGACCTGCTGGAGACGCTCCGTACACGCGACGAACGCGCGCCGCGCGGAGTCGTACTCGGCCGGTGTCCGGTCCTGGTCATCGAGGTCGTGCGCGTCGAGGACGGCGATGTAGGCGACCGCGGCGGCGTCGCCGGACTCGGCCAGCCCGGTGAACTCCCGCCGGACGGGTTCGGCGGCCCCGGCGTCCAGGTCCTCGAAGACGGTGACGCGGCCGCCGATGTACTTCTGCGCCTGGTCCATGTCGTAGAAGGCCGTCGACGCGGCCTCCCTGGCCTCGACGGCCCCGGAGGACGCCTGCGCCCCCCGGCCACGGCGGCGCTGGTCGCCCGCTCCCCGCAACGCTGCCTCCCTTCGTCCCTGCCCAGTCTGGCGCAGTCGGCCCGGATTTTCGCCTCGGAGCGGCGTCGCGTCCGTCTCCCCAGGATGTGGTATCGCGTGAGACGCCAGGTAATGACTCCGGCCCTTGTGGAACGGATAGCATCGCTGCAACGTCGATAAGGCTGGACGCCGGGGCGGCGTCCGAAACAGCGGCATGCGATCTTGGAGGCCCATCGTGGGTGTCAGTCTCAGCAAGGGCGGCAACGTTTCGCTCACCAAGCAGGCCCCCGGCCTGTCCGCGGTGACCGTCGGTCTTGGCTGGGACCTGCGCACCACCACAGGCACCGACTTCGACCTGGACGCCTCCGCGATGGTGCTGGACGGCTCCGGCAAGATCATCACCGACCAGCACTTCGTGTTCTTCAACAACCTGCGCACGCCGGACGGCGCCGTCGAGCACACCGGCGACAACACGACCGGCGCCGGTGAGGGCGACGACGAGCAGCTCAAGGTGAACTTCGGCGCCATGCCCGCCACCGCCGAGCGGATCGCCTTCGCCGTGTCGATCTACGACGCCGACACCCGCAGCCAGAACTTCGGGCAGGTCCGCAACGCCTACATCCGGGTGCTCAACCAGGGCGACGGCGCGGAGATGGCGCGCTACGACCTGTCGGAGGACGCCTCGATGGAGACGGCGATGGTGTTCGGCGAGCTGTACAGGTCAGGGGCGGAATGGAAGTTCCGCGCCGTCGGGCAGGGCTACGCGTCCGGCCTGGCGGGCATCGCGGCCGACTTCGGCGTCAACCTCTGATCAGGCCCTCCGGAGCACAGAACCACAGGAAGGGAGTGGCCCGAACATGGGTGTCTCACTCGCCAAGGGCGGCAACGTCTCGCTGACGAAGGCCGCGCCCAACCTCACCGCGGTCACCGTCGGCCTCGGCTGGGACGTCCGCGCCACCACCGGCGCCGACTTCGACCTGGACGCCTCCGCGCTGATGCTCGGCGGCACCGGCAAGGTCATGTCCGACCAGCACTTCGTGTTCTTCAACAACCTGAAGAGCCCCGAGGGCTCGGTCGAGCACACCGGCGACAACCTGACCGGTGAGGGCGAGGGCGACGACGAGTCCATCAACGTCGAGTTGAACGCGGTGCCCGCCGAGTGCGAGCGCATCGTGTTCCCCGTGTCGATCTACGACGCCGACAACCGGCAGCAGAGCTTCGGGCAGGTTCGCAACGCCTTCATCCGGATCGTCAACCGGACCGACGGCAACGAGCTCGCGCGCTTCGACCTCACCGAGGACGCCTCCACCGAGACGGCGATGGTCTTCGGCGAGCTGTACCGCCACAGCGGCGAATGGAAGTTCAGAGCGGTCGGCCAGGGGTACGCCTCGGGTCTGGCCGGCATCGCCCTGGACTTCGGCGTGAACGTCGGCTGACGACCGGCGGCCCCCGCATCCCGGCCGCACCCGCACGCCCGGCCGATCTTCCTAGCAGAAATACGCGCATGATTCTTCGCACCTTCGGGTGGTCCTTCGGCGTCACGGTCGTCGGCCTGCTCCTCGCCCTGCTCTATGACGGTCCGACCGGGCTCGCCCTGGTGGCGGTGCTGGCCGTGCTGGAGATCTCGCTGTCGTTCGACAACGCGGTCGTCAACGCCAAGGTGCTCGACCGCATGAGCGTCTTCTGGCAGAAGATCTTTCTGACGGTCGGCATCGCGATCGCGGTGTTCGGCATGCGGCTGTTCTTCCCGCTGCTCATCGTGGGGATCACCGCCAAGCTGAACCCGTACGAGGCGTTCGACCTGGCGTTGAACGACTCGCACCGCTACCACGAGCTGATGAACGACGCCTACCCGATGATCGCGGCGTTCGGCGGCATGTTCCTGATGATGCTGTTCCTGGACTTCGTGTTCGAGGAGCGCGCCGACAAGTGGCTGCCGTGGCTGGAGCGTCCGCTCGCCCGCATCGGCAAGCTCGACCAGCTGTCGGTGGTCGTCGCGGGCGGCGCGCTGGCGTTCGTGGCGTGGCTGTCGGCCGACGACCCGGGCGACGTCATGATCGCGGGCGTGCTCGGCATGGTGACCTACATCCTGGTCAACGGGCTCGGCGAGCTGTTCTCCGAGGCGAGCGACGATGACGACGACGAGGACGGCGGCGACGGGGAGGACGGCGAGCGGGCGGCCGCGGCGGGCCGGTCGGGGCCGAGTTCGCTGGCCCTCGCCACCGGCAAGGCCGGGTTCTTCCTCTTCCTGTATCTGGAGGTGCTGGACGCCTCGTTCAGCTTCGACGGCGTCATCGGCGCGTTCGCCATCAGCCCGGACCCGATCGTCATCGCGCTCGGCCTCGGCATCGGCGCCATGTACATCCGGTCGCTGACCGTGTTCCTCGTCCGCAAGGGCACCCTGCACGAGTACGTGTACCTGGAGCACGGCGCGCACTGGGCGATCGGTGCGCTCGCCGTCTGCATGCTGGTCAGCATCGGCCGCCATGTGCCCGAGTGGATCACCGGCGGGCTCGGCGCCGGGCTGATCATCGCGGCGTTCATCAGCTCCGTCGTCCGCAACCGGGGCGAGGACGAGGGATCGTCCTCGGCCGCGCCGGGTGACGACGGGCGAGAACTCCGTTCGTCCGACTCGACGAGCAAGGTCTGACCCGCCGCGCGCGTCCGGCGGCGTCCCGTGAAGTCCGACATCCGTGAAGTACCAGCCCGTGAAGTCCGACCCCGCGCCAGTTTCGATTCTGAAGGAGCCGACGATGTCGATTTCGCTGGAGAAGGGGCAGAAGGTCTCGCTGACCAAGCCCGGCGGCGGGACGCTCACCCGGGTCAGGATGGGCCTCGGCTGGGACGCCGTCGCCAAGAAGGGCCTGTTCGGGAAGGGTAAGGCCAGGTCCATCGACCTGGACGCCTCGTGCCTGCTGTTCGACGGCAGCGGCAACCTCGCCGACCAGGTGTGGTTCCGGCAGTTGCGCAGCAAGGACGGGTCCGTCCAGCACACCGGCGACAACCTGACCGGGGCGGGCGAGGGTGACGACGAGGTGATCAACGTCGACCTGCAGAACATCCCGGCCAACGTCACCCAGCTGGTGTTCACGGTGAACTCGTTCACCGGCCAGGATTTCTCGCAGATCGCCAACGCCTTCTGCCGACTGGTGGACGAGACCACCGGCCAGGAGATCGCGCGCTTCGACCTGACGGGCTCCGGCCAGCACAACGCGCAGATCATGGCCAAGGTGTCGCGGGACGGCGACGGCTGGTCGATGACGGCGATCGGCGCGACGGCGACCGGCCGCACCTTCCAGCACCTGCTGCCCGCCGTGGCGACTCACCTGTGACCGGAACCTGACGAGACGTCCATGCGGCACTTCGAGCACATCGACGCCGCGCGCCGCAAGCACCTGTTCTACCGGCACCCGCGGCCCTTCGACCGGCATGCCGACCCGTCGGTGCTGGGCGTGGCGCTGGGCGCGACGCTGTACTGCCCCGCGACGCGTCCCGCCCTCGCCGACGACATCGAGCGCGCGGCGCTGCGCGGCGTGATGAGCATGGTGGTGTGTCTGGAGGATGCGATCGCCGACGGCGAGGTCACGGCGGGCGAGACGAACCTGGTCGCGCAGTTGCGGACCCTGCACGCGCGGACCACCGGGCGAGTTCCCGCCGAGACGCGGAACGTGCCGCTGCTGTTCGTCCGCGTCCGCGACCCCCGGCAGATCGGCGACCTGATCGGGCGGCTCGGCGACGCGGCCGCCCTGGTCAACGGTTTCGTGCTGCCGAAGTTCACGGCGTCCTCCGGTGGAGCGTTCCTGGACGCGCTGGAGGACGCCGCCACCCGGACGGGCCTGCGGCTGCTGGCGATGCCGGTGATCGAGAGCCCGGCGGCGGTGTACGCCGAGACCCGCACCGAGATGCTGCACGACGTGGCGCGGCTGCTCGCCAAGCACCGGCGGCGGATCCTGGCCGTCCGGATCGGCGCGACGGACATGTCCGCCGCGTACGGTCTGCGCCGTCCGCCCGACCTGACGATCTACGACATCCGTCCGGTCGCGGGCGTGATCTGCGACGTGGTGAACATCCTCGGCCGCGTCGACGGCACCGGCTACGTGGTCACGGGCCCGGTCTGGGAGTACTTCTCGGCGGGCGAGCGGATGTTCAAACCGCAGCTGAGACGGTCGCCGTTCGACGCGCAACGGGCGGCCCCGCTGCGGGAGCGGCTGATCACGTCCGACCTGGACGGCCTGATCCGCGAAGTGCACCTGGACAAGGCGAACGGCCTCATCGGCAAGACCGTGATCCATCCGACCCATGTGGCGGCCGTGCACGCGCTGTCGGTGGTGACGCACGAGGAGTACTGCGACGCCGCCGATATCCTGGACGGTACCGGGGGAGGCGCGATGGCCAGCTCCTACGCCAACAAGATGAACGAGGCCAAGCCGCATAGGGCGTGGGCACAGCGACTGATGCTGCGCGCGCGTGTGTTCGGTGTGGCGGCGGAGGACGTCACGTTCGTCGAGCTGCTCGAAGCGGCGGGCAGCCCGTGAGTTCGCCCCAGCGCCCGTGGCCCGGTTCGTGGGTCGCGTCGAGGCTCGGCGTCCGGCTGTCGGACGGGCAGCGTCCGGTCGGCGCGGGTCTGGCCGATCTGGTCGGGCTGGCAGTGCGGCGCAATCCACGCCGTGCGCATCTTCTGGTTTCGGAGGTGCTGGGCAAGCACGTCCCGACCGATCCTCGGCTCGTGTACGGCGCCGGGCTTCTGCTCGGGGAACTCGTGCGCGCCCGCCTACGCCAGGAGGAGCCGACACCACCGGATGGTCTTCTCGTGGACGCTCTGCGGCGTGTGCCGGGTGCGGCGGCCGGGCTGCGTGACCTTCTGCGTGCACCACAGGTCCCTGTGGAGGCTTTCGTCCTCGGCTACGCGGAGACGGCCACGGCTCTCGGGCATTCGGTGGCGGACGCCCTGGGAGACGCCTACTACCTGCACTCCACGCGCCGTCCGGTGAAGGGTTTCGCCACGTACGGAGGGTTCGAGGAGGAGCACAGTCACGCCACGAGCCATCTCCTGCTACCCGCCGACCCTGCCGCCCTTGACCGGGACGTACCCGTTGTACTAGTGGACGACGAGCTTTCTACTGGCCGGACCGTCCTGAACACCATCGAGGCACTGCACACCGTCCGGCCCAGGAGCCGTTACGTGGTGGCGGCCCTGGTCGACTTGCGCGGCCCCGCCGACAGGGCCCGCATGGAGGCTCTCGCCGACCGCCTGGGCACCCGCATAGACGCGGTCGCGTTGGCCGCCGGGCACGTGGACCTCCCAGAAGACGTCCTGGAAGCCGGTCAGACGCTCGTCACCGAGCTCACGGCGCGTTCGGCGCCCCAGGAGCCGGAGAGTACGTTCGACGTGACGCGAGTCGAGCTGGAGTGGCCTGCCGGACTGCCGGACGGAGGGCGGCACGGCTTTCTGCCCGCCCATCGGGAACGGCTGGAGAAGGACCTGCCCCGGATGGCCGACGTCCTCGCGTCCGGCCTGGGGGAGGGGGCCTCGCGTGTCCTCGTGCTGGGTTTCGAGGAGTTGATGTACGCGCCGCTCCGCCTGGCCGAGGCGCTCGCCGACGCGCGTCCCGACCTGGACGTCCGGTATTCGACGACCACCCGTTCGCCGGTGCTGGCCGTGGACGACCCCGGTTACGCCATCAGGACCCGCCTGACCTTCCCCGCGCACGACGACCCCGCCGACGGGCCGGGGGAGCGCTACGCCTACAACGTCTCCTCGGCGTCCGACCAGATCATCCTCGTGGTCGACGACGCCGGAGACACTCCTGCCCTTGCCGACGGCCTCCTGCGACGGCTCCAGGCGTTGGCACCCATCCTGCTCGCCACCGTCCCGGCGAGGAGGCGCCCGTGAAACCCCTGCACGGGCCGTCGTTCGGCAGCTACCCGGCGGAAGACGTCACGTGGCTGCTCAAGGACCTCTCCCACGTGCGGCTCGAAGCGCCCACGGAGCAGCGGGAGGCGGCGATCCAGGCGGGCCGCGCCCACTACGCGGAGTCGCTGCCGGTCGAGTACCAGCCGGGCCCCGAGTACCGGCGGCTGTTCCACCGGGCCCTGGACGCGGCGGCGGAGCGGCTCGCGTACGCGACCGGGCTTGTCACCGAGCTGATCCTCGCCGAACGCGGCCCGGACGCGGTATTGGTCTCGTTGGCCCGCGCCGGAACCCCGATCGGGATCCTGATGCGTCGCTGGGCACGGTTCGCGCATGGCCAGGACATCCCGCATTACACGCTCAGTATCGTCCGGGGTCGCGGCATAGACACGGTGGCCCTGCGGTACCTCGCCGAGCACCACGACGCCGCGTCGGTGATGTTCGTGGACGGCTGGACGGGCAAGGGCGCGATCACGCGGGAGCTGACCGCCGCGCTCGCCCCGCAGCCGTTCAAGCCCGATCTGGCGGTGCTGGCCGACCCGGGCCGGTGCACGTCTCTCTTCGGGACGCGCGACGATTACCTGATCCCGTCCGCGTGCCTCAACTCGACGGTGTCGGGCCTGGTCAGCCGGACGGTCCTCAACACCGACCTGATCGGCCCGGGCGACTTCCACGGCGCGAAGTTCTACGCCGACCTCGCGGACGACGACGTGTCCGCACTGTTCCTCGACACCGTCTCCGCTCGTTTCGCGGACGTCGCGGAACACGTCGAGAAGAACCTGCCCGACCACCGGGCCGCCGACCGGACACCCGACTGGTCGGGCTGGGAAGCCGTCCGCCGTTGCGCCCATGCCGAAGGCATAGACGACATGAATCTCGTCAAACCCGGCATAGGCGAGACGACGCGCGTGCTACTGCGCCGAGTCCCCTGGAAAGTGCTCGTACGCCAGGACGCGGGACCCGAAGTCACACACATCAGGCTCCTGGCTGAGGAACGCGGCGTGCCCGTCATTGACGTCGAACCCGACCGTTTCCCCTACGCCTGCATGGGTTTCATTCACCCTCGCTTCGGCAAGGGGGCCGCCCAATGACTGTCCTGGTGTGCTCCGACCTCGACCGCACGCTCATCTACTCCACAGCGGCCTTCGCCTTGCATGGCCCGGACGAGACGATGCCGCGCCTCCTCTGCGTGGAGTTCTACCAAGGCGCCCCGCTCTCCTACATGACTGAGGCGTCCGCGCGCACCCTCGAAACCCTCGCCAAGACGACCACGTTCGTCCCGACCACGACGCGAACCCTGGAGCAGTACCGGCGCGTCCGCCTCCTGGAGAAATCAGCCCCCTACGCGATCAGCGCCAACGGCGGCCACCTCCTCGTGGACGGCGTGGACGACCCGGAATGGGCGGCGTCCGTCAAAAACACCATCACGGAGAACTGCGCGCCACTGGCCGACGTCCAGAACCACCTGACACGGACCAGCGGCAACTTCGTCCTGAAGCTCCGTAACGCGTCCGACCTGTTCGCCTACACCGTCGTGGACCGCGCTTCGCTCCCACCCACCTGGGTGGACGACCTCACCGCCTGGTGCGCCGAACGCGGCTGGCGGACGTCCCTGCAAGGCCGCAAAGTGTACTGCCTGCCGACCACCCTGACGAAGGCCGCCGCCGCCGCCGAGATCGCCCGCCGGACGGGCGCGTCCACGATGCTGGCCGCCGGTGACTCGCTCCTGGACATCGACCTCCTCGAAGCCGCCGACAACTCGATCCGCCCCGCGCACGGCGAACTGCACGACACCGGATGGACGTCCCCGACCACGGCCGTCACCACCGCACGCGGCATCCTCGCCGGGCAGGAAATCGGCGACTGGCTACTGGAGCGCGCGACCACCCCGTAAGGCGGATTGTAAATATTTACTGGTCGACCCCTCGGCACGTTGACAAGCGACTGTCCCCAAGGGGTCGCAGCGGCGGCGTTCTGAGGTCACAATCACGGTGAGCGCCTCTCCAGCTCAGGAGGAGGTCATCCTGCCGCGATGAGCGCCCGTCTGACCGGCGACGAGACCGCGCTGTGGAAAGCCGCGGCCAGGACCCTCGACGCGAACTGGACGGGGACGTCCACCGCGGCGTCCCCCGGCCTCTACCCGCACCAATGGAGCTGGGACTCGGCGTTCATCAGCCTGGGTCTCGCCCGCCACCGCCGCGACCGCGCCGAGGCCGAACTGCTCAGCCTGTTCCGCGGCCAGTGGGCGAACGGGATGCTGCCCCACATCGTGTTCAACACCAGGCTCGCCCGCCGCGCGTTCTTCCCGGGCCCGGAACTGTGGCACAGCGAACGGCACCCGGACGCGCCGCGTGGCGTCCACACCTCCGGCCTCACCCAACCTCCGCTACAGGCACTCGTCGCACTCCGCCTGCACGAATGCGCAACCGACGGCGACAGCAGCCGCGCGTTCCTCGCGCGCCTGTATCCCCTGCTCACCGCCCAGCACCGCTACCTCGCCCAGGCCCGCGACATCGGCTCCGACGGCCTGATCGCGATCTGCCACCCGTGGGAGTCGGGCCTGGACAACAGCCCCGCCTGGGACCGTCCCCTCGGCGCCCTCCGCCTCCCGCCCACCGCGTACGCGCCCGCGCAACGCCCCCACACCCTCCCCAACGGCGAGGACTACGACCGGTACGTCCGGCTCGTCGCCCTCATGCGGCACGCCGGCTACCGCCGCACCTACCTCCGCGACGACCACCCCTTCGCCGTCGAGGACCCCCTGGTCAACGCCATCTACCTCGCGTCCACCCACGCCCTCGCCGAGATCGCCACGCTCATCGGCGCCGACCCGGCCCCACACCGCGACCAGGCGCAACGCATTCACCACGCCATCCTCGACCACCTCTGGGACCCGGAGACCGGCTGCTTCCGCGCCCGCGACCTGCGCGACGACCGCCTCCTGCCCGTCGTCACCGTCGGCGCGTTCGGCCCGCTCCTCGACCCCGAGCTGCCGTCCCCGATCGTCCGCAACCTCGTCGACCTCCTCCTGTCGGCCCGCTTCGCCGGAGCCGCCGGATACCCCGTCCCGACCTGCGACATCCAGGCCCCCGCCTTCGACCGCGGCGGCTACTGGCGAGGCCCCACCTGGGTCAGCACCAACTGGCTCGTCTGGTACGGCGCCCTCGGCCACGGCCTGCCCGTCATCGCCGACCTGATCTACGGGTCCACGATGCGGCTCGTCCGCCAGTCCGGCTTCCGGGAGTTCTTCGACCCCTTCGACGGCACCGGACGCGGCAGCCACGACTACGCCTGGTCCGCCGCCCTCGTCCTCGACCTCCTGAGCGCCCGCCGCGCCCCCCAGGCAGCCTGATCGCCTACCGTTGGAGAATGCGTCTACCCCGGGGCCTCCGCGACACACTCCCGCTTGAACGCGGCGAACGAGCCCTCGCCACCGCCCCCACCCGCGGCGGCTCCCACGTCACCGCCACCACAACCGCCCTGCACATCCCCGCCGCCGAGGGCGGTTTCACCCGCATCCCCTGGGAACGCGTCGACCACGCCACCTGGAAAGAGGGCTGGCTCCACGTCCACGAAACGTCCCGCGCCGAACACCACGTCCGCCTAACCGCCCCAGGCTCCGTCCCGGAAACCGTCCGAGAACGCGTCACAGCCACCATCGCCGTCAGCCACCAAGCGGTCCTACCCGGCGGCGGCCATGTCCGCATAGCGGGCCGCCGCCCCGCCACCGGCGGCGACGTACGCTGGACCTTCCTTTTCGACGCCGGACTGGACCCGTCCGACCCGGGCCTTAGAGCCCAGGCCGAACAGGTCCTCGAAGACCTGCGCCGCCAAACAGGCCTCTAACCGGGATAAACAGGCGGCTGCTCGTCCTTGTGGCGCCCCGGCTGCTCCGGCACCCGCTCCCGCATGTGACTGGCCTTGCCACGCGCCGCACCGGCGAACTCCTCGCCCTTGGCCCGCAGCTTCCCGGCGGCCTGCTGCACGTTCGGGTTCTCCTGCACCTGCTGCGACAGCTGCTTGATCTGCTCGTACCGCTCACGCCCGGCCTTCGTCCCGAAGACGTAGCCGACCGCAGCGCCCACCATGAACATCGTGCGAGCCTTCATATCCATCTCCCGCTGACGGCGGATTCGTCCCACCCCCATACCCGCCCATACGCATGCCACCCGTGCCGCCCCCCGAACAACGAGTGCGCGCCCACCCCCGGACATGCGCTAACCTAGACCCGCCGCCGGGGCCAGACCCCCGACGCACAGCACGATCCCGCGTAGCTCAATCGGCAGAGCAGCCGGCTGTTAACCGGCAGGTTATTGGTTCGAGTCCAATCGCGGGAGCCGAGGCAGACGAGGTGTGCTCAGTGCGCTTCGCCGCACTTTCGCCCGGGCCCGCAGTGCTGACCCGGGGGACGACCCCCGGACCCCCGTGGTGGGGGCTCCGCCCCACGCCCCCTCCCAGTCGCTGACTCATACTGAGTAACAGAGTGAGTACCCAGTTGGGGCTCGGGGCGATAGATCTCTGGTTTGTGGTGCGATCTCGTTCAGGGGGAGCCTGGCCCTACAGGGAAGATCAGTGCGTTCGGAGGGTGACCGGACGGGAGTGGGTGGCTGCGACGCTTCGCAGCATGTCGGCGTCGGGGTGGGTGGTGCAGGTGCGTCCAGCCGGACGGTGTCCAGGGTGTTCGGGGGGTTAGCGGAGTGGGGCTAGTTCGGTGATGTGGTGGGTTGGGGTGCCTAGGAAGAGGTTGGCGGGTGCGGGGCCGTAGGTGATGTTGAGGGTGTCGAGTTGGTAGGTCCATTCGCCGCCGTGTGGTCCGGTGAAGCGGTAGTTGATCTGCCAGCGAAGCCAATGTCCGGGGGCGAGGCGGACTGCTGGAGGGCGTCGCCATCTGCGTGGCATGCCGAGGGGTGTCGCGACCAGTTGGACTCGAAGGAGCCCGTTGGTCTCCTTGAGGAGTACGCCGGTGTCGGAGGGGGAGCCGGGCGGTCCTTCGTGGGTCGAGAATCTTGGCTGAAAGTCGTCGTGTTCGTGCATGAGGACCTCGTGCACGAACGGCGCCTGCCTGGCTGGGAGCGGGAAGGCGATGGGGGCGGCGTTTCTCCGGGTGGCTCCAGGGCCACCGCGGGATCGTTTGGTCCATTGGGTGCGGACCCATTGAGCGACGGTCTCCACAGTCTGATCTTTTAGCACGACGTCGGTTCGTCGCCACGTGGATTTGTGTTTTGTGAGAGAGCCGCGCTTGGTTCAGGTGGGGTCTGCGCTTGATGGTCCGGCGTGGATGCGCAGGGTTATGTGGTTGCCGAAGGTTGGGTCGGTGCGTGTGCTTAGCCCTAGCTGGACGATCCGGCCGTCGCTCGGGTGCCAGGGGCGGTCTGGTGTTGTTCCGCCGAGGAGCTTTCCGAGGGCGTCGATGGTTGGCTTCCAGAGGTTCGGCCAGTTTCTGCGGGGGCCGACGACGAAGCCGATGTGCAGGCGGAGGGGCCCGTCAGGTAGGCGTTGGGCTTCAGTGAGTTGCTCGTCTATCTGTGCCCTGTGCGCTATCTGATCCGCGAGCCGCTCGATTATCGCGAAGGACTCGTTCTCGACGAGCTTCTTGATCTCTTCCCATACCGCCGCGTAGTCGATCGTGTCAGCGAGGTCGTCCGACGCGGCCACCTTGGTCAGGTCGAGGAAGAGTTCGGCGTTGGTGTGGAACGGCTGCGGGTACTTTTCGAGACGCCGTCACCACTCATGACGCCCGTGTGCTAACAGTCCCTCCACGATGATTTTGTCCGCCACGCGCTCCGCCTTCTTACCTTTCGAGGACTACGAACTCGTATTCATGGTTATCGTCGCGGCGTGAAGTTCTCTCGACGGTTTTGTTGAACCGCGAGTAGTCGGGAAATCTCACCGTTCCGGTGAATTCACCCTTTACGAGGGTGAGGTAGAGTCGGTCGCAGTGGTCGAGGCCTTCCTGGTAGATCGCCTCGCCGCCGGCTATGAATACTTCGTGGTCATCGTGAGCGCTGGCGTACTCGAGGGCCTCGGTGAGGGAGTGGACGATGACGCACTCCGGGGCGGTGTAGTCATCGTTACGAGTCACGATGATGGTGGTACGCCCGTCGAGTTTTTGGCCGATCGACTCATAGGTCTTGCGGCCCATGATTACCGGATGTCCCATCGTGAGCCGTCGAAACCTCCGTGTGTCTTCCGGAATGCGCCAGGGTAGTCGTCCTTCGGCACCGATGATGTTGTTTTCGTCGAGTGCGGCAATGGCACTGATACGCGGGCGAGTCATGGTGGGCCACTCTACTGATGAATCTCTCGTGACAGGTTTTCCTTCGGAGGCGACGGCTGAGCCGCGTTCGGTGAGGAGGCGGGTGGCGTCGGTGATGGCGTTCGGGTCGGTGGCGTGGATGGCGGTGAGGAGGGCGTTGACGTTGGGTGCTGAGATGGGGGCGCTGCCGGTGGCTCGCCAGGTTCCGTGAAGGTCGCGTGTGATTCTCCACTCGGGGATGAGGTGTTGGAGGAGGAGCAGGGTGACGGGGACGTTCATTCTTGTGGGCGGTCCTGGAGGAAGCGGTCGATGAGCTGGGCGGCGCGGTTGGTGTTGTTTTCGCAGTGGCAGAGAAAGCTGCCGCGTCTGGGTGGGGCCTCGTGAAACGCCCATCCGCCACCGGGGACGGCCATGACGGTGAGGGTGAGGACGATGCCGTTGGGGCCGTAGACCCGAAGCAGCGGTATGCGGACGGGGATGAGTAGGGGGTTGTACGTCTTGACGCAGTGACGGCCGTGTTGCTCTAGCGCGAGCGCGAGGTGGTCCAGGTAATGGATGGCGGTGTCGCGGTTGCGTGCGATGCGCCATTGCAGGTAGCGGGAGCGGAGCCTTCGGCGGAGCTTGTTTTCGGTCAGTGAAGTTTGGCCCATGTGATCTTTCCTCCCTCGTTGAGGGGGCGGACGCCCCACTCGGCCGCGAAGTCGGCGAGGAGTTGTAGGCCTCGGCCGGACGTGGCGGCCGTGTTCTCCGGCTGGATCTTGGGACGCGTCTCAGCGGTGTCCCAGACCTCCAGGACCGGGCGGCCGTCGTGGTCGTCGAGGAAGACGCGGACGATGATCGGGCCCGCGCCGTGCTTGTAGGCGTTCGTGGTGAGTTCGCTGATCACGAGCCGTCCGACGTAGTCGTCCTCCAGGCCCCACTCGGCGAACCGTTCGGCGAGGAACTGCCTTGCTAGGCGCGGAGCCTGCTTGGTGAACTCCAGGACGAGTGTTGGCGGTGTTCCCGGGGTAAGCGTCGTCGCTGGCATGAGTGCCCCTGACTTCTCGTGGTTTGACCGGCCCCTATTCAGCCATCACGTGAACGCGGAGCGTCACGAAGCGCAGGTGGTTGCCTGACAATCTCCTCTGACCAACTTTCTGAACTTGGTGGCCGCTTGAGTCAGGGTTGAGGCACCATGCCCGCATGGCAGCACGACGGTCGAGAGCGAAGGTCAGCCCGAGCCTGGTCGCGTTCGGGCGTAGGTTCCGCCGGTTCCGCGAGGCGAAGGGGTGGAGCCAGGAGAACGTCGCACGTCGGGCTCGCGACGGGGAGGGCGTCACACCCCAGTACATCGGGCAGGTCGAGACCGGCCGGACGCGCTGCACTCGCGAGTTCGCCGAGACGATGGATCGGGAGCTCGACGCGGACGGCGAGCTGGTCGAGCTGTGGGAGGACCTGGTCAAGGGCGCCGAGTTCCCGACCTGGTACGAGTGGCTGCCCATCGAGGAGTCGGCCGAGGAGCTGACCTGCTACAGCCTCTCGCTCGTGCATGGCCTGCTCCAGACGCCCGGCTACGCCGAAGCGCAGCTGATGGGTGACAAGAAGAAGACGGAGGATCGCCTTGCCCGACAGAGCATCCTGACGCGGGAGAGCCCGCCGCCGCCCGGCTGCACGTTCCTGGTGGACGAAGGCGTCCTCTTACGTGAGGTCGGAAACCCGCAGGTCATGAGCGAGCAGTGCGATCACCTCATAGCGGCGCCGGAGACTCTGGGGGTCTCGCTCCACATCGTCAAGATGCGGGGCGAGCACGGCGGGAACATCAGTTCATTCACGATCGCTACCCTGGAGGACATGCGCGAGGTCGCGTACTTCGAGTGCCCGGCACGCGGATTCACCTTGGAGGCGGCAGACGAACTGGTCGCCACTCGGCGGGCGCTCCGAGAAGTGCGGGCTTTGGCTCTCCCGATAGATCAGTCGCTCGATGTCATCCGAAAGGTGCAGGCAGAACGATGGACCTGAACACGGCAACCTGGCGTAAGAGCAGTTACAGCGGCAACACAGGTGGCGAGTGTGTCGAGTTGGCGTCCGCTCCCGGAATCGTCGCCGTCCGTGACTCGAAGGATCCGGAAGGGGCGAAGTTGGTTGTGGGGCGTGCGGAGTTCGCGGCTCTGGTGGTCACTCTGAAGCGCTGATCTCCCCGAGGTTTGTTGAGCCCGGTCCCTTGGGGCCGGGCTCTTTGGTTTGCGGATTGGTGGGGGTGGTGGTGAGATCATTCTCGGTTCTGTGGGCTGAGTGGAGGGTGGGCATGGAATCGGGAGCGGTTCTTGGGGGTCGGTATCGGCTTACCGCGCGGATTGGGCGGGGCGGGATGGGGGAGGTGTGGGCCGCTGACGACATGGAGTTGCGGCGGCGGGTCGCGGTGAAGGTTGTGCTGGTGGGGCAGGGTGCGGCGGCTCTGATGAGCGATCGGCTGCGGCGGGAGGCGGAGAACGCGGCGCGGTTGCAGCATCCGGGGATCACCGTGGTCCATGACATCGGGGAGCAGGACGGGCAGCCGTTCTTTGTGATGGAGCTGTTGAACGGGACTGACTTCGCGACGATCCTTGCGCAGCATCCTCATGGATTGGCTGTCGGGCGGGTGCTCGATGTCGGCGCGGCCGTTGCGGATGGGTTGGGATGTGCACACCGTAGGGGAGTTTTGCACCGTGACATCAAGCCCGCCAATCTGATGGAGCTGGCCGAGGGCGGGGTGAAGATTTGCGACTTCGGTATTTCCCGGTCGATGGACGCTACCGGGCAGCTCACGGCGGCCGGCGGGATGATGGCCACCCCGGCTTATACGGCGCCCGAGCAGTATGAAGGGCGGCCCGCCGATGCGCGTTCTGATCTTTATGCCTTCGGCTGCACCCTGTACGCGTTGTTGGCGGGAGTGCCGCCGTTCGTCGGCGACACCCTGCCCGCGTTGATGCGTCAGCATCTGATGGTGGATCCGCTGCCGCCGTCTCGGGGGCGGCCCGGGTATCCGCCGGAGCTGGATCAGCTTGTGCTCTGGTTGCTGGCCAAGGATCCGGCGCGGCGTCCCGGGTCCGCCGATGAGGTGGCTCAGCGGTTTCGGGCGCTGGCGGGGGCGGCGGCGCGGCCGCAGGTTCCCGTGCCACAGTTCGCTCAGCCCGTTCCGGCAGCTCAGGCCGGGCCACCTGCGGGCGGTGGGCCCGCTCCCGCACCGCCTATGGCGCCGCCGGTGGGTGGGACGATGCCGCCACCGGCGCGGCGTGGGGTTGGGCGGCGGGCCTTCTTGGTCGGGGGGCTCGTGCTTGTCGGGGGCGCGGCTGCGGCGGGCGCGGTCTACGTGACCACGGACGTCTTTCGCGGTTCGGACGCGACCGTCCTGTCCGGTCACACCGACGAGGTGAACTCCGTTGTGTTCAGCCCGGACGGCCGGACGCTCGCGACCGGCAGTCTGGACGGCAACGTGCGGTTGTGGGACGTGGCCGCCGAACGTTCTGTGGCCGTTCTCGACGACTATCCCGACGCCGTTGAGGCGGTGGCGTACAGCCCGGACGGCAAGCTCCTCGCCGCCGGTGGCGCGGGCGGGACGGTGCAGTTCTGGGACACCGGCAGTAGGCGCGGCGCCGGAGCTCTGAAGCGCGACGCCCACCAGATCCGGGCGCTGGCGTTCAGCCAGCGTGGTGGGCTCCTCGCCTCTGGAGGTGACGTCGGTGCTCCCGCACATGGCCTCGGTGCCTCCGCGGAACTGTGGAACCTGGCCAAGCGGCGTGTGGTCGGCGAGGTGGGGAACCCGACCTGGCCTGCCGAGTCGGTGGCGTTCAGTCCCGATGGAACGATCCTCGCGACCGCCGGGGGCCGTGTGCCGCTGGTGTTGTGGGACGTGGCGGCCGGCCGCCGCATCGTCGAACTCGAGGGTCATGGCGACGGCACCCTCGCGGTGGCGTTCAGTCCGGACGGCAAGACCCTCGCCACCGGCCATGTGGACAACAAGGTGCGGCTGTGGAAGTTGACCTGATCGTCCTGGGTCGCCTTGGCGGCGAATGCCGGTAGGGGCGGGTCGGGCGGCCGGAACGCTGTCCGGCCGCCCGTGGAGCAGCGTCGATGGGTTACTTCGGTGGCATCAGGACGCTGTCGATGATGTAGACGGTCGCGTTGGCCGTGTGGACGTTGCCGCAGATCACGGGCGCGCTCTCGCCGATCGTGAAGGACTCGCCGGAGCCGCTGGTCTTGAGCATCGCGCCGTTCAGCGTCTTGAAGTCGCCGGACGACAGCCCGCTCGGCGCGATCGGCTGTCCGACGACGTGGTAGGTCAGGATGCCCGTCAGCGTCTTCTTGTCGCTCATGACCTTGTCGAGCGTCGACTTCGGGATCTTCTTGAAGGCGTCGTTGGTCGGTGCGAACACGGTGATGTTCTTGGCCGAGTTGAGAGTGTCGACCAGGCCCGCCTGCTTCACCGCGCTGACCAGCGTGGACAGGACCGGGTTGTTGGACGCGGCGGTCGCGACGGGGTCGGTGGACATGCCGCTGAAGCTGCCCTTGCCGGACGCGGGGACAGCCGAGCAGCCGGGCCCGAACGGCTGGTCCGACGACGGCGAGCTGCTCGACGCGGACGGCGCCGAGCTGGCCGTCGCGGCGGCGGCCTTGCCCTTGTCGGGCTCGTCGTCGCCGGAGCACGCGGTGGTCGCGGTGGCGACGGCGGCCGCGGCCAGGACTCCGGCGGCGATACGGGTGCGGTACATGGTGAACTCCTTGCTTCGGTTTCCGGTTCGCTCGTTGTCGTGGGTGCTCAGGTGACGGTGACCACCACCGAATGCCAGCCCGTCGCACCGTCCGGGAACGGCGGCTCGCGGTGTTCGGGCTGCGTGTGGCCGGTGCCGTCGGTGGCGCGGCAGCGCAGCGTGTGGGAGCCGGGCGCGGCGTCCCACTCGGCGACCCACTGCCGCCAGGTGTCCAGGCCGGGGACGGGCGCGAGCCGCGCCTGCCGCCAGGGGCCGTTGTCGACCTGCCATTCGACGGCGTCGACGCCCCGGTGCTGGGCCCACGCGGTTCCGGCGACGGCGATCCGTCCCGCCTTCACAGTGGCCAGCGGCCTGGGTACGTCGATGCGGGAGAACGTCTTGATCGGAGCGCGTTCGGCGTAGCCGCGTTTCGTCCAGTACGCCTGGTCGGTCGCGAAACGGGTGACCTTGAGGTCGGTGACCCATTTGGTGGCCGAGACGTAGCCGTACAGGCCGGGGACGACCATCCGCGCGGGGAAGCCGTGGGCGATCGGCAGCGGCTCTCCGTTCATGCCGACGGCGAGCATGGCGTCCCGTCCGTCCAGGATCGTCTCGATCGGAGTGGACAGCGTCATGCCGTCGAACGACCGGGACAGGATCTGGTCGGCGCCGCCGTGGATCCCCGCCTCGCGCAGCAGCGGCGCCAGCGGGACGCCCAGCCAGCGGGCGTTGCCCGCGAGGTCGCCGCCGACCTGGTTGGACACGCACGACAGCGTGATGTCGCGTTCGATCAGCGTCCGGCGCAGCAGGTCGTCGAACGACATCTCGACGGGGTGGGCGACCATGCCGTGGATGCGCAGCGTCCAGTCGCGCGGGTCGACCTGCGGTAGGACGAGGGCGGTGTCGACCCGGTAGAAGTCCCTGTTGGACGTGCGGAACGACGTCATCCCCGGCACCCGCACCTGCGCCCCGCCCGGCACGCGGCGCGGCGGGCTTGCCGGACGGGGCAGTCGCAGGTCCGCCCGGACGGACGAAACGTCGCCGCGACGCAGCAGTATCCGCCCCAGCACACCGCCGACCGCAGCGACGCCGACCACCCCCGCACCGGTCACCAGCATTCGCCGCCGATCGGGCCCCGCACCGCCCGAAGACCGGGGCTCTGAACCGTTCTTCTCGTTCAGAACGGCGGCTTCGGTCGCCTCGCCACGAGCAGGGGCAGCCGTGCCGGGAGCCGTCGCGGGGGACGGCTGAGGGCGGCGCGCCAGCAAAACCTGTGCGGTCTTACCGGTGAGCGCGCCGAGCGCGGACGGTGGAGGACGGTGCGCCAGCAGAGCCAGTGCGGCCATACCAGCGAGCGAGCCGAGCGCGGACGGTACCGCGTCGACGGGCTCGGCGACCGGTCTGGTCAGGGCCGCGACCATCCCGACGATCCCGAATGCCGCGAGCCCCGCCAGCCCCCATCCGAGCCGACGGCGGCTCAGCAGCCCGACGGCCAGCGCCGCGATGGTGATCCCGGCACCGAGGCCGATCAGCAGTACGGTCTTGTCGTCGTCTCCGAAACGGCGGATCGCGAAGTCCTTCAACCAGATCGGGGTGAGGTCGATGAAGCCGGAGCCCACTGCCAGCAGCGGCGACGCGGACGTCCGGCCGAGCACACCGGCCGCCAGCTCCGCGACTCCCATCGCGGCCGCGGCGGCCAGCAGCCCGCGCAGCGCGGCGGTGACCCGCCCGACCGACGAGGTGGATCGTCGGGTTCTGCTCCGTTCCGAACTCGTTCGTTCGCCTGTCACAACCGGTGTTCGAGGCCGGACGGTCGGTGGATGGGTCGCATCTTTCGCGCGGTCAGGACCCATCCTCCGGGACGCCCGCTCCGAACCAGCGGTGTGGAGATGAACGAACCGGTCGACGGGCCACGGCCGATCGGCACGAGACCACCGGACCTGGCCGACCTCCTCGGCCGCGTCGCGCGCGGCGACCAGGAAGCGTTCGGCGAGGTGTACGAGGAGCTGTCCGGGCCGATCTACGGGCTGGCGCTACGGGTTGTCCGCGACCCGGCCCAGGCCGAGGAGATCGCGCAGGACGTGCTCGTCGAACTCTGGCGCAAGGCGTCGCACTACCGTTCAGAACGGGGCAGCCCCACGTCATGGGCGCTGACGGTGGCGCACCGCCGCGCCGTCGACCGGGTGCGGTCCAGCCAGGCCGACCGGGATCGCGAGGAACGCACCGCCGCCCCCGGACCCGAGTACGACGAGGTCGCCGAAGAGGCCGGGACCCGGCTGGAACATCAACAGGTCCGCCGCTGCATGCGCGGCCTGACCGAGACGCAACGCGAATCGATCACCCTCGCCTACTACGGCGGCTACACCTACCGTGAGGTCTCCGAACTGCTCGGCGTCGGCCTCGCCGCCGTCAAGACCCGGATGCGCGACGGACTGATCCGGCTGCGTGACTGCTTGGGAGTGCAGGCATGACCCACGACCCGCACGACCTCGCCGGCCCGTACGCGCTGGACGCCCTCACCGACACCGAGCGGCGCCGTTTCGAACGCCACCTGTCGGGATGCGCCGCCTGCGCCGACGAGGCGGCCGGACTCCGCGAGACCACCACCCGACTGGCGCTGGCCGCCGCCCGCCGCCCGCCCGGCGCGCTGCGCGGACGGGTCATGGCCGAGATCGCCCGGACCCGGCAGACACCCCCGCCCCTCAACCGTCGCCTGCCGTCCCCCCGCACGGGCGGTCTGAGCTGGCTCGCCGCCGCGGCTTGCCTGGTCCTGGCCCTGCTCGGCGGTGTCGCGGCCCTGCACTTCAACCGCGCGGCCGATCACGCGCAGGCCCTGAACCGGCAGATCACCGCGATCATGACGGCACCGGACGCGCACACCTCCACGTCCCGCGCACAGGGCACCGCCACCGTCACGGTCGTGTCGTCCCGCTCGCTCGGCAGGGCCGTCGTCACCACGTCCGGGTTGCGGCCTCTGCCGTCCGCCAGGACGTACCAGATGTGGTGGCTTGGCCCGACCACACCCCGATCCGCCGGAACACTGGACCTGTCGAAAAACCCGCGTCCAATCATCACGAGGGGCCTCGCCGACGCCCAAAGCTTCGGCGTCACCATCGAGCCCACCGGCGGCTCCCCCCAACCCACCACAGCCCCGCTCCTCACCCTCCCCCTCACCTGACCCCACCTGGCGAGGCTGTGGCGGATGAGTTACGTGTCCGCGTCAGTTGTTCGGAGTGAACGGGTTCCGGATCCGGCCATTTCTCGGCGGTGCGCCTGACCTGCGGTGTCTGTGTTCTGAATAGTTTTCGGACGGCGTTGGGCTAGGGGATCAGGCGGTTCGTGCGTTAGCTTTCTCGGGCCCGTACGGCGGGCGGACGACACCCCGCGATCGTCGATGAACGGGGTGGCGTGACGGTGGGCGAGCGCGTGATTTTTCGGATTCTGGGGGCCCTGCGAGCAGGTGTCGGGGGCGAACCGGTCGATCTCGGTGGGCGGCGGGCGCGGCTCGTGCTGGCGGCGTTGCTGCTCGAACCGGGGCGGGCGGTGCCGGTGGACAGGCTCATCGACGTGGTCTGGCCCGACCGTCCTCCGGCGTCCGCGCGCACGCAGGTCGCCATCGCGGTGTCGGGGCTGCGGCGGACGTTCCGGCAGGCGGGCTGCGCCGACGAGGTGATCGAGACCGTCCGGCCCGGCTACCGGATTCTCACCCGTGCGATTGACGCCCTCGCGGCGGAGGAACGGATCGGAGCGGCGCGCCGGGACGTCGCCGCGGGCCGTCCCGCCAAGGCCGCCGAACGGTTCCGGGACGCGCTGGCGCTGTGGGACGGGCCCGTCCTCGCCGGGCTCGACCGTCCGGCCATCGAGGCCGCCGCGCATCGCTGGGAGGAACTGCGTCTGACCGCCGTCGAGGAGCGGGCGCGGGTGGAGTTGATGCTGGGCCGTCACCATGAGCTCGTCGGCGAGCTGGTGGGGCCGGTGGGGGAGCAGCCCTACAGGGAGCGGCTCAGGGCACTGCTGATGATCGCGTTGGCGCGGGCGGGGCGCAGGGGCGAGGCGCTCGACGTCTACCACGCGGGGCGCCGCAGGCTGAATGACGACCTGGGGCTGGAGCCGGGGCGCGAGTTGCGAGACCTGCACATGGCCATCCTGCGCGATGACCCGTCGACGCACCCTCGGGCACCCGCCGCGTCCTACAGGGGACCGGCGCTGCGCTGGCGTCGCACGTCACGGTTCCCCGCGACCGTGAAGGGCCACCGGGCGCGCGCTGCCCGGCGGCCTCCACGAGGTTAGGTGGGAGTCAGTTCAGCTGGAGGTGGGAGCGTCCGTGGCTACTTTGACCACTTGTGGGAGCGGATGGCCACGTTCGCGGCGTTGATCGGGTGGGTCGTGTACGACACCGGATCGGAGATCTGGCCGCTGTAGTTCGCGTTCCGGTAGAACTTCACCTTGTTGTACGGGTTGCTGGTGTAGCCGTTGTTCCAGATGCTGTTGACCCTGAATCCGTACGGCTTGCAGCGGATGCTCCCGCCGCGCCAGTCCGGGTCGTCGCCGGTCCAGTTGCAGCGGGTGCCGGTGGCGTTGCGGCCGCTCCAGACGCACACGTCGCCCCTCGGGCAGGACGCGTTGGTGGCGCTCGTCGTCGCGGCCAGCGCGGCCGCCGACGGAATGGCCGCGGTGACGATCCCCGCGGTCACCGCCCCGGTGAGCAGTCCGATCCTGATTCTGTGCATGGTTCCCCCTGTCGTCAGTAGACCTTGGAGCAGGTCCTGATGGTCTTGCCGTTGACGTCCATGGCCTTGTCGTCGGAGTTGCCTGGGCCCGTCAGGAAGTACGCCGACACCCAGCCGCGCTTGGCGCCCTGGTCGAGGTCGGTGTAGAGCCACCAGTGGTTGTGGCCGTACTTGCCTGAGTAGTTCTGTCCCCACTTCTTGTAGAAGACGTAGTTGCGGCCTTGGTACAGGTAGCCGATTGTGGATCCGCATTTCAGGTAGTTCGGGTTGGCGAACGCCTTGTCGAACGTCTGGATCCACTGCCTGCCGTCGCGACCGCACCCATACTGATTCGTGCCTTTTTCATGCCTTTCTCCCCCGGTGTTGTGTGTGATCGCCGGAGACGCTACGGAAGACCGTTATCGAACGCTTATCGTCCGAGTGGGCGGAAGAGTTTCGGTGGCGCCCCTCGGGTAGATCGCCTGCGATGTGCCTGGCGGAGGGAGGCTGCGCGCCGCATGGTGACGCTCGTCCTGGCCTATGCCGTCGTGGCGGTCGCCGTGCCGTGGGCGCTCGGACGGCATCGGCGCGCGATGGCGTGCGCCGCGGCCGTGCTTCCGGCGGTGACGGCCGGGTGGGCGCTCGTCCGGGCCGGGGACGGCGTCACGGAGACGGTCGGGTGGGCGTCCGAACTGGGGTTGTCGATCGACCTGCGGCTCGACGCGCTGTCCGCCGTGATGCTGGTGCTCGTCGGCGGGGTCGGCGCGGTGGTGCTGTGCTACTCGGGCTGGTACTTCGGGCCCGGCGAACGGTTGATGACCGGGACGCTGGTCGCGTTCGCCGGGGCGATGACGGGACTGGTGCTCGCCGACAACCTCCTCGTCCTGTACGTGTTCTGGGAACTGACGACCGTCAGTTCGTTCATCCTGATCGGCGCTCCCCGGCCCGAGCTGGCGGAGTCGCGGCGGGCGGCGACCGAGGCGCTGCTGACGACCACGGCGTTCGGGCTGGTCATGCTGGCCGGGTTCGTGCTGCTCGGCCAGGCCGCGGGAACCTACCGGATCTCGGCGTTGCTCGCCGATCCGCCCGGCGGTGGGGCGGCGGACGCGGGCGTGGTGCTGGTCCTGCTGGGCGCGTTCGCGAAGTCGGCGCAGGTGCCGCTGCACGGATGGCTTCCGGCGGCGATGGTGGCGCCGACGCCGGTGAGCGCCTACCTGCACGCCGCCGCGATGGTGAAGGCGGGCGTCTACCTGGTGGCGCGGTTCGCGCCCGGGTTCGCGGAGACGGGCGCGTGGCGTCCGATGGTCCTGGTCGCCGGGCTGTCCAGCATGATCGTCGGCGGGCTGGTGGCGTTGCGGCAGGACGACCTGAAACGGCTCCTCGCCTACGGGACGGTCAGCCAGCTCGGCCTCCTCATGATCCTGCTGGGGGACGGCACGCGCACGGCGGCGCTCGCGGGCATGGCGCTCCTCCTCGCCCACGGGCTCTTCAAGGCGCCGCTGTTCCTGGCGGTCGGAGCGCTGGAGCACGAGACGGGCACGCGCCGCGCCGAGTGCCTCTCCGGGGCGGGACGGCGGCTGCCCCTGCTCGCGGTCGCCGCGACGGCCGCGACCGCGTCCATGATCGGGCTGCCGCCGTTCCTCGGGTTCGTCGCGAAGGAGGCGGCCTTCAAGGCGTTCGCCCACGGCGGCCTGGACGCGGTCGTCCTCGCCGGTGTGGTGACGGGGTCGGCGCTGACCGTGGCCTACGGCGTGCGTTTGTTGCACGGCGCGTTCGGCGGCGCCTCGGACATGCCTCGCCACAAGGAGTCGTGGGGCCTGGTCGGGCCCGTGATCGTGTTGGCCGTCGCGGGGTTCGTCGTGGGCGCGTTCCCCGGGCCGCTGCGCGAGCTCGTCGAGCCCTACGCCGATGCGGTGGGGGCTGATTCCGGGTACGAGCTGGCGCTGTGGCACGGGCTCGGGCTGCCGCTCGGGTTGTCCGTGGTCGCGCTGATCGTGGGCGTCGGGGTGTATTTCGTGTTCGGACGGTCGTTCCCGGCGAAGATCGTCCGGTGGTGGGTTCCGGACGTTCAGCGGGGATACGACGCCGTCGTCGAAGGCGTGTACCGGGGCGCGCGTGCCGTGACCAGGCGCGTGCAGATCGGATCGCTGCCGGTCTACCTCGGGGTGATCGCCGTGACGGTGCTCGTCCTGCCGGGCACGGCGCTCGCGGTCGGGCTGATCGACGGGCACGGGCCGTCCTGGCGAGGGCTGCGGGCGTGGGACGACCCCGTGCAGCCCGTCCTGTCCGTGGTGGTGGCCGGATGTGCGCTCGCGGCGTTGCGGGCACGGCGGCGGCTGTCGGCGGCGCTGTTGCTCGCCGGGGTCGGCTACGGGACCGGCGGCCTGTTCGTCGTCCAGGGCGGGCCGGACCTCGCGCTGACGCTCCTCGTCGTGGAGACCCTGTCACTGATCATGCTCGTGCTGGTGCTGCGGCGGCTGCCCGACCGGTTCCCGCCGCGTCGCAGGACGACGCCCGCACGGGCCGCCACCGGGGCGATCGCCCTCTGCCTCGGCGGATTCGTCGCGGTGTTCCTGGTGGTCGCGGCGCTGAGCCGGAACGCCGCCCCGGTCGGCCCCCGGTACGCGGGGCCCGCCGAGGAGGAGGGGGCGAAGAACATCGTGAACCTGATCCTGGTCGAGCTGCGGGCCCTCGACACGCTCGGCGAGATCGTGGTGCTGGCGGTCGTGGCGATGGGCGTGTCGGGGCTGGTGCTGGTCCGGCCGGGGGCGTGGCGCCCGTCCGAGGCGCCCGCCGAGATGACCGAGGGCCCCGGGCGGACGCGCTGGCTCGCGTCGCCGGGCCGCCCCCCGCTCGGCGGTTCGTCGGTGGTGCTGGAGGCGACGGCGCGGCTGCTCGGCCCGACGATCCTGCTGTTCTCGATCTACCTGCTCGTCGCGGGGCACGGCCGTCCCGGCGGCGGGTTCGTCGGCGGGCTCGTGGCGGGCATGGCGTTCGTGCTGCGCTACCTGCCGGGCGGAAGGCGGGAGCTGGCCACGGCGCTGCCCGTGCGTCCGAGCATCCTGCTCGGCGGTGGGCTCGGGCTCGCGATCGCGACGGGCGCGGCGGGCTGGCGATCCGGCGGGCAGTTCCTGGAAGGCGACGTCCTGCACGCGACGCCGCCGGTCATCGGGGAGGTCCACGTCCCGACCAGCCTGGTCTTCGATGTCGGCGTGTATCTGGTGGTGCTCGGGCTGGTCGTGACGATCCTCACCACGCTCGGCGCGAGCCTGGAGGACGACGCGGACACGGCCGACGACGCGGACACCGACACAGTGGGGGAGGAATCGTGAACGGGCCCGCGCTCGTCCTCGTCGCGGTCGTGGCGGTGCTGTTCGCCGCCGGGTTCGACCTGCTGATGCAGCGGTCGCTCATCCGCGTCGTGGTCGGGTTCATGCTGCTCGGGCACGGCGCGAACCTCGTCCTGCTGCTGGCGGGAGGCGCCGCCGGGACGCCGCCGATCCTCGGTGAGGGCAAGGGCCGGTCTGCGGACCCGCTGCCGCAGGCGATGGCGCTGACCGCCATCGTGATCACGTTCGGCGTGACGGCGTTCCTGCTGGCCCTGGCCTACCGGAGCCGCCTGCTGCTCGGCGAGGACGAGGTCATGGACGACGTCGAGGACCGCCGGGTCTGCGCCGAGGAGCACGCCGACATCGGGAACGGCGGAGACGCCGGATGAACGTCCTCGTGCCGCTGCCGTTCGTGTTGCCGCTGCTCGGCGCGGCACTCGCCATGATCAGCCGCCGGAGGGAGACCTGGCTGCGCGTCCTCGGCCCGCTCGTCGTCGCGGGCGTGGTCGCGGCGTCCGGCGTGCTGCTGGCGGTCCTCGCGACGGACGACGCGCGGGACGGCGTCGCCGCCGTGCAGATGGGCGGCTGGGCCGCGCCGCTCGGCATCACGCTCGTCGCGGACCGCCTGTCGGTGCTGCTGCTGGTCGTGTCCGGTGCCGTGCTCCTGGCGATCATGCTTCACGCGGTGGGGGAGGGCGCCGGAGGGCTCGGCAGGCACGAACCGGGCGTGTTCTATCCCACGTACCTGACGCTGACCGCCGGGGTCTGCCTGCTGTTCCTCGCCGGAGACCTGTTCAACCTGTTCGTCGCGTTCGAGGTGATGCTGGCGTCCAGCTACGTCCTGATGACGCTCACCCCGACCGCGGAACGGATGCGGGCCGGGATGACGTACACGGTGGTCAGCCTCACCTCGTCGATCCTGTTCCTCACCGCGCTCGGCCTCGTCTACGCCGCCGCCGGGACGGTGAACCTCGCCGACCTGTCGCTGCGCGTGCAGGAGCTACCACAGGGCACCCGGTCGGCGCTCGGAATGCTGTTCCTCGTCGTGTTCGGCATCAAGGGCGCGATCGTGCCGATGCACCTGTGGCTGCCCGACAGCTATCCGGCCGCGCTCACAAAGGTCACGGCCGTGTTCGCAGCGCTGCTGACGAAGGCCGCCGTGTACGCGCTGATCCGCGTCCAGACGCTGCTGTTCCCCCGCGACCACGCCTCGTGGGTCATGCTGGTGCTCGCCGCCGCGACGATGCTGGTCGGCACGCTCGGCGCGCTGACGCACGACG
Source organism: Actinomadura meridiana (assembly GCF_039537545.1). Taxonomy (NCBI): domain Bacteria; kingdom Bacillati; phylum Actinomycetota; class Actinomycetes; order Streptosporangiales; family Thermomonosporaceae; genus Actinomadura; species Actinomadura meridiana. The sequence continues at coordinate 437,662 of NZ_BAABAS010000005.1, forward strand.
ACATCCACCGGGTGTTCTCGTTCACGCTCGTCGGCCACATCGGGTACATGCTGTTCGGGCTGGGGCTGTTCAGCGTGGCGGGGCTTACCGGGGCGATCCTGTATCTCGTCCACCACATCGTTGTGCAGGCGACGTTGTTCCTGGTCAGCGACCTCATGCAGGGCCGCACGGGAGAGACGTCGCTGCGTCGGCTCGGTGGTCTGGCGAGCCTGTCGTCGTTCATCTCCGTGCTGTTCCTCGTCCCCGCGCTGAGCGTGAGCGGGGTGCCGCCGACGTCCGGATTCGTCGCCAAGCTCGCGCTGTTCCAGGCGGGCCTCGGCGAGGGACGCTCCCTCGCGTACGCCGTCACGGGCGTGGCCGTCCTCGCGAGCCTCCTCACGCTCATGGCGATGGCGCGGATCTGGACGCTCGGGTTCTGGCGCGCCCGTCCGGCCGACGCCGCCGAACCGCCCACCGAGGAGTCCTACACGCGGGGCGGCGTCCAGGTGATGCGGTCGGTGACGGCCGTGCTGGTCGTGGGCGGGCTGCTCATCACGGTGTTCGCGGGGCCGCTGTCGTCCTGGAGCCACCGGGCCGCGACCGACCTCCTCGACCCGTCGGCGTACCGGCGGGCGGTGCTGGACGGGGCCGCCCGATGAACCGCGTGCTGAGCCGCCTCGGCATGGGCGTGTGGCTGCTCGGCGTGTGGCTGCTGCTGTGGGGACGGGTCGACGCCCTGACCGTGCTCGGCGGACTGGTCGCCGTCGCCGTCGCGTACGCGGTGAGCAGGCTGCCCGCCGTGCCGATGGTCACGCGGGTGCGTCCGTTGCGGCTCGCCGAGGCCGCGCTGGAGTTCGCGTGGGACCTGGCCGTGTCCAGCGTCGTCATCGGCTGGCACGCGCTGCGCGCGCCGGGACGGGTCCGGGGCGCGATCGTCGAGGTCGGCGCCCAGTCGCGCTCCGAACTCGTCCTGCTGGCGCTCACCACGAGCATCTCCCTGCGGCCCGGCACCCTGCTCGTCGACATCGACTGGGAGCGCTCGCGCCTGCGGATCCACGGGATGCCCGTCCGGGACGCCGCCGAGGCCGACTCCACCCGGGACGGCGTCCTGCACACCGAACGGAGGCTGATGCAAGCCCTCGTGACCCCGGACGACACCCGCCGAACGGAGGACCTCTCATGACCGTCGTCTACGCGGTGACGATGGCGCTGCTGGGCGCCGCCGTCCTGATGACCACCGCGCGCCTCGTCCGCGGACCTACGGCCTTCGACCGCATCATGGCGCTGGACGTTTTGTCCGTCCTGCTGGTCAGCGGCACCGCCGTCTACGCCGTCGCCCGCGAGGAACCCGCCAACGCGACCATCCTCGTGGTGATCGCGCTGCTGGGCTTCGTCGGATCGGTGACGGCGGCCCGGCTGGCGGCCGAACGGGAGGACCGCACATGATCGCGGCCGACGTCGTCACGGCCGTCCTGCTCCCGGCGGGCGCCGCGTTCTCGGCGGTGGGCGCGCTCGGCGTCCTGCGCTTCCCCGACCTGCTGACCCGCCTGCACGCGGCGACGAAACCGCAGACGATCGGGCTCCTGCTCGTCCTCGCGGGCGTGGCCCCGCAAACAGGATCAGCAGCCGCCGCGACACCCCTGCTCCTGGTCGCGGTCTTCCAGCTGATCACCGCCCCGGTCGCCGCCCAGACCATCGCCGCGGCGGCCCACCGCTCCGGAGCCGTCGACCAAACCGCCCTCGCACTGGACGAATCCGACCCCGAACCCTGACGACTCGCCAAGCCGTCGTCTTACGGCAGCCAGCGGGCGACGAGATCCCGTGGGACGCCCTCTCGCATGCTCCAGAGCTTCCATTCGCCGCGCCATCTCCGTCTTCACCTGGTTCCGGTACGGCGTGATGGTCGCGAGCCGGCCGGTGGGCCTGCTTCCCTCCGGTGGGACGGGATGCTTGCGCGCGGGCAGCACGCCCTCCTGTCATGTGATCGCCAAGGCCGATGTCACGGGGAGGGAGGGCATCACTCCTCGGTGGCGGGGCTGCCTCCGGCGACGACCTCGGCGAGCAGGTCCTCCTCGGTCGCGCCCCGGCGCCAGTAGCCGGTGAACGTGACGGCGCGGCGGTCCAGGCCGCGCTCGTTCACCAGGTGCCTGCGCAGGGCCTTGACGACGGCGGACTCGCCCGCGAGCCAGGCGTAGGCGTGGGCGGGGACCGTCGCGGCGCGGACGGCGTCCGGAAGGCCGCCGGGGGAGACCCAGGTGATCTCCGCGTCGGCGGCGGTCGGCAGGTCCTGGCGGTCGTCCTTGTGCGGGACGTCGATCCAGACGTGCGCGGGGGTCCCGGCGGGCAGCCAGGCGAGGTTCCCGGCGATGGCGGGCAGCGCGGTCAGGTCACCGGCGATCAGCACCGGGACGCCGGGCGGCGGACGGAAGTCGTAGCCGCCGTTGTCGGGGCCGGTCGGGCCGAGGGCGGCGACGCGGTCGCCGGGACGGGCGGTCTCCGCCCAGCGGGCGGCCGGTCCCGAGCCGCTGCCCGGGTGCAGCGCGAAGTCGACGTCGAGTTCGCCGGGACGCTGTTCGCGGACGGTGTAGGACCGCATGATGCCGCGTTCGGCCGGGTCCAGGGCCCGCCAGTCGGCGAACCACGAGTCGCCGTCGCTGTTCTCCGGCATCACGGGCGCGTCCTGGTGCGCGTGCGGGAAGAACAGCTTGATGCGCTGGTCGCGTCCGGCGGTGACGAAACCGGCGTCGCCGTCGAGGCACGTCCCGCCGAAGGTGACGCGGACCATGGACGGGCCGAGCCGTTCCGAACGCAGGACATACAGGTCGAAGAAGGCGTAGGGGTGAGCTGGAGTGGGGGGCATCGCGCGACCTCTCAGCCGGTCTTCTTGGCGGATGTGACGGACGCGGCGAGTGCTTCGAGGATCGGCGCGCACCCGTCGTAGGAGAAGCGGGGCTCGGGCTGCCACGGGATCACCTGGCCCGCGCGCACCGCGGGCAGTTCCTTCCAGGACGGCTTGGAGCCGAGGTCCTTCGGTCGCAGCGCCTGGGTGCGGGCGTCGAGCATGATGACGTCGGCCTTGTACTTCCCGGCGTTCTCCCAGCTCAGCTCCTCGAAGTAGCCGTCCTTGCTCGGCTTCTCCGGGGTGATCAGCTCGACGCCCAGTTCCTTGAGGTAGATGAGGTCGGTGTTCTTGTTCGGGCTGGAGGCGTAGAACAGGTCGGGGCTCGCTGACGCGGCCAGCACCTTCAACCCGGCGTTCGCCTTGGCCGCCGCGCGCACCGCCTCCGCCGCCTTGTCGAACCGGGCCTTCGCGGCGGCGACCTTCGGGGCGTTCAGATCGGCGCCGAGCGCGGCGGCGAGCGCGGCCGTCCGCTCGATGGGCTTCGGCAACGGGACGGCACCGGCGGAGATCGCGACGCTCGGCGCCAGCGCGTAGATCTTGTCCTTGCTTTCCGCCGGGACGTAGAACAACTCGTTCGGAATGAACATGTTGTCGACGAGCAGTTCGGGACGGAGCGCCGCGTACTTCTCGATGTTGAACTCGCCGTAGGCGTTGCCGATGATCTCCAGTCGGTCGACGGGAAGGCTCCCGGCCTGCGGGTCCGGCTTGCCGTCCGTCAACTTCGTCGGCCCGTACACGCCGACGAGCTGGTCGTCGACGCCGAAGTCGTAAAGGGCCGCCGCCGCGGCGACGTAGCCGACGACCCGCCGGGGGCGCGCCTTGAGGTCGACCTTCTTGCCGCGGTCGTCGGTGAACGTCCAGGCGCCACCGCCCGAGGACGCCGTACCGCCGCCGTCGCCGCCGCACGCGCTGATGAACGCGCCGACGGCGAGGGCGCCGCCCGCGCTCAGCAGGCCACGCCGGGTGAGGCCACGCGGGGACGGGGGACGGGCGACGCTCTTCGACATTTCGGACGCTCTCCAAGAATCAACGACGGGGGCCTTATTTCGGATAAACGAAGCTTAGGCTAACCTAACTCACGTACGATCACGGAGACCCCCGGAGCCCTGCCGAGTGTTGCTGACCGAAACCCCGCGGGCCGTCGAACGGTCACCGGGCGCGCGCCGGGCGGCCGGGCTCGTCGGCGCGCTGCTGTTGCTGCTCACCACCGTCGCGCTCAGCCTCGCCGTCGGCGCGAAACCGCTCTCGCTCGGGCAGGCGTGGGACGGGCTGTTCCACACCGGCGCGCCCGCGTACACGGTCGTCCACGAGATGCGGCTCCCGCGCACCCTTCTCGGCCTGCTCGCGGGCACGGCCCTCGGCCTCGCGGGCGCCGTCATGCAGGCGCTGACCCGCAACCCCCTCGCCGACCCGGGGCTGCTCGGCATCAACGCGGGCGCCGCCGCGGCCGTCGTGTCGGCCATCTCGTTCCTCGGCGTCACCTCGTTCACCGGGTTCGTGTGGTTCGCGTTCGCCGGGGCCGGAGCGGTCGCGGTGCTGCTCTACGCGGTCGGCGGTGGCCGTACCGCGACTCCCGCACGCCTCGCGCTGGCCGGGGCCGCGCTGAACGCGGCGTTGTTCTCGTACGTCAGCGCCGTGCAGCTCCTGGACACCGCGTCCCTCGACCGCATGCGCTTCTGGACGGTCGGCTCGCTCGCCGCCGCGCAGAACTACACGGTCGTGCGCGTCGCCCCGTTCGTCATCGCCGGGTTGGTGGCGGCGCTGCTGCTGGCGCGTCCGCTGAACGCGATGGCCATGGGGGAGGACACCGCCCGCTCGCTCGGCGCCGACCCCCGGCGGGCCCGCGCCGTCGCGGTCGTCGCGGTGACGCTGCTGTGCGGCTCGGCGACGGCGGCGTGCGGGCCGATCATCTTCGTCGGGCTGATGGTGCCGCATCTCGTCCGCGCGCTGACCGGGCCCGACCTGCGCTGGCTGCTGCCGTACTGCGCGGTCCTCGCCCCGGCGCTGATGCTGGCGGCGGACGTTCTCGGACGTGTCGTCGTCCGCCCGTCCGAACTCCAGGTGGGGATCGTGATGGTCGTGGCGGGCGGTCCGGTGTTCCTGTACTTCGTGCGCCGTCCCCGCAGCAGGGCGGTGACGTCATGACCGTCATCCGGACGCCGGGCGGCCTGTCGTTCCGGTTCCACCTGCGAGCTCTCGTCGTCGCGGCCGTGTGCCTGGCGGTGGCGCTCTGTCTGGGCGTGCTCCTCATCGGCAGCGGAGACTTCCCGATGAGCCCCGCCGACGTCGTCCGGACCCTGTTCGGGCACGGCACGCCCGCCGACTCCATCATCGTGAACCAGATCCGGCTGCCGCGCGTCGCGGCGGGGCTGGCGGTCGGTGCCGCGCTCGGGCTGGCGGGAGCGATCTTCCAGTCGCTCGTCCGGAACCCGCTCGGCAGCCCCGACGTCCTCGGCTTCACCCAGGGCGCCGCCACCGGCGTCCTCGCCGTGATCGTGCTGACCGGCGCGGGCGGCGCCGCCGTCGCGGCCGGTGCGGCGGGCGGCGGCCTCGCGACCGGGCTGGTCGTGTACGCGGTCGCCGGACGGCACGGCGCCCACGGGCAGCGGCTCATCCTCGTCGGCATCGGCGTCGCCGCGATCCTCACCGGCGTGAACGGCTACCTGCTCACGCAGGCGCAGATCATCGAGGCGGCCCGCGCCGTGCTGTGGCTGACCGGCAGCCTGAACGGCCGCGACTGGGCCGACGCCGCGCCCGTGCTCGGCGCGCTCGCCGTCCTTGGCCCGCTGGTCCTCGTCGGCTGCGGGCGCGCGCTGCGGATGCTGGAGATGGGCGACGACGCCGCGCACGCTCTCGGCGTCCCCATCGAACGGGTGCGGCTGCTCATGCTGGCGGCGGCGGTGCTGCTCACCTCGCTCGCCGCCGCGGCGGCCGGACCGGTCGCGTTCGTCGCGCTGACCGCGCCGCAGCTCGCCCGGCGCCTGACCCGTACGCCCGGCCCCAACCTGCTGCCTGCGATGTGCATGGGCGCGGCCCTGCTCGTGGCCGCCGACTGGGCCGGGCAGCACGCCTTTCCCGGGCACCAACTTCCGGTCGGCGTCGTGACGGGGCTCCTCGGCGGCGGCTACCTGGTCTGGCTTCTCGTGACCGAACGCAAGACGGGACGGATCTGATGACTCGACTCACCGGCACCGGGCTCACCCTCGGCTACGACCGGCGCACCATCGCCGCCGATCTCGACGTGACGATCCCCGACAAGGGGTTCACGGTGATCGTGGGCCCGAACGCCTGCGGGAAGTCGACGCTGCTGCGCGCCCTCGCCCGGCTCCTGAAGCCGTCCGCCGGGTCCGTCGTGCTGGACGGCCGTCCCATCGCGGAATGGCCCGCCAAGAAGCTGGCCCGCACACTCGGCCTGCTGCCGCAGTCGTCGATCGCGCCCGAGGGCATCACCGTCGCCGACCTGGTGGCACGCGGCCGGTACCCGCACCAGGGCCTGCTGCGCCAGTGGTCGCGGGACGACGAACGGGTCGTCGACGAGTCGATGGCCGCGACCGGCGTCCAGGACCTCGCCGCCCGCGCCGTCGATGAACTGTCCGGCGGCCAGCGCCAGCGCGTCTGGATCGCGATGGCCCTGGCCCAGGAGACCCCCCTCCTCCTGCTGGACGAACCGACGACGTTCCTCGACATCGCGCACCAGATCGAGGTGCTCGACCTGTGCGCGCGGCTGCACGAGGAGGGCCGCACGGTCGTCGCCGTCCTGCACGACCTCAACCACGCCGCCCGCTACGCCACCCACCTGATCGCCATGCGGGACGGCCGGATCGTCGCGGCGGGCGACCCGTGCGAGATCGTGACGTCCGAGCTGGTCGAGGACGTGTTCGGCCTGCCGTGCCAGGTGATCGACTGCCCGGAGACCGGGACGCCGCTGGTCGTCCCGGCGGCCCGGACCAGGGCCGTCACAGCGCCCTGAGCATCCCGGGAATGGTTGTAGCCTTCCAACGGTTGTAGGGCTACAACGATTGGACGGTGTGGATGCCCGAACTCAGCCCCCGACGCAGGATCGCGGTCCTCGCGATCTGCTGTATGAGCCTGCTCATCGTGAGCCTCGACAACACGATCCTGAACGTCGCACTCCCCACGCTTCAGCACGATTTCCACAGCTCGCTGTCCGGGCTCCAGTGGACGATCGACGCCTACCTGATCACCCTGGCCTCGCTGCTGATCCTGTCCGGCTCGACCGCCGACCGGATCGGACGCCGCCGCGTGTTCCAGACCGGGCTCGTCCTGTTCGTCACCGGATCCGTGCTGTGCAGCCTCGCGCCCTCCCTGAACCTGCTGGTCGCCGCCCGCGTCGTGCAGGCCGTCGGCGGGTCGATGCTCAACCCCGTCGCGATGTCGATCATCACGAACGTCTTCACCGAGCCGCGTGAGCGCGCCCGCGCCATCGGCGTGTGGGGCGGCGTCGTCGGGATCAGCATGGCCATGGGCCCGCTCGTCGGCGGGCTCCTCGTCGAATCCGTCGGCTGGCGCGCGATCTTCTGGCTGAACGTCCCGATCGGACTGGCCGCGCTCACCCTGACCGCGCTGTTCGTCCCCGAATCCAGGGCGCCGCGCCCGCGCCGCCCCGATCCGCTCGGCCAGGCCCTGCTGATCGCCTTCCTCGCCACGCTGACCTACGCGATCATCGAGGTCCCCGGCCGCGGCCTGACCGACCCCGCCGTCTCCGGCGCCGCGCTCATCGCCGTCGGGTCGCTCCTCGGCTTCGTCGTCCACGCGGTCCGCGCCCCCGAACCCCTCATCGACCTGCGGTTCTTCCGCAGCGTCCCGTTCTCCGGCGCGACCGTCACCGCCGTCAGCAGCTTCGCGGCCCTCGGCGGCTTCATGTTCCTCAACACGCTCTACCTACAGAACGTCCGAGGACTGTCCGCCTTGCAAGCGGGCCTCTACCTCCTGCCGATGGCCGCCATGACCGCCGTGACCGCACCCCTGTCGGGACGCATCGTCGGCAAACGCGGCCCCCGTCTGCCCCTCCAGATCGCGGGGACGGCGATGCTCGCGAGCGTCCTGCTGTTCGCCGCGTTCGACGGTGAGACGCACAACGTCACCCTGTTCGCCGCGTACGTCCTGTTCGGCATCGGTTTCGGCACCGTGAACTCGCCGATCACCAACACCGCCGTCTCCGGAATGCCGAGGGCCCAGGCAGGTGTGGCCGCCGCCGTGGCGTCGACCAGCCGCCAGGTCGGCCAGGCGCTGGGCGTGGCCGTCATCGGCGCCGTGCTCGCCGCCGGGATGCCCGGCTCGTTCGCCGCGTCCGCCTTCGAGTCGGCCGCCGGCCCGGCATACTGGGTGCTGGCCGGATGCGCGGCCGCCGTTCTCGTGCTCGGCACGGTCACCACCGGCCGCCGGGCCGCCCGCAGCGCCGCGCGGACGTCCGGCCTGCTGGACGTCGAGGAACGCCACGTGACGGGAGCGACCGCCCCATGACCGACCTCGCCACGGACAACCGGTCCGAGATGGCGGCACGGGCCTGGCACAACCTGCGCGTCCTGCTGCACGAGCGCGTCGACCGGCGCCGCGAGGTCACCGAGGCCCTCGGCATGAGCTTCACCCGCACCAAGGCGCTGCGCCGCATCGCCGCCGCGGCCGAGCCGATGACGCTGCGCGACCTGGCCGACGTCCTGCTCACCGACCGCCCCTACACGACCCTCATGGTGGACGACCTGGTCGGCCGCGGCCTGGTGGAGCGCTCCCCGAATCCGACCGACCGCCGCTCCAAGATCGTGACGGTGACCGAGGCGGGCCGCGCCGCGGCGGTGGAGGCCGAACGCATCCTCGACAACCCGCCGCCGTCCGTGCTGGACCTCCCGGCGGAGGAACTGGCCGTCCTGGACCGGGTCGCCGCCCGCCTCGTCACGGAGGACTGAGGTACCGCTCCACGGACTCGACCTTGCCGTCGAGGGCCCCGGTCACCCCGGGCCGCAGATCGGCCTTGACCACGAGACTCACCCGGGGCGCCCGCGCGGAAACCACGTCGGTGGCGGCCTTGACCACGGCCATCACCTCGTCCCACTCGCCCTCGACGGTGGTGAACATGGCGTCGGTCCGGTTGGGAAGCCCGCTCTCCCGCACGACCCGCACGGCCTCCGCGACGAGTTCCCCGACATCCTCACCCACCCCGAGCGGAGTCACCGAGAACGCGACCAGCATGGAACCCCCTACCGTTGAAGGACGTGCCTGACCACGATCTCATCCAGCCGCCGCTCGACGATCACCCCCACCGGCCAGTCGCGCACCAGGCACCGCAGCAGCGCCGCCTCATGCTCGGCGAACGAGGGATCACACCCCTGCTGTTCGAGACTCGACCTGATGGCGAGCACATAATCGTCCTCGCCGAACCCGGGTATCTCCCGAACCATCGCCGTCGTAGTGGCCCGATGCGAGTTCAGCCCGGCAAATGATCGTCCACACCCACACCCCCCATCGGGATCATCCCGATCAAGAGCGCAGACCATCCCGATATGGACCAGTTCACCTTCGACGCACCAGTCGAAGTCGTTGTCGCGGAATCCCTGGGTGGAGTTGGTCGCGGTGAGCAGCTTCAAGGCGAGACCCCCTCGGCGTCCGGTGACCCGACCACCGTACGACGAGGGTCTGACGTAACGTCGGGAGCATGAGCGAAGACGACGACGTCCTGATCCGGCGCGACGGCCCGTTCACCACGATCACGATGAACCGCCCCCGCCGCCGCAACGCCCTGTCCCGCGAGTTCCTGATCACCCTCACGAACACGTTCCACGAGGTAGGAGCCACCGACGCCCGAGGCATCATCCTCGCCGCGAACGGCCCGGTCTTCTCAGCGGGCCACGATTTCGCCGACATGGCAGGCGCCTCACTCAACGACGTCCGCGACCTACTCCAGACATGCACGGACCTGATGCGCACAATCCAGTCCGTCCCACAAGTGGTAGTCGCCCGTGTCCACGCCCTGGCAACAGCAGCGGGCTGCCAACTGGTAGCCAGCTGCGACCTGGCAGTAGCCGCCGAATCCGCAGGCTTCGCCGCCCCAGGCGGCAAGAGCGGCTGGTTTTGCCACACCCCCCTGGTAGCGATCTCCCACAACATAGGCCGCAAACGGTCAGCCGAGATGGCCCTAACAGGCGAGATCATCGACGCACCAACAGCCGCCACCTGGGGCCTGATCAACTACGCGGTCCCCGAAGAAGACCTGGACAAGACAACCCACGACCTCCTCCAACGAGCCACCCAGGGCAGCCCCCGAAGCAAGGCCCTGGGCAAACAAGCCATGTACGCCCAACTGGACCGCCCAGAACAAGACGCCTACACCTACGCCATCGAGGTAATGGCCGCGTCCAGCCAAACCCCAGAAGCCCAAGAGGGCATGACCGCCTTCCTGGAAAAGCGCCCCCCAACCTGGCCCGCCTAACCCCACCCACCAGACCGCTGCCCCCCCAACTTCGGGGCGCATCAAGGTCGGCCGTCAGCCCGCCCCCACCGCCAAGCCAGCACACCCCATGCCGTAGCGACCCCTGGCTCCAGGAGCGCGGGGCGTGGAGGCACACATCAAGGTCGCCGCCCGACTCCCAGCGCGAGTGTGTTGCGCGAAGAGCGGCGCCTCCCAAAGTTCGAGGTCGGCCCCCAGGCCGACGAGCAAGCACGAACAGAGTGTTGAGCGGCCAGGTAAGTACCAGAGGCCGTGACCACAGGGGGGGCGTGGGGGGCGGAGCCCCCCACATCGGGGGTCTGGGGGTCGTCCCCCAGAAAGGCGTTGCGGACGGAGCCCGGTCCGCGCTTTCCGCGGACATGGCTCGCCCACTCTGGTAGGGCGGGCGGGACTCGAACCCGCGACCCAGAGATTATGAGTCTCCTGCTCTGACCGGCTGAGCTACCGCCCCGGGGCGTCCCCCGGTGACGGTGGGGGTTTGGCCGAGTGTCATCTTAGCGGCGGGTCGTTCTGGGGGGCCACTGTGTGGAGGGGATGTCCTCCTTGAGGAGCGGTGATGTCATACCTCGTACCGAGTGACGGTTACGGGTCGCCGTCGCTAGGGTCCGGCGTATGTCCAGTCGAATTCTCGTTCTTGTTCTGTTGCTGCCGGGGTTGTTGTTCGCCGGGGCCTGTGATGGGGGCGGGTCGGGGGAGTCGGGGAAGAAGCCGGATTTCGACGCCGCGCGGGTGTTGCGGGAGGCGGCGCAGGCGATGGGGGGCGTGCGGAGTGTCGCGTTCACCATGGAGTCGGAGGGGAAGACGCCGGTTGTGGTGAAGGGCGGCGATCTGAAGTTGCTGCGCAACGGGGACGCCACGGGGACGTTGACGGTGGAGCAGCGGGGTCAGAGCGTCGAGATGAAGGTCGTGGCGCTGGGGCAGAGCATCTATCTGGACGCGGGGACGGGCGGGTGGCGGAAGGTGCCGAAGGTGTTGGCGGCGACGATGTACGACCCGTCGGCGGTGTTGGATCCGGAGCGCGGGATCGTGAAGTTGTTGTCGTCGGCGACGGCGCCTCGGGCGGAGGCGGTCGAGAAGGTGGGCGGCAAGGAGACGGATCGGGTGGCGGCGACGTTGCCGAAGGAGCAGGCGGCGGCGTTGATTCCGGGGGTCGACACCGACCTGGAGGGTCAGGTGTGGGTGAACCGGAGTGATCACCGGCTGGTGAAGCTGGTGGGGCGGTTCCCGAAGGAGAAGGGCTCGGTGGTGATCTCGTTCACCGAGTTCGACGCCTCGTACACGGTCAGCGCGCCGAAGTGAGGGAGCGTCGCCGGGTCGCGATCGGGGCCGGTGGCGCGGTGGTCCTGTTGGCGGCGTTGGACGCCTATGTCGTCACCACGATTCTGGTGCCGGTGGTGAAGGATCTCGACATTCCGATCAACCGGTTGGAGCGGGTGACGCCCGTCCTGACGGGGTTTCTGCTGGGGTATGTGGCGGCGATGCCGTTGCTCGGGCAGTTGTCGGATCGGTTCGGGCGGCGGCCGGTGCTTCAGGCGTGCCTGGTGTTCTTCGCGGTGGGGTCGGTGGTGACGGCGCTGGCCGATGGCGTTCCGATGTTGACGGCGGGTCGGGTCGTGCAGGGCGTGGCGGGCGGGGCGTTGTTGCCGGTGACGATGGCGTTGGCCGGTGATCTGTGGGAGGAGCGGCAGCGTCCGGTTGTGCTCGGCGCGGTGGGGGCGGCGCAGGAGTTGGGGAGCGTGCTCGGCCCGCTGTACGGGGCGGGTGTCGCGGCGGTGGCGGACTGGCGGACGATCTTCTGGTTGAACGTGCCGTTGGTGGTGGCGGCGATGGTCGCCGTCCAGGTCGCGGTTCCGGGTGGACGCCGGGAGGGGCCGCGACCCGGGGTGGACGTGGTGGGCGGCCTGTTGCTGGCGGTGGGGCTGGGGTTGCTGGTCGTGGGTGTCCACAATCCGGAGTCGGAGGAGTCGGCGCTTCCGCCGTGGGGTGTTCCGCTCCTGGGCGCTGGGGCTGTCGTCCTGGTGCTGTTCGTGGTGTGGGAGGACAGGGCGCGGACGCGGCTCCTTGATCTGTCGGGGGTGCGGCGCGGGGCGTTGCTCGCGACGTTGGGCGTGAGCCTGTTGTCGGGTGCGGCGCTGATGGTGACGTTGGTGGACGTCGTCCTGGTCGCGCAGACCGTCCTGCACAAGGACGCCACGGACGGGGCCCTGGTGCTGACCCGGTTCCTGGTGGCGCTGCCGGTCGCGGCGATCGTCGGGGGGATGGTCGCGAGGCGGGTGGGGGCGCGGTGGCCGATGGTCGCGGGCATGGCGCTCGCCGCCGTGGGCTATCTGCTGATCGCGTCGTGGCCCGCCGACCTTGCGGGCGCCTCGTACGGGCCGCTGCCGAGGATGGACGTCGATCTCGTCGTCACGGGGCTCGGGCTCGGGCTGGTGATCGCGCCGGTGTCGTCAGCGGTGCTGGGGTTCGTCCCGGCGGCCCGGCACGGTGTCGCGTCGGCGTCGGTGGTGGTGGCGCGCATGATGGGGATGCTGCTGGGCATCTCCGCGCTGTCGGCGTGGGGGTTCTACCGTTTCCACGCGCTGACGGCGGATCTGAAGCCGCCGCTGCCGTTCCTGATGTCGGACGACGAGTTCGACCGGCAGATGAAGGTGTACGACGCGGCCGTCCTGGACGCGCTGCGCACCGAGTACCAGGAGATCTTCTGGATCACCGCCGGGCTGTGCGTCCTCGGGGCCCTGCTCGCGCTGGGTGTGGGCAGCAGGAATCGGAACCTTGGCCGGATTCGGACATCAATCCCGCATACCGGACCGGATTCGGGAAAGGATTCGGCCACGGACCACGTGCCGATCAAGGGGCTCGGGAATATCCTGGGAAAAGATGGCTGACGAATGAAGGCCGAGGGCCTCTTGCCGGGAGGGCACTCCCCGGGGAGGTGACGCAGATGCGCAGGTCCGGCGACGGCCGTACGGGCACGCCGCTCACCAGGCTGCGCAGGCGGTTCGGGCTGGAGCGCAGCGAGCTGCGCCGCCGGGTCGACCGGGTGCAGCGGGCGATCGGCCTGTGCCTCCTGGTCCTGCTGCTCGGCACGGCTCCGCCGCTGGCGGCGGTGACCGCGGCCTGGTCCTTCGACGCGGGCGCGCGCGCCGAGCACGCCGAACGGGCCGACCGCCGCCAGGTCGTCGCGACCGTCACCTCGACGGGCGGCATCGGCTCGGCCGGTGACCGCTACGTCCATGAGACCGTCCAGGCGTCCTGGGCGGCGCCGGACGGCAAGCGACGCGCCGGTACGCTCCCGAGCTGGAGGAACGCCAAGGTCGGCGCCCACCGGACCATCTGGGTCGACCGCGCGGGCGTTCCGACGGTCCGGCCCCGTCCGCACAGCCGCACGGTGACCGACGCCGCCTACGCGGGCGCCGCGACGGTCCTGGCCTGCGGGGTTCCGGTCGCGCTCGGCTACGCGCTGGTCCGCCGCCGCTGTGACCGGCACCGCTACGAGCTGTGGGAGGCCGACTGGGCGCGGATGGACGCCGACGCCGGGCACAACCCCCGCTCCTGACACCGGCGGCGGGCCGGGTCAGGCGGTCAGCAGGGCGCGGGCGGTCTGGACCAGGGCGGCGTTGTCGGCGGCGGGCACTCCGTCGGGCAGGGTGAGCGTGTCCTCCAGGCCGATCCGGACGTCCAGGTTCAGCCGGACGGCGAGCCGCAGCACGGGCCACGCGCCGCCGTCCTCGCCGTGCAGCAGCACCGGGCGGCCGTGCCGCGTACCGAGACCTTGGAGGAGCTCTTTCGCCGTGTCGGTCGCCGTCCGCGGGTCGGGGTCGGTGACCTCGGCGAGGATCCGGAGCACGTGGTGGGCGTGCGGCCAGCGCAGGTACCGCGCGGCGCCGTCCGTGCCGGAGAAGATCCCCGCCTCGATGGCGACGCCGCGTTCGAACAGCGCCTCGGCGACCAGTTCGGCGCCGTCCTCGTGGAAGTTCACGGAGGCGTGGTCGGGCAGGGTCGTCCAGGCGCGGATCCGCGCGGCGCGCTCCAGCGGTTCCGGGACGGTCCATTCGCCGGTCGTCACGCCGATCTGGATGGACGGGGTGCTCGCGCGCACGGCGTCTACGACCGCGGCGACATGGAGGGGGTCCACGGTGTCGGCGCCCTCGACGTCGCGCGGATGCAGGTGCGCGTCCTGCGCGCCGACATCGACGGCGGCGCGGACCTCGGCCGCGATCTCCTCCGGTGAGACGGGTACGCCTTCGGTCCGGCGTCCGTTCGGGCAGACCTGGAGCATGCCGTCGATCATCTCAGGTGGGTGTCAGGACGCGGCGAAGCAGGGTCCTTCCGCGGGTTCGGCCCGTTTGTCGGCGGAGGTCGGGCCGTAGGAGCGCAGGACGACCGGTGTTCGCAGCGCTGCCGCGATCGTCTCGTCCGCGCGTCTGAGCGGCGCGTAGACGGGACGCGCCGACAGGAGCTGCCGGGTGAGGGCGGCCTGGCGGTCCAGGTCGGGCGGCCCGGCCTCCAGCCGCTCGACCCGTTCGCCGCCGCTGCCGTAGGCGCCGCCGCTGCCGTAGGCCCGGCCGAGGTCGTAGGCCCCGCCGAAATCGTAGGCCTGGCAGACACGCAGGTCTGGGCGCGCCCCTGCGACGTCCAGATGCGTGACCGCCAGGCCGTCGACGCCGCCCGTCACGTCCAGCGCGTAGCGGAGCGCGACGGTGTCGAGGTGGCCGACGCGGAAGGCGCCCTGCCAGCGGCCCGCCGCGTTGTGCGGGTCGGGCAGGTCGGCGGTGAGCGCCGGGTCCTCGGTGACGAACGGGCCCGGACCGTGGCGGGTCGCGTACGCGCGCAGCACCCCGAGCCGCGCGGCGGAAGCGTCCGCCTCCGCCAGCAGCGTCTCCGCGTTGGCGAACGTGGTGGTCGACCAGGTCGTGTACGGATGGAAGCCGTGCCATTCGTCCAGCAGGACGCCCTGGGCCCCTTCGAACACCACGTCCCCGGCGTGGAGGAGGCCCCGCAGGTGGTCGGCGTCGACGATCTGGACACGGTCGCCGAACGCGGCGAACGTGTCGGCGCAGTCGTCGACGTCCGGGACGTCCGGGCCAGTCGGAAATGTGTCGCGGTACCAGTCGCGCAGGGCGGTCAGCCGTCGGCGGAGCCGTGCCGGGGCCAGGCAGTCGCCGACGCGGGGGGCGTCGTCGTGCGCGAGGGCGTACGACGCGGTCTCGCCGATGCCCATGCCGCACGACCCGTGGCGGGCCGCGCCGCGCGCGGACTCCCGCGCGCGGTTCGCGGCCTGGTGGTACGGCGTCGTGAGCAGTGCGTCCCGGTCGACGGTCAGCCGGTCGAGCGCGTCCCCGACGCCGAGGGACCGCAGATGGGCGGCCTCGGCGGCGAGGGCGAGCGGGTCGACGAGCATGAACCGCGACAGGTGCGTGCGGACGCCCGGCGTGAACGTCCCCGACCCGAACTGGGCGAACGTGTGGTGGCGTCCGTCCGCGGCGACGACGTTGTGGGCCGCCTGCGCGCCGCCGTTGAACCGGACGACCGCCTTCACGGGGCGAGTCGAGCAGAGGTGGTCGACGACCGTGCCCTTGCCCGCGTCCCCGTAGCCGAGGTCGACGACGATCACGTGTCCCATGGGTCAGAGCCGGGTCGAGCGGGACGGCCCCGCGGCGTCGAGCCCGGGAGGCGCGGACGACACGGCGGCGGGCGCGCGGGACGCGTCCAGCCGGGCCAGCGCGCGCGACACCGACGCGCCCGCGTCCGAGCCGGTCTCGGCCAGGTGCCCGAGGCCCTCGTCGAGGTCGATGGCCTCCTCGCCGAGCCCGACCGTCAGCGCGATCGTCTCGCAGACCGCGTCGAGATCGTCCAGGTAGAGGACGTTCTGGCCGAGCAGGCCCCGCCAGAAGTCCTTCAGCTCGCGGCTTCCCGCGTGGTAGGCACCCTCCGGGATGATGTAGTACACGTCGTACATCCGCTGGAGTTCGCGGACGATCTCGGCGACCGGGATGTCCTCGTCCAGTTCGCCCCCGATGATCTTCTCGACCTCGTGCCGCTTGACCTTCGGGTAGGCCAGCTCGTCCCCGATCAGGAACAGGTAGCCCCGGCGGCCGCGCTTCTCGAAGCAGTCGATCGAGGTGTGCCGGGCCATGAAGTACAGGGCCAGCTCGTACGACTCGCGCATCTGGCCGCCGCCCCCGCCCTCAAGGAGGATCTTGCCGAGGTCGTCGTCCATCCGGTTGTCGGCCTCGAACTGGCCGATCTGGAGCGGCGCCCGGTCGCAGGTCGCGTCGCCGACCGCGCCGAACAGGATGTGCGGGTGCTCGACGTACCCCTTGCGCAGCAGCAGCCCGAGCAGGTCGGGCAGCTTGGTCTGGAGCGTGCGGGGCACGGTTCCCATCGAGCCGGTGACGTCGAACAGGACGCCGATCGCGAGCGACTCGGGGTGGTCCTCGGAGTCCCGGCTCTCCCGCTTCGTCACGCCGCGCGGGTCGAGGTCGGGGTGGACGGCGGCGGCGCCGCCGTCGGAGTAGGCGAACGCGCTGATGCCGTTGGCCGCCTGGTAGCTCTGGCGAGCGTTGTAGACGTTGGTGGACCAGTGTCCGCTTCCCATGGTGGTCTCCTTCAGTTCCGGGTGGACATCGGGCGGGTGGGCGTCTGGTGGGTCGGCAGCTGGAAGGGGCGGAAGCGCCGCGGGCCGTAGAGCCGGTCCAGCAGCTCGTCCAGTTCGGCCAGCAGGCGCCAGGCGTCGGAGGGGCGCCGGTTCTGCGCGGGCAGCAGGCAGCCGCGTGCGAACGAGCGCATCGCCTTCGGCGCCTTGTCGCCCATCAGGTGGGTCACGCACCGGGTGGCCATGGCGATGTCGGTGGCCGGGCTCGCGGGCCGCCGCTCCGGCACCTCCGGCGGGTACCAGTCGGCGTAGCTGTCCACCATCGCCGGGACCCGCCCGGACGGATCGGTGTCCGCGTAGCAGCCGGGGACGGAGTAGCACCAGTCGACCAGCACCAGCCCGTGCTTCCCCGGATGGATCATCACGTGGTCGGGCAGGACGGCGCCGTGCAGGACGCCCGCGCGGTGCGCGAACCCGAGCCCGACCAGCAGCCGCCGCCACATCCAGGCCACGTCGCGCGGGTCGACGCCGTCCGGGAACGCCGCGCGGACCTCGGTGAACGTGTGGAAGCCGTGCAGCCTCGCGACCGCGTTGACCTGCCGCTGCGCGCCCGTCGAGGCGTCCTTGTGCCGGAACGTCTCGATGAGGCGCGGCACGTACGGTAGGAACTTGCCGTCGCCGTCCTTGGGGAGTTGGCGCAGTGCTACGGCCTCCCGTTCGAGCAGGTCTCCGTCGCGGGGGTCGCGGGGCATCTTCAGCAGGACGTCCCGCGCGCCGGGCTCGGGGCGCGTCCGGTACAGCTCGGCGAGGTCGCCGCTGACCGGGGCGCCGTCGAGCCGGTACGAGCGGCGGCGGGTGGTGATCGTCGTGGTGTCGTCGTCGCGGTTGTAGGCGCGCCAGAGCGCGTTCAGTCTGATGAACGCCTCGCGGGTGCGGCCGCCGGTCGCGTCCGGGTGGACGAGCCTCGCCAGCCGCCGGTACCGGCGCGCGGCCTCGTCCTCGTCGTCCCCGAACAGGTCGGCGGGGACCCGCACCCGGTCGAGCCGCGCCAGCGCGTCGTCCAGCATCTCGGCCTTGTTCATCTCCGCGTCTCGTGGGGGGACGACCCCCCACACCCCCCGGTTCGCTTCGCTCATCTGATCTCTTCCTCCCTGCTGGGTCGAAGCAGGGCGGGGTGCAGGAGACGGGCGTCGCCGGGTCGGTAGAGGCGGGGCCTGGGGCCGCCGCGCCGCCCGCCCCGGTCGGACGTCTCGCCGGTGCTCTCCACGAACCCGGGCACCGACAGGACCTTCCGGTGGAAGTTGCCCGCGTGCAGCTCCTCGCCCCACACCGCCTCGTAGACGGCGCGCAGCTCGGGGATCGTGAACTCGCCGCCGCAGAACGCCGTGGCGAGCGGGGTGTACTCCAGCTTTCCGCGCGCCCGCTCCAGGCCGTCGGACAGGATCCGCGCGTGGTCGAACGCCAGCCTGCGGGTCGTGCCCGGGCGCTGGCTCGCGGACTCGGTGAGGCCCAGGGCGTCCACCGGGACCCAGGCCGCGTCGGCCGCGTCGCCGCCCGCCTCCGGGTCGGGCAGCTCCGGCGCGAACGCCAGGTAGGCGACGGAGATGACGCGCATGCGCGGGTCACGGCCCGGCGAGCCGTAGGTGCCGAGCTGCTCCAGGTGCACGCGGCCGAGCACGCCGCCCTTGGCGCTGAGCCCGGTCTCCTCGGCGAGTTCGCGGACGGCCGCGTCCGGCAGGTCCTCGGCGTCGGTGCCCTGGAGGGGGCCGCCCGCCTGGACGAACCCGCCGGGCAGCGCCCACATCCCCTCGTACGGGGCGTTCCCTCGCCGCACCAGCAGGATGTGCAGGGCTCCGTCGCGGATGGTGACGGCGACCACGTCCACCGTCACGGAGACCGGGTCGTAGTCGCGCGGGTCGTAGTTCGCGAGGAACTCGCTCTCGTCGCGAATCGGATCCGGAGTCATCCGGCGCCTCCCCTTCTCGGTCTCAACCTGAGTAAGTCTCACATTGAGTTCATCTCAAGATGAGAGCAACCTACCTCGCGGTCGTCCCGGTGTCCAGTCCCTTCGGCGGGGGAGACGGCGAGCGGGCGCCGCCCCCGGTGGAGGCGACGCCCGCTACGTTCGGCGGATCTTTACAAAACCGAGTTTCCGGAACCGGGCCTCAGCGGCGGTGCCGTCCGCCTTGCGGCGGGGGCTCCTCGTGCTCCTCGCCGTCCTGAGACCATCCGCTGTCACGCGGATTCGTCCGGTAGGGGCCGGAACCATGCGGTTCGGACGGGTAGGGCCCGGAGTCGTAGGGCCCCGATTGCGCGGGACCTGACTGGTACCCCCCGGACTGGTAGGGATCAGACTGGTAGGACCCGGATTGATACGGCCCCGACTGATAAGGACCTGACTCGTAGGCGCCGGATTCGTACGGGCCGGATTCGTACGGGCCGGATTCGTACGGGCCGGATTCGTACGGGCCGGACTGGTACTGGCCAGATTGATACTGGCCGGGCTGGTTCTGCTCGGACTGGTATTGCCCGGATTGGTAGGGGCCGGAGCCGTACAGGTCCGTGGAGGTGTCGCGCGGGTCGTGGCCGCCGGTCGCGCCGGACTCGGGCTCGCGGGAGAACTGGCCGGTCGAGTGCCGTCCCGTCGAGTAGCGGCCGGTCGGATACGGGCTCTCCGGCGCGCCCGGACGCGGTTCGCCCGGCCACGCCCCGGAGCCGCCGGGGCCCGGGTACTCGCCGCTCGCCGCCCCCTGGTAGTACGACGGGTGCGACGACCCCGGCGGCGGCGCGGGGAGGACGGGCACGCCCGGCGGCGGCGCCGTGGCGAACTGGGCGGAGACCGGACGCTTCGGCGGCTCGTCCAGCAGTAGCTTCAGTTGGCTCTTGCGCCGCCCGTAGGCCAGGTACAGCAGCACCCCGACGACCATCCAGATCGCGAAGTAGCCCCAGGTCTCGACCTTCAGGTTCAGCATCAGCCAGGCCACCGCGATGATCGTGACGACGGCGGTGACCGGCGCCGCCGGGACCCGGAACGGGCGGTGCAGGTCGGGCCGGGTGCGCCGCAGCGCCAGCACCGCGGCCGGGACGAACAGGAACGCGAACAGCGTCCCCATCACCACGAGCTGCTCCAGCGTGAGCACGTCGAGCGTCTGCGAGACGACCAGCGCCGCGCCGCCCGCCGCCAGGGTGGCCCGCGACGGCACCTTGTAGCGGCGGCTCATGGTCGCGAGCGGGCGCGGCAGCAGCCCGTCGCGGGACATGGAGAACACCACGCGCGTCAGGCTGATCAGCAGGACGAGGATGACGGTGGTCAGCGCGAGCACCACGCCGACGTCGACGAGCTTGCCCATCGCGCCCGCGCCGTGCGAGTCGAACGCGGCGGCGATGAGGAGCTTGTCCGGGTTGAGCTTGCCGAAGCCGTCCATGCCGACCATCCCGACCAGCACGATCGCGACGGCCACGTACAGCACGACGGCGGTGATCAGGGCGGTGATGATGCCGCGCGGGACCTTGCGGGGCGCGTCCTCGGTCTCCTCGGCCGAGGTCGCGATCAGGTCGAACCCGATGTAGGCGAAGGCGATCGCGGGCGCCGCCGCGAACAGGCCCCAGATGCCGAACACCTCGGGGGTGCCGCCGCCGAACGCGCCGAGGACGGCGTCCAGCGCCGTCTGGTCCGCCTCGGGGGCGGGCTGGGGCGGCGGGATGAACGGGGTGATGTTGTCGGCGCTGAAGAACTTCAGCCCGGTCGCGATGACGAGGCCGACGACGATCAGCTTGGCCATCACCATGAACCACAGCGTCTTCAGACTCATCCGGCTGCCGGTGGCCAGCATCACCACGACCAGCAGCAGGATCCCGAACGCGAGCAGGTCGGGGCCCTTCTCCTGGCCGATCAGATCACCGAGCCAGCCGGGTATCGGCACCCCGAAGTCGTTGAGCGTCTGCGTCGCGTACAGGGACCAGACCCTCGCCAGCACCGACGAGGCGAGCAACAGCTCCATCACCAGCGCCCAGCCGACGATCCACGCCCACACCTCGCCGAAAGCGACATAGCTGAACGAATAGGCACTTCCGGCGACGGGAATGATCGACGACAACTCGGCGAGCGCGAGCGCGACCAACAGGCACACGGCACCGGCGATGAGGAACGACACCATGACGCCGGGACCGGCGGTCGACGCCGCCTGTTCGCCCGCGATCTTGAAAATGCCGGAGCCGATCATCACGCCGAGGCCGAGGACGACCAGATCGCGGGTCCGATACACCACGCGAAGCCGGTGCCGGCCACCGTAGATCCTGCCGGTCGCCTGCTCCACCGGCAGGCGTCGGAACATGTTGTTGCGCATGCGCATGTTCCAGGTCATAGGTATCCCCCCAGGCCTGAACCCGCGCCGCTGTTCGCGAGATGACGGCTGTCGAAGTCCCTAAGAATTCACCAGGTATGAGCATAATCGCAACGTTTTGCGGGTGATTCGTGTCATAGAGGTGTTGTCGGATCCTGCCAAACGGGCAGGTCGGCGACGTGGCGCAGCGCCGTCCTCACGCTCGGCGAAGACGGTGCTGAGTTTCTCATGGACCGTTCCGGGCGAAAACTCCCAATTCATACTTGGGAAAGCGCTTTACGATCTTTGTTGGGCGTCCCGGAGCGCCGCGTCCGGGGTCGGCCGGTGCGGACGGTGGCATCGAGCGAAGATCGGTGACACCGTAGGGGCGCCGTGTTCCTCTGGAGGCCCGATGTTCCGCTCCCCATCGTCCTCGAAGACACCGACGCCGACGCCCGCGCCGCCGCCGTCCGGACCGACGCCGACACCCGGACCGCCGCCCGTACGGCGACGGGTGCGGCGCCGCGCGACCGTCGCCTTGGTCGCCCTCACCGCCACCGCGGCGTTGGCCGTTCCCGCCGTCGCGGCCGCCGTCCCGCCCGGCTCGCCCGTGCTTCCGCCGGGACGCCGCCCGCCGCCGAAACAGCCCGTCGCGACCGGCTCCGGCGGCGCGGTGTCCACCGTCGACCCGGACGCCAGCCGGACGGCCCTGGACGTGCTCAAGGGCGGCGGCAACGCCATGGACGCCGCCATCGCGGCCGGGGCGACGCTCGGCGTCACCGAACCGTACGTCGCCGCGATCGGCGGCGGCGGATACATCACGTACTACGACGCCAAGACCCACCGCGTCTCCACCATCGACGGACGCGAGTTCGCCCCGGACCAGATGAGGGAGAACGCCTTCATCGACCCCGCCACCGGGAAACCGCTCCCGTTCGACCAGGCCGTGACCAGCGGCCTCAGCGTCGGCGTGCCCGGCACCCTCGCGCAGTGGGACCTCGCGCTGCGCCGCTTCGGCAGCCGCGACCTGGACGACGTCCTGCGTCCCGCCATCAAGATCGCCGACCGGGGATTCGTCGTCGACCAGGAGTTCCGTGACCAGACGGCGGTGAACGAGGCCCGGTTCCGCGACATCGTCCCGACCCGGAAACTCTTCCTGCCGAACGGGAAACTGCCCGAGGTCGGTTCGGTGCTCCGCAACCACGACCTCGCCGACACCTATCGTGAGCTGGCGAAACGCGGCCCGGACTGGCTGTACAAGGGCGGCCTCGGCCGGGAGGTCGCGCGGACGGTCGCCAAACCGCCGGTCGATCCGGCCGCGACCCGTCCCGTCCGCCCGGGGCTGATGACGCCCGCCGACCTGGCCGCCTACAGTGCCGTGGAGCGCGCCCCCACGCACGTGCCCTACCGGGGCCTGGACGTGTACGGGATGCCGCCGTCGTCGTCCGGCGGCTCGACGGTCGGGGAGGCGCTCGGCATCCTCGGCAACTTCCGGCTCGACCGGCGCGACCCGGTCACCGCGCTGCACTACTACCTGGAGGCGTCCAAGCTCGCCTACGCCGACCGCGGCCGCTACGTCGGCGACGCCGACAAGATCGGTGTGCCGCTGGACGAGCTGCTCAGCCCCGGGTTCGTCCGCGAGCGCGCCTGCCTGATCAAGCCGGACGAGGCCGCCGTCGCGCCCGTCGCCCCAGGCACTCCCGACGGACGCTACGAACCGTGCGTCCCGCCGGGCACGCAGACCAGGTCGCTGGCGTTCGAGGGCCCGCAGACCACCAACCTCGTCGTGTCCGACAAGTGGGGCAACGTCGTCGCCTACACGATGTCAATCGAGCAGTTCGGCGGCAGCGCCATCACCGTCCCCGGCCGCGGGTTCCTGCTCAACAACCAGCTCACCGACTTCTCCTTCCAGCCGCCCCCGCCCGGCGGCGCGCCCGACCCGAACCTTCCCGGGCCGCGCAAGCGCCCGCGCAGCAGCATGGCGCCGACGCTCGTGCTCAAGGACGGGCAGCCCCGGCTGGCCCTCGGCACGCCCGGCGGATCCACGATCATCACGACCGTCCTGCAGATCCTGGTGAACCGCGTCGACCTCGGCATGAACCTGCCCGCCGCGCTGGCCGCCCCGCGCGCCACGCAGCGCAACACCCCGCAGGTCTTCGCCGAACAGCCCTTCATCGACGCCTACGGACGGAACCTGGCGGCCCGCGGCCACCGGTTGGAGCTGTTCCCCGGCCCGCCGACAGGCGTCATCGGCGCCGCCACGGCGCTGGAGGTGCTGCGGCCGGGGCTCGTCCAGGCGGTCGCCGAGCCGACCCGGCGGGGCGGCGGCAGTGCGCTCGTCGTCCGCCCGGCGAGGTAGCCGGTGCCGCCACTCGTGTCACGGCCCGGGGCGTGCCCGGACGGCGAACGGGAAGGAGTCGTGCCATGGCCCACGCTTACGTGCAGGTGACGACCACGACCGACTCCCGGTCGGAGGCCGCCGAGCTGGCGCGGTCCGCGGTGGCGGAGCGGCTCGCCGCGTGCGCGCAGCTCGTCGGCCCCATCGCGAGCACCTACTGGTGGGAGGGCGAGATCGAGTCGGCGGAGGAGTGGCTCGTGCTGTTCAAGACCTCCGCCGACCGGTTCGACGAGCTGGCCTCACTGATCACCGAGCTGCACTCCTACGACACCCCGGAGATCATCGCGACGCCGGTGGTGGCGGGCAGCATGGACTACCTCACCTGGATCACCGAGCAGACCGAACCCGGCGAACGCGACGAGGCCGTCGCCGACGAGCCTGAGGATTGACCGCCCCGGCCGTCACAGCACCGTGGGTGGGGCTTCGGCGTCCTCGCCCTTCTGCTCGTGCTGCTGCTGCGCGCTCTGCCGGGGGAGCAGCAGCGCCGGGATGATCAGCACGGCGGTGAGGGCGAGCGCGACCCAGAACGTCGTCCCGAACGCGTCCGCCAGCTGCGGCGCCACCTGCTCGCGGACCCGGTCGGGGGCGTCGCCCATGCCGCCCGCGCCGCCGCCGCCCGGGGCCTGCGGGATCCGGTCGCTGATCTGCCGGGACAGGATCACGGCCAGCAGCGCCGTCCCGATCGCGCCGCCGAGCTGGAGCAGGATGTTCAACGTGCTGCTGGCCCGCGACACCGCCGCGCGCCGCAGCGTCACCAGCGCCGCCGACATCGTCGGCATCATCGTGCAGCCGAGCCCGAGGCCCCGCACGTAGAGCATGCCGCCGAGCAGCCAGTAGGACGTGTCCGCCTGCACCAGCGCGAACGGGAGCGTGCCGACCGCCAGCAGCACGATGCCGAACGGGACGATCCGTCCCGCCCCGAACTTGTCGGTGATCACGCCGCCGAGCGGCATCGCGGTCGCGGCGCCGAGCCCCTGCGGGGCGAGCAGCAGGCCCGCCGCGAACGCGCCCTCGCCGCGCGCGGTCTGGTAGTACAGCGGGATCAGCAGCATCGCGGCCATCAGCGCGACGCCGATCAGGAAGATCCCGAACGACGCGGTCGCGAACGTCCTGTCCTTGAACAGGCGCACGTCGATCAGCGACCGTTCGCGGCGGTTCAGGCTGTGCAGCACGAACAGGCCCACGAGCACCGCGCCCCCGGCGAGCCAGCCGATCGTGGCGGCGTTCCCGAACCCGCCGTTGCTCGTCGCCGTCGACAGCCCGTAGATCAGCAGCACGAACCCGGGCGGCAGCAGGACCAGCCCGCGCAGGTCGAGACCCGGCGCGGTGTGCTCCGCGCGGTCGTGCGGCACCTTCCACCAGGCCAGGAAGAACGCCAGCGCGCCGACCGGCAGGTTCACGAAGAAGATCCAGCGCCAGTCGACGTCCTCGACCAGCCAGCCGCCGAGCACCGGGCCGAGGACGGGGCCGAGCAGCATCGGGATGCCGATGATGCTCATGATCCGGCCCATCCGGTGCGCCCCGGCCGCCATCGTGAGGATCGCCATCGCGGTCGGCATCAGCATGCCGCCGCCGAGCCCCTGCAACACCCGGAAGACGATCAGCGACTCGATGTTCCAGGCCGCGCCGGACAACCCGGAGCCGAGGACGAACAGCGCGATCGACGTCAGCCACACGCGCCGTCCGCCGAACCGGTCGATGGCCCAGCCGGTGAGCGGGATGACCGTGCCCATCGCCAGCATGTAGCCGGTGACGACCCACTGGATGGTCGACAGCTGGGTCTCGAAGTCGCGCCCGAGGGTGTCCAGCGCGACGTTGACGATCGTGGTGTCCAGGACGGCCATCACGGCGCCCGCCACGATGACCAGGCCGAGCAGGATGGTCTGCCGGTCGAGTCCATCGTCGCGGGCGACCGCGCCGGGCGGAGCCGCCGCGGTTGACGGGACCTTGGCCATGTTCCACTCCCTTGGCGCGTCGAACGTCTTGAAGTTCAATACGTTTGCAGTCCACCACGGAATATGTTGGAATTCAAGATATGTCCGACGATTCAGGCGCCTACGGCGGGTCGATCGACGCTGACCTGGACGCGATCGTCCAGCTCATG
Organism: Actinomadura meridiana; assembly: GCF_039537545.1. Taxonomy (NCBI): domain Bacteria; kingdom Bacillati; phylum Actinomycetota; class Actinomycetes; order Streptosporangiales; family Thermomonosporaceae; genus Actinomadura; species Actinomadura meridiana. The sequence continues at coordinate 463,424 of NZ_BAABAS010000005.1, forward strand.
GGTCGCATGATGCGCGGAATCAAGGGATCGGGCGGACATCACGAGACCCACGAGCTCTTCCGCCACGTGCAGGCGGCCGGGCTCGGCCGCCGTCACCTGCCCGCGCTGGTGAGCCTCGCGCAGCACGGCCCGTCGCCGGTGGGCGTCCTCGCCGAGCGCATGGCCCTCAACCCCGCCACGGCCAGCCAGCTCGTCGGGGAGCTGCAACGCGCCGGGTTCGTCGAGCGGCGTCCCGACGAACGGGACCGCCGACGCATGATCGTCAGCCTGGACGAGACGCACCGAACCGTCATCGAGCGGTTCACCCGGCGCCGCCTCGACCCGCTGCGACTGACCCTGGAGGCCCTCACCCCGCAGGAACGCGCCCACTTCATCCTCGGCTGGCGCACCCTCGTCGAGAACATGGAGCGCTCCGCGGCCAGAGAGGGCGCCACCGGCGACGCCGTCGCCACCGAGGACGACGCGCCGCCGCCCTGCGGCGGCTGACCTCCCCGCTCCCGAACAGGCGTCTCCCGGACGGGCGTCAGCCGACGGTGTCTCTTGGATGGGCGTCAGTCGACGGGCGTCTCCCGGACGGGCGTCAGCCGCGGCGCATGAGGCGTCCGACGGCCGCCATCAGCTCGGTCGACATCGCCTCGCCCTTGCCCTCCTCGGCGCCCTCCGCCACGCAGTGCCGCACGTGCCCGTCCAGCAGGCCGAGCGCCACCTTGTCCAGGGCGGCCTGGACGGCGCTGATCTGGGTGAGGATGTCGATGCAGTAGCGGTCGTCCTCGACCATCCGGTCGATGCCGCGCACCTGGCCCTCGATCCTGGCCAGGCGGGTCTGCAACTGGTCCTTCGTGGCGGTGTACCCGCGGGTGGGGGTCTCGCTCGTCGCCATCTCCGTCCCTCGCAATCCTCGCGGGCGCACGCCCGGGTACCCCTCGGGGGGACGTCCCCCATATGGGTACTTTATGCGCCCGCGCCGACAGCGGTCAGGACATGGAGCCGCGGCGTCAGTCCAGGATCGAGGCGAGGGGCGTGTACGGCAGGCCGTGGGCCTCGGCCACGTGGTCGTAGACGAGGGCGCCGGCGTGCGTGTTGAGGCCGCGGGCGAGAGCGGCGTTGGACCGCAGGGCGCCCTCCCAGCCCTTGTCGGCGAGCTGGAGGGCGTAGGGGAGCGTGACGCCGGTGAGCGCGTACGTGGACGTGTTCGGGACGGACCCGGGCATGTTGGCCACGCAGTAGAACGTCGAGTCGTGCACCCGGTAGGTCGGGTCGGCGTGGGTGGTGGGACGCGAGTCCTCGAAGCAGCCGCCCTGGTCGATGGCGATGTCGACGAGGACGGACCCCGACTTCATCCCCGCGACGAGGTCGTTGGAGATCAGCTTGGGCGCCTTGGCGCCCGGGATCAGCACGGCGCCGATCACGAGGTCGGCGGCGCGGGCCTCCTGCTCGACGGTGTACACGCTGGACACCAGGGTGCGCAGGCGGCCCTGGTAGATGGCGTCGATGTGGCGGAGGCGGTCGACGTTGACGTCCAGGATGGTCACGTCCGCGCCCATCCCGACGGCGATCTGCGCCGCGTTGAGCCCGGACACGCCGCCGCCGATCACGACGACCTTGGCCGGGGCGACCCCGGGCACGCCGCCCGGCAGCACGCCGCGGCCGCCGTTGGACGCCATCAGGTTGTACGCGCCGACCTGGGGCGCGAGCCGCCCGGCGACCTCCGACATGGGCGCCAGCAGCGGCAGCGAGCGGTCGGGGAGCTGGACGGTCTCGTACGCGATCGCGGTGACGCCCGCCGACAGCAGCGCGTCGGTGCACGCGCGGGACGCGGCCAGATGCAGGTAGGTGAACAGGACCTGGCCGTCGCGCATCCGCGGGTACTCGGGCTCGATCGGCTCCTTGACCTTGAGGATCAACTCGCCTTCGGCCCAGACCTCGTCCGGGCCGTCCAGGATCTTGGCCCCGGCGGCGACATAGTCGTCGTCGGGGATGGCGGAGCCGAGTCCGGCGCCGCGCTCGATGAACACCTCGTGGTCGTGGCGGGTCAGCTCGTGAACACCGGCCGGGGTGATGGCCACACGGTATTCGTGGTTCTTGACCTCGCGCGGGACGCCGATCTTCACGGGATCCTCCGTTGACGGTGATCGGTCTGTACGCCTCCCAGCGTGGTGCCCGCACGGCACGCGTGCCCATCAGCACTGTGTAAGAGCCTCCACGGTCCTGCTGACAGGGTGTAACCCACCGCAGGTGGCGTGGGTCGACGAGAGAGGCCCCCGGTGCGGGCCGGGGGCCTCTCGGAGCCGATGAACCGGTCTGCCACCTGGGAGTGAGCCCGGGATCGGCGTCCCGCCGGGACGCGCGTTCCGTCAGAGCCTTCGGTGGCAGGCTCCCGGCGCGTCCGGCGCGACGAGTCAAAGTTACAAGGGCTATTATTTTCTGGCAAGTGCCGCACGCGAGTCGGGACCGTTCCTTCGAGGTCGCTCCACCCAGTCGGGCAGGCATGATCCGGCCCCCCTCTTCGTGTGGCGAGATGGTGAGCACCAACGAGATTGCGGGCTTCTGTTACATGGGCTATAGTCGTTCACGTCCGGTCCGGAGACGGGTCGGACGGGTCTGATGGCCGCACCGTGGTGATGGGACCGGCCCGCTCCTCTCGGGGGGAGTGGGGCGGGCCGGTTCCACCGGGCGGAGCGCGGCCATCGGGCGGGGCGGTGTCCCGAACCGCCGTGGAAGCGCCGCGCCGGTCGACCGAACCGGCGCGGTCCGCGGGTGCGCGTCCGCTCGCCGGGGGGACCCGGCAGTACCGCCGTGCTGCCGGACGGAGCCGGACGCCCCGCCGAACCGCACCCCCCGGCCTCGCGCCGGGGGGTGCGCCGCGCTCCGCTCGGGGCCGGTCGCGCGCCTCGTCGGCGCCGTGACCGCAATCGGACGTCCGGGCGCCGTGTTTTCGCGTGCCGCCGGCGGGAACGCGACCAGGGACAAAGCAACGGGAGGGCCGACTCCCCGGACGGAACGGGTCCGCCGCGTTTTCTGCGGCCCCCTTTCTCGTCCGGGCTTTTGGCATGCCCTTTTTCGGTGCCGAGAAACGAGATGTTTCCGTAACATCCATCCTGTTTAGCCCATGTAACAATGATCCCTCGTCACACCAGTGGCGGGGGTCATTCCTATTTCCGCCACTCTGGTCAGAGAGAGGAGCCATGGAGGGTAACGCCATCATTTCCGGCTTCGAGCGGATCCATGGCGGCGCCGATTCGGCGCTTTCGGTGATGCTCGCGGCTCTGCTCATCTGCTCGCTCGGGGTCCTGTTGGAGGGCCTCCGGTACGGCCGTCGCCGGTCGTGCGCCTGCGGGTGCGGAAGCCCGCTGCGGCGCTGCGAGACCCCGGCGTCGGCGCCCGGACGGGCCGCGCGGCGCGAACGCGGACGTCACAGAGGAGGCAGGCATGAGGGAACCAGGCGCTCAGGCGGCAGGCACGGGCGTGCGGGAACGGTCGCGGGCGCGGGGACGGCCCCCGGCGCCCACCGGGACGGACCGGTGCCAGGGGCCCCAGCGGGGGTGCACGCAGCTGCCCACGCTGGAGGTCGTCCTCGGACGTCTGGCGGACCGGTCGACGCAGGAGCCGCTGCGGGTGTGCTCGCAGTGCGCCGCCTGCCTGCTGACGGTCCACGGGGTGTGGCCGGAGGGGGCGCCGAGCCCGTTCCGGGTCGTGGTCATGACCCTGCTCCAGCAACCGGTCGCGAACCGGCGGACCGGGCCGCACCGGGAGGCTCGGGAGGACGTCCCCCCGCACGAGACCGCGCCGTACCCGTCGCGGCCCCGGCGGGCGCCTGAGGGCGCTCGTCCGGCATAGCGGAAGGACCGGGGCGCCCGGGGGCCGCCCCGGTCCTTTCTCGTCCGGCAGGAAGGCGACGAGGGCCGGGCCGAATGCCATGGCCCCGTCGCCCGGCCCGTTGCTCCGGGGCGCGTCGCTCTGGGCCCGGGGCGCTGGAGTTCGGTCTTATGGGCCTGTTCTCTAGGCCTGGTTCTCCAGGTCGAGCGTCCAGTATCGCCAGCCCGCGAACTCGCCCTCGTCGATATGACAGGGCGGGGGCAGATCCGTCACGCCATAGCGGTCGAATACCTCGTCCAACCAGGCATTGTCCTGCTCGGTGACGTCGTCCGGGCGATCGCAGGCGATGAGCGTTCCGCTCGCCACGAAGACGATCGCACCGCCTTCGGGTGAAACGAGTTTCGCGTCGGCGAGCTCCCTCGCGAAGGCCAGTGACCCGATTCCGCCCACCCTGCCTCTCCCAACCCGGCCGTGGTAGCGCTCGCGTTAAGGGCGCCTCTTAAATACAAAGGTACAAGAGTGATAGCGCTGACAACAGGGCAACATGGGATCTTGGACGTTCTTTGTTCTAGTTGTGCCGGGCGAAGTAGGACTCTTTCGGCTCCGAGATCCGTTCGTACCGCGGATCCGCCAGCTCCTCTTCGGGAGTGCGGCTCGACCGATACAGGCCGCGTTCCGGGTCGTACCGGATGATTTGATTGTCGGCCCGCAGGTTGCGTACGGCGGTCACGTACATATCGCGGACGGACGCGGCGAGGTTCTCGACGCCGAGCTGCCGGGCCCGCGCGTGGTATTCGAGGAGGCGGTAGAGGCTCTGGTTTCGTTCCTGGCGCGGCAGGTTCGGCCACGCCTCGAATTCGCGGTCGGCGCGGACATGGCGCGCCCCGACGGTGATTCCGTACTCCTGCCGGAGGCGTTCGCGGTTGCGCTGCACCCAGACCCGGACGTAGCTTTCCGTCACCTCTTCGTCGACGAGCACGCTGAGGCGCTGCGCGTACCCGCGCCAAGGCAGTTCTTTCCCGTGTTCGCGCCACAGGAGCAGGAAGTCCTCATCGCGAATTCTGCCCATGCCGATTCTCTCCAGTGCTCACTCCCGGGTTCCAGTGTAGGGCCGCCGACCAGCCGATACCACCGTGATCGGACTCGTCCGATCACGGACGGTGGCCGAGGCGGCGGGCGCCCCCAAAACCCGTCGCCGCGAATCTCTAACGCCCCCCATTGCGTGCAAACCCCGCGAATCGGACATGATAGGGGAACGGCCCCGGCGGTGAATTGAGAGTTGCGCACAGTGTCCGGTTCGGCTGGGTACGTCCCCCTCGATCGGTGCTCAGACGGGCGATGGCGGAAGCCATTCGTCGGCGATCGCGACGGTCAGCTGCTCCAGCAACGGCCCCGCCCGCCGCACACGGCGCTCCGGGTCCGGCTCGATGTCGGCGAGCGCGTACGCCGCCTGGATCCTGGCCTTGCGGAGTTGCTCGCCGGTGAGGCCGCGCCGACCCGCCACGGCGATCACGGGCGCGCCCGCCCGCGCGGCGGCACGGGCCGCCCCGATCGGCGCGGTGCCCCGCAGTGACCGCGCGTCCAGCGAGCCCTCGCCGGTGACGACCAGATGCGCGCCGCGCGCCTTGTCGGCGAAGCCGAGCAGATCCAGCATGAGGGACGCGCCCGGCTCGATCGTGGCGCCGAGGAACGCGAGCGCGGCGAACCCGACGCCGCCCGCCGTCCCCGCCCCGGGCGCGTCACGGGCCGTCCGCCGGGACGCCGCCTCGGCCAGGTCGGCCCAGCGGCGCAGCCCCGCGTCCAGCAGCCGGACCTCGTCGCGGTTCGCGCCGCGCCGGGGTCCGTCCACGGCGGCGGCGCCGGTGCGGCCGAGCAGCGGCCCACCCGATTCCCCCGCTACCACTACCTCGATGCCCGACATGTCGGGCAGGCCGCGCAGATCGAGGGCGTGCAGGGAGCGCAGTGCCGCGCCGCCGGGCGGCAGGTCCTTGCCGAGCGCGTCCAGCAGCCGCCCGCCGAGGCCCTGCACGAGGCCCGCGCCGCCGTCGGTGCAGGCGCCGCCGCCGAGCCCGAGGACGATCCGGCGGGCGCCGAGCCGCACCGCGTGGCCGAGCAACTGGCCCGTCCCGACGCTGGAGGCGACCAGCGGGCGCGGCGTGCCGCCCGGCAGCCGCCGCAGCCCGGACGCCTCGGCCAGCTCCACCACGGCGCTGCGGCCCTTCAACGCCAGCCGCGCGGTCACCGGACGGCCCGTCGGCCCGCACACCTCGACCTCGACCCGCCGCCAGCCGGCCGCTACCGCCGCGTCGACCGTGCCGTCGCCGCCGTCCGCCACCGGCAGCTCCACCAGCGGGACGTCCGGCCGGACGCGGCCCAGCCCGACCGCGAGATGGCGCGCCGCCTGCGCCGCGGTCAGCGCTCCCGGGAACCTGTCGGGCGCCAGGAGGACATGACCTGGCGGGGACGGGTGGGGAGGAGAGTCCGCGGACGCCACAGCCACGCCTTTCACGCCGGGGGGTAAGGCCCTACCTTCTGCTTACGCCATGTCGGCACTATTTGACACCCGCGAGCGGCCCCGCGACGTCCAAATGAACGGAGAGTTACCCGGAAAGAGCGTGTCGGCGCGACCGCTACCGGACGTCCAGCCACTGCTCGATCGGCTCGATCGCGAAGTAGACGAGGAACAGCAGCACCACGGGCCACAGCCAGACCGAGACCTCACGCCACCGGCCGCGCGCCAGTTTGATCAACGCGAAGGCCACCATCCCGCCGCCGATGCCGATCGTGATCGAGAAGGTGAACGGCATCAGCACGATGGTGAGGAACGCCGGGATGATGAGGTCCTGGTCGGTCCAGTCGACCTTGGCGACCTGCGTCATCATCAGCGCGCCGACCACGACCAGCGCGGGCGCCGCCGCCTGCGCCGGGACGGTCGCCGCGAGCGGCGTGAGGAACAGCGTCACCGCGAACAGGGCGCCGGTGGCGAGGTTGGCGAGGCCCGTCCGCGCGCCCTCGCCGACCCCGGCCGCCGACTCCACGAACACGGTGTTGGCGGACGAGCTGGTCACCCCGCCGAACGCGGCGGACAGGCCGTCCACCGACAGGATCCGGCCGAGCCGCGGCACCTCGCCCTTCGAGCCCACCAGCCCGGCCTCGTCGCTGATGCCGAGGATCGTGCCCATCGCGTCGAAGAACCCCGACAGCACCAGCGTGAACAGCACGACCAGCGTGGTGATGACCCCCGCCTCGGCGAACCCGCCGAACAGGTCGAACTCCCCGAACAGCCCGAAGTCGGGGACGGCGAACAGGTCGTCGGGCATGTTCGGCGTGACGACGCCCCAGCCGCCCTCCTTGATCGTGGCGTTCTCCTGGATGGCGACGGCGGCGACCGTCCCGGCCACGATGCTGATCAGGATCGCGCCCGGCACCCGCCGCACATGCAACACGATCATCAGCAGCAGGGTGAGGGCGAACACCAGCGACGGCCACGTGGACAGGTGCCCGCCGACGCCGAGCGACAGCGGCGGGCTCGTGGCGCTGGACGTGACGAACCCCGCGTCGTAGAAGCCGACCAGCGCGATGAAGGCGCCGATGCCGACCGCGATCGCGTGCTTGAGCGCAAGCGGGATCGAGTTCATGATCCGCTCGCGGACGCCGGTGAGCGCCAGCACCACGATCACCGCGCCCTCGATCACCACCAGGCCCATCGCCTGCGGCCACGTCATCACCGGCGCCGCCTGGAACGCCACGACCGCGTTGATGCCGAGACCCGCCGCGAGCGCCAGCGGCGCGTTCCCGACGAAGCCCATGATGATCGTGGTGATCGCGGCGGACAGCGCCGTCATCGTCGTCAGCTGCGGGATCGACAGGGTCGCGCCGGTGACGTCCTTCGCCCCGCCGAGGATGATCGGGTTCAGCAGAATGATGTAGGCCATCGCGAAGAAGGTGGTCACGCCGCCCCGCAGCTCGCGCGCCACGGTCGTCCGGCGCGCGGCGAGACCGAACAGCCGTTCCAACGGCCCGCGCCCGCCCGACGGCGGCGAATCGTCGGTCTTGGCGGCGAAGGTCTCGGGCATGACGGGCGCTCCGCTCTCCACGGCACGATCTCGAAATGGCGTGCACAGATTAACCCGTATAGCCTGCTGGACGGCCTTGGGCTCGACACACTGAGGATCGAGTCGACTTCATCCCGGAACTACTCGTAACAGCGTGGGAGGGCGACCCCCCACACCCCCCGGAACTACTCGTAACAATGTGGGAGGGCGACCCCCCACACCCCCCGGAACTACTCGTAACAATGTGGGAGGGCGACCCCCCACACCCCCCGGAACTACTCGTAGGCGGTGGTCACACGATGGATCGGGAGACACTTGGGCAGCGCATCCGCGCCCTGCGGATCCGGCAGGGCGTGAGCCAGGCGCAGCTCGCCTTCCCCGAGCTGTCCGACAGCTACATCTCGCTGATCGAGAGCGACAAGCGCGTCCCCGCCCCGAGCGTCGTGGACCTGCTCGCGGCGAAGCTGAACTGCTCGGCGACCTACCTCGTCAGCGGCGTCAGCGAGGACGTCGTGGACGAGCTTCGCGTCACCCTCGACTACGCCGAGATCGCGCTCAGCAACGGCGCGGCGGTCGAGGCGCGGGCCCGGTTCGCCGAGGTCCTCGCCAGCGCCGACGCCGTCGCGCTGCCCGAGATGCTGCACCAGGCCCGGTGGGGGCACGCCCTCGCGCTGGAGGCCGCGGGTGAGCTGGAGCAGGCCATCGCGCAGCTGACCGCGCTGACCAAGGAGGCCTCCGCCGAGACCGACCTCGACCACTGGGCTCGGGTGCACGTCGCGCTGAGCCGCTGCCTGCGCGAGCGCGGCGACATCAGCGCGGGCGTGCAGGCCGCCGAGAACGCGCTGCGCCACCTGATCGCGACCGGCGCCGACTCCACCGACGCCGCCGTGCACCTCGGCGCGGCGATGCTCGCGGCGTTCATCGAGCGCGGCGACCTCGTCCGCGCCCGGCAGCTCGGCCTCCAGCTCATCGAGCGGGCCGAGCGGATCGGCAGCCCGCGCGCCCGGATGGTCGCCTACTGGGAGGCCGCCTACGTCGCCGAGATCCGCGGCGAGTACGACGAGGGCGTCGCCCTGGCCGAGCGGGCGCTGATGCTCGCCGGTGACGGCGAGGACCCGCGCGACCTCAACCGGCTCCGCGTCATCTACGCGGGGCTGCTGCTGCGCGCCCGGCCCGACCAGGCCGCCCGCGCCCGCGAGCTGCTCGCGCACGTGCGCGGGGAGAGCAACGCCAGCTCGTCCGGCGAGATCGACGTGGCCTGGTGCCTGACCGAGCTGGCCCGCGCGGAGACGGCGCTCGGCCGTCCCACCGAGGCGGTCCGGCTCGCCGAGGAGGCCCTCGACCTGCTCGGGGACGCCCCGCGCCGCGCCACCGCCGGGGCGCTGACCGTGCTCGGCGAGGCGTCGGTGCGGCTCGGCCGCCGCGACCGCGCCGTGGAGGTGCTGACCCGCGCCGCCACCTGCCTGGAGGAGATGGAGTCCTCCCGGGAGGCCGCGCAGGCGTGGTTCGACCTCGCCGAGGTGCTCGCCGAGACCGGCACCGCCGAGGAGCCCCGGATGGCCGCCTACCGCCGCGCCCTGACCTGCGTCGGAGTGTGAGGCGGGGCCTGGGGGCGACCCGGGGCGCGCCATCGCGGGGGGCTCAGTAGGGTGGGGGACGCCCCGTTGACTCCGCCCCGAGAAGTCGACCCCGATCCGCAGAGAACCCGCCTTCCATGACGACCCACAGACCCCCGGACACTCGCCGGGACGCCCTGCGCGTGTGGCGGGCCGCCGTGCTCGCCCTCGCCGCGTCCGGCGCCGTCCTGGTGGCCGGGCTCGTGCTCGGCGGCTCGGTCACCGAGAAGGTCATCCCCGGCCTCGGTGACGCGGGCACGCTCACCCGGTGGGGGCTGCCCGCGTCCCGCACCGCGATGGACCTGCTGTCCGCCCTGACAGTCGGGGCACTGCTGGCCGCCGCCGCGTTCCTGCCCATCGAGGGCGGGCGCGGATCGGCCCGGCTTTCCAAGGACGCCGTCTCGTATCTGCACGCCGCGTCCTGGTTCGCGGCCGCCTGGGGCGCCGCCGCGGCGGCCACCCTGGTGTTCACCGTCGCGGACGTCCTCGGCCAGCCCGTCGGCCAGGTCCTCACCGGCAGTGAGCTGAGCAGCTACGTCGGGTCGCTGCCGCAGGGCACCGCGCTGATGATCGTGGTGCTGCTGGCGGTGGTGGTGGCACTGCTGGCCCGCACCACCACGACGCCGGCCACCGCGTTCGGGCTGCTCGCGCTGGCAGGGATCGCGCTGTTCCCCGCGCCGCTGACCGGGCACTCCGCGTCCGCCGCCAACCACTCCGTCGCCACGACCGGCGTCGCGCTGCACGTCGCGGCGGTCGCGCCCTGGGTCGGCGGCCTCGCCGTCGTCGGCGTCCACGCCCTGCTGCGCCGCGACGGGCTGCCCGTCATGGCGACCCGGTTCAGCCGCATGGCCCTGTGGTGCTACGTCACCGTCGGCGCCAGCGGCCTGGTGAACGTGATCGCCCGGCTGCCCGACCCGGCGGAGCTGGTCGACACGAACTACGGCAGGCTCGCCCTCGGCAAGATGATCGCGTTCGGCGCGCTCGGCCTGTTCGGCTACTGGCACCGGGAGCGGACGCTGCCCGCCCTCGCCGCCGGGAAGCCGTGGTCGTTCGCGCGGTTCGCGTCCGTCGAGGTCGCGGTGATGGCCGCCGCCGTGGGCCTCGCCGTCGCGCTGGCCCGCACCGCGCCGCCCGCGCCGACCGAGTCCGAGTCCGCGATCAAGGCGCTGCTCGGCTACGACATGCCGCCGGAGGTCACCCCGGCGCGGCTCGCGACGTTGTGGCAGCTCGACCTGTTCTTCGCGGTGCTGGTCGTCGTCCTCGGCGGCCTGTACCTCGCCGGGATCGTCCGGCTGCGCAAGCGCGGCGACTCGTGGCCGATGGGACGCACCGTCGCCTGGTTCGTCGGGCTGCTGGCCATCGTCGTCGTCACCGAGACCGGAGTGGCCAAGTACGCGCCGATCCTGTTCAGCGTGCACATGGCCCAGCACATGGTGCTGAACATGCTGGCGCCGATCTTCCTGGTCATCGGCGCGCCGGTGACGCTGGCGCTCCGCGCCCTCAGGCCCGCCCGCGTCCGGGGCGACCTCGGCCCGCGCGAGTGGCTGACCGCGATGCTGCACAGCAGGTACCTCGCGGTCATCGCGCATCCGGCGGTGGCGACGGTCATCTTCGTGGTGAGCACGTTCGCGCTGTACTTCACGCCGCTGTTCCAGTCCGCGATGCGCAACCACCTCGGGCACGTCGCGATGATGGCGCACTTCCTGGCGTCCGGATGCCTGTTCTTCTGGGTGCTGCTCGGCGTCGACCCGGCGCCGAAGCGGCTGCCCTACCCGGGACGCCTCCTGTTGCTGTTCGTCACGATGCCGTTCCACGCCTTCTTCGGCATCGCGCTGATGAACCTGAGCCAGCCGCTGGCACGCGGCTGGTACGCCACCGTCGACCCGCCGTGGGGGACGACGGTCCTGCACGACCAGCACACCGGCGGGGCCATCGCGTGGGCGTTCGGTGAGGTGCCGACGTTCATCGTCCTGATCGTCCTGGCGTTCCAGTGGTACATGGACGACCAGCGGCAGGCCCGCCGCCTGGACCGCAAGGCCGACCGCGCCGCCGCCCCCGGCGGTCGCGCCGAGGACGACGAACTCGCCGTCTACAACGCCCGCCTCGCCAAACTCGCCGAACGCGACCGGGCCGTCCCCCACCAGAGGGAGCCCGAGGAGAAGGACACCGAGAAGACGGGCACCGAGGCGAAGGACGCTGAGAAGGCGGGCACCGAGAAGACGGACACCGAGAACAAGGGCGCCGACAAGGACGGCGAGGCCGCGCCCTGACCCTCCCTCCCGTGGGGGAGGTGGGCGGGCGGGCTGACCTGCCAGTATCGGTACCGTGATGCGCGTGTTCAGGCCCGTGGTCGAGAGGACGACCTGGCTGCGATGGGCTCACCTCGTGGTGGGCGGGGCGTTGCTGATGCCCTACTGGTTCCTCGGGATCAGCCTGATTCCGGTGCTGCCGATCGGCGACGACATCGTGCGGTCCGTGCTGATGATGGTGGTCATGCCCGCCGTGGCGACGTTCGTGACGGGGCTCGTGCCGACGGTCCGGCTGCTGGAGGGGTCGCTCGCGAAGGAGCTGCTCAAGGGACCGGCGGCGGCGCTCGTGCCCGGGTCGGCGCGGTCGTGGGAGAGCCGGGCCCGGACGGGGGCGTGGTTCGGCGTCCACCTGTTCGCCGGGGTGGTGGTGAGCGGGCTGAGCCTGGCGGTGCCGCCGTTCGCGGTCGTGATGGTCCTCGCGCCGCTGGTCAGCTGGGACACCCGGTTCCTGGACAGCTGGGGGTGGTCGGGCTCCTGGCACCAGTGGCCCGCGTCGCTGATCGGGCTGGCGTCGCTGGTCGCGCTGCTCGGGTTGATCGTCGGCGTGGGCGCGCTGCTGTCCCGGCTGGCGCCGTGGTTCCTCGGGCCGTCCGCCGCCGAGCGGCTCGCCGACGTGGAGGCCAGGGCCGTCAAGCTGGCCGAGCGGAACCGGCTCGCCAGGGAGCTGCACGACTCGGTGGGGCACGCGCTCAGCGTGGTGACCCTCCAGGCGGCGGCCGCCGGGCGCGTGCTCGACAGCGACCCCCGGTTCGCCCGGGAGGCGCTAGGCGCCATCGAGGACTCGGCCCGCGCCGCGCTGGAGGACCTCGACCATGTGCTCGGCCTGCTGCGGGAGGACGCGACGAAGACCGCCGCCCCGCAGGCCACGCTGAAGGACCTCGGGCGGCTGCTGGAGCAGACGCGGATCGCCGGGGTGAAGCTCGACGCGGCGGTCGGCGACGAGGTGGAGCAGGTCCCGGCGGCGGTGTCGCGGGAGGCGTACCGGATCGTCCAGGAGGGCCTCACGAACGCGCTGCGACACGCGGGGAAGGTCCCGGTGCGGCTGCGCCTCGGAGTGGAGCGCGATCGGTTGGAGATGGAGATGAGCAACCCGCTCGGCGCCCCGCACGGCGACGGCGCGGGCCACGGCGGCGGGCGGGGGCTCGACGGCGTCCGCGAGCGCGTCACGGCGCTGCGCGGCGAGATGACCGCCGGGCCGGTCTCCTGTGGGGGGACGACCCCCCACACCCCCCGGAACGGCCCGGAGGAGGAGGGCCGGTGGCGGTTCCATGTCTCGCTGCCGCTGAGGTCGGGAACCTGATGGGGGCCGGAGAATGACGATCAAGGTGCTGCTGGTGGACGACGAGCGGCTCATCAGGGCGGGGCTGCGCGCCATCATCGAGGCCGAGGACGACCTCACCGTGGTCGGGGAGGCCGCCGACGGGACGGAGGTGCCGGACGCGGTGCGGCGGCTGCGTCCCGACGTGATCCTCATGGACGTGCGGATGCCGCGCCTGGACGGCATCCAGGCGACCCGCCGCATCCTGGAGACCGCGCCGTACTCGTCGAGCGGGGACGACCCCACGGGAACCGCGGCGGGGCCGCCCCGGATCATCGTCGTCACGACGTTCGAGAACGACGAGTACGTCTACGACGCGCTGAAGGCGGGCGCGAACGGCTTCCTGCTCAAGCGGACGAGGCCGGAGGAGATCCTGCACGCCGTCCGTATGGTGGCGCACGGTGAGAGCCTGCTGTTCCCGGCCGCGATCCGGGAGCTGGCCGCGCGGCACGCGCCGTCCGGCGCCACGACGGGCGGGGCGTCCTGGCACGGGCAGCTGACCGAGCGGGAGGGCGACGTCCTGCGGCTGATGGCGAAGGGCCGCTCGAACGCCGAGATCGCCCAGGACCTGTTCGTGAGCCCGCAGACGGTGAAGACCCATGTCGGGAACGTCCTCGCCAAGCTCCAGGCCCGCGACCGCACCCAGGCGGTGATCTTCGCCTACGAGACGTCGTTCATCACGCCCGGCTGACTCTCGGTACGCCGCTTACACCCGGTTTACCTGCGGGTAGCTACAAAGGGCAGAAGAGATTAAGTCCGACAGATCGGGGGATCATGGACGCCGTCACGCTGGCCGAACTCCGTGAACCGAGGGCCTATCCGGCGGTGTCGGTGCTGATGCCGACGCACCGAGCCGTGCCGGACAACCGGCAGGACCCGATCCGCCTGCGGAACCTCCTGGCGGAGGTGCGGCGGCGGCTGCACGACGACGCGCGGGTCGAGCCCGACGCCGCCGACCACGTCCTGCGCGGGCTGGAGAGCGCCGCCGAGGAGATCGACCTGCGGCACGCCTCCGACGGGCTGGTGCTGCTGGCCGCGCCCGGCGGAGAGCGGCACGCCTTCACGATCGACCAGCATGTGGACGAGCGCGTCGTCGTCGACAGCGGCTTCGCCACCCGCGACCTCGTCGCCGACTACACCCGCACCCCGCGCTACTGGCTGCTGTCCCTGTCGGACCAGCGGACGCGTCTGTGGGACGGCCACCGCGAGCACCTGACCGAACGCGTCGGCGGCGGCTTCCCCGTCGAGCCGGAGTCGGTCGACGAGGAGGGCTCCGGTCGCCATTCGCGCCGCTCCGGCCACGGTGACGGGGAACGCCACCGGCGGGCCATGCGCGACGTCGTGGCCGCGCTCGACCGGGTCCTGGCCCGCGACCGCCGTCCGCTGATCGTCGCGGGCGTCACCCGCCACCAGGCGTTCTTCGACGAGGTGGCGGGCCCCCACATCGCCGTGGCGGGACGGGTCGACGGCAGCTTCGAGGGCGCCGCGCCCAGCACGCTCGTGGCGGCGGTCCGGCCCGCGCTCGCCGCCTACGAGGATCTGCGCGAGGTCGCCGTCCTGTCCGAGCTGGAGGCGGCGCGCAGCATCCAGCGGTACGCGGGCGGCCTGGTCGAGGTCGAACGGCTGGTCGAGGAGGGGCGCGGCGACCACCTGGTCGTGGAACGCGGCTACTACGCCCCGGCCGTGCGGACCGACGGCGAGATCGTCCCGGTGGACGGCATGCCCGGCGTGCTCCGGGGCGCGGACGTCGTCGACGACGTCGTCGACGACGTGATCGAGACGACGCTGGAGTACGGCGGCGAGGTCACGTTCGTCTCGGACGGCTTCCTCGTCGACCACGGCCGCATCGCGCTCGTCACCCGCTTCTGACCCGCCGTCAGCGAGCCTGCCCCGTCGTCGGCGCGCCTGACCCGCCGTCAGCGCGGCGCGTCGCAGGACGGGGCGTGCCAGCTGACCCAGCCGAGCGACCAGGCCCGCCGTCCCGCGTGCGGCCACCATCCCGCCGGGTGCGCGGGCCAGGTCGCCTCGGCCGGGGTCCCGTCCGGCTGCGGCACCACGACGGTGCACACGCCGGGTGCGGGACGTCCGCCGTGCCGGGTGTCGATGAACCCGACGCGCGTCCACCACACGGGGTGGACGAGGCTGATCCGCAGGGCCCAGTGGAGCGACACGTCGGCGACGACACCGCCCGCCTCCGGTCCGGGGAACGGCGGTGCCGGACGGTCATGACGCGGGCCGGGCGCCATCGCGAACATCAGCGCCGCGAAGTTGATCGCCGCCAGCCCGGCGGCGACGGCGACCGGGCCGTACCGCCTGCCGAGCCGGGACAGCGCCAGGAACCCGCACAGCGCCGCGCTTCCGGTGAGCGTCACCTCGGGCAGGTGCAACGCGGTCCGGTCGCCGGTCAGGAACGTGGTCTCGGGGAAGTCGAACGAGATGAAGCGATGGGTGCGGAGGCGTTCGCCCGCGTAGGCGGTGACCCACCAGGCGGTGGCCCCCACCGCGAGCAGTGCCGCCGCCGCCAGCCGCATCGCCGCGCGGTGCCCGGACCGCAGCAGCGCCACCGCGCCGACCAGCGTGTGGACGAGGGCCAGGCATGACAGGTAGCGGCCGTACGCGAAGTTCCCGACCCGGTGCTCGTCGGGCAGGGCGGCGGACGAGGCGTAGGCGATGGCGAGGGTCGCGGTCAGCAGCGTGCCCGCCATGATCCGGTCCGGGACGGGCGTGCGGCGGCGGACCAGCACCACCGTGGTCACGGCCAGCCCGATCCCGGCCAGGCCCCAGGTCGCGACGACCAGGTACCAGAGCTGCCCGGCGGCCCCCGACAGCGCCCACTCCTGCCCCGGCACCGTGGTGATCCGCGACTCCAGGTTCGCGGCGAGGTCACGCGCGCCGCTCGGATACATCTCGGCCCGGACGCGCGCGTTGAGCGCGGCCCCGGCGGCGTATCCGGCGATGACGACCGCGCCGCCGCCGATCACGGCTCGAAGGACCCTCCGGCGTCCGGTCACCGCCACCGCGACCAGCACCAGGACATGGACGGCCACGATCACCGCCCCGCGCGAGTGCACCATCGCCGCGTAGGAGGCGAGCGCGCTCGCTCCGACCGCGTCCCAGACCCGGCCGTTCCGGACGAACCGGTCCAGGACCAGCAGCCAGGCCAGAGCCAGCGTCGGCAGGACGGCGTCCGCGAGCGCCCACGCGCCGAAGAACGTCGACGCGGGCAGCAGCACCGCCGCGAACACCACGGGCAGCGCGGCGCGACGGCCGAGCCCCAGCCGCCGCGCCGCCGCGTACCCGAGCGGGAACAGCGCCGCGCCGATCAGCGCGTTGATCGCCATGACGATCCGGTACACGGCCGCCGGGTCGCGCGTCACCCAGTACACGGGCGTGAGCAGAAGGGAGTATCCGCCCTGGTAGAGGGTGCACCCGGACAGGTCGCCGCTCGGGAAGCCCGCCATCCACCGTGCCGCGACCAGGTAGCCGGTCTCGTCCGGGTTCGCGGCGGGCGCCCGGTGAGAGCTGGCCAGCCACAGCCGCATGACCAGCTGGGCCACCGTCCCGGCCACGAGCAGCCATGGCAGCGCGGCGGGACGGCGAGCGGCCCGCGCCGGAGTGGGCGGACCGGAACGGCGAACTGGCGCGGTCGTGAGCGTCATACCGCCCCACGGTCCCGGCCCATTGTCATGATCTTGCGGGGACGATGTCCGGATCTCGTGACATGGGCGGGGGAGTGATCCGTTCGCCCCGATAATGGCGCGGTGACCAGTCTGCGGGTGCGGCTCGCCGCGGCCTTCACCGCCGTCGTGCTGCTGGCCGCGCTGATGGCGTCCGGCATCTCCTACGTGCTGATGCGGCGGGTGATGTTGCAGCGCGCGCAGGACGCGGTGTTGACGGACGTCCGGAACACCCTGGCCCGTCAGGTCCCGCCCGAGCTGCCCCCGGACGTGACGTACGTGGTGAGCGCCCAGTTGGAGGCGGCGCTGCGCTCGGTGCCGGGACGCAAGGCGGCGGCGGTCCCCATGTGGTCGCACGACCGCGTCAACCTGCCGCCGCGAGGCAAGCTGGACGTCCCCGTCACCCGCGAGTTCGCCGAGCGCGCGGTCTACGGTCTGGTGTTCCAGCGGGTCGTCCGGCGCGGCAAGCCCTACCTGCTGGTCGGTGGGCGCGCCGAGGGCACCGAAGTGGTCGACGGCGAGGGGTTGAACGCGACGCCGCCGGTCGTGTTCGTGTCCGCGAGCCTGAGCCGGGAGGCCGCCGACCTGCGCACGCTCACCACCGCCCTCCTCATCGCGGACGCCTTCGCGCTGGTGTTCGCGGTCGGACTCGCCCTGCTCGCCACGCGCGGTGTGCTCCGTCCGGTCCGGCGTCTCGGTGCCGCCGCGCGGGCGCTGGGCGAGGGGGCCCTGACGACGCGCGTGGAGGAACGGGGCAGCGACGAGTTGGCCGACCTCGCCCGCACCTTCAACCGCACGGCGGGCGCCCTGGAGGGGACGGTGACGGAGTTGCGGGCGATGGAGGCCGCGTCCCGCCGTTTCGTCGCGGACGTGTCCCACGAGCTGCGCACCCCGCTGACCTCGATGATCGCCATGACCGACGTGATGGCGCAGGACGGGGACGGGGACGGGCAGGCCGTCCGGCTCGTCGCCCAGGAGACCCGGCGGCTCGGGCAACTCGTCGAGCATCTGATCGAGATCAGCCGTTTCGACGCGGGCGCCGCCGGTCTCGTCCTGGACGACGTGGACATCGCCGCAGCGATCACCGCCACCCTGAAGGCACGCGGCTGGCGAGACGAGGTGAAGCTCGACGGCCCGGCGGAACTGTTCGTTCGGCTGGACCCGCGCCGGTTCGACGTCATCATCGCCAACCTCGTCGGCAACGCGCTCAAACACGGCCGCCCACCCGCCTCGCTCCACTTCCAACCGGCCGACACGGGGGGCGTCAGGGTGGTCGTAGCGGATCGGGGACCCGGCCTACCCCACGACCTGGTCGACGTGGTGTTCGACCGGTTCGTCAAAGCCGAGGCGGCGCGTTCCCGTAGCGAGGGCAGCGGTCTGGGCCTGTCGATCGCGAAGGAGAACGCCGTCCTGCACGGCGGCACGCTTGAGGCGGCCAACGCGCCGGAGGGTGGCGCGGTCTTCACGTTGTGGCTGCCCGACCAGGGCGACGAGGAGTGCGCATGATCCGGCCTCGAAGGATGCTCGCGGTGCTGGCGGCCTCGCTGTCGCTGGGGGTCGCCCTGAGCGGTTGCGGCGTTCGGCCGACCGGGATCATCGGTGCGGGAGCCCTGCCGAGCGCCGCCGGAAGCGCCCCCGTGATCAGCGTCTACCTCATCTCGGGGCCACGGTTGCAGGTGGTCTCCCGGCCCGGCCTGATCGGGCGCCCTCTGCTGGCCATCGAGCAACTCGCCGTGCCACCGACGTCACTGGAGCGCAAGGCGGGACTGCACACCGACGTCAGGCGGCCGATCTCGGGCTCGCTCCGCGGCGACGGCATCGCCGCGAGCGGCACCCGCTCGGCCCTGTACGTCCAGCCGACCGACACGAGAGACCCGAACGTGCGGTGGTCGGAGCTGGCCACGGCCCAGATCGCGTGCACCGGAGAGGCCATCCCCGGCGTCGAGCGCGTCCGCCTGTCGAGCGAGACCGGGTGGAGGGACGTGACCTGCCCCCAGTTCGTCGACCGGTGAGCCCGGCGGACGGGCGATGTCCGGATCTCGTGACAATGGCGGGTGGTGCTCGGTTCGTGGTGGTTCGGCGCGGATAATGTGCGGGTGGCGAGCATTCTCTTCGTGGAGGACGATCCCGCCGCCCGGGCCTCCCTGGAGCTGGCGCTCACCCGCCAGGGACACGGGGTCACGTCCCGGGCCACCGGCGAGGAGGGGCTGGACGCGCTGCGCGCCCGGCGTCCCGAGATCGCGATCCTGGACGTCATGCTCCCCGGCATCGACGGCATCGAGGTGTGCCGCCGGATCCGCCGGGAGGACGCGCTGCCGGTGATCCTGCTGACCGCGCGCGGCGACGACCTCGACATCGTCCTCGGCCTGGAGGCGGGCGCCGACGACTACGTGGTCAAGCCGGTGGAACCCCGCGTGCTGGACGCCCGCATCCGCGCCGTCCTGCGCCGCGCCGACCACACCCGGCTCGATCAGACCGTCCACGGCGACCTGGTCATCGACCGCGCGTCGTTGAAGGTCACCAAGGCCGGTGCCGACCTGCGCCTCACCCCGACCGAGCTGCGGCTCCTGCTGGAGCTGACCCGCCGTCCCGGCCAGGCACTCACCCGCCAGCACCTGCTGGCGGAGGTGTGGGAGCACACCTATCCGGGCGACTCGCGGCTGGTCGACGCCTGCGTGCAGCGCGTCCGCGCCAAGATCGAGGACGAGCCCGCCGAGCCGCGCCTCATCGAGACCGTCCGCGGCTTCGGCTACCGGTTCGCGCCACCGTGACGAGCCTGCGGGTACGGCTCGCCGCGGCCTTCACGGCGGTCGCGCTGCTGGCCGCGCTGATGGCGTCCGGCATCTCCTACATCCTGATGCGGCGGATGATGCTGCAACGCGCGCAGGACGCCGTGCTGGCGGATGTCCGCACCACCCTGGCCCGGCAGATCCCGCCCTCGCTGCCCCCGGACACGATCCCCGTGGTGAGCGCCCAACTGGAGGCGGCGCTGCGTTCGGCGCCGGGACGCGAGGCGGCAGCGGTGCCTGTGCGGCTGGACGGCGGCGTCAACCTCCCGCCGCCGGGCAAGCTGGACGTTCCCGTCAGCCGCGAGTTCGCCCGGCGCGCCGTCGACAACGTGGTGTTCCAACGGGTCGTCTGGCACGGCAAGCCCTACCTGCTCGTCGGCGCGCGGGCCACCGGCTACGAGGTGAGCGTCGACCAGCCGTTGCGCACCACGCCGCCGGTCGTGTTCGTGTCCGCGAGCCTGAGCCGGGAGGCCGCCGACCTGCGCACGCTCACCACCGCCCTCCTCATCGCGGACGCCTTCGCGCTGGTGACGGCGGTCGGCCTCGCCCTGTTCGCGATTCGTGGCGTGCTCCGTCCGGTGCGCCGCCGCGTCGGCGCTGGGCGAGGGCGACCTCACGACGCGCGTCGAGATGCGCGGCAGCGACGAGCTGGCCGATCTGGCCCGCACGTTCAACCACACGGCGGGGGCGTTGGAGAAGACGGTGACGGAGTTACTGGCGATGGAGGCCGCGTCCCGCCGTTTCGTCGCGGACGTGTCCCACGAGCTGCGCACCCCGCTGACCTCGATGATCGCGATGACCGGTGTGATGGCGGACGAGGGGGACGGCGAGGCGGTCCGGCTCGTCGCGCAGGAGACCCGGCGGCTCGGACAGCTCGTCGACCACCTGATCGAGATCAGCCGGTTCGACGCTGGCGCCGCCGGTCTCGTCCTGGACGACGTGAACATCGCCACCGCGATCACCGCCACCCTGAAGGCGCGCGGCTGGCAAACCGAACTGACGGTCGAGGGCCCCGCGGACCTGTTCGTCCGGCTGGACCCGCGCCGGTTCGACGTCATCATCGCCAACCTCGTCGGCAACGCGCTCAAACACGGCCGCCCACCCGTCTCGCTCCGCTACGAACCGGCGGACACCGACGGCGTCCGTGTGGTGGTCACCGACAACGGCCCCGGCATCCCCGACGACCTGATCGAGGCGGTGTTCGACCGGTTCGTCAAAGCCGAGGCGGCGCGTTCGCGCAGTGAGGGCAGCGGTCTGGGCCTGTCGATCGCGAAGGAGAACGCCGTCCTGCACGGCGGAACGCTGGAGGCGGACAACGGGCCCGGCGGCGGCGCGGTGTTCACGCTGTGGCTGCCCACCGGCAGCGAGGAGACGAGCCCATGACCCGGCGTCGAAGAACGGCCGCGACGCTGCTGGCTCTGCTGGCTCTGGGAGTCGCCCTGACCGGCTGCGGCGTCCGGCCGACTGGGATCATCGGCGCGGGAGCCCTGCCGAGCGCCGGTGGGTACGCGCCCCCGATCACCGTCTACCTCGTCAGGGCCGGCCGGCTGAAGCCGGTCGCTCGACCGGGCCTGGTCGGGCGCCCGTACCTGGCCATCGAACAGCTCGCCGTGAGGCCGACGAGGCTGGAGCGCAACGCCGGGTTGCACACGGAGGTCGGGCATCCGTTGACGGCCAGGTTGCTCGCCGACAACGGCACCGCGGCCCCGCCGGGGGGCGAACTGATCGTTCAGCGGTCGCAGCCCGACGACGGACAGCTGCCATGGGCGCGAACGGAGAAGGCGCAGATCGCGTGTACCGCGGAGGCCATTCCCGGTGTCGAGTCCATCGCTCTGTGGGGCGGTGTGACCGGATGGGAGGGCGTCAACTGCGACCAGTTCGTCGACCTGCTGCCCTGACCGGCGGACGGCCTCGGCGCGGCGAGGCGGCGGTCAGCCGCGGGTGAGCCACTCGGCGGTGAGGTCGCCGAGCACCGACCGGACGGTCAGCACGGCGATGCCGAGCGTGAGGACGGGCATCACGACCCAGCGCTCCACCTTGCCGTCCGTCCTCGGGATGACCGGGACGTCGATCCGGTACGGCAGCGGCCAGAACACCGGACAGCCCCGTGGCGTCAGGCAGTCGCCGACGACGTGCGCGAAGCAGCCGAGCCCGACCGCGAACCCGACGAAGCTCATGTCGATGTTGTGCATCAGCCAGACCGCGATGAGGGCGAGCGCGCAGTCGGCCAGCGCCGACTGGGGCTCCTTGCCCTCGAAGTCAAGCCCGACCCCGCGCAGTCCCAGGCCGACGATCATGAACAGGCAGGCCCACCAAGCGTAGACGTAGTGGGTCGCGAGGTAGTCCATCGCGAGGCCCATCCCGGCCGCGAACAGCAGCGAGTGGGTCGCGTGCCGGTGCCCGCCCGACGCCTTCCCGATCCACTTGCACATGTGGTGGGTGATGGGCCCGAACGTGTTGGCGATGCGGCCGTTGTGATGGTCGATGTCGGGCAGGATCGCCGCGCCCGCGCACACCACGGCGCCCGCCGCGATCTGCTCCGCCGACAGCGACACCGCGTAGTCGCCGAGCAGCCGCTCCTGCGCGATCACGGGCACGGCGGCCAGCCATGCCAGCGCGCCGCTGAGGGCGTGCGTCTTGCCCATCATCGTGCCCGTCCCCGCCTTCCGACACGCGTCTCAGTGACACGGCCTTCAGTGACACGGCCTTTCAGCACGTCCCCGGCGCCCGTGTCAGAGCGGGACTCTAGCCCGCTACCGATGGTTTTCGACGGCGACGCGCCGGAACCGGGCACTACGTCCGTTTGATGCGGGACGTGCCGTGCGGGTTCCGGGCGGGTTCCGGGCGGGTTCGGCTCAGGGACCGGGTCAGACGGGGGCGCGCTCGCGGGCCGCGATGACCGCCTCGACGTTCTCCTCCGCCCACGCGGCGACGGCCCCGATCGGCGACTGGAGGGACTGCCCGAGCGGCGTCAGCGCGTACTCGACCCGCGGCGGCACCTCGGCGAAGACCGTGCGGATGAGGAGGCCGTCGCGCTCCATCGCGCGGAGCGTCTGGGTGAGGACCTTGGGGGTGATTCCGCCGATCGTGTCGCGGAGCTGGGTGAAGCGGCGCGGTCCGGAGCTGAGGCTGAGCACGACCAGGACCGACCATTTGTCGCCGATGCGGTCTAGAACGAGCCTGGTCGGGCAGTTCGGATCGAACGCGTTGCCCTTCATGGTTCCCAGAGGGTACCAGTGGATGTTGAAGTAACCAGTATCCAATGGATACCTTCACGCCGATGACGACATCAGAGGAGGCCATCATGAGGATTCTGCTGATCGGCGCCACCGGGATGATCGGGCGCCGGGTCGCCGACGAGGCCCGCCGCCGGGGCCACGAGGTCACCGGGGTCACGCGCAGCGGGAACGAGGGCACGGCCAAGGCGGAGGCCGCCGACGCCGCCGCGATCGCCGGGCTCGCCAAGGGGCACGACGCGGCCGTCCTCGCGATCGCGCCGCCGCGCGACGGGTCGGAGCCGACCGGGCCGCTGCTGGCGGGCGGACGCGGCGCGCTCGACGGGCTGCGGCAGGCGGGTGTCCGGCGCGTGGTCGTGGTCGGCGGCGCGGGCAGCCTGCTGGTCGGTCCCGGCGCCCGGCTCGTCGACACGCCCGAGTTCCCCGACCTGTACAAGGGCGAGGCGCTCGCCCAGGGCGAGCTGCTCGACGTCGTCCGCGCCGAGGCGGGCGACCTGGACTGGACGTACATCTCGCCCGCCGCCGGAATCGAGCCCGGCGAGCGCACCGGCACCTTCCGGCTCGGCGGCGACGAGCTCCTCACCGACGCCGACGGGAAGAGCTTCATCAGCGCGGAGGACTACGCCGTCGCGCTGGTCGACGAGCTGGAGAAGAGCCAGGCCGTCGGCCGTCGCATCACCGTTGCCTACTAGTCGCCCTTACCAGGGATGAATCGCCAGGCGCCCGACTCCTCGCCGGGCTCGTACGGGGAGTCGAGGCGCTTGGCGACGACGCCCGGCAGGCCCTGCTCGGCGGCGGCCGCGCGCACCGCGCCGCCGTCGCCGGGGAACCAGGGCGCCGTCTGCCACCGGGCGCCCGCCTCGCGGCCGGTCCTGAACGGCGAGTTCCCCGTCCAGCGCGATGGCCTGCCCCGTTGTCGGTTTGGTTGATGCTTGGATTATTCAAAGTTTTACTTTTCCTTTGAAGCCCTCTACGTTCGAAGCGAGCCGAGATCATCTCCGGCTCCGTTCAGCGCAGAACGAAGGGAGAGTCATGTCCGCTCGCATGTTCGCCCGCGGGTTCGCCCTCGCGGGAGCCGCCGCCATGGTCATCGGGAGTGCCGGCGCTGGGTTCGCCGCCCAGAGCTCACCGGCGCGGGGCGCGGTCGACGTTCAGCTCCGCCAGCACCCCGGTGGTGTCCAGACCGGCCCGAACGAGGTGTCCTACAACAACGGCAGGGTGGTCGTCAGCTTCCCCGGCGACGACAAGCCCGGCTCGTGTGACGGTCACCGCGTCTGCTTCTACGACGGCACGAACTTCACCGGGGCGCAACTCACCATCCACTGCGGTACCACGCTTTCGACGAAACTCGCCGACTACGGGTTCGCCGACCGGATCTCGTCCTACTACAACAACTCCGACAACGCGGTCTTCGTCTTCGAGAAGAACCAGCCGAGCGACCCCTGGTCGGAGCTGTGGGCTGAGGGACCGCAGGCGTCCTCGGTGGACGTCGGCGCGGCCAGCGACCGCGCGGACCTCTTCTCGATCTACTGCATCGACGAGTAGACTGGTCGCACGGTTTCGCGGGGGATCGGTCGGCGGTTTGCGGCCGGTCCCCTTCGCTCAATGGGAACGAACGAAGACGGCGTAGTCGGACAGGTCGCCGGTGAGGTCGGGCGGCAGGCCCGCCACCGCCGACAGCTCCTCCGCGGACACGAACCCGCCCGTCTCGGCCCGCACCCGCTCGATCCGCGCCGCCAGCTCCGGCGTGATGCCTGGCAGCAGCGTGAGCGCGTTCACCGGGGCGTGGTTGACGTCGACGAGCCCGCCGTCGTTGTACTGGCGCGGCAGGTCGGGGCGTCCGATCCGCAGCTCCCTCGCGAGGCCCGGGTCGGACGCCGCCAGGTCGCGCGCCTTGTCCCGCAGCAGCCGCCGCCGCTTGACGCGCTCGACGACCGCCTCGTTGTCGACGGCCGACAGCCCGTGCGGGTCGAACACGCGGCGGCGGATGATGAACGCGTGCGCGCAGCCCACCACGCCGAGGATGAACAGCAGCACCCCGGCCGCGCGTTCCGCGCCGTCGTCCTTGCCCATGTCGGGGAGCAGGAGCAGCAGCGTCGCGAAGACGCCGACGTACGCGGCCGTCGAGATCATCAGGTGCGGGCTGCGCCGCCACAGCGCCGCCGCCGCGAACGTGAACGGCGTCGCGTAGCCGAGGCTCAGGAACGGCAGCGCCGCCCACGTCACGCTGAGGGCGGCGCGTCCGGGCGGCATGCTGTCGGACGGGACCCTCGGCTCGTACGGCGCTGGGGCGTTCATCTCTAGAGGGTCTCCCGGCCGGAGGTGAGGCGAATCGGACTCTAGATCAAGAGGTCTGTCACGGGAGGGTAAGGATTTCGTGGCCGTCTTCGGTCACCAGCAGCGTGTGCTCGAACTGGGCGGTGCGCCTGCGGTCCTTGGTGACGACGGTCCAGCCGTCCTTCCAGATGTCGTAGTCGTGGGTGCCGAGCGTCAGCATCGGCTCGATCGTGAACGTCATCCCCGGTTCGATGATCGTCGTGGCGTTCGGGTCGTCGTAGTGCGGGACGACCAGCCCGGAGTGGAACGTGGTGCCGATCCCGTGCCCGGTGAAGTCGCGGACGACCCCGTACCCGAACCGCTTGGCGTACGACTCGATCACCCGTCCGATCACGTTCAGCGCCCGGCCCGGCTTCACCGCCCGGATGCCCCGCATCGTCGCCTCGTGCGTCCGCTCCACCAGCAGCCGCGACTCCTCGTCGACGTCGCCGCACAGGAACGTCGCGTCGGTGTCGCCGTGCACGCCGCCGATGAACCCGGTGATGTCGACGTTGACGATGTCGCCGTCGCGCAGGACGGTGTCGTCCGGGATGCCGTGGCAGATCACCTCGTTGACCGACGTGCACAGCGACTTGGGGAAGCCGCGGTAGCCCAGCGTCGACGGGTAGGCGCCGTGGTCGAGGAGGAACTCGTGGCCGATGACGTCCAGCTCGTCGGTCGTGATCCCGGGCCGGACGTGCTTGCCGACCTCTTCCAGCGCCTGCGCGGCGATCTTCCCGGCCACCCGCATCCGCTCGATGATCTCGGGCGACTTGACGTCGGGCTCCCCGGTCCTCGGGTGCTTCTTGCCCACGTACTCCGGACGCGGAATGGTCTGCGGAACCTTGCGCATGGGGGAAACGTTGCCGGGCCGGAGTAGCTGGGTCGTCATAGACGCGAGTGTAGTCAGCGGGATCGGGGCAACGAATCCCGTGCGGCACAAGATCGAGAGGAGCGCCGATGGCCGACGACGGTGACTGGTGGTTCTGCCTGAAGCACATGAAGGTCGAGCACGGGCCGGGCTGCCCCGACAAGGACCGCATGGGCCCCTACGACTCCGAGGGCGCCGCCGCGAACGCGCTCGCCCTGGCACGCGAACGCAACGAGGCGTGGCGCAGGCAGGACGGCGACGACTAGCCGCCCACTAGTCCACCGTGGGCCCCGCCACCGTGTCCAGAAGCTTCGCGAGGCGGCGGCGGAGCCCGCGCGGACCGCCGCGCGGGCTCCGCCGCCCGCCGTCCGCGTCAACCCCGGCCGCCGCGCTGACCAGGTGCTGCGCACCGTCGAACGACAGCAGCGCCTCGTCCGGCGGGACGGTCAGCGACTCGTGGGCGAGGCCGCGCAGCTCGCGGTCGCCGCCGTCGAGCGCGAGGATCGTCGCCCCGACGCGGCGCGCGTCGTCGACCCGTTCCAGCAGCGGGACGGGCGCGTCCTCCTCGGCGACGACGAACAGCGTCTCGCCGCGCCGCGCCTCCTCCAGCCGTTCCAGACCGACGCGCAGGTGCGCGGGCGCGTCCGCCGGGGGCTTCCAGCGCACCAGCGTCGGCGTGAGGCCGGGGACGTCGCCGAGACGGCTCTCGTCGTCCAGATGCGCCGCCAGATGCCACGGCTCGCCGTCGGGCGTGCCGACGAGCAGCAGCCCGCCCGGGGTCCGGGACGTGACCCGCAGGGCGCGGCCGAACTCCTCGGTCCGCTCCAGCCAGCCCGTCGCGGCCAGGACTTCGCGCAACATGACGATCTGCTCGGCCTCCACGACCACCATCGTGCCGCACCGTTACCCGTTGTGTAAGCGAGAGTGAGTGTTCGCTATCGGGTAGCCGTCGCTTGCGCGGCGGCGGTCCCGGTCTCACCCACACCAGGTGTGGTGCCGGGTTCCTGCTTCGCTGGCGACCGCCCGGCCAGGCCAGGTCTTACATCGCCTCCACAGGCGTTTGGGCTCTCCGCCCCACTGGCGGCGAGAACGAGCAGATTACGGGCCGCGTTCACATCCCGGCCCGCGACCAGGCCGCAACCCCCACACCGGTAGACACGCTCGGACAGGGCGAGGTTTGGCTTTCGCCTCCCACAATCCGAGCACGTCTTGGACGAGGGGAACCACCGATCGGCGATCAGCAGGGTTCCGGCGTTCCAGCCGGTCTTGTAGGTGAGCATTCGCCGTGCTTGCCCGAACCCTTGGTCGGCGATGGCGCGGGCCAGGCGCCGGTTGGCCAGCATCCCGGTCACGTTGAGGTCTTCGATCACCACGGTTTCGTACCGTGCGGCGAGCGCGCTGGTGACCTTGTGGAGGGTGTCGGTGCGGACGTGGGTGACGCGGGCGTGGTGGCGGGCCAGCCGCGCGGCGGCTTTCGCCCGGTTGGCTGACCCGGGCTGGGCGCGGGCGTGGACCCGGCTGAGTCGCGCGAGTTTCCGCAGCCTGGTCCGTAGCGCCTTTGGTCCGGGGATTTCGATCACTGTGCCACCGTCGGCGACGCCGGTCAGCAGGGTGGTGACGCCCAGGTCGACGCCTACCGCCGACCCGGGCCGGGCGTGCCGCGCGGGGGCCGGCCTTTCGACGTGGACGGTGAAGGAGACGTGCCAGCGGTCCGCGGTCCGCGACACCGTTGCAGACAGGATCCGCGCGGTGCCGTTGTCCAGGCGGCGAGTGAGTTTGCGGGTCGACTCGTGGGTGGCGACGGTGCCCAGGCGGGGCAGGGCGACGGTCCGGCCCGCACAGCGCATGACACCGGTGGAGAACCGGAACGAGTCCCGGCACTGGCTCCGCTTCTTGAACCGAGGAAACCCCAACCGGCCCTTGCGGGCTCCGTTACGGGACCGGACGAACTCGCGCAGCGCCCGGTCAAGGTCACGGAACGCCTCCTGATACACGCACTTGGAGTTCTCGGCCCACCAGCCCAGCGTGGGGTCGGTCTTTTTGGTCTGGTTCCATAACCGGTGCAGTTCGGTAGCCGACCACCACTTGCCTTCGGCCTTGTGGCGGGTGGTGCAGGCGGCCAGGGCCCAGTTCCACGCGAACCGCGCCGCACCCGCGTGCGATGCCAACGCCCGCCGCCGCGCGGGCGTCGAATCCAGGGCGAACCGGTACGCCTGAGTGACCTGCACGCCACGTACCGTACCGACCCCCGCCGACAGTCCCGGCGCTCCGCGTACAGACACACACCAACACTCACTTCACTCACCCCACCCAACCGATGAGAACCCCGCGCCGCCGCGCGTGCTTTCGGCCTGGCAGACTCGGCGGCATGACTGAGCAGCAGAACACCGGGGGCGACCTTCCCGACGTGAGCGGTCTGTCGATCGGGATTCTCGGCGGCACCGGCGACCAGGGCAAGGGGCTCGCGCGCCGGTTCGCGCTCGCCGGACACCGGGTGACGCTCGGGTCCCGCAAGGCCGAACGCGCCCAGGCCGCCGCCGACGACCTCACCGCCGGGGCGGACGCGGGCCTGACCATCACCGGCGCCGACAACGCGGACGCGGCCGGACGCTCCGACGTCGTCGTCGTCGCAGTGCCGTGGGACGGCCACCGCGCGCTGCTGGAGTCACTGCGCGACGAGCTCACCGGCAAGATCGTCGTCGACTGCGTGAACCCGCTCGGCTTCGAGAAGGGCAAGGGCGCGTTCGCGCTGCCCGTCGAGGAGGGCAGCGCCGCCCAGCAGGCCGCCGCCGTGCTGACCGGCAGCCGCGTCGTCGCCGCGTTCCACCACGTGTCCGCCAAGCTGCTGCTCGACCCCGAGGTGGAGGGCATGGAGCTGGACGTCCTCGTCCTCGGCGACGACCGGGAGGCGACCGACCTCGTCCAGGCCCTCGCCGGGCGGATCCCCGGCATGCGCGGCGTCTACGGCGGCAGGCTCCACAACGCGCACCAGGTCGAGGCGCTCACCGCGAACCTCATCTCGATCAACCGCCGCTACAAGGCTCACGCGGGCCTGCGCGTCACCGACGTCTGACCCCCGCCGAGCATGAACGATCCGGACGCGGCCAGGGGCCCGCTCGTCCTGCTGCCGTCGTCGGCGGGCGCGGGCCCGATGCGCGCGGTCGCCCGGCGGGTCGGCATCGCGCTGGTGCTGCTCCTCGCCGTCGTGGCCGCCGTGTACGTCGACCGCGACGGCTACCGGGACAGCGGGGGCGGCACGTTGTCCCTGCTGGACGCCTTCTACTACGCGACGGTGACCGCGTCCACCACCGGCTACGGTGACATCACGCCGGTCAGCGACGGCGCCCGGCTGGTCAACATCGTCTTCATCACGCCCGTCCGGGTGCTGTTCCTCATCGTCCTCGTCGGCACCACGCTTGAGGTGCTCGCGGAACGCACCCGCCAGGACTGGCGCAGAACCCGCTGGAGGACGCGCGTGCGCGACCACATCGTGGTGGCGGGCTACGGCACGAAGGGCCGCAGCGCCATCAAGACACTGCTCAGCACCGGAGTCGAGCGCGCGTCCATCGTCGTGGTGGATCCCGACCCGCGCGTGGTGGCCGAGGCGTCCGAGGCCGGGTTCGTCGGCATCGTCGGGGACGCGACCCGCAGCTCCGTGCTGAAACAGGCCGCCGTCGAGCGGGCCAGGTGGGTCGTCGTGGCCAGCGCCCGCGACGACACCGCCGTGCTGATCACGTTGACCGCGCGGCAGCTCAACCCGGCGGCGGGGATCCAGGCGTCGGTGCGCGAGTCGGAGAACGTCCCGCTGCTGCGGCAGTCCGGCGCCGACCACGTGGTGACGTCGTCGGAGGCGGCCGGACGGCTGCTCGGGGTGTCGACCGTCCAGCCCGCCGTCAGCGAGGTCATCGAGGACCTCCTCGAACGGGGCAGCGGCCTCGACCTCGCCGAGCGGGACGTGCGCCGCGACGAGGTCGGCGGCCCGATCGGCGCGGTGCGGGAACCGGCGATCGCGCTGGTCAGGGACGGCCGGATGCTGCCGTTCGACCACGCCGAATGCGAGGTGCTCGAACCCGGCGACCGGCTGATCGTGGTGCGCTCCACCCACCGGCCGCGGACGGACGAGAACGACGACGTCCGTCCCGGCCACAACTCCTGAGGGCCGGGACGGCTCGCGCCGGTCTCAGTGGTAGGTGTGCTCGGCGGCCGGGTAGGCGCCGCTCACGACCTCGTCGGCGTAGCTGCGGGCGGCCTCGCCGAGCAGCGCGTTCATGTCGGCGAACTTCTTGACGAACTTCGCGGTGCGCGGGGTCAGCCCGGCCATGTCCTGCCAGACGAGGACCTGTGCGTCGGTCTGGTTGCCGCCGCCGATGCCGATCGTCGGGACCGACAGCGACGAGGTGACGCGGGCGGCGAGCTCCGCGGGCACGCATTCGAGGACGACCGAGAACGCGCCCGCCGCCTCCAGGGCCTTCGCGTCCGCCATCAGTTCGTCGCCGTCCTGGCCGCGGCCCTGCACCCGGTAGCCGCCGAAGACGTTCACCGACTGTGGGGTGAGGCCGAGGTGGCCCATCACCGGGATCCCGGCGGCGACCATCGCCTCGACCTGCGGGATGATCCGGCGGCCGCCCTCCAGCTTGATCGCGTGCGCCCCGGTCTCCTTGAGGAAGCGGGTCGCGGCCGACAGCGCCTCGGGGACGCCCGTCTGGTACGAGCCGAACGGCAGGTCGGCGACCACCATCGCGCGCTTGGAACCGCGCACGACGGCCGCGGTGAGGGGGATCAGATCGTCCACGGTGACGGGGATCGTGGAGTCGTAGCCGTACACCACCATCGCGGCGGAGTCGCCGACGAGCAGCACCGGGATCCCGGCCTCGTCGAAGATCCGCGCGGTGAGCGCGTCGTACGCGGTGAGCATCGGCCACTTCTCGTGCCGCTCCTTGGCGGCGGCGATGTCGCGTACGGTCACCCTTCGCCCGCTCGTACCGCCGTACAGTGCGGCCGGTCGCTCGGGGGGTGCGACAGAAGAAGACATGCGAAACCTCCGGTCTTGAGGCGCCACGGCGGCGTACCCAGACGGGACCGATCGTGCCACTTTCACAACGATTCGGATAGCCCCCGCCATTCCCCCTGAAGTCGGCCCGAGGGCCGTGTGGCGACCAGGATCGGGCCGCCCGGCGTCCGGAATGTGGCCGGGGAGGGCATGTCCGGGAGGGATTTCGGCATGGTAAGCGTGATCTTCTCCCCTTGAAACGGTGTCATGCCCCATACTGTCGCTGGGTAGGGCTCAAACGAACGGCTGTCTGGAGCGCGTCAGGTGAGATCCGTCATGGCGCCGCGAGGCGAAGCGCCCGCGACCGATTCCGCGTCCCGGACGCTCGTCCTGGGAATCGACGTTTCCCGGCGGATCGTGCAGTGCGGGCCGAACGCGCGGGCCGTCCTCGGCCGCGCCCCCGAGGACCTGATCGGCCATCCCGCGACCGTGCTGGTCGGCGACGAGGCCAAGGCCGAACTCGAAGCGCTGCTCGAGAAGGGCGACACCGGGCAGGAACGCAACGGCGTCGTGACCGTGCTGCGCGGCGACGGCACGTCCACCGAGGCCGTCGTGACCGCGCAGCCCCTGGTCGGCGGCGACCCCGAGACCGCGCCCACGACGCTGCTGTTCGTCCGGGTCGCGCTGCCGCCGAGCGACCGCTACCAGGACCCGGCCCTCATGCGGCGCGCGCTGATGGACGACCAGCTCACCCGGTTCGGCGCGTCCCTCGACCTCGACCAGTCCGCGCGGGGGCTCGTCGACGTCTGCGTCCCGCACTACTGCAACGCCGCCTCGGTGCTGGTGCTGGAGAGCCTGGTCGCCGCCGACGAGGTGCACGCCGAGTCCGGATCGGCGGTGCTGCGCCGCATCGCCGTCACCTCCGACGACGGGAACCTGGCGGCGTGGACGTCGACGTTCCCGGTCGGCGAGGTGCTGGTGTTCCCCGAGGGCACCCCGTACCGGGAGGTCATGGACACGGCGCGTCCCGTCCACCTGCCGCACATCGACGTCGACTCGGCGTCCGAGATCGGCCGGCTGTGGCGGCGCGGCCCCGCCGGTGAACTGCTGACCGGCGTGTCGATGGTGCTGCTGCCGATGATCGCGCAGGACACGCTGCTCGGGTTCCTCGCCTGCACCCGTGTGCCAGGGTTCCGCAAGTTCGACCGCTACGACCTCGAGATCGGCATGGAGTTCGCGGCCCGCGCCGCGATCGTCATCGACAACGCGCGTCAGTTCGGCCGCGAGCGCGCCACCGCGCTCGCGCTGCAACGCAGCCTGCTGCCGAACCGGCTGTCGGCGCCGTCGTCGGTCGAGGTCAGGCACCGCTACCTGCCCGGCAGCAAGCTCGTCGAGGTCGGCGGCGACTGGTACGAGTCGATCGCGCTGCCCGGCGCCCGCGTCGCCCTCATCGTCGGCGACGTCGCCGGGCACGGCGTGAAGGCCGCCGTCACCATGGGACGGCTGCGCACCGCGCTGCACACGCTCGCCAACCTGGAACTGCCGCCCGCCGACGCGCTGCACGTCATGCACGAGCTGATGATCGAGCTGGGCGAGCAGGAGCCGCACTTCGCCACCTGCGTGTACGCGGTGTACGACGCGACGACCGGCGCCATCGAGATCGCGTCCGCCGGGCACCTGCCGCCGCTGCTGGCCGGGCCGAACGGCGACAACGAGTACCTCCAGGTCCCGCCCGCCCCGCCGCTCGGCGTCGCGGGCGGCGCCGCGATCGAGAGCCGCGAGTTCACCGTCGAGGACGGCAGCCTGTTCGTCATCTACACCGACGGCCTGGTCGAGAACCGGGGCCGCGACATCGACGACGGCCTCGCCCGCCTCCAGCGCGTCTTCGGCCCCGACTCGGTCGACCACTCCATGGAGGACCTCGCCAAGGCGACCCTCGCGGGCGTGTACGCCGACCAGCACCGCGACGACATCGCCGTCCTCATCGCGCGGCTGCGCCGCCTGCCCGAGGACCGCTTCGCCTCCTGGACGCTGCCCGCCGACCCGGCCGCCGTCCGCCGCGCCCGTGGGCTCGTCCGCAGCCGTCTGGCCGAATGGGACCTGGACGAGCTCGACTACACCACCCAGCTGCTGGCGTCCGAGCTGATCACGAACGCCTTCCGGTACGCGCCGGGCCCGATCGAACTGCGCCTCCTCCTGGAACGGACCCTCGTTTGCGAGGTGCTGGACCGCTCCGCCGCGCTGCCTCGGCTGCGCCGCGCCGAGGACGACGACGAGAACGGCCGAGGCCTCCTCGTCGTCAGCCAGCTCGCGCACCGCTGGGGCACCCGCCGCACCGCCGCCGGGAAGGTCGTGTGGTGCGAACAGATCGTCCCCGGCATCGACCCGGACGCCTCCGAACAGGTCTCCGGCTGGCCCGACGAGTCCTGGCCGGGCGAGAACCACCACCGCGAGTGATCGGCTAGGCCCCTTTCAGGGCGCCGATGACGCGGGCGAACTCCGCCCACCCGTCCGGCCCGCCGTCCAGATCGCGCCATTCGGCGCGCCCCGACACCGGCATCCCGATCTCCGCCTGGGCCTCGGGCCCGATCGCCATGCCCACCGGCACCGGCATCCCCGACCACCGCGGCTCCACGGTGAGGTCATCCCGGCCGGGCACCCGCTGCGCCAGGACGGACACCAACGAGAACCCGGCGTCCAGCCGCTCGACGAGCCCCCGCACATCGGCCTCACGCCCCACCCCCGCCGTCACGGTCTCCTGGACGCCCGACTCCGTCCGCCGCACCGTCATCGTCCCGACCACCCCGTCACCCACGAACACCAGCCACGTGGGCCGTGGCGCCCGCTCACGGCACACCCCGGTCAGCCGCTCGGTGCTCCACACGATCCCCGCGGGCTCGGCCGTACCCCACCCCGACGGCGGTCCGGAACCCAGCTCCTCGCACATCGTCTGCGCGACCACCCCGACGTTCAACGCCTCATACGCCGTGTGCCGGACGGTCGCGTCGACAAAGACCTGCGTCCCGTCCGCCCCCGCCTCCTTGAAAGCCTCAGCCGTGCCCCCCTCGGTCGGGGCGAACAATGACCCGTCCCAGGCGAGCTTCACCCCGGAGATCCCGTCGTAGTACCCGCCTGCGGGATCAGTCACCACCCACCGACAGTCAGGCCCGGTGAGCGCCAACCGCAACGGCAACGTCAGCCGCGAATGCACGGGGGTAACAACCTGAAGCCCCTTGTCAGCCTCAGCGCACACCCGAATCGCCTCCGCCACCCACGACGACAACGACACCACGGGCCGGTTCTGCATGACCACACCCACCCGCTCCGACATCACATCAACGGTCATGTCGCCCGCCTCACATACTCGGGATCCCCGACCCACACCGTCCCACCGAGCCGCTCAACAATCCGCGCCGCGAACCGTAACGCCACGACTTCCGACCCGTCCCAGAACTCACCACCCCGAACCTCAACCCACCAAACAGGCACCTCAACCTCCCCAACCTCGGGCCCGAGGAGCCGAGCCAACTCCCCGACCACCTCCACCAGCACAGGCACCTCAACACTCACCACGATCTGTCCACCCTCATCACACAACCGAAGAACCCCACCCCCCGCCGCGCTCTCGACCCGCCACTGACTCCCGGCTTCCACCATCCCCGCCAGAACAGACCCCACATCCGGCTCCGCCGCCACCAGCGCGACAACATCCTTAGTCATCCCCCGACCTTTCCAACACCGCCGACATCCAACGTCAACGAACCGTCCCCGCACCGTGATCACGCGCGCATGCCAGCGGAGACCGCACCCGCACCGTGGCCATGCGAACATGCCGAGGGCCCCGCACCCGATCGTGGCATGAGACCCCAGCACATTTCCTGAACGCGGACTACCGGTCGTACCGTCCGGTCTGGATGCCGGTCACCAGGTCAGCGAACGCCGCACGCTCGAACGCCAGTTTCGGCCCGTCCGGGTCCTTCGAGTCCCGGACGGCGATCGCCAAGAAGAGCTCGGCGACTTCCACGCAGTTGCCTCCTTCTTGATCACTGTGGGAGCTCTTGCGCCAAGGCGACAGGTCAGACATGCTCACGTGCCTTCCATGTGGGCCCTGATCAGGGCCATGGAATCCTCAGCAGACAACGCTTCGGATCTTGCCAAGTCGAAGAGTACGACAAGTTTGCGTACTGCTTCCGGGTTTGTGAGTGTCTGGCCGTGCTCTCCGGTTCCTTCCATGTACGCGATGGAACCTGCCTGCGGGAAGCCAAGTATCTGGAACCCCGTCGGGTGAAACAGACGCGCTCTCACTGGGATGATCTGAACCGCGATCGTGTGTCGTCCTGCCAGATCAAGCAGCCGCTCGCACTGTCCATGAAGTAATTCCGGCTGTAGATCACGAATGACTGATTCTCGGAGCAACAAGAAGATCCACGGCGGATCAGCTTTGTCGAGGATGACCTGGCGCCCCACTCGAATCGAGACAAGTTCTTCCAACTTGTCGGGGCGCCTGCTAGCACTGAGCACGAGGCGGGCGTAGTCCTCCGTCTGGAACAAGCCCGGGATCAGGAGTGGCTCGAAGATGCTGACTCGGTCCGTCTCCTTCTCTGCCTCGATGAGAGGTCGAAATCCGGTCGGAATGAGCCCATTCATCCGTGCCTCAACGTGCTTCTCCCACATGCGGTGGAACGTGCCGCCCATTTGGTAGTAGGTGTCCAGGTCCTGGGCGAGGCCCTCGGACGGGGGCTTCTCGAAGGTCTCGACTTTGGCGATCCACTGGGGCGTGCAGCCCAGCTTCGCCGCGAGCTTGTTCCGGGAGATGCCGTCCGCCTGACGCCGCGCACGCAACTCGTTGACGAACGCTTCCTGGAAGGCGGAGGGGTTGGTGTCACGCGAGGATGCCATCGGGTGCTCCCGGGTGTCGGCCCGCAGGTTCGGGGGTGTCGCCTCACTTGGCCGGGTGCTCATGGGGGGTGAGCGGTTCGTAGCTCAGAGTAACTCTTGCCTGCGAGGCTCGCCTGTCATCGGCCAAATCAATTCGCAGGGAATCCGACTCGTGAACGATCAAGAAGGCGCTCGTCTACAGGCGCAGTATCCGACCTGGCACATTCGCCGCCCTCCGACGATGACGTGTGTCATGGCCACCCGCCTGGGCCATCCCCTGAGTGATCGAGAGCTCTACCACGGCCTGTGCATGACCCTCGCCGAGGATTCATACGAGCTGCTCAGCGAGGCACTCGCCGACCAACGCAAGATCGAGGAGAACCTGTGATCCTCACCCTGGCGATCACCGCCCTCGCTCTACTCACCGGCTTCGCGGCCTGGGTGCTGATCCTCCTCATCGGCATGGCCATCACCAACGCTGACTACACCGGCAAACACCGTTGACCTCCCGGAACTTGCGGCCACCGAAACCCCCACCGGCTGCCGCTCCTGCATCGGCATCAAGAAATGAATGCCCGTCTCCGCTTATCATTCCTCGTGGGCCACTGCTTCATTGATCTTCTGGCGAAGCCAGTCGGGGATGTGTTCGTCGTCGCAAGGGAACCACTTGAGGTCGTTGACGTAGGTCTTGTCGTCGTCGCCTATCCTTCTTCGCTGGCTTCTGATTCGTTGATCTTCTGGCGAAGCCAATCAGGAATGTGCTCGTCGTCCCGTGGAAAGGATTTGAGATCGTTGGCGTAGGTCAAAGCGTCGATCTCGAAACCGAAATCGGGTTCGTTTTCATAGTCAAACTCGACGCTGTATCGACCCGGTCGAACGATGACGTACCGGGCAGTGAACCAAGCCCCCTTGCCTGGTGAATACATTTGTTCGCGCAATTTCTGGAGGCTTCTGCGTGGTCGGTCAGGTGCGCTCAGGTGAACGATGGAACCATCTTCCATCGTTGCCTCGAACCTGTTACTTGCCAGTTCGGTGGTCACGTCCAGCCGAAAGCGAAGTTGAGTCCAGCCGTCCGGTGCCGCCGCGAGCACGCCGCCACCGACATCTCGTAGGACGGCTTCCTGCTCTTCTGGAGAGATGGGGCTTTCTGAAATCATGACATGGCTCTCTGCTGCTGCTAACTGCTATTTATCGGCGGCACGTTGGGGTAGACGAGTTTGTTCGTAATCTGTCCGTCGAGTGCGTACTCAACTATGATTTCGTGAGGAACCTTCCGGCCTGGTAGGTAGTCTGCCCTTATGTTGATCTCAAGCCTTGGCGGTTGAGAGCGGTCAAGAATTGCTATGAAGTAACTTTCTAGTTTCCGATAGTTATTAAGGAGACTTGTCCCCTTTTGTGCCTTATTTAGCTTCTCTAGCATGGAGACCAGGTTGATGCGTTCGCCCGGACCGCCAAAGGCTGTGCCTATGAGGTGTCCGCCATTCCATCTGACGTCATGGTATAGATCAACCTCGTGTGACATCGGAAGGCGATTGTGTTCATCGACGAAGTTGTCGATTATCTCTTTGTTGAGCCTCTCATACTCCGTCCCCCCTTCCTTGCCTGCGGAACTCTGGTCCGTCGCCATCCGGCGGGCGTCGTCGGATCCGGGGTGATGGAGTTCGCCTTCCACGCTGATGGTTCGTGCGTGGTCGTCGGTGCGGAAGATCCAGTTGTCGTCGACGTGGTAGGCGACGTTCGGCAGCGGGTTACGCAGGTCCGGGCGCCACTTGCCCGTGCTGCGGGACCATGTGTGGACCTCTCTGATCACCCCGTGGTCGTCGGTGATGAAGACGCCACGGTACCGTCCGCCATGGTCGGTGACGATGTACCGCTTGTTGGCCTCGAGTTCGACGCCATCCCCGAACGGTTTGCTCTTCTTGGGAGAGAGCGCGTCCTTCCGTTCGACGACCTGATCTTCGAGCTTGGGGGTGTGCTCGCCCCCCGAAGGGTCATGCGGAGGGCCTTCGGGACCATGAGGAGGTGTAGCGGCGGCGGGGGTGTCCAAGTCCCCCTCGACGCGATCGTGGTGTAAGACCCCAGAACCCTCTGAGGGCCCCTGATGTGGGCCTGTCAAGGAACCGGTATGGCGGATCAAGGGGGACTCGCCCGGAGAGTTGCCTCCGGTGGTGTTGCCGCTCTGAGGGGTGGCGCGCGACGCGGTGGCCGGAGTCTGCGCAGGGTCGTGGATGGTGTTGGTGGGTTGGCCGGTGCGGGCGGCGGCTAGTTCGGGGGTGTGTGAGGCGCGGACTTGGGCTGCGGCTGGTTGGCGGTGTTCGCGTTGGATCCATTCGGGGATGCGGTCGGGGATGTGTGAGTGGCGGTGGTGGATGTAGTTCTTGAGGTCGATGGTGGGTTGGATGACGAACTTGTGGAGGTTGAGTTTGGTCGTCTTGGCCAGGTCGCCGACTTTTCCGCCGAGGTGGGCGACGATGTCGGAGACCTTGGGGAGTTTGGTGGCCTTGAGGCTGAGGCTGACCGGGTCGACGAGGTCGCCGACTTTTGCGGTGGCGCGGGAGAGTTTGGCGAGTTTGCCCGGGGTTCCTACTTTGCCTACGGGGACGACGGTGGTGACGATGTTGAAGAGGGTGTTTCCGGCGGCGCGGGCGGGGTCTTGTTTCCAGCGGTCCCAGGCGACGAAGGATTTGCCGAAGCCCTTCCAGGTCTCGTTGACCTTGTGCCGGACGGACGGGATCAGCATCGCGAACGGCGCGATGATGGGGTTGAGGGGCAGGGTCAGGGCCATCAGGCTCTTGTAGGCGTCCCACCATTTGTCGGGGGAGGTGACCAGGTCCCAGATGCCTTTGGCGTCGCCGCCGAGACCGTCGCCGAAGAAGCCGGTGAGGAGGGAACCGGCGCCGTTCCACAGGTCTTCGTACCAGGGCAGGTCGGCTTTTTCGGGGGTGCCCCACGGGGGTGGCTCGCCGCCGCCGCCGGTGGGCAGGGGCGGGGTGGTTTCGCCGTAGGCGGCGTAGATGCTGCTGGTGGCCTTTTCCTGGGCGTTGTGGAAGGCCATGGCCTGGGTGTTGACCGCGGCGAGCAGGGTGTTGTTCTCGTTGACGAGGTCTTTGTTCTCGTTCCAGTTGCCGTCTTCGTTGAAGGTTTTGTTGACGAAGGTCACGGCCTGCATGTACAGGTCGGTGAGTTTGTGTTTGATGACGCGGGTTTCGGCGGCGTAGGTGGTGAGTGCGCCGGTGACCTTCTCTAGTTGGCCTGCGAACATGGCCGCGTTGTCGCGGACGGGTGTGGTGGCGGCGAAGAGCTGGTCGGCTTCGGGGGCCTTGTAGAACGCCGATAAGCCTTGCCAGGTGGTGTGGACGTCGGCTCCGGCGTCGCGGATGCCTCCGGCGGCCTTGCGTAAGTCGTGGGCTTCGGTTTCCACCGCGTCGGGGTGGACTTTGGCCATGATGCCCAGGACCTCGTCGGGGACGATCATGAGCGGCCCGGGGTGCCCGCGGCCATCTGGTCGTCGCCGTCCAGGTAGGCCATGGTGGCGTCGGCGGCGGCCTGGAGGGTGCGTTCGGTGCGGCGGGCGATGCCGCTCAGGGTCGGCTGGTGGTGCAGGACGAACCCGGCTAACGCCTGAGCGACACGGGGACTCCCCGTGGCCTCCGCAGCGTCACGGGTACTGGTCACGAACGTTTTGGCGTGTTTCTCGACCGGTTTGAAGGCGTCCGCCGTCCGATCGATCACGCTCTTCACCCCGTACGGCTTGATATCCCATGCGGTCATCCGGGCCCCCTGCCCCTCGACGGAAGTCCTTGACAGGCTAGGGGTGACGTCCGACAAATCTGTGGAATGGTTGAAAATGGATGGTCGGTAATGGTCGTTTTGGGTGACGTATATCTGACTAGCTGGTCAGATGCGGGGTCGTCGTGGGGGCCTGGAGGTGGCGGAGCAGGGCCTGAAATGGCTCCAGGCTGCTGAAGTCGTCGGGACGACCCGGCGGGTGAGACCTTGCCGCCGAGCGCCAGCCGTAGGGGCGGCGTGCGGGTGGAGCCGGAGCGTGTCGCCTTTGGGGATGCGGCTGATGGTGTTGTTGGTCAGTGGGGCTCCAAGGCGATCTGGACGAGGCGGGGCTCCTCTCCTCGTCTGATCCATTTTCCGCGTCCCGGTGGGAGATGGTCGGCGTGGACGCGGGGGAAGATCTGGCCCTCCGAGCGGTCCCCGGACATGAGCAGCGAGGCGGCGCCGATCTCCCGGATCGACTGGACGAGCGGGTCGTACAGGCCCCGGCTCGCGCCCGCGACGCGCCGGGTCACCACGAAGTGCAACCCGATGTCCGGGCCGTTGGGGACGAACGGGACGAACGCCGCCAACGGCTGTTGCCCGGCGGTCGTGAGGAGGTCGTAGTCGTCCACGAGCACGACGACGCGCGGGCCCGTGGCGGACGCGGCGTCCTCGTCGTCCGGCTCGGGCATGCGTTCCTCCAGTTCCTTCGTGACGCCCGCCGCCAGGCCCGCGCACACCCGTGGTGTGTTCGCGTATCCGCCGAGGTACGGGGCGGGCACGATGTCGCGGCCGAGGGTGCGGCGCGGGTCCATCACCGCGAAGACGACCTCCTCGGGGGAGTAGCGGTCGACCACGGTTCGCGCGACCAGGCGCAGCAGTGCGGACTTGCCGCACCCGCCGTCGCCGAGGACGAGCAGGTTCTGTTCGGCGCCGAACAGGTCGAGCAGGACGGGCTCGAACGAACGCTCCTCCAGCCCGACCGGCAGTAGCAGGGGCTGTTCGGCGGGGCCGGGGAGGTCGGCCGCGTCCAGGCGGTGCGGCAGCACGCGGACCGGTGGGGCGACCGGGCCCGTCCACGCCGACCGGACCGCGCCGACCGCCGACTCCACGGCCGCGCCCAGCTCGGACGGGTCCGGGACGTGGCCGAGCGCGGGCACCGCGACCTGAGCGAACAGCTTGCCGTCGGTCAGAGCGCGGCCCCGTTGCGCGGTCCCGATGGTCTGCGCCAGCTTGCGTTCGACGGTGGAGTCGGCGGGGTCGTTCAGGCGCAGCTCGACCCGGCGCCCGAACATCGACTGCGCCGACATGCGCACGTCGTTCCAGCGGAGCATCCCCGCCACCAGGTGGACGCCGTAGCCGCCGCCGCGGGTGAGGATGTCGGTGACCATCTCGTCGATCTCCTCGAAGTCGGCGCGGATGGCGCCGAACCCGTCCACGACCAGTACCACGTCCGCCGCCGGGAGTTCGGGCACCTGCCCGGCGGCGTGCATCGCCCGGAGCCGTTGGACGCCGTCGACGCCGTGCCGCCGGAACACCTCCTGGCGGTGGTCCAGCATGCCGTGCACCTCCTCGACGGTCCGGCGCACGCGTTCGCGGTCGGCGCGGCCCGCGACGCCGCCGACGTTGGGCAGCCCGGCCAGCGACCGGAGGCCGCCGCCGAGCAGGTCGAGCCCGTAGACCGCGACCTGCGCGGGGGAGTGGGTCAGCGCCAGCGACAGCACCAGCGTGCGCAGCAGCGTCGTCTTGCCGGTCTGCGGGCCGCCGATGATCGCGATGTGGCCGCCCGCCGACTCCAGGTCGAGGTTCCACACGCCCTGCCACTGGCGGCGCGCGTCGTCCAGCAGGCCGATCGGCACGTGCAGCGGTTCGGCCCGCACCGGGAGCCGCATCCCGTCGTCGTCGATCCGGACGGGGCCGGTGACCTGGTCCAGGGTGGTCAGCGCGGGCAGCGGCGGCAGCCAGATGTGCTGGATCCGGCGGCCGTGCCGGACGAGGCCGCCGACCAGCACGTCCAGCAGCCGGGGGCCCGCGGAGCGCTCCGGCATACCGGTGTCCTGCGGTGCCGGGCCGCCGCGCGCCTCCGCCGAGGGGGCGGACGTGTTGAACGCCGTGTACGGCCGCACGGGCGGCTTCTTGTCGCCCTCCCGCACCGTCTGCACCGGGCCCCGGTACGGTCCGGACACGTACCCGCCCTTGAACCGCTGGTACACGCTGGTGTCGACCTTCAGGAAGCCGAATCCGGGCAGCGCGGGCAGGTGGAACGCGTCGGGAGTGTCCAGGACGGTGCGGCTCTCCTCCTCGGAGAACGTGCGGAGGCCGAGGCGGTACGACAGGTAGGTCTCCAGGCCCCGCAGTTTCCCGCTCTCGATCCGCTGGCTCGACAGCAGCAGGTGCACGCCGATGCTGCGCCCGATCCGGCCGATCGACAGGAACAGGTCGATGAAGTCGGGACGCGCGGACAGCAGCTCCCCGAACTCGTCGATGATGACCAGCAGGTACGGCAGCGGGGCCAGCTCGGGACGCCGCGTCCGCTCGAAGGCGTAGTCGCCGATGCTCGCGATGTTGCCCGCGTCGCGCAGCAGCCGCTGGCGGCGCTGCACCTCGCCGGACAGGCTCGCGTACGCCCGTTCGATCAGCCCGGCGTCGTCCTCCAGGTTGGTGATCACACCCGCCACGTGCGGCAGGTTCTCGAACGGCGCGAACGTGGCGCCGCCCTTGTAGTCGACGAGCACCATGCTGACCTGTTCGGGCGGGTGCGTCGCCGCCAGCGTCAGCACCAGCGTGCGCAGCATCTCGCTCTTGCCGGATCCGGTCGCGCCCACGCAGAGCCCGTGCGGGCCCATGCCGAGGCTCGCGGCCTCCTTCAGGTCCAGGATGACCGGTTCGGCCGCGTCGTCCAATCCGATCGGCACCCGCAGGAACGCCCGCTCGGTGCGCGGCGCCCACAGCCGGGCCACGTCGATCTCGGCGGGGTCGTCCACCCCGATCAGTGCGGTGAAGTCGATCTCGCCGTCCGCGGCGGCGCTCTCCTCCGCCGACTCGCGCGACAGCCGCAGCGGCGCGAGCATCCGCGCCAGCCCGGCCAACATCCCGGACGGGACGTCGTCGACCGTCCCGGCCATCGTCGCCGGGACGGGGCCGCGCAGGTCGTCGACCTCGACGTGGTCGCCGTCGACGCGGATCCGCACGCCGACGTCGCCGGGCTCCCGCCGCCGGTCGTCCACCAGATGGAGGATCGTCACCGCGAGATCGGCGGGCGGCACCGTCTCGTCAGGACGCACCAGCTCGGCGGCGACCTCCCCGTGGGTGTCGTGCACGACCAGCAGCCTGCGCAGCAGCTGGAACGAGTCGTCGCGGCCGAGCCCGCGCCGCACCTCGGCCGCGACGTCGCCGCGTTCGCGCAGGTCGTCGGCCAGCAGCGCGGCCAGCCGCAGCGGGCTCGGCGCGATCAGCCGGACGGGCGCACCACCGTCGTGGCGGTGCCGGTCCAGCACGTGCGGCAGCCACTTCGCCCATTCCCAGTCGGCGGCGCGCCCTGCCCCGCACGCCACCGCGACCGCCACGTCCTGCGGCGAGTGGAACGCCGCGAGCTGCGCCAGCAGGGCCCGCATCAGCCGCAGCACGTCCGCGCGTTCGCCGACCACGCTGACGTTCCCCGCCATGTCCAGCGGCAGCGTCAACGGCATGTCCGGCGCGTCGCCGAACCGGTCCAGCAGCGCCCGCGCCTCGGCGAACATGAACGGGTCGGTCGGCATCAGCGCCGTCCCCTGCTCGCCGACCTCCAGCGGTGGCCCGGGCATGAACCCGGTGCCGACCCGCACCCGCAGGAAGTCGGGCTGGCGGCGCCGCCGCTCCCACAGGCGGGTCGGGTCGCGGACGATGTCGTACAGCGCCTCCGGCGGCGGGTCCAGGACCCGTGCCCGCGCCCGGTCCGCCGCCTCCCGGGCGGTCAGCTCCTCGCGCAGCGTCTCCAGGTAGTCCAGGTAACGTTCGCGCTGCGCGCGGCGCTGCCGAGACACCTGCCCGCGCCGCGACAGCAGCATCGCCCCGCCCGCCAGGACCGCGACCACCAGCAGCACCGCCCCGAACACCATGAACGCCGGGTTGCGCAGCACCGTCATGATCGCGAGCGAGGCCATCATGCCGACCATCGGCAGGATCATCATCACCTGGTTGCCCTGCGCGCCCTCCTCCGGGAGGGTCGGCGGCGCCTCGATGAGGCGCCGCTCCGGCTCCGGGGGCGGCAGGACGGTGCGCGCCGGACGATGCACTACCCGGATGGTCACGACCGTTCTCCCTCGGTGTTCGCGGTTGCGTCGATCCGTCCTGGTCCCGGGGGCCCTGGACGTTCCCGGCGGGGCCGTCCACGCGTCCTGCGACGATCCGCGCGCGACCACCTCGCTCCGGTGGCGGCGCGGCGAGCCCCCGCGACGGCCGCGGTCGTGATCCTCACGCTTCGAGCGCCCTTCGCAGCGCCTCGGCGGCGATCGCGACGGCGGTGACCCGCGTCGCGTACGCCAGCAGCGCCGGGTCGAGGACCGACCCCGCGGCGAGCTGCCGGTCGAACCGCAGCCCGACCGAGCCGACCCCGGCGTCGGCGAGGATCTCCCCGGCCTTGCGGATGGTCGCCGAGCGGCCGAGATGCGGGCTCTGCGCCGCGAACACCACCAGCGTCCGGGACACCAGGCCCTGGAAGCCGGACGCGATCATCCAGTCCAGCGCCCGGCCCGCGTTGGCGGCGCCCTCCACGGTCGCCGGGGTCACCAGCACCTGCGCGTGCGCGGTCGACAGGACCGCGCGATGCAGGTCCGTGGTGATCCCGGCGCCGCAGTCGGTCACGGCGATCCCGAAGAACCGGCTCAGCGGGACGCCCACCGCGCGGTAGACGTCGCCGGTCATGCCGCCGCCGAGCGTCCCCTGGTGGCCGGGCAGCGCCCACAGGCTCTCGCCGAGGCGGGCCAACCGCGGTTCGACCTCCTCGAACGGCACCGCGCGCAGGTCGAGACCGGTCAGGTCGGTCTGGGTGTCCCGGGACGGCGCGCCGAGCCGCAGCGGTAACGACCCGAGTTCCGGATCGACGTCCAGCGCGAGCACCCGGTCGCGCCGGTACCGCGCGAACACCGACGCGATCAGCGCCGCCACCGTGCTCTTGCCCGCCCCGCCGCGCAGGCCCGTCACCGCTATCCGCCGTCCGGTCGTCACCGGATGCTGGATCCACGCGCCGTGCTCGGCCAGCGCCTGCACGTCGTCGGCCGGACGGAACGGCCGCACCGCGCCGCGGCCCATCCGGCGCAGCAGCGAGTCACCGTGCACTCGCCCCCGCACGAGATCC
Organism: Actinomadura meridiana; assembly: GCF_039537545.1. Classification (NCBI taxonomy): domain Bacteria; kingdom Bacillati; phylum Actinomycetota; class Actinomycetes; order Streptosporangiales; family Thermomonosporaceae; genus Actinomadura; species Actinomadura meridiana. Next base: position 508,398 of record NZ_BAABAS010000005.1, read on the forward strand.
TCCGGCGCGAGAGGCGCGCTCTCCGGCCGTGGCCGTAACGGGGGGACGGGACGTGGCGGGCCCGCGGCCGCCCCGAACGCCGGTGGTGGGGTGCGCATGGGGCGGGCGCCGCCCTCGGGACCGCTCTCGGCGCCGCTTTCGGGGCCGCCCCTTGGCGGGGGCGCTGGGCGACGAGGGACGACGGGGGGATCGACGGCCGTCGTTTCCGGGGCCGGGCCGGCCTCCCCACCCGGTCCGTCCCCGTCGAGGTCAGCCAAGCTTCCTCTCAAAAGGTCTCGCGCAGCCGTGCGAAGATGCCGAAGACCCCGATCGCGACCGGAATGATCGCGATCACGGCCGTCGCCTCGATCCGGTTCGTCATCCGGCGCGACCGGGCCCGGGTGTGCTCGGCCGGGTCGGCCGCCAGCGTCACGACCGCGGCCGTGAGGCCGAGGAGCAGCATACCCAGCGCGGGAACGAAGCCCCAGGAGACGCGTTCGGCGCAGCGCACCGCGAGCCCCACCACGATCGCGACCGCCGCGCCGAGCAGCGCGGCCTTCTGGAGCACCAGCGGGAAGACCCGGGCGCGTCCGGCGACCACGAGCGCCAGCAGCGCGGCCAGCGCGGCGTTCCAGCCGTCCAGATCGGCGGTGGCGCCCAGCCCGGCGACGGTGGCGGCCACCGCCACCGCCACCGTGGCGATCACCATGGTGCGGTGCGCCCGGTCGAGGGACGCCATCAGATCGACCCGCGGCACCGCCCCGCCCACGCTGCGGCGGTCGTCGAGTGAGGTCAGCCCCGACAGCGACAGCGCCGTCCGCAGCAGGACGCTGAGCAGCACCACGCAGGACAGCGCGAGCACCGCGCCGGTCCGGTCGGAGTCGAGGCCCGCCGCGGCGCAGCCGGTGCCGATCGCGGCGAGCAGGGCCGCCGCGCCGCCGCCGACCAGGGCGCCCCGCCCGAGCGGCGAGCTCAGCCCGAGCAGCATGACCAGCGCGGCGAGCAGCAGCGCGCCGCCGCCCCAGCGGCCCCACCCGGCCCAGCCGAACGCGTCGGCCGCCCACCACAGCGCCGGGACACCCGCCGCGCCCCCGCCCAGGGTCAGCGCCAGACCGGCCGGTTCGCGTCCGGCCAAGCCGATCGTCATCCCGCTCACCAGCAGGAGCGCCGCCAGGCACGCGGTCGCGGCGGCGGCCGTCCCGGCGCCGGACCCGGCCCGCAGCACCAGCCCGGCGCCGACGGCCATCGCCACCAGCACGAAGGTCGCGGTCCAGCGCGCCGCGGCCGGGCTCCAGCTCAGCAGCCGCGGGTCGAGAGAGTCGGCGACCACCTCGGGCACCTCGTGCACCACCGGCGCGGGCACCGGCTCGTCGGCCCGGACCAGCCGCAGCACGGCTCCGTCCGGCACCTGCCGGTCGGCGAGGCTCGCGCCGGGGTCGAGCACCTCACCGGTGGAGGTGACCAGGTGCCGCAACTGCGGCGGGTTCCGCACCGGGTCGCCCAGCAGTTCCAGGACGTCCGGCATGAGGACGCCGAGCGGCTCCTGCGCCGGAAGTACCAGGTCGACGGTCCGTGCCTCGCCCACCAGGGTGACCCGGCTCCACACGCTCATGAACGCCCCTCCGCCCGGACCGTCATCCGGGGATCCTCGTGCCCGAAACCCGCTCCAGGTAGCCGTCGCGGATCAGCATCCGCACCGTCGGGAGCACCGGCGGGCGCGCGAACAGGCCGGGCTCGACGCTGAAGCGCACCCCACCGCCGGGCGACGTCCCGGCGGGCGGCGCGATCGAGGCCGCCACCTTGAACCGCCGCCGGACGCGGTAGCGGTGGTAACCCGCGGGAACACCGGCGGTGGCGCCGGTCCGGGCCGTCTCCGGCAGCCCGCGCGGCCCGAACGCGACGCCGAACGGGAACAGCACCGATCCGCTCTCCGGGCCGAACCGGTCGACCAGCGACCCCAGGGCCAGCGTGTACGTCGTGGACGCGCCCCCGGCGGCGCCGATCTCCGTCCGCAGCCGGGCGTCCAACTCGGCGCCGTCCTCCATCGCCCGCCGCTCCGCGGCCCGGTCGAGCCGGTGCGGCGGCGTCTCCTGGACGACCAGTTCGCCGTACAGCCACCGGCACGCCTCGTCCTCGGTCGGGAACTCGGCGGCGATCCGCGCCTGCCGGAACTCCACGACCCCGGCGGTGAACGTGTCCTGGTTCCTGGCGACGACGTAGTACCCCGGCGTCTTCGCGGGCGCCGGGCGCGGTTCGCCGGGCAGCACGTACAGGGTCTCGGGCACGCCCGCCTTCGTCAGCGCGTCCCGCAACCGCGCGAAGGTGATCCGCGCGCCCACCCAGTCGGCGGGCACCGCCGCGGCGCCCCCGCCGGTGGGCTGCTCCTGCGCCGCCTTCTCCCGCTCCTGCTTCTGGAACATCGACTGGAGATACGACCAGCCGACGGTGCCCGCGCAGAGCACCGCCGCCACGCACAGCCCAGCGATGATCTTGCCGACGTGCTCGTCGAAGGTGCGGCGGGTGCGGCGCGGCCCGAACACCAGCGCGTCGCGGAGCCTGCGGCGCCGCACCGTCACCGACTCCAACAACTGGTTGTCGTAGTCGCGCGCCAACGCCACCTCCCTCCGGTGCCCCCGCGTGCCCGCGAGGACGGGCCACGCGTCGGATGGGCCGCGCGTGACATCGGCCGTACGTCACAGACGCGGGAGGGGGACGCTCGTGTCCGGCGTTCCCTCCCGCGTCGTCGGTCCGCGTGCCGCCGTGCGGCGACGGACCGCTCAGATCGCCTGTACCGCCGCGCTCGCCTTGCCGAGCGTCGTGTGCGCGATCTCGTCGTTCTTCGCCAGCGTGGCCTTCACCAGGCGGATGATCTCGCGGGTCTCGTTGGCAGCGGCGTGCCATTTCAGCTCTTTGCCGTGGTACTCGTCCGACACCCCGGTGGCCTCCCAGTCGGCCATCGCGGCCTTGACGTCGGTGTCGCGGGTGCCGATCAATGTCTCCAGCCGTGACACGATCACCTGGATGTTGCCCTGCGCCTCGCCCGAGGCACCGGTGTCGTAGCTGCGCCGTCCGTCCGTCACCGTGCTGTCCTCTCGTCTGCGGTCCGCACGCGGCTCAGGCGGTGCGGAACTTCGCGCCGTCGAAGTTCGCGGCGCCCATCGCGCGGGTCCCCTCGTCTGCCATCTCCTGGTCACCGCCCGCGAACGCGCGTTCCATGCCGAGCTGACCGGTGTTGACCCGGTCGAGCCCGCCCTTCAGATCAGCGCAGATCTGGTCGGAGTGGGCCTTGAAACTGTCGAACGCCGCCTTGCCCGCGCCGTTGAACTTGCCGGCCAACGGCTCGGCGGCCACGATCAGCTGCCGCACCAGGCTCGCCAGCTCCTCACCCGAGGTCCCGGTCTGTTTCGCCAGGTGGATCAGCGTGTTCTGTCCCTGGTCCCATCGCCCCATTGCTACCTCACTCGTCAGCGACCGTCACACGTGATTCTCTGCATTCGTCGATGTCGATATAGACGATAGTTTCTCTCACTCGATACTGCTACCGGTAATGCGAGTATGATCGACTGTAAACACGCCGATCATAACGGTTGGACGTGCCTGATCGTCGTCGGGTTCCCCGCGGCCGTGTGACCGGATGCGGATACCTTCGGATTGGCGAACGTCGCTGGACACGGCGCCACTGTAGCGATCATGATGGAACGGCGATGTCGCCGCGGGGGGAGAGCGGCGACATTCGATCCGATCCAATTCCTCGACGCCGATGGCGTCGTTGGCCTGCCCGAAGACGGGGCCGTTCACCCGGCTGGCTCCTGACGGTGACCCGGTCGCCGTCATCGAGGCGAGTGCGGCGCGCCTCGCCACGCGAGCGCGCTATGAGGCGAGATGTCCTCGCCGCGGCGGCGTCCGCCGCGCGAGAGCCGGGGCCCGGCTCCCCGCTGCCACCCGCCGAGCGACTTCCGGGTCGAACACGAAGGGCGACGCCCGTATATCGGGCGCGGTCAAGGCTGGCAAGGCGTATGTCGGCGGCGACAGGGAAATGCTCGCGGAGGCGCCGCGCGCCGCGGTGAACGCTCCCGCCGCGAAGATCGGGGAGATGAACGGCGGAAAGGCGTCGCGCCAACCACGCCGCCGTACTGGCCGATGGGTCCGGGAGGACGACTCCCATTTCTGGAGCGACCAGGGCGGCAACCGCGCGACATGGCGCGCCGACACGGCGGCGGCACCACCGGTGGTGGACGCCGAACGGCTGGGCGTCAGTCCCGGCTGGAGGGTTCGCGCCAGCGGTTGGTGATGGGGAGGCGGCGGTCGCGGCCGAAGTTCTTCGGGGTGATCTTGGGGCCTGGCGGGTACTGGCGGCGCTTGTACTCGGCGATGTCGACGAGGCGGATGGCGCGTTCGACGAGGGCCGGGTCGTGCCCGGCGGCGACCAGGGCGTCGCGGCCCATGTCGCGTTCGACGTAGTCGGCGAGGATCGGGTCGAGGACGGTGTACTCGGGCAGCGTGTCCCGGTCGCGCTGGTCCGGCCGCAGCTCGGCGGACGGCTCCTTCTCGATGATCACGTCGGGGATGGGCTCCTGCGCGAACGGATACAGGAACGGCAGCCCGGTGCCCGTCTGGGTGTTGCGCCAGCGGGCGAGGTCCCAGACGGTGAGCTTGAAGACGTCCTTGATGGGCGCGAAGCCGCCCGCCGAGTCGCCGTAGAGGGTGGAGTATCCGGTGGCCAGCTCGCTCTTGTTGCCGCCGGTCAGGACGAGATGTCCGTGCTCGTTCGACAGGGCCATCCACACGTTGGCGCGGATCCGGGCCTGGAGGTTCTCGGCGGCGAGGCCGTGCAGGTCGAGCTGCTTCTCGAACGCCTCGACCATCCCGGCGATCGGGACGGTGCGCCCGTTGACGCCCTGCCGTTTCACCAGCTCCTCGGCGTCGACCACCGACCCCTCGGAGGAGTAGCGGCTCGGGAGCAGGACGGCGTGCACGTTCTCCGGCCCGATGGCGTCGGCGGCGATGGTGGCGACCAGCGCCGAGTCGATGCCTCCGGACAGGCCGAGGACCACCGAGCGGAACCCGTTCTTGCGGACGTAGTCGCGCGTGCCGAGGACGAGGGCCGCGTAGATCTCGGCCAGGCCGTCCAGCGGCTCGGCGACGGTCGGCGGCTCGGCCGGGTAGGCGGGCAGCGGCTCGGCGGACAGGACGTGCCGGTCGACGGTGATCGTGCTGCCGTCCGGCGCCTCCACCGGCGTGTCGTGCATGCGCAGAGGCACGCCCGGCTCGGCGGCCGGGAGGGTGAGGTCGGTGACGAGGAGGTGCTCGGTGAACTGCGGCGCGCGGGCGAGGGGCGTCCCGTCCGGCCCGACGATGAGGGAGTCGCCGTCGAAGACCAGCTCGTCCTGCCCGCCGACCATGTTGACGTAGGCGAGGGCACAGCCCGCCTCGCGCGCGCGCCGGGCGCACAGGTCGAGCCGGGCGTCGTCCTTGTCGCGCTCGTACGGGGAGGCGTTGACGGCCAGCAGCAGCCCGGCGCCCGCCGCGCGGGTGACGCTGGCCGGGCCGCCGTCCTGCCAGAGGTCCTCGCAGATGACGGTGGCGACGTCGACGCCGTGGACGCGCACGACCGGCAGCCGGTCGCCGCGCACGAAGATCCGGTACTCGTCGAACACCCCGTAGTTCGGCAGGTGGTGCTTCGCCGAGCTGACGCGGACCGCGCCGCCGTGCAGCCACGCCGCGGCGTTCAGCGGCGACCCGGCGGGCTGCCCGGCCCCGCCGTCCCCGCCGGTCCGGCTGCCGAGGTGGCCGGTGACGACGGGCAGGTCGCCGAGCCCCTCGTCGGCGAGGGTCCGGGCCAGCCGTTCCAGCGCCCGCCGGGACGCCTCGACGAACGACGCGCGGAGGGCGAGGTCCTCCACGGGGTATCCGGTCAGCATCATCTCGGGGAAGGCGACCAGGTGCGCGCCCGCGTCCGCGGCGCGACGGGTCCATTCCACGATGCTGGCGGCGTTGCCGTCGAGGTCGCCGACGGTCGAGTTCACCTGCGCGAGCGCGATCCTGAGCTGTGCCACGCTCCAAGGATAGGTCGCCGAGGGCAGTTTCGTCACTATGACGAGAAGGGGACGTCCAGCGCGGCGACGTGGCGGCGTCTGATCGCGGGCGCGAGCGCGACCAGCGCGGCGGCCGCCCCGACCGCGAGACCCGTGCAGGTCAGCCACAGCAGCGGGGCCCCGCCCGCGCCGAGCAACTGGGTCCCGCCGAGCGGGGCGAGGAGGAAGCCGCCCGACCACGCCATCCCGTACAGGCCGCTGTAGCGTCCGCGCAGGTCGGCGGGGGCGAGGTCGGCGACGATGGCTTGCAGGACCGACGCCACCATGATCTCCCCGAGCGTCCACACCAGGATCGTCGCGGTATAGGAGAGGGTGGACGACGCCAGCGACGTGAGCCCGTACCCGATCCCGACGCCGACGATGCCGACCGCCATCACCAGGCTGTGGTCGCGCCGGGCCAGCCAGGCGTTGACCAGCGGCTGCACGATGATGATCAGCACCCCGTTGGCGGCGATCGCGGCGCCGTACGCCTGCGGGCCGAGTCCGTCCTGCTTCATCGCCAGCGGCATCGTCGTCATGCCCTGCATCAGGACGAAGATGTACGCCACGCAGATCAGCGTGTAGCCGACCATGACCCGGTCGCGCAGCACCCGGCCGAACCCCGCCAGCACGCCCGAGCCGCCGCCGTCCCGCGCGCGCGTCTCCGGGATGGCCCGCCAGGTCAGCAGGCCGAACCCGACGCAGGTCGCCGCGTCGATCCAGAACAACCACAGGAAGCCGCGTTGCGCGAGCGTCCCGCCGAGCACCATCGCGACGGCCCAGCCCAGGTTGATCGCCCAGAACAGCAGCCCGAACGCGCGCGGCCGGTCCGCCGGGGAGATGATGTCGGCCACGATCGCCGACGCGGCGGGCCGGTACATGTCGAGCAGGAACCCGAGCAGCAGCGCCGCCGCGACGATCGCGGCGATCCCCTGGGCGTAGCCGAGCACGAGCATCGCGACGCCGGTGCCGACGGTCGCGGTCGTCAGCGTGGCGCGTCGCCCGATCCGGTCGGCGAGGGTGCCGCCCGCGAGCGTCCCGAAGAGCGAGCCCACGCCGAGCACCGCCATCACCGCGCCCGCCTGGCCCAGCGACAGGCCGCGCATGGTCGTGAGGTAGAGGCCGAGGAACGGTTCGACCATGGTGCCGAGCCGGTTGAGGAGCGTTCCAGCCCACAGCGCCCAGAACGTCCGGGGGAAGCCGCCGACGCGGGGACGGAGGAAAGCGGCGATCCGTCCCGATGGCGGACCGGGGGGAGCGTCTTCCAGAGTGGTCACGCGGACGATGCTCCGGGCCGCGCACCGCCCGCGAAACTGATTTAGCCTGGACTAAATGATCGAGCTGCTGTTCGCTCCGGACGACGCGGCGCGGGTCCGGTTCGCGTTCTCGCCGCTGTGGGAGATGGTGCGCAGCCTGCGGGTGCTCGCCGACCCGTCCGGGCACGCGCTGCACCTGCCGTGGGTGCACGCCGTCCGGCCCCGGCTGCGCGGTCTCGACCTGGGTCCGCTGCGCGAGGTGGTCCCTCCCGCCGGGTACATCCCGGACTTCCTGACCCCGCCGCCGACCAGCCCGTTGCCGGATCTGGACGCCGAGCTGGAGACCGTCCTGGACACGCCGCCGGAGATCGTCGCGGCGGAGCTGCGCTGGACGGAGCGCGGGAGCCGTCCGACGCCCGTCCGCCGGGCGATGGCCGCCGACCCCGAGGGCACCCTGGACACGCTGGTCGAGCTGTTCGAACGGTACTGGGCCGCCGCCGTGGAGCCGTTCTGGCCGCGCGTCCGCGACCTGCTCGAAGGCGATGTGCTGCGCCGCGCCGCCGCCCTCGCGGCCGAGGGCGCCGAGGGCGTGTTCGGCGACCTGCACGAGGCGGTCTCGTGGCGTTCGGGGACGCTGTGCGTCGACCGCCGCTGGACGTTCCGGGGCGAGCTGGCGGGGCGCGGGCTGCTGCTCGTCCCGAGCGTGTTCGTGTGGCCGCAGGTGTCGGTGATGGTGCCGCCCTACCAGGCCATGCTCAGCTATCCGCCGACCGGCGTCGCGACCCTCTGGGAGACCGGAACCCCGTCCGGCGGGCCGCGCGACGCGCTCGCCGCGCTCATCGGCCGCCGCCGCGCCGCGCTGCTCACCGCGCTCGGCACGCCCGCGTCGACGACGGAGCTGGCGCGGCGGATGGGCGTGACGGCCGGTGCGGTCAGCCATCATCTCGGCGTGTTGCGCGCGTGTGGCCTGGTCACCGGGCACCGGCTCGGACGTCGCGTCCTGTACGTCCGGACCGCCGCCGGTGATGCCCTCGCCGACCGGTCGGCCGACCCGTCAGCGGAGTGAGGCGAGCGCGTCCAGGCGGAGCGGCGCGGGGCTCTCCCCGGGCGGCCCGAACCGGCCCGACTCGGCGAGCCACTCGACGTGGGCGCGCGGGATGTCCAGCAGCACCTTGACGACCTGCGCGGCGGCGGCGCGCTGCGCGACGGTCAGCTCCAGCCGGTCGAGCATCTCGGGGAGCCTGCGCGCGGCCGCCCAGGCGTCCTCGACCCGATCGGCGATCTTGTCGGCGACCATGTGGCCGATCGTCGCGGTGTCGTCCGGGTCCAGGCCGTGCGCCCGGACGAGGACGGCGGGCAGGTCGTGCACGTCGCCGCGCGCCGCCTCCAGGTCGTGCGAGGCGACGTCGTTGGACCAGGCCACGATGTCGGCGACGCCGAGCGCGAGCGTCGTCCAGCGCGGCGTGCGGAGCAGCCGCGCGGGCAGCTCGACGCCGAGGACGGGCTCCAGCAGGTCGTACAGGAAGGGCCCGCAGGCCCGGCGGCGCAGCGGCGCGTACTGAGCCAGCGTCGGGACGTGCCGGACGCGCCGGTTGACGGCCTCCTCCGCGCAGGCGTCCCGGTGCGTCTCCAGGTGCAGCATGAACCGGCGGCGCCACTCGCGGCTCATGTTCGCGGACGCGGCGTCCCACAGCTCCACCAGCGCGGCCTCCAGCGGGCGCGCCCCCGGCCGGGCGTGGCCGCGCCGCATCGCGCGCAGCAGATCGTCGTACAGGGCGTGGACGGCGCTGCCGCTGTCGGCGAGCGGCGGGTGGTCCAGGGTGTCGTCCAGCGCGAGCGTCCAGGTGAGCCAGCGGGCGAACAGGTCCACGGCGGGCAGCTCGGCGGTCGGGAACACGCGGGCGGCGAGCCGCTCGCAGCGGGCCCGGCCGAGCGGCGAGGTGTCCGGGTCGCCGAGCACGAGCCCGCGGCCGCGCGCCCAGGCCTCCACCTGCGCTCCCAGTCGCCACGACTCAGGATGCATCGCCGACGGTGCGGCCAGCGGGGCGGCCCGGTCGGTCATCGAGAGCAGAAGAGAGATGTCCACGACCTGGCCCACGTTAATGATCATCGTCTGGGGAAACCGCGATCGCCACGTCAATTTTCGGGAAACGGACCTACTGGGGCGGGTCGAGCCGCCGGATTGTACCGTTCGAGATAGGTGATATCCCGCCCACCAGGAAGAATGCTGGGGGACGTACGGGATTGCCCGGTGCCGCCGACCGAAACTCCCACGGTGATCTCCGCCGCGATGACGGGTTCCGCGCGGGCCCGCCCGGCGCCTAGGGTGTGGCGCTGGCGTCCGTCCCGGCGGAATGGCGAGCCCGGCTCGGTTCAGGACGATTCCGGGATTACATGGCATGATCTTGCGAAACGCACCGGTGGAGGAATCGTGGTCGCAATGACGAGGACGAGCGGGCGGGCGCTGGGCGCCCTCGTGGTCGCACTGGCGCTGACGGCTTCGGCGTGCGGGGGCGACGACGGCGCCACCGTGCAGGGGGTGAAGCTCGTCAAGAAGAACACGCTCACCTATTGCACGCACCTGCCGTATCCGCCGTTCGAATCCGAGGACCAGAAGTCCGGCAAGGTCGTGGGCTTCGACATCGAGATGGTCGACCTCGTCGCCAAGCGGCTGGGCCTGTCCGTGAAGATCTTCGACACCCCGTTCGAGACGATGAGGACGGGCGCGTCGCTCAACGCCGGAAAGTGCGACATCCAGGTCGGCGGCATGACGATCACCAAGGACCGGACGCGGTTCATGGACGTGTCCGTCCCGTACTTCGACGTCACCCAGGCGGTCATGACGAAGAAGGGCGCCGGTGTCAGGTCCCTGGCCGACCTCAAGACCAAGAAGCTCTCCCTCGGCGCCCAGGCCGGGACCACCGGCGAGGACCTGGCGAAGCGCGAGGGCTTCGACCCGCGCTCCTACGACAACGCCAACGCCGAACTGGACGGCCTGCGCACCGGCCAGGCGAAGGCGATCCTCGTCGACGACCCGGTCGCCAGGTACTGGCTGAGGGACCCCGCCAACGCCGGGTTGGAGATCGCCGTCAACGTGCGGACCGGTGAGCAGCTCGGCTACTGGTTCCGCAAGGGCCACAACCCGGAGCTGGTCAAGCTCACCAACCAGATCATCCAGAAGGCCAGGGCCGACGGCTCGTACGACCGCTTCTACGCCAAGTGGATCGGCGCGAAGCCCGCGCCGGGCGTCGGCTCGTGACGGCCGAACAGGTCAAGCCGAGCGCTCCGGACGGCACGCTCTCCGGGCTCTCCCGCCGACGGCGCCGCCAACTCTCTTTGGGCGGCCAGTACGGGCTGTTCGCCGCCGTCATCGTCCTGATCGCGCTCCTCGCCGACTGGGGGACGCTGCGGCACAACTTCGCCAACTGGGACGTCGCCGAGGGCCTGTTCCCCGACGTCATCACGGTCGGGCTGCGCAACACCGCGCTCTACACCGCCGTCGGGTTCGGTCTCGGGCTCGGCGGCGGGCTGGTCGTGGCGCTGATGCGGCTGTCGTCCGTCCCGCCGTACCGGTGGTTCGCGACCACCTACATCGAGATCTTCCGCGGCCTGCCGCTGCTGCTGATCTTCATCTTCGTGGGCGTCGGCGTGCCGCTGGCGTTCCCCGGCACGACCATCCCCGGCGGCGCGGCCGGGCAGGCGGGCCTCGCGCTCGGCCTCGTTGCCACCGCGTACCTGGCAGAGACGATCCGCGCCGGGATCGAGGCCGTCCCGAAGGGCCAGATGGAGGCGGCGCGCTCGCTCGGCATGCCGCACTCCCGGGCGATGTGGTCGATCGTCATCCCGCAGGCGTTCCGGATCATCATCCCGCCGCTCACCAACCAGCTCGTCCTGCTCTGCAAGGACTCCTCGCTCGTGCTGTTCCTCGGCATCACGCTGGAGCAGCGCGACCTGACGAAGTTCGGCCGCGACCTCGCCGGGGAGAAGGGCAACACGACCCCGATCATCGTGGCCGGGATCTGCTACCTGCTCATCACGATCCCCCTGAGCCTGCTGGCCCGGCGCCTTGAGGCCCGCAGAAAAGAGGCCCGATGACCACAGCGAAGCGAGGATCGTCGGGCCTCCACTCGGGGGTCTGGGGGGCGTCCCCCAGAAAGGCAGGGCAGCGATGACGGACGGCGCGATCGAGATCCACGGGCTGCGCAAGGCGTTCGGGACGAACGAGGTGTTGCGCGGCATCGACTTCCACGTCGGGACGGGCGAGGTGGTCTGCGTGATCGGCCCGTCCGGGTCGGGCAAGTCGACCCTGTTGCGCTGCGTGAACCTGCTGGAGGAACCGACCGCCGGGACGATCAGGGTCGTCGGGGTGGACGTCACCGTCCCCGACGTCGACATCGACGCCGTCCGCCGCCGGATCGGCATGGTGTTCCAGTCGTTCAACCTGTTCCCGCACCTCACGGCCCTCGGCAACGTCATGATCGCGCAGCGGAAGGTGCTGAAACGCGGCAAGGCGGAGGCGGAACGAATCGCCCGGGAGAACCTCGAACGGGTGGGCCTGGCCGACAAGACCATCTCCTACCCGGCCCAACTGTCGGGCGGCCAGCAGCAACGCGTCGCGATCGCCCGCGCGCTGGCCATGGGCCCCGAGGTCATGCTGTTCGACGAGCCCACATCGGCGCTCGACCCGGAGCTGGTCGGCGACGTCCTCGGCGTCATGCGCAGCCTCGCCGAAGGCGGGATGACCATGCTCGTCGTCACCCACGAGATGAGCTTCGCCCGCGAGGTGGCCGACCGCGTCGTGTTCATGGACGACGGCGTGGTGGTCGAGGAGGGCCCACCCACGCGCGTGATCGACGACCCGTCCCACGAGCGAACACGGGCGTTCCTGTCCCGAGTCCTCGACCCGGCAGCGGCACGAATCGGCGAAAGCGAATAAATCGGCCCCCTGACCTCCACCGCGCACCTTCAAGCGAAGATCAGGGGGGCGTCCATGGGGATCAGGTGGATTCGCAGTAGTACGGGCTGGCCAACGTGAACTCTATGTAGTTGGTCAACGCGATCAGGCTCAGAGCCTCCTTCCCGGCTTCCTTCCTGGCCTCCACCCACGCCGCGAGGAAAGCGATCTCGGAGGAGTAGTAGTGACGATGCTGGCCTGGATCGCGGATGACGCTGATGACTCCCCGTTCGGCCCATCGACGGAGACTGGCCGTGGAGATCCCGCACGCTCGCGCCGCGTGCCTCGCGGGAATCCACGGTTCACCGCTCTCACAGTGAAGGACGGCGATCCAGCCCCAACGCTCCCGCCGGGGGTCCTCCTCAGGCGTTAGTAACGGCACCTGCTTTCACCCTTTCCGTCGAACGAGTCTGAGCCCCGTCCCTCTCCCCTGCGGGGGCCATAGGGAGAAGGACGGGGACGAAGCCGACGCGGCCCCCTCCAACCGCGTCAGCCTCTAGGGGGTTGGTATGCGGCCTCTCACCAGGCGTTGCCCGGATACATCTTGTGCTTGAGAAGCCTGTCGGTCCGGTCGGCCGCCGCCTTCACGTCCCCACACGGCGACAGGTAGCCGTACCGACCGCGCGCCGCCTCGTGGTAGGCCCACATCCCGCCCGAAATGGCGCGGGCACTCACGACCGTCCAAACGTGCTCGTCCGGGCCGGGGACGTACACCCACAGCAGCGGTTCCCAGAGCGCGGGCAGGGCGACCGGGGCCGGAAACTCCTCGGGCCGGTAGAGCCGGATGGACCGGTACCCCTTGGGCTGGAGCGCGACGGCGAGAAGATCCAGATACCGCACGGCCGTCGAGCGTCCAAGATGCGTGCGAAATCGCAACGCGCGCCGTTCCATTCGGACGGTCAGCGGTCGAGCCGCGCCCATACGATCTTCCCTTCTTCGCTGGTCAGTCGCACGCCCCATTCCCGGACGAGCAACGACATCATGGAGAGCCCACGGCCCGACTCGGCCGAACCCTCGACTTCCTTGATCACCGGCAGCCTTCTACTCGCGTCCTCGACCTCGATGACCACGCAGTCGCCACGCTCGTCCTCAAAGACCCGAACAGTGACCTGTCCGAATTTGACGTGTACGTGGACATTTGAAACGAGTTCACTCACCACCACACGCCCCACGTAGTCATCCGCGATCCCCAGATCACAGAAGCAGCCGGCGAGGAAGTCTCTTGCGATCTTCGGCGCGTTCTTGGTGGGAGGTATGACGAGCGTGGGCACCTCTGGGGCTTGAGCGACTGCGGGCATCGGTACGACCTTCGGAAATCGGATGATTCGACCATCGAGGGAGCTTTCTGAGCTAGCACCCCCCGGGGTGACCAGGCATTACGCGGTGACCCATGACCGCAGTAGAGCACTGTGCTTATCCTGCTTGCAAGGCTTTCAGCGAAAATCATGCTCGACAGATTTGACCCTGATAAGTCTTGCTTGCAGGGTGATTGATTCGGTGCTTTCATAAAGGATGAAAGACCTGCACGGGGAGGTGATGTGATGGCGGAGCGTCCAGGTGGAACGACGGTCCCTCGGCGCCTGCTGAAACTCTCCAAGCATTTCAGTCCGAGCGAATTCCCGGGCTACTCCAGACGCGCGACTACGCGCGGGCACTCATTCGCGCCGCCAAGCCAGAGGAGGGAGATGACGAGATAGAGCGCCGAGTAGAGGTAAGGATTCAGCGCCAGGCGCTACTGACACGGGCCGTAGCCAAGCCGAAGGTAGAGATGGTGCTGCATGAGTCCGTGCTTCGCCCGGCAATCGGCGACCGGGGTATCATGGCTGGGCAGCTCAACCACCTCGCAGAGGTGAACGCCCAGCTAGAGAACGTGTCCGTACGTGTGATTCCATTCGTGAATGGGTTGCACGCAGGCATCGTGTCGAGCCAGTTCGTCATGATGCACTTCCCCACCAATGGAGACGGTAGGCCAAGCGAACCGACCACCGTCTACGTAGAAGGCTTCATCGGAGCTCTCTATCTGGAAAAGCCGGAAGAGGTCGAGCGATATGAGGCGGTATTCACGTCAATGTGGAACTCTGCTCTGAACGAAGCGGAGAGCACCAGCTTCCTCAACCAAGTAGCGGAGGATTTCAACAAGTGAACGAGAACAACGGGCAGTGCTTGACGTGGCGCAAGTCGAGCCGTAGTAACGGCGAACAGGAATGTGTCGAACTCGCGGCGACCCCCGAAGGCGTGGCCGCACGCGACAGCAAGAACCCCCACGGCGGTCACATCCTCGTGAGCCGCGAGGACTTCCGCCGCTTCACCGAGACCCTCAAGAACCTCTAGAGCACAACAAGAGCCCCCCGGCCGCCTGGGCGTGCTTGACGTTGAGGGCCGCGCCCCGACCCGCCCGAGGAAGAACGGAGTGTTGGGCGGGTCGGGACGCAGCCCTTCCTGTGCCGGGCGTGGACCGTATGACCTACTGCCCGCCCTGGTCTGGACACGACGGACCGATGAGGTTGCCCGGATCGTCGAGCCAGACGTGCTGGCCCTCGGCCGTCACGGTCAGGCCCCACCGGTCGGCGGTAGGACGGTCAAGGTCCTCCCACCAGTGGTAGGCGGCCTCCACCTCGTGCCACAGGCTCCGAGGGCCATGCTGGCGGACCGGGAACGTCTCCGCGCCCGGCCCGTGTTCAAGGCTGGCCCATGAGCCCGACCATGGATCGACCAGCCACACCGCGTAGGCCCCACCGTCGTCATGCCTAACGATCAACTTGCAGCGTGGCACCTTCAATCCGACCGCCAACGACACGTCGTACTCGCCGAGCACGTCGTACGGGTGCAGGCCGGTGGACGAACAGCGGGCCTGCTCCACGTGCCGCACGTCGCGGGCGAGCGAGACGTGTCGGCCGCGCTGGGCGCGCAGGCGCATGAACGCCACGTTCCCCACGATCCGGCCACGCATCGTGCGGTCCGGTTCCACGGTGAACGACACCAGCGCGCCGTTGTGGAAGTCGGTGGTCCACGGGACCAGCACCCGCCCGCCTGGACGGCTCTGCTCAGCCCATGCGTGCGGGACCTGATCGGCGGCGACGGTAGCGATCACCCGATCGAACGGCGCGAAGCTTGGACACCCCAGCGCGCCATCAGTGGCCGCGACCGCGATCTCGTATCCCGCGTCCCACAGAACACGCCGGGCGCGGTCGGCCACCGCCGGATCCACCTCCACCGAGACCACCTTGTCGTCGCCGAGCCGTTCGGCGAGCAACGCGGCGTTCCATCCGGTCCCGGTTCCGATCTCCAGGACGTTCATGCCCGGCTCGACCTCAAGCGCCGCCAGCATCGAGGCGACCACGTCCGGGCGGCTGGCCGAGCTGGAGATGTCCCGGCCGACCCGTCCTGGCTCGGCCGGGACACCATCATCGACCTGCGTGACCACGAAGTCGTTGGCGTAGCACAGCTCCAGCCACCTCGCTTCGTCGTCGGCCCGGTCCACCGGCACCAGTCGCCGGTCACCGTCCTGGACCCACACCGTGTCGGGAACGAACCGATGCCGGGGTACCGCTTGGAACGCCGCCCTCCACTGTGGGACCAAGTCACCGGCTTCGGTGAGTTCGGCGACCAGCCGGGCCGACAGCTCCGCCGGATCGGCCACCTACTTGCTCTTCTCGTGCTTGCCGCCGCCCGGGGGGTTCTTGGGTGGGATCGGCTTGTCCCACTTGCCGTCGCCTTCCTTCTTGTCGTCGTCATCGTGCTTGCCCATATCGAACTCCTTCCCACGGACCGCGTAGCCGACTGCCACGCGGTAGGTCACTGCCGCAAAGATCCCGTCCGGCTCCCGCCGAACCGTCGCTCCAGGCACCGAAGCCGGGACGGTCATCGGGGCCGCCATCCAACCGCGATCAGTCGTTCCCGCAGCTCGATCCCAGTGCGGCCCCGCACGAAGAACCCGCCGCCGCCGACCGCGAACCACGCCCCCGCGGACGGGTCGGCAACGAACCCCAGCTTGGGAAACTCGGCCCGCAAGCGTGTCAGGAACTCATCCGGACCCGGCGGACACTCGTCCGGGGCGTCCTTCAGGACGGACAGGACCGCTTCCCGCGTCTCGTCCACCGACCCCATCTCACCCTCCTCGCCGGGCAACGACCCTCTGTGTGTTACCAAGCACGCTAAGGAGGTGGTCGTGTCGCGGGCCACAAAGTTGCCCGGGTTGGCCCACTAAGAACTTTCGAGGTGCGCTGTTGATCAGCTTCCTGGCGCGGTCGCCGCGCACGGCCAGGCCGGAGAGCGCATCGAACGCCCGCAGGTACAACGCGATCTCGCTCGGCTGAGAGACGTTGAGCACTCCGGACACGAGTTCGACTCCTACAAGCTCTTCGTCGAACATCGTGAACGCTTCCTCAGGCCACACCCCGTTGCGGGGCGCGGCCTGGGGGATGATGCCCAACGACACTGACGGCAGCGTCATAACGGTCAGCAGATGGGAAAGCTGACCGACGTGGATGGCGGTCTCACACGTGCGGTGGCGCAGCACCGCTTCCTCGATGATGAACACGTACCGGCCCCTGCCCGAGCGCAACACGTCTTGCCTGTCCATCCGCTCAGTCACGGCTTCGGCAACGTCGTCCACGGGCAAGTCGAGTTCGCGTCGTACGGCGTACAAGGCCGCCGTCGTGTAGCCAGCCGTCTGGAGCAACCCGGGCATCACGCGCTCTTGGTAGTTCCGGATCAGCTTCGCGCGCTCGTAAACAGGTCTGACGACTGTCTGTGCCTGTCGGAGCCCTGACCGGTGCAGCCGTTTGTAGCTGACCCACATGCTGGGTAACGGCGAGGAGATCCGCGAACGACACTCGCCCCGGCCAGCGACGGCCCTTCTCAAAGGTGCCCGCAGCCGCCTCGGCGATGATCGGCCACATGCGAGCGGGCATACGGATGACCGCCTCGTCGGCCCCGACGCTGACGTGAGAGGCCATCTCCGCAAGCATCAGGGGATCGGTCACGTGCTCGCCGACGAACAGTCCGTCGCCCGTGGTCGGGTCCACGTGCACGGCGGGGCACTTGTCCTGCTGGGAGTTCGGGTCCACGCCGACGAAATCCAGCGACACGTCGTCCTCCTGGGTCTGGGGGTTTGCCTCGGGTTGCCCAACCAAGCGTCACCCGGCGCGGACGGCGCGGCAAGGCGTCTGCGTTTGTGAGCTTCGTAGCCCCGGACGCATGGATGACCTGGGGTCCTCTCCCCGTGACAGGACCCCAGATCATCCGCGTGTGTCCGCGAGGACTTTCGCCGGTTCGCCGAGACCCTCAAGAATTTCTGGACAACAGGACCCCCGGAGCCTCCGCTGGCACCGGGGGGTTTCGTGCTCTCCTGATGCGCTTAGGGCTACCGGCAAATGGGCGGGCGGGGCGTGTCTTGACGGACTGCGGGCACGGAATCTGACGATCATGGTCTTGTCGCAGTCCGTGGTCTTCGAGGTGTTTCGTGCCTGCGGTGCCATCATGCCTGCTTGATGAGAGGGAGCCCGCCGACCTCGAAGCTTCACGCCGCCCGCTCAGCGGGCTAACCAGCGGGGTCGGTGGTGTGGTGGGGTTTGTTCCCCGACAGGAGGCCGTCGATACCATCGAGAATCAGGGTCAGGCCGAAGGTCACATCATTGTCGTCTATATCGTCTGAATATTCGTTGCTCGTCATCAAGGCCGCGACAAGAGGATATCCGTGCTCGTGCAGCAATGGCAGCAGGAAATCCTGCACGGTGGTTGATTTCACGGAGCCCGCGTTGCTCTGTCTGAGGTCGCGGCGCATGTCGGCTGTCCGGCGCGCATATACGTCGAGCAGCAACGCGCACTGAATTGCCTCCTTGGGGCTGAGTCCGGCGCCGGTGAGGGATTCCAGAATGACCTCGGTCCAGCGCAGCAGGTTCGGCGTGACCGGCGCGCCCCGGACGGGCAGGTCCACCAGCCAGGGATGGACATCGCACCGGTCGATCATCGACCGGGTCCAGGTTGTCGCCGCGGTTCGCCAGCGGTCGGCGCCGGACACCAGATCCGGTGCGGGGCCCCACCCGGTCTCGGCGACCAGCACCAGCAGCTCATCCCTGGATCTGACATATCGGTAGATCGCGTTGGCAGTTAGCCCGAGTTTCTTGGCGAGCTTCGGCATCGACAACGCCGCGAAGCCATCCGCGTCGGCCAGCTCGACAGCCGCCTCGACGACCTGCTCGACGCTTTGCGACGGCGTCCGCCCGAGCTTGCTCGTCTTGGCGGGCAGGCCCCAGGCGAGGGCCAACCCCGGCGGCAGCTCCTGCGGATCAACGCCAGTGGACATCAGTAGATCGTCCTCACAGTTCTCGCCGAACGCTTGACTTCGTGTGACCCATACACTTTTATTCGTGTGTACCTTACACAAACGCGATCGGGGATGTGGATCTTGAGACAGCTCGTGCAGAGACCGACAACAGGCCGCGGCCGGTCGCGGGCCACCATGCCAGGTCACCTGCGGACCCTACTCGTCGCGGCGGTGCTCTTCGGCTCCTCGGCGTCTGCCGTCACGGCCGCCTCCGCGTCGGCGGAGCATGCCGGGACGAGCCACGATTCCTCCACTGTTGTCTCAACCGACGCCGGTGCCGTGCGCGGCACGCTCACCGCGAACGCGCGACTGTTCCAGGGAATCCCGTACGCGGCCCCACCGACCGGGTCGCTGCGCTGGGCATCCCCCCAGCGTGCCGCATCGTGGTCGGGAATCAGGGACGCGACCGAGCCCGGCAACCGGTGCGCGCAAGCGGAGGGGTTGATCGACGAGGCCAGCATTCATGAGGACTGCCTCTACCTCAACGTCACAACGCCCCGCCACGTCGGCGCTCGCAAACTCCCCGTGATGGTGTGGATCCACGGCAACGGCTTCATCAACGGCGCCGGCAGCCTCTATGACGCACAGCGCCTGGCGGACACGGGCAACGTGATCGTGGTGTCACCCAACTACCGCCTGGGCATCTTCGGATTCCTCGCACATCCGTCCCTCGATCACGGTGCGGCCCGGCATCTTTCGGGCAACTTCGGGCTAGAGGACCAGCAGGCCGCGCTGCGATGGGTCCAGCGTAACGCCGCGGCATTCGGCGGTGATCGGGCAAACGTCACCATATTCGGCGAGTCCGCCGGAGGGACAAGCGTCTGCTCCCATCTGGCGGCCCCCGGCTCGGCGGGGCTCTTCCAGAAGGCGATCTTGCAGAGCGGGGAATGCACCGGGGAGAAATGGTCACCTGGTCCGCCGACCTGGTTCCCGCTACCGCGCGCCGAGCGTGAGCGGCACGGACTCGACGTCGCCTCCGAGCTCGACTGTCCCGATGTCCGTACAGCCGCCTCCTGCCTGCGCAAAATAGAGCCGGAGGTACTCACCAAGTGGTCCGACGTCGGCCTCGGATCCGGGCCCACAGTCGGTGGCGGCGTGCTTCCCCTCAGCCCGCAGAAGGCATTCGCCACGGGCCGCTTCAATCGCGTGCCGATCATCCAAGGAACCACGCGCGACGAACATCGCCTCTTCACCGCCGCCATCGAGGCCGCGACGGGCAAGCAGACGACCGACGCCAGCTACCGGGATGAAGTCCACACGCTCTTCGGGCCGACCGACGCCGCGCGGGTCCTGGCTCGTTACCCCAGCGATCATTTCCACTCAGCCGGTGAGGCGTTGTCCACCGTCGTGACGGACTGGGCGTGGGCCTGTCCCGTTCTTGATCGAAACCGCGCGCTGTCCGCACACGCACCCGTCTACGCGTATGAATTCAGCGATGAGAACGCCCCATGGTTCACCACCCTCGCGAAGCCGAATTTTCCCACCGGCGCATTTCATGGTGGCGAACTTCAGTACATCTTCGACGATGCGCAGCTTCCCGGCCCGGCGACAAGCGCGCAACGCAAGCTCTCGAATCAGATGATGCGTTACTGGAGCCAATTCGCCCATACGGGAAATCCGAACGGTCACAATTCGCCGAAGTGGTCGCCGTTCAAAGCGGGCGAGCACGTCCAATCGCTCGCGCCGGGCGCGATCGGGTCAGCAGATCTCGCTCAGGAGCACCAGTGCGCCTTCTGGGCGTCGATCGGTAACTGATCGAGTGATGCGACTCGCGCACGCGGGGACGGTCCCGGCGAACGGCTAACCGCTCCCAACGTCCAGCGGTGCTCCCCGCATGCGTGCGGGGAGCACCGCTGGCACGGCGGCCGCTACGCGGCCTCACACGTGCGCCGCCGGTTCCGCCGGATGCTGGTTGAGGTACCCGGCATCGCCCCGGAGCTGGTCGGTGACGTCCTGGGCGTCCGGCCCGCGGGTGGACGCGGGTGTTTCTGGCTCGTGTCCTCGATCCGGCGGTGGTGTGGATCGGGGAAAGCGAATAAGTCGGATATCTTCCGGTCAGTGGGAACGTTCTGAAGGAACGCGCGTGCGTAACGTCGTGGTAACAGCGTCCGGGCATACTGCGACGTAGCGGCAGGGGAGTATCGAGGGAGAAGCCTGTGGACCGTCAGCAGGAGTTCGTGCTCCGCACGCTGGAGGAGCGCGACATCCGGTTCATCCGGTTGTGGTTCACCGACGTGGTCGGGTTCCTGAAGTCCGTGGCCGTCGCTCCCGCCGAGCTGGAGGGGGCCTTCGGCGAGGGCATCGGGTTCGACGGCTCGGCGATCGAGGGGTTCGCGCGGGTCTACGAGGCCGACATGATCGCCAAGCCGGACCCGTCCACCTTCCAGGTGCTGCCCTGGCGGTCGGAGTCGCCGGGCGTCGGCCGGATGTTCTGCGACATCCTCATGCCGGACGGCACGCCGAGCTTCGCCGACCCGCGTTACGTCCTCAAACGCGCCCTGGCCCGCGCCGCCGACCTCGGGTTCACGTTCTACACCCACCCCGAGATCGAGTTCTTCCTCCTCGCCGACAAGCCGGAGGACGGCCGCGAACCCGAACCGGCCGACGCGGGCGGCTACTTCGACCACACCCCGCACAGCGCGGCGCACGACTTCCGCCGCAACGCGATCCTCATGCTGGAGGCGATGGGCATCTCGGTGGAGTTCAGCCACCACGAGGGCGCCCCCGGCCAGCAGGAGATCGACCTTCGGTACGCCGACGCGCTCACCACCGCCGACAACATCATGACGTTCCGGCTGGTGATGAAGGAGGTCGCGCTGGAGCAGGGCGTGCACGCCTCCTTCATGCCGAAGCCGTTCACCGAGCATCCGGGCTCCGGCATGCACACCCACATGTCGCTGTTCGAGGGCGACCGCAACGCCTTCTACGAGCCGGGCGCCGAGTACAAGCTGTCCAAGGTCGGCCGGGCGTTCATCGCGGGGCTGCTGCGCCACACCGCGGAGATCACCGCCGTGTGCAACCAGTTCGTCAACTCCTACAAGCGGCTGTGGGGCAACGTCGGGTCCGCCGCCGGGGCCGGGGGAGAGGCGCCGTCCTACATCTGCTGGGGGCACAACAACCGGTCGGCGCTCGTCCGCGTCCCGATGTACAAGCCGCACAAGGGCCACTCGACCCGCATCGAGTTCCGGTCCCTGGACACGGCCGCGAACCCCTACCTGGCGTACGCGGCGATCCTCGGCGCCGGGCTGAAGGGCATCGAGGAGGGCTATGAGCTGCCGCCGGGCGCCGAGGACGACGTGTGGGCGCTCACCTCACCCGAACGGCGCGCCCTCGGCATCGAACCCCTCCCACAGGACCTGGACGAGGCGATCACCGCGATGGAGCGCAGCGAGCTGATGGCCGACATCCTCGGCGAGCACGTGTTCGACTTCTTCCTGCGTAACAAGCGGCAGGAATGGGAGGAGTACCGCCGTCAGGTGACCGAGTTCGAGCGGAAGCGCCTCCTGGCCGTCCTCTGATCCGAGCCGCCGATTACGGTTGACCCGTGGCCGAGTCTCGCACTCCCGAACGCCGGTCGTCCCTCACGGGGCGCCTGGCGCGGCTCGGCTTCACCGACGCGGCCCGCGCCGAGCGGCTCCTCCTGGACGAGGGGCAGGGCCTCGCCGACGATGTGCTCGACGTCCTGAGCGCCACCGCCGACCCTGACCTGGCCCTGGACGGCCTCGTCCGGCTGCTGGCGTCCGCCGACGAGCAGGGCGCCGGACGGGAGCTGCGCGAGGCCCTGGCCGACGAGCCCGGGACGCGGGAGCGGCTCGCCGCCGTCCTCGGGGTGAGCGACGCGCTCGGCGATCATCTCGTCCGGCATCCGGAGCACTGGCGGGTGCTGCGCGGCGGGGACGACGCGCCTCCCGGGAATCCCCGCGCTGACTTGTTGACCGCCGTGGGAGCCGACCCGTCCGCCGGGGAGCCGGTGGCGAGCGGGTCCTGCCATGACGCCCTTGTCGCGCTGCGCGTCGCGTACCGGCGGCGTGTCCTGGCCCTCGCCGGGCGCGACCTGACCGGCGAGGCGGACGTCGTCATGGTCGCCGCCGAGCTGGCCGACCTCGCCGCCGCCGCGCTGGAGGCGGGCCTCGCGATCGCCCGCGCCGAGGTCCCCGAGCACGGCCTGTGCCGCCTCGCCGTGATCGGCATGGGCAAGTGCGGCGGGCGCGAGCTGAACTACGTCAGCGACGTCGATGTGATCTTCGTGGCGGAGCCGCGCGAGGGCGAACCGGAGGAGGCCGCCCTGCGCGCCGCGACCCGGCTGGCGGCGGCGCTGGTGCGGTCCTGCTCGGCCAGCACGCAGGAGGGCGCGCTCTGGGAGGTGGACGCGGCCCTGCGCCCCGAGGGAAAGGCGGGCCCGCTGGTGCGGACCCTCGCCAGCCACCGCGCCTACTACGAGCGCTGGGCCAAGACCTGGGAGTTCCAGGCGCTGCTGAAGGCCCGTCCCGTCGCCGGGGACGCCGATCTCGGCGACCGCTACCTCGACATGATCACCCCGATCGTGTGGAAGGCGGCCGAGGGGGAGAGCTTCGTCGAGGACGTCCAGGCGATGCGGCGCCGCGTCGAGGCCGACCTGAACCAGCGCACCCCCGACTCCGAACGGCAGCTCAAGCTCGGCCCCGGCGGGCTGCGGGACGTCGAGTTCGCCGTGCAACTGCTCCAGCTCGTGCACGGCCGCGCCGACGAGACGCTCCGCGCCCGTGCCACCCTCGACGCCCTCACCGACCTTTCGCGAGGCGGCTATGTCGGACGTGACGACGCGGCGGCGCTGGCGGCGGCCTACCGATTCCTGCGGCGGGTGGAGCACCTCGTCCAACTGCATCGGCTGCGGCGGACCCATCTCGTCCCGGACGACGAGGCCGGGTTGCGCCGCCTCGGCCGCGCCCTCGGCCTGCGCGCCGACCCGGTGGCGGAGTTCACCGCGCTGTGGCGGCGACACGCGCGAGGCGTCCGCCGCCTGCACGAGAAGCTGTTCTACCGGCCGCTGCTGCTGGCGGTGGCGCGGCTCGCCGGGACGGAGGCGCGCCTCACCCCGGCGGCGGCCCGCGCCCGGCTGGAGGCCCTCGGCTACGCCGACCCGGCGGGCGCGCTCCGCCACATCGAGGCGCTCACCTCGGGCGTGTCGCGGCGCGCGGCGATCCAGCGGACGCTGCTGCCGGTCATGCTCGGCTGGTTCGCCGACGCGCCCGACCCGGACGCGGGCCTGCTCGGGTTCCGGAAGGTCAGCGACGCGCTCGGCGCCACCCCCTGGTACCTGCGGCTGCTGCGCGACGACGTGACCGTGGCCGAGCGGATGTCGTGGGTCCTCGGCTCCAGCCGCTACGCCACCGACCTGCTGCTGCGCGCCCCGGAGGCGGTCGCGATGCTCGGCAGCGACGCCGACCTCGTCCCGCGCCCGTTCGAGGTGCTGCGCGCGGAGGCCCTCGCCGCCGTCCGCCGCCACGGCGACGGGTCGGCCTCCGCCGAGGACGCGGTCGCGGTGGTGCGGGGCCTGCGCCGCCGGGAGCTGTTCCGGGCGGCGACCGCCGACCTGCTCGGCCGCACCGAGGTCGAGACGGTCGGCGAGACCCTCACCGGCATCGCCGCCGTCACCGTCGAGGCCGCGCTCCAGGCCGCCGTCAACAAGATCGAGACCGAGTCGGGGGAGCCGCTGCCGACCCGGTTCGCCGTGGTGGCCATGGGCCGGTTCGGCGGGCACGAACTCGGCTACGGCAGCGACGCCGACGTGATGTTCGTCCACGACCCGGACCCCGGCGCGGACGAGCGGGAAGCGGGCCGCGCCGCCCACGCCGTCGCCGAGGAGCTGCGCCGCCTGCTGGCGAGACCCGCGCCCGACCCGCCGCTGGAGATCGACCCGAACCTGCGCCCGGAGGGGCGGCGGGGGCCGCTGGTGCGGACGCTGGCGTCCTACGCCGCCTACTACGCCCGCTGGTCGGAGCCCTGGGAGGCGCAGGCGCTGCTGCGCGCCGACCCGCTGATCGGGGACGCCGGGCTGCGCGACCGGTTCCAAGCCCTGATCGACCCGGTCCGCTGGCCGGACGGCGGCATCGACGACGGCGCCGTCCGGCAGATCCGGCGGCTGAAGGCCCGGATGGAGTCGGAGCGGCTGCCGCGCGGCGCCGACCGGCGGCTGCACACCAAGCTCGGCCCCGGCGGTCTGGCGGACGTGGAGTGGGTGGCGCAGCTTCTCCAGCTCCAGCACGCGCACGAGATCCCCGGGCTGCGCACCACCCGCACGCTGGACGCGCTCGACGCGGCCGTCCAGGCCCGGTTGCTGGACGCCGAGGACGCCGCCGTCCTCGCCGAGGCGTGGTGCCTGGCGACCCGGATCCGCGGCGCGATCATGCTGGTGCGGGGCCGGGCGTCCGACCTGTTGCCCACCGACCACCACCGGGAGCGCAGCGCCATCGCCGTCGTCCTCGGCTACGCGGCGGCGGGCGACCTGCTGGAGGACTACCGCCGCCGCGCCCGCCGGGCCCGCGCCGTCGTCGACCGCGCCTTCTACGGCGCGGACCAGTGACGCGGCCCGACTACGGGCGGGTCAGTAGCGGGTGGCGCCTCCGGCGGCGGCGGAGTGCCGTCCGGCGGCGGTGCCCGGGCTCGTCGGTGTGCCGGTCTGGCGGGGACGGTGCACGACGCGGCCCATCACGGCGGCCCGCGCCATGACGACCCGTTCGGGATACTTGTAATAGAGCATCCACGACACCCAGAGCGCGCCGCCGATCAGCGACGTCCCGGCGACGGCGTCCAGCAGGTAGTGGTTGGCGGTCGCCAGGATCACGTAGATCGTCGTGAGCGGGTACAGGGCGCCGAGCGCCTTGGCCCACTTCTGGCTCGCCAGCTTGAAGAGGATGAGCCCGCACCACAGCGACCAGCCCGCGTGCATGGAAGGCATCGCCGCGTACTGGTTGGTGAGGGTGCCGGACGCGTCGCTGGCGTACAGGCCGAGGGAGTGCAGCGCGGTCACCGGGTCGACGAAGCCCTCGCTGTGCAGGAACCTCGGCGGCGCCAGCGGGTACAGCCAGAAGCCGAGCAGTGCGACGCCGGTGGCCATCATGATCGACGTGCGCAGGAACCGGTAGTGATGCGGCCGGTAGCGGTACACCCAGAGAACGACGCCCAACGTCACGATGAAATGCATCGTGGCGTAGAAGACGTTCGCCGTGCGTGCCAACCAGGGCACCGAGAGGAGGCTATGATTCAGGTCGAGCTCGACGTCGAGCCCGAGGGCGCGTTCGAAGCCCAGGATCTGGCCGGCGTGGGCGAACGCCGGACCCGTACCGTCCTGAACCAGGACGATCCGCGTCAGCGTATACCCGGTGTAGAAGAGCGCGACCAGAAGAAGCTCACGCCACACCGGAGGCGCGGTGAGCACCCGTCGCCGCCTCGTTGCGGCTGCTGCTTGGGGGGGCGGATGAGCCATGGTACCTATCTTTGCCGCACGGCCCCCTGATTGAGATCACCGCGACGAATGGTCTTCATCTCAGACTTGAGTAGTACGACCCCGAAGCGGTATCCGAACTTTCGGGGGAGGGGCGTCGGGGACGCCTGCCTCTCCGCCTCCCCCGATGGAGCCTATGGAGTTGATCAGGAGTCAGCATAGAAGCCCGCGGGTAGATCAGGATCGCCCCCCAGGACTCGAACGGGGGGACGAATGGCCCGCTCTTGGGCGATACCTGGCATTACGGCCGTCGGTGCCGCGGCTCTGGCCGCATCCGGCCTGAACTACGGCGGCGAAAACCTGCACGCCCGGCCCGCGGCTGTGACAAGTATACCCGCCACGACCGGCGCTAACGTGCCGCCGCCGACCTGGAAACGCTGCACCGGCCTCCCGGAGCCGCCGCCCGGCGTCGAGCCGCCAGCGACCGGGTTCCGCTGCGCGACGCTGCGGGTTCCGCTCGATCATTCCCGGCCGTCCGGCAAGAAGATCGGCATCGCGTTGATCAAGATTCCGGCCACCGGCCGGGGGCACCGCGTCGGCTCGCTGCTGTTCAACTTCGGCGGACCCGGCGGCGACGGCGTCGAGACGCTCGCCCGCGCCGCCGACCGGTACGAGGCCCTCGGCGCCCACTACGACCTGGTCGGCTTCGACCCGCGCGGCGTCGGCCGCAGCGCCCCGGTGACCTGCGTCGACGCCCGTCACATGGACGCGCTCGCCGCCTTGGACGACAGCCCCGACACCCCCGCCGAGGAGAAGGCGTACCTCGACGGCCGGGCCGCCTTCGCGAAGGGGTGCGCGGCCCGCTCCGGCGCGCTGCTGCCCCACGTCGGCACGCTGGACGCCGTCCAGGACGTCGACCTGATCC
This sequence comes from Actinomadura meridiana, assembly GCF_039537545.1. NCBI lineage: Bacteria > Bacillati > Actinomycetota > Actinomycetes > Streptosporangiales > Thermomonosporaceae > Actinomadura > Actinomadura meridiana. The sequence continues at coordinate 535,337 of NZ_BAABAS010000005.1, forward strand.
GCGCGGCCCTCGGCGACGAGAGGCTGCACTACTTCGGGATCTCCTACGGCACCTGGCTCGGCGCCGCCTACGCGCACCGGTACCCGGACCGCGTCGGACGGGCCGTCCTCGACGGCGCGGTCGACACCACGATCGGCGGCGCCGACCTCGCGCTCCAGCGGGCGGCGGCGTTCCAGCGCGCCCTCGGCGACTTCGGCGCGGCCTGCGCCCGGCTGGGCCGCGAGTCGTGCCCGCTGGGGAAGGAGGGCCCGTCCGTGGCCGCGTCCGTCGGCCGGATCCTGGCGGGGCTCGACCGCGACCCGCTGCCCACGTCCGGGGGACGAGACCTCACCCAGAGCCTCGGCACGACCGGCGTGGCCGCCGCGCTGTACTCCCGCGACGCCTGGCCGTACCTCGCGCAGGGCCTCGTCGACGCCGTCAAGCGACGCGACGGGTCGCTGCTGCTCATGCTCGCCGACGCCCAGAACGGCCGCGCCGAGGACGGCTCCTACAGCAGCCTCGCGGCCGCGAACACGGCGATCACCTGCGCGGACGGCACCGAACGTCCCACCCCGGCCGACGTCCGGCGGCTGCTGCCGGAGTTCCGGCGCGCCTCGCCCGCCTTCGGCACGTCCATGGCGTGGGGCCTGCTGCAATGCACCGGCTGGCCGGTGCCGGGCGACGACGCGGCCCGCGAGGTGTCGGCGCCGTCCGCCGCGCCGATGCTCGTGATCGGCAACACCGGCGACCCGGCGACGCCGTACCCGTGGGCGGCCGCGCTCACGAAGGCCCTCGGCGGACGGGCGACGCTCCTCACCCTTGAGGGGGAGGGCCACGGCGCCTACGACACCGGCGAGCCGTGCGTCCGCGCCGCCGTCAACGCCTACCTGCTCCGGGGAACCGTCCCGCCGTCCGGGACGACCTGCGGCCGTTGACGCAGGCCAGGCGGGGGCTCTCCCGGTTTTGGCAACTTTCACCCTTGATCCTTCTGCCGGTATGGACTGGTCTAGACCATTAGCCGGAGGAGGGAACCGTCATGAGCAGGAGCGGCCGAACCGCCGTGTCCATCGCCGCGATCGCGGCCCTGGGGCTGGCGCTGGCGCCACCGGCCCACGCGCGGGCCCCGCACGGACGCGGCGGCTGCGACCCCGACGCCCAGCTGGCCCAGATGACCGCCGCCGAGAAGGTCGGCCAGATGGTGATGGCGTCCACCGAGGCCGGTCCCGACGGGCTGCCGACCGAGAACGCCCGCCGCGCGATCCAGGACCTGAAGATCGGCTCCATCCTCACCTACGAGCCCGCCACGCCCGGCATCGCCGCCCGCTACGCCAACCGGATGCAGCGCTGGGCGCAGGACACCCGGCTCGGCCTGCCGCTGCTCGTCTCGGGCGACTTCGAGTTCGGCACGACCCACAACGTCCGCTTCGGCACGACGCCGCTGCCCAACGCGATGGGCCTCGGCGCCGCCCGCGACCCCAAACTGGCCCGGGAGGCCGCCGTGATCACCGCGGCGGAGGCCCGCGCGATGGGCTTCCAGTGGGCCTACACGCCGGTGTCCGACGTCAACACCAACCCCGCCAACCCGATCATCGGCGTCCGGTCGTTCGGCGAGCGCACCGACCTGGTCGCCGACCTCGTCGACACGCAGGTCCGCGCCTACGGGCGCGCGGGCGTGATCTCGACGCCCAAGCACTTCCCGGGCCACGGCGACACCAGCTTCGACAGCCATCTGGAGCTGCCGACCGTCACCTACGACCGCGCGACGCTGGAGAAGGTGCACCTGCCGCCGTTCAAACGCGCCATCGCGGCGGGCGCCGACTCGATCATGACGGCGCACGTCGTGGTCAAGGCCATCGACCCGGAGCTGCCCGCCACCCTGTCGCCCAAGGTCCTGACCGGCCTGCTCCGCGGGGACATGGGCTTCAAGGGCGTCATCGTCACCGACGCCATGGACATGGACGCCATCGACAAGCACTGGGGCACCCGCGAGGCCACCGTGATGGCGATCAACGCCGGGGCGGACATCGTCATGTCCACCGGCGACTACGCGACCCACGCCGAGGCGGTCGACGCGCTCGCCGACGCCCTGCGCGACGGGTCGCTCAGTGAGAAGCGGGTGGACGAGTCCGTCCGCCGCATCCTCGCCCTCAAGTGCAAGTACAAGGTGGCCGAGAACCGCTACGTCGACCCCGACAAGGCCGACGAGTTCTCCGGGAACCGGCACTCCCTGCGCCGCGCCCTCGACATGGGCGTCGCCGCCACCACCCTGGTGCGCAACGACGGCGGCGTCCTCCCGTTCGACCCGGACTCCGACGACCGCACGCTCGTCGCCGGGACCGTCCAGAACCAGGTGTTCGCGTCCGAGGTCGCCGACGTCGCACGCGGCCCCGTCGACACGTGGGAGTCCGCGACGACCGACCCGACCGACGCGGAGATCGCGGAGGCCGTCCGGCGCGCGAAGTCCGCCGACCGGATCCTGGTCGACACGTTCTCGGCGGGGGAGCTGCCCGCGGGCCAGGCGAAACTCGTCAAGGCGCTCCAGGCGACGGGCAAACCGGTGGCGGCCATCGCGACCGGACTGCCGTACGACCTCACGTCCTACCCCGACGTCAAGGCGTACATCGCGACCTACGGGACGACCGTCCGCACCCAGCGGGTCGACCTGACGATGCACAAGGCCGCCGCCCGCGTGGTCTTCGGTGAGCAGCCCGGCGGGCGCCTGCCCGTCACGATCAAGGGCCTCTACCCCTACGGTCACGGGCTGCACTACTGAAAGGCCCCGGGCCGGGTGCGCCGCCCCCCGATCGGCGCACCCGGCCCGGTCCCGTGGTGGGGGAGGAGAACCCCCACGAATCAGACGACCTGCTCGACCTTCATGGACTCCCTGAGCGCGTTGCCGACGGTGCAGTACTTCTCGTGCACCCGCTCGGCCACCGCCTTCAGGACGTCCCCGGCCTCGTCGTCGCCTTCGGGAAGTTCAACGTCGTAGGTGACCGTGATCGTGCCCAAAGTGCTCGTCGCGATCTTGTCGGCCTGAACCGTCGCGGCGAGCCGCGCCATCCGATGCCCGCGCTTCGCCGTCAACGGCTCGACCGTCACCAGCTCACAGCCGCCGAGCGCCGCCAGCAGAAGCTCGACCGGCGTGAAGACGCCCTCGGTGTCCCCGTCGCCGATGGCGACCGACGCGCCCCGGCCGTTGACGGCCCGGAACCCGTCCTCGGTGCGCTCCACCCTCACCTCGGCCATTGCCATCCCTCCGATCACCTGTGCTTCGCCCACGTGAACAGCGGACCCCGGCCGGTTCTTCCCGCTCAGGACGAAGCCAGGCGTTCCCGCTCCTCCTGGACGATCTGCCGAGCGAGGGCCTGCTCGGAGACGTCCACCGCGTCCGGGGTCTGCTCCGCCAGATCGCTGCGGCGCGCGTACTCGTCGAACAACTTCGCCTTGGCCTGGAGGATCTCCAGCATCCGCTCGTCCACACCGCCGGGCGTCAACAGCCGGTGCACCTGGACGGTCCGCACCTGCCCCATCCGATGCGCGCGGGCGATGGCCTGCGTCTCCATCGTCGGTTTCACCTGCGGCTCACAGATGATCACCACGGAGGCGGCCTGGAGGTTGAGCCCGACCCCGCCCGCCTGGATCTGTGCCAGCAGGACGGCGTGGCCCTGATCTTCGGCGAAGGCGTCCACCATCTCCTGCCTGCGCGCCGGAGGAACGTCACCGGAGATCGGCCCACGCACTTTCGGCAGAGCGTCTTTCACGGTGGCCAGAACGTCGCGGAAATAGGAGAAGACCACGACCTTCAACTCGTTCGCCTCGGCCTCTTCGACCAGTTCCCCCAGCCTGTCGAGCTTCGCCGACTTCTCTGGGACGGCGAACGCTGCTCGCCGCATGGCCATGAAGTTGCCCTCGTTCACCGCGGCCCGGTAGGCGACCTCATCCTCCGCGCTGAACTCCTCCAACTCGTCGACGTGCACGACCTCGGGCAACTCCACGAGCACGTCCTGCTGGTTCCGCCGCAGATACACCGGCGCGACCGCCGACCGGAACGCTCGCGCGCCCATCACCGCGTCCCTGGGCCGGACCTCCTTCGCCACTTCCGGCCGCAGATGCGCGACCAGGCTCCGGAACTCCTCAACCCGGTTCTCCATGGGCGTACCAGTCAGGAAAAGAACGTTCTTCGTCCGCTCGCACCAGTGGGCAACGGCCTGGGCCCGCCGCGTCTCGTGGTTCTTGGCGTAATGCGCCTCATCGACCACGAACATCCCGACATCGACATCCTTCGGCACGTCCAGCGAATGAAGCGTGGCCAGCGTCGTCACCGCGATCCCACCGTCCGCGACCCATTTCTCCAAAGCCGCGTCCCGCCCGGACCCATGCAACGGATGCGCGGCCAGAGCACACCGCGACTCGATCTCCCGCACCCAGTTGATCAGCACACTCGCCGGACACACCACCAGAAAGTGTGTCGCCCCTCGCGCCCGCAGATGCGCCATGGCCGCGATCGCCTGGACGGTCTTCCCCAACCCCATCTCGTCGCCCAGAATCACCCGCCGCTGAACAAGCGCGAAACGCGCGCCGAACGACTGATATCCGCGCAACGAAACCCGCCGATAAGCATCGTCCAAAGGTTGCGCTTTGACCCGCGCCGCCAGATCACCCGGCAGGAACCCCTCGGCGGCCTCCATATCGGGCTCCAGCGCCGCCAACTCGGCCAGCAGCGTCTGGTAGTCCGAGGCCCGCAACTCGAAGTCGATCCACGCCTCGTCCCCGGAAACCTCGGGCCGCAGCAAATCAACCGACGCCTGCGACATCAACAGCAACGTCCCCCGCGCTTCCTCACCCCGCAGCATCTGCTCCAGCTCGCCAACCGCCTCCCGCGCCCGCTCCTTTCGCGCGGCCCGCGCGAAAATCCTCCGCCACCACGACCCCGCCACCCGCGCGTCCCGCACCAACGGCCCGAACAGCCGCTCCACCTCTCCAGCCGCGGCCCGCGCCCGAGGCAGCTCGGGCCCCGCCTCCACCAGCCGATGCAACGCCACCACCAGCGGCGTCGTCACCTCGTCCCGCCGCTCAAGATCGATCCGCACACTGGCGGTCTTCTCCGCCGCCTCCGCCAACGACTCCGCCGCCGCATGGAGCTGCTGCGCCGTCTGCGGCCCAACCCCCGGAATCAACTGCAACCGATACGGCGTCGCCTCAAGCACATCCCCGACAGTCTCGAACCCGGCGTCCTCCAACGGCCCAAGCCGCAACCGCCCGTCGGTGACGTCCTTCAATCTCGCGATCGGAATCCCCCGAAGCTGCTCCCTAGCAGCCTCCCCCCGCAACGGCGCCAACGCCCCATGCACCCCGGCCACAGCCTGCCGATGATCGCCCAAAAGCCCCCGCGCGGCCCCCACCAACGACCGAGCGCCCCGCAACACACCCCTGACGTCGTCCGACATCCCACTCCTAACCACAAACCCCGCCACATGATGCCAGCGCCCCCACCTGGTTCGCGATAGCTCGATTTGGACGACGGCGACCGGACGGTAACCGCGGCGATGCGGGACCGATGTTCGCGCCCAGGTGTGCTTGCCGACCGTGACGGACCAACATGGTGTCCGCTGGGGGACGAGCTGTGCCCTCATTTCTGAATCACCAGGAAATGGTGACGGCGCACCTCCGATGGTGCAGGCCGAGACTATTCTGAATTACTTTCGGCGAGAATTAGTGAATCTGACTGGCGTATGAGCCGGGTTTCCAGGTGGCTCGCGTGACCTGAGCATTTCGGATTCTCGATCGCTCGCCGTGCCTTCGGTTCTGCCAAGGAGGCGGTCCTTCGCACGCCACCGCGCGGCCCAGCGTGCTCCCGCCATTGACCGCTTGGTGCCGAACCCTCGGCCCGCACGGGCCTCACAAGGCGGTCGGGCCGGTCGCCGAGCGTCTCTCCCCGCCCGTCTTCTCGGCTGGCTCGGGGGTCATTTTGGGGTGCGAGTTTATGCAGCTCAGCGGAATATTCCGTCAGTTTTTGCGGGTCCTCGCCCTTCTGCTCATCAGTAACTCAAGGTGTTGGACGCTGTGGAGATGTATGACCGTTGGAGCCTTCAAACTCTGGCCGACGAGGTGAAAATGTGATCTACATCACAACATTTTCGCTCTTGACGGTCTTCTGTAGGCGGTTGAAGATCAGTCCGTTCGCTTCACCCCATCCGCAGTTGCGGTGTGGCAGCTTTTGCCACCCGCGCTCCCGGCTGTGCTCGCATGAGAGGTGCAGTCGGTGCGTGCCATTAACGGGCGACGTTTTGAGCCTGCGCGTAAACTGATCAGCTTTCTTATTGCATGTGTTCTCGCGGTTGCGCTCATCGTCGTGTTGAAGGCTCTGGCCGTGCTCGATCCGGGCGGTGACAGGGCGGCGCCGGTGCAGCGGTGGGGCACCGCCGCCGGTCGGTCGCATGTCGCCGACTCGGGGTCCACGCGGGCGCGGCCGGGCCCGGTGCCGAACGGAACCGGCGGCTCCGGTGGTGGCAAGTCTCAGGCCAAGCCGGTCGTCGGACCGATGGCGGCTCCGAAGAGGCCGAAGGGGGCGCTGGGGCCCGAGCGTCGCTATCAGGATCCGAAGCTGCCACAGAGCGTGAACCCGACGGCGGCCGACCCGAAGGTCCTGGACGCACAACCCGTGGACAAGCCAGGTTTTGATCCCAAGACCAGCCGGGAGCTTCCGCAGAAGCGTTCCGCGCGGGTTCGGGTCTTCGCCAATCAGGACGGGACTGAGACCAAACGGATCTACGCCGAGCCGGTGAACTACCAGCGGCGAGACGGGACGTGGGCGCCGATCGACACCACGTTGGCCCCGGCCGCCGGGACTCCGACGGTGAAGACGGCGAAGGACGGATGGGCGCCGCGGGCGGCCCAGGACGCTCCATGGTTCGCGAAATCGGCGAACGCCGAGTCCGTGGTGCGCCTGGACCTGGACCCGAACACGGGTCTGGGATTCGGGATCGCCGCGGCCGCACCGAGCGAGGGACAGATCCAGGGCGGTCAGGTGACGTACCCGGACGTGCGGCCGTCCAGCGATGTGCGCTTCACCGCGCGCAACGGGGGAGCCAAAGAGGAGATCGTCCTCAAAGACGCCTCGGCGCCGACCGAGTGGGTTTTCCCGTTGCGGCTCAAAGGATTGGCCGGACGCATGGGCCCGGGTGGTTCGGTGGAGTTCGTCGACTCGTCAGGGACGGTGAAGGTTCGTTTCCCCGCGGGGTACATGGTCGATTCCAAGATTGGTGAGCATTCTGGCGAAGGCGTCCGGTCCGATGGCGTCACCTACGAGCTGATCACGCTGAACGGGCAGCCCGTATTGCGGATGCGGCTGGACCAGGGCTGGCTGAAGGACCCGGACAGGGTTTTCCCTGTGACCGTTGACCCGACCAGTGAGATCGTGACCGGGAATTTCGCCACGTCTGGCGATACGTACGTGATGTACCCGTACGACAACAACAACAGCGGCGAAAATGAGCTGAAGGCCGGCACCTATGATGGCGGCGATCATATCGCCCGCTCGTTCCTGAGGTTCACGAACGTTTCGTCCGAACTTCAGAACCAGTACATCCTGGGCGCGAATCTGGGGCTGTTCAACAACTGGTCGTACTCATGCCAGGCCGCACCGGTGACCATCTGGCAGATCACTCAGAGTTGGGCAGCGAGTACGACGACCAAGTGGCCGGGGCCGTCCTACAAGTCGCCGAGCCTCGCTGCCAAAAGTTTCGCACATGGATGGCGGCCGTCCGGTACGTCCTCCTGGAGTTGCAAGCCGGCCTGGGAGTCGATCCCTTTGGGCACCAATGGCCGGAACCTTGTTCAGGGATGGGTGCACGGAACCATCCCGAACTACGGTCTGCTGATCGGTGAGGGATCCAAGACCGACAATCGGCGGTGGAAGAAGTTCACGTCCCGGCAGAGCGATGGTGGGGCGCCCTACCTACAGGTTTCCTACACCAAGTACGGCGCCAAATACGCTCCGGCGACCACCTGGACGACACCGGTCTATGCCGACCAGGACGGCTCGATCAAAGTCACGGTCACCAACCTGGGGGCGGAGACCTGGACGTCCACCAATGGTTACAAGCTCGGGTACCGGCTCTACGACGCCGACAAGCATCTGGTCACCGACGGCACGGTGAAAACCGCGATGCCCGGCAGCGTGGCACCGAATCATTCAGCGACGGTGACCGCGAAGGTGGGCAAGGTGCCCGCGGGCAAGTACGTCCTGAACTGGGACATGTACGCGCCCAACGGCACCCGGTTCTCCGCGTCCGGCGTGCCGGCGCTGCCGATGACTCTCACCGTCGCCAACACCCCGCCAGTGATCACCAATGTGTCGCCGGGGTCGGGGTACGCGTCCCCGACCCTGACCCCGCAACTGTCGCTGACCAGTTACGACCCGGACGCCTCGGCACTGTCCTACACGTTCAAGATCTGTGAAGGTACGCCGGACGCGCCGACCACCGTCTGCGCCTCTTCCCCCTCCTTGACCAAGGGTTACTGGACGCCGCCGACGGGCCAACTGAAGTGGAACCAGGACTACGTGTGGACCGCCACCGTCACCGACGGGACGACCCCGAACACGCTGCCTCCGGTCCATCTGGTGACCCGGGTCCCCCAGCCGGAGATCACCGCTCACCTCGCCGCCGACCAGGAGGGTAAGGACTTCGATCCTCAGGTCGGCAACTACACCACCAACGCCGTGGACGCGGCCGTCAACACCGCCGGGCCGGGGCTGGTGGTGAGTCGCACCTACAACAGCCTTGACCCGCGCACGGATCTGGCGTTCGGCGCCGGCTGGGCCACCCGGTTCGACATGCGGGTCGTCCCGGACAACGACGGTTCAGGCAATGTGGTCGTCACCTTGGCCGACGGCCGGGAACTACGTTTCGGGCGCAACCCCGACGGCACGTTCGGCCCGCCGTTGGGCAAACCCGCCACCCTCCAGCCGGTTGGCGGCGGCTGGGCGTTGCGCGACGACACGGGCACCCGTTACGACTTCCGCGCCGACGGACGCCTGGTCAAGACAACCGACGTGCTCGGCCAGAGCCAGATCCTGGCCTACGATGCCGGCGGTCATCTGGCGACGGCCACCAGCGAGGTTTCCCAGCGGACTCTCACGTTCACCTGGCAGGGCGCCCACGTCGCCACCGTCAGTACCAGCCCGGTCGCCGGGACGGCGCTGACCTGGTCCTACACCTATGACGGCGACCGTCTCACCAAGGTCTGCGCCCCACAGAACGCCTGTACCCAGTACGACTACGGCCAGGGTTCCCACTACCGCGCCGCCGTACTGGACTCCGGCCCCCGCTCCTACTACCGGTTCGGTGACGAATCCGGTACTGACGCGACCAGCGAGGTCGACGTCAACCTCGGAAACGACCACGGCACCTATTCCGGGGTGAGCCTGCAAGCCGACGGCGCGTTGCCCGGCACGACGAACAAGTCCGCCGGCTTCGACGGAACGACCTCGATGGTGCGGCTGCCCGACCGGCTGATCCAGGACCAGAACTACCTGACCGTGGAACTCTGGTTCAAGACGACCGGTGCCGGTCCGCTGGTGGCCTACCAAGGCATGGAGTTCGGCGGAAGCAGCAGCGGTAACCACCACGTCCCCGCCCTGTACGTCGGTGCGGACGGCAAGCTGCGTGGGCAGTTCTGGAACGGAGCTGTCGCCCCGATGACCGCTCCGGCGGCCGTCAACGATGGCGGCTGGCATCATGCCGCCCTGACCGGCGCCGGCAACACCCAGTCGCTCTATCTGGACGGCGCCAAGGTCGCCACCCTCTCCGGGCAGATCGACCAGCTCGACATGAAGTACACCTATGTCGGGGCCGCGCACCTCGAAGGCTGGCCCAGCCAACCCGGGGACTTCTTCGCCGGCTCCATCGACGAGGTCGCCGTCTATCAGACACCGCTGGGACTCCCCGCCGTCCAGGCGCACAACGCGCTCGGACGCCAGTCGTCCGCCGAGTTGACGAAGACCACGCTGCCCAGCGGCAACGCCTACGCCGAGGCAGCCTACGACGACAGCGAGGATCGGCTCAGCCAGTACACCGATGTCGACGGCGGCCAATGGCGGCTCGGCGCGCCCACGACGTCCGGCACGGGTGACCAGATCGTCCGGGAGGTGACCGTCGACGGGCCGCACGCCCAGTCGCTCCACTACCGGTACGACCCGGCGCACGCCGGACGCCTGATCTCCTTCCAGCGCGGTGACGCTCCCGAGGTCACCAACGAGTACGACGCCGGCGGGTTCCTGGCCAAGACGGTCGACGAGAACGGACACACCACCCAGCAAACCCACGACGCCAGGGGGAACGTCCTCAGCCGCGTCACCTGCCGAATCGGTACCACGTGTCAGGCCAGCTATTACGCCTACTACCTCAACCAGGCCGATCCGCTGGACCCGCGCAACGACCAGATGACCAGTTCCCGCGACCCGCGCTCGTCCTCACCCACCGACACCACGTACCAGACCACCTATACCTACAATCCGGCCGGGCAAATGACCAGCGAGACTGCGCCCGCCACCGCCGCCGCGCCCAACGGCCGCACGACCCAGTACGTCTACACCTCCGGTGGCGAACCCGCCGACGACTCCGGCACCTTGCCCGCCGGTCTGCTCGCCTCGACGACCACCCCCGGTGGCAAGACGACTCACCACACGTACTACGCCAACGGAGACCTGGCGCAGACCACCGAACCTGCCGGCCGCAAGCTCCGCTTCACCTACGACGGCATCGGGCGCGTCCTCACTCGTACCGAGATCACCGCCACCTACTCGGCCGGACTGACGACCACCTTCACCTACGACGGTCGTTCCAACCCGCTCACCGTCACCGCCCCCGGCGTCCTGGACCAACTCAGCGGAACGACCCACACGGCCAAGACCACCTACACCTATGACCCTGACGCCCACGTCACCGCCACCAAGATCGAAGATCTCACCGGCGGTGACGCTCCCAGGACGACCACCTACGACTATGACGACCATGGTCGTCTGACCACCACCACGGACCCCGCCGGTGGCGAGAGCTCCTATGACTACGACGAGCGCGGCAACCGCACCCGGGTCACCGACGCCGCCGGCACCGTCCGCGCCTACACCTACAACGACCTCGGTCAGGTCACCACCGTCACCGCCATCGGCTTCAAACCCGACCCCACCAGCGAGGACGAGGCCCAGGACCTGGTCACCGACTCCTACGCCTACGACCCGGCGGGACGGCAGGCCAGCCACACCGACGCCATGGGGCGCACGGAGCGCTACACCTACTACGACGATGGCCTGCTCGCCACGCACGTCCGCCAGACCGCGACCGGTGACTTCATCGACGCCCAGTACGCCTACGACGCCGCAGGCAACCTCGCCCAGGAGATCACCGGAAACGGGTTCACCCGCACCGACTACACACTCGACGCCGCCGACCAGGTCACCAGTCAGACGCTTGTTCCCGGAGGTCTGGACCGAACCCTCACCCGAGCGTTCGACGCCGACGGCAACCTCACCCGGACCACCACCACCGGAGGGTGGGACCAGGGTGTCGAGCGCACCGCCGTCTACACCTACGACAACGCCGGGCAGCTCACCAGCGAGACGCTCAGCGGCGACGGCGCCGCCCGCACCACCCGGATCACGGTCGACCAGCGTGGTCTCACCACCCGGCTCACCGACCCCCGAGGCGCCGTCGACGGCGCGGACCCGGCCGCCTACAGCACGGACTTCACCTACGACGAGGCCGGAAACCTGACGCTGACCACCTCCCCGCCGACCTCCACGGAGACGGGCGGCGGCCCCGCGGCCACAACTCGAACGACCACCAGGCAGAGCTACAACACCTTCGGAGAGGTCACCGCCGTCCAGGACGGCAACGGCAACATCGTTCGCTCGACCCGCGACGGCCTCGGCCAGGTCACGCGGATCACCTCCCCGCCCTACACGCAGCCGACCGGCGGGACGATCAACGCGGTCACCAAGTACGAGTACGACCCCATCGGCCAACTCACCAAGGTCACCGACCCCAAGGACGGCGAGACCGGCTACCTCTACAACGGTCTCGGGCAGATGGTGCGCCGCACCGACCCCCACCGGGCAGACCAAACGACTCCGACATGGCTGTACACCTACTCGCCCACTGGTGAGCAGTTGTCGGAGACCAGCCCGGTCGGCGCGCAGAACCAGGCCACCTACAACGACCTGGGACAGCAGATCACCGCGACCGAGGTGGCCCGCACCGGCAGCGGCGACCGCTTCTTCACCACCAGACTCGATTACGACACCGCCGGAAACCTGAGCAAGACCACCTCGCCGGGCGGCGTCGTGGAAACCTACAGCTACAACCACGCCAACGAGCTCGTCTCCCATGCCGACACCGACGGCAACACCTGGACCATCGGCTACGAGCGCAACGGACTGGTCAACCGCGTCGGCAAACCGACCGGCGAATACTCCACCTACACCTACGACGCCACCGGCGCCCTGACGCAGTCCGTCGGCCGGGACAAGGACACCGGCAACCCGCTCAACCGCCTCACCTACACCTACGACCTGACCGGTAACAAAACCAGCGTCACCGACTTCCGCGACTACACCACCAAGTTCGCCTACGACGCGCTGAACCGACTGGTCCGCCAGGACGAACCCCGCTACAACGACCAGACGATCCCCACCACCTTCGGCTACGACCCGGCGGGTAACCAGACACGCCTCACCGACGGCCGCAACAACTCCACCAACTACACCTACAACTCGTGGAACCTGCCCGAGTCGGTCATCGAGCCCGCCACCGCTTCGACACCGGACGCGGCGAACCGCACCTACACCACCACCTACGACGCTGCCGGACTACCCGTCCGCCAGGCCGATCCAGGCGGCGTCGTCCGCACCCGCGCCTACGACCCGCTCGGACACCTCACCGACGAGACCGGCACCGGCGCCGGAACCGACACGCCCGAACGCCGCTTCGCCTACGACGCCGCCGGGCGAATGACCGCGGCCGCCCTGGGCAGCGCCGAGAACCTCTTCACCTACGACGACCGTGACCTGCTCACCTCCACTGCGGGCCCGTCCGGGGACGCCACCTTCACCTACGACGACGACGGAAACCTCGCCACCCGCGCCGACCAGGCCGGGACCACCGCCTACGGCTACAACGCCCGCGGGCTGCTCGCCAGCGTCACCGACCCCGCGACCGGACGCGCCGTCACCTACGGCTACGACACCGACGACCGCCTCACCACAACCCGGTACGGCACCGGTGGCCCAGTCCGCACCTATGGCTACAACCAACTGGACCAACTCACCACCGACACACTCACTGCAAGCACCGGAACCACGCTGGCTACCAATACCTACGCCTACAACGGCGCTGGCCAGCTCAAAACCAAGGCTACGACCGGCTACGCAGGCCCGAGCGACACCACGTACCTGTTCGATCCCGCTGGGCGTTTGCAAACTGTCACCGAGGACGGCACCGCTACCAGCTACAAGTACGACCTGGCAGGCAACCTCACCCAAAAGGGCGCCACCACCTACACCTACGACGAACGCAACCGGCTCACCAGCGACGGCACCAGCACCTACACCTACACCCCACGCGGCACCCTGAACACCAAGACGACCGGCGGCACGACTGACACCTGGAAGTTCGACGCCTTCGACCACCTCACCGAGACCGCCGGCACCACCTACAGCTACGACGCCCTCGACCGCCTCATCCAGCGCGGCGATACACACCTCACCTACAGCGGCGTCGGCAACGAACTGGTCGCCGACGGCACCGCCACCTACACCCGCGGCCCCGACGGCGGCCTCATCGCCGCCACGCAGGGCGGCACCGCCACGGCGATCCTGACCAACCAACACGACGACGTGATCGCCACCCTCAACCTCGCCACCGACAGCAACCTCGCCGCCACCCGTGCCTACGACGCCACCGGCACTGTCACCTCCACCACCGGAACCCAACCCACCCTCGGGTACCAGAGCGGCTGGACCGACCCGGCGACCGGCGACACCAACATGCACGCCCGCTGGTACAACCCCGCCACCGCCGGCTTCCGCAGCCGAGACGACATCGCCTTCAGTCCCACACCCGTCTCCGTAGCGGCCAACCGCTACAGCTACGCCAACGCTGACCCGATCGACCTGACCGACCCCACCGGCCACAGCCCCTGCTGGGTACTGGCCAGCACCTCCGCGAAAGGCTGCAAGGACACCGACCAGGACTCCATCGGCCGACCGCCGAGCAAGGACCACCACCCCCGACCAGGGCCAGGCGGTGGAGGTGGCCGCGGCGGCTCAGGGGGCGGAGGTGGCTCACGAGGTGGAGGAGGCGGTTACCGGCCGCCCGCGAGCTCCGCCCCGCGCCCGCGGCCCAAGCCCGCGCCGCCCCAGGACCCGTGGAAGAACGGAAACCCGCCAGTACCCCCACGCCCGCCTAAGCGTCCCGTGGTCAAGCCTCCCAAGGACATTGAGGATCCGGGGAAGGTGCCACCCGGCACTCCCAACATCACGCCGCTGCCACCGGCCCCGGTACGCCCCTTCGTCCCTCAGCCAGTTCGCTTCAAAGGTGACCCACCACCCCTGCCTAATTGCACTGGACAATGCGCGGAGGATGACCGAAACAAGTGGAGCTCCAATCCTAGAGAAGCTGGAAAACCCTGGCGGGACAATTCACCTCGCCACGACCGAGCCCGAGACGCCGCCGCTGGTGTAATTGGAATGCAGGAATACGCTCGAACAGGTGACCTGTCCGCCATTGGCAGAGTCCAAGTCGAATGCGAAACCGACGTCCCTAGTCGAGGAGCAAAGCCCTCTAAGACTGGTGATGGTAGGGTGGACATCTGCTATCGCGACGGCGATACCCTCTATCTCTGGGAGGTCAAGTCCAGCGGAGTGGCGGGAACAGGAAAAGCAGAGCTGAAGGATTATATATGGCGCTTTCAGCATGACCCACGTTATGCGGGGTTGAAAATCAAGGCAGGCTTCGACATGGAAGGGCCGGGATTCGGTTATGTTACCCAGACCGGCGAGGTAGTGGCGGCCACATCCTATCCGCCAGACCCCGGCATCATCACCTATGACTCTCGCAAGCCCCCGAAGTTGCCGCCGATTAGTCCGGCCCCAGAAGGGCGAAGAGGGACCAACTTCGGAAGATTCAAAGACTGGCTTGATCGCAGGGTGGCTCCGTACATACAGCCTCCTACATTGCCAGTAATACCTGCACCTGGAAGTCCGGGCTATACTTGGTAGCAGTGAGATTCCGGCGCCGGTGACCTCGTTCACCCCGGGATTCAGAGTGCCCCTGCAAGGAGGTGTGCCATGGCATACGGGGATGTCCTGACCATCACTACCACGTCACGGGTCGTCGACGATTATCATCGAGTGGCTCTCTCATGGATAGAGGACACATTTGCCAGCATTTTGGCCTCGCCGTTCCATTCCTTGGTGAGTTCAAATCCGCTCAATCCACGGGCACTTCACGACGAAACCGAGCCCTTGGGTGAACCGGGTGCGATGTGGGCAGGGTTGACGCTGACACCCAAATTTGGCTCGAAGAAACGAATCCAGATATTCACCGACCATGCCTGGCATAAGTATCTGGAAGGACTTTCGAAGACTCCGTATCTGGCCGAAGTGGAGGTGCGCAAGCTGGACCGGCATGGGTTTTCCAGTCGAGCTATGGCGCGATTGGAAATTGAAAGTACATATGACGCGCCAGAATGGTTCCGCTTCTCTCTGAAAATAACTAATTCCCTCGTCTCCTGGCAAAATTCGCTTCAGTTTCAGAAGGAATGTGTAGCATTTCTCGGGCGACAGGCGACAACGCAAAGGGCGTCGTTCGGGTCCATTTCGAATGATGGGGTCGGGGATTGGACTGCCCTTGAGTCCAGCCTCGACCTCGATGTGGAAGAGACTGTGCCGTGCAGCGAACGGCAGCTTCGCGGGTACTCCTGGGTGACCGTTTGCTCTCCGAATATTGCGCAGAAGCTGGGGGGTATTCAAGCGCTCTCGGCGACTGGGGCATTCTCGGAAGTCATAGAATTGGAATATGGTGGTCTGCTGCTGCGGGCAACAGATTCAATTGGCGAATATGATGAACCTTCAATTTGGCAGGTGTTTCATGCTCTTGGCCCTGCTTTGCCCGCAGGTAAGGCCAAACCAGTGAGAGGGTTCGAGCATTTCAATCTTGTTTATGATGTGGACCCGAAAGACTTTCGTTAATGCCCGTTGTGTAGCGAGACCTCGTCGATCACCGGGTGGACGGTGTCCCGACTCTGCCCGGCACTATCCTCACCGTCACCGGCTCACAGGACGAAACGTCGATATTGGTCCGGATGACCTTTGTGGTCACGTTTCCGGACGGACGCCTGATCAAAGAACGCGAGCATTTTCGCGCGACCGTCGGCACCGGCCTACCTGGCCTGAACCGGGTGCCGACGGCCCACTGGTGGGACGACGACAGCCCGGAACCGGTCCTCGATCCGTACTAAAAGGCTGCACGTAGAAGACGGAATCCATGAGGTGATCTTTCCCCATACATCAGGCGCATTGAAGTATTTCTCGACTCAGACGACATATGGTTGGCCAACGAATTCCCGGCGGGAATACAACTTCACTGGGCGCGTCCCCACCGGACGGATCCGCCGTCACCGCAACTAGGCGTTGCTCAGTGTGAGCGAGGTGGTGCTGAGCGTATTCGCATACTCGACGTTTCCGGTTTGTTGTCTGGCCGACTGCGGACATGAGCGGCACCTTGATGGAACGCTCGAAATGATCGATAACTCAATGGGTGGTGATCACGTCACCACGTCGTCACGAAAGGACGAACAGATGAAGTTACGCATGTCACACCGCCTGGCGGTGGCCACGGGTGCGGCCGTTCTCGCCACCGGCCTGAGCGGAACGGGGGTTGCCATGGCTCGAACCACGGACCCCGCCTGTGGTCCGGAGATCGACCTTGGTGCCGTCGTTTACCAGACGTGCAGCGAGGTCGTCGGCTCGTGGAGCACCGGGTACGGCACCCAGCCGTACATCTACGCGCTGAACCGCGGCATCGTATCGGCCGATGTGTCGATCACGATCCAGCGTTGGAACTACGCGACAAGCAGTTGGGTCACCACCGCCACCGGCACGAAGACCATCGGGTCCGGCGGCAACACCCATTTCTTCAGCACGAACCTCGACTGGTCGTGCGGTCAGGACTCCCTCGAACGCGGCCAGGCCACCACGGGCGGCGTGACCGGTGCCTGGTCCGAGGTGACCATCCCCGCCGAGTGCTGAGAGCGCACGCGGCATCCCATTGATCCTGTTCACCTCCTGAACGCGGCCTGAAGCGGTTCCCGACGCGCGGAGCAGGCGCCGAGGACCACATCGGATTCATGCCGAGGGTGGGAGGCGACACGGAGAAGGCCGTCGTCCGCGCCCCGAGGGGACGACGGTCTTTCCGTGAAGGTGTTGAGCATGGGCCGTCTTTGGTGGAGGCGGACGTCGGTGCTGGTGAGCAAGTCAAGTCTTTACGGATGCTTACAGGCGACTCATACTGGGGTTAACGGTGCGACCTTTGCTCGTGTGAGCCGGGGCTGTGGGGGCGTGTCTGGGCGCCTGGCTACGGCCTGGTTCGGTTATTCGCTTGCATTCGCGCTGGAGACGGGACGGCGACCGCATTTTATCGAGAGGTTTTCTTCTCATGGTGCGTACGGCGTTCGTTGTTCCAGGGCAGGGCGGCTACCTTCCCGGCCTGTTCGCCAAGCTGCTGGATGAGTACCCGAAAGTAGAAGAAGTTCTTGCTGGTGTGGACAAAGTGGCGCGGGGGTTCGGCTGCGGTGAGGTCTCATCGCTTCTGTCCGACCCGGGGGCTCCCGAGATAGGAGAGATCGCCGCGCAGGATCCGGCGACCCTGCACCTGGCGATCTATGGCACCGGCGTCGCGGCGTTCCAGGTTCTCGCCGAGTCGGGCATCCACCCCGACCTGCTCATCGGGCACAGCCTTGGGGAGATGGGCGCGTTGGCGGTGTCCGGCATGCTCAGTGTCGAGGACGGCGCCGTTCTCTCCGTGCGGCGGGACGAGGCGCTGCGACGGAACAGCAAGGGATCCGGCGGAATGGTCGCCTTGCACACCGGGTATCAGCGGGCTCATCACATGCTTCGCTCGCTCGATTCCTGGACGCTCGCCATCGCGCTCGACAACGCCCCCGATCAGGTCGTCGTCTCCGGACCCGATGATGAGCTCGGCGCGCTTCTTGAGCTGGCCGGAGTGCTGGGGATTCAGGCGACGAAACTTCCGGTGAGCTATCCGTTTCACAACGGTCGTCTATTGTCGGCCGCCGCCGAGGACTTTGCGGCAAGTGTCTCGACGGTTACTGTTCGACATGGCGAGACCCCTGTTTACTCGCCGGTTCTCAACCGTTATGTCGACGGTGTCGGGGATGTGGAGGAGTTGCTCGTCGGGCACCTTGTTCGTCCGGTTCGATTTCTTGAGGGAATACGGACGGTGCATGCGGACAGGGTGCGAAGTTATGTGGAGTGTGGTGCGAGATCAATATGTTGTGATCTCGTCGAGAAGATCGTCCCCGCGGTGCGCACGTTCTCTCCGTTGTCACGGCAGGCAATGGACAAGCAGGGGCTCGACTCCGAGATCGGCCGATGGGAGCAGGTCCCCGGCCGGGGAGTGCGGGAGACGTCGCCCGCCGCCGTCGTCGCGGACCCGGTGGTTCTCTTGTCCGCGTCTGAGCCGCCGGGGGGACGGGGTACGGAGCCGCCCCCACCGGCCGCGTCCGCGCCGGATGCCGTTGACGAGGGGAGTGTGCTGGACGAGGCCCGGCGCATCTACGCGAGCGGCTTGGGCTATCCCGTCGAGGCGCTGTTGCCGGACGCCGACCTTGAGGCCGAGCTGGGAGTGGACAGCGTCAAGCAGACCGAACTGTTCTCCAGGCTGCTCAAGGGCTATGACCTGGCGGTCCCCGGCGCGACGCCGAGGCCGACCGACTATCCCACCCTTCGAGCCGTCGCCCGGTTCGTCAGCGATTTCGTTGCCCGGCAGCAGTCCCGGGGCGGAGGTAAATGACTGTGCGGGAGAGCATCGTGTCCGCGCGGTCTGGTGGTGATCGGGACGAGGGCGTCGTCGCCGTGGTGGGTATCGGCCTCGTCGTGCCGGGTGCCTCCGGCCCCAATGAATTCTGGGACCTTGTTCAAAAGGGCGAGCATGTCTTCGGTGAACCCGGTGATCGATGGCCGAGGGTCACGAACTTCCTCTCGTCCGATCCCGATGAGGACGATCGCACCTACACGTGCTGCGGCGGCTTCGTCCGTGACCCGGGACTTCATCCGGCGGCGGCCGAGGCGGGCGGGGATGTTGAGGCCAGGTGGCTGCGCCACTCCGTCGCTCAGGCGTACGAAACCGTCGCCACGAGTCCCCGGGACCGAGTCGCGGCCTACGTGGGCATAACCGTGGACACCAACCAGGCTCTCGAAGAGTCGATGGTGGTGGACGTCGCGGCACGCCGTATCGCTGGGCACTGGCCAGGCGTCGCGGGCCGGAAGAATGTGCTCGAATCTGTGCGGGAGCAGTTGAGCAATTGTTACCCGCGGGCTTCCCCTGATTTGGCCGCCCATGTGCCCGAGAGAATTCTCCGTGCGGCGGTCGCTGGAATCGTGCCCGATGAGAGCCTCGTTGTGGGGGTCGATACCGCCTGCTCCTCCAGCCTGTACGCGGTCGACCTGGGTACGAGGGCGCTGCTCGCTCGCGACATCGACATCGCCGTGTGCGGGGGTGTCGAGAACCTCACGGTTCGCAATGCGGTGGAGTTCTCGAAGCTTCATGGTCTCAGCCGTCGCGGGCATGTTCGTTCCCTTGGGAACGACGCGGACGGGACTCTCTTCTCCGAGGGGGCGGCCACGGTCGTACTCAAGCGCCTCGCCCAGGCGCGCCGGGACGGCGACACGGTCCTGGCCGTTCTCGGCGGGTTCGGCGCGGCCTCGGACGGGCGGGGGAAGGCCATCTTCACCCCTAACGTCGGAGGGCAGAAACGCGCGTTGCGCCGGGCGTGTGAAGCGGGCGGTATCTCGGCCGACGATATCGACTGGTGTGTCGCCCACGCGACCGGGACGCCCATGGGCGACGGTGTGGAAGTCGAGGCGCTCAACGACAGCTTCACCACCCGGGGCCACCTGTGCACCTCAATCAAATCGGTGGTTGGGCATGCCGGGTGGGCGGCGGGGACCATCTCGTTGATTTACGGAATCCTCGGCTTGCGCAACCAAGCCGTCCCCCCGCAGGCGTCCATCGCCACGCTCAGGCCGGAACTGGAGAACGCCCGGCTCAGCGTGCCGCGCGAAACCGTCCCATTTCCTTCCCGGGCGGCCCGCCCCCGCACGGTGGGTGTCGCGGCATTCGGTTTCGGGGGCACCAACGCGTACCAGATCCTTCGCGACGAGGACGGACCCGAGCGGACGGTTGGCCATGCGCGTCCGGTGCGTGGAGACGGCATCGTGCTCGTCGCATGGTCTGCCCACCTGCCCGGCTCGCCTTCGTCCACCGCTCTCCTTGACCGGGCGCGATCCGGGCTTCCCCTGGCCGAGAAGTCGTCCTTCGGTACCGCGCACCCCGCTCTCCCCACCGAGGCGACGCGCCTGACCCCGATCACCCTGAGGACCATCGACCGGACCCAGCTGATGGCGCTCGCGGTGGCGCACCGGTTCGCCGGAGAGCACGGGCCACTGTGGGAACGAGTCGCCGAGACCACCGGCGTCTTCGCCGCGCATACGGGTCTGACCGGGGTCATCGGTGAGGTCACGATGCGCAGCTACCGCCACGACCTGGCCGAACTCCCGGCCGCGCGCGGCGGGCTTGAACCCGATCATTGGAGGAAGGCGGTCACCGGCGGCATCGCCGCCCTGTGCGCCGACCAACCGGCGACCAACGAGGACACCCTGCCCGGGCACATGCCGAACGTCATCCCGGCGCGCATCGCCAGCCATCTCGACCTGCACGGCCCGGCCATCGCACTGGACGCCGGAACGTCGTCGACCCAGGTCGCGGTGTACGCGGCGGCTCAGTACCTCTCCGCCGGAGACGTGGATCTGGCCCTGGTGCTCGCGCTCAACGGCGCTACGACACCCCAGGCCGCCGCCGTCGCCGGGGTGCCACAGGAACGTCTTGCCGAGGGAGCGTTCCTGTTCGCCTTGGCAAGGGCGTCCGACGCCGCGCGGAACGGTTGGCCCATAGTGGGCGCGGTGTCGACCGACGCGCGCCCACGGTCGCGGCGGCCGGTTCCGTCACGCGCGCGCACGTATCTCGCCGCCGACGGTGCCACGGATCTGATCGCCGCGTTGGCCCGGAACGAGCCGTCGACGCTGACCGGGCACGGCGGGGCTCCAGCCGTAACGATCACGCCACGAACAGCCGACCCCGCGCGGTCCGCCGTCCCCGTGACCACGCGGCACGTGACGGTATGGGAACGGCAACAGGTTTCGTCGCAGGTCACGCGGCGCCCCCTCCCACCGGCCTGTGCCGTCCTGACCGACGAGGCGACGGCGTCTCTCCTCGACACCACCGTTCCCGTCGTCACAGTGGGTCCGGACGACGACCCGGGCGTGGCCGTCGATCGTCTCCCCGGGACGGTCCGGCATCTCAGGGTGGTCGTCGGGCAGGGCGACCCCGCCGACTGGCCCACCACGACACCGCAGACGATCATGCATCTGCACGAGGCACTGTTCCTCGCGACCCAGCGCTTCCACCGCGACCTCCGGGACGGAGGTTCGATCGGTGTCGCGCTCCTCGACGAGTTCGTCGCGGAAACCCCGGCACCTCACAACGGACTGTTCACCGGGTTCGTCAAGAGCCTGGCGTGGGAGTTCCGCCAGTGTGCTTCGCGCGCCGTCATCACCGACGCTGGTCCCGGCGACGCCTGGTGGCAACTCGAAGAGGAGATCAAGCAACAGGGTGGACTGCCTGTCACCGTCTACCGGGACGGCGTCCGCTATCGGCAACGCCTTGTTCCTGCGGCAGGACGACGTCAGGATCTTCCCCTGAGACCGGGCTCCGTCGTGGTCGCCGTGGGCGGCGCACGTGGAATCACGGCGGCGACCGTTGAGGGGCTCCTGCGATCTGGCTCTCCGACGGTCTGGCTCATCGGATCTTCACGACTGGACGAGGTCCCGCCCGAACTCCTTGACGCTCGTGACCAGGACATCCCACGGCATCGGGCGGCCCACATAGCCAGAGGGCTCGAACAGGGCGGACCGGCCTCGGTCGCCGAACTCAACCGGGGCTTCGACCGCCTCGTCCGGGCACGCGAGTCGTGCCTGACGTTGGCCAGGCTTCGGGCGAGCCACGGTGACGCCGCCGTGCGGTATCTCACCGCCGACGTCACCGACGGCGACGCCGTGCACCGGGCCGCCGACGCCATCGCCGCCGAGCACGGCGGCGGCGTGGACCTCCTGATCAACGGCGTCGGTCTGCATCACCCGGGCGACATCGAGCGGAAGCCCCTGGAGACCTTCCAGCGCGTTCGTGACGTCAAAGTCAACGGCTACCACAATTTGAAACGGTCGTTCCCCGATGTGCGGTTGTGGTGCAATTTCGGTTCCGTGACCGGCCTGGTCGGGCACCCTGGGGAATCGGACTATTCATCGGCGAACGACTTCCTCGCCCACTCCGCACAATACGAAAAGTCGGTGCGTGGTCATGACGAATACACCGTGGCCTGGGCCATCTGGAGGGAGGTCGGCCTCGCCGCCGACGAACTGTCCCAGGGCTTCCTGGGCCGTGCTCAGCACTCGTCGGACATGTCGAAAGACGAAGGCGTCGCGCACTTCTTCGGCGAACTCGTCCGGCAACCACCGCGCGATGCGCTGGTCACCTTCATCGGGGAGCAGGACCACGAATCCGCGGCGAGCCTGTTCCCCGGCTACGAAATCGGTGAACCGGGCCGCTCACCCGGCTATTTCCTAGGAGAACCCGCCGTGGAAAGCGGCGACCAGGCCACGTGGCGCCTCGTCATCGATCCGGCGGTCGAGCGGTACCTCGCCGATCACCGGGTGGACGGTGTCCCGACCCTGCCCGGCACCATGCTCACCGCCGTAGCCGCCGAAGCGGCCCGGCACTTCAGCCCGCACGCCGCGCTCCGGCGGTTTCGCGATCTCGCTTTCCACGCCTGGGTTCGGGGACAGAAGGCGCGGCAATACACGGTCACGGCGGTTCGCACACTCGGCTCCCGGGACGAAACGTCGGTCCTGGTGCGCGTGACCTCCGCGGTCACGCTTCCGGACGGACGCCTGATCAAGGAGCGTGAGCATTTTCGGGCGACCGTCGACACCGGACCGCCAAGCCCGGACCGGGTGCCGACAGCGACCTGGTGGGATGACGATGGAACGGTACCGGTCGTCGATCCGTACTACCAGGCCGACTCGCGCGTACATCTGACGGGCCCTTTCCAGGCGACTCGGGACTGGAGGACCCACTCGTTCGGAGCCGTGGCGTTGTGGCGGCCGAATGTGAATGCGCTCCCTGACGTTTTCAAGCGGCTTCCGATACCCAGCCTTCTGCTCGATTCGCTTGCCCGTTGCAAGGGCCTGCATGTGGAGGACGGGATCCAAGAGCTGATCATTCCTCGCTACATCAGGCGTATCGAGGTGTTTCGCGACACCGACGATGTGCGGTTGGCCAACGAGTTCCCGGCGGGAATACAACTTCACTGGATACGTCCCGCCGGGACCTGGTGCGCGGTCGCGCCAGGCGGCTCGCTGATCGCCCGCATCGAAGACATGCGAACCATCCCGTTCGGCCACGTCGCGCGCTCGGAACCCTGATGCTCGGAGGGCCGTCCCAGCACCCTGACCCCGGGCGTTCCGGGCTTCCGAGGCGTCCGGGGCGGAAGCCCGCTGGGTCAGGAGGAGGCTTCGGCCAGGTCGGCGAGGAGTTCTGACAAGGTGATCGGGTCCAGGGCGCCGAAGGGGTGGGCGGTGCGTTGGGGTGACCAGTGGCCGGTTTCGGGTTGGGCGTCCAGGCGGATCTCTGCCAGGCGTTGCGGCCCGCTGTCTTCCGGGCGGCCGATGTGCATTCCGGGGTCGAGATTGATGTTGACGTAAAGGTCGCCGGGGAGCTCGCGGTAGAGGCACCACTGGAGTCCGGCGTCCATGGGGTGGCTGCGGCGCCAGCCTTTGTGTTCGAGGGTGAGGATCGCCTCGGGCGGGACGATGGCGTCCTGGAACCTTTCCAGACGTGGGGCGGCGCGTTCGGTTTCAGTGAGGGTGTGGACCGTGCGGTTGAGTTGTGGGAAAGGTTGCAGGATCGCGTAGTCGGTGAAGAGTGCTGACCACGTTTTCAGGTCGCCCAGGTCCAAAGGGTGGACGATGCCGATCGCCGCCGGGTCGGGGAGGGGCAGGGTGTTGTCGGCCGCGTCGGCGAAGGTGCGGTCCTCGGCTATGCGGAAGGCGGACGTCGCGCCGTCGTGTTCGGTGATCCAGACCAATCGACGCGCGATGTGTCCGATGAGGGGATGCTCGACGAAGAAGCGGCGGAACTCTTCGGCCGTCCAGCGGCGCCGGGTCACCATCGCGGATTCCAGGCGCTGGATCTGGTTGGCGGCGACCGTCCGGACGTCCTTCTTCAACGCCGTGAATTGGGCGTGTGCGGCGGGAGCCAGGACGGGGTCGTCCTTGACGGCTGGCTTTGGCAGGGACTTACGGCGGGTTCCGCCTTCGTCGGTGACATAGGGCGTTAGTTGTTCGTCGAAGCCGATGATGAAGCGGCGGGGGCCGTAGTCCAGGACGAGGGCGGCGTCGGCGTCCAGGCCGAAGTCGGGGACGAGGCGGTCGCCAAGCTGTTCGGACGTCAGGCCCAGGGTCGTCGCGACCTCCTCGATTTTCTCTTCCGCGCGCTCCTTGAGCCCCTTGAACTTGACCTTCTGGGCGATGGTCGCCAGTTGGAGGAGCGCTATGTCCGACCCGATCGACGTCAGGACGTCCAGACCGGTGACCGCTTTGGCGTGGCCGCCGTCGCCGGGCCAGGCGCGGATCAGGGGTGCCAGCTTGCGGGCGGTTTCGTCGTCACCGAGTTGGCCCAGTTGCGTGAACGCCCAGGCGTCCTTGGGCGGCGCCCCATGCTGCTGCCACAGCTCGAACAGTGCCCATCCGAACTCGGCCAGAGACCCGGGATCGCATATCTGCTGGACGACTTCGACGCCCGCGTAGGTCGCGTCTGGCTTGGAGATGGCGAGCATTGTCAGGAAATGGCCCGTGGCGTCGGCGGGGAGCGCGTCGTCACGGCCTTGGAGGCGGATCTTCGGTAGGAGCTTCACGTCGGCCCAGTCGCTCAGCGGCGGGATGTGGGACGGCAGCAGTTCCAAGGGGTCGATCGTGAGCATTGCCTTGATGGCTCCGGCAGCGTTGTCGCCGTGTGCGCGTGCCGTTGTTTCGATGACATTCTCGGTTCCGTGGCGGGCCGCCAGGTGGCGTAGTGCCTCTTCGGCCTCCCGGCGCGGGACGGCGGGCTTGCCCAGGGCGGCGGGGACGAGCAACGGCACCGCGTCCAGGCCGTGTCGCTCGAACCAGGACAGGGCGAGCTTGCGGCCCCGTTTCGGGCGGGACAGGCAGTGGGCCATCAGCCGTGCCACGTCGGCGTCCAGGAAAGGGAGTGCGTGGTCGCCGAGGCCTTGCGGATCCTCTTCGGCGATTCGCAGTGCGACGGGGAAGGCGTCGACGCCGAAGCGGGCCACGGTCGGGCGCAGCCACATCTCGGCCACCCACAGCTGCGGCTTCCACTCGGCCAGCAGTGGACGGACCTTCTCCTCGGGGCCGTACGTCAGGATGCCCAGGTCGTAGCCTCCGGCGCGTCCCGCGCGGAACTCCTCGGCCAAGGCGTCCCAGTCGTCGGTGGACGGTACGTGGTGACGCTCGTCTGTCCGCGCCCACTCCTCGCGCTCGCCCGGCTCCCATCGCATCGAGGGCTCGCTGGGCGGTGTAAGGCCGTTGATGACGGGTGGTTGTGCTCGCTTGGTGGTGCGCGTCCACGGCGGGTCGGTCAGGACGGGCGGCAGGACGTCAGCCGGAGCGTCCGGGAGCGCGTCCTGTGCCGGGGCAGGCGGTGACGATGCAGCCAGGCGCGCCGCCCGGACGGGGAAACGCTTCATCGCCGAGAGAAGGACGGGACGCACATACTTCTGGTCGGCGCGGTCCACCAGAGCCTGGAACGCCTCGTCGCCCGGCAGGACCGCCAGCGTCTCCAGGATCAGTTTGCGGACGTCGGTGACCTCGGCGTCGGCGTCGAACGCCCTGATGAGCAGCGGTGCGATGGCCGCTCCGGCGCCGTCCGCCATGGTGACCAGGCAGGCCCGGTCCCACGAGTAGTGGTGGACGACCCCGTACCGCGCGAGCGGATCGACATGGCGCGGTCCCAGCGAGCAGTACAGCAGTCGCCAGAAGTCCGTCTCGTTCTGGGTGTCGGGCGGCTCGGCGCAGCACTCGTCCAACCAGTCGTCCCGCGTGGGCACCAGAAAGGAGACGACCGTTCGCTGGGACGGGGAACGGCGGCAACGCGCGAGCCTCTCCACGGCGTCCTCGTAAACGTCATCGTCGGCTGCGGCGAGCAGCCCGCGCAGACGCGCCCCGGCCTTCCGCATCGGCGTCGCCGCGACGGTCTTGCCGGAGCAACTCGGACGGTCCTCAATGGGCCTGAGACCAGGGCAAACCCACTGGATCTGGCTCAGCTCGGCGAACGCGCAGGCGGCGAAGGGGACGCCGTGACGGATCACCCAGGAGTCGGCGACCGGCGCGGCCAGCTTCTCGATGGCATGGTCGTACCGCGCGTCATCGGCCAGCAGCGCGGCGACCACGGCGGCGCCCAGGGGGTTCGGGGCGCCGGACAGGTACTCCCGCATCGCCTCGGCCATGTCCGGCGTGACGCCGTCCCGGTCGACGAGCGGGCCTGCGGCGTCCAGTTCGCGAACGCGCTCGTGGATGGCGGCCTCGGCGGAACGGTCGACCTTGACCTTCGGGCCCGGCCGCCCGCCGCGTCGCGGATACAGTCGGCGCCGCCACGAGTCGGGGAGGTCCAGGACGTCCTCGTCCGCCGGACGCGAATGATCTTCCATGGCGCCTCACCGTAGGACAGACCCACGACAGGCCGCGGAACAATGGGTCAGCTCGTCCCGCGGCCCTGCCAGTGAACGGTGGCTAGTCAGCCGGGTGGAGAAGGACGGCGTAACGCGCGCCGGTGCCATTGGCGGTCTTGGTGGCGATGCCCACGATGTCGCCGTTGTTGTTGATGTCGGTGGCAGTGAGGATGTGGTAGCCGCTTCCTGCGGGAATGAGGGTGCTGAGGTCGGTGGCGACTCCGTTCTGGTAGACGAATCCGGTGGCGAGGGCTTGGCCGACGATCGTCCCGCTGTCGTTGATGGCGTTGGCGACGGTGTCGTCACGGCCGGTGCCGGGGGCGTTGAGGTCGGTCACGGTGCCGTTCTTGAACACGACGGCGTGGGAGAGCCCGAACTCCTTACCGGTCGTGACGGTGGACTGACCGACCGCCACCCCGGAGGAATTGATGGCCCTGGCCTCGGAGTAGGTGCCGCCGGGCAGAAAACCCAGGCTCCTGATCTGGCCGTTCACCCATTCGACCGCCGGAATGGTGGCGTTGCCCGCGGCGATGGCCGATCCCACGACCACACCATTGTTGTTGACCGCGTTCGCGCGGGTCTCGGTGCCGCCGGGCAGCGCGGGCAACCTGGTGATCGTCGACCCGTTCACCGTCCACGAGTTGGTGTGGTCGTCGGCTTGCAGGGTCTTGCCGACGATCAGGCCGTTGTCGTTGATGCCGGTGGCCTCGACGTCATAGAACGACTTGTTCGGATCGACCCCGAGGTCCACGCCGGTCGCGCCGGGCCCGTCCCAACGAGTGGGACGGTGAACGTTGAAGACAGGCCCGGTCGTGGGCGTCAGATAGGTGTACCCGACGGTGACGCCATTCTTGTTGACAGCGAGTGGCGCGGTGTACTGGTTGGCGTTGCCGGGATCGCTCGGCGTGGACAGGAACTGCGGCGTGCTGGTCCCGGCCTTGATGATGAACGCCTGCCCGTTCTGCGCGCCGGGCTGCTGACCGACACCGATGATGTCGCCTCGGTCATTGATACCGGTATAGCGCTGCGCCGCGGCCGGACCGATCGTCAGCGTGTAATGCGGCACCGCCGCCTGCGCCGCCGTCACAGCACCTGTTCCTTGGATGCCCAACACGGCGAGACCGGCGATGGCCGCCACGCGGGCCCCGAACATCATGCGAGTCACATCAGCCCCCTCTTGTTCACGGCCGCCCCCGAGGACGACGGCCGCCCGATGAACCGAGAAGGCATCACCGCCTCCTCACCGAGAGATAGGCGAACGGGTTACGTGATGCGCGCGGCCAAGAGCGGGAAAGTGCGCGACGCTCCGCTACCCGGCGTGGTTCTGACGCGAGTCTCTGCGACGCGAGGCCGGACGTGGAGGAGCGCATGCGGGAGGCCGCCGTCCAAGCCCTGTGCGGGCTGGTGGACGACGGCCTTTCCGCGGAGCGAGCGTCTTCTAGATGTCGTAGTAGAGCTCGAATTCGTGGGGGTGGGGGCGGAGGCGGATGGGGTCGATCTCGAACTCGTTCTTCATCGTGATCCAGGTCTCGATGAGGTCGGGGGTGAAGACGCCGCCTTCGAGGAGGTAGTCGTGGTCGGACTCCAGCGCGGCGAGCACCTCCTCAAGGCTGCCGGGGACCTGCGGGATGGCGCGGGCCTCCTCGGGCGGGAGTTCGTAGAGGTCCTTGTCGACGGGCTCGGCGGGTTCGATCTTGTTCTTGATGCCGTCCAGACCGGCCATCAGCATGGCGGAGAAGGCCAGGTACGGGTTGCAGGACGGGTCCGGCACGCGGAACTCGACGCGCTTGGCCTTCGGGTTCGAGCCGGTGATCGGGATCCGGATGCAGGCCGAGCGGTTGCGCTGCGAGTACACCAGGTTGACCGGCGCCTCGTAGCCGGGGACGAGCCGGTGGTAGCTGTTCACCGTCGGGTTCGTGAAGGCCAGCAGGGACGGGGCGTGCTTGAGCAGGCCGCCGATGTAGTAGCGCGCGTTGTCGGACAGGCCCGCGTAGCCGACCTCGTCGTAGAAGAGGGGCGCGCCGTCCTTCCAGAGGGACTGGTGGCAGTGCATGCCGGAGCCGTTGTCGCCGAAGAGGGGCTTCGGCATGAACGTGACGGTCTTCCCGGCGGCGCGCGCGACGTTCTTGACGATGTACTTGTAGAGCATCAGCTGGTCGGCGGTCTTCAGGAGCGTGTCGAACCGGAAGTCGATCTCGGCCTGGCCAGCGGTGCCGACCTCGTGGTGCTGCATCTCGACGTGGATGCCGCATTCGAGGAGCTGGGAGACCATTTCCGAGCGCAGGTCGGTGTAGTGGTCCATCGGCGGGACGGGGAAGTAGCCGCCCTTGTACGGGGGTTTCGCGCCGAGGTTGCCGCCGGGTTCCTCACGGCCGGAGTTCCAGGCGCCCTCGACGGAGTCGAGGTAGTAGTAGCCCGCGTTCGCCTTCGTCTCGAACCGGACGTCGTCGAAGATGTAGAACTCGGCTTCGGGGCCGAAGAAACAGGTGTCGGCGACGCCGGTGCCGCGCAGGTAGTCCTGCGCCTTCTTCGCGACGTTGCGCGGGTCGCGGCTGTAGGGCTCGCCGGTCAGCGGGTCGTGCACGAAGAAGTTGAGGTTGAGGGTCTTGTGCTGGCGGAACGGGTCCACGACGGCGGTGGTCGGGTCCGGCAGCAGCAGCATGTCGGATTCGTGGATCTCCTGGAAGCCGCGGACGGACGACCCGTCGAACATCAACCCCTCGGTGAACACGCTCTCGCCGAAGCTCTCCACGGGGAACGTGAAGTGCTGCATCTTGCCGGGAAGGTCAACGAACCGGCAGTCGACGAATCGCACACCCTCGTTCCTGATATAGCTCAGGACCTCTTCGGCGTTGCTGAACATCGGGCCTCCTTGAGCGCATTACTCGGCTCCTGGCAGGCTAGGACGACGCCGTTTCCCGGCCGTGTCTCATATGTTTCCGGCATGTTACGCGGCCGGTGGGGGCCGGGTCGGGGCAGGCGGGTGGACGGGATAGCGTGGTGGCCATGAGCAGTGCTAAGGGCGGTCCGCGCTGGACGCAGACCTGGCTCGGCGGGGCGTCCTCGGCCGGTGTCGATCTCGGCAGGCCGGGGGAGCGGATGGGCTTCCCGGAGAGCGGCAGCGGCGCCGTGGCCCCCTACGGCCGACGGCTGGTCGCGCTGTTCATCGACTGGGGGCTGTCCCTGCTGGTGGTGAGCCTGCTGGCGCGGCCGTTCGGCTGGGACCCGGCGGAGCGCAGCACGTGGACGCTGGTCGCCTTCGCCGTCCAGGCGTGGCTGCTGACCGCGTTCGTCGGCGTGACGATCGGCAAGCGGCTGTGCGGCATCCGCGTCGTCCGGCTGGACGGGCGGCCGGTCGGCCTCGGCTGGGCGCTGGCCAGGACGCTGCTGCTCGTCCTCGTCCTTCCCGCGCTGATCTGGGACCGCGACTACCGGGGCCTGCACGACCGCGCGAGCAACACCGCCGTCGTCAACCTCTAGCCGGAACCGTCAGCCAGCCGGGAGCGTCAGCGCATCTTGGGCTTGGGGCCCTTCGGCATCTTCGCGCCCTTCGGCATCGGGCCCTTCGGCATCTGCATCGACCGCGGAAGCGCCTGCAACCGGTCGTTCAGCTCGGCCACCTGCCCCTTGGTGAGGTTGCGGGGAAGCTTCATCAGGTGGCGTTGCAGCTTGTCGACCGGGATCTGGCCCTCGTCGGTCCCGACCTGCACGTCGTAGATCGGCACCTGCTGCGCGGCGCGGGAGATGCGCTTCTTCTCGCCGCCGAGGAGCTGGCCGACGCGGCTGCGCGGGCCCTCCGAGACCAGCACCACCCCGGGACGGCCCACCGCGCGGTGCACCATGTCGAGGTTGCGGTTGCCGCTGACGGCCTCGGTGACCGTCCAGTTGCCGCGCATGTTCTTCAGGATCGCGGCCGCCGCGCCCGGCTGCCCGGCGATCACCTTGTACTGCGCGCGCTGCGCCAGCTGACCGAAGACGATCATGCCGACGGCGACGGCGGCGAGGACGCCCAACGGGATGAAGAACCACAGCTGGCCGAGGATGAACCCGATCAGGATGACGACGACCAGGGTGCCGACCGCGGAGGCGAACACGATCGGCAGGGCCTTCGGGTCGGCCTGCCGCAGCACCTGCGCGACCATGCGGATCTGCTTGAGGCGGCCCGGACGCTCCTGGGCCCCGTCCGTGGGCGTTTTCGACATGCCTACAGGATAGTGGGGCGTTACCCCCGTCCCGACAGCCCCCGGACAAGCTCCCGGACCAGGCCCGGACAAGCCCCTGGACCAGGCCCCGATCAGACCCCGGCTAGGCGCGCGCCTCGACGGCCTGCTTGTAGAGGCGGCCCGCGCGGTAGCTGGACCGGACGAGCGGCCCGGACATGACGCCCGCGAAGCCGATCTCCTCGGCCTCGGCGGACAGCTCCACGAACTCCTCGGGCTTCACCCACCGCTCCACCGGGTGGTGGCGGGCGCTCGGCCGCAGGTACTGGGTGATCGTGATCAGCTCGCAGCCCGCGGCGTGCAGGTCGCGCAGGGCCTGCGAGACCTCCTCGCGGGTCTCGCCCATGCCGAGGATCAGGTTCGACTTGGTGACCAGGCCGTCCTCGCGGGCGCGCGTGATGACGTCGAGGGAGCGCTCGTAGCGGAACCCGGGACGGATCCGCTTGAAGATCCGCGGGACGGTCTCCACGTTGTGCGCCAGCACCTCGGGACGCGACGAGAACACCTCGGCGAGCTGCTCCGGGTCGGCGTTGAAGTCGGGGATCAGCAGCTCGACGCCGCAGCCCGGAACGGCCGCGTGGATCCGCCGCACCGTCTCGGCGTACAGCCAGGCGCCGCCGTCGTCCAGGTCGTCGCGGGCGACGCCCGTCACGGTGGCGTACTTCAGGCCCATCGTCGCGACGGACTCGGCGACGCGGCGCGGCTCGTCCCGGTCCAACTCGGCGGGCTTGCCGGTGTCGATCTGGCAGAAGTCGCAGCGCCGGGTGCACTGGTCGCCGCCGATGAGGAACGTGGCCTCGCGGTCCTCCCAGCATTCGAAGATGTTGGGACAGCCGGCCTCCTGGCACACCGTGTGCAGGCCCTCCGCCTTCACCAGGCCGCTCAGCTCCCGGTACTGCGGGCCCATCTTCAGCCGCGTCTTGATCCAGTCGGGCTTGCGCTCGATGGGGGTCTGGCTGTTGCGCGCCTCGACGCGCAGCAGCTTGCGCCCCTCAGGGGTCACCGTCGTCACGAGACCCAGCGTACGTCGCGATCTCCGGCCTCGACACACCGGCCGCCGCGCCGCCGCCGACACCGGATCCGCCCGTCATGGGGCTCAATGCCGTATCGGAGCGATATCGAACGTATGACAGAACCCTTCTCCGCGCCGCCGATTCGTCTTTTTCGCACGTGGACAACAGTGGACATCTCTAATGTGACTCCCTGTCGTCACGCAACACCGTCAGCAGGAGGACCGCCGTGGGCCTGGCAATGTCGTACCTCAGGGTGCCGCCGGTGCTGGAGGGTGAGCCTGATCCCGGACGGATCGCCCGCCATGTCTTCGGCGACTCCGAATGGCGCCGCCGCGGCGCGGCGTACCTGTTCGACATCGGCTGGGCGTGGCAGGCGATGCACTACCTGTGCACCGGCGACCCGTGGGACGGGCGGCAGCCCGAGGCGGACGTCGTGTGCGGCGGACGGCTCCTCACCGAGGACGGCACCGACGAGTTGGGCATGGACGTGATCTACCTGTCCCCGGACCGGGTGAAGCCCGCCGCCGACTTCCTGGCCGGGACGCCGTTCGCGAAGATCGCGCCACGGTACGACCTCCCGGCGATGGTCGAGGCCGGGGTGCAGGACGCGCGGCGCCTGGACGACGCCGCCCGCGACAAGGTCTTCAATCCCGCCTACCAGGGGCTGACGGAGTTCTTCCGCGCCGCCGCCACCGAGGGGCAGGCCGTCTACAAGGTGATGGCCGCCGGACGCTGAGCGTCCGCCCGTGCCTCCGCTCGCGCTTCCAGTTCGGCGTTCCCCAGCGCTTCCATCTGTGCCCTCGTGCGGTGCAGGGTGCCGGGGGCGCCGAGCGCCGTGGCCAGGTGCCGCTCCACCAGCGGGACGATCTCGGCGACGGTGACGTCCCGGCCGAGTTCCCGGCTGAGATTCGTGGAGCCGACGTCCGGGATCCCGCAGGCGATGATCCGGTCGAACCAGTCCAGGTCGTTGTCGCAGTTCAGCATGAACCCGTGCATCGCGACGCCCCGCGACACCCGGATCCCGATCGAGCCGATCTTGCGGTCGGGGGCGCCGCGCACCCACAGGCCGCTGCGTCCCTCCACGGTCGCGGTCGCCAGGCCGAGGTCGGCGCAGACGCCCATCATCATCCGCTCCAGCAGCCGCACGTACCCGACGACGTCCTTCGGGTCGGCCAGCCGGACGATCGGGTAGCCGGTGAGCTGCCCCGGACCATGCCAGGTGATCTTGCCGCCGCGGTCGACGTCCACGACCGGGGCGCCCGGGTCGCCGAACGGCCGGTCGACGGCCGCGGTGCGCTTGCCCGCCGTGTAGACCGGGAGATGCTCCAGCAGCAGGACGGTGTCGGGGATCGCGTCGTCCACCCGAAGGGCGTGCGCGCGGCGCTGCAAGTCCCAGCCGTCTTCGTACGGGACGGCCGCCGTCCCGAACCCCGCGTGCACCACCACAAGCTCGCCCGTGTTCGCTTCTACGCCCGCATCGCTCACACGAGCCAGCTTAAGCCGTGCCGAACCGTCCGGAACCGGGCGGGCCTACCCGGACGCGAGCAGCCGGGGCTCCAGCCGGGACTCCTTCGCCGCGCCCTGCCCGTCGGGCTCGACGCGGTAGGCGCCCGCGTCCTTGCGGTAGGAGACCGCCTGCACGAACTCGGTGCCGACGTAGTGCAGCGCGACGGCCTCGTCGGCCGCGTAGCCGCTCGGCAGCGTCCCCTCGCCGACGAGCTGCTGCAACAGCGGGCGGCGCTGCGGGTCGCTGTCGTAGTGGACGCCGCACGAATACGGCAGGAACCCGAGGCCGTCGGTCAACGGCCGCAGCCGCGGGCCGTAGGAGTCGGTGTTGCCGCCGACATGCCAGCACAGCGCGCCCGCGCTCTGCCCGGCGAGGACCACGCCCGCCTGCCAGACGTCGGCGAGGATCTCGTCCAGCCCGTGCAGCCGCCACAGGGCCAGCAGGTTCGCGACGCTGCCGCCCGACACGTACACGAGGTCCTGGTTGAGCAGGTGCGCGCGGATGTCGGGGACGTTCGGCATCGGGAACAGCGCCAGATGGCTGACCTCGGCGTCCATCGTGGAGAACGCGGCGTAGAAGCGGGCGACGTACTCGGCGCAGTCGCCGATGCCCGTCGCGAGGAAGCAGATCCGCGGCCGGTCCTGCCCGGTGAGGTCGAACGCGTAACGCAGCAGCGGGCTCGGTGCGCGCCCCTCCCGCCCGTCGGAAACGAGGGACCCCCCGCCGATCGCGAGGATGTGCGGCTGTCCGTCGGTGCTCATTCACCCTCCTGGTGGGCCGTGCCATCTCGGCGCGTGCCGTCTCAGCGTCACCGTACGGCGGGCGGCGGACGGCGTCGGGGACTTGGCCGTTTCTTGGCGCTCACAAGACGGCGCGCAGAGCCGCGTCGACGTCCTCGTGCGCGAACCGGAACCCGGCCTCCTCCAACCGTTTCGGCACCACGCGTTGGCTGATCAGGGGCCCTTCGTCGGCGAGTTCGCGCAGCGCCGTCCGCAGCGCGACCTTCGGGACGGTCACCCGCGTCGGCCGATGTAGGACACGGCCGAGCGCCCGCGTGTACACGTCGTTGGTCACCGGGTTCGGGGCGGTCAGGTTCACCGGCCCGGCGATCTCGTGGTCGATGAGGAACCGCAGCGCCGCGACCTGGTCGTGGATGGAGATCCAGCTCGTCCACTGGCCGCCGTCGCCGAGCCTGCCGCCGAGCCCGAGCCGGAACAGGGGGAGCGCGGTGCCCAGCAGCCCGCCCTCGCGGGACAGCACGACGCCCGTCCGCGGCTGGACGACGCGGACCCCGGCGTCGGTGGCGGGCCGGGCGGCGGCCTCCCACTCACGGACGAGGGCGGCGAAGAACCCGGACCCGGCGGGGGCCTTCTCGTCGACCTCCCGGCCGCCGGTGTCGCCGTAGAACCCGATCGCGGACCCGCAGACCAGCACGGGCGGCCGCTGGACCGCGGTGGCGATGGCCTCGGCGATCGTCCGGGTCCCGGCGAGGCGGCTCTCCCGGATCTTCCGCTTGTACGCGCGCGTCCACGGCCGGTCGGCGACCCCGGCCCCGGCCAGGTGCACGACCGCGTCCACGCCGTCCAGCGACGCCGCCTCGACGCAGCCGTCGGCGGGCGACCATCGCGCCTCGTCGGAGGTGAACGGCTCCCGCCTGAGCAGCCGGACGACCTGGTGCCCGTCCCGGCGCAGCGACCGCACCAGCGCCGAGCCGATCAGGCCCGACGAGCCCGTGATGGTGACCCTCATGACACCACAGTAGGCCGACGACGCCACCGGCTGCTGGGAATCTCAGCGCGTTTCCGGGTCAGCGCACTTCGCGAACGGGCCAGCCACCCGCCCGCGCGGACGCCCGCCGCCGGACGCGCTGACCCGGGCCCCGCCCGCGCGGACGCGGGCCCCGGACGCGTGCGGACCCCGCCGCGCCTGCCCGCGGAACACGGGGCGCGACGGGGTCCGGGTACCGGACGGAGCCGGTCAGAGACCGAGTTCGGACTCGAAGTTGCCCTCTTCCAGCCGGTGCTTGATCGTGGCGAGGAAGCGGGCCGCGTCCGCGCCGTCGATCAGCCGGTGGTCGTAGGTCAGCGCCAGGTACACCATCGACCGGACCGCGATGACCTCGCCGAGGTCGGGGTCGTCGATGACGGCGGGACGCTTCACCACGGCGCCCGTGCCGAGCATGCCGACCTGCGGCTGGTTGAGGATCGGGGTGTCGAACAGCGCGCCCCGGCTGCCGGTGTTGGTCAGCGTGAACGTGCCGCCCGCCAGCTCGTCCGGGCTCACCCTGTTGGTGCGGGTGCGCTCGGCGATGTCGGCGATCCGCTGCGCGAGGCCGCCGAGGTTGAGCTGCCCCGCGTTGTGCACGACCGGGACCATCAGGCCGCGCTCGGGGACGTCCACCGCGATGGAGAGGTTCTCCACCTCGTGGTAGGTGACCTCGTTGGTCTCGGCGTCGATGACGGCGTTCAGCTTCGGGTGCGCCTTGAGCGCCTCGACCGTCGCCAGCGCGAAGAACGGCAGGAACGACAGCTTGACGCCCTCGCGGGACTGGAAGTCGGCCTTCGCCTCGTCCCGCAGCCGCGCGATCTTGGTGATGTCCACCTCGACGACGGTGGTGAGCTGCGCGGACACCTGCAACGACTCCACCATGCGGCGGGCGATCGTCTGCCGCATCCGGGACATCTTCTCGGTGCGGCCGCGCAGCGCGAGCTGCTCGGCCGGGGCACCGGCGGGCGCCGGGGCCGCGTGCCGACCGGTCGGAGCCTGCGGAGCGGCGGCGGCGGGCGGCGCGGCGGCGGGCGGTGCAGCGACCGGGGCCGGTGCGGCGGCGGCCTGCTGCTGCGCGGCGCGGGCGGCCTCCAGGACGTCCTGCTTGCGGATGCGTCCGCCGACGCCGGTGCCCTTGACCGTGGCGAGGTCGACGTTGTGCTCGGCGGCGAGCTTGCGCACCAGCGGCGTCACGTACGGGCCGTCGGCGGGCGCCTCGGACCGCTCCGGCGCGGGCGGCTGCTGCGCGACGGGCGCAGACTCCGGTGCCGCCGACGGTGCCTGCTGGGGCGGTGCCTGCTGCGGTGCCTGCTGGGGCGGGGCGGGCGCCGGGGACGGCGGCGCGGGCGGCTGCTCCTGCGCGGGCGGCGGCCACGCGGCGGGCGGCGGACCCTGCTGCGCCGGGGGCTGCGCGGGTGCCTGCGGGGCGGCGGACGCCTCCTGCTCCTCCGCGGCGGGGGCACCGCCACCGGACGGCGCGTCGCCCTCGTCCCCGATGACGGCCAGTTCGGCGCCGACCTCGACGGTCTCGTCCTCGGCGACGGTGATGCTCGTCAGGATGCCCGACGCGGGCGAGGGGATCTCGGTGTCGACCTTGTCGGTCGACACCTCCAGGAGCGGCTCGTCGGTCTCGACGCGCTCGCCCTCCTTCTTGAGCCAGCGGGTGACGGTGCCCTCGGTGACGCTCTCGCCGAGCTGGGGCATGGTGACGGAGACCGGCATGTCTCAGCGACTCCTTCGAAATACTGTGGCGGCTTGTCAGCCGTGTACGTGCAGTGGTTTACCGGCGAGGGCGAGATGAGCCTCGCCGACCGCCTCGGACTGGGTCGGGTGCGGATGGATCAACTGGGCGACCTCGCTCGGCAGGGCCTCCCAGTTGTAGATGAGCTGCCCCTCCGCGATGAGCTCGCCCACGCGCGCCCCGACCATGTGCAGGCCGAGGACGGGACCGTCCACGGCCGCGATCACCTTGACCTCGCCCTGCGTCCCGAGGATCTTGCTCTTCGGGTTGCCGGCCAGGTCGTAGACGACCTCCTTGATCTCGTACCCGCGCTCTCGGGCCACCGCCGACGTGATGCCGACCGAGGCCACCTCGGGATCGGAGTAGGTGATGCGGGGCACGCCGTCGTAGTCGATCGACGCCGGGTTCAGCCCGGCCAGCCGCTCGGCCACGAGGATGCCCTCCGCGAAGCCGACATGGGCGAGCTGCGGGGTCGGGATCAGGTCGCCGACCGCCGAGATCGTGGGGACGTTCGTCCGGCAGTACTCGTCGACCTTGACGAACCCGCGCTCGGTCTCGACGCCCACCTCGGCCAGGCCGATGCCGTCGGAGACCGGTCCACGCCCGACCGCGACCAGCAACAGCTCCGCGTCGACGGTCCTGCCGCCCTCCAGCGTGACGGACACGCCGCCCTGCGTGGTCTTGACGCTCTCGAACCGGGTGCCGACCTCGAACTTGATGCCCCGCTTGCGGAACGCGCGCTCCAGCCGCTTGGAACTGGACTCCTCCTCCAGCGGCAGCAGGTGCGGGAGCGCCTCGACGATCGTGACCTCCGCGCCGAACGAGCGCCAGACGCTGGCGAACTCGACGCCGATCACGCCGCCGCCGAGGACGACGACCGAGCCGGGGATCCGGTCGAGCCGCAGCGCGTGGTCGCTGGAGATGACGCGTTCCCCGTCGATCTCCAGGCCGGGCAGCGTCTTCGGCCCGGACCCGGTGCCGAGGACGATGTGCCCGCCCTCGATGGTGCGGGCGCCGTCGGCGCCGGTGACCTCGACGGTGGTCGGGCCGGTGAGGCGGCCGGTGCCGTGCACGACCTCGATGCCCCTGGACTTGATCAGCCCGGTGAGACCCTTGACGGTCGTCGTGACGACTCTGTCCTTGTAGGCGTTCACGCCCTCGACGTCGATGCCCTCGAACGTCGCCTTCACGCCGAACTTGGCGGCCTCGCGGGACTGGTCCGCGATCTCGGCCGCGTGCAGCAGTGCCTTCGTGGGGATGCAGCCGCGGTTCAGGCACGTCCCGCCGAGGGACTCGTCCTTCTCGATCAGGGCGACGGACTTGCCGAGCTCGGCGGCGCGCAACGCGCACGCGTAACCGCCGCTGCCGGCACCCAGGACGACGATGTCGAAGGGGCCGTTGTCAGCCACTGGACGCTCCCTTTCCGGTTGTGGCGCCGCGTGGTCCGGGGCGCCCCGTCAGGTGTTGCAGGCCCTTCAGGTGGAGGACCGGGCGGGCGCGCCGACGCGCGGGCCCCCGCCGCCACGAGAAAATCTATTCTGTCCGCCATCCGTGACGACGTCCGGGTCCCCTGATGATTCTGGCCGTAACTCCGGTGATCCGCAGGCCTACAGGACACCTTCGGCGAGATCCTCGGCGATCTGGACGAGCGTCCGGGCCGCCGCGCCGGTGCCGCCCTTCGGCGTGTAGCCGTACGGCTCGGCCTTGTTGAAGGCCGGTCCGGCGATGTCGAGGTGCGCCCACCGGACGCCGTTCGGGACGAACTCCCTGAGGAACGTCCCGGCGACGAGCATGCCGCCCCACCGGTCGCCGCTGATGTTGGCGATGTCGGCGACCGTCGAGTCGAGGCCCTTGCGCAGTTCCGGCGGGAGCGGCATGCCCCACGACGGCTCACCGGCGCGGTCGGCGGCCGCGACCACCTTCGCGCGGACGTCGTCGTCGTTGGCCATCACTCCGGTGGTGCGGGTGCCGAGCGCGACGAGTTGCGCGCCGGTCAGCGTCGCGATGTCCACGAGCAGGTCGGGGGAGTCCTCCCCGGCGCGGACGATGGCGTCGGCCAGCACGAGGCGGCCCTCGGCGTCGGTGTTGAGGACCTCGACGGTCTTGCCGCCGTAGATGCGCAGCACGTCGGACGGGCGCTGCGCGGTGCCGCTCGGCATGTTCTCCGCGATCGCCATGTAGCCGACCACGTTGGCCTTGACCCCGAGGCGGGCGATGGCGGCGAGCGCGCCCAGCACGGCGCCCGCGCCGCCCATGTCGGACTTCATCCAGTCCATGGCCTCGGACGGCTTGAGCGACAGGCCGCCGGAGTCGAACGTGATGCCCTTGCCGACCAGCACGAGCGTCCTGGACGCCTCCGGGTGCGTGTGGGCGAGGCGGACGAGGCGCGGCGGGTTGACCGAGCCCTGCCCGACGCCGGTGATGCCGCCGTAGCCGCCCTCGGCGAGCGCCTTCTCGTCCAGCACCTCGATGGTGAGGCCGGTGTCGGCGGCGACCCGCGCGGCCTCGGCCGCGAGACCCTCGGGCGCGAGGTGCGACGGCGGCGTGTTGACCAGGTCGCGGACGAGCTTCACGGAGTCGGCGAGGATCCGCGCCCGCTCGACGGCCGCCTCCTCGGACGCCGCGGCCACCAGCCGGATCTCCTGGACGGGGGCCTTGTGGTCGTCGCCGGTGCGGTAGGTGTCGAAGGAATAGGCGCCGAGCAGCGCGCCCAGCGCGACGTTCTCGACGTCGGCGGCGGACGCGGTCGGCAACGCGACGGCGACCCGGGCGGTCCCGGCGAGGGAGCGGACGGCGGCGCCCGCGGCGCGGCGCACGTCCTCGGCGGACGGCGACTCGCCCAGCCCGACGGCCGCGATCACCGTGGCGGTGACGGCGCCGAGCGCGGGGAGCTTGGTGACCTCACCGACCTTGCCGGTGGCACCGAGCGCGGTGAGCGCCTCGGCGAGCCGGCCGTCCAGCGCGCGGTCCAGATCCTCGGAGCCGGCGACCGGCGCGACACCCGTCCCGGCCGGTGCGACGCCGATCACGATCGCGTCTACGTCGATGCTTGCCAGGGCTGTGCCGTCAAGGCCGATACTCGTCACGTAGCACGATGTTAGTCGTACCGGTGACCGGTTTCGCCCCTTTGGGCAAGCCCTGCCTAGTCCGGTGGGAGTGCCGCGAGCAAGATCAGAGCGGCCGTGGCGGCGGTCTCGACCAGCGCGCCGAGGACGTCTCCGGTCACGCCGTCCAGGCGCCGGACGGCGTGGCGGAGCAGGAGGAGCGCCGCCACGAGAGCGGCGCCGACCGCCCCGGCCGCGTGCAGGGCGCCGCCGAGACCGCCGGACGCGGCGCCGAGGAGCACCGCGCCCGCCAGCACGGCGGCGGTGGCGGCCAGCGCGCCCCGCACCGGGACCGTCCCCGCGACCAGTGCGCCCAGCCCGCCGGGACGCGCCGCGGGCACGCCGGTGCGGCAGGCCCAGGGCAGCGCGAGGCGCCCGGCGACGGACGCGACGAGCACGGCGACGGCGGGTTCCGGCGCGGCGGCCACGGCGCTGACCTGGACCAGCAGGATCAGCAGCAGCGTGACCACGCCGAACGGGCCGATGTCGGACCGCTTCATGATCGCC
Organism: Actinomadura meridiana; assembly: GCF_039537545.1. NCBI lineage: Bacteria > Bacillati > Actinomycetota > Actinomycetes > Streptosporangiales > Thermomonosporaceae > Actinomadura > Actinomadura meridiana. The sequence goes on from NZ_BAABAS010000005.1 coordinate 576,313, forward strand.
AGGGCGTCCGGGGCGGGACGGCCGCTGCCGAGGCCGTCCGCGAGGTCGGCCAGGCCGTCCAGGTGCAGGCCCCGGGTGATCGCCGCCATCGCGGCCACCGCCAGCGCGGCCGTCAGCAGGCCGTTCATGTCGAGGAGGTCGCACGCCAGCACGACGAGCGCGGCGGCGCCCCCGGTGATCAGCCCGACGGACGGCGCCAGCAGCATGGCCCAGCGCCCCGTGCGCCGGTCCACGCGTGACGTTCCCAGCGGGACGACGGTGAGCAGCGTGACCGCCAGCCGGAGCCCGGCGATCACCCGAGCTCCACGACGCGGCCCGCCACGACCAGCGCCGCGTCCTCCGACTCGGCCGCGAGCCGCTGGTTGAGGGAGCCGAGCGCGTCGCGGAACGCCCGGCCGGACGGCGTCGTCGGCACCAGTGACAGGCCGACCTCGTCGGTCACCGCGACCACCCGCGCCCGCGTGTTCCGCCATGCCGTGACCAGGTCGTCCAGGAGCGGGTGGGCGCGGGACGGGTCGTCCCACGCGGCGGCCTCGTCCATCGCGGCGGCGAGCCAGGTGCCGATGCCGTCCACGAGCAGCGCGCCGGTCTCCCGTGTCAGGACGTCCGCGAGATCGGTCGTCTCGACCGTCCGCCACCAGGCCGGACGGCGCAGCCGGTGGGCGGCGATCCGCTCCGTCCACTCGGGGTCGTCGTCGCGGACGGGCCCGGTCGCGACGTATCGGACCTCCGGGCACGCGGCCAGCCGGAGTTCGGCCTCCGCCGACTTGCCCGACCGCGACCCGCCGAGGAGCAGCGTCCGATGTGGGCCATGTCCGGGGCCGTTCCAGAAGGTCATGCGCCGCTCAAGCTCCGCCGGTGACGGAAGCCGGTGGTCGACGTGGATCGCCATGACGGCGGTCTGGGACGTCACCGCCTCGACCCGCCGCAGATGGCCCAGATGTTCGGGAGAACCGACCAGATCGAGCAGGACGGCGTCGTACTCCACACCGGGCGGCGGCTCCGGCCTGCTGCCGGGACCGGTCGCGACCAGCGCCCTTCCGCCGTGCGGGCCGCGAACCTCGAAGCCGCCCGGGACGTCCGTCCGGGGAAGGTCGTCCATCGGGCGGCCGTCGACGACGACGCTCACGGGCTCGTGCCGCAGCCCGGCGGAGCGCAGACGGCCGCACGACGCGCAGTGGCATCCCGGCGCGGGCCAGCCTCCGGGAGCGGCGGTGCCGCGAAGCTCGATGTCCATCGTGGTCGGAACTCTACGGTTACGCTCGGCGGGAAGGCTCACGACGTCCTGTCAGGAGGCTCAGGTGAGCATCCCCCCGAACTCTCCGTGGCAGGGTGGGCCCGGCGCGGGGCCGCCCTACGGCCCGCCCGCCGTCCCGCCGAGCGGCCCGCCGCCGGGAGGTCTCGGCTGGCAGCCGACCCCGCCCGGACCGCCGGGCCCGCCCCCGCCTGGACGCGGGGGAAACGGCGGCCTGCTGATCGCCCTGCTCGGCGGCGGTCTCGTCGTGGTGCTGGCCGTGGTCGCGATCGTCGTCCTGGTCGTCCAGAGCGGCGACGACGACGGGGGAGGGGGCGGCGACGACGGCGGCGGTGATCTCCAGCTGGTGGTCGGGCAGATCGCCGGGGGCGCGGAGGCGCGACCGTTCGCCGACGGCAGCCTGGCCATGGCCCGTCCCGGTGTCACGAGTCCCGTCGTCGACGTCTACGAGGACTTCGCCTGCCCGCACTGCGGCACATTCGACCGCATGCACGACCCGCTGCTCAAAGAACTCGCCGTCTCCGGACGCGCCAAGGTCGTCTTCCACCCGATGGTCATCTTCAGCACGAGCAACCAACCGGCGCACGACAACGCGCTACGGGCCGCGGCGGCGCTGCGCTGCGTCGGCGACGGTTCGCGCTGGCTCTCCTACCAGGACGCCCTGTACGAGCACCAGCCCGCGAGCCTCAGCAGCGAGGGTTACGCGACAACGGATCTGGTCTCCTACGCCGGCCCTCTCAGCCTCACTGGCGACGACTTCACGTCATGCGTCCAAGACCAGCGCTACGCCGGGAGCGTGAACACGGTCAGCCAGGGCTATATATCCTCCGGCGTCCAGAGCACACCCAGTGTGCGGGTGAACGGCCGCGCACTGGCCCAATCGGACACTGACAGCCCGGACGCGCTGCGTCGCGCCATCGAGGCCGCGTCGTGACCGGCTAGTCTCACCGCGACGAGGGAGGTCGAGGGCGATGGCGTGGAGCTGGCGTCTGGAGAAGACGGACGGGCGCACGGTCGGGATGTCGGAGGAGACCTTCTCCACCCAGGCGGACGCGGAGAGCTGGCTGGGCGAGAACTGGCGGGGACTGCGCGCCGACACCGTCGACACCGTGACGCTGCTGGACGGCGAGGCGGTCGTCTACGGGATGAGCCTGCACGAACCGGGCGACCCCGGCTGACCGGAGTACCGCCCGCCGCTGGGCGCTCCTCCGGTCGGCCGGGGTCCCCGGGGGTCAGGGCCGCCGGGGCGGGCTGACGGTCTTGGCCGGGTCGCGGACGACGACCGGGCCGAGGATGTCGTCGATCCGCTTCAGCACGTCCGCGTCCAGCGTCACCCCGGCCGCCTTGGCGTTGTCGGCGACCTGCTCGGGACGGGACGCGCCCACGATCGCCGCCGCCACGTTCGGGTTCTGCAACGTCCACGCGATCGCGAGCTGCGCCATCGACAACCCGAGATCGTCCGCGATGGGCTTCAGTTCCTGCACGCGGGTCAGAAGGTCGTCGTCCATATAGCGGCTGATCATGTCGGCGCCGCCCTTGGCGTCGGTGGCGCGCGACCCCTCCGGCAGGGGCTGCCCCGGCCGGTACTTGCCGGTCAGCACGCCCTGCCCGATCGGCGACCAGACGATCTGGCCGACGCCCTCGCGCTCGCACACGGGGACGACCTCGTCCTCGATGACCCGCCACAGCATCGAGTACTGCGGCTGGTTGGAGACGATCCGGTCCAACCCCATCTCGTCGGCGATCGCGAGGGCCCGCTCGATCTCCTCGGCCCGCCACTCCGAGACGCCGATGTACAGGACCTTGCCGCGCCGGACGAGGTCGTCGAACGTCCGCATCGTCTCTTCGAGCGGCGTCTCGTGGTCGAACCGGTGGGCCTGGTAGAGGTCCACGTAGTCGGTCCCGAGGCGGCGCAGCGAACCGTCGATCGACTGGACGATGTGCTTGCGCGACAACCCCCGGTCGTTCACCCCGGGCCCGGTGGGCCAGAACACCTTCGTGAAGATCTCCAACCCCTCGCGGCGCTGACCCTTGAGCGCGCGTCCGAGAACCTCCTCCGCACGGGTCTGGGCGTAGACGTCCGCCGTGTCGAAGGTGGTGATCCCCTCGTCGAGGGCGGCGTGCACGCAGGCGCGCGCGGCCTCCTCCTCGACGCTCGAACCATGGGTGAGCCAGTTGCCGTACGCGATCTCGCTGACCTTCAGACCGCTCCGGCCAAGATTTCGGAACTCCATGCTCCCGACCCTAGCCACACCAAGGGGTACTAACCCCGACCACCGGGCTCTAAGCCCAGCCACCGGGCTCTAAGCCCAGCCACCAGGTTCTAGGCCCGGCTGCCGGTTACGGGTGGGCACGCGGAGCGAGCTCAGCGAGCGGAGCGGGCACACCCGGCGCGCCGCGTCCCCGCAACGGAGCGCTAGCGGAGTGAGGAGACCCGTGCCGCGCAGCCGGGGGGTATGGGGGGTCGCCCCCCCAATAGACAACCAGTCAGAGCTTCTCGCCGATTTTGACCTGCGGGTTCGGGACGCGCAGCCGACGGATCTGCATGGCGCGCATCGCCGCGTACAGGCCGACGCCACTGGCGTCCTCGTCCGGATACCGGTCGGCGGCCAGCTTCTTGATCCCCCGGCTGAGCATCAGGCCCTCGCCGAACACCGCGACGAGCAGCAGCGGCGGCGCGAACAGCACCAGCAGCCGCGCCACCGGGATCGGCAGCATGCTGAGCAGCACGATCGCGAACATGGCGTACATCAGGTACGAGCCCACCGTGCGACGCGAGTCGACGTAGTTGCGCGCGAGCTTCCTGACGGGGCCCTTGTCGCGCTTGAGCATGTGCCGCTCGTCGCCCTTGGCCATACCCTTGCGCGCCGTGGTGCGCTCGGTGGACTGCCGCTCCCTGACCTTCCGGTAGGCCTCCTTGCGGTTGGCCGGTGCCGTGATCGGCTGGCGGCGATTCTTCTCGGCGTCCCTGCGCTTGGGCGTGGGACGGCCCTTTCCTCCCGGCTTTACTACCTGAGGAGGATTCGCCGGGGCCTCCGGGGTACGACGCTTGAACACGGGATCAGACTACCGGCTGCGAACATCGTGGCTGCCTCGCGCGTTACCGCGTAGGGTGATAAGAACCCCAGCAGTGGTCATTGAGCCCAGTTCACGACTGAGGCGACAGCACGAAGGGACCGGCGCCGCGCGATGAGCGTGATGAAGCGAATGTCGATGATCTTTAAGTCCAAGGCGAACAAGGCCCTGGACCGCATGGAGGATCCCCGCGAGACCCTCGATTACTCCTACCAGCGACAGCTGGAGATGCTGCAGAAGGTCCGTCGGGGGGTCGCCGACGTCGCCACCTCGCGCAAGCGTCTCGAACTCCAGATCAACCAGCTCGAACAGCAGCAGTCGAAGTTGACCGACCAGGGCAAGAAGGCGTTGCAGGTCGGCCGCGAGGACCTCGCCCGCGAGGCGCTGACCCGGCGCGCCGGGCTGGAGAGTCAGCTGAACGACCTGCGCGGCCAGTACCAGCAGTTGCAGGGCGAGGAGGAGAAGCTCACGCTCGCCTCCCAGCGCCTCCAGACCAAGGTCGACTCCTTCCGCACCCGCAAGGAGACGATCAAGGCGACCTACACGGCCGCCGAGGCGCAGACCAAGATCAACGAGGCGTTCTCCGGCATCTCCGAGGAGATGGGCGACGTCGGCCTCGCGATCCAGCGCGCCGAAGAGAAGACCGACACGATGAAGGCCCGCGCGGGCGCGATCGACGAACTGCTGGCCTCCGGCGCCCTTGAGGACTTCTCCGGCCCCCGCGACGACATCCAGGCAGAGCTCGACCGGATGGGCTCGGGCCCCGGCGTCGACGTCGAACTGGAGCAGCTCAAGGCCGAGTTGGGCCAGGGCCCCGGGCCCAAGGAGCTGAACCAGGGCTCGCCGACCGCCCAGCCGCAGCAGCAGGACACCCCCCAGCAGGCCCAGTGGCCGCAGAACCCCGGGGGTGCGAAGTGATCGTCCGCCTGATGGGCGAAGGCCAGCTCGACGTGGCCGACGAGGATCTGTCGTCCCTCAACACGCTCGACGCCGAGCTGGAGTCGGCGATCGAGTCGGGTGACGAGACGGCGTTCCGCGCCGCGCTGCACGCGCTGCTGGAGAACGTCCGCAAGGTGGGCACGCCGCTGGCGCCGGACAGCCTGGCGCCGTCCGAGCTGATCCTGCCGCCCGCCGACGCGCACATCGACGAGGTGCGCGCGATGCTGGGCGACGAGGGGCTGATCCCCGACTGACCCGGTGGGCCCGCGCCGGCCGAATTGGACAGCCAGGCACAAAAACCGGGTCTGGAACGTTGAACAACTGAATACCTAAGAAGTACAGGGGGTGGCCGCATGGCCAGAACGCGATATGCCTCCGACCGGGGGCTCACCTCGCGGATGCTCGTGACGATGTTCCTGCTGGGGCTCGTCTATGTCGTGGCCGTGGGGGCTTTCTTCGTGTTCGTTCCCCAGTGGGCGTTCTTCGCGCTCGCCGTAGCGGCCGTGTTCCTGCTCGCCCAGTACTTCTTCTCCGACCGCATGACGCTGTTCGCCATGCACGGCCGGATCGTCACCCCGGACGAGGCGCCCGAACTGCACGGCGTCATCGACCGCATCTGCGCGCTGTCGGACGCCCCGAAGCCGCAGGTCGCGATCGCCGACACCGACGTGCCGAACGCCTTCGCCACCGGACGCAACCAGAAGAAGGCCGTCGTCTGCGTCACGACCGGCCTGCTGCGCCGCCTCGACCCCGTCGAGCTGGAGGGCGTCCTCGCCCACGAGATGGCGCACGTCGCGCACCGGGACGTCGCCGTTATGACGATCGCGTCGTTCCTCGGCATCTGCGCGGGCCTGGTCACCCGCTTCGGCCTCCAGATCGGCCTGTTCGGCGGGTTCAACCGCCGCAGCAACGACCAGAACACCGGCCTGATCCTGCTGGCCGTGATCGCCGCCAGCGCCCTCGCCTACGCCGTCAGCTTCATGCTCACCCGCGCGCTGTCGCGCTACCGCGAGCTGTCCGCCGACCGGGCCGCCGCCCTGCTGACCGGCCGCCCGTCCGCGCTGGCCAGCGCGCTGACGAAGGTCCACGGCGAGATCGCGCGGATCCCCACCAACGACCTGCGCACCGCCCAGGCGTTCAACGCCTTCTTCTTCACTCCGGCCTTCGGCAAGGGCTTCAGCGTCTCGTCGCTGTTCTCCACCCACCCGTCCCTCGACAAGCGCCTCGCCCAGCTCTCGAAGATCTCCGCGCAGCTGAGCCAGGGAGCCTGATCCGTGGGATTCCTCGACACCCTCCTGGGCCGCTCCAAGCCCGCCAAGCCCGACCTCGACCGCCTCTTCGCCCTCTCGACGGCCGCCCTCACCCTGGAGGCCGCGGCGGGCTTCGTCCCCACGGGCCTCGGCTCGGTGTGCTTCCGCGCCGCCGAGGGAGGGGCGTTCGCCCGCCTGCAACGCGACGTCCAGGAACTCCTGGACGCCGACGAGGGCCCCAAGGTCGAGATCAGCAACGACTCGTACGGCTACACATGGCTGCTCGCCAAGCACACCCCTGACGACCTGCCCGCCCTGGTCACCGACCTGCACGCCGTCAACGCCACCCTGGAGTCGGGCGGTTTCGGCCCCCACCTTCTGTGCTCCCTGGTCGGCTTCCGAGGCCCCGACGACCAACGCCTGGCCCTCATCTACCTCTACAAACGCGGCACGTTCTACCCCTTCGCCCCTCTCCCGGGCGACAAACGAGACAACGCCTTGGAACTCCAGATTCGAGGGGCAGTAGGCGCCGACCTCCCCTTCGAAGAAGACCTGGGCCGCTGGTTCCCCGTCTGGGGCGCTGTGTTCTAGGGGAGCGCCAGCATCTGGTCCAGGGCCTTGCGGGCCTGGTGGGCCGTTTCCTTTTCGACCTCGATGACGTTCTCGACTCTGCCCGCGACCAGGGACTCCAGGGTGAGGACGAGGTGGGGGAGGTCGATGCGGTTCATCGTGGAGCAGTAGCAGACGGTCTTGTCCAGGAACATGACGTTCTTGTCCGGGTGGGCGTCGGCCAGGCGGCGGACGAGGTTGAGTTCGGTGCCCACGGCCCAGGACGAGCCGGGGGGCGCCGCCTCCAGGGTCCTGATGATGTACTCCGTCGAGCCGATCTGGTCGGCGGCCGTGACGACCTCGTGCCTGCACTCGGGGTGGACGAGGACGTTCACGCCGGGGACGCGGGCGCGCACGTCGTCCACCGACTTCTTGCTGAAGCGGCCGTGGACGGAGCAGTGGCCCCGCCAGAGGATCATCCTGGCGTCGCGGAGTTGCTCCGCCGTGAGGCCGCCCTCGCGGCGGTGGGGGCTGTAGACGACGCAGTCGTCCAGGGAGAAGCCCATCTCCAGGACGGCGGTGTTGCGGCCCAGGTGCTGGTCGGGCAGGAACAGCACCTTCCTGCCCTTCGCGTAGGCCCAGTCCAGAGCGCGCTTGGCGTTGGACGAGGTGCACACCACGCCGCCGTGCCGTCCGACGAACGCCTTGATGTCGGCGGAGGAGTTCATGTAGGTGACGGGGACGACGTCGTCGGCGACGCCCGCGTCCGCCAGGACGTCCCAGCACTCCTCGACCTGGTCGAACGTCGCCATGTCGGCCATGGAGCAGCCCGCGCCGAGGTCGGGGAGGATCACCCGCTGGTGGTCGGCGGTCAGGATGTCGGCCGACTCCGCCATGAAGTGGACGCCGCAGAACACGACATAGGGGGCCTCGGGCCGGGCCGCCGCCATCTGGGCCAGCTTGAACGAGTCGCCGGTGACGTCGGCGAACTGGATGACCTCGTCGCGCTGATAGTGGTGGCCCAGCACGAACACCGAGTCGCCGAGCGCGGCCTTGGCGGCACGGGCGCGGTCGACCAGGGCGGGGTCGGACGCGGGGGGCAGGTCGCCCGGACAGTCCACGCCGCGCTCGCTGGCCGGGTCGGCGCCGCTGCCCAGCAGCAGCAATGGAAGGTCCCGAACTGGGGTTGTCACGGCGGTCTCCCTTCGGTGACACCGGACTTATCGTCGCTTTGACGACTAATCATGGCACATCCGGCGGCCACCGGCGGTGTGACGTAGACCGCACCGGGTCTCGGTGTTAGACATGGCCGATAAGCGGAATGGCCCTGTGGCGAGGTACGTTGTCCTACGGGAAGGGGCGTACGCGTCCTCGAGGACAAGCGAACAGCGAGACCCGGGAGCTGAACACATGACGGTTTCAGGCGAGACCACGCAGGAGACCACGCAGCAGGGCGTCGTTCTCACCGACGCCGCCGCCGAGAAGGCCAAGGGCCTCCTTGAGCAGGAAGGCCGCGACGACCTTGCGCTGCGTGTCGCCGTGCAGCCGGGCGGCTGCTCCGGCCTGATCTACCAGCTCTTCTTCGACGAGCGGGAGATGGACGGCGACCTCATCCAGGACTTCGGCGGCCTCAACGTGCGCGTCGACCGGATGAGCGCCCCCTACCTCACCGGCGCCACCATCGACTTCGTCGACTCGATCGAGAAGCAGGGCTTCACGATCGACAACCCGAACGCGGGCTCGTCCTGCGCCTGCGGCGACTCCTTCAACTAGACCGCGACGTCCAGAAGGGGCGGGACGGGCACTCATCACGGGGCCCGTCCCGCCCCTTCTTCGGCTCGCCCGGCGCGAATCTGTGATGCGATGGGTAAGTACTCTTTCCGGGTTCGAAAAAGCCGGTGAACAGCCGGACGACCACGACGAGGAGAGCGACGCCGTGCGCATCGCCGTGACCGGGTCCATCGCGACCGACCATCTGATGACCTTCCCAGGACGATTCACCGACCAGTTCCTGCCCGACCAGATGGATCGGGTGTCGCTGTCCTTCCTGGTGGACGAGCTGGAGATCAGGCGCGGCGGGATCGGCGCCAACATCTGCTTCGGCATGGGCAGCCTCGGTGAGCAGTCGATCCTCGTCGGCTCCGTCGGCGACGACTTCGCCGACTACCGGTCCTGGCTCGAACGGCACGCGGTCGACACCGCGTCCGTGCGCGTCTCCGAGGTGCACCACACCGCCAGGTTCCTGTGCACCACCGACCAGGACCAGAACCAGATCGCCACGTTCTACGCCGGGGCGATGAGCGAGGCCCGTTCCATCGAGCTGCGGCCGGTCGCCGACCGGGTGGGCGGGCTCGACCTCGTCATCATCAGCCCGAACGACCCCGAGGCGATGCTGCGGCACACCGACGAGTGCCGTGACCGGGGGATCCCGTTCGTCGCCGACCCCTCGCAGCAGCTCGCCCGGATGGACGGCGCGGACGTCCGCCGCCTCATCGACGGCGCCGCGTACCTGTTCAGCAACGAGTACGAGAAGGCCCTCGCCGAGGAGAAGACCGGCTGGTCCGGCGAGGAGATCCTGTCCCGCGTCGGGAGCCGGGTCACGACCCTCGGCGCCAAGGGCGTCGTGATCGACCGCAAGGACGCCGAGGGCCTGCACGTCCCGTCGGTGCCCGTCGAGAACGTCGTCGACCCGACCGGCGTCGGTGACGCCTTCCGCGCCGGGTTCCTGTCGGCGCTCTCGTGGAAGCTGCCCGTCGAACGCGCCGCGCAGGTCGGTCACACGATCGCTGCGCACGCGTTGGAGTCCGCTGGCCCGCAGGAGTACACGCTGGGCCGTCAGGCGTTCATCGACCGCTTCGCCGCCGCCTACGGCGCGTCCGCCGCCGACGACGTCGCCCCGCACATCACCTGCCCCAACCCGTGACAACGTCGAAGGGCCGCGCCGTCGACGGCGCGGCCCTTCGGCTTGTCGTTCAGTAGGTCCGGCGGATGTGGAAGCCCCAGCCGCCCTGCGGGAGGGTCTCCTCCCAGACGAAGTCCTGCGACTTCATGCGGCACCAGGCGGGCACGTCGGTGCGGGCGGCGGCGTCGTCGGCGAGGACCGCGACGATCTGCCCGACCGGCACCTCGCGGATCCGCTCGGCCAGCATGATGATCGGGATGGGGCACTTGCGGCCGAGGGCGTCGATGACGAGCGTGGGCGGCGGAGCGACGGCCTGGTCGGCGGGCGCCTGCGGGGGCGGAGCGGTGGCGGGCGCCCCGCTCCTGGCGCGGCCTCGGAACCTCATGGGCGCGACCGCCTCCCTGTCTCGACGTCGGTCAGCGCCGCCCGGCGCAGGCGCGCGACGGCCTCGGGCAGGACTGCCAGGAAACCGTCGACGTCCGCCGAAACGACGCCACGCGGCAGCGATACCCGCACGTTCCCGTGGGTAATCACTCCCATCGCCTCCAGCACATGGCTTGGTCGCAGCGTATCCGCCGTGCACGAGCTTCCGGAAGAAACCGCGAAACCCAACCGGTCGAGTTCGGTCAGCAGCGCCTCGCCCTCCACGTACAGGCACGAGAACGTGACCAGGTGCGGCAGCCGCCAGACGGGGTCGCCGACCACCTCCACGTCGGGGACGATCCGCGGCACCTCGGTGCGAATGTGGTCCACCAGCGCCGAGACGCGCTCGGCGTCTTCGTGCATCTCGACGCGGAACGCGTTCAGCGACCATGCCGCCGCCGCGATGGACGGGACGTTCTCGAACCCCGGGACGCGGCGCCCCTCGCGCTCGTCGTCCGGCAGCGGGGAACGCCACCGGGTGCCCTTGCGGACGACGAGCACGCCGACGCCCGCGGGCCCGCCCCACTTGTGGGCGCTGCCCGCGAGGAGGGACCATTCGCCGGGGACCTCCATCCGGCCGAGGGACTGCGCGGCGTCCACGAACAGGGGAACGCCCGCGTCGCGACACGCCCGCGCGACCTCCTCCACGGGCTGGACGGTGCCGACCTCGTGGTTGGCCGACTGGAGGCACGCGAGCGCCGTGTCCGGACGCAGTGCGGCCGCGAACTCGGCGGGGTCGACGCGGCCCATCAGATCGACGCCGACGATCGCCACCTCGCCGCCGTCGCGCTCGTGGGCCTCGGCGGCGTGCAGGACGCTGGAGTGCTCGACCGCGCTCACCACCAGGTGCCGCCCGACCCGGCGCCGCGCCCGCAGCCCGCCGAGGACCGCCAGGTGGACGGCCTGCGTCCCCGACGACGTGAACGACACCTCGTCGGGACGGGCGCCGATGACCATGGCGACCATCTCGCGGGACCTGTCGAGCAGCATGCGGGTGCCGCGGGCCGTCCCGTACAGGCGGGCCGGGTCGGCCCACGCGTTGTCGAGGGCGGTCAGCAGCATGGATCGGGCATTGGGATGCAACGGCTCGGTGGACGCGGCGTCCAGGTAGACGCCGGGCGCGCTCTTTTCGGCCACGCGGAAACACTAACCGGGCACCCGATCGGGGGATACCGCGACCCTCGCGCTAGGGTGTCCAGCACACGTGTGACAACTGATCTCTCCGCCCGGCAGACCGGGCTTTCATCCGTGGGGAAGGCATTCCGTGAGTCCGACCCGCTCTAGGGAGCGGCGTACGCCTGTGCGCAGTCGCCGCGCAATGAAAAGCGCTCGCGCATTGAAGAGCACGGGCGCGCTGGGGCTGCTCGCGCTGTCCGCCACCGCGTGCAGCGGTAGCCGCCTGGGCATGCCCGAGCCGATCAGCGAGCAGGGCGAGCGCATGCTCCACCTGTGGCAGGGCTCCTGGATCGCGGCGTTCGCGGTCGGGGGAGTCGTCTGGGGCCTGATCATCTGGGCGATTCTGTTCCACCGCAAGCGCTCCGACGACCTGCCGCCGCAGGTCCGCTACAACATGCCGATCGAGATCCTGTACACGGCGGTCCCGTTCGTCATCATCGCGGTCCTGTTCTACTTCACCGCCAGGGACGAGGACTACGTCGAGACGACCAGCGCCAACCCCGCGGTCGTCGTCGACGTGACCGGGTTCCAGTGGAGCTGGCAGTTCGACTACAAGGAGAAGGACGCCACGGGTAAGGAGCAGCTCGTCGCCTCCGTCGTGGGGCAGCCCGTCAACCCCAACGGGCCCGCGCCCGCCAAGCCGGTGATGACGATCCCCTCGGGCAAGACCGTCCGCGTGCGACTGCACGCCAACGACGTCATCCACTCGTTCTGGGTGCCCGCCCTGATCTACAAGAAGGACGTCATGCCGGGCTACACCAACGAGTTCGAGTTCACGGCGAACAAGCTCGGCACCTATGAGGGCCGCTGCGCCGAGCTCTGCGGCGTCGACCACAGCCGGATGCTGTTCCAGCTCCGCGTCGTCACGCCCGAGGCGTACGCCGCCTACATCGCCAACTCCAAGGCCGCACTGGCCGCGGGAGGTGCCAAGTGACCACGACCAGTGCGGCACCGAGCGCGCCCGCCGCGCCGCCGCGCACGACCAAGGGGCGCATCATCGCGTCCTGGCTGTCGTCCACCGACCACAAGGTGATCGGCTACCTGTACCTGATCACCTCGTTCTTCATGTTCCTGTTCGGTGGCGTCCTCGCGCTGATCATGCGCGCGGAGCTGTTCGACCCGGGCCGGCAGATCGTCAGCAACGAGCAGTTCAACCAGCTGTTCACGATGCACGGCACGATCATGCTGCTGATGTTCGCGACGCCGCTGTTCGCGGGGTTCACCAACGTCATCATGCCGCTCCAGATCGGCGCGCCGGACGTCGCGTTCCCGCGCCTGAACATGCTGGCGTACTGGCTGTTTCTGTTCGGCAGCCTCATCGTCATCGCGGGCTTCCTGACCCCGGACGGCGCCGCCAGCTTCGGCTGGTTCGCCTACGCCCCGCTGTCGGACGCGGTTCGCTCGCCGGGCATCGGCGGCGACATGTGGGTGATGGGCCTGGCGATGTCCGGGTTCGGCACCATCATGGGCGCCGTCAACTTCATCACGACGATCCTGTGCATGCGGGCGCCGGGCATGACGATGTTCCGGATGCCGATCTTCACCTGGAACGTCCTGCTGACCTCCATCCTCGTGCTGATCGCGTTCCCGGTCCTCGCCGCGGCGCTGCTGGCGCTGGAGGCCGACCGCAAGCTCGGCGCGCACATCTTCGACGCCGCGCACGGGGGCGCGCTGCTCTGGCAGCACCTCTTCTGGTTCTTCGGGCATCCCGAGGTGTACATCATCGCCTTGCCCTTCTTCGGGATCGTGACGGAGATCCTGCCGGTGTTCAGCCGCAAGCCCGTCTTCGGCTACATCGGCCTGGTGTTCGCGACGATCAGCATCACGGGCCTGTCCATCACCGTGTGGGCGCACCACATGTTCGTCACCGGCCAGGTGCTGCTGCCGTTCTTCTCGTTCATGTCGTTCCTCATCGCGGTGCCCACGGGGGTGAAGTTCTTCAACTGGGTGGGGACCATCTGGCGAGGACAACTCACGTTCGAGGCGCCCATGCTGTGGGCGCTGGGCTTCCTGGTGACGTTCCTGTTCGGTGGGCTGACCGGCGTCATCCTGGCCTCCCCGCCGATGGACTTCCAGCTGTCCGACTCCTACTTCGTCGTCGCGCACTTCCACTACGTCGTGTTCGGCACCGTGGTGTTCGCGATGTTCGCCGGGTTCTACTTCTGGTGGCCGAAGTGGACCGGGAAGATGCTGAACGACACGCTCGGCAAGGTGCACTTCTGGTTGCTGTTCATCGGCTTCCACGGGACGTTCCTCGTCCAGCACTGGCTGGGCGCGGCTGGCATGCCGCGCCGGTACGCCGACTACGCCGACGAGTTCCACGGGCTGAACGAGGTGTCGAGCATCTTCTCGTTCGTGCTCGGAGCGTCGATGCTGCCGTTCTTCTACAACGTGTACATCACGTGGAAGCGGGGCAAGCGCGTCGAGGTCGACGACCCGTGGGGCTACGGCTCCTCGCTGGAGTGGGCGACGTCCTGCCCGCCGCCACGGCACAACTTCAACTCGATTCCGAAGATCCGTTCCGAGCGGCCGGCGTTCGACCTGCACCATCCCCATGTGGGCGCGGCGGGCGAGCTGGCCGGGACGAAGGGAGAGTAGACGATGCGCGTCCAGGCGTTCATGTTCTACGGGTCCGCGCTGTTCTTCCTCGCGACCGACCTCGTGTACTGGTTCTGGTCGGGCGACTGGACGGGCACGACGGCGCTGGCGCTGGCGGTCGGGCTGGCCGGGCTCATCGGGTTCTACGTGCACTTCACCGTCCGACGTCTGGAGGACGCCAACGGCGGCCCCCTGTACGAGGACGATCCGGAGGGGAACGTCGCCGACGCGGCGGGGGAGCTGGGCTTCTTCAGCCCGCACAGCTGGTGGCCGCTGTTCGTCGGCCTGTCGGCGGCGGCGGTCGCGCTCGGCATCGTGTTCGGCTGGTGGCTGGTCATTCTCGGTGTGGCCGCGGCGCTGCTGTCGACGATTGGTCTGGTCTTCGAGTACTACCGGGGTCATTTCGCTCATTGATCGGTAAAAGAACCCCATGAGGGGCCGGTGTCCGCTTTTTTGCGGGTACCGGCCCTTTCACATACTGGGCGCCGTTCCAGCGACGGGGCTGGGAGCGCGGACCGATCGCCCAGTGGCACGACCGGGGGGACCACATGCGGGTGGGCGGTTCAGGGCCGGGTGACCGGGGACGGCGGACGGCGGCGGCGCTCGTCGGCGCCGGGACGGTGGCGAGCATGATGGCGGGCGCGGCGGCGTGCTCCGGAGGCGGCGGGGAGGACGACGCGAACGCCGTGAAGCTGACGGTGTCGCCCGCGGGCGGCGGGGGAGCGCTCCGGCCGGACAGCCCCATCGCCGTCCAGGCGAACCGGGGCACCATCGCGAACGTGACGGTGTCGGCCGGGAAGGGGCCGGTCGAGGGCGACCTGAACGTCGACCGGACGCACTGGACGTCGCGCTGGTCGCTCGAACCCGGCAAGACCTACACGGTCGGCGCCACGGCGATCGGCCCGGACGGCAAGACCAGGACGGTCGACAGCCACTTCACCACCGCCCAGGTCCAGCAGACGAACAAGGCGACGGTCGAGGCCCCGTACAACAAGGAGACGGTCGGCGTCGGCATCCCCATCATCATGCGGTTCGACAGTCCGGTGAAGGACAGGCAGGCGGTCGAGCGCGCGTTGGAGGTGCGGTCCGACAAGACGGTGGAGGGGGCCTGGCACTGGTTCGACGACCAGCAGGTCGTGTTCCGGACCAAGCAGTACTGGCCCGCCCACACCAATGTGTCGTTCCGGGCCCATCTCAGTGGTGTGCGCACTGGCGGGAACGCGTACGGCGGAAAGAACTATGCGGTCAACTTCAAGATCGGCGACTCGCATATCTCCACGGCCGGTGAGGACACCCACCACATGGTGGTGAAGGTCAACGGGAAGAAGGCCCGCACCATTCCGACGAGCATGGGCAGGGGCGGGGCCCGCATGTTCACCACCACCAACGGCGTCCACCTGACGATGGACAAGCAGGACCCCACCGTCATGACGTCGGAGTGGATGGGGGTCAGCCCCGGAGGCCCCGGCGGCTACAGCCTGACCGTGTACAAGTCGGTGCGGATCTCCGAGAGCGGCGAGTGGGTCCACAGCGCGCCCTGGTCGGTCGGCGCCCAGGGCAGCGAGAACGTCAGCCACGGCTGCATCAATGTCAGCCCGTCCGACGCGGCGTGGTTCTACCGGCTGTCGCAGCGCGGTGACGTGGTGACCGTGACCGGCACTGACCGGGAACTCGAACCGGACAACGGCTGGGGCTACTGGCAGCTCAAGTGGAACGACTGGGTGAAGGGCAGCGCCCTGAAACGGTCGGTGACGACCGCGCCGCGCGAGGACGCGGCGACGCTGTCCGCGCAGCGGCAGGGCTCCCAGCAGCCGGACAAGCCGCGCGCCGAGGGCCACTGACAGCGCGCCTCGCCCGTCACGGTGCTCGGCGCAGCGGCGGGGGTTCCGGGACGTGGTGCATGCGCGCCCAGTTGCGGGCCATGGCGATCCGGTCGGGCCCGGACGGGTGCGTCATCCACAGCAGGTACTCCAGGGCGTCGGGCTTCAGGTCGGAGATGTTGCGCACCGACAGCTCGTGCTGCATCGACACGAACGTCGACGGGTCGCGGGTGAGGTTCAGCGCGTGCGCGTCGGCCCGTGCCTCGATGCGACGGCTCACGAGGTTCTGGACGGGCGCGCCGAGCTGCGTCCCGGCCGCCACCAGCGCGAGGACGAGCGCGATGGACCGCGGATCCGCCGCCCCACCGCGTTCACGTTCCCCGGGCTCTCTGGGTTCCCCGGGGGGACCGGTAGGGGCGACTCCCGCGCGGCGCAGGAGCCATGGAGAGGTCATCAGGAGGTAGAGCAGGCACATCGCCCCGGCGATGCCGAGCGCGCCCACGAGCGTGCCGTACAGGACGTCGTCGCGCTTGGCGTGGCCCAGCTCGTGCGCGACGATCGACTCCACCTGGGGGCGCGGCGACTTCAGCAACGTGTCGTACAGGACGATCCGGCGCGTGGAGCCGAACCCCGACACGTAGGCGTTCAGCGACGTCGTCCTTCTGGAGGCGTCCGCGACGAGCACGTCCTTGACGGGCACGCCGTCCCGTCGCGCCATCGCGAGCAGGTCGCTGCGCAACTGCCCCTGCGGCAGCGAGTGGAACTTGTTGAACACCGGCTCGACGGCGATCGGGTAGATGAACGACACCAGGACGACGAGGACGAAGCCCCCGGCGGCGGCGCCCGTCCACCAGTAGCGGGGGAAGCGGCGTACCACCGCGTACAGGAGCAGCAACGCGATCGTGGTGATGACCCAGCTGACGCCGAGTGACCTGAGCTGGTCCAGGAGCCACTCCGGCCACGTCTGCGTGGACAGCCCGTACCGGCGCAGCACCGACTCGCCCCAGATGTCGAACGGGAGCCCGACGACGCGCAGCAGCGTCGCGAGCGCGGCGGACGCGATGACGACGCGCAGGAACCGGCGGCGGACACGGCCCGTGACCAGGCCGATGAGCCGCGCGCCGAGCGGGCTCAGCCCCAGCGCGAGGATCACCAGGAGGCCGACGACGAGGCCCGCGTAGGCGGGCGGGTTGATGGCCGAGTCGAACGCCCGGGACCGGGCGATCTCGGCGGGGGAGAAGTCGAGCGCCGGATCGGGCCGCACCCGCCCGCCGGGGACGTCGCCGGGCAGCGGGTTCCACGGCGTGGTCAGGGCGAGGACGACCCCGACCGCGGTGAACAGCACGGCGGCGGTGATGGCGGCGGCCGTCCGGGGCCGTCGCGTCCGCGTGCCGCCGTCCGCCTCCTCGCTCCTGTCCTCCGTGAGGGGACGGCTCCCCGCGCCTCCCGCCTCGCTGCGCTCACTCATGCGAGTTCCTTCTTCAGATAGTCGCGCCACAGGGCGATGAAACGGTCCCGGGTGAGCCCCAGCACGTCGCGCAGCGCGGTCTCCTCCGGAACGCGCCCGGCGGTCCGGTAGAGCCGTACGAGCGTCGCCTCACCGTATCGGGCGGCGATCATGCGGCAGGCGAGCCATGCCTCCTGGTAGGCCTGGGACAGACGCGGCGAGCCGCCGGAGAACGCGGCGGCGGCGGGCGGCGCGGCGGGGATCCGTCCGGCCGTCACCTCGCGGCGCAGCTCCCCGGCCGCCGACCGGACGGAGATCTTCGCGCCCCGGTAGCCGACGTAGTCGGCGAAGCCCTCGATGAGCCACAGCGGCGTCGTCCGGTCGCGGGCGCCGCCGGTGGCGACATGGGTCAGCTCGTGGGTCAGGACGACGTCGCGTCCCAGGCTGTTGAGGCGGCCGAACGTGCCGGGGGAGATGATGACGCGGTCCTCCCCGGCGCCCCCTTCGGCGGACGGCGCGAGGGTCGCGAGCGCGGCGATCTCGCCGAGCCGCTGCCCCGGACCGGCGAGCGCGGCCGCGAGGGACGCCGAGGCGGGCACCAGCGCGACGACCCGCCGCGCCCAGGTGCCGCCGACCACGCCGCTGACGACGGGTACGGCCGCGTCGAGGCGTCCGGCGATCTCGTCGAGCCCGGTGGCGTCGCCGATGACGAGGCTGGCGCGGCCGTTGACCACCGACAGTGGGCCGCCGTCCCAGATCTCGGCGTCGTCGTGCAGGTTGTGGGACGAGCCGTCGCCGACGATCGTCCAGGCGCCCGAGCGCGGGGCCAGTGCCAGGTACCGGGTGCGGGCGACGTCGCCGTGGTCGAAGCCGCGCAGCCGGTACCGGGTCTCGACGCGGAGGATCGCGACGTCCTTCGCGCCGTCCACGGTCTGGGTGGCGACGGCGCGTTCCCGCCAGCCGTCGAGGGGAAGCGCGCGGATGTTGCCGTACAGGCGGGACTGGGCGTCCCGGAACGCGGTGGGTGCGGAGCCGACCGTGGTGAGGAAGGCCGTCCGGTCGCCGGTCCGCACGGCCCGCGCGCGGCTGTCGAGGACGGTGGCGGCGTCGCCGGGCGTGAACGCGGCGGCAGCACCGTTCCCGCCGATGGCGCGTGCGTCGGGCGTCTCGCCGCCGGACCGCGCGCGGACGAGGCCCGCGCCGCCCGCGAGCAGCGCGGCCGCCCCGCCCGCGCCGAGGGCAAGCGCCCTGCGCCGCGTGACGGGCCCGCCGTGGGTGCCGCCCTGCGTGCCTCTGTGCCTGTCGCTGTGGGCGGAGCCGTCCTCCATGCGCGCGATCCTATGCAGCCAGCGGATGGGCATGCCGATGCGAAGCCGAAAGAGGGCGTGGCCGCACGGGGCGACCACGCCCAGGTAACGCTGCGGAATTCACTCCTTCGTTCTTCCTAGACGCCTACCGGGTTAGCTGACGGGTTCGGGCGAGGAAGTGGCCCTGCGGTGGGCCCTCACCGGTTCTCCGGAGAGGCGCACCGATTCACCCCGGGCGCCGGGGGTCGTCCAGGAACGGTCCCTGGACTCCGGCGCTGTGGGTCCCCGGTTCCGCCGTTCGGCGGACTCGGCGCTGCCGCTGCGATCCTGGGGGCGAGATGGGGCCCGTGCGCGGAACCTGTCTCCCGCGTGCGAAAGAGCGGCGCCTGTTGTCGTGCGCGGACGGCCCGTGGAACCGCCGTGGCAGCGCGCTCAGCGCCATGCACGCTTCGGCGTGCGCACGGTGGGCCGGGTCCGGCCGGGGGGGAAGGCGGCACGTGGCTCGCGCCGCCGTCACGCGGCGCCTGGTGGGCGTCGCGGGCACCCGGCGCCTGGCCGGCGCCGTGAGTGGTACAAGGTACCAAAGCCCCAAGAGAAGGCAAACCCCTACAAAATTAACAACGGACCAGGTCAAAGCCTGGTCCGTTGCCGGAAGACGAGCCGTCCGAACGTCAGGGACGCCCGGCGCCGTAGTAGTTGCTCAGGTAGTAGCCCGAGGTGATGTTCACGATCTCGACGTTCTTGCCCGTGCGCGGGGCGTGGATCATCTGCCCGTTGCCGATGTACAGGCCGACGTGGCCGAGGCTGCTGAAGAACACCAGGTCACCGGGCTGTAGGTCGCTCTTGTTGACCCGCTTGGTGGCGGCGTACTGCGAGTTGGTGGTGCGGGTGATGTTCACGCCCGCCGCCGCCCACGCCTTCATGGTCAGGCCGGAGCAGTCGTAGGAGCCGGGACCCTCCGCACCGTACTGGTACGGCTTGCCCTTCTGCGCGAAGGCGAAGTTGAGCGCCGCGCGGGCCGAGCCGCTGGCCGGGCCGTTGTAGGTACCGCCGATGCCGCCCCCGGAGGAGGACGTGCCGCCGCCGAGCCTCCGGACGACCGCCTCCTGCTTCTTGACCTTCTTGTCCAGGTCCGCCTTCTGCTTCTTCAGGTCGTCGGACTTGGTCTTCACCTCGTCATAGGCGGTCTTGGCGACGGACTGCTCTCGCCGCAGCCGCTGCGTGGTGGCGAGGAACTGGGTGAGCTGGGAGCCGCGGTCCCGCGACAGATGGGACAGGACCGCCGCCTGGTCGAGGACCGCCTGCGGGTCGCTGCTGCCGACGAAGCCGGTCACGTCCGTCTGCTCGCCGTTCTTGTACGCGGTGGCGGCCATCTGGGCGATCTTGGCGCGCTGCTCCTCGAAGGCCGTCTCCTCTTTCTTGGAGGCCTTCGTCGCGGCGTCGAGCTTCTTCTTGGCGACCTTGAGCTGCTCGCGGTTCTGGTTGTACTTCTCGACCTTCTGGTCCATCTCCTCGTTGAGCTTGTTGAGCTTCTTCTGCTCCTCCGCCTTGTTCTGCTTCGGCTTGGCGTGCGCCACCGCCAGCGGAGACATGAGTGAAGCCGTCAGGGTCAGGCAGGTGACGGCCGCCAGGCGGCGGGATACGCCTCTGCTCGCCAGGCCGCCTCTCCGGTCACGCCGCTGCGCTGGTGTCCCGTTGAGATCTTTGGCCACGGTCGGTTTCGCCCCTCTCGTCCACGACGTCAGCGGACGACACTAGCGAGGGTCAACACCCGTCACAACCGATTCGTCTCTCTTTGATCGACATCGGGGGAAAAGTGTCCACTCTCCGTGAAAGGCAGGTCACGGACCGCGAGCCGCTCCTTATGACGGCCTTATCCGCGTCTTAATCGCCCACGGCCGGTTGGTCGCCCTACGAGCGGCCGAGCCGCCGCAGCAGCAGCGTCGACGGGCACGGGCGGGCGCTCGCCCGGCGCGCCGCGTCCGCCACCTCCCGGTCGGACGACACCACGACGATGGCGCGGCCCTGCGGCTCCGCCCGGACGAGGTCGGCGATCAGCTCGTCCGCGGTCTGCCCCGGACGGCTGAACAGCACCCGGACGCCGCGCGGCGCCGCGATCGCCACGGGCGCGTCCAGCTCCGCGCCGTCGAACACGCACGTGATCTCGGCGCGGGTTTGCGCGGCGAGCCCGCCGAGCCCCGACAGCAGCCTGCTGCGCTGGTCGGCCAGCGGCAGGTCGCCGTAGCCGGTCTTGGTGACGTTGTAGCCGTCCACGACGAGGTGGACGCGCGGCAGCGTCAGCAACCGGTCGAGTAGTTGCGGGTCGCTGTCGGACAGTGCCCGGCCCGGCAGCGCGCGGTGGGCCAGCCGGTCCGGCTCCAGGGCGCCGACCGCGTCCGCCGGGCGCCCGATGGTGGACGGCAGCGCCAGCTCCCTCCGCACGCCCTGCGCCGCGTCGACGAGCGTGTCGAGCAGCATCCGGAGCCGGACGTCCTCGACGTTGCGCCCCTCCCGCGCGGCCCGCTTGGCGGCCTCGGCGGCGGCCTCGGCCTGGGCGGCGCGGGCCCGCAGCCTGCGCAGCTCCTTCTCGGACGCGGCGGTCGACTCGCGCGCGGCGGCCAGCTCACGTTCGGCGGCGGCCTCCATCGACCCGGCGTGCTTCTCCGCCGCCCGGAACCGGGACCGCGCCTCGTGCAGCTTGCGGCGCAGATCCGCGACCTCCGTCTTGGCCTCGCGCAGCTCGGCGCGCAGCCGGTCGGTCTCGGCGGCGCGGGCGGCGCGGGCCGTGGCCAGCTCCTCCTTCAGCGCCGTGATCCGGCGCTCGGCGGCCTCCTCCTCAGAGGCGGACGCGGAGCGTTCCAGGTCGGCTCTTGCGGCCTCGACCAGATCCGTCCACCCCTCGGGGCGCAGCAGGTAGGCCAGCACCGCGACCCGCACCGGGTCGGCGGCGGGCGGGACGGCCCCGTCCTCCACGGCCTCCACCAGGTCGGCCTGCCTCTCCCGGAGCGGCGCGGCGACGCGCCGCCGGAAGTCGGGATCCTTCTCCAGGGCCGCCGCGATGTGCTGCCCGGCGAGCTTGGCGCGCTTGCGCCGCTCGAACCGCGCGAACCGGCGCAGCGGCGCGGGGACGTCGTCGAGGGGCAGGCCCCCGATCACCTCGGCGGCGACCTCCACGACCGCCTGGCGCACCGCCTCGGGAAGCGGTCGGCTCAGTCTGCGCTCGGTGTCCTCGCCGCCGGGGGTCGCTTCGGGGCCGCTGTCGATGATCCCGCTCCTTCCGGGCTGCGCCGCCGGTGGGCTGTGTCTTCCCGAGCCGTCCGCGCCCTAACCAGGGCGGACGTGCGTTGGGACGGATAGCGCCCGGCCTCCCCGAACCGTCCCCGCGGCCCCCGCCCGGCGGGACGTACCGGCGCCCCCCAACCCTAGCGGCCCCGGCTTCTGTCGGTGGGGTCCTCTACGGTCCAGCTCATGACGGCTGTGCACGGTGTCCAGGGGGCCGGTGGTCGGGGCGCGGGCGTTCAGGGCACCCTGGACGATCTCGGCACGCCCCTGGCGGAGGTCGCCTTCGTGGTGGTCGACCTGGAGACCACGGGCGGCTCGGCCGCCGACTCGGCCATCACCGAGATCGGCGCGGTGAAGGTCCGCGGGGGAGAGGAGCTCGGCGAGCTCGGCACGCTGGTCGACCCCGGGGGGCCCGTCCCGCCGTTCATCACCGCCCTCACCGGCATCACCACGTCGATGGTGACGGCCGCGCCGAAGATCGACTCGGTGCTGCCCGCGTTCCTGGAGTTCGCGCGCGGCTGCGTCCTCGTCGCGCACAACGCCTCGTTCGACATCGGCTTCCTCAAGGCCGCGTGCGCGGCGGGCGGCTACGCCTGGCCCGCGTTCCCCGTCGTCGACACCGTCGACCTGGCGCGGCGCGTCCTGTCCAAGGACGAGGTCCCCAACTGCAAGCTCGGCACACTCGCCCGCTTCTTCCGGACGACCAACGAACCCACGCACCGAGCCCTCGCCGACGCCCGCGCCACCGTCGAGGTCCTGCACGGCTTGATCGAGCGGCTCGGATCGTTCGGCGTCACCTCGCTCGAAGAGATGCGCAGCTTCGCCCGCGCCCCCACGCCCGAGCAGCGCCGCAAACGGCACCTCGCCGACGACGTGCCGAGCGCGCCCGGCGTCTACCTGTTCGAGGACGACGCGGGCGAGGTGCTGTACGTCGGCAAGAGCGGCGACCTGCGCTCTCGTGTGCGCAGCTACTTCACCGGCTCGGAGACCCGCTGGCGCGCCCGCGAGATGGTCGGGATCGCCGAGAGCGTCCGGACGATCGTGTGCGCCACCACCCTGGAGGCCGAGGTCCGCGAGCTGCGCCTCATCGCGGAGCACAAACCCCGCTACAACCGCCGCTCCAAGTTCCCCGAACGGGCGATCTGGCTGAAGCTGACCGTCGAGCCGTTCCCACGGCTGTCGATCGTCCGGGAGTGTCGCGCCGACGGTGCCCGCTACCTCGGGCCGATCTCGTCCCGGCGGCAGGCCGAGGAGGCGCGCGCCGCGTTGCACGAGGCCGTCCCGCTGCGGCAGTGCACCCAGCGGCTGACGCTCCGGCTGATCGAACGCGGCAAAGCCGGGGCGGCGAACATTCGTGCGTGCGCGCTGGCCGAGATCGGACGCTGCGGCGCCCCCTGCGACGGCCGCGAGTCCGCCGACGCCTACGCCCTGCATGTCGGGACGGCCCGCTCGGTCATGGCGGGCGACGCGCGGCCCGTCGTCGCCGCCGCGCGTGTCCGCATCGACCGGCTCTCGTCCGAGCTGCGCTACGAGGAGGCCGCCGCGCAGCGCGACCGGCTGGCCGCGTTCGTTCGCGCCGCCGCGCGCGGGCAGCGCCTCGCCGGGCTGGCGCGGCTGCCCGAGCTGGTCGCGGCCCGTCCCGCGTTCGACGGCGGCTGGGAGTTGGCCGTCGTGCGCTACGGGCGGCTCGCCGCCGCGGGGACCGTTCCGCGGGGCGCCCGCCCGCGCCCCTACGTCGACGCGCTCATCGCCACCGCCGAGACGGTCTTCCCACCCTCGGGCGAGGCGCCGGGCGGCGTCGCGCTCGGCGAACCGCCGTCCACGGGCGCCACCGCCGAGGAGATGGAGTGCGTGCTGCGCTGGCTCGACCTGCCCGGTGTCCGCCTCGTCGAGCTGGACGGCGTCTGGACGTGCCCCGTCCACGGCGCCGAGGGCCTCCGCGAATGGATCGACCGCGCCTATGAGAGCGGCCACGACGGGTCGCACGAGCCGTCCCGCCCGAGGAACAACCGCCCGCTAAGGTGACGCGGGTGGCACTGCCCCTCTACGACAGCCAGCCGACCCGGCGCGTCCCCTGGATGACGTACCTGCTGGTCGCGGCGAACGTGGTGGTGTTCCTGCTCACGCCGATGTCGAACTTCGCCACCTGGTACGGCCACGGCCGGGTCCGCGAGTGCCGGGCCGCGCACTTCACCTACCAGTACGGCGCCGTGCCGAAGGAGCTGACGACCGGCGACCAGCGGCCGCTCCCGTCCGACATCGCCCACGACTGCGGCCCCGCCGCCTTCCACAAGAAGCCGTGGACGTCCGCGTTCACCTCCATGTTCCTGCACTCGGGCGCGCTGCACCTGCTGGGCAACCTCGTCGCGCTGTTCGTCGTCGGCATGGGCGTCGAGGACCGCCTCGGACGGCTCCGCTACCTGCTCGCCTACCTGCTTTTCGGGCTCGTCGCCGTCTACGGCTTCGCCTGGACGTCACCCGACTCCACCGTCCCCCTGATCGGGGCGTCCGGAGCCATCGCCGGAGTGATGGGCGCCTACGTCATCCTCAACCCACGCGGCCGCGTCGTCAGCTACGTCCCGCCGGTGATCGTGGTTCGCCTCCCGGTCTGGGTGGTCCTCGGATACTGGTTCGTCCTGCAATGGCTGTCCCTAGGGGACAACGAGAGCAACGTGGCCTACACGGCCCACATCTACGGCTTCGTCACCGGCGTCCTGTTCGCCATACTGGCCCGCCGCGCGGGCCCCGCCCACCGACTGGCTGCCCTGGCGCGCGGTTAGCCCAGGGGGCGACCCCCTGGAACCCCCGTTGCGACGCAGGCGATCCTCACGACGTGTTGCGGTTTTTGGGGCCTGTCGCGGTTCGTTTGTGTCGCTGCGGTCGCCTGCGTCGTCGGGTCGCGCGACCCGTGACGGTGGCTGGGGTTTTGTCCGCCCCCCTGACCCGTGGTTAGTGCGGGGGTCCCGTAGGGTCGGACCGTAACGATCTCCGGGGAGGGTGCAGTGGTCACTGCGATCGTGTTCGTCAAGGCCGACGTCGCGCGCATCCACGAGGTGGCCGAGACGATCGCGGGGCTGGAGGGCGTCAGCGAGGTCTACTCCATCACCGGTGACCACGACCTCATGGCGATGGTCCGCGTCCGCCGCCACGACACGCTGAACGACGTCATTCCGGGCCGCATCAACAAGGTCCCCGGGGTCGTCAGCACCGAGACCCACATCGCCTTCCGCACCTACTCCCAGCACGACCTGGAGCAGGCCTTCTCGCTGGGCCTTCCCGACGCCGACTGAGCGTCAGGGGCGCAGGCGCTGGGACGTGGCTATCCAGCGGTCGAGAAGGGCGGCTGTGTCGCCGGAGTCGATTGCCGTGGCGGCTCGGTGGTAGGTCTCGCGGAGGGTGGGGGTCAGGTCCTTCGGGGCGGGGGCGCCCTCGTAGGCCGTGATCAGGGCGGCGGCGTTCAGGAGGACCATGTCGCGGACGGGGCCCAGTTCGCCGCCGAAGGTCTCGCGGGCCACGCGGGCGTTGAACTCGGCGTCGGCGCCGCGCAGGTCGCCCGGCTGGGCCGGGGGGATGCCGAGGTCGGACGGGTCGAACGTCGTCTGCGTCGCCGTCCCGTCGCGGACCACCCATACGGTTGAGGTGCCGGTTGTTGTCAGTTCGTCGAGGCCGTCGTCGCCTCGGAACACCAGCGACGAGCAGCCGCGGGAGGCGAAGACGCCCGCGACGACGCCCGCCATGCGCGGGTGGAACACGCCGACCGCCTGGGCGCCGGGACGCGCCGGGTTCGTCAGCGGGCCGAGGAAGTTGAACACCGTCGGCGTGCCGAGCTCGCCGCGCGTCCGCGACGCGTGCTTCAGCGCGGGATGGTAGAGCGGCGCGAAGCAGAAGGTGATGCCGACCTCCTCGGCGACGCGCGCGGTCGCCTCGGGGGGCAGGTCGATGGCGACGCCCAGGTGCTCCAGCAGGTCGGCGGCGCCGCACGAGGAGGACGCGGCCCGGTTGCCGTGCTTGACGACCCGGACGCCCGCGGCGGCGGCGACCACGGCCGCCATCGTGGACACGTTCACCGTGTGGGCCTGGTCGCCGCCCGTCCCGACGAGGTCGGCGATGGGGCCGGGCACGTGGATGGGCTTGGCGTTGTCCATCATGCCCTCGGCGAGGCCGGTGACCTCCTCGACCGTCTCGCCCTTGGCGCGCAGCGCGACCGCGAAGCCCGCGATCTGCACGTCGGTGGCTTCCCCGGCCATGATGGTGTTCATCGCCCAGGCGGTCTCCTCGCTGGTCAGCGAGTCACCCGCGATGAGGGCGTTGAGCAGTGCGGGCCAGGTGGTGCGCGCGTCCATGTCCCCTACCGGGTGTTGACGGCCCTACAGGACCGGGAGGCGGGTGTCCAGGCGTTCGCGCATCAGGCCGGCGAGGGCCTTGGCGACGGCCATCGGGTCGAGCGGGAGGCTCACCACGGCGTCGGCGCGCGACCAGGTCGCCAGCCAGCCGTCGTCGCGGCGGCCGATGATCGCGAGGACGGGCGGGCAGTCGTACACCTCGTCCTTGGCCTGGCGGCACACGCCGAGGCCGCCCGCGGGCTGCGCCTCGCCGTCCACCACCAGCACGTCGATGTCGCCCTCGTCCAGCCGCGACACGACGGCGGGCTGCGTCGCGATCTCGACGAACTCGACCTTCGGGAGGCCCGCGGCCGGACGGCGCCCGATCGCCATCCGAATCTGTGCGCGGGTGTTCGCGTCGTCGCTGTAGACGAGGACTTTCATGGGGCTATCCGGGGTGGTGCTCATGGACGTGAAGGGTACCCGGTCGGGGGCCCGCGGGACACGAACGGGAACTCTAGATGGGGGGTGATGCGTCACTCACTGGATAGGGGCGCAATAATGCTGCCCGTGACAGCATCCGCGATAGAAACAACACCTCACGCACGGGCGAACCGTCCCAATCTGGTCAGCGTGGGGACGATCGTCTGGTTGTCGTCCGAGCTGATGTTCTTCGCGGCGCTGTTCGCGATGTTCTTCACGATCCGCTCCGTGACGATCGGCCAGGACGGGCAGTCGGCGTGGCCCGGCGCCCCGCTGAACCTGCCGCTGTCGTCGGTCAACACGACCATCCTGGTGCTGTCCTCGGTGACCTGCCAGATGGGCGTGTTCAAGGCGGAGGCCGGCAAGGTCGGCCGCGACGGCGGGCTCCTGAACTTCCGACGTTGGGGCCTGCGCGAGTGGTACGTCCTGTCGTTCCTCATGGGCGCGTGGTTCGTCGCGGGCCAGGGATTCGAGTACTACAACCTGGTGACCAAGGACGGGCTCACGTTCTCGTCCTCGGCCTACGGCTCGATCTTCTACCTGGCCACCGGTTTCCACGGACTGCACGTCTGCGGCGGCCTCGTCGCCTTCCTGTTCATCCTCGGGCGCACCTACGCCGCCAAGCGATGGACGCACGAGCAGGCGACGAGCGCGATCGTGGTGTCCTACTACTGGCACTTCGTCGACATCGTGTGGATCGGCCTGTTCTCGGCCGTCTACCTGCTCGACTAGTGGCCGCCGCCCGACGACCGTGCGCCCGACGACCGCGCACCACCAGCCCGACCCACCACCAGACATGACCCGAACGGGGATTTCCGTGAAAAGGATCACCGCATGGCGACGGCGCCCGTGGGCGGGCTACGCCGTCGTGCTGGCGGCCCTGGCGGCGATCGGTGTGATCTACGCCGGCTTCTCGCCGCGGACTGACCGCGCCGAGGCGAAGACAAGCGCCCAGGCAGCGCAGGACCTCAAGCACGGCCAGCAGTTGTTCAACAAGAACTGCGCGAGCTGTCACGGCCTGAACGCCGAAGGCACCAAGGACGCCGAGGGCAAGCCGATCGCGCCGAGCCTGATCGGCGTCGGCGCCGCGTCCGTCGACTTCCAGGTCAGCACGGGCCGGATGCCCGCGATGAACCCCGGCGCGCAGGTGCCGCGCAAGGAGCCGATCCCCGCCTTCAACACCTCGATCAAGACCGACTACGAGGAGCGGGAGAAGCGCGAGGCGGCCGAGAAGCAGAAGGCCGAGGCCGAGAAGAACCTGCACGACCTGCGGGCCTACATCCAGTCGCTGGGCGGCGGCCCCGAGGTCCCGTCCGCGTCGGCGGTCGACCCGAAGGACGGCGACGTCGCGCTCGGCGGAAAGCTGTTCCGCACCAACTGCGCCCAGTGCCACAACTTCACCGGCCAGGGCGGCGCGCTGACCGGCGGCAAGTACGCGCCGAAGCTGTCCGGCGACGACGTCACGCCCACGCAGATGTACGAGGCGATGCTGACCGGGCCGCAGGCGATGCCGGTGTTCAACGACACCACGCTCACGCAGAAGGACAAGCAGGCGATCATCGCCTACCTCGTCCAGACGCGCGAGGAGGCGAACCCGGGCGGTAACGGGCTCGGCCGCATCGGCCCGGTGAGCGAGGGCCTGGCGGGCTGGCTGGTCGGGATCGGCCTGCTGGTGCTGGCGGCCATGTGGATCACCGCGAAGAAGCCGAAGAAGCTGAAGAAGTCATGAGCGACGAGAACAAGGACACCCCGGGCTCCACCGGCCCGGACGAGGACGGCGCCGAACGCGGCGCCAGGCGTGAGCGGATCGTCGGCACGCCGTCCCCGGCGCGGGACAGGGCGCTGCTCGCCGAGGACGACATCTCCGCGCCCGCGGGCGTCGGGGAGCAGCTCGACGAGGCGTCGATGAAGCGGGCGGAGCGGATCGTCGCGACGCTGTTCCTGGTCGCGTTCGCGTCCAGCGTGGCGTTCATCGCCTACTTCATCGGGTGGAGCGGCCGCGACGGCGGCATGCACGGCGTGCTGCGGGCCCGCGAGTCCAACTTCTGGCTCGGCGGGACGATGGCGCTGTCGTTCCTGGCCGTGGCGGCGGGCGTCACCATCTGGGTGCGCCGCCTGATGACCAGCAAGCCGATCATCCAGGAGCGGCACGAGCTGGCCTCCGACGAGGAGTCGCGGACCGCGTTCGCCCGCGACTTCATGGAGGGCGCCGACGACAGCGGCATCACCAAGCGGCCGCTGCTGCGCCGCACGCTGCTGCTGGCCGCCGCGCCGCTCGGGCTGGCGCCGCTGGTGCTGCTGCGCGACCTCGGCCCGCTGCCGGAGAAGCGGCTGCGCCACACCTACTGGGGCGACGCCGTGAAGCGCGCGAAGAGCGAGGGCAAGAAGGGCGTCCGCCTGGTCGTGGACGGCACCGACCGCCCGCTGCGCGTCAGCGACTTCGCCAGCCCGGGCAGCATGATCACCGTGCTGCCCGAGGGCATCGAGGAGCACGTGCCCGAGGACGACGTCCTCACCCAGAACGCCAAGGCGGTCACGATCCTCATCAACATCCCCGAGGATCTGTTCAAGCCCGCCGAGGGACGCGAGAACTGGCACGTCAACGGGATCGTGGCGTACTCCAAGGTGTGCACGCACGTCGGGTGTCCGGCGGCGCTGTACGAGCAGACGACGCACCACATCCTGTGCCCGTGCCACCAGTCCACGTTCGACGCCACCGACGCCGCGAAGGTCATCTTCGGCCCGGCGGCGCGGCCGCTGCCGCAGCTTCCGCTGTCGGTCGAGGACGGCTACATCATCGCGACCAGCGACTATCACGAACCGGTCGGACCGAGCTTCTGGGAGCGCGGATGAGCGACACGACCGCACCGCCGCCGAAGGCGATCGAGGGCACGCTCGGGTTCATCGACGAGCGCCTCGGCTCGACGACCTTCTTCCGACGCAACGTCAAGAAGGTCTTCCCGGACCACTGGTCGTTCATGCTGGGCGAGATCGCGCTGTACTCGTTCATCATCCTGCTGCTGACCGGGACGTTCCTGACGCTCTGGTTCCAGCCGAGCATGAACGAGGTCGTGTACGACGGCTCGTACGCCAAGCTCCAAGGCGTGAAGATGTCGGAGGCCTACGCCTCGACACTGCACATCAGCTTCGACGTGCGCGGCGGTCTGCTGATGCGGCAGATCCACCACTGGGCCGCGATCCTGTTCATGGCGTCGATCCTGGCGCACATGCTGCGGGTGTTCTTCACCGGTGCGTACCGCAAGCCGCGTGAGCTGAACTACCTCATCGGCGTCAACATGTTCATCCTGGGCATGCTGGAGGGCCTGTTCGGGTACTCGCTGCCCGACGACCTGCTGTCCGGCACCGGTCTGCGGATCACGCAGGGCGTGCTGGAGTCGATCCCGCTCGTCGGGACCTACGCCTACATGTTCCTGTTCGGCGGCGAGTTCCCCGGCCAGGACATCATCCCGCGCCTGTACGTGATCCACATCCTGCTGATCCCGGCGCTGATCCTCGGCCTCGTCACCGCGCACATGATGATCATGTGGCATCAGAAGCACACGGCGATGCCGGTCAAGAACCAGTCCGAGAAGCAGGTGTACGGCTACCCGTTCTACCCGGTCTTCATGGCCAAGACGGGCGCCTACTTCATGTTCACCTTCGGCGTCATCGCGCTGCTGGGGGCGTTCGCACAGATCAACCCGATCTGGCTGTTCGGTCCTTACGACCCGGGCGCCATCTCGTCGGGGTCCCAGCCGGACTGGTACATGGGCGTCCTGGAGGGCGCGCTGCGGATCATGCCGAACTGGGAGATCACCGCCTGGGGCCACACGCTCAGCCTGAACGTGCTGATCCCCGCGACGGTCCCGCTCGGCATCATCTTCGGCGGCGCGATGGCGTGGCCGTTCGTCGAGGCGTGGGTGACGGGCGACAAACGCCAGCACCACGTCAACACGCGGCCGCGCAACGCCCCGATCCGCACCGCGACCGGCATCGCGGCGGTGGCGTTCTACGGGCTGCTGTGGCTCGCGGGCGCCAACGACGTCCTCGCCGAGAAGTTCCACGTGTCGTTGTTCGCCACGACCTGGTTCTTCCGGGTGACGGTCTTCGTCGGGCCGTTCCTGGCGTTCGTCATCACCAAGCGGATCTGCCTGGGTCTCCAGCGCAAGGACGCCGACGTCGTCGGCCACGGCGTGGAGAGCGGCGTCATCATGATGTCTCCGGACGGCAAGTTCTCCGAGCGGCACGAGGCGCCGCGCGAGGAGGAGAAGATCGTCCTGCTGTCCAAGGAGAACGCCAGGCCGGAGGCGCCCGCACGGGACGCCAGCGGCATCCCCGCCCCCGGTTCCAAGGGCCCGATCGGGCATCTGCGTTCGCGGCTGAACCGCGCGTGGACGTTCGACGACATCCCCGTCGAGGAGCACGAGCACGGGGAGCACGAGGCGATCGAGAGCGGATCGGACTCGCACCAGGTCAACCGCTGACCGGCGACGTTCGAGAGGCCCGGTGCCGCCACGGCGGCGCCGGGCCTCTTCCTATGCTGGGCGGACGATGAGGACCCTGTTCGTCACCAACGACTTCCCGCCCCGGGCGGGCGGCATCCAGGCGTTCGTGCACGGCCTCGCCCTGCGGCGCCCGCCGGGTTCGGTGGTCGTGTACGCCCCGGCGTGGAAGGGCGCCGCCGCGTTCGACGCGGAGCAGCCGTTCCCGGTCGTCCGGCATCCGGGCCCGTTGATGCTGCCGGTGCCGGGCGTGCTGCGCCGGGCGGGGGACGTGCTCCGCGCGGAGGGCTGCGACTCGGTGGTGTTCGGGGCGTCGGCGCCGCTCGGCCTGTTGGCCCCGGCGCTGCGGCGGCGCGGCGCCGACCGCCTGGTCGGGATCACCCACGGCCACGAGGCGGGGTGGGCGTCACTGCCGGTGGCGCGCGATCTGCTCGGCCGCATCGGGGACTCCGTCGACGCGCTGACCTACCTCGGTGACTACACGCGGTCCCGCATCGCGCCCGCCCTGTCGCCGGGGGCGGCGGCGCGCATGGCCCGGCTCGCCCCGGGCGTGGACGAGAAGGTCTTCCGTCCGGGCTCGGGCGGCGACGAGATCCGGGCCAGGCATCGGCTGGCGGGACGTCCCGTGGCGGTGTGCGTGTCCCGGCTGGTGCCGCGCAAGGGGCAGGACGCTCTGATCCACGCCTGGCCGCGCGTCCTGCGCAAGGTCCCGGACGCGGCGCTCCTGCTCGTTGGCGACGGCCCCTACCGCGCGCCCCTGTCCCGCCTCGCGATCTCCTTGGGCGTGGACAAGTCGGTCGTGTTCACCGGCGGCGTCCCGTGGGAGGAGTTGCCGGCCCACTACGACGCGGCCGACGTCTTCGCGATGCCGTGCCGGACCCGACGCCGTGGCCTGGACGTGGAGGGCCTCGGCATCGTCTACCTGGAGGCGTCGGCGACGGGCCTGCCCGTGATCGCCGGGGACTCCGGCGGCGCGCCCGACGCCGTCCTGGACGGCGAGACCGGCCTCGTCGTGCCGGGCCGCTCCGTCGCCCGCGTCGCCGATGCCCTCACCACCCTGCTCGCCGACCCGGACCGGGCCCGCCGGACGGGTGAGCGGGGACGCGCCTGGGTCGAACGGGAGTGGCGCTGGGAGATCCAGGCCGCCCGCCTGGCCGCCCTCCTGACTCCCTGACCCGGAGATCCCGTCGGTGGCATGATCATGCCCACATCGGGTCGTGTGGAGGTGGGCGGGATGCGTGCTCGGAACGACGGGCCGCCCCAGCGGGTGAAGCTGTTCGACGTCGAGAAGGGCCGGAAGATCGAGACGACGCTCGACGCGCGGGTGCAGGCGGCGGCGGAGAAGGCGCTGGCGGCCGCGCCGGGACGGGCCGCGATCGTGGCCGTCCGCCCGGACGACGGCGAGGTCCTCGCGGTGGCGGACGGCTTCGGTGGTCACCGCGCAGCGCACCATTCGCAACGACGAGGACCACGCGCTCGGCCGGACGACGCTGAAGGAGGCGTTCGCGGCGTCCTGCAACACGACGTTCGCGCGGCTCGCGGTCGAACGGCTCGGGCCGACGAAGCTGGCGGCCAGCGCCCGCCGCTTCGGTTTCGGGACGCGGATCACACCGGGTGTGGACGCCGCCGATGGAAGTTTCCCCGACCCGAAGAACGGCGCCGAGCTGGCGGAGGCGGCGATCGGGCAGGGCCGCGTCCAGGCGAGCCCGCTGCTGATGGCGTCGGTGGCCGCCGCGGCGGGGGCCGGGCTTCCGGACGGGACGGCGGGCAAGACGGGCACGGCCGAGCTGGGCGACGGGCAGACCCACGCCTGGTTCATCGGCTACCGGGGCGACGTCGCGTTCTCGGTCTTCGTCGAGGCGGGCGGCTCGGGCCCGCGGGTCGCGGCGCCGCTGGCGGCCCGCTTCCTGACAGCCCTCGGCTGATCAGTGGCGGGCGGTGGCGGCCAGTGCCGCCGCCCCCGCGAGCAGGACGGCGAGGACGAGCCCGAGGGCCCGCAGCCCGTCGCCGGTCAGCGCGGACGCGACCTGCGGCCCCAGGCTCGCGCCCACGAACATCAGCGCGCTGTAGAGCGAGATCGCGGGCGCGCGGGCGGCCCCGGCCCGGGTGCCGATCATGTCGATCAGGCCGGGTGCGGCGATCGAGATTCCGGCGGTGACCACCATGAGCAGCAGCGCGAGCACGATCGTGCCGGGCTCCAGCAGGCCGACGAGCGCGGTCCCGAGCGCGGCGAGCCCGAGCGCCATCCCGGCGCGGGCCGGGCCGGGGATCCGCGCCAGCCGGGGCGTGAGGAACGGGATGGCGAGGATCACCGGCAGCGCGCTGGCCCGCAGCCCGAGCAGGCCGGTCGTCCCGGTGAGCTGGAGCCCGGTGTAGATCGCGACGAACGAGCCCAGCACGGCCGGGACGGCGAGGAACAGCAGCCGCAGCGAGGGCGCGATCAGCAGCGGCGGCATCGCGCGGTAGGCGGCCAGCGGTGACACGCCGGTGGACGGGCCGTCCGGCAGCATGGCCCAGCGCAGCACGACGGCGGCGGCGGCGAACGCGAACGCGCCCGCGACGAAGAACCAGCGCCAGCCGAGCGTCGCCGCCAGGCCCTGGGCGGCGAGCTGGCCGAAGACGGCCGCCGCCAGGAACCCGGTGGTCATCGAGGTGACGGTGACGAGCCGCCGGTGCGGCGCGACCCGCTCACCGATGTACGCCATCGCGACGGGCGGGAACGCGCCGATCGTGAACCCCTGGAGGACGCGCAGGGCCAGCGCGGCGCCGGGGGAGGGGGAGGCCGCGACGAGCGCGGTGGTGATCGCGGTGGCGGCGACCCCGGCGACGATGACGCGGCGGCGGCCGAGACGGTCCGACAGGGGGCCGAGGAGCAGGAACCCGGCGGCGTACCCGAATCCGAACGCGCTGACCAGCCAGGTGAGGGACGCGGGGGCGACATGCCACCCGGACGCGGCCCGGCCGAGCAGGGGGATCATCCCGTACAGCTGGCCGGTGGCGAGGAGGGCGGTGACGGCCAGGGCGATGACCGTCCGGCCGAAGGGGGCGTACTCGGGGCCGGACGATCCGGTGGTGGCGGAGGTCGCGGAGGACGGACGATCTACTGCGGTGGGCATGCCGAGGACGGTAGCCAACTAAACAGTTGGTTGTCAACCAACCGGTTGGACGCTACCGGCTATGCTACGGGACATGCCGAACAGTCCCGGTCCCCGCGCCCGATCGTCCGCCGCGGCCACCAAGCAGGCCCTGCTCGACTCCGCGCGCGACGAGTTCGCCGAGCACGGCATCGCCGGAGCGCGCGTCGACCGGATCGCCAAACGCGCCGGTGTCAACAAGGAACGGATCTACGGCTACTTCGGCAACAAGGAGAAGCTGTTCGATGCCGTCATGAAGGCGGCGATGGACGAATTGGTCGAGGTCACGGCGATGCCCGGCGACAACCCGGTCGACTATGTCGGCAAGTTGTTCGACTATTACGTGCGGAACCCGGTGCTGTTGCGGCTGTTGCTGTGGGAGTCCCTGTACCACCGGACGAACACGCTGCCCGAGCAGCAGTGGCGGGTCGACCGGTGTCGGCAGAAGGTCGTCTCGCTGGCCGACCGGCTCGGCGAGGAGCCGTCCGACGAGATCGGCCGTACCGTGCTGACCCTCAAGGGCTTGGCCCTGATGCCGATGGTGATGCCACAGATCGCCGCGCTCTTCGGCGCCTCGATGGACACGCCAGAATCCATCGCCCAGATGCGTGAACATGTCATGGCTTTCGCACGTACTGCCATGGAGAACAGAACGACCGCGGAGTAAGGGTTTTCGCGTTTTTGGCACCAATTCGCATCTGAGTGGCTCGTGGGGCGTATGCTCCGGGAGTGATCGAGCGGATTCGTAAAGAATCCGTTCGGGGAACGCGGTTGGAGCGAGCGGGCTCCCGCACCGCGGCCCCCGATGTCTCAGCGGGATCGCCGTCGGACGATGAGTCCGGCGGCCCGGAGCCGACCGGCGTTCGCCGAGCCCTCCGTCTCCTCCACAGGAGAGGGCATGGCGCGACGCGATATGGGGCATGCGTCCCGGAACACCACGCATGCCGAACAGTGGGCGGAGACGCCCGCGCGCCCCTCGTCGAGACCCGGGCCCCGGCAGGGGCAGGGGTCCGAGGAGCCGCAGTGGCCCGACGGGTCCTGGTGGTCGGAGCAACCCGACTGGTCCGAGCGCGGCGGACGATCGTCCCGCCGCGGGCCCAGCCGCCGGGAGATGAAGCGGCAGGAGAAGGCCCGGACGGAACGCTCCCCGGCGCGCGAGGAGAGACCACCAGAACGAGCGCGGCGAGATGACGCGCGTGCCGACCAGTTCGGCCCTCGCAACAGGCCACCGCGGCCACGGAACGAGCCGTCCGACCTTCGGAACGAGCCACCGGGGGCGCGGGCCCGGCCGTCCGACGCGCGTACCGAGCGTTTGGGCGCCATGCCCGAGCAGCACGACGCGCGCGTGGGCGGCCCCGGACCGCGCAAGGACCGGCCCCGCCCGGAGCGGCCCCGCCCAGAGCGGCGTCCCGATGGGCGCGGCGAGGGGCGCGGGGAGCGGCGGGCCCGGCACGGCGCGCCGCCACGCCCGGGGCCGAAGGCGAGGCCGCGCGGCGGCCGGGGCCGCAACGACCGGCTCAGCATCGGCGCGATCGTGCTGTCCACCGCCGTCGGCCTGTCCCTGCTGGGCATCGTCGAGCGGGCGCTGCTGGACGGCGGCCCGATCGGCGGATCGTCCGGCCCCATCGGCTCCCAGGACGCCATCACGCCGCCGAAGCCCGGCGGCGGCCCCGGACGGCCGTCCCGGCAGTCGCCGCGCCCGGGCCAGAGCGGCGCGCCCGGCACGGAGACCGGCCCGGACCCGCGGGCGCTGACCGCCCAGGTCAGGAAGCTGACCCTGACGGAACGCGGCGCCGCCGCCCGGGAGGCCTACGGCGCCGCGCCCGGCGGGGCGCCGATCGTGAACACCACCCGGACGAGCGCCGACAGGACCTGGGTGTTCGGCACCACCGCGATCCCCGTCCCGGACTCCAGCACCGCCGGCCCCGAGGTCGCGTTCTACGCGGCACGCTGGACGGGCGAGGACTGGCAGGTCGGACTCTCCGGCGGCCGCCTGTTCGGCGACCTGCTCGGCGCCGTCCCCGCGACCGTCATGCCGGTCGCCGAGGCCAAGGCCCTGCGCGGCTACGCGACGGTCACCGCCGACCGGGCCGCGACGCTGGTCGGCGGCGACGGCGGCGGCGACCGGCTGATGCTGCCGTGGAAGGTCGGCGACGCCTGGTCGATGACGACCCCGGACGCGTCGGGGTCGCCGCGCCCGCTGGCGTCGGTGGCGTTCTCGGGCGGCGACGGCCGCGTCCTCGCGTCCGGCGACGGCCGCCTGTACCGCTTCTGCGCCGACGCCGCCGGGCACGCGATGCTCATGGTCATCCATCCGGGCGGTGTCGCGACGATCTACCACCGCCTCACCGACATCCCGGCGAAACTGCGCGACGGCGCCGCCGTCGCGCAGGGGGACCCGCTCGGCCGCACCGGCACCGACCGGCCGTGCGGTGGGGCCCCGGCGCCCGACGCGGAGGTCGCGTTCGGGGTGCGCCGTGGAGCGGGAACGGTCCCGCTCGACGGCGCGCGGATCGGCGGCTGGACGTTCCGGGAACGCGCCGAACCGCTCCTCGGCTACGCCGAACGCGGCGCGCTCCAGGTGCTCCCCGGCGGGCTGCTCGCCAACCTCGGGCCCGTCCCCCCGGCGGAGGAACCACCGGCGGACGACCCACCGGCGGACGACACCCCGTCGTCACCGCCGTCCCCCGGCCTTCCGCTGAAGGGCGTCGCAGGATCGGCGGCCATTCCGGCGCCGCCCGCAACCCAGAAGAGGAGTCCGATCGGTGCGAATTCGCAACAGTGATGATCCCGCGGTGCCCGGATGGGTCCTGCGCGTGCTGCTCGTCGGCGCGGTGGCCGTGCTCGCGGGCGCGGCGACCCCGCAGGGCGCCGTCGCGGTCGCGAACGTGCAGTACTTCCTCAACTTCTACGCGGGAGTGTTCTCGCTGGTCGCCTACACCACCGCCGTGATGAGCGGGCTGCTCGCGACCGAGCGGCTGATCCTCCAGATCCGGCACCGGGTGCTCGCGCAGGCCCTGCACCGCGCCTCCGCCGTCGTGGCGACCGCGATGCTGGTCGCGCACATGGCGGTGAAGGTGATGGCGGGGCTGGCGCTGCCCACGCAGGTCGTCGTCCCGTCCCTCGGGGCGGTCGGGCTCGGCACGATCGCGGCCGATCTGATGATCGTCATCGTGATCACCGGGGCGCTGCGGTCGCGGTTCGCGTTCCGCGGCAACGCCTGGGTGTGGCGGTCGATGCACGTCCTCGCGTACGTGTCGTGGCCGATGGCGATCGTGCACGGTCTGATCGCCGGACGCGCCGCCGCGCCATGGGTGGTGCTCGCCTACGTGATGAGCGTGGTGTTCGTCGTCCTCGCGCTCATCACCCGCGTCATCGTCGTGGTCAAGCCGCGCGAGCTGGCCCGCGCCGGTGACCCGGTCGACCCGTTCGGCCTGCCGGACGGCGCGGGACGGCGCCGCGACCGGCGCGCCATGGCGGACCGCGAACACGAGGAGGCCCGCGCGGCCGCCGCCGCCCGCGACGGCTACGGTCCCCGCGACGGTTACGGCCAACGTGACGGCTACGGCGAACGTGATGGGTACGGTGATCGCGACGGCTACGGTGATCGCGACCCCGAGGTCCTGCGATGACCTCGACCGTCACCGTCTCCGGCATCGACGGCCCCCGGCTGACGCTCGGGTTCGACCGGTTCGACCGGCTGGACCTCGATCGGCACCTCGCCGTCCACGGCAAGCTCCGCGCCCCCGCGCTGGACGACCTGGTCCGCGCGTGCGAGCAGGTCGACCTGCGGGGACGCGGCGGCGCGGGCTTCCCCTTCGCTCGCAAGCTGATGGCGGTGGCGGCGCGGGTGAAGTACACGACCACCGACCCCCCGGCGCTGCTGCCGGGCGAGAAGAGCGACAAGCGCGGATCCTGCGAGGACGTCGTCGTCGTGGTGAACGGCGCCGAGGGCGAGCCCGGCAGCGCCAAGGACAAGGTGCTGCTCGGCCGGGCCCCGCACCTCGTGCTGGACGGCGCGCAGATCGCCGCGTCAGCGATCGGCACGCGGCGGGTGGTCGTGGCCGTCGAGGACGACGAGGCCGCCCGCTCGGTCCGCGCCGCGATCAGCGAACGGCGGATGCCCGCGCGGGTCGTCCGGCTGACCGAGCGGTTCATCTCCGGGGAGAGCGGCGCCGTGATCCGCGCGATCAACGGCGAGACGCCGATCCCGCCGGGCGTCAAGGTCCGCGCGTCCGAGTCCGGCGTGGACGGCTACCCGACGCTGCTGTCCAACACCGAGACGTTCGCGCAGCTCGCGGTGCTCGTCTCGCTCGGCCCCGACCTGTACGCGTCGGCCGGGACGCCGGACGAGCCGGGCACCACGCTGCTCACCGTCGGCGGCACGCAGGTCGTGGAGGCGCCGCTCGGCACGCCGCTCCAGGCCGTCCTGGACCAGTGCCAGGTGCCGCCGTCGCCGGGCGTGCTCGTCGGCGGCTACCACGGGATGTGGCTCGACCCGGCCAACGTGGCGCGGGCCGTGCTGTCGCGCGCCGGGATGCGGAGCGTCGGCGGGACGGTCGGCGCGGGCATCATCCTGCCGCTCACGCAGGGCACCTGCCCGCTCGGCGAGGTCACCAGGATCGCCGCCTACCTGGCCGCCCAGTCGGCCGGGCAGTGCGGGCCGTGCCGGCTCGGGCTGCCCGACGTCGTCCGGTCCCTGAACGCCCTCACCGAGGGGGCGGGGACGGTCGACAACGTCCGCCGCGCCGCCGGGGTCGGCCGGGGGCGGGGCGCCTGCACCCATCCGGACGGCACCGCGAAGTTCGTGCTGTCGGCGATGGAGGCGTTCGGCGCCGACATCGACGCGCACCGGTGGGGCGGCGGCTGCGGCCTGTCGACCTACGGGGTGCTGCCGCTGCCGGTGCCGGACGGCACCGAGGGGCGGGTCGCGATCGACTGGAGCCGCTGCGACGGGCACGGGCTGTGCGCCTACCTCGTCCCCGAGCTGATCCAGCTCGACCGGCACGGGTTCCCCGTCGTGCTCGGCTCCGACATCCCGTCCTGGATGGAGAAGGACGTGCAGAAGGCGGTCGCGATGTGCCCGGCGTTGGCGCTGCGCGTCGTCGGGGGAGTCCCCGGTTTTGGGGCGTCAAGAAAATAGGGAAACAGGTGGACGTCGTTGAACCGCGCGGCGGCCCGGTGCGTATCTCCCACTGAATCCGTGCCGGGTCCGTCGAGAGATCCTCGAAAGGGGGAAGAAGTTCCTTGAGGAAATCCTACGGATACGCCGAAAAGCGCCCATGGCGCCGCCGGCGTCTCGGCTGGGGCCGTGCCCTGTTGGTGTTGGCGGCCGTCGGCGCCGTCGCGGCCGCGTTCGCGGTCGTGATGAATCCGGTCGGCGTGCCGGCCAGTGGCGCGGCGAATCTCGGCGGCACCGTCAACACCCGCTGGGGACGGCTGAGCACGCTCGACAGGCAACTGCTCGTCAAGGTCCGACAGGCCGGCCTGTGGGAGATTCCCGCAGGCCAGCAGGCACAGCAGCGAGCGGTCAGGCCCCGGGTCCGGGAAGTCGGCCAGATCATCATGCAGCAGCACATGCAGCTGGACGCCGACACCCGCGCCACCGCGCAACGGCTCGGCGTGCTACTTCCCAACGCGCCCAACGGAAGCCAGAAGAGCTGGCTCCGCGAAATGTCGGGCAAGTACGGAATTGATTATGACAAGACATTCGTGCTGCGGCTGCGGGCCGCGCACGGACAGGTCTTCACGATCATCGCGAAGGTGCGCGCGCAGAGCGAGAACACCGAGATCCGCGCGTTCGCCGAACGGTGCCTGAAATTCGTCAACACGCACATGTCGCTGCTGGAGAGCACCGGCCTGGTCCCCAGACGCGCCCTGCATTGACGCAGCACTGACGCAGCGTTGAAGCAGCACTGACGCACATCCCGACCCGGAAGAGGGAGCACCTTTCCATGGGACGAAAGAAGAAAGCGTTCGCCGTGATCATTCCGGCGCTGGCCCTTGCCTCGTCGGCCTGCCAGGCGACGCCCGCCGCCGTGACGGCCGGGAACGTCGGCGGCGTCCGGACCTACACGGCCGATCCGAGCGCCGACCCGTCGGCGGACCCCGCCGACCCCAGCGCCGACCCGTCCGCCGATCCGACGGACGACCCGACCCGGGACCCGACCAGCGAGCCCACCGGTGGCGGCGGCCAGGGCGGCGGCGGCGGACAGAATGGCGGGGGCGGCCAGAACGGCGGGGGACAGGCGACGGGCCCGACGCCCGACCAGTACGTCAGCATCCGCAGGGCGCCGCGCGTCCGCGAGCCGCGCCGCAGCCGCAGCGGCTCGCGCGGCGTGTTCTCGGTCAGCTGCGGAACCAACAAGGGCCAGGCGCACAGCAACCCCGACAACGTCGTCGCGGCGCCCGGCGTCGTGAACGGCGCGCACCACATCCACGACTACGTCGGCAACCTCGACACCGACGCGTTCTCCACCGACGAGACCCTCGCCGCCGCCGGGACGACCTGCACGAACGGCGACAAGTCCACCTACTTCTGGCCGGTGCTGCGGCTGCGGTCCGGCAAGGACGGGTCCGACCGCGCCGGGCAGAGCACGCAGGACGGCAACGTCGGCAGCGTCGTCGAACCGTCCAAGGCGCGCATCCAGTTCCTCGGCAACCCGCGCGCCAGGGTCACCGCGATGCCCCGGTTCATCCGGATGGCGACCGGTGACGCCAAGTCGGCGACGAACGGCGGGGCCAACGCCCACGCCCAGTGGACGTGCACCGGCTCCGAGGACCGCGCGTTCACCGACAAGTACCCGCTGTGCCCGCGCGGCAGCGACGTCGTCCGTGTACTGAACTTCGCGAGCTGCTGGGACGGCCGCAACACCGACAGCGCCAACCACCGCGACCACATCCGGTTCCCCGACCAGCGGACCGGCCAGTGCCCGAGCGGCACGCGCGCCGTCCCGCAGCTGCGGATGACGCTGGTCTACCGCGTGCCCGCCAAGGCGCTGGCGTTCGCGCTGGACTCGTTCCCCGAGCAGGGGCACAACCCGGTGACCGACCACGGCGACTTCATCAACGTGATGACCGACCGGCAGATGCGGCGGGTGGTCGGCGCCATCAACTCCGGTCGGCGCCACTGACCGGACCCGCGTCCGGACGCCCGGTCCGCCCTGGGGCGACCCGGACGCGCGGCGGTGGGGAGCGGCGTGCCCGCCACGGGCTCGAACGCCGCTCCCCACCGGCCTCAGGTCGTGTAGATGGCGTCGATCTCGGCGGCGAAGTCCTTCAGCACGACGTTGCGCTTGACCTTGAGGCTCGGCGTCAGGTGCCCGCTGTCCTCGGTGAAGTCGACGGCGAGGACGACCTGCTTCTTGATCGCCTCCGCGTGGCTGACCGAGGTGTTCGCGGCCGCGACCGCCGCGTCGATCTCGGCGACGAGGTCGGGGTCGCGGCGCACCTCGTCCAGCGTCATCTCCGCGGGCTTGCCGTGCCGCTGCTTCCACGGGCCGAGCGCCTCCTCGTCCAGGGTGACGAGCGCGGCGACGAACTTGCGGCCGTCGCCGACCACGAGGCACTGGCTGACCAGCGGGTGCGCGCGGATGCTGTCCTCCAGGGGCGCGGGCGCGACGTTCTTGCCCGCCGCCGTGACGAGGATCTCCTTCTTCCGGCCGGTGATCTTCAGGAAGCCGTCGTCGTCGAGGGAGCCGAGGTCGCCGGTGTGGAACCAGCCGTCCGCGTCCAGGACCTCCTTGGTGGCGGTCTCGTCGTTCCAGTAGCCGTGCATGACGTTGACGCCCCGGACGAGGATCTCGCCGTCCTCGGCGATGTGGACGTCCACCCCGGGCAGCGGCCGTCCCACCGTGCCGATCTTCATGTGGGTGGGCCGGTTGACGGTCGCGGGCGCCGTCGTCTCGGTGAGGCCGTAGCCCTCCAGGATCGTGATGCCGACGCCCCGGAAGAAGTGGCCGATCCGTTCGCCGAGCGCGGCGCCGCCGGAGATCGCGTACCGAACCTCGCCGCCGACCGCCGCGCGCAGCTTCCGGTACACCAGCACGTCGAAGACCTTGTGCTTGGCCTTCAGCGCGAGGCCCGGACCGCCCGTGTCAAGGGCGCGGCTGTAGGAGACGGCGGTGTCGGCCGCCGCCCGGAAGACCTTGCCCCGGCCGTCGGCGTCGGCCTTCTGCTCGGCGCCGTTGTAGACCTTCTCGAACACGCGCGGGACGGAGAGCAGGAACGTCGGATGGAACGTGGCAAGGTCGGGCAACAGGTTCGGGACGTCGCTGTGCCCGAGCACCAGACCGGCCTCGATCGCGGCGACCTGGACGAACCGGGCGAACACATGCGCCAGCGGCAGGAACAGCAGCGTCGAACTGCCCTCGACGACGACCTCGGCGATCGCGCCCGCCACCCCGTTGCGGGCCGTGGACACCAGGTTCCCGTGGGTGATCTCGCAGCCCTTGGGACGTCCGGTGGTGCCCGAGGTGTAGATGAGCGTCGCGACGTCCGACGCGGTCCGGGACCGGCGGCGCTCCTCGACCACCGCGTCGTCGACGTCGGCGCCGAGCGCGGTGACCTCCTCCACGGCGCCCCTGTCGATGCACCACACGTGCGCGAGGTCGGGCAGCTGCTCGCGGATGCCCGCCACCGTCTGCACGTGCTCGTCCGTCTCGGCGAACAGGGCCTTCGCGCGGGAGTCGCCCGCGATCCACTCGATCTGCGAGGCGGAGGACGTCTCGTAGATCGGGACGGAGACCGCGCCCGCCGTCCAGATCGCGTAGTCCAGCATCGTCCACTCGTAGCGGGTCCGTGACAGGAGCCCGACCCGGTCGCCGGGCTCGATCCCGGCGGCGACCAGACCCTTGGCGAGCCGGACCGCCTCCGCCGCGAACTCGGACGCGGTGACGGCGCTCCACGCGCGCGCGTCGGCGGGGCCGCTCCTGCGCCGCGCGACGATCGCGCCGGGCTCCTCGGCCGCCCGGGTGAAGGGCGCGTCGGTCAGGGTGGTGGACTCGGGGACCTCCACCATCGCGGGGACGCTGAACTCGCGCACGGCCTGCTCCTCATCGTCGTTCTCGGAGGTCGGCGGGGAAGTCCGACGGCGGCTTCTCCGGACAGGCATGATACCCGTGAGTAGCGGAAATGCCCTGAGCGCCGGGCATGTCGCACCCGGCGGCGACCGGTCGGTCACGGCACGGCACCCGTCAGTCGTGGCCGGCACGGCACCTGTCAGTCATGGCATGGCAAAGGCCGCACGTCGCGAACGGCGCGCGTCCTC
Source organism: Actinomadura meridiana (assembly GCF_039537545.1). Lineage (NCBI taxonomy): Bacteria > Bacillati > Actinomycetota > Actinomycetes > Streptosporangiales > Thermomonosporaceae > Actinomadura > Actinomadura meridiana. Next base: position 620,045 of record NZ_BAABAS010000005.1, read on the forward strand.
CGGTCGCCTACGCTTGAGCCGGTCGCACCCGACCGCGGTCCGAAGGGGAACCAGGATGTCGCTGCTCGAAGTGATCGCGCTGACGGCCGACGACGCGCGGGCCGCGCAGGACGGCGGCGCCGACCGGCTGGAGGTCGTCGCCGACATGGCCGCCGACGGCCTCACCCCCGACCCGGACGTGGTCGCCGCTGTGCGGCGCGTGACGACCCTGCCGATCCGCGTGATGCTGCGCGCGAACGCGGGGTTCGGCACGTCCGCCAGCGAACTCGACCGGTTGCGCGGCGCCGCCGCCGACCTCGCCGAGGCGGGCGCCGACGGGTTCGTGTTCGGGTTCCTCGAACCGTCCGGCCATGTCGACGCCGTCGCCACCGGCAAGCTCGCCACCGACGCCGCCCCGCTGCCCTGGACGTTCCACCGCGCGCTCGACCACGCCGCCGACCCCGTCCAGGCGTGGGGCGTCGTGCGCGGCCTCGGCGGCGGTCTCGACACCGTGCTCACCGCCGGGTCGCCTCGGGGTGTGGACACCGGGGTCGACGTGCTCGTCCGCCGCGCCGCCGAGAACCGCGACGCGGCCGGGATGATCATGGCCGGGGGCGGGCTGCGGCGCAAGCACGTCGCGCTGCTCGCCGCCGCCGGGATCGGCGCGTTCCACGTCGGCACCGCCGTCCGCCCGGACGGCGCCTGGGACGCGCCCGTCGACCCGGCCCTGGTCCGCGAGTGGCGCTCGCTCGTGTCGGCCGCCACCGGCTGACCAGACCGTTCGGGGGGTGTGGGGTGTCGTCCCCCCACAGGAGACCGGATCGGCGCACGGCCCTCCCACCCCGCCGGGTGAAGTGTCTTATTAGAGTCGGTTCATGAGGATCCATGTGGTGAGCGACGTGCACGGCCGCGCCGACGCGCTGCCGGGCGCCGCGACCGGGGCCGACGCGCTCATCTGCCTCGGCGACCTGATCCTGTTCGTCGACTACCACGACCACGGGCAGGGCATCTTCGCCGACCTGTTCGGACAGGACAACGCCGACCGCTTCATCGCGCTGCGGACCCGCAAGCGCTTCGACGAGGCCCGCGAGTTCTCCCGCGGCCTGTGGGCGTCGCTCGACGGCGAGGCGTGGCCGCACATCGAACGCGCCGTCGACCGCCAGTACGCCGAGCTGTTCGCCGCCATGCCCGAACCCGCGTACCTCACCTACGGGAACGTCGACGTCCCGCGCCTGTGGGCCCCGCACCTGCGCGCCGGGCACCACGTCCTGGACGGCGAGACCACCGAGATCGGCGGGCTGCGGTTCGGGTTCGTCGGCGGCGGGCTGCGCACCGAGTACCGCACCCCGTACGAGCTGGACGACGACGCCTACGCCGCCAAGGTCGAGGCCGTCGGCGCGGTGGACGTGCTGTGCTGCCACATCCCGCCCGCCGTCCCCGATCTGCTGTACGACACGGTCGCGCGCCGGTTCGAGCGGGGGAGTACGGCCGTCCTCGACGCGATCCACCGGACGCAGCCGAAGTACGTGCTCTTCGGGCACGTCCACCAGCCGCTCGCGAGCCGCACCCGCATCGGCCGCACCGAATGCGTGAACGTGGGCCACTTCCGCGCCCGCGGCGTACCGTACGCGCTGACCGTGTGACAGATACTGCTCTAGAAAGGAGGCGCAGATGGCGGACCGGACGAGTTCCTCCATCACGGTCAAGGCCGGAAAGGCCGAGATCATGGCGGTGATCGCCGACCTGGAGGCCTACCCGACCTGGGCCAGCGGGATCCGCGGGTTCACCGTCCAGAAGCGCGGCGAGGACGGCCGCCCGTCCCGGGCCGCCCTCACCTTCGAGGGCGGGCCTTTCACCGACACCGTCGGCCTCGCCTACACCTGGGAGGGCGACGACCGGGTCGCGTGGAAGCTGGTGGAGGCGGGCTCCGTCGTCACGTCCCTGAACGGCTCCTACACCCTGGACGAGCGCGACGGCGCCACCGAGGTGATCTACGAGATGTCGGTGGACGTCCGCGTCCGCCTTCTCGGCATCGTGAAACGCAGGGCGGAGAAGCACATCATCGACTCCGCGCTCAAAGGGCTCAAGCGCCATGTGGAGAGCTGACCACCCCCTCGGAGGCGATACCGTTCACGCCGACAACGGATGGAAGATGGACCCATGAGCGACGACGTCCTCGACGAAGCGGCCAAGCTCCTCGACACGCTGATCAGCCCGATCGGCGGCGACGTGGGCCGCCACCTGCGCGACGCCGCGGACTCGTTGCTCGCGGCCGTCCGGGAGGTCGTCGCGCCGGAGGCGTCGGAAAGCCCCACGGCGGGTAGGTCCGAGCGGTCGGACCGCCACGGAACGGGCGAGCCGTGGTCCGCCGCCACCGGCGGCGGGCCGACCGACATCGGGTAGCGCGGCACCGGTCCCCCTGCCGGGCCGCGCGAAGAGGAGGAAGCGTACATGGCCCTGACCATCGGCGTGGATGTGGGCGGCACGAAGGTCGCCGCCGGGGTCGTCGACGACCGGGGAACCATCCTTGAGAAGGTTCGCCGGCCCACTCCCTCGACCAACCCCAAGGAGACCGCCGAGACCATCGCCGAGGTCGTCGACCTGCTGAAGGGCAAGTTCGAGGAGGTGTCGGCCGTCGGGCTCGGCACCGCGGGATTCGTCGACGAGGACCGTTCCAACGTCCTGTTCGCGCCCAACCTCGCCTGGCGGGAGGAGCCGATCAAGGAGAAGGTCGAGAGCCTGGTCGGGCTGCCGGTCGTCGTCGAGAACGACGGCAACGCCACCGCGTGGGGAGAGGCGAAGTTCGGCGCCGGACGCGGCGAGAACTTCCTGGTGCTTGTCGCCCTCGGCACTGGCATCGGCGGCGGCATCATCATCAACGGCGAGCTGTACCGGGGCCGTTTCGGCATCGGCGCCGAGATGGGCCACTTCCGGGTCGTGCCCGACGGCCGCCGCTGCGGCTGCGGCAACCGCGGCTGCTGGGAGCAGTACGCCAGCGGCAACGCCCTCGTCCACGAGGCCCGCGACCTGGCCCGCGTCGCGCCCGCGATGGCCGGACGCCTCCTCGAACTCGGCGACGGCCGCCCCGACGGCATCAGCGGCCCCGAGGTCTCGCAGGCGGCGCGCGAGGGCGACAAGGCCGCCCTGGAGTGCTTCCGAACCATCGCGCACTGGGCGGGCCAGGGCCTCGCCGACCTGAGCGCCATCCTCGACCCGGGCGCGTTCATCATCGGCGGCGGCCTGTCCGACGCGGGCGACCTGCTCCTGGACCCGATCCGCGCCGCCTTCGAGGACGCCCTGACGGGCCGCGGCCACCGCCCGCTCCCCGACATCCGCATCGCCGAACTGGGCTCCGCCGCCGGGATCGTCGGCGCCGCCGACCTGGCCCGCGTCCGACCCCTCCAGGACGTCACCGTCTAGACGTGCCGACCGTCCTGAGCTACAACCTCCGCTCACTGCGCGACGACCCGTCCGCCGTGGCCCGGGTCGTGAGGACCATCGCCCCGGACGTGGCGTGCCTCCAGGAGGTTCCCCGCTTCTGGACGTGGCGTCTCCAACGCCGCCGCCTGGCCAACGCCTGCGGCATGACGATAGCCGCGGGCCGTCGAGCATGCGGCCTGGCCGTGTTCACGGCGCCCCACGTCCGCCGCGTGACTCGGGAGTTCCACCTCCTGACTCCCGACAAGGATCTCCACCGCCGAGCCCTGGCGGTAGCCGTCCTGGAAATCAACGGAACCCGCCTGATAGCAGCCTCAACCCACCTGGACCTGAAGGACGAACCCCGCCAGCGCCACGCCCAAGAGATCCTCGCCCATCTGGCCCGCGCCAAGGCCCGCCACCAAGCCCCGGTGGTCCTGGCGGGCGACATCAACGAAGAACCGGGCGGCCCCACCTGGACCGCCCTGACCAGCCACTTCCATGACGCCTATGAACGGGCCCCCACCAACGCCGAACTGACCTTCACGGCGAGAACCCCCACCAGGCGTATAGACGCCATCTTCACCGACCCGACCATCCAGGTGACAGCCTGCGGCGTCCCCACCGGGGAGTCCCTGCTGGCCGACTATCCCCAGGCCACAGACCATCGTCCCGTCCTAGCGGACCTGGTTCTTCCGAACCCCCAGAAGCCTTAGACCACGGCTCCGTCGTCGGGGTCGCGGGGCTCGTCGCCCATGCGCAGGACCAAGGTCACGAAGCCGCCGATGAAGGCGGCGACGGCCAGGAAGGCGGCCCAGCCGGGGACCTCCCAGTCGAGGATGACGGTGATCAGGAGGTAGACGGGGCCGCCGATGAGGGCGATCCAGGCGCCCTTGGTGAGGGGGTCGGCGGTGGGCAGGGGCGGGGGAGCGGGCGGGACGTAGTGGTCCTCTTCGGTCTCGTCCGGGGGGAACTCGGCGTCGGCGGGTTCGATGACGCGGGCGCGGGGGAGGCGGCCGGTGCGGTCGTCGCCCTCCTGCGGCGGGTCGGGCGGCTCGCTGACGTTCTCCTCGTCGGGCCAGGGGATCTCGCCGTCGGGGGTGGAGTCGAAACCGGCGACGATCTCGGCCCAGATGGCGTCCTCGTCGAGCTCGGTGGAGGAGCCCGTCTCCTTCGGGGGCGCGTCGGGCTCGGCGGGTTCGGGACGGTCGGCGTCCGAGCCCCGAGCCGACGCGTCGCGCAGCCGGGCGAGGTGCGCGCGCAGGATGCCCTCCGCCGCGGGTTTCATGTCGACGTCGACGTACAGCCGGTCGAGCACGTCACCGGCGACGGTCTCGCCGACTGTTTCGGCGGGTTCCGGCGACGGTGGGCCGACGGGATCGGCGACGTCGGACGGCGAGGCCGCGTAGGCCGCCACGCCCGCCTCGCCGAGCGCCGTCAGCATCGCGTCGGCGAGATGCGGGGCGAGGTCGACCAGTGGGGCGTAGGTGTCCGCTGACAGTCCATTGCCTCGGCGATTCACGGGGCCGGCTCCTTCGACGACGGCGTGACCGACAGCACCGGCATGACGGCCTCCGCTCCCCCATCGACTTGTGAAACGTGTGTCCCACGGTATTCGCTGGGCGGCTCGGGACAAGCCCCCGGGCGCACCCGATTGAGATTGACGTCTCAGAGCCTACGTTCATTCCCGCGCCCCGGCGAAGCCGCTGTACCGGCCGGTAGAGCGGGGCGGTGGGGAATGGGAGGATGTTCCATCATCCCCGTCGGTCCGTGACCGGCCATGCCCGCCCCGGGGCCGCCGGTCCGAGGAAGGTCCCGCATGCTCTGGTTCTGGATCCTGCTCAGGGTCGTCCTCTCGCCCGTCCTGTATCTGGGGTGGTGGCCGCGGAACAGGGGGATGAGGAACGTCCCGAAACGGGGTCCGGCGCTGCTGGTGAGCAACCACCTGTCGTTCGCCGACCACTTCTTCGGTCCGCTGCCGCTGAAGCGGCCGATCTACTTCATCGGCAAGGGCGAGTACTTCACCGGCAAGGGGATCAAGGGACTGATCAGCAAGGGGTTCTTCACGGGCGTCGGGGTGGTGCCGGTGGACCGGACGGGCGGATCGGCGGGGGAGGCCGCGCTCCGGACGGGGCTGCGGATCCTGGCGGAGGGCAAGCTGCTCGGCATCTACCCGGAGGGCACGCGGGCGCCGGACGAGCGGCTGTACCGGGGCAAGACGGGCGTGGCGCGGCTGGCGCTGAAGTCGCGGGTGCCGGTGATCCCGATGGCGATGATCAACACGTTCGCGCTGATGCCGCCGGGCAAGACGCTGCCGCGGCTCGGGGTGCGGCCGGGCGTCCGGTTCGGTGAGCCGCTGGACTTCTCCCGCTTCTACGGCCGCGAGGACGACCGGGACGTCCTGCGCCAGGTCACCGACGAGATCATGGAGGCGATCCGGGAGTTGTCGGGCCAGGAGTACGTCGACCGGTACGCCGCCGAGGTGAAGGCGGAGCAGGCGGGCAAGCCGGTGCGGCCGGTGGACGACGATGAGGGGCTGGGCGGCCCTGCCTGAGCGAAGCGAACCGGGGGGTGTGGGGGGTCGTCCCCCGACGAGGAGCGGGCCTGAGCGAAGCGAACCGGGGGGTGTGGGGGGTCGTCCCCCGACGAGGAGCGGGCCTGAGCGAAGCGAACCGGGGGGTGCGGGGGGTCGTCCTCCGACGAGGAGCGGGCCTGACAGGGGGGCGGGCTCGGAGGGGGCTCTCTGGCGGGCCCTGGGCGTCTATCGGGGTCTGACGCTGGTCTACGCGGCGGTCCTGATCGTGGTGAACCGTGACGGTTACGCGCATCCGGCCGGTGGGTGGGTCGTTCTCGGTGTCATGGTCGTCTGGACGGCGTACGCCGTGGCGGCCTTCCCGGGGGCGCGGCGGAGGTGGCCACTGCTGGTCGTCGATCTCGCCGTCGCGTCCGGGTGCCTGCTCGCGACGGCGTGGGTGGAGACCGCCGCGAACCTCGCGGACGGACGTCCGACGCTTCCGGCGGCCTGGGTCGCGGCGGCGGTGCTCGCGTGGGCTGTGGGGGGAGGACGGTGGCTCGGCGTCGTGGCCGCGCTTGTTCTGGCCGGGGCGAATCTGCTGGTCCACGCGCTCGCGGGGACGGTCGAAGCGGTCGGGTTGGCGACGTTCAACGGCATCGTGCTGCTGCTCCTCGCGGGCCTCGTCGGCGGGCACGTCGTGCGGCTGGTGCTGGACGCGGAGGCGCGGCTCGCGCGAGCCGTCGAGCTGGAGGCGGCCACCCGGGAGCGGGAACGGCTCGCCCGCCGCATCCACGACTCGGTGCTCCAGGTGTTGGCGATGGTGCGGCGGCGCGGCGACGAGCTGGGCGGCGAGGCGGCCGAACTCGGGCGCCTCGCGGGCGAGCAGGAGACGGCGCTGCGGTCCCTCGTCGGCACCGATCCCGCGCCGAGCCAACCGGACGAGCTTGATCTCCGCGCGCTCCTGACCGCCCGAGCATCCCCGTCCGTGACGGTCTCGACGCCCGCGACCGGGGTTCCGCTGCCCGCGCACATGGCCCGGGAGATCGAGGCGGTGGTGGCGGCGGCGCTGGACAACGTCCGGCGGCACTGCGGCGACGGCGCCCGCGCGTGGGTGCTGCTGGAGGACGACGGCGGCGCGATCACCGTCAGCGTCCGCGACGACGGCCCCGGCATCCCCGCCGGACGGCTGGCGGAGGCGGCGACGGACGGGCGGCTCGGCGTCGCGCAGTCCATCCTCGGCCGCGTCCGTGACCTGGGCGGCACGGTGGAGATCACGTCCGCCGAGGGCGCGGGCACGGAGATCGAGCTGACGGTGCCCCGGCCCTGTCCCCGGTGAGCCCCCGTACCCTGTGACCCGTGAGCGTCGTTCCCCTGCGGGTCATGGTCGTGGACGACCATCCGATGTGGCGCGACGCGGTCGCGCGCGATCTCGCCGCGGCCGGTCACGAGGTCGTCGCGACGGTGGGCGAGGGCCGCGCCGCCGTCCGCGTGGCCGGGGCGGCGCGACCGCAGGTGGCCGTCGTCGACCTGCGACTTCCCGACCTCGGCGGCGTCGAGGTGACCCGCCACCTGGCCGCCGCCGACCCGCCCGTCCGCGTGCTGGTGCTGTCGGCGAGCGGCGAGCAGGGCGACGTGCTGGAGGCGGTCAAGGCGGGCGCCACCGGATACCTGCTCAAGTCCGCCGCGCGGGAGGAGTTCCTGGACGCGGTCGCCCGCACCGGCGCTGGCGAGGCCGTCTTCACGCCGGGGCTGGCCGGGCTGGTCCTCGGCGAGTACCGCAGGCTCGCCGCCGAGGGGGAGCGGGACGGCGCCCGCGCGGACGACGACGCGCCGCGCCTCACCGCGCGCGAGACCGAGGTACTGCGGCTTGTCGCCAAGGGCCTGACGTACAAGCAGATCGCCGAGCGGCTCGTCCTGTCGCATCGGACGGTGCAGAACCACGTCCAGAACACGCTCCGCAAGCTCCAGCTCCACAACCGTGTCGAACTCGTCCGCTACGCCATCGAGCAGGGCCTGGACGACGACTGGGACGACGGGCGATAACCACGGGGGATAATGTCCCGCCGTCCCGCCCGAACGGCTATGGTCTAGACCAATGGCGGCACGCCGGGACGCCCGGTGAATGCGCCGTGCCGTCCTGCCCGGACGGCTAGTCTGACCATGCGGTCTGACCATGTGAACTGACATGTGAATCGGAGGAGCCCGGTGGCGGGAGAAGGAGACGGCATGCGCGTCGGAGTGCTGACCGGAGGCGGTGACTGCCCCGGCCTGAACGCGGTGATCCGTGCGGTCGTGCGCAAGGGCGTCCAGGTCTTCGGCTACGAGTTCGTGGGCTTCCGGAACGGCTGGCGCGGACCGCTCGAAGGCGACACCGTCGCGCTCGACGTCCAGGCCGTGCGCGGGATCCTGCCGCGCGGCGGGACGATCCTCGGCTCGTCCAGGACGAACCCGATCAAGGTCGAGGGCGGCGTCGAGCGGATCAAGGACAACCTGGCGGGCCTCGGCGTGGACGCGCTGATCGCCATCGGCGGCGAGGACACCCTGGGCGTCGCCCGCGAGCTGTACGCCAACGGCGTCAACGTCGTCGGCGTCCCGAAGACGATCGACAACGACCTCAACGCCACCGACTACACCTTCGGCTTCGACACCGCGGTGAACATCGGCATGGAGGCCGTCGACCGGCTGCACACCACCGCCGAGAGCCACCACCGCGCGCTGATCTGCGAGGTCATGGGGCGGCACGCGGGCTGGATCGCGCTGCACGTCGGCATGGCCGCCGGTGCCAACGTCATCCTCATCCCCGAGCGGCCCTTCGACATCGCGAAGGTCTGCGAGTACGTGGAGAGCCGGTTCAAGACCCGCTACGCGCCGATCATCGTGGTGTCCGAGGGCGCCCATCCGGCCGACGGGCAGATGGAGCTCCAGAACAAGGAGCTGGACTCCTTCGGGCACGTCCGGCTCGGCGGCATCGGCCAGGCCCTCGCCGACGAGATCGAGAAGCGCACCGGCAAGGAGGCCCGCGCCACGGTGCTCGGGCACATCCAGCGCGGCGGCACCCCGACCGCGTTCGACCGCGTCCTCGCCACCCGCTTCGGCCTCCAGGCGATCGACGCCGTCCGCGACGGCGACTACGGCAAGATGGTCGCGCTGCGCGGCACCGACATCACCCGGGTCGGCCTCGACGACGCCACCAAGGAACTGAAGACCGTCCCGCTGGAGCGCTACGCCGAAGCCGAGGTCTTCTTCGGCTGACGAGTCTCCTCCGGCTGAGGGGCCATCTTCGGCCGACCGGTCGTCTTCGGCCGACCGGTCTTCGTCGGCTGACCGGCCCACTCTCGGCGGCCTGGCGGGAACAGCGGTATCCGTTCGCGGTGTTGGCTTATCTGGGCCACACTGGGAGCCCACCCTCGGACCTGTTCCCGCCAGGAGGACCACGCATGACCACGCTCGACACCGCGGCGGCGGACGTCCGTGAGCAGTCGCCCGTCGACGGCGAACCGTGCGTGCTGCTCAAACTGGGCGAGGTCGTCCTCAAGGGCAAGAACCGCGAGCAGTTCGAGCGGCGCCTCGCCGACAACGTGCGCATGGCGGTCCGCCCCATCGCCCGGGTGGACGTCATCCGTCGCCATGGCGTGTTCATCGTCCGCAAACACGATGCCGACCTGGTGACCATGGACCGCGTCGCCCAGCGGATCACCGACGTGATGGGCATCGTGTGGGCGCACCGCGCCTGGCGCGTCGGCAAGGACCTCGCCAGCGTCGAGCGCGCCGCCCTCGAACTGATGGACGGCCGCGTCGGCGCGTTCGCCGTGCGGTCCCGGCGCCGCGACAAGCGGTTCCCGCTGACCTCCACCGAACTCGACCGGCACATCGGGACGCTCCTCACCGACCGGTACGGGCAGCCCGTCCGGCTCAGGAACCCCTCGCACACCCTGTCGATCGAGGTCGACCGCGACGAGGTGTTCGTCTACTCCGGCGGCCTGCCCTGCCAGGGCGGCCTGCCCGTCGGGATGAGCGGCCGCGCCCTGGTGCTGATGTCCGGCGGCATCGACTCGCCCGTCGCCGCCTACCGGATGATGCGCCGCGGCCTGCGCGTCGACTACCTGCACTTCTCCGGCATGCCGTTCACCGGCCCCGAGTCGATCTACAAGGCGTACGCGCTGGTCCGCGAGCTGGACAAGTTCCAGGGCGGGTCCCGGCTGTTCGTCGTCCCGTTCGGCAAGGCGCAGCAGCAGATCAAGTCGTCGGGCGCCGACCGGCTCGCCGTCGTCGCGCAGCGCCGCCTGATGCTGCGCACGGGTGAGATCCTCGCCCGCCGCCTGCGCGGCTCCGCGCTGATCACGGGGGACGCGCTCGGTCAGGTGTCCAGCCAGACGCTCGCCAACATCACCGCGCTGGACGACGCCGTCGAGCTGCCGATCCTGCGGCCCCTCGTCGGCATGGACAAGGTCGAGATCATGGACCAGGCGCGCCGCGTCCGCACCCTGACGATCTCCGAGCTGCCCGACGAGGACTGCTGCACGGTCCTCGCGCCCCGCCGCGCCGAGACCAGGGCGAAGATCGACGACCTGCGCCAGATCGAGAAGCGCCTGGACGCCGGTGAGCTCGCCGAGCAACTCGCCGGGTCCGCGCAGGAGCACCGCCCCGTCTACGCCGACTCCACCGCCTGACGGGAGAGGTCGGCCAGCGGCTCAGCGGGCGTCGAAGTCGGTCGGACGCGGCGTCTCGGGCCCGTCCGGACCCATCAGCGTGACCCGTTCGATGCGGACGATCCGGAACCGCCGCCCGGCGACGGCGATGCCGTTGCGGCGCGTGTCGTCCTCCATCAGCTCCGCCGCCTCGGCGAACCGGGCGACGTCCGTCGCGGCCGGGCTCTCCACCGCGGGCACCACGTGCCGGAAGTAGGTGACCAGGGAGTCGCGGGCCTGCTGTGGGGCGTCGTGGAGCCGTCCGACGGGACGCCACCGCCGCTCGCCCCGCTCGGCGACCGTGAACGCGGGCGCCAGCCCGACCGGCGTGCACGCGGCGGACGGTTCGTCGCCCGCCGCCGCGCTCAGCACCTGGCTCAGCCACTCCGCGATCGCGACCCCGGACGCCGGGCCGGTGTCGGGCAGCAGGTCGTAGGGGCGGCGGGCGGTCCGATGGTCGTCGGGCCTCGGGTCCAGATCGGTGGGACGGGGCGGTTCGGGGCCGTCGGAACCGGTGCGGACGAGCTGTTCGATCCGCACGATCCGGAACCGTCGCCCGGCCGCGATCACCTCGTCGGCGGCCTCGTCCTGCAACGTCCGCGCCGCGATGGAGAGCCGCCGGGCCCGCGTGGCGTCCGACGACGCGGCCCGTTCCTCCAGATGGGTGGCCAGCAGTTCGCGCGCGCCCTGCGGCAGCGGATCGCACGGGCACACGACCTGCCAGCCGCCGGGGACGCGCTCGGCCGCCGTGAACAGCGCGCCCAGCACCACGAGCTCCGGGTAGGCGGAGACGGCGCGGCACGCGTCGGCCAACATCACCGCCGCGACGGGATCGACGCCGTCCAGATCCTCCGGGAACAGCCGCCCCCCGGCGTCACCATCGCCCGATGTCATGCGGGTCATCATTCCGCCGCGCCACTCTCGAACCAATGGTTTAGACCCATTTGTTACCGGCCTGTATACGTTCGCTGTCTTTCCGCCGTCGGACGGGGGACACGAGGACGACCAGGCTCACCGCCAGCAGCCCGAGTCCGCCCAGCGCGGACGTGCCGAGCCGCTCGTCCAGCAGCACCATGCCGAGCACCGCGGCCACGGCCGGTTCCGCCAGCGTCAGCGTCGTCGCGGCCGTGGCGGGCGTCGTGCGCAGGCCTCGCGTGAACAGCAGGTACGCGCCACCCGTGGTGACCACGCCCAGGTAGACGGCGATCAGCGCGCCGGACCCGGTACCCAGCCACCCCATGGGCTGGGCGAACAGCACGGGGACGAGCGGGACGGCCGCCGCCGCGAACAGCGCCCCGGCGACGGCCCGGTCGTCCTCGCCACGAGTGATCAGGACGGACGCGCCCGTCGCGTACACCGCGTACGACAGCCCGGCCAGCAGCGCGAGCGCGATCCCGGCCGGGTCGATGCCCGCGTCCCGGCCGCCGCCGACGAGCAGGGCGCAGCCCGCGACGGCCCCGCCGGTCGAGACGACCCAGCGGCCGGTCGGCGCGGTCCGGCGGGTCACCAGCCCGAGCACGCCGGTGAACGCGGGCGCGCTCCCGATCGTGACGACGGTGGCGACCGCGACGCCGGTCCGTCCGGTGGCGACGAAGAACGCCGTCTGGTACACGACGATCGCGGCGGCGCCGACCCCGATGAGCGGCCGGTTCCGGCGGGCGCCGAGCAGCCGCCGCAGCCCGTCATCGCGCCGGGTGGACGTGGCGAGGGCCAGCAGCACGGCGCCGCCGATGATGAGGCGGATCGCGGCGATCGAGAACGCCGACGCGCCGTCCGCGAAGGTGCGGACGGTCCCGGTGGTGCCCCACAGGGACGCCGCCAGCAGGATGTCGACGCCGCCGCGCCGGACATGACCGCCATGTATGGGTGAACTGGGCACAGGCGACGTGGACGCGGACCGTGACACGGGAGAGGCTCCTGGGCTCGAATCGGAGAGAGGTCATCCGGATTCGGGGCGCAGGAGAACACGGCCGGGCGCGCGTGGCGCCGGGCCGTGTCAGGACTCGGTCAGCGAGTGCGGTCGCCGCGCCCCGGACGGAGCGCGGGCGGGCCACAGTCGGGGGTCCAGTACGCCATGGACCAGACGATAACGGATCAGGCCGGTAACCGATCAGGCCGGGACGGCGCCCCGGTCCACCGGCTGCGTGAGGGTCCGGCCGACCATCGGCGGCAGGTCCCGGACGACCTTGGCGAGCTCCCGCAGATCGCCGTCCACGAGGGCCTGCGGGCCGTCGACCAGCGCCCGCTCCGGGTGCGGATGCACGTCGATGATCACGCCGTCGGCGCCGACCGCGATGGCGGCGCGGGTCAGCGGCAGGACGAGGTCGCGGCTGCCGCCCGAGTGCGACGGGTCCACGATCACCGGCAGGTGGGACAGCCGCTGCGCGACCGGCACCGCGGAGATGTCCAGGGTGTTGCGGGTGGCCTTCTCGAACGTCCGGATGCCCCGTTCGCACAGCACGATGTCGAGGCCGCCGCGCCGCGCCACGTACTCGGCGGACATCAGCCACTCCTCGATCGTCCCGCTCATCCCGCGCTTCAACATGACGGGCCTCCCTGACTCGCCCGCCGCCTGGAGCAGCGCGAAGTTCTGCGCGTTGCGGGTGCCGATCTGGAGCATGTCGGCGTAGGAGGCGACGAGGTCGACGTCGGCCGCGTCCACGACCTCGGTGACGATCGGCATGCCCGTCTCCTCCCGCACGTCCGCGAGGATGCGCAGGCCCGCCTCGCCGAGACCCTGGAAGGCGTACGGGGACGTCCGCGGCTTGAACGCGCCGCCGCGCAGCAGCGTCGCGCCCGCGGCCTGCGCCATCTTCGCGGCGGCGAGGGTCTGCTCGGGTGTCTCGACCGCGCACGGACCGGCGATCAACGTCATCGTGCCCGGGCCGATCGGCACGCCGCCGACCCGCACGACCGACCGTTCGGCGTGGTTCTCGCGGCTCGCCAGCTTGTAGGGCGCGGAGATCCGGACGACGTCGCTGACGCCGCGCATCCCGCGCAGGTTCAGGGTGCCGAACTGCTGGACGTCGCCGACGAGCCCGACGATGGTCCGCTCCACGCCGCGGCTGACGAAGGCCTCGCCTCCCGCCGTCTCGACCAGCGAGACGACGGCCTCGATATCCGCTTCGTTGGCCTCGGGAGCCATGACGACGACCATGAGTGTGTGCCTCTCTGTTTCGCTCGGGGCCCCCGGTGGACCCCGCGGAACAAGCGGTGAAACGACGAAAGCCCCGGGCCGCAAAGGCCCGGGGCTTTCGATCTGTGGTCTGCTAGCGCAACGTCCGGCAGACCAGCCGCCCGGGCTGGTCGAACCAAAAGAAATACATGACGTTGCGCACGGGGTCAGTCTAACGGGTCCCGGGGTGTTCCGGAGGGGGCGGGGACGTCTCCCCACAAAAGGTTCGGGTGGCGGACCGGTCCCGCGCGGACCCCGGATATGGCTCAGCTCACGCCGGATGGCAGGATGGCCGCGTCATGTCCCACCCCGAACAGTCCGCACAGCCGCCGGGCGACCTGCCCCCCGGCCAGTACGTTCCCCGGGGCTGGCCCGTCCTGCACTACGGCCCCGTGCCCAGATTCCGCCCGGACGACTGGGACTTCCGCGTCTTCGGCTCGACCGAGACGGGGGAGCAGTACCGCTGGACCTGGGACGAGTTCGATGCGCTCCCGGCGGCCACCGTGGTGGGCGACTTCCACTGCGTGACCAAGTTCACGGTGCCCGACAACGAGTGGAGGGGCGTCCCCGGGACGGCGATCGTCGAGTTGGCGCCGCCCGCGCCGGACGTCACGCACGTGATGGTCTGGGCCGAGTACGGCTACAGCGCCAACATCAGGATGACCGACTTCCTCGCCGACGGGACGACGTTCGCCACCCACCGCGACGGCGAGCGGCTCACCCCCGATCATGGTTTCCCCGTCCGCATCGTCATCCCGCACCTGTACGCGTGGAAGAGCGTGAAGTGGGTGCGAGGCGTCGAGTACCTGGTCAGGGACCGTCGCGGCTTCTGGGAGGACCGCGGCTACCACAACGTCGCCGACCCGTGGCAGGAGCAGCGCTACTCCTACCAGGAGGACGAGGGCGAGTCGCCGCCCCCGTGACCGGGAGCCTTCGGACGGGCCTCGCGTCGCGGCCGTAGCCCATCCGAGACCTTCGTAAATGGGCAACACATCGACTCACGGGCACAACAGACGTTACCGTACGTTGTCATGGTCCTACCGTCCGTCGTGGCGGTCGTGACGTGCGCCACGGCCGCCGGAGCCGCCGCCGCGGTCTGGGCGCTGAGCCGGCGGCTCGGGCTCCACCGCGGCCTCTCACGCGGCCTCTCACGCGGCCTCTCACGCGGCCTCTCACGCGGCCTGTCGCGCGGCCTCCCACGCGGCCTGTCGCGCGGCCTCCCGCGTGGTCTCCCTCGCCGTGTGCCCGCCGACACGGCGGAGAAGGCGACGTTCTCGGCCCTGCACCTGATCGCGCGCGCGTCGCCGCCGCTGCGCGCCGGGCTCACCGAGGGCTCCGCGCGCACCGCCGCCCGCCGGATCAGAACCATGCTGGGCGCCGAGGCCGTCGCGCTGGTGGGCGTCCTGCCGCCGGACGACGAACTCCACGCCGTCAACGCCTCCGACGACCCGCTGGTCGACGGCGACCCCCGCCGGTTGCGCGCGGTGCCCCGGCTGCTGGCCTGGGACGGCGCGGGTCGTTCCGGTCACGCCGTGGGAGCCGTCCAGGACGCCCTGCCGGTGCTGGACTCGGGCCGCCCCCTCGTGATCGCCCCCGAGTTGCTCGGCTGCCGCGACCCGATGTGCCCCGTCCGCGTCGGGATGGTCGCGCCGCTCACCGTCGAGGGCCGCGTCGAGGGGACGATGGGGGTGTACTGGCGCAACCCGTCCACGGCCCGAGTCCGCGCGGTCGGCGAGGCCGCCCGGCTCGTGACCGGGCAGCTCGACCTCGCCGGGCTCGACGACACCCGCCTGCGGCTCGCCGAGGCCGAACTGCGGGCCCTGCGCGCCCAGATCTCCCCGCACTTCGTGTACAACTCGCTGACGACGATCGCCTCGTTCGTCCGCACCGACCCCGAGCAAGCCCGCGCCCTGCTGCTCGACTTCGCCGACTTCGCCCGCTACTCGCTGCGCAACCCGCGCGACTTCACCACCCTCGCCGACGAACTGCGCTCGATTGACCGATATCTGCTGTTGGAGCGAGCCAGATTCGGCGACCGGCTGCGGTTCCGGGTCGAGATCGCGCCCGAGGTGCTGCCCGTCGCCGTCCCGTTCCTCGCACTGCAACCGCTCGTCGAGAACGCCGTCCGGCACGGGATGGCGGGCGTGGGGGACGTGTTCCATCTCACGATCCTCGCGCGCGACTCCGGCGCCGAGGCCGCGATCAGCGTCGAGGACGACGGCGTCGGCATGGACCCCGAACGCCTCCAGGAGATCCTTTCCGCGCCGCTCGGCCGCCCGGGGCCGGTCGGCTGGGGGAGCGTCGCGTCCCGCGCGCGGCGGCGCGGCTGCGGAGCCGGGATCGGCCTCGCCAACGTCGACGAGCGGATGCGACAGGTCTACGGAGACGAGTACGGGTTGACCGTCGAGACCGCGCTCGGCGCCGGAACCAAGGTCAATTTGCGTGTTCCGAAGTACCGCCCCGGCGTGTTTCCGGACTGACCCGGGTCGCCGCGACACGCCACTCACTTTTCGGAACCGATTGCGGACAGACGGTAATCGCGGCAAAGTCGCCTGCATGCTGCACGTCCTGGCCGTCGACGATGAACGTCCCGCGCTTGAGGAGCTGACCTATCTGCTCCGCAAGGATCCGCGGGTCGGCCGGGTCAGCCGCGCGGGCGACGCCTCGTCCGCGCTGCGCGACCTGAGCCGGATGCTCGTCGAGGGCGACCGCCTCGACGCCGTCTTCATGGACATCCGCATGCCCGGACTCGACGGGCTCGACTTCACCCGCCTGCTCACCGGCTTCGCCGCGCCGCCGCACGTCGTCTTCGTCACCGCGCACGACGACTGCGCCGTCACCGCTTTCGAGCTCGGCGCGCTCGACTACCTGCTCAAGCCCGTCCGCCCCGAGCGGCTCGCCGAGTCCGTGCGGCGCGTCGTCGGGGCCGTCGACCGGGCGGTGCCGCCGCCCGTCGAGACCCGCGACCCCGATGACGAGATGATCCCCGTCGAGCTCGGCGGTCGCACCCGGCTCGTGTCCCGCCGCGCCGTCACCCATGTGGAGGCGCAGGGCGACTACGTCCGGCTGCACACCGCCGACGGCGGCTACCTCGTCCGCATGCCGTTGTCGGCGCTCACCAAGCGGTGGGAGGACGCCGGGTTCATCCGGATCCACCGCAGCACGCTGGTCGCGTCCGCGCACATCACCGAGGTGCGCTTCGACGGGGGCCGCGCCGCCGTCCAGATCGGCGACGAGCTGCTCCAGGTCAGCCGCCGCCACACCCGCGAGGTGCGGGACCGGCTGGTCCGCAGGTTCCACCACCCGGACGGCGAGGACGGCTGCGACGACGCGGGCGGTGGATGCGATGACCGGTGACCGCCGGGTCGGGGTCTCCGCCGCCGCGACCGCCCGAGCCCAGGCCCTGCCCGCGGACGTCGCGCCGCCGCCCGGAACTCCCGTCGCCGACCGGCCCGCCGGGCCGGAGCCGCACGGCGCCGAACCGCAGGACCCCGATCCTCTTGATACCGGCCCGCTCCCCGGACCCAGTTCCGTAGAGGCCGACGTCCTTCTCCGCGCCCAACTGCGCATCGCCCTCGGGACGCTCGCCGTCGTCGTGGCCCTGGTGGCGGGGCTTCCGGCGTTGCTGGTGCTCGTCCCGGCCATCGCGCGGGCCCGGCCCGGCGGTGTCCCGGTGTGCTCGCTCGTGCTGCTGCTCGCCGTCCAGCCCATCTTGATCGTCGTGTCGTTGTGGCAGCTCAGACGTGCCGAACGCGCCGAACGCGAGCTGCCGGGGCCGGTGGAACGTCCGTGACCGCGATGGCCGCCGTGGTGGCACTGATGGCCCTGGTCGCGGTGCTGGCGACGACGTCCGCGCTCGGCGCCCACGGCCGCCGCTCCGCCCGCACCGCCTCCGACTTCCTGGTCGCCTCGCGCGGCGTCACGCCCTGGTGGAACGCCTCCGCGATCTGCGGGGAGTACATCTCCGCCGCCGCGTTCCTCGGCTCCGCCGGGCTGGTCCTCGCCTACGGCGCCGACGTCCTGTGGCTTCCCATCGCCGCGACCGCCGGATACGTCCTGGTTCTGGCGTTCGTCACGGCGCCGCTGCGCCGGTCCGGCGCCTACACGGTGTCCGACTTCGCCGAATGGCGGCTCGGGTCCAGGACGGTCCGGCGCATCGTCACCGGCTGCGTCTGTCTCGTCGGCTGGTTCTACCTGCTACCGCAGTTCCAGGGCGCCGGGGTGACGCTGCGGGTTCTGACCGGCGCGCCCCTCTGGGTGGGGTGGGCCGTCGTCGTCGGCGTCGCGCTCCTGCTCACCATCACCGGTGGGATGCGCGGGGTCACCGCTGTTCAGGCCGTTCAGTTCTGGTTGAAACTCGCGGCCGTCGCCATTCCGGCCGCCGTGCTGGTCGTGGTGTGGAATCTTGGCGGCGGGTCCGACCCCGTCACCGGAGCGGCCCCTCATTTTGAGCAGGCCACGCGGGTGCGGGTGCGCACCGAGGCCGCCGTCCTCGTGCCCGCCGCCGTCACCGTCACCGCCCACGGCGAGATCGACGGCGTCCACCGCGACGACGAGACCGTGCCCCTCGCACCGGGACGGCACGCCATCGGCGCCGGAGCCGACATCGTGTTCCCCGCCGGTTCGGCCGTGCCGCACGCCGAACGGCTCCCCGTCCAGGACGGCGCCACCTGGGCGACCCCCTTCGGACGCGGCCAACCCCACGCCCTCTTCGACACCTACTCGGCGCTGCTCGGCGTCCTCCTCGGCACCATGGGGCTCCCGCACATCCTCATGCGCTTCTACACCAGCACCAGCGGGGCCGCCGCTCGTCGCACCGCCGCGTTCGTGCCCGTCCTGCTGGCGCTGTTCTACCTGTTCCCCGCCCTGTACGGGATGCTCGGGCGCCTCTACGTCCCCGAACTGCTGGTGACCGGCGACACCGACGCGACCCTCCTGACCCTCCCGCGCCGGATGGTCCCCGGCTCCGGCGGCGCCCTGCTCACCGGCCTCATCGCCGCCGGGGCGTTCGCCGCGTTCATCTCCACGTCCTGCGGCATCGTCGTCGCCCTCGCCGGGACGATCTCCCAGTGCGCGCGCCGCCGCGGCGGCATCCGGGCCTTCCGCGCCGGAGCCGTGCTCGCCGTCGCCGCGCCCCTCCCCGTCCTGCCGAAGATCGGCCCGCAGGGCGCCGCCGACCTCGTCACCCTGGCCCTCACCGTCTCCGCCTGCTCCCTGTGCCCCCTCCTCGTCCTCGGCATCTGGTGGCGCGGCCTCACCGCCGCCGGAGCCGCCGCCGGGCTCCTCACCGGCGGCGGCCTCGCCACCGCCGCCGCGATCACCCACCTGCTCACCGCCCCCTGGACCGGCTGGGCCATGACCGTCCTCGCCCGCCCCGCCGCCATCGTCGCGCCCCTCGCCTGCGCCGTCATGATCGCCGTGTCGCTGCTCACCCGCGCCCGCGTCCCACGCCGCGCCCATCGCGCCCTCATGCGCCTCCACCTGCCCGACGACAGGCCCGTCCGCTGAACGCCCGTGATTCATCGACCACCGCGCGGCCCCCGACGTGGACCGTTCCCGCCGACCGCTCGTCCCGCCCCACCGCCCGCTCGTCGAGCGACTACGCCGCGCACATCTCTGACTACGTACCGCTCATCGAGGCCCGTGTTTCCTGGTGCTCACCAGCCTCATCACGCCTCTAGAGTTCTCAGTGGCACCGAAAACCACCGCCTCGGAGGGGCGGGCGGCAACCGCCGCGAAACCTCCCACAAGAACAAATCCGGAGATCCGGCGTATGCCAGTCGAAACGCCGGATCGTGTGTCGCTGGATCCCGTACCGGGGGGGTGGGATCCGGTGACCTGTGGCTCGGGCGCCGCTGAACAGTCGGGGGGTTGTTCCGCGGCGCCCGAGCTGTGTTTATTGTATTTTTCTCCTCCTTCGGGCGCTGGGGCGCCCTCAGTCAACCACGCTGGTCACGGGGTCATACGAGGTATGACAGATGGCGGTTGACCTGGGCATACGCCCGTCGCAGTGATCGCGTGTCACTGGCGGTCAGGGCGAATCTGCGGGGGCTGGCTCCCGGTATGGCTCCCTGGGAGCCTGCGGGGGGTGCTGACGGGTGCTCCCTGCGGCACGGTCGCATAGTGCCGTCTGGGGCACCGTGCCCACCGCGCGGCGGCCTGGACGCGCCCCAGGGGGCTCTAGGCCGCTCGGACCCTACCCAACACGTGACCCCCGGTTTACGGGGGTAAGCCGGGGGTCTCAGGTGCTTCGGGACGTCGGGTTACGGCACGTCTAGGTCTCCCGCCTTGACGTCACGCACAAGCGTTCGGAAGGTCTCTGGCGAGAGCGTGAACGCGGGGCCGTCCGGGTCCTTGCTGTCCCGCACCCCGATGTTTCGTGTGAGCGCTGCAACTTCTACACAGTTGGTGTTGTCTGAGGTAGCGCTCCGGCTCGACTTGCGCCACTCCGTCATGTGTACGTCTCCAAAGCTTGTTGGATCATCACTCGTGATGGTCCGATGGGGGCGGCGAGATGGCCTATCCGGTCATACCTTACTTCGAACTGTTGCACGTCCTTCGGGTCGGTCACGAGTCCACCACCGTGCGGCGCTTCGGCGTAAGCGATGTCTCTGGCGTCCACTGTCAGCAGCATGAGGGAGCCGTCATACCCGACGTGAACGCCCGCGCTTTTCTCTAGAACTCGCAGGTTGACGTGTGGTAGGTCGCCTAGCTCCAACAGATGGGCGAGCTGCTCGCGCATGACATCCGCTGTTCCTACTGGTTGCTCTAGGACGACCCAGTTAAGGATCACTGACACTTCGGGCGGGCGCTCCTTGTTAAACACTGCCGCCTGTCGAGCGAGGCGGGTTTCTATCGCTTCGTCTAGGTCGCGAACCAGCCCAACAGAGAAGACGGCGCGGGTGTAGGCGGGTGTCTGGAGCAGTCCGGGTACTAGTCCGAGTTCCCACATGCGCGCGCGTGTTGCACGTGCCTCTTGCTCCGATAGGTCACCTAGTCGCCATTCGTCGTCTTTGCGCTCTTTCGCGAACTTCACAAGCCTTGTGAACCGGCGTTCTAGGTTCCACTCACGGTCAATGATCTCTGCGTGGTCAAGCTGCATGGGGATCTTGCCCGATTCGATGCGTGAAACGATTGAACGATCACGCCCAATAAGGCGGGCAAGTGCGGCTCCCGATACCCCGCGCGTTCGTCGCTCTTTGCGCAGCTCAACGGCTATGTAGTCCCACATCGACCGGTCAGGGTCTAGCAACTCTTGGCTGTTCACTCGCCACACTCCGTGTGTTGCATTCGGTTCATGAACGTAGCGAACATACCTCGGACCGGCTCATGCTGTGTGGCGGACGGCACAAACATCTAGCCCGTGGGGTGATATCGGGCATGAGCGATCACGCGCGGCACACGCGGACACATCGCACAGCGGCGGTACCGGCTGGACCGGCGTACCGGGTTCCACGCGCACGCCCGGGGGTGGTTCCTCGGGCGGTTTCTCCCATGCTGGCCATTCTTGAGTCTGTCCACGCGGAACGGGTGGAATTCTTCCGCGCGCTACAGGTGGAACTGTGCGACGCGCGTGACCTCGCTGCGGTGATCGCAGAAGAGAACGGTTACCCGGTATTGAGCGTTACGCGCGTGGACGGACAACGGTCAATCGTGGTCGGGTGCGTGTATTGGCGGGGGGTGTGGTGGTTCGCCACCCCCGATATGAACGCATTTGCGCGGGCTGATGACGCGCGCGGGGCCGCATGTGCCGTCAAACAGGCAATGCGTGGTGAATAAATAGGAGGACCCCGGACCAGTGGGCAAAAGGGACGACAATATTCCAGAAGAGGCTTATGGGTGGCCTTGTGATAAAGGTGGTGATCATAATCCCCAGCGCGACGCCGACGGCGTCATTCGCTGTACCAAATGTGGTGAAGACTTCGACTGAAAAACGCGCGGGTTGAAGATGCGGCGGGGACGGCGACTCTAAGTGTGATCAAACAGGCAATGCCTGGTGAATAGAAGGAGGTGATCGGAATGACGGAAAACGCGGAAGCATTGACGGCGCGTCCGGCCGACATGGTCCCCGTGGCTGTCGGAGCGTTCGAGGAAGTCTGGCGTTCACGGGGGCATTTCCCGGCGCTCCTTAACGTCATTACAACTAAGGCAAGCGTGGAGGCTGAAACTCGCCTTAGCGATGTGCCTGAGCGGGATTCCACGGAAGCCCTAACGGTCGCATGGGGCGTTGTGTGGCGAAGCCTGGAACGGCTTATGCTGGAACACGGGTACCTCCCCGACACGATCAGGAGACTGATCGCAGAGTCGGCGAAGCAGGTAAGGCACGTCGCGGAGAGCGACGGGGATTCGTAAGGCTGCCCGCGCGTGAGCGAAATTGGCGCGGCTTACGTGCGGGCGCGGCCCCGGAGAATGGTAGGTCAATCGCTCTCCGGGGCCGCTCCATTCGGCGCACACCATCAACAGAGTTGTCAGGTCGGACGGATTTCGGTGACCGAAGCTATGCGGCGACGCTGGTCTTCACCAGCGGAAAAACGTGCCCAGGAACTGCGGCATGGATGGCGGCTGGATGACATCAACGCACTCGCGGTAAGTGTGGTCAAGCGGGATAAATGGTGGGTCTATCGGCTGAGTTTCGATGACCGGCTGGAAATCGCGTGGGCCGCCATGGCAGAAAAGGTGTGCCTGTCTGATTCCCGGCCGTCCACTGTGGACTTGTGCCATGCCGCGCGGGACGCGATACAAAAACAGGTGCTGGAGCGCGAAAAGGCGCATGGGACTTGGCATTTCCATGATGCGAACACCACAAATCCGGGGCGGAACTTTCACCGTTACTGGTGGCGGCGACGCGACAGCGATTTCGCTGAAGAAATCGTGCAGGGGATAGCGGCTCAACAAATCTTAGAAGTGCTCACGCCGCGTCAACGGTCGGTAGTGGAGGCGCTCAAAGACGCTGACGGCGACGTGCACGCGGCAGCCGATACGCTCGAACTGTCGCTTGCCTACTTCCGTGAAGTCCTGCACGATGCGCGCGTGGCTTTCCTAGAATGCTGGCATGACGGGGAAACGCCGTCGCGCATCTGGATGCAAGACGGGGGGAATAGCGCCCCGATTGAAGTCATGAAAGTATTGCGGCGACGCAAAAGAAAGCAGATCAGGGCGGCGGCCACGGAAACGGGCGCGGCTGAATGAATGGAAGCGCGAAGTGACTGTTTCACCTCGGCTTTCGTTTCGGTCTGCGTGTCCGTTTTCGCGCGCGTGAAAGCTTCAGGGCGACGAACACGCAGGTAGGCGGGGGGAAGCGGCTCCAAAGGGCTGGTTAAACTCTCTCCGTTCGTCCCCCCGTCGGGCCTCCGCCCCTCCTCCTCGCCTTCCCTCTATCCCCCTTCTCCCCCAATTTCGCGTCCCCCCCTCATCCCCCTTTCCCTTCGGAATCATTCTTGTTCGCTGTGCTTTTCGGTGCACCGTTCGGCGCGACTTTCGGCGCACCGTTCAGCGCGGTTTTCCGCGCACCTTTGGGCGCGCCCTTGGGCGCGTCTTTCGGGGTGCGCCGATGGTTCGCGTTGTGCCTGGTCAACGGGGGTGCTCGGTCCGCCGCTCGCGTGGGATCTCTTTCGTTCGTTCGGGGGTGGCAGCGTGGGGGCGTCCCCTGCGGCGGGAGCGTGGGCGTTTCCTGCGGAGGCGGGGGGTGTGCCTTTTCGGTGTGCTCCCTATTCGCTTCGTGTGGGCCTGTCGGCGGTGCTTGTCTTGGCGGGGGAGTGGTGGCGTGTGGCACTGAGAGGCTCGCAGACACGCTGACGGCTGGCCAGGGTAGGGGGAAAGGGGCGGACGCGCGGAAGCCCCTGACGGGGGCTGTCAGGGGCTTCCGGGTGTGTGGGGTGATCAGGCGGCGCGGAACACGCTATTGATCACGTCCGCGCTTTGCCGGTGAACCGGGCGCAATACCTTGCGGTAATGCCGTTCCAGCGTCCGGACCGTGTGACCGCAGATATCCGCGATAACCTCACGCGGAACGCCATTGTGCGACATGACACTAACGAATGTCGTGCGCGTTTCCCGCACGGTCCACGCTTCCGAGTCCTCGATGCCCGCGATTTCGAGCACCTTGCGGAATTCGTAGCGCGCGGTCCGCTGCGTGTACGGCGTGCCGTCCGGGCGAGTGAATACCGGCGTTTCGTCGGTGACCGTTCCGCCGAACGCGGCGAATTCTTTGGCCTGGATTTCCCGCCACGCTTTGAGAACCGGAATGGCAATGGCTGCCAGTTCTTGCGATCGGAACGATTGTTCGGTCTTGGTCTTCCCGTTGTGTCGGTCGGCACGCACGACCGATACCGTTCCGGCGTCCAGGTCAAGGCCATACCATTTCAGGCCGTTCAACTCGTCCCCGCGTAGTCCGCTCGTGAGTGCGAGAATCACGTAAGCGCCGAACCGCACACGGAACGGAACCTCGGCACTGGCGCGCGCCAGGATCACCCGGACCTGATCGGGCGTGAAACTCTTGCTCTCCCGTCCGTCGTTCTTTCCTTGAATGTTGCGGACCATTCGGGACACGTTCCGGTTCACGATGTCGTGAACGATCGCGCGGTCAAGCGCACTGGAAAGCAGGCCGTGAACATTCGCGATCGTCG
This sequence comes from Actinomadura meridiana, assembly GCF_039537545.1. Taxonomy (NCBI): domain Bacteria; kingdom Bacillati; phylum Actinomycetota; class Actinomycetes; order Streptosporangiales; family Thermomonosporaceae; genus Actinomadura; species Actinomadura meridiana. The sequence continues at coordinate 644,444 of NZ_BAABAS010000005.1, forward strand.
ATGATGCGTGATTTTCGGCGAGATCGATCAGCCAGTCTGACACGTGCGTCGGTGTTAGTTCGCTTTTGACTTTGAGAGCACCGATTTTCACGATGTGATTCCGGTTCCAGGACCGTAGACCCTCGATCGTCTTCGGTGCGCGTCCCTGCCGTTCGAGATCGTCAATGTATTCCGTGACGACCTGGGTAACGGTCTTGTCTGCCCTGGGCTTGTGCCCCTTTTGGAGGTCTTCGGCCAATTTCGTCAGCTTGTCCTTGACGGCGGCCTTTGTCGCTCCCTTGCGCTTGGGGCGGTTGCGCTTTCCGTTGGGGTGGCACCCTAGATCCAGTACCCCGGTGTAACCCTTGCCCTCGCGGTAAATGCTGCCGCTGAACCCATTGATGAGTACGCTTGCCATCGCGTTCGCCTCTCGCCGATATCGAGTGGTGGGCGTAGGGAAGGCCGGACGCTGCGGGCGTTCGGCCTTCCCGCCTTGACCTCTCACCATCTCGAACGGGCGTTCGAGATGACGGGTTCCAACGGGGAAGTTGATCACGGCTCCCCGTATGGCTCCCTAGAGGTCATGTGCACTTGTGAACCCCCCGTGACCTGGGGCTTCACAGAATGACACTTATTGCGCCCTCCATCGTCGTGAACTGCGTGCGATCGCTGCATCGCTTCGGCTCGCCTAGCGGCTCGCTGCGCGATCAGGTTTCTCGCGGGCTCGAAACCTGCCTTCGGACGCGATCGCAACGGGTCAGGCCCAGCGTGGTCACTCAGGGGGCTGGGGTTTCTGCGTGGTTAAGTGCGGGTCCGCTTGGGCTTGGCGGCTGCGGCTGGTTCCACCCCGTGGTCTGATGACCAGTGGTTCCTCTCCTGGTGGGCCCATGGGAGCGCGTCGTTTGGCGGGGGCCTGCGGCATTGTGGTCAGGCGTCTTGTTGAGCCATGAGGAGGTTAGTGGCCTGCCTGATGGGTCTGGGACTGGGCCGTCTGGATGGCGATGCCATCGGTTTTCCAGAGCGCGGCTGTGATCTCGGTGCCAGCTGTCGCCTGTTTTATGGCTGCGGGACGGCTTTTGGTTTCCGGATCGTGTGTGGGGTTTTAGGGGGTGGTGCGGAGGTGTTTTAGGGTTTTTATGTCTTTGGCGTGGGGGGCGGGGGCTCGGCCTGGGGTTTCTATCAGGAAGGGGATGTTGGCTGTGGCGGGGTGTTGGAAGAGGTCGGTGAAAGGGGGTTCGCCTATGTGGCCCGCGCCTATGTTTTCGTGGCGGTCTCGGCCTGAGGCGCAGGGGTCTTTTGAGTCGTTGGCGTGGATTAGTTGTAGGCGGCCTTCGCCTACTGTGGCTATCAGGGCGTCGATGGTGTCTTTCGCGCCGCCTGGGGACGCCAGGTCGTGGCCTGCGGCGAAGGCGTGGCAGGTGTCGAAGCAGACGCCTAGTTTGGGGTGGTTCTCCAGGCGGTCGAAGAACGGGGCCAGGTCCTGGACCTTGGCGCAGAGCATGTTGTTCTGGCCCGCCATGGGTTCCAGGAGGAGGTCCGGGCCGTCCTCGGGGATCTCCTCCAGGAGGGGGAGGACGTGGTCGTGGACCTGGGCCATGGCCTCGTCGTAGGTCTGGGTGACCGAGGAGCCGGTGTGGACGACCACGCCGCGGGCGCCGATCGCGTGGCCGCGGGTCAGGGAGTGGCGGACGGACGCTATTGACTTGGCGAGCGTCTCCGGGCTGGGGGAGCCGAAGTTGACCAGGTACGGGGTGTGCACGTAGACGGGGAGGTCGGCGGCGCGCAGTTTCTCGTCTTGGGCTGGCTTGCCTTCGGGGAGCGCCCAGCCGCGTGGGTTGGCGACGAAGACCTGGATGGCCTCCGCGCCGATCTCGGCGGCGTACTTCAGGCCGCCGGTGGCGAGGCCGCCCGCCACGGGGACGTGGGCACCGACTGGGTTGCGCATGTTACGGACCTCTGACGATGGTGACGGTGGAGCCGCGAGGGGCCTCGCCGCCGTTCGGGGACTGGATCCGGACGGTGTCGCCGCCGAAACCCGTCACTTTCACTTTGAAGCCCGAGTCTTCCAGGGCGCTCTTGGCGTCGTTGACTGTGCGCCCTGTGACGTTGGGGACGGGGATGTTCTCCGTCGTCTCGCCGTCGTTGCAGCCGATCTCGATCGGGCCCGCGTCGATGACGCAGTCGCGCTTGTTGGCGACGAGCGTGACCTCGTCGCCGCGAGAGACGCCGGTGCCCTCGGGCGGGTTCTGCTCGATCACCGCGTTCGCCGGTTTGCCGTCGACCTTCTTCTTCTCGATGTGGACCTCCAGGCCCATCGAGCGGAGCTGGTTGGCGGCGGTGTCGACGTTCTGGCCGATGAGGCCCGGCATCGACATGCCCGCGGAGACGACGACGTCGACCGGCTCGTCCGGGGACTGGCGTTCGCCCGCGCTGGGGGAGGTGCTGATCACGCGGTCCTTGGCGACGGTCTGGGACGGCGTCGTGCTCGTCCGGCCGACGGTGAAGCCCTTGTCCTTGAGGGTCTGTTTCGCCTCGTCCAGGGACTTGCCCGTGACGTCGGGCACCTTCGTGGGCGTGATGCCCCTGGAGGGTGTCAGGGTGACGGGTTCGCCCTTGGCCACGCGGGCGCCTGGGGCCGGGTCGGACCTGGCGACGCCGCCCTTGTGGACGCGGTCGTCGTAGACGGGCTTGCCGGTTCGTACGGTCAGACCGGCGCTTTCCAGTCGGTCGCGGGCGTCGGTGACCTTCATTCCGATGATGGACGACGGGACGTGCTCGTACTGCCCCGACGTCTGGTACCAGACGGCCCAGCCGAGCGCGACCGCCGCGATCACGCCGATGGCGACCAGGACGTAGCGGCCGGTCAGGGCGCCGATGGCGCGATCCGATCGGGTGCGCTCGGGGCGGAGGTCGGCGGGCAGGGTGCCCGCGTCGAGGACTTCGGTGTGCCCGCCCGTCGCCGGTGTCTCCAGGACGCTGGTGGCGTTGCGGGACCCGTCCTCGATGCGCTGGTCGAGGTCGCGGGGCAGGCCGCCGAACACGTCGGCGACCTCGGCGAGGTACTGGCTCGCGTCCTGCGGGCGGCGTTGCGGGTCGTGGCTCGTCGCGTCGGTGACCAGCTCGTCCACCCGGAGGGGGATGCCGGGGACGAGCTCCGACGGCGCCGGGACCTTCTCGTTCACATGCTTGAAGGCGACGGCGAGCGGCGTGTCCGCCCGGTGGGGGAGGTGGCCGGTGAGCAGCTCGAACAGCATGACGCCCGCCGCGTACACGTCGGAGCGGACGTCGGCCTCGCCGGAGGTGACCTGCTCGGGCGCGAGATAGCCGACCGTCCCGATGATCATGCCGGTCTTGGTCATCTTGCTCGCGGTCTCGGCCCGGGCGAGGCCGAAGTCGGCGACCTTGACCTGGCCGTCCTCGGTGATGAGGACGTTCTCCGGCTTGACGTCGCGGTGCACGAGCCCGGCGCGGTGCGCGGCGCCGAGCGCGGCCAGCACCGGCTGCATGATCTCCAGCGCGGCGCGGGGACCGAACCGGCCGAGGGTGGTGAGCGCGTCGCGCAGCGTGTGGCCCGCCACGTACTCCATGACGAGGAAGACGTGCTCGCCGTCGGTGCGCTGGTCGTAGACGGCGACGACGTTCGGGTGGGACAGCGCCGCCGCGGCCTTCGCCTCGCCGATGAAGCGGGCGACGAAGTCGTCGTCGGTGGCGAGCCCCGGATGCATCACCTTGATCGCGATGATCCGGTCGAGCCTGATGTCACGGGCGACGTAGACCGTCGCCATGCCCCCGCGCGCGACGCGGGACTCTATGCGGTAGCGCCCGTCGAGCACCTGCCCGACGAGCGGATCGGTACCCGTTGCGTCCATCGCTGCGAGTTTACGGCCGGTCGGGCAGCGGTCTCATCAGTCGCGAGTATGAGCATCGATGAGCCCGGAGGGTGATTCGGCCGGGTCCGGTGCTGTGGCGGGGCGGACGGCCCGGGTGCTGCGGGAGACGGCGACCCCGGCGAGGCAGAGCAGCCCGCCGCCGAGGGTGACCAGGCCGGGGATCTCGCCGAGGAACAGCCACGACATGAGCACGACGAGGGCGGGCACGGCGTAGGTGGTGGCGCCCATCTTCCCGGCGGACGTGCGGGCGAGCGCGTACCCCCAGGTCGTGAAGGCCAGCGCGGTCGGGAAGATGCCCAGGTACACCAGGTTGAGGGTGGCGCTCGCGGGCGCGTCCGCGGCCTGGGAGACGAGTTGACCGGAGAACGGCAGGCAGGCGACCGCCCCGATCGCGCAGGCGAACGTGGTGAACTGCAACGGCGAGGCGTGCCGCAGCGCGGGCTTCTGGCTGACGACGCCCGCGGCGTAGGTGACGGCGGCGACCACGCACAGCAGCACTCCGCCGACGGACGAGCCGCCCTCCCCGGACATCGACAGCCCGACGACGGCCGCGCCCGCGAACGACACGGCCATGCCCGCCAGCAGCCGGGGCGGCAGGCCCTCGTTCAGCAGCCAGCCGCCGAGCAGCGCGATCAGCAGCGGCCCGATGTTGACGACCAGCGCGGCGGTGCCCGCGTCCACGAGTTGTTCGCCCCAGTTCAGCGCGACCATGTACGCGCCGAACCACAGGACGCCCGCGGTGATGATGCCGGGCCACGCGCCCTTCGGTGGGAGTCCCTCGCGCCGGACGAGCCACAGCACGCCGAGCACGACCGTCCCCGAAAGGAGGCGGCCGAGGGCGAGGGCGCCGGGCGAGTACTCCGCGCCCGCGCTGCGGATCGAGACGAAGGCGGACGACCAGAGCACCACCGTGACCGTGGCGGCCGCCACGGCGAGCCTGTCGACGCGCGTGCCGCTCTCTTGCTGCATGTCACGCACCTTAAGTTTGGGACGTTTCCACGAACACCGAAGTAACGCGCCGGGTTGCGGCACGGCGGATCTTGGTGGACGTCCTCAGTGTGGGTGCGGCGGATATTTCAGGTCCAGCGATAATTTCTGTAGGTGGGCCTTAAGTGTTCCTAAGAGGTCGCGAGCCCGTCGAAGGGGGAGGACGCCTGCGCGTAGCGGCGCTTGGGGATGCGTCCGGCCAGCCGGGCCAGCCGCCCCGCCTCCACCGCGTGCCGCATCGCCGCCGCCATCCGCGCCGGGGACTGGGCGCGGGTGACCGCCGTCGCCAGCAGCACCGCGTCACAGCCCAGCTCCATGGCCAGCGAGGCGTCGGACGCCGTCCCGAGCCCGGCGTCCAGGATCACCGGGACGCCCGCCCGCTCCACGATCAGCTCGATGTTGTGCGGGTTGCGGATCCCGAGCCCCGACCCGATCGGGGAGCCGAGCGGCATCACCGCCGCGCACCCGATCTGCTCCAGCCGCCGCGCCAGCACCGGATCGTCGCTGGTGTAGGGCAGGACGACGAACCCGTCGTCCACCAACTGCTCGGCGGCGTCGACCAGCTCGATCGGGTCGGGCAGCAGCGTGTGCTCGTCCGCGATCACTTCGAGCTTGACCCAGTTCGTGCCGAGCGCCTCGCGGGCCAGCTTGGCGGTGAGCACCGCCTCGCCCGCCGTGAAGCAGCCCGCCGTGTTCGGCAGCACGCGGATGCCGCACTCGTTCAGCACGTCCAGCACCGAGCCCCGGGCAGCCGGGTCGACCCGCCGCATCGCGACCGTGGTCAACGCCGTCCCGGACGCGGTCAGCGCCTCCCGCAGGACGTGCATGCTCGGCGCGCCCCCCGTCCCCATGATCAGCCGCGAGCCCACCTCCTCGCCCGCGACGACAAGCCCGTCGTTCTCCACAGAACTCAACCTCCCTGGACTGTGTCCGTGTGGGGGGACGACCCCCCACGCCCCCCGGCAGGGGGCCGACCGGCGTATTGCACTCCGCTGGCGCTCCGTTCCA